>NZ_JBITZL010000002.1:364958-960445 GCF_044546845.1 Streptomyces sp. NPDC053076 | reverse complement strand
CCGGCTGAGCACCTTCGCGGCGAAAAAAGACCAAGCACCGCCCGATCACACCGGACCGGTTGGGGGGACGTCACGGCCGGAGGAGAGCCGGGGCCGCGCGGATCGTGGTGGGGCGGCTGGGGGCCGTCAGGGCGGGACAAGGTCAAGCGGCGGACGGGCCGGGTGGGGGCCGTTGCGGGCGGTGACGGGGCCGGGGGCGGTGGCGGGCGGTGGCGTCGGCTGACGGAAAAGTGTGGTTCGCCGGGGCCGCCGCCATATGATCCTGCTCCATGGGAGATGCCCGAATTGCCGTGGAACAGCGAGTCGAGGCTGAGCGGACGGGCGGACGGGCGCGGTGGTCCGCCGGGGCTTCCCGGAGGGCCGCCGCCTTCGCCGTCTGGTACCTGCGCACCGTCGCCTTCATCAACTTCCTCAGCGCGGTGTGGGTCTCGCTCGGCCAGGACGTGCGCCGGCACAACCAGGACGACTTCTTCACGCCGTACCTGCTGACGGCCGGCTTCGCCTCCGGTGTGTTCACCGCCTTCCTGGCTATCACCATGCGGCGCCGGAAACGGGCCGCGTGGATCCTCAACCTCGTGATGAGCGGCCTCTTCCTGGCCCTGTTCACGTTCGCCATGGCGTTCCCGGAGATCCGGCGGTACGGGCAGAACTGGATCTCCCTGGCGCTGACGGCCGCCTTCGTGGGCGCGCTGCTCGTCGGCCGCCGGGAGTTCTACGCCAAGGGCGACCGGTCCAACCCCCGGCTCGCGGCCACCGTGGCCGTCGGCGGCGGCCTGGCCGCGAGCCTGCTGGCCGGGGTGCTGGTGACGGTCACCAACCAGGCCCCGGACGCAGCCCGCTCCACGTTCGTGGAGCGCTGGCACTACGGCACCCTGCGCCTGGTCTCCGTCGCGGCCGAGGAGTCCCACTTCCCGGCGATCGCCCCGCCCAACTGGGCCAACGTCGCCGTCAACGTGCTCAGCACGGTCCTCGTCCTCGCCGTCCTCTACGCCGCCTTCCGCTCCCGGCGGGCCGTCGACCCGCTCACCGTGGACGACGAGAAGCGGCTGCGGGCGCTGCTGGAGCGGCACGGCGACCGCGACTCGCTCGGCTACTTCGCGCTGCGCCGGGAGAAGAGCGTGGTGTGGTCACCGACCGGGAAGGCCGCCGTCGCCTACCGCGTCGTCGGCGGGGTGAGCCTGGCGTCCGGGGATCCGCTCGGCGACCCGGAGGCATGGCCGGGGGCGATCGCGCCCTGGCTGGCCGAGGCGCGGGCGCACGGATGGATCCCTGCGGTGATGGGAGCGAGCGAGGAGGCCGGGACGGTGTACGCCCGGCACGGGCTGGACGCGCTGGAACTCGGGGACGAGGCGATCGTCGAGGTCTCCGAGTTCACCCTGGAGGGTCGGGCGATGCGCACCGTCCGGCAGGCGTACAACCGGGTGAGACGGGCCGGGTACGAGGTGCGCGTCCGGCGCCACGAGGACGTCCCGGCGGACCGGATGGCGTACCTCGTCGAGCGCGCCGACGACTGGCGGGACGGCGCCACCGAGCGCGGCTTCAGCATGGCGCTCGGCCGGCTCGGGGACCCCGAGGACGGCCGGTGCGTGATGCTGGAGTGCACGGACGCCGAGGGCCGGCTGCGAGCGCTGCTGTCCTTCGTGCCGTGGGGCCCGCACGGGCTGTCCCTGGACCTCATGCGACGGGACCGGGACTCCGACAACGGGCTGATGGAGTTCATGGTCATCGAGCTGCTGCGGCGGGCCCGCGAGATCGGGATCACGCAGGTCTCGCTGAACTTCGCGATGTTCAGGTCGGTCTTCGAACGTGGCGCGCGCCTCGGTGCCGGACCGGTGCTGAGGCTGTGGCGGTCGCTGCTCAGCTTCTTCTCCCGCTGGTGGCAGATCGAGTCGCTGTACCGCGCCAACGCAAAGTACCGGCCCATCTGGGAGCCGCGGTTCCTGCTCTTCGAGAAGAGCGCGGACCTGCCGCGCATCGGCCTCGCCTCGGCCCGCGCGGAGGGCTTCCTGGAGGCGCCGGGACTGCCGAAGTGGCTGCACCGCAGGCACCTGGACATGTCGATGACCGTACGGGGATGAGGAACGCTTGATGGGAACGCTCGCCCGCTGGGCCCGCGCCGAGTGGGGGCCGCTGTACGTCAGCGTGCGCGAGCCCCTGAGCCGACGGGGGCTGCCGGCGATCCCGATGACGGTCACGGCGGTCGCCCTGACGGCCCTCCTCCAGTACGTGCAGAACCAGCCGTGGGGCTACCGGCCCGTGCAGGACCTGGGCGCGGTACGGGCCGCGGACCCGCTGTGGCCGGCCCTGCTGCGCACCCCCCTGTCGCTGTTCGTGCCCGCGCTGGACCTGCCGGTGTGGGGGGCGTTGGCGCAGGTCCTGCTGGTGTTCGGGATCGCCGAACTGTGCCTGGGCTGGTGGCGGACGCTGGCCATCGCCTACGTCGCCACGCTCGCCGGGACCCTGTACGCGCGCCTCGGGATCACCCTCGGCCCGCATGCCCCGTTCGGGCTGCCGTGGACCGACGCGCAGGTGGTGGACACCGGCCCGTCGGCGGCGGTCGTGGGGCTCGCGGTGTTCGTGAGCTGGCGGTACGGCGCCTATGTGACGGCGGGCGCGGTGACCGCCGCGATGGTCGTCGAGGTGCTGCTGAAGGAGAACCTGGCGGGCAAGGAGCACCTGGCCGCGCTGATGGCCGTGGGGCTGCTGTGTCTGCTGGCGGCGCTACGGCACCGGAGCCGGAGCCGGCCCGGCCCCACCCGCTCTCACCGGTGGTCGGGCAGACGCGCCGGGCCGGGGTCGGGTTTGCCGCCGATCCAGTCCTGAACGGCACGGCGCGGCCGGGCCCAGCGGCGGTCGTGCCGGTAGGCGCGCAGGGCGGACTTGGCGCGGGCGCGGGGGCGGCGGCCGTAGAAACGGCGGGACCACAGAGAACCGGGGCGGGCGAGCCGGGCCGCGCCGACGAGCGCGACCAGCGGCACGATCACCCCGAACACCGCGATGCGGGCCTTGCCCTTGCTCAGGGCGATGAGGGAGAAGACGAAGTTGGCGGCGATGTTGGAGATGACCGTGCCGCGGTCGGCCAGCTCCTGCTGGGACAGGTCGTTGACCCCGAACGGGGCGAACCCGGCGAGCAGCAGGCCGACGAGGGCGGCGGTGAGCACGACGACCTCGACGCTCTTGCGGCCCTCCTCGCTCCAGTAGACGTCGTCGAGGTGCAGGAGCAGCGCGAACTCGTCCAGGACGAGACCCGCGCCCATGCCGAAGAGCACGGCCGAGAGGACCGCGGCGGCGCCGTGCCGGTCGCTGGCGACCGCGCCGAAGCCGCCGACGACGGTGAGGACGACCCCGGGGACGACGTGGTGGATGTGCAGCCCGCCCGCCTTGACGTTGCCGAACGGTCCCTTGCCGGCCCGGATCAGGCGGGTGATGACCCGGGTGACGACGAAGGTCACGACGAAGGCGCCTAGGGCGACCAGCAGCGGGAGCTTGCCCGGCTCGACGATGTTCCGCTCCCACCAGTGCCCCATATGCGCACCTTATCCCCGGGGGTGGGAGGGGGCCCGGGAACCGCCGGGTAACCTGCGCCGGTGCTCAAGTCCTCCCCTCACGACGGTTTCCGCTTCGCCTTCGGGACGCTCACCGTGCTGCCCGTCC
This sequence comes from Streptomyces sp. NPDC053076, assembly GCF_044546845.1. Classification (NCBI taxonomy): domain Bacteria; kingdom Bacillati; phylum Actinomycetota; class Actinomycetes; order Kitasatosporales; family Streptomycetaceae; genus Streptomyces; species Streptomyces sp. NPDC053076. The sequence goes on along the minus strand of NZ_JBITZL010000002.1, from coordinate 956,791 downwards.
GGGTGCACCGCTGGGACCGGGAGGCCGCGCGCGCCGGGATGCTGTGCGCCCCGGCGGCCGGACTGGCCGTCGGCGGCTGCGCGGCCGGGCTCGGCCTGCTGCTGCTCCTCCTCGGCGCCGGTCCGCTGCTCGCCGCGGTCGCCTCGGTCGCCGTACCCGCCGCGCTCACCCGCGGGCTGCATCTCGACGGGCTCGCCGACACCGCCGACGGGCTGGGCAGCGGCAAGCCCGCCGAGGACGCGCTCAGGATCATGAAGCAGTCGGACATCGGGCCGTTCGGGGTGCTCACCCTCGTCCTGGTGCTGCTGGCCCAGGTCGCCGTGCTGGCGCAGCTCTACGGCACCTCCTGGACGCGGGGTGCCGTGGCCGCCGTGGTCTCGGCGGTCGCGGCCCGGCTCGCGCTCACCCTGGCCGCCCGTGCCGGAGTGCCGGCCGCCCGGCCGGAAGGGCTGGGGGCGGCCGTGGCCGGGGTGGTGCCGAAGGCCGCCGCGCTGGGTCTGACGGCCGGTGCGGTGGTGGCGGGCGGTGCGGCGGGTGCCTGCCTCGGGGGGTACGACGGGGTGCGGACCGCTTGCGCGGTGGCCGCCGCCGTCGGTGTCGCCGAACTGCTGCTGCGCCGGTGTGTCCGCCGGTTCGGCGGGGTCACCGGGGACGTGTTCGGCGCGCTCGCGGAGGCCGCCGCGACCACCGCGCTCGTCCTGCTGTCGCTCGGCCGCTGACCGGCTGGGGCCGCCCCGGGGGTCTCCGTACCCCGGTGACGTGCGCCCTTGGGGTGGCCGAACCCCCGTGACGTGCCTTCCTGTCGATGACGTGCCCGTCTTCGCGGGTGGCGCGCCGGGGGTGCGGACCGGCCGCCGGGTGACGGTCCGTCGTGGCCGGTCGCGCAGTTCCCCGCGCCCCTTCCGGAGCGGCTCGTCCCCGCAATGCCCACCGGCCGCCGGGACACGCACCTTCACGGCCGGACACGCAGTTCCCCGCGCCCCTTCCCGACCGGCTCGTCCCCGCAATGCCCACCGGCCGCCGGGACACGCACCCTCGCGGCCGGACACGCAGTTCCCCGCGCCCCTTCCCGACCGGCTCGTCCCCGCAATGCCCACCGGCCGCCGGGACACGCACCCTCACGGCCGGACACGCAGTTCCCCGCGCCCCTTCCCGACCGGCTCGTCCCCGCAATGCCCACCGGCCGCCGGGACACGCACCCTCACGGCCGGTCGCGCAGTTCCCCGCGCCCCTTCCCGAGCGGTTCGCCCTCGGCGCGGTGCAGCGGCGGGGCGGAGTGTTCTCCGGGCTGTCGGCCTATGGCAGTTTCAGGGTGAGTGCCGTCTGGAGCAGGCCCGGCGTCGACCAGGCGGAGCGCTTGCCGGCGTAGGCCGTGCCGAACGTGGTCGTGCCCAGCACCTGCTGCTGCCTCGTTCCCTCCGGAGCGGTCACCGGGATCTTCGTCCCGGACGGGGCGGTGACCGTCACGGTGTCGCCGATCCGGTAGGCCGTGACCTTGCCGGCGTCGAGCCCGGCCTGCCACTTCGCCCGGTTCTGCAGCTCGGCGCCGATGGCGCTCTGACGCAGGTTGACGATCGGCGTGTCGTCGGCGAACAGGGCCTGATAGTCGGCCAGGACACGGTCCAGCACCGGATACAGGATGCGGTCCTCGGCCAGGTTGGACTGGTGGACGTAGTGGGGACGCGGGTCGTTGCCCAGCACGTGCCCGAGGTCGGTGTGCGCCTCGTTCGGCACGATGTGGTCCAGGTAGCCGGTGGCGGTGTCCAGCGGCTCGGCCAGACACGTGGAGGTCGGGTTGTCCTCGCAGATCCCGCTGCCGCCGTCCGCCTTGGACGTGTAGATCCAGTTGTACTCGTCGGCCATCTCGGCCTTGGTGCCGGCGTTGTAGTACACGTTCATCGGGTAACGCGGCACGGTGAGCGTGCTGCTGCCCACGGCCCGCTGCTCGGATTCGCGGGAGTTGTCCGAGGCGGTCCACTTCACGCCGTTCAGGGCGAGGGCGGGGCCGAGCTCGGGGTTGTCCTGCGGCTGCTGCGGCAGGGTCTTCAGGCCCGAGTGCTCTCCGGTGACCAGCTCGCCGCGGTCGACGGAGAGCCCGTGCAGCAGCGCCCAGTCGTAGTTGTCGGCGATCTCCCCGGAGATGTCGGAGCGGCTCACCCACTTGGTCGAGCCGTCGGCGTTCTTCACGCAGCTCCACGGCACGGTCGTCACGTCCTGGACGCAGCCGAGGAACAGGTGGGTGTAGGTGTGGTTGACCCAGCGGTACCTGGCCTTGTCCTTCAGCAGCTGGTCCGCCAGCGGGTCCTGGCCGCCGTTGTCGCTCTTCCACTCCTCGCCGGCGCCCGCGTTGAACACCATGTCCAGCGTGAAGCCGTGACTCTGCTGCCAGGAGGCCAGGTACTGGGCGTCGGCCGGGGTCATGCGGATCGGTGTCCCGGTGTCGTCACCGCCGCCCGCGCAGTCGATGTCGCCGGGGGTGCAGTTGCGCGCGGCGTCCCAGCGGGCGTCCGGCGCGAAGACGTCGTCGACGTGGACCGCGAAGTAGTTGCGGGCCTGTCCGAGGTGCACGCCCTGGGTCAGCCACTCGACCATGCCGCGGGCCAGCACCCGGAACTGCTGCTGGTACTGGTTGTAGGCGAAGGTCACCACCAGCTCGCGGCGGCCGTCGTGGGCGTACTCGCCGAGCAGGCTGCCGGTGCCGGTGCCGCCGGGCACGGGCGTGTCGGCATAGCTGGTGAAGCCGGTGCGGGGCTGGGCGACGTAGCCGTAGCTCTCGTCCACCGAGGGCGAGTTGTCCTCGAAGGAGAAGGAGCCCTTCAGGTAGCCGAAGGGTCCCGCCCGGCCGGCCGGGGTGACGTTCGCCGGGCGTCCGTCGAGCGGGCCGGCGTAGCCGTTGCTGTCGGTGTAGTCGAGCCCGACCTCGGGGTGGGCCCAGGTGTAGGCGTCGAGCTGCGGGATGCCGTACGTCCTCTCGTAGGTCTCCAGCGCCGCCTGCTCGGCCGAGCCCGCGCCGAACGGGGCCTCGTCCGGCAGGACCACACCCTGGAACTTCGCCCGCGGCCGGCCGCCGACGGTGTCGCTCAGAAAGGCGCTGGTGATCGCGGGCCGCCCGGAGTCGTCCAGGTCGACGGTGGTGTACGGGACGCCCTCGCTCTTCAGCTGGGCGGTGATCGCACCGACGGGGCCTATGCCGTCGTCGACGACCAGCACCCTGAGGTCGACGCGCGGCTCGGCCGCCGCCGACGCTTCCGGCGCGGCGAGCCCGAGTGTGATCAGCCCCGCTGCGGTGACGGTGACGCCGGCCGCTCTCCAGCGGCGTGCGCGGTGGGCCATGGCTGGTTCCTCCCCCAGAGGATTCCCCGTGGTGACTCCGCGGAGAATCAGTGGAAATCATGCGAACCGGTGGCTCAGCGGCACACCGGAACCCGACGAGTGTGACTCAGGTCACTGGTATGCAGGGGGAGAAATGGCCTCGACGCCACGCCCGGGTGAACGCCCGAAGGAATGAGCGAAGACACACACGCGCGTAGTCTCGTCCCGGGTGTTCGCCGACAGGGTGAGGGCCCCGGTTGCCACCTGTCCCCGGGCCTGGACCTAGGGTCGGCTCTCGGGCCCGGTCGACCCACCCCACATCGGCCACAGCAACTTCACATCGGAAGCGAGAACTCACCACCGTGACTGCTCTGACTCTCAGCACCTCCGCGGCGCCCGGCCTGCGAGCCGACGCGATCGTGATCGGTGTCGCCAAGGGTGCCCAGGGGCCCGTCGTCGCGCCGGGCGCCGAGGCCGTGGACAAGGCGTACGACGGCAAGCTGGCCGGCGTCCTGGAGACCCTCGGCGCCTCGGGTGCCGAGGGCGAGCTGACGAAGCTGCCCGCGCCGGCCGGCTTCAAGGCCCCGCTCGTAGTGGCGGTGGGCCTCGGCCCGAAGCCCGACGACAAGGACGAGGACGCCGGATTCGACGCCGAGGCGCTGCGCAGGGCCGCCGGCGTGGCCGCGCGCGCGCTCACCGGGTCCCGCAAGGCCGCGTTCGCGCTGCCCGTGGACGGCCCCGGCGCGATCGGCGCGATCGGCGAGGGCGTCCTGCTCGGCGCCTACTCCTTCGACACCTACAAGGGCAACGCCCAGGACGCCGGGAACGGCAAGGCCAAGAACGGCAGGGCGCCGCTGGCCGAGGCCACGCTGCTCGGCGGCAAGCCGCGCGACGCCGCCCACAAGGGCGCGGTCGCCCGCGCGACCGCGGTCGCCGAGGAGCTGAACCGCGCCCGCGACCTGATCAACATGCCGCCCAACGACCTCACCCCCGCCGTCTTCGCCGGGATCGCCCAGACCGCGGCCAAGGAGCACGGCCTCAAGATCCAGGTGCTCGACGACAAGGCCCTGGTCAAGGGCGGCTACGGCGGCATCCTCGGCGTCGGCGGCGGCTCGGCGGCCACCCCGCGCCTGGTGAAGCTGTCGTACAAGCACCCGAAGGCGGACAAGCACCTGGCCTTCGTCGGCAAGGGCATCACCTACGACTCGGGCGGCATCTCGCTGAAGCCCGCCGGTCACAACGAGACGATGAAGTGCGACATGAGCGGTGCCGCCGCCGTGTTCGCCGCGGTCGTCGCCGCCGCCCGTCTCGGCCTGGAGGTCAACGTCACCGGCTGGCTGGCGCTGGCCGAGAACATGCCGTCCGGCTCCGCCGTGCGCCCGGGTGACGTGCTGCGGATGTACAGCGGCAAGACGGTCGAGGTGCTCAACACCGACGCCGAGGGCCGGCTGGTCCTCGCCGACGCCCTGTGGGCGGCCTCGCAGGAGAACCCCGACGCGATCGTGGACGTCGCCACGCTGACCGGCGCGATGATGCTGGCGCTGGGCAGCCGGACGTTCGGCGTCATGGCCAACGACGACGCGTTCCGCTCCGCGGTCCACGAGGCGGCGGAGGAGGTCGGCGAGCCGGCCTGGCCGATGCCGCTGCCGGAGCACCTGCGCAAGGGCATGGATTCGTCCGTGGCCGACATCGCGAACATGGGCGAGCGGTGGGGCGGCGGGCTGGTCGCCGGCCTCTTCCTGCGCGAGTTCGTGGGCGACGGGATCACCTGGGCGCACCTGGACATCGCCGGCCCGGCGTTCAACGAGGGCGGCCCGTTCGGTTACACCCCCAAGGGCGGGACCGGCTCCGCGGTGCGCACGCTCGTCCGGCTGGCCGAGCTGACCGCCGAGGGTGACCTGGGCTGACGGCCGGCCGCCGGCCGGGTTCCGTCCGCCGCGGGACGACCGCAGGGGGCGTGGGGGCTGTTCGCGCGGTTCCCCGCCCCTTCGGGTCGCCCGCCGCCCGCCGTCCCCGCAGGTGAACCCCCGAGGGCCGGTCGCGCCCGCGCCGTGGAGCCGTCCGCGGCACCGCCCCGTGGTCCTCAGGGGCCGTCCAGTGGGGTGTCTCACACTCCATCCCGGCGTCTCGTCCGCCTCGAACAAGTGCAAAGATGGAGCCCGGCAGGACAGGGCCCCCACCGAAGGGCCGAAGCATCAAGCGGCCGGACACCAGCCGCCTGCCGGTCATCGCCGACCGGCGTACGGCGCACATGCATGGAGGAACGTGACGTGGCGAACGACGCCAGCACTGTTTTCGACCTAGTGATCCTCGGCGGTGGCAGCGGTGGTTACGCCGCGGCCCTGCGCGGGGCGCAGCTGGGCCTGGACGTCGCCCTGATCGAGAAGGGCAAGGTCGGCGGCACCTGCCTGCACAACGGCTGCATCCCCACCAAGGCCCTGCTGCACGCCGGCGAGATCGCCGACCAGGCCCGCGAGAGCGACCAGTTCGGTGTGAAGGCCACCTTCGAGGGCATCGACATGGCGGCCGTCCACAAGTACAAGGACGACGTGATCGCCGGCCTGTACAAGGGCCTGCAGGGTCTGATCGCCTCCCGCAAGGTCACCTACATCGAGGGTGAGGGCCGGCTGTCCTCCCCCACCTCCGTGGACGTGAACGGCCAGCGCATCCAGGGCCGCCACATCCTGCTGGCGACCGGCTCCGTGCCGAAGTCGCTGCCCGGCCTGGAGATCGACGGCAACCGCATCATCTCCTCCGACCACGCCCTCGTCCTGGACCGCGTGCCGAAGTCCGCGATCATCCTGGGCGGCGGTGTCATCGGCGTCGAGTTCGCCTCGGCGTGGAAGTCCTTCGGCGCGGACGTCACGGTCGTCGAGGGCCTGAAGCACCTCGTCCCGGTCGAGGACGAGAACTCCTCGAAGCTTCTCGAGCGCGCCTTCCGCAAGCGCGGCATCAAGTTCAGCCTGGGCACCTTCTTCCAGAAGGCCGAGTACACCCAGGACGGTGTGAAGGTCGTCCTGGCGGACGGCAAGGAGTTCGAGGCCGAGGTCCTGCTCGTCGCCGTCGGCCGCGGTCCGGTCTCCCAGGGCCTGGGCTACGAGGAGCAGGGCGTCGCGATGGACCGCGGCTACGTCCTCGTGGACGAGTACATGCGCACCAACGTCCCGACCATCTCCGCCGTCGGTGACCTCGTTCCCACGCTCCAGCTCGCGCACGTCGGCTTCGCCGAGGGCATCCTGGTGGCGGAGCGGCTGGCCGGTCTCAAGGTCGTTCCGATCGACTACGACGGTGTCCCGCGGGTGACGTACTGCCACCCGGAGGTCGCCTCCGTCGGCATCACGGAGGCCAAGGCCAAGGAGGTCTACGGCGCGGACAAGGTCGTCTCCATCAAGTTCCCGCTCGGTGGCAACGGCAAGAGCCGGATCCTGAAGACCGCGGGCGAGATCAAGCTCGTCCAGGTCAAGGACGGCGCCGTGGTCGGCGTCCACATGGTCGGCGACCGCATGGGCGAGCAGGTCGGCGAGGCTCAGCTGATCTACAACTGGGAGGCGCTGCCGTCGGAGGTGGCCCAGCTCATCCACGCCCACCCGACGCAGAACGAGGCGCTCGGGGAGGCCCACCTGGCGCTGGCCGGCAAGCCCCTCCACATGCACGACTGACGCCTTCCGTCTTCGGGCGCGACGACACAGACTTCCGCAATTCGTAAGGAGCAACCGAAACCATGGCGGTTTCCGTAACCCTTCCGGCGCTCGGCGAGAGCGTCACCGAGGGCACTGTCACCCGCTGGCTGAAGGCCGAGGGCGAGCGCGTCGAGGCCGACGAGCCGCTGCTGGAGGTGTCGACCGACAAGGTCGACACCGAGATCCCCTCGCCCGCCGCCGGTGTGCTGGCCTCCATCAAGGTCGCCGAGGACGAGACCGTCGAGGTCGGCGCCGAGCTGGCCGTGATCGACGACGGCAGCGGTGCCCCCGCGGCGGCCCCGGCTCCCGCCGAGGCCGAGGCCCCGGCCGAGGCTCCGGCCCCCGAGCCGGCCCCGCAGCAGGCCGCCCCCTCCACCGAGCAGGCCGCCCCCGCCCCGGCCCCGACCGCCGAGGCCGCCTCCGGCGGCGGTTCCGCCGAGGGCACGGACGTGGTCCTGCCCGCGCTCGGCGAGTCCGTCACCGAGGGCACCGTCACCCGCTGGCTGAAGTCGGTGGGCGACTCCGTCGAGGCCGACGAGCCGCTGCTCGAGGTCTCCACGGACAAGGTCGACACCGAGATCCCGGCGCCCACCGCCGGCGTCCTGCTGGAGATCGTGGTCGGCGAGGACGAGACCGCCGAGGTCGGTGCCAAGCTCGCCGTCATCGGCGCTCCGGGTGCCGCCCCGGCCGCCGCCCCGGCTCCGGCCGCCCCGGCCCCGGCTCCCGCCGCCGCCCCGGCCGCCCCGGCTCCCGCCCCGGCCCCGGCTCCCGCCCCGGCCCCGGCTCCTGCCCCGGCCGCCCAGGCTCCCGCCGCTCCGGCCGCGCCCGCCGCCGCCCCGGCACCGGTCCAGCCCGCGGCTCCGGCGCCCGCCCCGGCACCGGTGACCCCGGCCACCGCGCCGACCTCCCCGACCGCCACCCAGGCGACCGACGAGGGCGCGTACGTGACCCCGCTGGTGCGCAAGCTCGCCGCCGAGAACGGCGTCGACCTGGCCGGCGTCAAGGGCACCGGCGTCGGCGGTCGTATCCGCAAGCAGGACGTGCTCGCCGCCGCCGAGGCCGCGAAGGCCGCCACCGCCGCTCCGGCCCCGGCCGCCGCCGCTGCCCCGGCCGCCGCAAGGAAGGCCCCGGCGCTGGAGGTCTCCCCGCTGCGCGGCCAGACCGTGAAGATGCCCCGCATCCGCAAGGTCATCGGCGACAACATGGTCAAGGCGCTGCACGAGCAGGCCCAGCTGTCGTCGGTCGTCGAGGTCGACGTCACCCGCCTGATGAAGCTGCGTGCCCGGGCGAAGGACTCCTTCGCGGCTCGCGAGGGCGTCAAGCTCTCCCCGATGCCGTTCTTCGTCAAGGCCGCCGCACAGGCGCTGAAGGCCCACCCGGTCATCAACGCCAAGATCAACGAGGCCGAGGGCACGATCACCTACTTCGACTCCGAGAACGTCGGAATCGCGGTGGACTCCGAGAAGGGCCTGATGACCCCGGTCATCAAGCGCGCCGGCGACCTCAACATCGCGGGCATCGCGAAGGCCACGGCGGAGCTGGCGGGCAAGGTCCGCGCCAACAAGATCACCCCGGACGAGCTGTCCGGCGCGACCTTCACCATCTCCAACACCGGTTCGCGCGGCGCGCTGTTCGACACGATCATCGTGCCGCCGGGCCAGGTCGCGATCCTCGGCATCGGTGCCACGGTCAAGCGTCCGGCCGTCATCGAGACCGAGGAGGGCACGGTCATCGGCGTCCGCGACATGACCTACCTGACCCTCTCCTACGACCACCGGCTGGTCGACGGCGCCGACGCGGCCCGTTACCTGACGACGGTCAAGGCGATCCTGGAGGCGGGCGAGTTCGAGGTCGAGCTGGGTCTCTGACCCGGTCCGACGACCCCGGCGACGAGCCGGGTCCCGGCCCGAGACGTCCCTGAGGGGCAGACGGCACCCCGTCCGGAGCTTTCCGGGCGGGGTGTTCGTGTTTGTCTGGGTGCTCGGCGTGTAAGGCTCGTCTCACCTGCGCAAAAGCACACCCATGCGCCCTGCCCGCACAGCGAACCGGCCGTATTGTCTAAACGTCGACCCCGGGGGGCCCGCCCGTCGTCCGACCACCACCGATCAACGAGGCCCTACGGGCCGCTGCATAGGATTCCGAGCCTCTCCCTAAAGGAGCCCTCATGACCGCGCCCGTCGTCCACTCGCTGCGCGAGCAGATCCGCGAGCACATCGTGGAGGGAATCGTCAGCGGGCGCTGGCAGCCGGGCGAGCGCATCGTGGAGCGCCGGATCGCCACCGAGCTGGAGGTCAGCCAGACCCCGGTCCGCGAGGCCCTGCGTGAGCTGGAGTCCCTGCGGCTGATCGAGTCGGCCCCGAACAAGGGCGTCCGCGTGCGCAACCTGACCGCGGCCGACCTGGAGGAGAGCTACCCGGTCCGGGCCGGTCTTGAGGCGATCGCGGCCGAGCTGGCGGCGGAGCGTCTCGCGGAGGACTGCTCGGCGCTGGAGCCGCACGTCATGGCCCTGTACGAGGCCGACCGGAACGCGGACGGCACGGCCCAGGTGCGGCACACGGTCGGTTTCCACCGGGAGCTGGTCCGCGCGGCCCGCAACTCGGTGCTGCTGCACACCTGGGAAGGTCTCGGCATCGAGGTCTTCACGGCGCTGTCGATCCGCTGGCTGGGCACGGTCCAGCAGTCGTACGCGGAGGAGCACGAGGAACTCGTGCAGGCGTTCAAGCGGCGCGATCCGCGCATCCCCGAGCTGGTGAAGGCGCACGTCCTGGGCTGCGCTCCGCGGGCCTGACAGCACCCGAGCTCCCCTTCGCTCACCTGCGAAAACACGGCTGAACGACGTCACCCGGTGCCATCGCCCAGGGCACCGCGTGCCTACTTTCCTCAAATCAAGAGGTTTTCGCCCTCCACCCTTTGATCGATCATCGATCAGGGAGTTACAGTCACCGACGGACTTCCACCGAAGTCCCTGCCCTGTCCTGCCAAAGACCAAGGGCACCCCCGAACCCTTACCGATGAGGGAACCCCCTTCGACTGAGGAAGGCGGCGACATGACCGACCCCCACGCCATCCAGCCGAGCGCGCTCGACCAGCTCCCGGACCGCGACCCGGAGGAGACCGCCGAATGGCGGGCCTCCCTCGACGCCGTCGCACGGGAGGCAGGGCCGCACCGCGCCGCGTACCTGATGCGGCGCACGCTGGAGCGCGCCGAGGCGGGCGGCATCGCGCTGCCGAAGCTCCTCGAGACGGACTACGTCAACACCATCCCCACCTCCGCCGAGCCGGGCCTGCCCGGTGACCCGGCGATGGAAGCCCGGATCACGGCCTGGAACCGCTGGAACGCGGCCGCGATGGTGAGCCGCGGCGCGAAGCACGGCGTCGGCGGCCACATCGCCACCTTCGCCTCCGCGGCCTGGCTGTACGAGACCGGCTTCAACCACTTCTTCAAGGGCAAGGAGGGCGACGGCTCCGGCGACCAGCTGTACATCCAGGGCCACGCCTCCCCCGGCATCTACGCCCGTGCCTTCCTCGACGGCCGGCTCAACGAGCACCACCTGGACAACTTCCGCCAGGAGTCCGGCGGCAACGGCCTGCCGTCGTACCCGCACCCGCGCCGGCTGCCCTGGATGTGGGAGTTCCCCACCGTCTCCATGGGCCTCGGCCCGCTGTCGGCGATCTACCAGGCACGGTTCAACCGCTACCTGACCAACCGCAGCATCAAGGACGTCTCCGCCTCCCACGTCTGGGCCTTCCTGGGCGACGGCGAGATGGACGAGCCGGAGTCGACGGCGGCCCTCGCGCTCGCCGCCCGTGAGGAGCTGGACAACCTCACCTTCGTCATCAACTGCAACCTTCAGCGCCTCGACGGCCCGGTGCGCGCCAACTTCAAGATCGTGCAGGAGCTGGAGGCCCAGTTCCGCGGCGCGGGCTGGAACGTCATCAAGACGCTGTGGGGCACCGCCTGGGACGAGCTGTTCCAGCTGGACACCACCGGCGCGCTGGTACGCCGCCTGCGCGAGGTACCGGACGCGCAGATCCAGACGTACCAGACCCGCGGTGCCGCCTACATCCGCGAGGACTTCTTCGGCGCGGACCCGGCGCTCGCCGAGATGGCGAAGCTGCTGAGCGACGACAAGATCCTGGAGTGTTTCCACCTTTCGCGCGGTGGTCACGAGGCCCGCAAGGTCTACGCCGCGTACAAGGCCGCCGTCGAGCACAAGGGCGCGCCGACCGTGATCCTGGCCCAGACGGTCAAGGGCCACACCCTGGGCGAGGGCTTCGCGTCGAAGAACGCCAACCACCAGATGAAGAAGCTCTCGGTGGACGAGTTCAAGACGATGCGGGACCTGCTGGAGCTGCCGATCAAGGACAGCGACTTCATCGACGGTGTGGTCCCCTACGGCCACCCGGGCGCCGACTCCCCCGAGGTCCGCTACCTCCAGGAGCGCCGCGCGGCGCTCGGCGGCCCGGCCCCGGCCCGCCGTACCCACGCTCTGGCCCCGCTGCCGGCCCCGGCGGAGAAGGCGTTCGCCTCCTTCGACAAGGGCTCCGGCTCGCAGAACGTGGCCACCACCATGGCCTTCGTCCGCCTGATCAAGGACCTGGTCCGCGACAAGGAGACCGGCAAGCGCTGGGTGCCGATCGTCCCCGACGAGGCGCGCACCTTCGGCATGGAGTCGCTGTTCCCGTCGCTCGGGATCTACTCCCCCAAGGGCCAGACGTACGAGCCGGTCGACCGCGACCAGCTGATGTACTACAAGGAGGCCCAGAACGGCCAGATCCTCAACGAGGGGATCACCGAGGCCGGTTCGATGGCCGACTTCATCGCCGCGTCCACCGCGTACGCGACGCACGGCGAGGCGATGATCCCGTTCTACATCTTCTACTCGATGTTCGGCTGGCAGCGCACCGCCGACCAGATGTGGCAGCTCGGCGACCAGCTCGGCCGCGGCTTCCTCGTCGGCGCGACCGCCGGTCGTACCACCCTGACGGGTGAGGGCCTCCAGCACGCCGACGGCCACTCCCCGGTCATCGCCGCGACCAACCCGGCCGCGCTGACCTACGACCCGGCGTTCGCGTACGAGGTCGCGGCCATCGTCCGTGAGGGTCTGCGCCGGATGTACGGCGAGGCCAAGCCGGGCGAGGACCAGAACGTCTTCTACTACCTGACGGTCTACAACGAGCCGCTGCCGCAGCCGGCCAAGCCGCAGGGTCTCGGTATCGACGAGGGCATCGTCAAGGGCCTGTACCGCTTCAACACGGCGGAGTCGGCGGGCGTGTCCGCCCCGGCCAACGCCCCGCGCATCCAGCTGCTGGGTTCGGGTACGGCGATCCACTGGGCCCTCCAGGCGCAGCAGCTGCTCGCCGAGGAGTGGGGTGTGGCCGCCGACGTGTGGTCCGCCACCTCCTGGAGCGAGCTGCGCCGGGACGCGATGGACGCCGACGCCGCCCTGCTGCGCGGCGAGGAGCGCGTGCCGTTCGTCCGTCAGGCGCTCCAGGGCGCCGAGGGCCCGGTGCTGGCCGTCTCCGACTACATGCGGCAGGTCCCGGACCAGATCGCGCAGTGGGTCGAGCAGGACTGGTCCTCGCTGGGTGCCGACGGCTTCGGCCTGTCGGACACCCGTGAGGCCGCCCGCCGCTACTTCGGCGTCGACGCCCAGTCGATCGTCGTCGCGGCCCTGGCCCAGCTCGCCCGGCGCGGCGAGGTGAAGGCCACGGCGGTCAAGGAGGCCCGGGAGAAGTACGGCCTGTAACAGAGCGGTACGGGTTGCAGGAGAGCAGACCAATAGACCGATGAGGCCCCCGCCGGCGCGGGGGCCTCATTGCATGATGGCCGTATGCGTGCTGCCCGTCTGATCAAAATGGTGCTGCTGCTCCAGTCCCGGCCCGCCATGACCGCCGCCGAACTCGCGCGGGAGCTGGAGGTGTCGGAGCGGACCGTGACGCGGGACGCGCAGGCCCTGTCGGAGGCGGGGGTGCCGGTGTACGCCGACCGGGGGCGGGCCGGCGGGTACCGGCTGGTCGGCGGTTACCGGACGCGGCTCACCGGGCTGGCCAGGAGCGAGGCCGAGGCGCTGTTCCTGAGCGGGGTGCCGGGGGCGCTGCGGGAGATGGGGCTGGCGGACGTGGCCTCGGCGGCCCGGCTGAAGGTCTCCGCCGCGCTGCTGCCCTCGCTGCGGGACGCCCCGGACACGGCCGCCCAGCGGTTCCACCTGGACGCGCCCGCCTGGTTCCGGGAGCCGGAGACGCCGGCGCTGCTGCCGGTGCTCGCCGAGGCGGTGTGGGCGGACAGCCGTGTCCTCGCCCGTTACCGGCGCGAGGACCGTGAGGTGGAACGGCGGCTGGAACCGTACGGGCTCGTGCTGAAGGCGGGCGTCTGGTACCTGTGCGCGCGTGTGGCCGAAAGCGGCTCCTTCCGGACCTACCGGATCGACCGGTTCGGCGCCGCCGACGCCCTCGGAGAACCCTTCGACCGCGACCCCGACTTCGATCTGCCCGGCTTCTGGGCGGACCAGGCCGAGCGGTTCGCCCGGTCGATCCTGCGCGCCGAGGTCGTCCTGCGGCTCTCCCCGGACGGCCTGCGCCGGCTGCCGCACGCCGTCGATCCGCTCGGCGCGCGGGAGGCGCTGGACGGTGCGGGCGCGCCGGACGCCGAGGGCTGGGTGACGGTGACGCTGCCGGTGGAGTCGGAGGAGGTCGCGCACAGCCAGCTGACGGCGCTCGGGCCGGAGGCGGAGGTGCTGGCGCCCGCCCGGCTGCGGGAGCGGTTCGCGGCGGACGTGGCGCGGTCCGCCGCGCGGTACCGCCGCAGGGACGGCTGACGACGATCCGCCCGCCGTACTCCGCGTGCGCCCCACCGGCCGAGGCCCGATGCTGGTGCCGTGATGGACGAGACGGAGTTCTGGGAGCTGATCGACGCCACCCGCGAGGCCGCCGAGGGCGATCCCGAGGAGCAGGCCGACGTGCTGGTGGACCGGCTGCTGCAGCTGGACCCGGAGCTGGTCCTGGACTTCGCCCGTCATTTCGAGGCCCGCTACAACCGCGCCTACCGCTGGGATCTGTGGGGTGCCGCCTGGCTGCTGCTGGACGGGTGCAGCGACGACGCGTTCGACTTCTTCCGGTGCTGGCTGATCGGCCAGGGCCGGGAGGTCTACGAGGGTGCCCTGCACGACCCGGACGCGCTGGCCGACCTGCTCGGCGACTTCGACGAGGAGATCGACGGCGACGGTGAGGAGCTGGGGTACGCGGCGGACGAGGCGTACGAGCAGCTGACCGGGACCGTCGCGCCCGACCTGGGCATCGCCCCGGCGCGGGCCGAGCCGGAGGGCACACCGCTGGACCTGGAGAGCGACCGGACGCTGGCGCAGCGGTATCCCCGCCTGTGGGAGCGGTTCAAGACCTGACGCCGGGCCCCGGCCGCCGGTTCGTACGCGGCCGGTCGCCCGCGGGTGCCCGGGGAACCCCGCCGCCTGCGTTCGGTCCGTGCCGACTCATCCACGGCACGACCGCGGGAGCGGGGGCACGACCGTCGGGGCGGGGCTCGGGGCCGGCTGCGTGCGGCCTACGGCTTCCCCGCGCCCGCGGCCTTGTCGGCGCCCGACGGCTTCCCCGTGCCCGTCGGCTTCCCGGTGCCGGTCGGCTTCCCGGTGCCGGTCGGCTTCCCCGTGCCGCTCGGTTTCCCTGTGCCGCTCGGTTTCCCTGTGCCGCTCGGCTTCCCCGTGCCCGTCGGCTTCCCCGTGCCCGTCGGCTTCCCCGTGCCCGTCGGCTTCCCCGTGGCCGTGTGGTCCGGTGTGGGGGTTCGGCCCTGTAGCAGGGCGGCCCGTTCCCGGATCTTCGGGAGGCTGGCGGTGAGGGCCGATCCGGGGCAGTCGGTCCGGTAGCCGTCCTGGTGGCCGGCGAGGACGGGCAGGGTGGCGGCGGTGCCCGCCTTGTAGCGGCTGAGGCCGCTGCTGGAGACCAGCCGGGTACGGCCGCGGGGGTCGACGTCGGCCAGGCCGAGCTTCCAGGCGGCCACCGCGGCGATCGCGTCGGTCATGGCCCGGGGCACGGGGACGCCGGCGGTGAAGGTGCCGAGGGCGGCGATGCCGGCGGTGCGGTGGTTGAAGCCCTGGGCGTGGGCGCCGGTGACGGGCCGGTCGACGCCACCCGCGCGGCCCTCGTAGACGGTGCCGCAGCGGTCGACGACGAAGTTGTAGCCGATGTCGTCCCAGCCGCGGGTGCCGGTCTGGCCGGCGTACAGGTGGCGGATGATGCGGGGCGCCTCGGCGCACTGGTAGTCGTTGGGCGAGTCCGTGTGGTGGAGGAAGACGGCGACGACCTTGTCGTCGTAGCGCGGGGGCGGCTGGCTCTGTCCGGTGGTGCGGTCCAGCCACGCGGAGCGCGGCACGATGCGCGGCCGGGCGGCACGGTGGAGGGTGGGCGGCCGGGCCGCTGCGGCGGGACGGCCGTGGCCGGGCACGGTGGCCCGCTCGACGCCGCGGGCGCACAGCGCCAGCGCGACCACGGCCAGCGCCCCGGGCAGGCACCCGAGCAGCACGCGCGCTGCGCGGAGTGTCCGTGCGGTACGCGGCTTCCGGGCCTTCCGGGCTCTTCGGGCGACACGCATGATCCCACTCTCGGACCGTTGTGGTGTGCCCGCGATGTGCGCTGTGCCACCTGGTGGAACCATCGTCCCGGTCCGGGTCGTTTCTGGAGGGTACACACGTACGTGACCGGTTCCGCCTCCGGTGGGCGCGGCGGCGTGCGTGGCTGATCATCGGACCGGTCCCGTCCGTACTGAGGGGTCCGAGAGAAAGGCGGCTCCGTGGACCTGCTCGATCTGGTGCTTGCGCTGGTGGTCGTCGTCTACGCGGTGTCCGGGTACCGGCGCGGGCTGGTGGCCGGTTGTGTCTCGCTGGCCGGGTTCGTGGGCGGCGCGGTCGTCGGTGTGTGGGTGCTGCCGTGGGTCACGGGCCAGGTGGAGCGGGGTTCGGCGGCGGCGACAGTGCTCGCGGTGCTGACCGTGCTGGTGCCGGCGGCGGTGGGGCACGAGCTGGCGGGCAGGCTGGCGCTGCGGTTGCGCGGGGAGCTGGACCGGGGCCCGCTGCGGGTGGCGGACGGGGTAGGGGGCGCGGCGGCGAACTCGGTCGCGGTGCTGGTGGTGGCCTGGGTGGCGGCGAGTGTGCTGGCCGCTGCCCCGTCGGGGACCCTGACGACGGCGATACGGAACTCGGCTCTGCTGGGCGCGGTGCAGGAGGCGATGCCGCAGACCACGCCCGCGTGGTTCTCCCGGGCCACGTCGGCGCTCACCGAGGCGGGTTTCCCGCAGGTGTTCAATCCGTTCGAGAACGAGTCGACGGCCCGGGTGGCCCGGCCGACCGGTGACAGCGTCACCCCGGCGGCGACGAACGCGGCCAGGCTGAGCACGGTGAAGATCGAGGGCGCCGCGGGCGCCGAGGGCCGCGAGGGCAGCGGGTTCGTCTACGCGGCTCGGCACGTGATGACCAACGCCCACGTGGTGGCCGGCATCGACGACCCGAGCGTGCGCATCGGCGGGGTCGGGCGGTCGTACGAGGCCCGGGTGGTGCTCTTCGACCCGGACCGGGACGTGGCGGTGCTGTACGTGCCCGGGCTGCGCGCCCCGGTGCTGCGCTTCGACACCGCCGCGGTGCGCGGGGACTCGGCGGTGGTGGCGGGTTATCCGCAGGACGGGGGCCTGAACCTGCAGGCGGCGACGGTCGCGAACCGGGTGCGGGCGACCGGCCTGAACATCTACAACGACCGCACGGTCACCCGGGAGGTCTACTCGATCCGCTCCACGGTCCGGCCGGGCAACTCGGGCGGCCCGCTGCTGACCACGGGCGGCCGGGTGTTCGGGGTGGTCTTCGCCCGCTCCACCTCGGACGCCGAGACGGGGTACGCGCTGACGGCGGCCGAGGTCGCGGACGACGCGGCGCGCGCGGCCACGGCGACGGCGCCGGTGGGCACGGGCGAGCTGGTCGACGCCTAGGGCCGTCGTCCGGGGTCAGGCCGGCGCCAGGGCCCGTGACGGCGGCCGGATCCGGAGGGCGGGCCATGGGCGGGCGGGCCGGGGGTTCACACGCCGCGGCCCATGAGGACGTCGTCGACGTAGGCGCCGTCGAGGTGGAACTCCTCGGGCAGCACACCCTCGACGGCGAACCCCTCGGACTCGTACAGCTTGCGGGCCGGGGTGTTGTGCCCGAGGACGCGCAGGGTGAGGCGCCGCGCACCGCGCTCCCGTGCCTCCGCCACGGCGGCCCGGATCAGCGCGCGCCCGACGCCCCGCCCGCGCGCCCGCTCGGCGACGACGAAGCCCTGGATCGCCAGGACGTGCGCGTTCGAGGCGAGCGGGGTCGGGTGGGTGATGCGGACGTAGCCGAGCAGGCGCCCGTCGGCCACGGCGACGAGGTAGTCCGAGGGGCCGTGCCGTTCGTCGAAGAACGGCTCGTAGGGCGGCTCGGGCTCCGGCCCCACCGCGTGCAGGGTGGACCAGGCGGCCCGGTCGAGGAGGGCCAGTTCCCCGTCGTCCTCGGGGCGGGCGTGACGTATGGACAGCTCCGGCATGACGGTCACCCTACGGCGTACGGTCCGGGCGTCCCACCGGGTTTCCGACCGGCCCCACCGGCATGCTGGAGACCATGGAACGTTCACGCATCGCGGTGGCCGGCGCGTCCGGCCTCATCGGCAGCGCTCTGGTGCGGTCCCTGACCGCCGACGGGCACGAGGTGGTACGGCTGGTGCGCCGTGCGCCCCGGGGCCCGGACGAGGTGTGCTGGGACCCCGGGCGGCAGTACGTCGACGCGGCCGGGCTGGCCGGGTGTGACGTCGTGGTCAACCTGGCGGGGGCCGGGGTGGGCGACCGGCGCTGGACCCCGGAGTACAAGCGGCTGCTGCGGGACAGCCGGGTGCTGGGCACGGCCGCGCTCGCCGAGGCGGCGGTCTCGCTGCCCCGGCCGCCGCGGGCGTTCCTGAACGGCAGCGCGATCGGCTTCTACGGCGAGACCGGCGACCGGGTGGTGGACGAGGACGCGCCGCCGGGCGACGGCTTCCTGTCCCGGCTGTGCGTGGAGTGGGAGGAGGCGGCGGCACCCGTGGAGGAGGCGGGGGTGCGGACGGTGTTCCTGCGGACGGGGCTGGTGGTGGCCCGGGGCGGCGGGGCCTGGGGGCGGTTGTTCCCGCTGTTCCGGGCCGGGCTCGGTGGGCGGCTGGGCGACGGACGGCAGTACTGGTCGTACATCGCGCTGCACGACGAGGTCGCCGCGATCCGGCACCTCATCGACGGGGAGGCACTGTCGGGGCCGTTCAACCTGACGGCTCCACAGCCGCTGCCGAACCGTGAGATCACGGCGGCGATGGGGCGGGTGCTGCACCGGCCGACCGTGTTCGCGGTGCCCGCTCCGGCGCTGCGGACGGTGCTCGGGGAGATGGCCGGGGATGTGCTGGGCAGCCAGCGGGTGGTGCCGAAACGGCTGCTGGAGTCGGGGTTCCGGTTCGCGTTTCCGGGCATCGACGAGGCGATCGGTGCGGCGGGGTGAGCCGGATGACAACACCGGCGAACGAAAGTGACCGTATGCGACCTCCATGCGACCGTGCCCTGTCGGTGCGCGACTGTAGTTGACCGATCGTGGCCCTACCCTCGACGCGAACTCGGGTATTCCCGGGGCCAGTTGGGGGCATGACGTCTCCACCGGCCGCGCAACCACAGGAGGGGCCTCGTGCTTGAGCCCGCGTACCAGGTGGACGTCGTCATCGTCGGAGCCGGAATCGCCGGCCTCTCGGCGGCCCATCGGCTGACCAGCGCAGGAGTCACCACCGCGATCCTGGAGGCCGCCCCGTACGTCGGCGGACGCATGTCGACGGAGAAGGTCGACGGCTTCCGGCTCGACCGCATCGGACAACTGCTGTCCACCTCCTACCCCGAACTCCGGCTCACACCGGGCCTGGACGCCCTGACCGTGCGCCGCTTCGCACCAGGCGTCCTGCTGCACCGCGACGGGTGCACCCAGCGCGCGCTCCCGCCGGCGGTCGGCGGGAGCGCAAGGGGCGCACGGGGCGCACTCCATGTGGTGCGCGCTCTCGCGGGCGCCCCGAGGAGTGTGACGGCCGCGCCGGGGCGGGCAGCCGCTCCGGTCGGCGGCGCGGTGGACCAGGCCCGGCTGGGCGCCGCGCTCGGCCGGATCGCGGCCACGCCCGTCGAACGCATCCTGGCCCGTCCCGAGATGCCGGCCGCCCTGGCGCTCGCCCAGCGCGGGGTACCGGCGCGGACCATCGACGGCTTCCTGCGCCCGCTGCTCGCCGCGCTGCTGTGCGATCCGGAGCTGACCTCGTCCAGCCGGTGCGCCGACCTGGCGCTGCGCGCCTTCGCGAGCGGCCGGCTGTGCGTGCCGGAGGGCGGGGCGGAGATGCTGCCGGAGATGCTGGCGCGGGCGCTGCCACCGGGCACCGTGCACACCGGGGTACGGGTCACCTCCGTGTCCACCACCTCGGTGGCCACCGCCGAGCACGGGGAGATCCGCTGCCGGGCGGTGCTGCTGGCCACCGACGCGCGGGCCGCGGCGGAGCTGCTGCCGGGGCTGAGGGTGCCGGAGTTCCATCCGGTGACCGTGGTGCATCACACCACCGACGACCCCGCGGTGGCCTTCCCGACCGGTGCCTCGCTGCTGCTGGACGCCGACCGGGGCGGGCCCGTGGCGCACACGGCGGTGCTCAGCAACGTGGACCCGAGCCGGGCGCCGGCCGGCCGGGTGCTGATCTCCTCGACGGTGCTGGGCCCCCCACCGGAGGGCGTCGACACCGCCGTGCGCATCCACCTCTCGCGGCTCTACGGCACCTCGACGCGCCGCTGGGAGACGCTGGCCGTGCACCACACCCCGGAGGCGGTCCCGGCGATGCGCCCGCCGCACGACCTGCGCCGGCCGGTACGGCTGCTGGCCGGTCTGTACGTCTGCGGCGACCACCGGGACACCAGCACCGTGCAGGGCGCCCTGCACTCGGCCCACCGGGCGGCTTCGGCGATCCTCTGCGACCTGGGCGCGGCCGGCTCGCTCCACACCGCCGACCCGGCCCCCACGCTGCCGCGGGCGGCCTAGGCCGGGGCGGGTGCGGCGAGTTCGGCACCGCCGCGCCACCGCCGTGGTCACTCGCCGTCGCGGCGGAAACAGGCCGGCGATGACCGGTTTCCGCCGAGACGGCGCTCGGGCACGGCGGACACGACCGGCGGTGCCGGGCCGCACTCCGTCGCGGTCAGCCCAGCGCCGCGACCTTCTCCCGGTAGCCCCGCACCGGAGCCGCGTCCCGGTAGGGCTCCAGTCGACGCTCGAAGTCCCGCACGTACTCGATCGCGCGGGCGGACCGCATCTCGGCGGCCTGGCCCGCCGCCTCCGCGGCCAGCGCGCACGCCTGGTCGAGTTCGCCGAGGCCGAGCCGGGCGGTGGCGAGGACGACCCGGCAGAACAGGCGGCTGCGGGCGTAGCCGGCCGCCCGCAGCTGAAGGGCGCGCTCCGCGTGCTGCGCGGCGGCCCGGTACTGCTGGAGGTCCCGGTGGCAGTGCCCGAACTCGTCGGCGAGCTGCGCCTCGTCGAAGAAGGCGGCCCAGTACGGCACCTCGTCCCCGGGCCGGGCCGCCTCGAGCGCGCGCTCGGCCCGGACCAGCGCCGCGGTGCACGCCCGCACCTCACCCAGGACACCGTGGGCCCGTGCCTCGGACGCGTGCAGCAGCGCCTGGACGACGGGCGGGGCGCCGGTGCCGACGCCCTGCTGGGCGACCCGCGCCAGCTGCACGGCCTCCCTGCCGTGGCCGAGGTAGACGGCCTGGCGGCTCATGGTGACCAGGACGTAGGAGCCGTACGCCCGGTCGCCGGCCGCCTGGGCGAGCCGCAGGGCCTGCACGAAGTAGCGCTGTGCGAGCCCGTGCGCGGCGATGTCGTACGACGTCCAGCCCGCGAGCCGGGTCAGATCGGCGGCGGCGCCGAACAGCCGGCGACCGGTCTGCTCGTCGTAGCTGCCGCGGAGCATCGGCTCGCACTCGTGCTCCAGGTAGCGCACCAGCGCCTGGCGGGCGTGGCCGCCGCCGAAGCGGTCGTCGAGCGTGCGGAACAGCTCACCGACCGAGCGCAGCGCGGCGATGTCACCGCCGCTGACCCGGTGGCCGGGAACGCGCTCGGCGTGCCCGCGCACCCGGGGCACGGCCGGCACCCCCTGCCGCGGCTGGGACCTGGCCGCACCGGGCCGGCCCTGGGGCGGCACCCGGGGCGCCGGTTCGCGGGCCACCCGGTCGTCGGGCTTGCCGATCAGCCAGTCCCGGCTGGGCACGACCAGCCCCGCCGGGGTGAAGGCGATCTTGCGCAGCTCGGCGTGGCTGCCGGAGTCCTTGCGCCACAGCCCGCTGACGATGTCGACGGCCTCCTCCGGGCCGGCCGCGAACTCCAGACCGGCGTACACCGGCGCACAGGCGTCCAGGCCGAGGTCCTGGGCGGTGAGCCGGCGGCCGAGCCGACGGGTGAACACCTCGGCGATGAGGGCGGGCGTCGTACCCCGCGGCTGCTGTCCGCGCAGCCAGCGGGTGACGGAGGTCTTGTCGTATCTGAGGTCCAGCCCGTGCTCCAGGCCGAGCTGGTCGACGCGACGGGCCAGACCCGCGTTGGAGAACCCCGCTTCTGCGATGAGCGCGGCGAGCTGGCGGTTGGGGGTGCGCTGCGCGGGTCGGTCCGTCATCTGCGGTGCGGTCTCCTGCCTTCCGGGCCTGTCGACGTGCCCGGATTGCCTTTGAGCAGCCCTTATGGCCTCACGAACGGCGCGAATGTAGCGGAGAGTGAGCAGGTGATCGCACACTTCGCCGTGTATTCATCCGATCGTGTGAGGAACGCCCGCAGGGCTGACGTACTCCGGTCGGACGTACAGTGGCGTGGGCGCTTTACGTGCCTGACACACCGGTTCGCTGAGGGAGGCGCTTGCCGTGAGTGAGTTGCGGTTCGTCCGCATGGGGTTCGGTGCGGATGCCGTCGATTACCAGGTGGCCTGGGACGAGCAGCGCCGGGTGCACGCGGCCCGGTTCGCCGACGAGGCCCCCGACACGGTGATCCTTCTGGAGCACCCGCCGGTGTACACGGCGGGCCGGCGCACCGAGGACAGCGAGCGCCCGCTGGACGGCACCCCGGTCATCGACGTGGACCGCGGCGGCAAGATCACCTGGCACGGCCCGGGCCAGCTGGTGGGCTACCCGATCCAGAAACTGCCCCGCCCGGTGGACGTGGTCGCGCACGTGCGGCGGCTGGAGGAGGCGATCATCCGCGTCTGCGCCGAGTTCGGTCTGGAGACCAGCCGGGTCGAGGGCCGCAGCGGGGTGTGGGTTCTCGGCGACCCGGTCGAGCAGCGGCCGGCCTGGAGGTCCCCCGGGCCGGAGGCCGGGGGCGGGCTCTCCCTCGACCTCGACCTCGACCTCGACCCGCGGCTGACCGACGAGGAGTTCGACCCCCGCCTCAACGGCCCGGAGTACGCGCCCTCCAACGCCGGCCAGCGGCGCGAGGACCGCAAGATCGCCGCGATCGGCATCCGTGTCGCCAAGGGCGTCACGATGCACGGCTTCGCCCTCAACGTGAACCCGGACAACAAGTGGTTCGACCGGATCATCCCCTGCGGGATCCGGGACGCGGGTGTCGCCTCCCTCGCGGCCGAGCTGGGCCGGGACGTCACGATCGAGGAGGTCCTGCCGGTGATGGAGAAGCACCTGCGGGACGTCCTGGAGAACGCGGACCTCAAGCCCCGGCCGATCGAGAAGGCATCCGCCTGATCCGCCCGGCCGTCCGGGAATGCGCCCTGCGACCGTGAGGTCGGCCTCAGCGGCAGGGCGCGATGAGCACGGGCGTACTCTGGTGTACGCCGAAGAATCGAAGCTACAGGGAGCCGATGTGTCCGCAGTCGCACCCGACGGACGCAAGATGCTGCGCCTGGAGGTCCGCAACAGCCAGACCCCCATCGAGCGCAAGCCCGAGTGGATCAAGACCCGGGCGAAAATGGGTCCCGAGTACACGAAGATGCAGAACCTCGTGAAGAGCGAGGGCCTGCACACGGTCTGCCAGGAAGCCGGCTGTCCCAACATCTACGAGTGCTGGGAGGACCGCGAGGCGACCTTCCTCATCGGCGGCGACCAGTGCACCCGGCGCTGCGACTTCTGCCAGATCGACACCGGCAAGCCCGAGGCCCTCGACCGCGACGAGCCGCGCCGCGTGGGCGAGTCCGTGGTCACCATGGACCTGAACTACGCCACCATCACCGGCGTCGCCCGCGACGACCTGGCGGACGGCGGCGCCTGGCTGTACGCCGAGACCGTGCGCCAGATCCACCAGCAGACGGCGGACCGGGAGGGCGGCCGCACCAAGGTGGAGCTGCTGGCGCCCGACTTCAACGCGGTCCCCGAGCAGCTCGCCGAGGTCTTCTCCGCCCGTCCCGAGGTCTTCGCGCACAACGTCGAGACCGTGCCCCGGATCTTCAAGCGCATCCGTCCCGGCTTCCGCTACGAGCGTTCTTTGAAGGTCATCACCGAGGCCCGCGACTTCGGCCTGGTGACCAAGTCCAACCTGATCCTCGGCATGGGCGAGACCCGTGAGGAGGTCAGCGAGGCGCTCAAGCAGCTGCACGCCGCGGGCTGCGAGCTGATCACCATCACCCAGTACCTGCGCCCCTCCGTCCGGCACCACCCGGTCGAGCGCTGGGTGAAGCCGCAGGAGTTCGTGGAGCTGAAGGAGGAGGCCGAGCAGATCGGCTTCTCCGGTGTGATGTCCGGTCCGCTGGTCCGGTCGTCGTACCGCGCCGGGCGCCTCTACCGGATGGCGATCGAACAGCGTCATTCCGCCGCTCCGCGGCAGGACGACAGCCAAGTGGCCGCCCCGGCCGTGTGAACTCCCGCACAAGTAATTACTGGCCAGTAATGGCCGATCCGACGCGGTCCTGACCGTCCTCGCTGATGAGGCGGCCGTCAGGGCCGCGTCGGCGTTCCGGCTCCTCGCATCAAGCTTTCATCGGTGTTTGACCGGCCGGACATGCCCTGGTAACACCAATCAGTGACTCTGGTATCACACCCCGTATCTCCACCGCTCCGAGGGGGACCTCGATCATGCAGGCCGCGCCCGTTCGCGCCACCGCCATCCCGTCTTTCACCGACGCCCTCCGCGCCGTCGAATCCCTGCTGATGAGCGGCGGACAGCGCACCGCCCGCCGCAACGCCTGGACCTCCGTCCTGGAGGACCGCCGCCGTGCCAAGGACCGGGTCGAGACCCAGCGGGTCCTCGAACAGGCCGCCACCCGCCCGTGACGCCCGCCGTGCCGGGCACTGCCGTCGTACGCGCTCCCTGGGGCACGTAGACTTCGTGGCATGGCGAGGAAGGAACCCGCGGCGGACGCCGCGAATGCCGGGCGACTGAAGCAGATCGCCCTCACATACAAGATGACCCGCAAGGCCGACAAGATGATCGGCCTTGTACTCGCGGCCGTGGGCCTCGGCACCCTCGGTGTCTTCCTCGCGATCGGCTTTCTGCTCGGCCATCCGGTCTATCTGGGCATCTTCGGCCTGCTGGTCGCCCTGCTGGCGACGGCGGTCGTGTTCGGCCGCCGGGCCGAGCGGGCCGCCTTCGGGCAGATGGAGGGCCAGCCGGGTGCGGCCGCCGCGGTACTGGACAACGTCGGCCGGGGCTGGACGACCACTCCGGCGGTGGCGATGAACCGCAGCCAGGACGTGGTGCACCGGGCGGTCGGCAAGGCGGGCATCGTGCTGGTCGCCGAGGGCAACCCGAACCGGGTCAAGAGCCTGCTGGCCGCCGAGAAGAAGAAGATGAACCGCATCGTCGCGGACGTGCCGGTGCACGATCTGATCGTCGGCACCGGCGACGGCCAGGTCGAGCTGAAGAAGCTCCGCACGACCATGCTGAAGCTCCCGCGCGTGCTCACCGGCCCCCAGGTGACGGCCACCAACGACCGGCTGCGGGCCATGGGCGACCTGATGAGCAACATGCCACTGCCGAAGGGGCCCATGCCCAAGGGCATGAAGCTGCCGAAGGGCGGCCCGCGGGGCCGCTGAGCGATCCGCGGTGCCGCTGAGCGGTCCACCACGACACGGCCGAGCGCCCCTGCGGGGGCGCTTCGGCGTTTCCGGCCCCTCTGACACGCCGCCGAACGGAGTATCCAGCGGGTAATCAGCTCATGCACTCCTAGCCTTCGGAGTGTGACAAAACGCCATATTACGTACTTCACGTGCACCACGGTCCTCGCCGGTGCGTTCCTCGGCGCCACCCCGGCGTCGGCCGCCCACCAGACCCTCGTGGTGCGTCCGGGTGAGTCGATCCAGAAGGCGGTGAACGCCGCCCGGCCCGGAGACACCGTGCTCCTGCTGGCCGGCACCTACCGCGAGAGCGTCACGGTCAAGACGCCGGGACTGACCCTGCGCGGCATGGGCCGGAGAACCGTCGTCCAGCCGCCCGGCAAGACCAAGGCCGCGCCGCACGGGAAGAAGGGCTCCGTCACCTGCCACGAGGCCGGCAACGGCATCTGTGTGATCGGCGGGAAGAACAAGGCCGTCCCGGACGTCACCGTCGCCGACCTGAGGGTCACCGGCTTCCCCAAGACGGGCGTGTGGTCCATGGGCACCGACCGGCTGACCGTGGAGCGGGTGACCGCCGACGACAACGGCCAGTGGGGCATCGCCCAGGAGCACTCCACCCGCGGGGTGTTCCGGGGCGACACCGCCCGGGGCAACGGGGACGCGGGGCTGTTCCTCGCCAACAGCGTGAAGGCCGAGCAAGGCGCCCGCGACACCAAGGGCACGCTGGTCACGGGGAACCACCTGGAGAACAACCGGATCGGCCTCACCGTCCGCCGGCTGCGCAACCTCTCGGTCACGTACAACCACGTCAACGGCAACTGCGCGGGCGTGTTCGTCGTCGGCGACGAGAACAAGCCGAAGACGGGCGCGCTGACCGTCAGCCACAACATCGTCGAGCGGAACAACAAGTACTGCCCGAAGACCGCCCGGCTGCCCTACCTCCAGGGCTCGGGCATCGTCCTGACCGGCACCGAGAAGGCGCTGGTGACGTGGAACGCCGTCACCGGACATTCCGGCAGGTCCCCGCTGTCGGGCGGCATCGTCCTGTTCAAGAGCTTCGTGGGCGTCACGAGCGAGCGGAACCGGATCACCGGCAACTACCTCGGCGGCAACTCCCCCGCGGACCTCGTCAACCAGGAAGCCACCAAGAGCGGCAACGCCTTCGACGGCAACTCCTGCCGGGCCTCCAAGCCCGCGGGCCTGTGCTGACCGGACGGCCGTACTCGACCCACCCAAGGAAGGAAGACGGCACATGACCGCTCCATCCCCCGCGCTCTCGGCTCCGACGGAACCGGGCGCGCCCCCCTCTCCCCTGCCGTCGATGCGGCTGCGCGAGCTGGTGTTCGGGGCCGCCTGCGCCGCCGCCGTCCGCGCCGCCTCCCGGCTCGGCGTCGCCGACGCGCTCGGGGACGCCCCCATGACCGTGGACAGCCTGGCGACCGCGGTGCGCGCCGAGCCGAAGCCACTGCGCCGGCTGCTGCGCACCCTGTCCTGCTACGGCGTCTTCGCCGAGCGGCCCGACGGGACGTTCGCCCACACCGAGATGTCCCGGCTGCTGCGCGAGGACGACCCGAACAGCCTGCGTGACATCTCCCTGTGGTGCACCGAGCCCTGGACCTGGGACGCCTGGCCCAAGCTGGACCAGGCGGTGCGCACCGGCCGGAACGTCATCGAGGAGCTGTACGGCAAGGAGTTCTTCGTCTACCTGAACGAGGACGCCCCGGAGTCGGCCGACGTCTTCAACCGGGCGATGACGACGTCCAGCGAGCAGTCGGCGCGCGACGTCGCCGCTCTGCTGGACCTGTCCGCCAGCAGGTCGGTCGCGGACCTCGGCGGCGGGCAGGGGCACGTGGTGGCCTGCCTGCTGGACAAGTACCCGGCGATGCGGGGCTATCTGCTGGACCTGCCGCGGGTGGTGGAGAACGCCCTGCCGCGGCTGCGCGAGGGCGGCGACCTGGCCGACCGGGCGTACATCGTGCCGGGCGACATCCGCGAGGCCGTTCCGGTCGAGGCCGACGTCTACATCATCAAGAACATCCTGGAGTGGGACGACGAGTCCACCACCCGGCTGCTGCGCAACGTGGTCGAGGCGGGCGGACCCGGCGCCCGGGTCGTGGTGATCGAGAACCTCGTCGACGACACCCCGTCGATGCGGTTCAGCACCGCCATGGACCTGCTGCTGCTCCTGAACGTCGGCGGGGCCAAGCACACCACCGACAGCATGACCGGCCGGCTCGGCGCGGCGGGCCTGGAGGTCGGCGACGTCCGGCCGGTCAACCCCTACCTGCACGCGTTCGACTGCAAGGTCTCCGGGTGAGCGCACCCCCTTCGCAGCACACCGGTGCCGGGTCCGCGTCCGACGCGGGCCCGGCACCGGTGGTCCGGACGGGGGATCAGCCGCCGGCGTCGCGCTCCCACAGGTAGAAGCGCTGTGCCATGGCGTCCTTGGGGGACCGCCAGGTCTCCGGGTCGTACGCACTGACGTACGCCGACAGCCGCTCGCTGACCTCCGCGAACTCCGGGTGCGAGGTGACCTTGGCGATGGCCGGCCCGGGCTCGCGCTCGGACTCGATGAGGTGCATGTACACATCGCCGAACTGGAAGAGGCTGCGCCGGACGACACCGACGAGGTGCGGCAGCTCTCCCCGGTCGGACTCAGCGAACACCTTGGCGATGTCGGAGGCGGAGCCCGGGGCCATGCGGGCGACGATCAGGGCCTGGTGCACGGTCGTCTCCTGTCGTCCGGCTCAGTCGGCCAGGGCCGGGGCGGGCCGGTGGCCGGCTGCCGCCTTCTCGATCTTGTCCCGGATCAGGGCCATCTGGACCTTGGAGTTCTTGTTGATGTTGTCGGTCATCCAGTCGTCGTCGACGGGGGCGTCCGGCTTCATCTCGAAGTCCTGGGTCCAGACCATCCGGGTGCCGGCGGGGACCTCCTCGTAGCGCCAGTGGATGTTCATGTGGGCGAAGGGGCCGGTCTCCACCCGGCGCGCCTTGACGGTGAGGGACTCGCGGTGCGGCTCACGCTCGGAGACCCAGCTCCAGACGGTGCCGTTCTCGTCCGGGTGCATGGTCAGCCGGAACGTCGTCTTCTCGCCCTCCCGCTTGAGGACCTCCACCGACGCGTACTCGCTGAACAGCTGCGGCCAGCGCTCCAGGTCGTTGGTCATGTCCCAGACCAGGTCCAGCGGGGCGGCGATGGTGATCTCGTTCTGGGTGTGTCCTGCCATCTCAGGCTCCTGCCATCAGGGTGGTGTTGACGAGGTTGAGGAACTGCTGCGGCGTCTTGCAGCGCTCCGCGTCGACCGGCATCGGGGTGCCGTGCGTGTTCTCCAGCTCGCCGACGATGCCGAGCAGGCCCAGCGAGTCGACGCCGAGGACGTCGAAACCGGTCTCCGGCTTGTCGATGAGCTGCTGTGGGCTGACGGTGACCCCGGCAGCCTTCTTCATCAGTGCGGCGAGTTCTTCCACGGTGATCTGAGGCATGTGCCTTCCTCCTTTGCTGTACTCACTGCGCGGTGCCGCGTCGCAGCACCAGCGCCGAGTTCGACCCCATGAGTCCGCGGCTGAGGACCAGTGCCGTCCGCAGTTCGGCGACGCGGGCGCGGCCCGTCACGAGGTCGAGTTCGTGGCAGACGTCGAAGACGTTCGGCGTCGGCGGGATCAGGCCGTGCTCCATCGCCAGCACGGCCGCCGCGGTGTCCAGCACGGGGGCCGCGCAGTAGCCGCGGCCGATCCCGGTCTTCGGGGCGGTGACCGGCACCCGGGTGCCGTGCTCGCCGAGGGCGTCGGCGAGCGCCAGGGCCTCGGCCCGGTCCGCCTCCGGTACCCCGAGGGCGTCGGCGAAGACGACGTCGATCTCGTCGGGGGCGCAGCCGGCCTCCCGCAGTGCCTGCCGGATGGCCTGGGCGAGGCCCGCCCGGGAGTCCGTCCAGCGGGAGGCGCCGGTGAAGGTGGCCCCGTGACCCGCCACGACGGCCCGGATGGCGGCGCCGCGCTCCCGCGCGGCGTCCGCCGCCTCCACGACGAGCATCGCGCCGCCCTCGGCCGGCACGAACCCGCACGCCCCGTCCGTGAACGGGCGGTAGGCCCGGGCCGGGTCGTCCTCGTGGCTCAGCTCCGGGTATCCGAGCTGGCAGACCATCGAGTACGGCGCGAGCGGCGCCTCGGTGGAGCCGGCCACGATCACGTCGGTGCCGCGCCGCACCGCCCGCGCCGCGTGGGCGAGGGCGTCCAGGCCGCCGGCCTCGTCGGAGGCGACCACCGAGCAGGGCCCCTTGAAGCCACGGCGGATGGACACCTGGCCGGTGCTCGCGGCGTAGAACCAGGCGATGGACTGGTACGGCCCGACGAACCGGCTGCCCTTGCCCCACAGTTGCTGCAGTTCGCGCTGGCCGAACTCACCGCCGCCGGAGCCGGCGGCGGTGACCACGCCGATGGAGTACGGCGCGTCGGGGATGCTGGCCTGCCCGAGCCGGGCGTCGTCCAGCGCGAAGTCGGCCGCGGCCATGGCGTAGTGCGTGAACCGGTCGGTCTGGACGAGGAAGCGCTCCTCGATCGTCGCCGCCGGGTCGAAGGCGCGGACCTCACCGGCCACCTTGAGGGGAAGGTGCTCGCAGCCCTCGCGGGTGACCCGGTCGAGGACGCTGAGGCCCTCCTGGGTCGCCTTCCAGAAGGTGTCGGTGCTGGTGCCGTTGGGCGCGACCACCCCGATGCCGGTGACGGCCGCTTGCCGGTCCTTCGGTTCGCTCATCGTGTCCTCACTCCCTCGGCCGGGTCAGGATCACCGCGGACTGGAAGCCGCCGAATCCGCTGCCCACGGACAGCACGCTGGCCAGCTTCCGTTCGCGGGCCACGCGCGGGACGTAGTCCAGGTCGCACTCGGGGTCGGGGATCTCGTAGTTCGCGGTCGGTGGTACGACCTGCTTGGTGAGGGCCAGCACACAGGCGACCAGTTCGATGGCGCCGATCGCCCCGAGGGAGTGCCCCACCATGGACTTGATGGAGCTCATCGGGGTGTCGTAGGCGTGGTGGCCGAGCGCCCGCTTCACGGCCGCCGTCTCGTGCCGGTCGTTCTGCCGGGTGCCGGAGCCGTGCGCGTTGACGTAGTCGATCGCCGTCGGGTCGAGCCGCGCCTGGTCCAGGGCGTTCTCGACGGCTCGCGCCATCTCCAGGCCCTCCTTGGTCAGACCGGTCATGTGGTAGGCGTTGCCGAAGGTGGCGTAGCCGCCGAACTCGCAGTACACGTGGGCACCGCGGGCCCGGGCGTGCTCCAGTTCCTCCAGGACGAGCACCGCGCCGCCCTCGCCCATGACGAAGCCGTCACGGTTGTTGTCGAAGGGCCGGGAGGCGTGTGCGGGGTCGTCGTTGTTCGGCGACGTGGCCTTGATCGCGTCGAAGCAGGCCATGGTGATCGGGGATATCGGAGAGTCCGAGGCACCCGCGATGCATATGTCCGCCCGGCCTTCCTGGACGGTGTGGAAGGCGTATCCGACGGCGTCCAGTCCCGAGGTGCAGCCCGTGGACACGGTCTGCACCGGACCCTGGGCGCCGAAACGTTCCGCCACCGCGGAGGCCACGGTGCTCGGCGAGAACGCCCGGTGCAGCTGGGGCTCCGCCCCGGCCGGGTCCACGTCCCAGCGCTGACCGCGATGGCTGACCAGGACGTAGTCGTGCTCCAGACGGGTGGTGCCGCCGACGGCGGTGCCCAGGGAGACACCGACCCGCCAGGGGTCCTCGCCGGCGAGGTCGAGACCGGAGTCCTTGACCGCCTCCTCGCCGGCGACCAGGGCGAACTGTATGTACCGGTCCGCCCGCTGGACCTGCTCGGCGTCCAGGCCGTGCGCGGCGGGGTCGAAGTCGCATTCGGCGGCGATCCGGGACCTGAGCCCGGCCGGGTCGAAGAACGTGATGCCCCGCGTCGCGGTACGGCCTTCGGCGAGCAGGTCCCAGAACGCCGGTACGCCGATCCCGCCCGGGGCGACGACACCTATGCCGGTGACCGCCACGCGCCGGTTCATGAGCGGACCTGTTCCCGCTCGGCCGGCTCCGCGGCGACGGCGGCGCACCCCGTCTCCTCCGTGTCCACGTGGCCGAGGGCCGGCCGCGGGGCCAGCGGACCCAGGTGGAAGACGATCCGCGCCTCCACGTTGCCGACGTTGCGGAAACGGTGCCGCATGTTCATGGGGATCATCAGCCCCTGCTCGGGCCGCAGCGGGTGCGGCTTCCCGTCCAGGTCCACCTCCAGCTGGCCGCAGACGACATAGACGAACTCCTCGGAGTACGGGTGGTAGTGCTCACCGATGCGGTCGCCGGGCCGCACGATGGCGACACCCATGAATCCGCTGGTGGAGCCCACCGTCGCCGGGGTGAGCATGGCGCGCAGATCCCCGCCGCGCCGGGTGTTGGGCTCGACCTCGCTGAGGTCCACGATCTTCGGAAGGGGTTGGATCACGGCGTTCCTCCGTTGGTGTGCTGGGCCGACCGGGGTCAGGCGTCGGGTGAACGGCGGTCGGTGACGAGGTCCATGCCGACGGGCTCGCCGTCCAGCAGGGCGCTCAGCGCGGC
Organism: Streptomyces sp. NPDC053076; assembly: GCF_044546845.1. NCBI lineage: Bacteria > Bacillati > Actinomycetota > Actinomycetes > Kitasatosporales > Streptomycetaceae > Streptomyces > Streptomyces sp. NPDC053076. The sequence goes on along the minus strand of NZ_JBITZL010000002.1, from coordinate 925,147 downwards.
CTGCCGTCCGGGCTCCGGCAGGACGGCGTTCCCGCCCGCGCCGGGCCGTACGTCGATCAGCCGTACGACGACGTCGTCACGGTGGAAGATCGTGCTGCGCAGGACCGGGCTGTCCGGGTCGTCGGCCGCCGCCTCGTCCTGCTGGGCGAGCAGCTCCGCCAGCCGCATCCCGCAGTCCGGCCGGGCCGGGTAGTACAGGGCCTGCCGCTCGCCCTCGGTGAGTTCGTCCGCGGTGAGGTGGTGCACGGCGGGCAGCGCCGCCCGGGTGAAGAACACCCGTGCGGACTCCTGGTCGTTGAGGTCCCGCTCCTGCTCCAGATACGGGTTGATGGCCTCCTCGACGGCCCGCACCTCGGGCTGCTGGGAGACGTGCCGCAGCGCCGCGAGCAGGTCGCCGCGCACCTCGATGGCCCGCACCACCCGGTTGCCGTGCATGAAAAGGGAGGTGCGGCACAGCCGGGTGGTCTCGTCGACCCGCGCCTGCGGCGAGGCGTAGTCGGCGAGGATCCGCGCGACCTCCCGCTCGCTGCCCGGTTTGACCGTGAAGGTCAGCGCGTGCCGGATCACGCCGTCGCCGATCCGCGGGGACGCCTGGAGCCGGCGGCGCGACGCGGAGTCGGCGGCCTCCTCGCCGCCCGTCTCACGGACGATGTGGAAGCGCAGCGACCGGGTGTCCCGGACGCAGGAGTGCAGCGGTTCCACCATCCGCACGTGCTCCTCGCTGTTCACCCAGGTGAGGAACGGCGGGGCGCTCTCCCACTCGCTCGTGATGAGCCATTGGGAGGGGTTCTCGATCGACTGGCACAGCTGGTCGCTGACGTGGCCGGGTACCTGAGCCACCTGGTTGCACAGCTGCTCGTACGCCTCCAGGAACTGCTGCTGGGCACCGTCGTAGACGTCCACGAGGAGGACGACCCGGAGGCGGGAGCCGTCGAACACGGACTGGGAGACCCGTTTCGACTGGCGCGTCAACTGGTCCGAAAGCTTTTCCGACATGGTGGTCATGCTGCGCACATCTCCTTCACGGGGGCAGAGGCGAACGCCGGCGGCCGAATGACGCGACGTCAGCGCTTCTTGATCCTGTGCCTCTTCCCCCGGTGCGCGCGACTCGCGTGAACCACGTGGGTGATTGCGCACGCGAAAGCTCTCCCAGAGGGCACAGAAACACCAATGCGCCCCACATCCCGACCTCTGCCCCTGGAGCCCTGATGCAGCAGAAAGCCGATCACCAGGTGCCCGTCCTCGTCGTGGGCGGCTCTCTGGTGGGCCTGTCCCTCTCCCTGTTCCTGGGCCGTCTCGGCGTACCGCACATGCTCGTCGAGCGGCATTCGGGGACCTCGATCCACCCGCGTGGCCGCGGTAACAACCTGCGCACGATGGAGCTGTTCCGGGTGGCCGGCATCGAGCCGGACATCAAGGCGGCGGCGTCGCTGCTCGCGGACAACCACGGCATCCTCCAGACCCCCACCCTGGTCGGCGACGCCGGCGAATGGCTGTTCAGGCACATCGACCCGGGCGGCGGACTCGCCAGGTTCAGCCCCACGGCGTGGTGTCTGTGCAGCCAGAACGACCTCGAGCCGGTCCTCCTGAACGGGGCCCGCGCGCTCGGCGGCGACCTGCGCTACTTCCACGAGATGGAGTCCTTCTCCCAGGACCCCGAAGGAGTGACGGCGTTCGTCCGCGACCGTGACAGCGACGAGCTGTACACCGTCCGGGCGGACTACCTGGTCGCCTGCGACGGCCCGCGCAGCCCCGTCCGGCGCCGGCTCGGCATCGGGCAGAGCGGCCACGGCGACCTCTTCGCGAACGTGAGCATCACCTTCCGCTCCAAGCTGCTCGCCGAGACCGTGGGCGACCGGCACTTCATCTGCTGCTACCTCACCAGCCCCGAGGCCGACGGTGCCCTGCTGCCGGTCGACAACAAGGAGCACTGGGTCTTCCACGCCCCCTGGCACCCGGAACACGGCGAGACGCTGGAGGAGTTCACCGAGGAACGGCTCCAGCGGCACATCCGGCTGGCGGTCGGCGTCCCCGACCTCGACGTCGAGGTCACCGGCAAGGCGTCCTGGCGTGCCGCGGAGCGCGTCGCCGAGCGGTACACGGCCGGCCGGGTCCTGCTCGCCGGCGACTCGGCGCACGAGATGTCCCCGACCGGCGCCTTCGGTTCGAACACCGGCATCCAGGACGCCCACAACCTGGCCTGGAAGCTGGCCGCCGTCCTCGACGGCTGGGCCGGCCCCGACCTGCTGGAGACCTACGACACCGAGCGCCGGCCGGTCGCCCTGGCCACCAGCGCCCGCGCCTCGGCCCGCTCCGTGGAGCACAGCCACCCCGGCTTCGCCCCGACCCCGGGCGTCGGCGCCGGGCCGCGCAGCGGCATCCTCCCCGTCGTCCTGTGCTACCGCTACCTGGAGGGCGCCGTCCTGGGTGCCGACCCCGCGCAGCCGGTCGTACCGGACGGCGTACGGCTGACCGGGGACCCGGGCAGCCGGGCCCCGCACCTGTGGCTGCGCCGGGCGGGCGAGCGGCTCTCCACGATCGACCTCTACGAGCGGTCACTGGTGCTGCTCAGCGACGCGGAATCGGCCGCGGGCAGGGCCTGGCACGCCGCCGCCCGGCACATCGCCGGCACGGACGGAGTCCGGCTGGAGGCGTACCGGATCGGTGCGGGGGCGGACGCCGACCTGACGTACGACGGCGACGGACCCGCGGGCGGCGGCGAGGGACCCGCGGGCGGCGGGGACTGGGCGGCCGTCCACGGCACGACGGCCGACGGGGCGGTGCTGGTACGGCCGGACGGGTTCGTGGCCTGGCGCGCCACGGACGCGGCGGCGGATCCGGAGGCCGAGCTGCGGGAGGTCCTGGAGACGGTGCTGTGCCGGCGCTGAGAGCGGCATGAAAACACGCAGGCCACTCGCACCGGGCGGTGCGGGCGGCCTGCGTGCCGTACGGCGGAACGTCAGATGCGGACCTCGACCGTCTTCGCGAGCCGGTCGTGCAGGCCGCGGCCGTCGCGGTCCCAGATCAGGGCCGGGACGGCGAGGAAGAACAGGACCGTGCGCAGGAGGGCGCGCGGGGGGCTGACGCGACCGGTCTCCAGCGCGACCACCCGCAGCCCGAAGAGGCGCTTACCCGGAGTGAAGCCGACCGTGCCCAGGGTGAGGACCAGCAGGACGAACAGAACGAGCGGCGCCCACACCTGGGCCGCGTCGTGGTAGCTGTCCGCGATGAGGCCGTATGCGATCAGCAGGCAGAGCCCCCAGTCCACGGCCAGTGCGCCGATCCGCCGGCCGGGCCGGGCGATCGAGTTCGGCCCCTCCTCGGGGAGGCCGAGCTGCTCGCCCCGGTATCCGAAGTCGGCGCCCGCCTCTTCCATGGCCGCGCGGGGCCCGGAGAGCCACGATCCGATTGCCTGCCTGTTGTCCACGCGTCCACGGTACTGTGCCCGGTTTCGGGCACTACGCGCAGGGGTGTGTCGGGGCTACGGTGGACAGGTGGCCGGTTAACTTCTGCGAAACAAACGGGTCACGCCCGAGAAATCACCCGTCCCTAGGGTCGAGACCAGCGTGTGCCACCGCACTGGCCGCACGAACGATCTACCACCCCGGCGTCGACGGTCGGGAGTAGGAGGAGCTGGATGTTCCAGAACGCCGACGAGGCCAAGAAGTTCATCGCGGACGAGGACGTCAAGTTCGTCGACGTCCGGTTCTGCGACCTGCCGGGCGTCATGCAGCACTTCACGGTGCCCGTTGAGGCGTTCGACCCGGACGAGGAGCTGGCCTTCGACGGATCGTCGATCCGCGGTTTCCAGGCCATCCACGAGTCCGACATGGCTCTGCGTGCCGACCTGTCCACCGCCCGTGTGGACCCGTTCCGGCGCGACAAGACCCTCAACGTCAACTTCTTCATCCACGACCCGATCACGGGCGAGCAGTACTCCCGTGACCCGCGCAACGTGGCGAAGAAGGCCGAGGCGTACCTCGCGTCGACCGGCATCGCCGACACGGCGTACTTCGGCCCCGAGGCCGAGTTCTACGTCTTCGACAGCGTCCGCTTCGCCACCTCGGCGAACGAGTCCTTCTACCACATCGACTCCGAGGCCGGCGCCTGGAACACCGGCGCCCTGGAGAACAACCGTGGGTACAAGGTCCGCTACAAGGGCGGTTACTTCCCGGTCCCGCCGGTCGACCACTTCGCCGATCTGCGCGCCGAGATCTCCCTCGAGCTGGACAAGCAGGGCCTGAAGGTCGAGCGCCAGCACCACGAGGTGGGCACCGCCGGGCAGGCGGAGATCAACTACAAGTTCAACACCCTGCTCGCCGCCGCCGACGACCTGCAGCTCTTCAAGTACATCGTGAAGAACGTCGCCTGGCGCAACGGCAAGACGGCGACCTTCATGCCGAAGCCGATCTTCGGCGACAACGGCTCGGGCATGCACGTGCACCAGTCGCTGTGGAGCAACGGCGACCCGCTGTTCTACGACGAGGCCGGTTACGCGGGCCTGTCGGACATGGCCCGCTACTACATCGGCGGCATCCTCAAGCACGCCCCGTCGCTGCTGGCCTTCACCAACCCGACGGTGAACTCGTACCACCGTCTGGTGCCGGGCTTCGAGGCGCCGATCAACCTGGTGTACTCGCAGCGCAACCGCTCGGCCGCGATGCGTATCCCGATCACCGGCTCGAACCCGAAGGCCAAGCGCGTCGAGTTCCGTGCCCCGGACTCCTCCGGCAACCCGTACCTGGCCTTCTCCGCCCTGCTCCTCGCGGGCCTGGACGGCATCAAGAACAAGATCGAGCCGGCCGAGCCGATCGACAAGGACCTGTACGAGCTGGCTCCCGAGGAGCACGCCAACGTCGCCCAGGTCCCGACCTCGCTGAACGCCGTTCTCGACGCCCTCGAGGCCGACCACGAGTTCCTCCTCCAGGGAGACGTCTTCACGTCCGACCTGATCGAGACGTGGATCGACTTCAAGCGCACCAACGAGATCGCCCCGCTCCAGCTGCGCCCGCACCCGCACGAGTTCGAGCTGTACTTCGACGTGTGATATCGCCCCAGGTCAGAGCGGATTTCCGCTCTCCTGGGCCGACTGTGGGCCGTCGGCCGGCTTTCCCAGCACGGGAGAGCCGGCCGACGGCTTTCCGGCTCCGGCTTCCGGGGCCGGCGCAAGCTGACCGGGCACTGCCGCCAGGCCCTCGGCTGTCGGATCGGGCCCGTCCGCGGGCCGTCCCTCGACATGTGCCGGACGCCCCGAAGCGCCGCCGGGGCCCCGCCGTGGCCCTGGGAGCGGCGGGGCCTCTGCCCTCTGCCGTGCCGGCTCTCCGGTGGCGCCGTGGGGGCGGCGATCACGCGGTGAGCCGTGCCGTCCTGGATGGCGGTGACATCGTGTAACTTGCAGATCCGGACACGCGGAGGGGCGTCGGCCCCACGCCGGCGGCCGAGGGGGAGAGCACATGAGCGGGCTTCGGCGGTTCATCGTCGTCATGCTGTTCGAGGGCGTCGATCTGCTGGACGTCACCGGGCCGCCGGAGGTGTTCGCCCTGCTGCGGCGGGAGACCGACGACGAGACCGGTTACGAGGTGGTCCTGGCCGCCGAGACCATGGATCCCGTCACCACCGCCGCCGGCGTCCGCGTCCTGCCCGACCTCACCTTCGCGGAGGCGTCCCGGAGGGCGATCGACACCCTGCTGGTGCCCGGGTCGGTCGACGTCGACGAGCAGCGCCGGGTGCACGCCCTGACCGATCCGGCCGTCGTCGGCTGGGTGAAGACCCTCGCCGGCCGGACCCGGCGCATCGCCTCCGTGTGCGTGGGCGCCCATCTGCTCGCCGCCGCCGGTCTGCTGGACGGCAGGCGGGCCACCACCCACTGGTCGACCGCGCAGCAGCTCGCCGCCGACCATCCCTCGGTCGAGGTCGACGCCGACCCGATCTTCATCCGCGACGGCGGGGTGTGGACCGGCGCGGGCATCACCGCCTGCCTGGATCTGTCCCTCGCGCTCGTCGCCGAGGACTTCGGGGAGGCCGTCGCACTGCGGGTCGCCCGCCAGCTGGTCATGTACCTGAAGCGGCCGAGCGGGCAGAGCCAGTTCAGCGTGCCCGTCGAGCCCGTCTCCACCACCCGGCGCATGGCGGAACTGCGCCACTTCGTCACCGAGCACATCGCCGGGCCACTGACCGTCGCCGACCTGGCCGGGCACGCCCATGTCAGCGAGCGCCAGCTCACCCGGATCTTCAAGACGGAACTCGGGATGACCCCGGCCGCCTACATCGAGGCGGCCCGCGTCGAGGTGGCCCGGAACCGGCTGGAGACCTCGGACGACACCCTGGAACGGGTCGCGTCCGCGTGCGGGTTCGGCACCTCCGACACGCTCATCCGGGCGTTCCGCCGCAAACTCGGCACCACGCCCACGGAGTACCGCAGCCGTTTCCGCCGCTCCGGCTGACCGGCTCCCCCCTGTGCAACCTTTCCCGCTTCCCAGACTTCCTATTGTCGGGGGATCATCCTCCCGGACCGTGTCGGACGAGAGAGGTTGAACGGGGATGTCGCAACAGGACGACTGGGAGCGCGAGTTCGATCACCGATGGGCGAACTCGGCCGAGCACAAGGAGCCCTCCGCCCGGGCCCGGATGCTCGCCGCCCGCTGGAAGGAGAACCCGCCGGAGCCGGCGCCCTTCCGTGCCGACCCGGACCGGTTCGCGCCGCGCCGGTCGTCATGGGTGTCGACGACCGTGGTACTCGGCTGCGTGGCCGTGGTGATCGTGCTGCTGGGATACGCCCAGATGCGTTCCCCGTACTAGTCACCGGGGCCGTTCACCGCCGGGGGCGTTCGATCGACGGGGCGGCCGGGCGCCTGGGCAGGGACACGAGCAGGAGGCGGGCGGCCGTCGCGCTGCTCGGTGATCCCGACGAACGGCTGCGCGGGCGGGCGGTGCCGGTGGTGCGCGGTGCGCTGCTGTGGGGGGGGCGGAACCGGGCGGAGCCGGCGGTCGCCGCGTTGCTCGACCGGGGCCGTGCCCTGCTGGGCTGATCCGCGGCGGTCCGCCGGTGGCGCACCTGTCTTTTGCCGCACCTGTCTTTTGCCGCTCCTGGGGCCGTTCGGAACCACTTCATGGGGACCGGCAGGTGCACACTGGACAGCGGGACGAGTGCCTGACTGGGGTGATGCAAGATGCAGAGCCGGTTCCGGAGCGATCGGCGGCTGACCGTGCGCATGGGTCTCACGCTGTTCCTGCTCGGGCTGCTGTACGTGGGCTTCGTCGCCGCCCTGATCGTGCTGCTGAAGTCCTGGTTGCTGGTCGTCGTCCTGATCGGGGCGATGTTCGTGGCGCAGTTCTGGTTCTCCGACAAGATCGCCATGTTCGCGATGCACGGCCGGGTGGTGGAGCGCGAGGAGTACCCCGAGCTGCACGCGGTCGTCGACCGGCTGTGCGCGATCGCCGACATGCCCAAGCCGGTGGTCGCCGTGTCCCGGATGGACATGCCGAACGCGTTCGCGACCGGGCGCGATCCCGACCACGCCGTGGTCTGTGTGACCACCGGTCTGCTGCGGCGGCTGGAGCCGGCGGAGCTGGAGGGCGTCCTCGCGCACGAGCTGTCGCACGTGGCGCACAAGGACGTCGCCGTGATCACGATCGCGTCCTTCCTCGGGGTGATCGCCGGACTGATCGTGCGGTTCGCCCTGTACTCGCAGATCTTCGGCGGGCGCAGGGACCAGAACACCGCCGCCGTCTTCGCCGTCGTGCTGGGCGTCTCGGCGGCCGTGTACGCGATCAGCTTCCTGCTGATCCGGGCCCTGTCCCGGTACCGGGAGCTGGCGGCCGACCGCGCGGCGGCGCACCTGACCGGCCGGCCCTCGGCGCTGGCGGCGGCGCTCACCAAGGTCTCCGGGGAGATCGCCCGCATCCCGACCAAGGACCTGCGTACGGCGCAGGCGTTCAACGCGTTCTACTTCACCCCGGCGACCGGCCGGGAGCCCGGCATCGAGCGCTTCTTCTCCACCCACCCGAGCCTGGAGCAGCGGCTGGAGCAGCTGGGCCGGATCTCGGCGGAACTGGGTGAGGCCGCCGCCCCCGGCAAGGCGGGTTGACCGGTGGGGCTGCTGGACATCCTGCTGGGCCGTACCAAACCGGTCGCGCCCGATCTGGACCGGCTGTTCGCACTGCCGTCGGCGGCGGTGACGCTGGAGGCGGCGGCCGGCTTCACCCCGACCGGCGGCGGGGCGGTGTGCTTCGCCACGGTGGAGGGCGCGGCCTTCGAGCAGACGCACCGTGAGGTGCAGGCACTGCTGGACGCGGACGCCGACCGCACCGGCCCGCCGGTGGAGCTGCGCCGGGACGGCTACGGCTACTCCTGGCTGGTGTCCCAGCGCTCCCCCGACCAGCTGCCCCAGCTGGTCAACGACCTGCACGCGGTGAACAGCTCACTGGAGCTCAACGGCTTCGGTCCTCAACTGCTGTGCTCCCTGGCCTCTTTCACGGACGGCACCGGCCGGAGACTGGCGCTCGTGTACCTCTACAAGCGCGGCACCTTCTATCCGTTCGCCCCGCTGCCCGGTGCCACCGAGCGGCGGGACACCGCGCTGGAGTTGCAGCTGAGCTCGGCGCTCGGTGACGACCTGCGGATCGAGCAGGACCTGGGCCGCTGGTTCCCGGTGTGGGACGCCCCCGGCCTGTGACGGCCGGGGGCGTCCCGCTCAGCGTGCCTTCTCCCGCTGCTGCCGGCGGCCCTCGAAGGGCCGCTCGCGGCGGTAGCGGCGCTCCCACTTGGCCTGCCGGTCCCGGCGCTCCCGGTACGCCCGGTAGCTGTCGGGCGGGGTGCCGGGGGCGGCGGGCGGGGTCGGGCCGGGCGCGTCACGCCCCTGCGTCGCGTACAGGTACAGCAGCGCGACGGCGGCGAGCCACCAGAGATGGTCTCCGATTCCGAGGATCACCAGGACGAGGGTCCCGGTCGCGAGAATGCCACGCATGACGGACCTCCGTGGGGTGAGTGGGGTGAGGGAGAAGAGGCGCGGTGTCTGTTTCGCCTCCGTTCGCTCAGCGTAGGGAGGGTGTGACCGCCGGTGCATCCTGTTTTCCGGCCCGCGGGGCGGCCGTGAGTGAATGACCCGCATGGACGAACTCACCGGTTTTGCTCACACGTACGACGGCGAACGGCTCAGCGGGGCGAGCACCGGCCCGGCCGGCCGGGCCACGGCGGTGCTGCTGCACGGCGCGGGCAACGGCAGCAAGGAACGGCTCCTGCCGTTCCTCACCGACTTCGCCGCCCAGGGCTGCCGGGCCCTGGCGTTCGACTTCTCCGGGCACGGCGACAGCACGGGCGCGCTCGCGGAGCTGAGCCTGCGCCGGCGCTACGAGCAGGCGGTGGCGGTGCTCGACGCGCACGCCCCGGCGGACGATCCGCTGGTGCTGGTCGGCTTCAGCATGAGCGGCCAGACGGTCGCGGACCTGGTCCGCCACTACGGGCGGCGGGTGGCGGCGGTGGGCCTGTGCGCGCCCGCCGTCTACGCGCCCGAGGCGTGGGAGGTCCCGTTCGGCACCGGCGAGGGCCGCTTCTCCGAGCTGATCCGCACCCCCGACAGCTGGCGGCGCTCCCCCGCCCTGGAGGCGCTCCGGTCGTACGGGGGCCGGGCGGTGCTGGCGGTGCCGGGCAACGACACGGTCATCCCGCCGGCGGTGACGGAGGCCGTGCAGGAGGCGCTGTCGGCCCGCGGCCGGCCGACGTGCTTCGAACTCCCGGAGGCGGACCACTTCCTGGGCCTGTGGTTCCGTGACCACGCCGAGGACCGGCGGGCGTTCGTGACGGCGCTGCTGGGCGGGCAGCTCCCGGCGCAGGCCCCTGCTGTCAGTGGCATCGGCGACCATACCGGCAAGGCATCGTGAGTCGTGGGGAGGCCGGCATGACGGACGGACGGCGGCACATCGACACGGCGGAGCGGCGGGCCCGGCTGGGTCTGCGGCACCGCCTCGCGGGTACGGCGCGGGCGGCGACGCCCGAGGAGGTCGCGGCCTCCCTGGTGGCCCTGCACGGCACGGACCCGGCGACGGTGCACCTGGCGGTCGGCGCCCGGCTGGCCGACCCCGCGAAGGCGGTGCCGGAGACGGAACGGGCGCTGTACGAGGACGGCACCCTGGTGCGGATGCACGGCATGCGGCACACGGTGTTCGTGTTCCCCGCGGAGCTGACGGCCGTCGTCCACGCCTCGACGGGTCTGGCGGTGGCCGCCCGCGAGCGCGCGAGCCTGGTCAAGGACATGGCGAGCGCGGGAGCCCCGGACGCGGCCTGGCTGGCGGAGGTGGAGGAGGCGACGCTCGCCGCGCTGGTCCGGCGCGGTCAGGCGACGGCGGCGGAGCTGGCGGTGGACGAACCGCGCCTGCGCGAGCAGTTCGTGTACGCGGCCGGGAAGAGCTACGAGGGCGTCCACACGGTCTCGACGCGCCTGCTGCGCGTACTGGGCGTGGAGGGCAAGGTGGTGCGGGGCCGGCCGCTCGGCTCCTGGACGTCCAGCCAGTTCCGCTGGGCACCGGCGCCCGCCCACCCCGGGCTGGACGTGGCCGAGGCCCAGGCCGGTCTGCTCGGCCGCTGGCTGCGGGTGTGCGGCCCGGCGACCGAGGCGGACCTGAAGTGGTGGACCGGCTGGCGGGTGACGGAGGTCCGCCGGGCGCTGTCCGCGATCGGCGCCCAGGAGGTCGCCCTGGACGAGGGCACGGGGTATGTCGCCGAGGGGGACACGGCGCCGGTGCGGGCCCCCGCGGAACCCTGGGCGGCGTTGCTGCCCGCTCTGGACCCGACGGCCATGGCCTGGCAGCAGCGCGACTGGTACCTGGACCCGGCGCTGCGTCCGCTGCTCTTCGACCGCAGCGGCAACGTGGGCCCGACGGTGTGGTGGAACGGCCGGGTGGTGGGCGGCTGGGCCCAGCGCGCGGACGGCGAGATCGTCTGGCGGATCCCGGAGGAGAGCGTCCGCCGGGAGGCCGCGGCCGAGGTCGCCGCGGAGGCCGGGCGGCTGGGCGGCGCGCTGGGTACGGCCCGGGTCACGCCGCGCTTCCGGACGCCGCTGGAGCGGGAGTTGACGGCATGACGGTGCCGGGTGCCCCGCCCGGGCGGCAGGGCACCCGGCACCCGGCCCACTCAGCGCGAGTAACGCATCAGCGCCCGCACCATGTGGCAGGTGGTGTCGGACGGGGGCCGCATCCCGATCCGCTCGGCCGCGCCGTGGATCGTCTCGTTCCCGGCCTGGTTCGGCAGGTAGACCCCGGAGTCGAGCAGGGCTATGGCGAGGCGCATGGCCTTCAGGCGCCGGTTGTGCGAGACGTACCACTCGCGCGGCCGTCCGGCCGGCAGCGGTCGCTTCACCACGGGCTCGTAGGGCGAGTCGAACAGCACGGAACGGTTGGCGGTGGACTGGGTGGGCAACGGCTTCGGCTTCAGAGCGGCAGCGGGCACGGGCATCCTCCTGTCGCGGGCAGGACGGACACCGGAGGCCCGGCGCCCACCCTCGAACACTGCTTCCAGTCTACCGGTGGGCACTGACAATCGGGGGTCCGCGGGAGCGGGCAAAACCCCAGGTGGGATCAGGAATTGGCACCTCGTCACAGGCGATGAGGATGAGGCTGCCGAGGTGTCGTGAATTCGAACAAGGGCAATGCCGCGTACGGTGTTCCACATGGAGATCTGGATCAACCCCGCCTGTTCCAAGTGCCGCAGCGCGATCAGCCTGCTCGACGCCGAGGGGGCCGAATACACCGTCCGGCGGTATCTGGAGGACGTGCCGAGCGCGGACGAGATCAGGGCCGTGCTCGACCGGCTGAACCTCGAACCGTGGGACATCACGCGCACCCAGGAGGCGGTCGCCAAGGAGCTGGGGCTCAAGGAGTGGCCGCGGGACGAGGGCGCCCGGGACCGGTGGATCACCGCGCTCGCCGAGCACCCCAAGCTGATCCAGCGCCCGATCATCACGGCGGACGACGGCACGACGCTGGTCGCCCGCAGCGAGGACGCCGTACGCGAGGCCATCTCCCGCAACAAGAGCTGACCTTTCGTCACTTTCAGTGTGGCGCAGGTTACTTCAGCGGCAGCCGTGACCACTGAGTAATCCCGTTCGGTATCTCGTACATAGCGACGTACGCTCCCCTACCTCTTCAGGAGGCGCGCATGTCGCGCAGGCGAACTCTCGGCACGAAGAAGAAGATCGCGCTGCTCGTCAGTGCCGCGGCGGTGGCGGGCGGCGGGGCCTTCGCCCTGGCGGCCACCTCGAACGCCGCGCAGAGCCCGCAGAACGGCAGGACACTGTCCGCGGACTCGACGGTCTGCCAGGGTCTGGCCACCGCCCTCGGCAACAACCAGAAGTTCATCGAGGGGCAGAAGGCGAATCCGGACGCGCAGTCGGCGGCCCGGATCGCCAACCGCGAGGCGGTCATCCAGCAGATCAAGGTCCAGCAGAAGGCGGCCGGCTGCACCGTTGGGGAGTCGGCTCAGGACTCCCAGGCGGGGCAGGGCGGCGACGCCCAGCAAGGGGCCGAGGCGTCGGGCGGCGCCCAGCAGAGCGCGCAGCCTTCGCAGACCGGTGCCGCCGGAGCCGGCGGGGGCGGCGCGGCGGCCTCCGGCCAGCAGGTGTGCAAGGGCTCCACCGTGACGCTCTCGGGCGAGGGCGGCGCCCCGGCGGCGTCCAGCAACCAGTTCCCGGCGGGGACGACCCTGAAGGTGACCAACCTGGACAACAACAAGTCCACCACGGTGAAGGTGACGTCCGTCTCCGGCAGCTGCGTCCTGCTCAACAACGCCGCCTTCGAACAGGTCCGGGAACCGGGCAAGTTCCTCATCCGGCGCGCGGTGATCGAGAAGGTGGGGTGAGGCTCGGGAAACCGGCAGGGAATCCATGAGGCGGCGGGCCAGGGCGTCCGGCGCCGCCTGGGGCAGCGTGTGGTGCCAAGACATCCGGCACGTCGGCACTCTCCCCGCGCGGCAGCAGGCCGGCGGCCCGCCGCACCACCTCGGTGGGGTCATGGGTGCTGCTGTTCGCGGCCACGGACAGCAGCACCGCGCGCCCGCGGTCCGCACCGCGCGTCCACCACGGGTACGCCGCCTTGGACCCGGCGAGATGCCGGGCCGGGTCCAGGAGGAACAGGCGGCGCACCCGGTCGGGCGTGCGGTGCGGACCGCCGGCCGGTGAAGACAGCGGTCGTGGGAGTCGGCTCCGGGCGTGCGGTGCGGACCGCGGGCGTGCGGTGCGGATCGCGGGTGCGGTGCGGACTGGCGGGCGGTCCAGGCGTCGCAGGGGTGCCCGCCGACGTCGGCCACGGTGAGCCGACGCCGTCCAGGACGGCGTCCAGCCGGTCGGCCCGGCCGGCGACCGCTACGGGGGTGGCGGTCGCCGGCCGGGACGCGGCCCGCTCATACCCCGCCCGGCGGCGCGGCGCCATGTGACTCGCCGCACAGAACGGCCAGGTAACACGGGGTTCACATACGAGCAATGATCGGGAAACGGCCTGTTGACAGGCTGCCCGGCAGATCGAGCGGCTCCCCAGTGCCGCAGCGCCGCGGCACCCACGCAGTCGGGTGCGCCGACCCACCCCCTAAGGATGTGGCCCCCGTGACCTTCAAGGCTGAGTACATCTGGATCGACGGCACCGCGCCGACGGCCAAGCTCCGTTCCAAGACGAAGATCATCACGGGTTCCGACGCCGGTCTCGACACGCTCCCGGTCTGGGGCTTCGACGGCTCCTCCACCAACCAGGCCGAGGGCCACGCCTCGGACCGCGTGCTCAAGCCGGTCTTCACCTGCCCGGACCCGATCCGCGGCGGCGACGACATCCTGGTGCTGTGCGAGGTCCTCGACATCGACATGACCCCGCACCGGTCCAACACGCGTGCCGCGTTGGCCGAGGTCGCCGAGCGGTTCGCCGCCCAGGAGCCGATCTTCGGCATCGAGCAGGAGTACACCTTCTTCGACGGCTCGCGTCCGCTGGGCTTCCCCGAGAACGGCTTCCCGGCCCCGCAGGGCGGCTACTACTGCGGTGTCGGCTCCGACGAGATCTTCGGCCGTGACGTCGTCGAGGCCCACCTGGACAACTGCCTGAAGGCGGGCCTCGGCATCTCCGGCATCAACGCCGAGGTCATGCCCGGCCAGTGGGAGTTCCAGGTCGGCCCGCTCGCCCCGCTGGAGGTCTCCGACCAGCTGTGGGTGGCCCGCTGGCTGCTGTACCGCACCGCCGAGGACTTCGGCGTCTCCGCCACGCTCGACCCGAAGCCGGTGAAGGGCGACTGGAACGGCGCGGGCGCGCACACCAACTTCTCCACCAAGGCCATGCGCGAGGGCTACGACGCGATCATCACCGCGTGCGAGTCGCTCGGTGAGGGCTCCAAGCCGCTGGACCACGTCAAGAACTACGGCGCCGGCATCGACGAGCGCCTGACGGGCCTGCACGAGACCGCCCCGTGGGACGAGTACTCCTACGGCGTCTCCGACCGTGGCGCCTCGGTCCGCATCCCGTGGCAGGTCGAGAAGGACGGCAAGGGCTACATCGAGGACCGCCGCCCGAACGCCAACGTCGACCCGTACGTGGTGACCCGCCTGCTGGTGGACACCTGCTGCGCCGCGCTGGAGAAGGCCGGCCAGGTCTGATCCGCAGAGCTTCACCGAGGGGCGCCCGCCGTCACGGCGGGCGCCCCTCGCTGCGTGTCGTGCACCGCCGTGGAGACCGACGCAGCGAAGCCCTCCGTACGCGCCGCCCCCCTCCGGCGAACTGCCCGACAGAGCCCCGCTGTCCGGATACCGAGACGGCCCGCAGATCGCGCCGGACCCCCGACAGGCCGCTGACCAGGGCAGAAAGCCGAGTTGCCGGGGACGGGCCACAGGGGTGTCACACCCGGGATGCGTCCAAGCAGTGAGAGAAGTCTCCTGCGCGCCGCGCGCCTCTGCTTCAATGGGCCCATGGCCGGCTTCCAGCAGATCACCGCGACGGGTCGTTACGACCTTCAGCCGTTCTGGCCTTCCCGTCAGCACCACGACTTCGACCGGGTGTGTTGCCGCGCGACGAACGCGCGGGCCCTCTAAAGCCGTACACCCCGGCCTTCGGCCAGCGCGAAACGACGTACGTCCTCCGGCGCGCCCGACCACGAATCGCGGCCGTCGCCCTGCCCGACGAACTCCTCGCGCGAAAGAGCTGACCTCACATGGCGACCACCCGTACCCTCTCCACCGCCACCCTGCCCACCCCCGTCCCGCACGGCACGCGGCACCGACTGCGTGCCGTCGACCGGGACGAGGTGGCCGACGTCACCGACCTGCTGCCGCCGGGCGCCACTTGGCTGCCCGCGCCGCAGCACACCCTGCCCACCCTGCCGGGACAGCCGCCGATGGTCGGCTATCTGGTGCTGGTCCCGGCCGACCAGCGGCCCCCCTTCCTGCCGGTCGCGGTCCCCGACCGGCCGGAGACCGGGACCGGCCCCGGCACCGACCCGCTGGTGCGGATCGACCCCGTGCGGCGCGCCGCCAGCGTCGACGGCCACGAACTCGACCTCACCTACCTGGAGTTCGAGCTGCTCGCCCACCTGGTGGCACACCCGCACCGGGTGCACACCCGCGACCAGCTGGTCACCACGGTGTGGGGCTACGGCCATGTCGGCGACGGCCGCACCGTCGACGTGCACATCGCCCGGCTGCGCCGCAAGCTGGGCGCCCAGCACCGCCAGACGATCCAGACGGTGCGCCGGGTCGGCTACAAGTACATCCCGCCCGTCGGCCGCTGACCTCCGGCTCTGCCCTCGGCAGAGTCCGTGCCGGTCCGCGCCCGCGGCGGGCAGGATCACCGGCATGAGACTTCTGGTGCTGGGCGGTACGGAGTTCGTGGGGCGGGCCGTCGTGGAGGCCGCGCTCGGACGCGGCTGGGAGGTGACCGTCTTCCACCGGGGACGGCACCGGCCCCCGCCCGGGGTGCGGTCGTTGCACGGCGACCGCACCGCGCCCGGCGGTCTCGCCGCGCTGGCGGCGGACGGCGGCGAATGGGACGCCGTGGCCGACACCTGGTCGGCCGCCCCGCGCGCGGTCCACGAGGCGGCCCGGCTGCTGCGCGGCCGGGCCGGGCGGTACGCGTACGTCTCCAGCCGGTCGGTGTACGCCTGGCCGTGGCCGCGCGGGGGCGCGCAGGACGCCGCGCTGGTCGAGGGCGCCGCCGACGCCGAGGCCACGGACTACGCGCGGGACAAGCGCGGCGGCGAACTGGCCGCCGTCGGGGCCTTCGGTGCGGCGCGCTCGCTGCTGGTCCGGGCCGGGCTGATCCTCGGCCCGTACGAGAACGTCGGCCGGCTGCCCTGGTGGCTGACCCGGATCGCCCGCGGCGGCCCGGTCCTGGCCCCCGGCCCGAGCGAGCTGCCGCTCCAGTACATCGACGTGCGCGATCTCGCCGACTGGCTGCTCGGCGCGGTGGAGCGCGGCCTGAGCGGGCCGTACGACCTGGTGAGTCCGCCCGGCCACACCACCATGGGCGAGCTGCTCCGGGCGTGCCTGCGGGTCACCGGCGCGGACGCGGAACTGCGCTGGACCGCCCCGGAGGTGATCCTGGACGCCGGGATCGAGCCGTGGACCGAGCTTCCGGTGTGGGTGCCGCCGGGCGGCGAGATGTACGACTCCGTGCACGGCGCGGACGTGTCGCGGGCGCTCGCGACGGGGCTGGTGTGCCGGCCGGCGGGCGAGACCGTCGCGGACACCTGGCGGTGGCTGACGGGGATCGGCGGCGTGGCTCCCCGGCGGCCGGACCGCACCGGCAAGGGGCTGGACCCCGAGGTGGAGGCGGAGGTGCTGGCCGGGGCCCGGGGTGTAGCTGACACCACCCTCCACAAGGGGGCCTCGGACGACTGACTCGCGCGGGGGTGTCGGCAAGACTGGCGGCATGAACAGCGATACGACGAGAGACGATTTCCGCACCGTGGCCAGGGAAGCCCTGCTGGCCGCCGTGCAGGGCCTGGTGCTGGCCATCGTGGTGCTGCCCTGCGGCGTGGCGTTTCTCGTACTGACCCTCGTCTCCGTCGCCTTCGTCCCGCTCGGCATCGGGCTCGTCACGACTCCGCCGGTCCTCACCGCCGTACGGGCCCTGGCGGACGCCCGCAGGAGGCTCGCCGCGCAGTGGTGCGGGATACGGATCCCGGCGGTGTACCGGCCGGTGCCCCCGGGCGCCGGCCCCTGGACGCGCACCGTCACCCTGCTCCGGGACCCGCAGGTCCGGCGGGACGTGCTCTGGCTGCCGGTGGACATGACCGCGGGCTTCTTCACCGCGCTGCTGCCGGCCCTGCTGGTGTTCTACCCGGTCCAGGGGATCATGCTGGCCGCCGGAGTGTGGCGGGCCTATGTGCATCAGCCGGGCGACACCTACTGGTACGCCTTCGTGCCCGTGACCGGCCAGGCGACGGCCTTCGGCGCCGCCGCGCTCGGCGCAGCGGTCCTCGCCGTCGCCTGGCGCGTCACCCCTCGCCTGCTGACCACACACTTCCGGCTCACGCGGGCCGTGCTCGGCGGCGACGCCGAACTCGCCGAACGGGTCCGGGTGCTGACCGAGACCCGGCAGGAGGCCGTGGACACCTCGGCCGCCGAACTGCGCCGGATCGAACGGGACCTGCACGACGGCGCGCAGGCCCGGCTGGTCGCCATGGGCATGGACCTCGGCACCGTCGAGATGCTGGTCGAACGGGACCCGGCGCAGGCGAAGAAGCTGATCGCCCAGGCCCGCAAGAACTCCGCCGAGGCCCTGGAGGAGCTGCGCGACCTGGTGCGCGGCATCCATCCGCCGGTCCTCGCCGAACGCGGTCTCGGTGACGCCGTACGGGCGTTGGCGTTGCGCCTGCCGCTGCCCACGGAGGTGGTAGTGGAGCTGCCCGGCCGTGCGGAAGCGCCCGTCGAGTCGGCCGCCTACTTCGCGGTCAGCGAGGTGCTGACCAACGCCGTCAAACACTCCGGCGCCGAACGGGTCTGGGTCGACGTGCACCACACCGACGGCCGGCTGCGGATCAGCGTCACCGACAACGGCAGGGGCGGCGCCCTGGTCGGCGCCGGGTCGGGCCTCGCCGGGGTCGAGCGCCGGCTCGGTACATTCGACGGCGTCCTGGCCGTCAGCAGCCCCGCCGGCGGCCCCACCATGGTGACCATGGAGATCCCGTGCGTGTTGTCCTAGCCGAAGACCTCTTCCTGCTGCGCGACGGGCTGGTGAGGATGCTGGACGCCTTCGGCTTCGAGATCGCGGCCGCCGTCGAGTCGGGCCCCGAACTCACCCGCGCCCTGGCAGAGTTGAACCCCGATGTGGCCGTGGTCGACGTACGTCTGCCGCCCACGCACACCGACGAGGGCCTGCAGTGCGCGCTCGCGGCCCGCCGGGCGCGGCCCGGGCTGCCGGTGCTGGTCCTCTCCCAGCACGTGGAGCAGCTGTACGCGCGCGAACTGCTCGCCGACGGCGACGGCGGGATCGGCTATCTGCTGAAGGACCGGGTGTTCGACGCGGAGCAGTTCATCGACGCCGTACGACGGGTGGCGGCGGGTGGTACGGCGATGGACCCGCAGGTGATCCAGCAGCTGCTGTCCCGGCGGTCGGTGGACGACCGGCCGCTCGGCCGTCTCACCCCGCGCGAGCGGGAGGTGCTGGAGCTGATGGCGCAGGGCCGGTCCAACGCGGGCATCGCGGCACAGCTGGTGGTGACGGAGCGGGCGATCGCCAAGCACACCTCCAACATCTTCGCCAAACTGGGTCTGGAGGTGTCGGACGACGACAACCGGCGCGTCCTGGCGGTGATCGCCTACCTCGACCGCGACCGCTGAGCTGCCAACTCGCCTGTTTCCGCAAGTAATTTGTGAAACCTGTGAACACCTCTGGGGCGGCGTCCGTATGAATGGGCGCCGCTTCACTCCTGTCGGGCGCCTCGATGCTGCCCCGCAAGGAAGTCAGAGGAGTTCCATGGGACGCAACACACGAAAACGCCGTACGCCGCTGGCCACCAAGGCCATAGCCGCATCGGCGGCCCTAGCGCTCGGTGGGGGCGGGCTGATCTGGGCGAACTTCTACGCCTCGGCACACGAGTCGAACCACCAGACGTGGGGAGGCAACCAGACGAAGGCCGCGACGGCGCAGGTCGCGACCATTTCCTGCCCGGACGTCGGCCAGAAGCTGACGAACGTGCCCGGCCCGGCCCGCCAGGGCGTGGCGACGGAGCTGGCGAACCTCGACAAGCAGATCACCGAGGCATACACCCGGCTCGCCTCGACGCGTGACACGCAGGCCAAGGACCCGAGCTTCGTGCAGAACGCGATCGTCGGCCCGCTCAAGGAGAAGCGGTCGGCGACGATCGACCGGATCCGGATCGACATCCAGCGGGTCGGCGGCTCCTTCGACAACGCGCTGAAGCAGCTCGCCGCCTGTACGACGCAGGCCGCCAACCAGACCAACGCCGGCGGCCAGCAGAACAACGGCGGCCAGCAACAGAACGGTGGCCAGCAGCAGAACGGTGGCCAGCAGAACAACGGCGGCCAGCAGCAGGGCGGCCAGCAGCAGGGCAACAACGGCCAGCAGGGCAACATCGGCGGGCAGGCCGGCAACGGCCCGGTCGCGGCCGACTACGTGGACATCACCAAGGTCGCGCCGAACGTCCAGGGCAAGCCGCGCCGGCTCCGCAACGCCTCGACGGGTACGTTCACCACGCGCTGCGGTGTGAACGCCAACAAGAACCACAACACGGACAACGTGATCGTGGCGCCCGGCGTGGCCAACGGCGCGCACCACCTGCACGACTACACCGGCAACCAGAAGGTCAACGCCTTCTCCAGCAACCAGACGTTCCTGCAGGGCGGCACCAGCTGCCAGAACCGCAGCGACCTGTCGTCGTACTACTGGCCGGTCGTCCGCGTCCAGGACGGCACGCAGGACTTCGACCAGAACGCAGACGGCGGTGGCAAGGAAGGCAACGTCGGCAAGATCCTGACCCCGGTCCAGGCGGAGATCAAGTACGTCGGCAGCCCGGCGAGCAAGGTCGTCGCGATGCCCCAGTTCCTGCGCATCATCACCGGTGACGCCAAGACCACCACCAACGGTCTGGCCAACGCCAACGCGCACTGGAGCTGCACCGGCTTCGAGAACAAGGTCCAGCTGACCGAGCAGTACCCGATCTGCCCGCAGGGCAGCAAGGTGGTGCGCTCGTTCGCCTTCCAGAGCTGCTGGGACGGGCAGAACATCGACAGCGCCAACCACCGCACGCACGTCGCCTTCGCCGACCCGGCAAGCGGTGTCTGCCCGAACGGCTTCAGGGCGATCCCGCAGCTGACGATGCGGCTCGTATACAACATCACGCCGCCGACCGTCCAGAACGGCCAGCTGAAGAACGCCTTCGCCGTGGACGGGTTCCCCGAACAGCTGCACAAGCCGGCCACGGACCACGACGACTTCATCAGCGTCACGAAGAACGGCCTGGCCAACAAGATCGCCAACTGCATCAACCGCGGTCAGAACTGCGCCTGACCCCGTAACCGGGGCAGGACAGAAGGCCGGTGACGAATCCCCCTCCCGTCACCGGCCTTCGCCGCGCCCGCAGACCGTACGCACGCGCCGTACCCGCGAACCGCGCCCGGCGTGCGTCCGTAAGCCGCGCCCAGCGTGCGTCCGTGAACCGCGCCCAGCGTGTGCCCGCGAGCCGGGTCTGACGTGTGCCCGCGAGCCGGCGTACACGCCGCGCCCGCGAGCCGTGTGTACGACGGTGTCAGCCGCTGTGCGCGTGATGGTCGGCGCCGGCCTCCAGATCGCCGCCGAGCGTGCCGCGCAGCGCCTTGACCACACCGTCCTCGCCGACGGCGACCCACTTGCGGCCGACCAGGTAGTGACCGCCGTAGTCCTTCGCGTCGTTGATCCACTCGCGCTGGCCGCGGTCGGTGGCGAAGGTGGCGAGGATGAACTTGCCGTCGCCGTTGCGGCAGATGGCCTGGCGGATCTCGTCGGCGTCGGTCTGCATGTTCGGCCGGCACTTCACCTCGGCGGCCAGCCGCTCCAGGCTGCCGGTCGCGGTGGGCGGCACCGAATCGGTGTCCCCGCCCGCGCCGCAGCCCGCGAGCGTCACGATGGCCGCGGCGCCGAGCAGCAGTCCTGTCAACCTCATCTGTTCCTCCGGTCCTGGTGTGCCAAGCATGCCCCAGCTCCTTCGGATACGGCTCCCGCCCGCGCTGCGCTCAAATCCGCTGCACAGACGCGCACGGGTGTGCGAGGGTGACCCGATGAACCAGAGCTGGGAAGATCGCGTGGCCGCCGCCTGGGCCACTTTCGGCGACTATCCGGAAGAGCGCGCGCACGAGTTCCGCGCGCTGATCGACGCCCTCGCCTCCGAGGTGCCGGACGACAGCCCGCTGGGCTCCTTCGAGCGGGCCTGCGCCTGGGACTCGACCGGGCACTCGGACAAGGCGGTGCCGCTGTACCGGGAGGCGCTGGAGCGGGGCCTGAGCGACCTGAGCCGGTACAAGGGGCGCCGGGCCAAGATCCAGTTGTCGAGTTCGCTGCGCAACATCGGGCAGGCGGAGGAGGGCGTCAAGCTCCTCACGCCCGAACTGGTGGCGCCCTCGGACGAGTTGGACGACGCGGTCCGGGCATGCCTCGCGCTGTGCCTGTCCAGCCTCGGCCGCGACCGCGAGGGCCTGGCGCTCGTGCTCGGCGCGCTGGCACCCCATCTGCCGCGCTACCAGCGGTCGATGGCCAACTACGCGCGCGCCCTGGTCGAGCCGGAGGCGTGAACCACTCGCCCGGCGGTGACCAAGTCACGGCCGGCTCGTTCTCCCGGGCGTGCCGTCACAGGATGTAGCCCACCGTCACGCACCCGTCTCCGGCCCGGTCGACGTCGAGCAGGCCGAGGCCGCGCTCGTCGAGCACTACCCCCGGCTGGCCCGGCTCGCCTATCTGGTGCTCCCGCCGGGCCTCGGCCGCAGCCGCCGCGTGCTGACCGCACACGCCCTCGTCCAGCGCGCCCTGCCCCGGGGCCGCCGGCAGGCGCCCGCCATCTTGGCCCAGTCCCTGGGCCGGGAGGCCGACCCCGGGTACGCCTACCTGCGCGAGCGGGTCCTGCGCACGGCTCTGGAGGCGGCGCGTCGCCGCAAGGGACGGCCCCGGCTCTCCCAGCTGCCGCCGCTGCTGCCCCAGGTGTGGGGTCTGCGACTGTTCCCGCGCTCGGGCGGGGCCGACGAACTCGCGCTGGATCAGCGGCTGTCCGCCCTGTCCGGACCGGCCCGCGCCGCCTACGTCCTGCGCGACCTGGAGGAACTGTCCGACGCGGGCGTCCGCGAACTCCTGGAGAACGCCGGGGTGGCCGACCCCGGCGGCGCGCTGGCCTCGGCGAACAGCGTGCCCGCACAGCCGGGTCTGCTCACCTCCGCCGAGTTCGACCCGTGTTCGCTGCAGGCCCGGCCCACCGATCTGATGCGTCGCCGTCAGCACACCAAGGCCGCCCTCGCCGCCGCCGTCGCGCTCGCGGTGTGCGGCGCGCTGGTCGCCCTGCCGGGCGGCGGCTGGGGCCCCGACGGCGCCGCCGCGCCCGTCTACGCCGAGAACCCGGCGGCCGAGGCCGCCCTCGACCCCGGCAGGCTGACCCGGGTCTCCCCCACCGCCTGGCGGACCTCGGCGCGTACCGACTTCGCCGTGTGGCCCGCGCGCGGCCCGCTCACCGACGACAAGGCCCTGCTGCGCCGCGCCCTCGCCGTCTGGGCCCGCCCCGGACAACAGGTCCGGGTCTCGGCGACCCCCGGCACCCAGACCGGCGGCCCGGCCGGTCCGCCCCAGCTGCTGTACGCGGGTGAGGTGGACGCCGCCCATGTGGTGATCCTCTACGACGGCCTGCGCATCGCCCGGTACGCCGAGCCGAAGAGCGGCACGCAGGGGGCGGCCCTGGACTTCGCCCGGATCGACGGCGCGACGGACGCCGGGGCGAGCGCGCTGGTGCTGGACCGCTCCGACGGCAACGTCCGCTATCTGCTCGCCCCCTGGGTGACGAAGGCGGCTCAGCGGGACCTGGCGAAGCCGGACTCGGCGGCCACACCGCTCACCCTCGCCGGCGGTGTCACCGCTCCGTTGGCCAGTTCCGCCATGCGGCCGGGCACCTGCACCTCGTGGACCGCGCTCCAGCTGACCGACGCCTCCGGGACCCGGCTCGCCACCGACCTCGGCGAGCTGGTCCCGGCCCACCTCACGGCCGGCCGTCCCGGCTCGCCCGACGAGGCGTCCGGCGCGGAGGGGCTGCGCACCTGGGCCCCGTTCGCCTGCTCCCTGGCGGCCGAGCGCTCGGCGGGCGTCAGCAGCGTCAACGCCTGGACCTACGCCGAGCAGCCGCTGCCCGACGGCAGCGGATCCGGCGCGTGGGTGTGCACCCGGGCGGAGACCTGGCGCGGTGCCGGCACGCTCACGCTGGCCCAGTTCCGCACGCCGGGCGGGGCGGTCGGGACGGCCGTCGCCAAGGCCACGGACGTGCCGGCCTGCGGGCCGCGTGCCCCCCAGGTGCTGGCCGGGGTGCTGTGGAAGTCGGCGGCCGGGAGCTGGTACCTGCTGGCGGCGGGCGGCTCGGACACGGCCTCGATCCGGGCCACGGGCGGGGTCACGGCGTCCGGGCAGGGGCCGCTGCTGGCGGTCCGGGCCAGGCAGGGGGTACGGGCCGACCTCACGGGCACCCTGGCGGACGGACGGAAGGTCAGCGGCCTGCGGTAGCAGTTGTTGACGTCCGCGTAAACAAGCTGCGCCCGAGGGCTTCTCAGGCGTCTTACCCGCCAGTACATTGACGCCATGTCTCATAAGCAGCCTCGGCCGGTGGAGTACGAGCGCATCGCGCTCAAGGCCCGCAACGTGTCCTTCTCGTGGGAGGCCACGCCGCTGCACTGGGTGCCCGGCGATCCGTTCACCACGCACACCATCAACGTGCTGCACCTGCTGCTGCCCGCCGGTGAGCGGTGGTTCGTGCACGTGTACAAGCAGGCGCTGCCGCTGATCCGGGACGACCGGCTCCGCGAGGACGTCGTCGGGTTCATCGGCCAGGAGGCCATGCACTCCCAGGCCCACGACGAGGTGCTGCCGCACCTGCGCGAGCAGGGTCTCGACCCGACGCCGTACACCGCCCAGGTCGACTGGTTCTTCGAGAAGCTGCTCGGTGACCGCACCCTGCCGCCGGGCCGGGCCCGCCGCTGGTGGCTGCTGGAGCGACTGGCCCTCATCGCGGCCATCGAGCACTACACCGCGTTCCTCGGCGACTGGGTGCTCAACGCCGCCGAGCTGGACCGGCGCGGCGCCGACCCGACCATGCTGGACCTGCTGCGCTGGCACGGCGCCGAGGAGGTCGAGCACCGGTCCGTGGCCTTCGACCTGTTCCAGCACGTCGACGGCGGCTACCGGCGCCGGGTGCGCACCTGGGCGACGGCCTTCTCGGCCCTGGTGTTCCTGTGGCAGCGCGGCATCCGTTTCTTCCTGGAGAACGACCCGACCCTCACCGACGCCAAGGGCTCCCTCAAGGACTTCTATCTGCGCGGCCGGCAGGGCACGCTGCCCGCCACCGGGGACATGCTGAAGTCCATCCCGCGCTACCTCGGCCGCGCCTACCACCCCTCCCAGGAGTGCTCCACCGTCCAGGCCGTGGCGTATCTGGCCGGCTCCCCGGCCGCGCTCGCCGCCGAGAAGAGGGAGGCGGCGTGACACCGAAGCTGCGGACCGTCGCCCTCGTCGGGGGCGTCGCCCTGCTCACCCGGCGGGCCCTGCGCCGCCGCGTCCGGCGCTCCCCGCTGTGGCCGTTGCCCGCCCTGGACCCGCCGGTCTCCGGCCGGCCGCGTTCGCGGGCCCTGAAGCTGCTGGTCACCGCCCACGAGACGATCGCCGACGACGTCGTGCGACTCCGCCTGGAAGGGCCCGCGCTGCCGCGCTGGGAGCCGGGGGCCCACCTCGACCTGGTGCTGCCGTCGGGGCTCGTGCGGCAGTACTCCCTGTGCGGGGACCCCGAGGACACCGCCGCCTACACGGTCGCCACGCGGCTCGTGGCGGACGGCCGGGGCGGCTCCCGCGAGGTGCACGAGCAGCTCGCCGAGGGCATGGAGCTGGAGGTGCGCGGCCCCCGCAACCGCTTCCCGCTGGTCGACGCGCCCGCGTACGTGTTCGTCGCCGGCGGCATCGGCATCACCCCGGTCCTGCCGATGCTGCGGGCCCTGCCGGAGGGCACCGAGTGGCGGCTGCTGTACGGCGGGCGGACGCGGGCGTCGATGCCGTTCCTCAAGGAGGTGCGGGCTCTGGCCGGAGACCGGCTGACCGTGGTGGCCGAGGACGAGGACGGGCGGCCGGACCTGGCCACCCTGTTCGCTCACACGGCAGCGGGAACGGCGGTGTACTGCTGCGGTCCGGAGGGCCTGATGGCGGCCGTGGAGGAGGCGCTGCCCGAGGGTGCCACCCTGCACCTGGAGCGGTTCGCCCCGCGCACCGGCGCGGACGGTGACACGGAGTTCGAGCTGGAACTGCGTCGTAGCGGACACACGTTGACGGTGCCGCCCGACTCCACGGTCCTGGCCGCCGTACGCCGTGCGCTGCCGGACACCGCGTACTCCTGCGAACAGGGTTTCTGCGGGACCTGCCAACAGCGGGTGCTGGCCGGGGAGGTCGATCACCGGGACGAGCTGCTGACGGACGCGGAACGGCACGACTCCATGCTGATCTGCGTCTCCCGGGCCCGGAACGATCGCCTGGTGCTCGACATGTGAACACAGGCGGCCGAATCCGATCGGTAAGGTGTTCGTATGAGTACCGGGGTTCGCCGCAGGATGGGCGTCGAGGAGCGGCGGCAGCAGTTGATCGGTGTCGCTCTCGACCTGTTCAGCCGACGCTCGCCCGACGAGGTCTCCATCGACGAGATAGCCACGGCGGCGGGCATCTCGCGCCCGCTCGTCTACCACTACTTTCCGGGCAAACTCAGTCTCTACGAAGCCGCGTTGAAGCGTGCCTCGGAGGATCTCGCGAGCCGTTTCACCGAGCCGCACGAGGGCCCGCTCGGGGCCCGGCTGCTGCGTGTGATGCGCCGCTTCTTCGACTTCGTGGACGACCACGGCCCCGGTTTCTCGGCGCTGATGCGCGGCGGCCCGGCCGTGTCCGCGGACGGAGCGGGCTCGCAGGATCATGTCTCGGCCACCCATGCGCTGATCGACTCCGTACGGCAGGCCGCCTACGAACAGATGCTGTCGCACCTGGGGGTGACCGAGGCGTCACCGCGTCTGGAGCTGGTGATCCGCTCGTGGATCTCGCTCGTCGAGTCCACGGCGCTGATCTGGCTGGACGGCCGGCGCATCCCGCGCGCCGAGCTGGAGGTCCAGCTCGTGCACGACTTCGCCGCGCTGGCCGCCGTCAGCGCCGCCTACGACGCGGACATGGCCGAACTGCTGCGCACCATGGTCAAGGACGAACCGGCCGACGGCCCCTTCGGGGAACTGGTCGGCCGGCTCATCGCCCTGGGTTCCTAACGGTCGAACTTCCGGTACGACGGGTCGAGGTCGCGGACCTCGGCGGAGGCGTGCAGGGTGCGGGCCGCGTCCGCCACATGCCCGCGGAGCAGCTCCAGGGCCGTCTCCGCGAGCTTCGCCTTCGTCTCCTCGCTCCGCCCGGCGAGGAGCCCGATCGTCACGTGCACGACGGTGTGCCCGCGCGCCCCGGGGTCCTCGTACCCGAACGCCGTGTACGCGCTCGGCCGGAACTGCGTCTTGCATGCCTCCGGCTTCGCCGCCGCGATCTCCACGGTCGCCTCGTGCAGCGCCCGCGCGAAGCCCTCGCGGTCGAAGGCTTTCTCCATGGTGTCGGAGTAATCGATGGTGATCTGCGGCATGCGCACTCCCGTTCTACGGCAACGGCCTCACCCTAGTTCTTCGCCCGGGTGAACACCGCCGCCGTCCGCGCCGGCACGGTGAACGTGCCCGAGCCGGCCGTGTAGGCGGAGGTCTTCACCACCGGGTCCGAACCCGTCGCCTGCACCGGGTGCAGCCGGTAGTGGGTGCCGGCCAGGCCGTCGATCCTCTGCTCCTGCTGCCGCGGGGTGGCGTTGAGGACCACGACCAGGTCACCCAGCTTCATGGTGATCACGCCGGGTGTCTCGTCCTGCCCGGACAGCGGGAAGGAGAGCCGGTCCTGCACCTGGGCGGCCGTACCGAGCGAGAACGCCCCCTCGGCCGTGCGGATCCTCAGCAGGTCCTGGTACGCGGCCGAGGCGCCGGTGATCTGCGGGCAGCCGACCTCGACCGAGCCCAGCAGCGGCTTGGCGTAGTCCCACTTGGACCGGTTGTCGGCCGCCGGGGGCAGCCCGCGCCCGAAACCGTTGCCGTCGGCGCAGTTCCAGTGGATGGCGTTGAACCAGTCACCGCTGTCGAAGGAGTTGCGGTCGAGGGACTTCGAGCGCAACAGGTCGGTGCCCGCCTGGGAGAGGGAGGGCCCCTGCGAGAGGACGGCCGTGGCCATCGCCAGGACCTGCATCCGGGCCCGGTCGGCTGCGGACGTGTCCTTCGGGAGCTTGTAGGCGAGGGCGTCGAACAGCGACTCGTTGTCGTGCGCGTCCACGTAGGCGAGGGCGTCGCCGGGCGCGTCCGCGTAACCGGCGGGCGAGCCGTTGTAGTCCACCTCGGCGCCCGTCACCTCCTTGCCGCCGGTGTCCGTGAAGCGGAACTTCGCGAGGTTGCCGGTCAGACCGACCTTGATCAGGTCCTGGTAGTGCAGCAGCCGGGCCTTCTGCTCCGCGGACGTGCCGTTCGCCGTCGAACCGTTGGGGTCGGTGTACAGGCCGGACGCGAAGCCCTGGACGCCGGGGTCGGTGTCGAAGGGGCCGCCGCCGCGCACCGCGTCGCGGGCGCGGTCGGAGAAGGTGGCGATGCCGGTGCCGGCCATGTTCGCCTGTGTGGCCTGCACGAACCGGGCGTCGTCCGCGACCTCGCCGAAGTTCCAGCCCTCGCCGTACAGGATGATCTTCTTGCCGTCGACGCCGTCCTTCTGCACGGTCAGTGCGTCCAGGGCCTTGCGCACGGCCAGGATGTTGGCCTTCGGGTGGTGGCCCATGAGATCGAAGCGGAACCCATCGACCTTGTACTGCCTGGCCCAGGTGACGAGGGAGTCCACGACCAGCTTGCCCATCATCGCGTTCTCCGGCGCGGTGTTGGCACAGCAGGTGCTGCTCGCCACCGAGCCGTCGGCGAGGAGCCGCTGGTAGTAGCCGGGCACGATCCTGTCGAGCACGGAGGTGTCCGCCTGGCCGCTCGCCGCGGTGTGGTTGTAGACGACGTCCATGACGACCCGCAGACCGTCCTGGTTCAGCGCCTGGACCATCTTGCGGAACTCCACGGTGCGGGCCGTGCCGTCGGGGTCGGTGGCGTAGGAGCCCTCGGGCACCGTGTAGTGGTACGGGTCGTAGCCCCAGTTGTAGGCGTCCTTCGCGGCGATCTTCGCCGCGCACTCCTGCTGCTTGTCGGAGTCGGCCGGGTAGGAGGCCAGCGGGCAGCCGGTTCTCGCCTGGTCGGCCTTCTTCTCGGGGATGGTGGCGATGTCGAAGGCCGGCAGGAGGTGCACGTACGACGTCCCGGACTTCGCCAGCGCCTTCAGGTGCCGGGAGCCGTCACTGTCCCTGTCGGTGAAGGCCAGATAGGTGCCCGGGTGCTTCGCGGTGCGGTCCTCGACCGAGAAGTCCCGGATGTGCAGCTCCTGGATCTGCGCGTCCTTCAGCGGTACGGCCCTGGGCTTGCGCAGCGCCGACCAGCCGCCCGGAGCGAGGGACTTGTCGTTCAGGTCGACGACGAGGCTGCGCTCGGAGTTCGCGGTCAGGGCGACCGAGTACGGGTCGGTGACCTCGTTGGTGACCATCTTGCGGACGCTGGGCGCCCAGACCCGCACGACGTACCGGTACGGCTTGCCCTTCCAGGACGCGGGTCCGGTGACGGACCAGACGCCGGTGGTGGCGTCGCGGTGCATGGCGACGATACGGCCGTCGAGGTCGAGCTGCACGGACCGGGCCGTGGGTGCCCAGACGGCGAGGGTGGGCCTGCCGTCGTGGAAGACCGGGCCGAGCGCGGCCTCCGTCGCACCCGGGTAGAGGTCGTCCAGCACGCCCGCGGTCTGCACGCCGGTCGCGGCGAGCACCGCCCCGTTCGCCGCCCGTTGCGAGGCGACCAGCTGGCCCCGGAGCGCAGTGCGCACCCGGTCCCGGTCGCGCGGGTCCACGGACCAGGCGGTGTAGTCCTTCAGATGCGGGAACTTCGCCTTCTGGGCGTCGGTGAGGGTGGTCTTCGCCAGACGCAGCCAGCGCTCGTCGTCGCTGGTCAGCGAGGAGTCCCTGGTGGCGATGGAGCCGTCCTCGGAGTACAGCAGCTGGGTGGAGGCGGCGCCGTCGACGCCGTTCCAGGCGACGGTGTCCCGGTCGATCCAGACCGCCTTGGAGGTGGTCAGGTCGAGGGCGGCCGCACTGCCCGCCGGCTGCGGAAGCAGGTACTTCTCCTGGCCGTTCAACAGCCACACCTCGTAGCCGTTCGCCTTGAGGTCCAGGGACTGGTCGACCGGGAGATCCTTGTCGTCGCCCTTGTGGAGGATGTAGCTGAGGCTGGTGGCACCCTCGGTGAGGGGTACCTCGAAGACCGCGCCATAGGCATCAGTCTTCACCGGCTTCAGGGGGTTCGACCAGTCGGTGGGGTGCGCGGCACCCGTCCAGACGTGCAGGCCCCAGCCGTCGTAGTCCCCGTCGGCACGGTGGTAGTGGATGACCGCCCTGGTCGTGTCCTGGGCGGGACGGTCGGGCCTTTCCGTGAGGACGTCGGCCTTGCCCTGCTCGATCCACACCTCACCCGTCCGGGTGACGTCGATGGACCGGTCGGCGGAGACGTCCTTGTCGCCGTCCTTGTCGATGACCAGGAAGCCGACGCTCGAGGCACCGGGCTTGAGCTTGACGTAGGCGAAGGCGCCGTAGGCGTCCCGGCCGGTGAAGGGGTGACTGGCCGGCCAGTCGGTGGCCTCGCCGTCGGCGAGGTCGCCCCAGGCGTACAGGCCCCAGTCGGCGTAGTCGCCGTCGGTGCGCTTGTAGTGCACGATCGCGTAGTCGCGGGAGGAGGCCGTGGGGACCTCTTCGGCGGGCGGGGTGCCGGTGGTGCTGCTCGCCGTGGCGCTCGCGGTGTGCCCGGCCGAGTCGATCACCACGGCCTTGTAGCGCAGGGCGGTGCCGGCCGGCACGTCCTTGCCGATGGTCTGGGTGACCTTGTAGGGGGCGTGGTCGGCGGAGCCGAGGACGCGCCACCTGCCGTTGCCGACCTGGGCGGCGAACACCACGCGGTTGAGCTGACCGTGCTCGACACCGGCCGTGACGTCCACGGTCCCGGTGGCTCCCGCGGCCGGCGCCTTCAGGGTGAGGGACGGCTCGGCGGCGGGCTCGGCGAGGGCACCGGACGCCTGGTAGACGACGGCGGTGCCGGCCGGGACGGTGAGGGTGATCTCGCGGTCGCCGTCGGACGTCACGGAGCCGGTGGCCCCGTGGATCCCCCGGTACGACATGTCCGCCGAGCCGGTCGGGAAGGTCGCCGTCTTCGGCTCGCCCGCGTTGTTGAACGCGACGACGTACTCCTGGCCGGTTTCGGCGTCCGTACGGGTGAAGGCGTAGACGCCGGCGCCGTCGGCGGCGTACCGCTCCGTCTGGACGCCGTCCGTGAGGGCCGGGTTGGCCTTGCGGAGCCTGGAGAGGGCGGCGATCTCCCGGTAGAGCGGTGCCTTCGGGTCGTAGGCGGCGCTCGCGTGGGTGCGACCGGTGCCGATCTCGTCGTCGTCCAGGTAGTCGGCGACCTTCGAGGCGAACATGGTCTGGCGGGCGTCCTTGTCGCCGCCGGAGCCGGTGAAGCCCTGCTCGTCGCCGTAGTAGACGACCGGGTTGCCGCGGCTGAGGAACATCAGCTCGTTGGCGAGCCGGTCCTTGGCCAGGATCTCGGCGTCGGTGGCCTTGGGGTTGTCCTGCTTCAGGAAGTACCCGATGCGGCCCATGTCGTGGTTGCCGAGGAAGGTGACCTGCTCGTACGCGTTGGCCTTGTCGGTCGTGTACCT
This sequence comes from Streptomyces sp. NPDC053076, assembly GCF_044546845.1. Lineage (NCBI taxonomy): Bacteria > Bacillati > Actinomycetota > Actinomycetes > Kitasatosporales > Streptomycetaceae > Streptomyces > Streptomyces sp. NPDC053076. The sequence continues at coordinate 894,079 of NZ_JBITZL010000002.1, read as the reverse complement.
GTAGTCGTCACCGAGGACGCCCGCCAGTTTCCTCGCGCTGCCGCCCTGGGAGGCGTAGGCGCGGGCCGCGTCCTGGAAGGGGAAGTCGAGGGTGGCGTCGAGCCTGCCCTGGGTGACGTACGGGGAGGTGACCGAGGTGTCGGCGGAGTACACCTCGCCGAACATGAAGAAGTTCTTCCGGCCGTGCGCGGCGGCGTACTTGTCCAGCGCCGTGGCCCACCGGGTCCAGAACTCCATGTTCACGTGCTTGACGGTGTCGATCCGGAAGCCGTCGACATCGAAGTCCCGCACCCAGCGCTGGTAGATCCTCTCCATGCCGGTGACGACCTCGGGACGCTCGGTCCACAGGTCGTCCAGCCCGGAGAAGTCGCCGTAGGTGGCGGACTCGCCGGCGTAGGTCGAGTCGCCCCGGTTGTGGTACATGGCCGGGTCGTCGAGCCAGGCGGGGACCTTGTCGTGGCTGGTGGCCCGTGGCGTGCGCGGGAAGGAGCCGGCGTCGACGGCCGGGAACCTCTTCCCGCCGGCCGCGTAGCCGGCGTCGTCGAAGGGCCGTCCGTCCTCGGTCAGATAGGGGAAGGCGCCCTTGGAGAGGTAGTCGTAGGACTTCTCCTCGTAGTCGACGACGTCGGCGGTGTGGTTGGTGATGACGTCGAAGAAGACCTTCATGCCCTTGGCGTGCGCCCGGGAGATGAGGGTGGAGAGGTCCTGGTTGGTGCCGAAGTGCGGGTCGACCTGGGTGAAGTCGGTGATCCAGTAACCGTGGTAGCCGGCCGAGGCGTTGGCGCCGGAGCCCTGCACCGGGCGGTTCTTGAAGATCGGCGCCATCCAGATGGCCGTGGTGCCGAGCCCCTTGATGTAGTCCAGCTTCTTCGTCAGGCCCTTCAGGTCGCCGCCCTGGTAGAACCCCTTGTCGGTGGGGTCGTAGCCGGTACTGAGGCGCGAGCCGGTCAGGCCGCCCCGGTCGTTGGACCTGTCCCCGTTGGCGAAACGATCCGGCATGACGAAGTAGAACTGCTCGCGGGTGTCGTCGTGCCGGGCGGGCTGGGCCGCGAGGACCGCGTCCGACGGGGGTGCGGGCGGGGTGGCCGCCCGGGCGGCCAGTGGCTGGACCACTGCGGCGGCGAGGGCGACGGCGGTGACGGCCGCTGCCCGTCTGACGTGGGCGGTACGGCGCCTGCGGGGCGCCGGCCATCTGGGTATCACAGGCGGGAACTCCTTGCGATTACGGCTCATTCGGGTCCGACCCCTACGCCCGCGGCACGGCTGCGCTGCCGGGCGCCCGCGCGACCGTACCGCCGGCGAAAGGTTTACAGCAAGACTTGTGAAACCTGAAGAAAGAGGTTTCACATATCGTGGGCAGCCGTGCTCAGCAGCTCGACTTGCCGGCGTAGAGCGCCAGGGCCGTGTCGGCGCCCAGGGTGGCGGTGAACTGACCGCTGGAGTTCACGCTCACCGGGGTGTTGTTCTGGACGTTGCAGTACGTGCCGGCGGGGAGGGACGTCTGGTACGTCCGGGTCATGCTGCCCGACTCGTGGTTGATGGCCACGTATCCCTTGCCGCCGCGGCCGAAGGCGATCCAGTCGTTGCCGTTGTCCCACCAGTTGGTGACCGCCTGGCCGCGGGTGGCGTTGCGGAAGGCCACCATGGATGTGATCTCCGGCCAGGCGTGCTGGCATTTCCAGCCGTCCTGCCAGCACGCGGGGACCGTGCCCCCGTCGGGCGGGCCGGCGTCGGCGTCCGTCCACTCGTAGCCGGAGTTGATGTCGGGGGAGCCGTAGGGCCAGGCCAGCATGAAGACGTTGGCCAGGGTGTAGTTCGCGCCGGACTTGTAGTTCAGCGTGCTGCCGTTGCGCTCGGTGTCGTGGTTGTCCACGAAGACGCCCGCGGCCGAGCTGCTCAGGTAGCCCCAGCCCTCACCGTAGTTGGCCAGGTAGGCCAGCTTCTCGCCGGTGAAGACGCGCTTGAGGTCGTAGGCGTACCGGAACTCCTGGACGTCTCCGTTGCCGGTGTACTCGGAGGGCTGGACGGCCTCGCCCGCGCCGTAGATGACCTCCTGCTTCCAGTAGACGGAGGGGCTGGTCAGGCGGCTCTTGACGGCGGCCAGGTCCTCGGCCGGGATGTGTTTGGCCGCGTCGATGCGGAAGCCGTCCACGCCGAGGGCGAGGAGGTCGTTCAGGTAGCCGGCGACCGTCTTGCGGACGTACTCCTCACCGGTGTCCAGGTCGGCCAGACCGACGAGTTCGCAGTGCTGGACGTTCCAGCGGTCGGAGTAGTTCGTCACCTGGGAGGTGCAGTCGTCGAAGTCGTGGCTCGAATACAGGGCGGGGTAGTCGTACTTCGTGTACGACGAGCCGCCGGTGCCCGTGCCCGATCCCGCGGCCATGTGGTTGACGACGGTGTCGACGACGACCTTCACACCGGCCGCGTGGCAGGTGTTCACCATGTTACGGAACGCCGTGCGGTCGCCGAGGCGGCCCGCGATCCGGTACGACACCGGCTGGTACGACGTCCACCACTGCGCGCCCTGTATGTGTTCGGCAGGCGGGGAGACCTGCACGTACCCATAGCCGGCGGGGCCGAGGGTGCCGGCGCACTCCTTGGCCACCGAGTCGTACTTCCACTCGAAGAGGACGGCGGTGACGTCCTTGACGCCGGGCGGGGAGGCCGCGGCGGTGGTCGGGTTCATGCCAACCAGAGCGGCGGTCGTGAGGGCGACCGCCGTGGGGAGGATTCTGCGTGCCATGTGGGGTTCCTTCGACGTTGAAGGCAAAGGGACCGCTGAAGGCGCTTGCTGCAATGTTTCAGCAAACTTGCGGTGACGCAGATGTTAAAGGCCCGCTGTCCGAAAGACAGCGGGCCGTTGTGAAGTTGATGCAAGAACTTTCAGCTGGGCCGTCAGGCGAGCTTCGTCCACCACACGGTGGTGTCGGCCGGCACCTTCGCCTCGCCGTCGGCCTCGGTCACCTCGCCGCTGGTGAGCAGGACGCGGCCGTACGCCGGTGTGGTCACCGACTCCCCGGTGGTGTTCGCGACGCACACGAACTCGCCCCGCCGGAAGGCCACGACGCCCTCGGGCGCCCGCAGCCACTCCACGGCGTCGCCCGCGCCCAGGTCCGGCTGGGACCGGCGCACGCGCAGCGCCGAGCGGTACAGCTCCAGCGTCGAGCCGGGGGTCCCCGTCTGCGCCTCCACGCTCAGCCCGGCCCAGGCCGGCGGCTGGGGCAGCCAGCTGCCCCCGCTGCCGAAGCCGTACGAACTGCCCGTGCGGGTCCATGGGATCGGCACCCGGCAGCCGTCCCGGAAGCCGTCCTGGCCGGCGCCCCGGAAGTACGCCGGGTCCTGGCGCACCTCGTCGGGCAGGTCCACGACGTCCGGCAGGCCCAGTTCCTCACCCTGGTAGATGTACGCCGAGCCGGGCAGGGCGAGCATCAGCAGGGTGGCCGCCCGGGCGCGGCGCAGGCCCAGTTCGCGGTCGCCGGCCGTGCGGATCTGGGTGCCCAGGCCGGGCGGGTTGGCGAAGCGGGTGGCGTGCCGGGTGACGTCGTGGTTGGACAGCACCCAGGTGGCGGGGGCGCCCACCGGACGCATCGCCTCCAGCGTGCGGTCGATGACCGTGCGCAGCTCCTTCGCGTCCCACTCCGTGCTCAGGTACTGGAAGTTGAACGCCTGGTGCAGTTCGTCCGGGCGGACGTAGTTGGCGGTGCGCTCGACGGTCGGGGTCCATGCCTCCGCGACGAAGATCCGCCCGCCCGTCTCCCACCACCGCCCTTCCGCCGAAGGGCCTTCGGGCCCCCTCCGGTCCGCGTACTCGTCGAGGATCGTCCGCCACTGCCGGTAGATGTCGTGCACACCGTCCTGGTCGAAGAACGGCATGACATCGTTGCCCAGCAGCTTGAGCTGGTCGTGGTCGCCGAGGTCGGGCAGGCCCTCCGCCTTCACCAGGCCGTGGGCGACGTCGATGCGGAAGCCGTCCACACCCATGTCCAGCCAGAAGCGCAGGATGGAACGGAACTCGTCGCCGACGGCCGGGTGGTCCCAGTTGAAGTCGGGCTGCTCGGGGGCGAAGAGATGCAGGTACCACTCGCCGGGCGTGCCGTCCGGCTCGGTCACCCGGGTCCAGGCCGGGCCACCGAAGATCGACTCCCAGTCGTTGGGCGGGAGTTCGCCGTCCTTCCCGTTGCCGGGGCGGAAGTGGTAGCGCTCCCGGAGCGGGGATCCGGGGCCCTCGGCGAGGGCTCGCTTGAACCACTCGTGCTGGTCGGAGGAGTGGTTGGGCACGAGGTCGACGATGACCCGCAGGCCGTGCGTGTGGGCGTCGCGGATGAGCGCGTCCGCGTCCAGCAGGGAGCCGAACATGGGGTCGACGGCCCGGTAGTCGGCGACGTCGTAGCCGGCGTCGGCCTGCGGGGAGGCGTAGAAGGGGCTCAGCCACACGGCGTCGACGCCGAGGTCGCGCAGATAGGGCAGGCGGGAGCGTACGCCTTCCAGGTCGCCCATGCCGTCGCCGTTGCTGTCGGCGAAACTGCGCGGGTAGACCTGGTAGATGACCGCGTCCCGCCACCAGTCGCGGCGGTCGGCGACGGTGGCGACGGAGAAGTGGCGGGCCGGTGCGGCGGAGTGCTGCTGGCTCATGGCGTCCTTGATACGTGACTGGGGCATGGTGGACGGACGGTGGTGCGGCGACGGGCCGGGCGGGGCGGAGACGGGTGCGAGGCGGGCCGCGGTGACAGCGGGGTCGGATGGACACCGCGGCCCGCCTACCCGCGCGGTGAGGCGCGCGGGAGTCCTGTCCCGGCGGGCGGTCAGCCCTTGGTGCCGCCGGCGGTGAGGCCGGTGACGAGGTTCTTCTGCACGAGGTAGAAGAACACGGTCACGGGTATCGCGATCAGCACCGCGGTGGCGGCCATGTAGTTCCACTGGGCGTCGTGCTCGCTGACGTAGGTCTGCAGGCCGACGGCGAAGGTGTACTTGGAGTCGTCCAGCAGGAAGGTGGTCGCGAAGGCGACCTCGCCGACGGCGGTGATGAAGTTGTAGAAGGCGGCCACGGCCAGGCCCGGGCGGGCCAGCGGCAGGATGAGCCGGAAGAAGGTGCCGAAGGGGCTGAGCCCGTCCACCCGTCCGGCCTCGTCGATCTCGAAGGGGATGGTGTCGAAGTACCCCTTGAGCAGCCAGGCGCTGTACGGCACGGCGGTGGAGCAGTTGATGATGATCAGCGACCAGTACGTGTCGATGAGACCGAGGTCGCTGAAGATCTCGTACATCGGCACGATCAGGATGGCGATCGGGAACGCCTGCGTGAGCAGCAGGACCCACATCAGCTGCTTGTAGCCGGGGAAGCGCATGCGGGAGACCGCGTAGCCGGTGGTGGCGGCGACGAAGACACCGATGAAGGTGGTGCCGAGGGCCACGATCATCGTCGACTTGAACCAGTCGAAGAACCCGGTGTGCTCCAGCACGAAGCTGTAGTTGGAGAAGGTCAGCTTGCCCGCGATCTCACCCGGGTGGAGGTAGTCCTCCTTGTCCGGGCCGAGGGACAGGTAGCACAGCCAGGCCACCGGGGCCAGGGCGATGAGGCTCGCGACGACGAGGCCGCCGTGCAGCAGGGCGGCGCCGAGCGGGCCGCGCTCGCCGCGCCGGCGCACGCGGCGCCGGGGCTCGCCGCCCGGGGCGGGGGCCGGTGCGGCGTCGGTCTTGTCCAGGGTCGTGGTGCTCATGGCGGCTCCTGCGGCGTCAGACGGCGAGCTGGTCATTGCGCTTCAGCCAGCGGAAGTAGAAGGAGGTGAAGACGGTCAGGATCGACAGCAGCAGCACGCCGTAGGCGGCGGACTGGGCGAAGTCGCGCGGCTGCTGGCCGAAGCCCAGCGCGTAGGCCCAGGTGACGAGGATCTGGGCGTCGGGGGCGGAGTTCTTGCCGAACAGCAGGAAGATGATGACGAACTGGTTGAAGGTCCAGATGATGCCGAGCAGCACGACGGTGGAGCTGACCGAGCGCAGACCGGGCAGGGTGACGTGCCGGAAGCGCTGCCAGGCGCTGGCGCCGTCCATCTCCGCGGCCTCGTAGAGCGTGGAGTCGATGGACTGCAGGCCGCCGAGCAGGGACAGCATCATGAACGGCACACCGCACCAGGTGTTCACCATGATCGCGGCGAACCGCTGCCAGAAGGTGTCCTCCAGCCACTCCGGCTGGGGCAGGTGGAGCGCGCCGAGGAGCTGGTTGAACACGCCGGAGTCGGCGAGCATGATCCGCCAGGAGAAGACGGTGACGAAGGTCGGCACGGCCCAGGGCAGCACGAGCAGCAGCCGGTAGACGGTACGGCCGCGCAGCCTCTGGTTGAGCATGAGCGCCAGGCCCAGGCCGATGGAGTAGTGCAGGGCCACGCAGGCGGCCGTCCAGACGACGGTCCACAGGAAGTGCGACCAGAACCGGTCGTAGGCCGTCGGGCCGAACAGGATGTCCTGGTAGTTGTCCAGGCCGATGAACGTGTAGGTGGCGTCGATGTGGTTGACGCCGATCGTGCGCGCCGAGTTGAGGCTGTTGGCGTCGGTGAGGGTGAGGTAGAGGCCCCGCACCAGCGGATAGCCCACGAGGACGCCGAGCACGACGACCACCGGGGCGATCATCGCGTAGGCGTACCAGTATTTCTGGAGGCCGTTCTTGATGCGCTGCCCCAGCCCGGGCCGAGGCGCGCGGTCACCGCGGCGCTTGCCGGTCGCGCGGTCGATGGCGACTGTCATGGTTCGACACCTTCAAAGGATCAAGGAGTTGGGCTGGGCGCAGGCGGTGGCCGCCGGATCCCTCCCCCTTCTCATACAGGGAGGATCCGACGGCCACGCGGGCTCACTTGCTGAAGTCCTGCACGAGCTTGGAGATCGCCAGCTCGGCGTTGCCCAGGCCCTTGTCCAGCGACTCCTTGCCGCTGGCGACCTTGGGCAGCTCGGTGTCGAGCGGACCCCACAGGGAGCTGTACTCGGGCAGCGCCGGGCGGGGCTGGGCGGCGGACAGGACACCCTGGTAGCCGGCGATGCCGGGGTCGGCCTTGACCTTCGCGGTGTAGGCGTCGGAGCGGGTGGGCAGGGTGGAGTTCTTCAGGGCGATGGTCTCCTGGGCCTGCGCCGAGGTCATGAACTTCACGAACTTCAGGGCCGCGTCCTGGTGGGCCTTGTCGGAGCCGGCGTAGACCGAGAGGTTGTGGCCGCCGGTGGGGGCGCCCGCCTTGCCGGTGGAGCCGGCCGGGACGGTGGCGATGCCGAGGTTGTTCTTGTCCTTGAAGGCGCTGCCCTTGTAGAAGTTCGTGATCTCCCAGGGTCCCTGGAGGATCGCGGCGACCTTGCCGTTGACGAACGCGTCCTGGATGTGGGCGTAGGCGTCGGCGGTGGCGTCGGCCTTGTGCAGGCCCTTGCCGGAGAACAGGCTCAGCCAGGTGCCGTAGCCCTTCTTGGCGGCGGCGGAGTTCACGGTGATCTTCTTGGCACCGGCGTCGACGGTGTCGGTGCCCTCGCCGTAGAGGAAGCTCTGGGCGTAGTACGCCTGGGTGGAGCCCCAGTAACCGTCGACCTCGGCCTTGCCCTTGATCTTGGCGGCGTCGGCCCTCAGCTCGTCCCAGGTCTTGGGGGCCTCGGTGATGCCGGCCTTCTTGAACAGGGCCTTGTTGTAGACCAGGGCGAGGGTGTCGGTGACCAGCGGGACGCCGTAGGTCTTGCCCTCGTACTGGGCCTGCTTGATCAGGTTCGGCTCGAACTTGGCCTGGTCGGCGAGGGCCTCGGTGCCGTCCAGGGGCAGGAAGAAGCCCTTCTTGGCGAAGGCCGGGGTCCAGCCGACCTCGGAGCGCAGCACGTCCGGTGCGCCCTTGGCGCCGGCCGCGGTGTCGAACTTGTTCTGCGCCTGGTCGAAGGGGACGTCGACGTACTTGACCTTGATGTCCTTGTTGGCGGCCTCGAACTGCTGGACCAGGGCCTTGTACGTCGGCGCCTCGTTGGTGGCGTTGGAGGTGTCCCACCAGGTGATGGTGACCGGGCCGTCCGACTTCCCGCTGTCGCTGTCGCTCCCGTTGCACGCCGTCGCCGTCAGGGCGAGGGACGCCACCAGCGCGGAGGCCGCTATGCCACGCCGCATGAGTTCTCCTTGAGGGTTAAGCCCGAGTGGTACAGAAGGCGGTCCCGTCCGCCCCTGCGAACTTGCCGACTGCGCCGTTGCCGCGGCCGGGCGACCAGGAACGTAACAGCGATGTAAGCGCCGCGAAAGACCTTGCAGAAAAAAAGTGCAAGAGGACACGATGGTTACCCGGCCGTGACCGGCCGTCGACCGCCGCGCAACCCGTTGATGCAGGGGTTGAGCGGCGAAGACGACACTTGTGCAAGACTCTGCAAGCTCTTGCCAGCGTGAATCCGAGGGAGCGCGATGACGCAGCAACCCACGGCAGGCCGTGCGCCCGCCCGTGCCCGGCGACCGGCCGGTGTGCAAGGGGAGATACGACCGGTACAGTCCAGTGGCGTGACCACACGGCTAGCCGACATCGCTGCGCAGGCGGGGGTGAGTGAAGCGACGGTCAGCCGGGTCCTCAACGGGAAACCGGGCGTCGCCGCCACCACCCGCCAGTCCGTGCTCGCCGCACTGGACGTACTGGGCTACGAGCGCCCGGTACGGCTGCGGCAGCGCAGCGAGGGCCTGGTGGGACTGATCACGCCGGAGCTGGAGAACCCGATATTCCCCGCCCTGGCCCAGGTCATCGGCCAGGCGCTGACCCGCCAGGGCTACACGCCGGTGCTCGCCACGCAGACCCCGGGCGGGTCGACCGAGGACGAGCTGACCGAGATGCTGGTGGACCGTGGGGTCGCCGGGATCATCTACGTCTCCGGACTGCACGCGGACACCACCGCCGACATGCAGCGCTACGAGCGGCTGCGGGCGCAGGGCGTGCCGTTCGTGCTGGTGGACGGGTTCTCGCCGAAGGTGCAGGCGCCGTTCATCTCCCCCGACGACCGGGCGGCGATGGCGCTCGCGGTGACGCATCTGGCGTCGCTGGGGCACACCAGGATCGGGCTCGCGCTCGGGCCCAGGCGGTTCGTACCCGTGCAGCGCAAGATCGAGGGTTTCGTCCGGGCGATGCAGGACCAGCTGGGGCTGGCCGCGGACACCGTCGAGACCGAGCTGGTCCAGCACTCGCTGTACACGCTGGAGGGCGGGCAGGCCGCGGCGACCGCGCTGATCGAGCGCGACTGCACGGCGGTGGTCTGCGCCAGCGACATGATGGCGCTGGGCGCGATACGGGCGGCCCGGCAGCGGGGCCTGGAAGTGCCCCGGGACGTGTCGGTGGTCGGGTTCGACGACTCCCCGCTCATCGCCTTCACCGACCCGCCGCTGACCACGGTCCGCAAGCCGGTCCCGGCGATGGGGCAGGCGGCGGTGCGCACGCTGCTGGAGGAGATCGGCGGGACACCGGCGCCGCACAGCGAATTCGTGTTCATGCCGGAGCTGGTGGTACGCGGTTCCACCGCTTCCGCGCCGAATGTCCTCCGTACGTCGTAGAAGGTGCGCTGCGGACCCAACCTTGGGATGATCGGCCGAAGAAGCCTTTTCTGGCAGACTCTGTACCTATGAGTGACTCGACCGTGACAGAGCCGGAAGGTCGCGAGGAGGTGGCCGTTCCGCGGGCCGTCACGGGCGAGGGCAGACAGGGTCCGCTGGGCCGGCTGCGACGCCCGCGGCGGCCCCGGCTGTGGTTCGAGATCCTTCTGATCGCGGTGAGTTACTGGACGTACTCGCTGACCCGCAACGCCGTCCCGGAGCAGCGGGCCGCGGCGCTGCGCAACGCGGACTGGATCTGGCGCGTCGAGCACGCGCTGGGCGTCGGCGTCGAGCAGTCGGTCAACCACGCCGTGAACTCGGTGAATTGGCTCATCGTAGGGATGAACTACTACTACGCCACACTGCACTTCGTCATCACGCTCGGTGTGCTGGTGTGGCTGTACCGGTGGCATCCCGGCCGGTACGCGGCGACCCGGCTGGTGCTGTTCGCGACCACGGGCGTGGCCCTGCTCGGTTACTATCTGTTCCCGCTCGCGCCGCCCCGGCTGATGGGCGGCGGGTATTTCGTGGACACCGTGTCGGCGCACCACACGTGGGGCTCGATGGCCTCCGGGGACCTCAAGCACATGTCGAACCAGTACGCGGCGATGCCGTCGATGCACATCGGCTGGTCGCTGTGGTGCGGGCTGACGATCTTCGCGCTGGCGTCGGTGCCCTGGGCGCGGGTGCTGGGGCTGCTGTACCCGGCGGCCACCCTCCTGGTGATCGTTGCCACGGCCAACCACTTCTGGCTGGACGCGGTGGGCGGCGCGCTCTGCATCGGCTTCGGGTTCGCGCTGGCCCGGGCCTGGTACGGCAGCCGGCCGTACGCGCTGCCCCGGCTGGTCCCGGCGCCCGCCGGCCGGCCGCTCGCGTCCGCTCAGTCCGCGTAGAACAGCTCCTCCACGACCGCGCGCGCCCTGCGGGCGGTACGACGGTAGGCGTCCAGCATGTCCCCGGCGTGCCCGGCGCCGTAGCCCAGGTAGCGGCCGACGGCGGCCAGCTCGCGCGGCTCGGTGGGGAAGGTGTCCCCGGCCCGGCCGCGCACCAGCATGACCGCGTTGCGCACCCGGGTGGCCAGCACCCACGCCTCGTCCAGGGTCTCCGTGTGCTCGGCGGACAGCAGCCCGGCCTCGCGGGCGGCGGCCAGGGCCTGACGGGTGCGGGTGGTGCGCAGGCCCGCCTCGCGGTGGCCGTGGCGCAGCTGGAGCAGCTGGACGGTCCACTCGACGTCGGACAGGCCGCCGGGGCCGAGCTTGGTGTGCAGCTTGGGGTCGGCGCCGCGTGGCAGCCGCTCGGACTCCATCCGGGCCTTCAGCCGGCGGATCTCGCGGACCGACTCGTCCGTGAGACCGGCGGCCGGATGGCGCAGGGGGTCGATCAGCTCGATGAAGCGCCGGCCCAGGTCCTCGTCGCCGGCCACCGGCTCGGCCCGCAGCAGCGCCTGGGACTCCCAGACCAGGGACCAGCGGCGGTAGTACGCCTCGTACGACTTCAGGGTGCGCACCAGCGGGCCCGTCTTGCCCTCGGGGCGCAGGTCGGCGTCGATGAGCAGCGGCGGGTCGGCGCTGGGCAGCTGGAGCAGCCGGCGCATCTCGGCGACGACCTTGTTGGCGGCGGCTGACGCCTCGTGCTCGTCCACGCCGTCCTGGGGCTCGTGCACGAAAAGGACGTCGGCGTCGGAGCCGTAGCCCAGCTCGTGTCCGCCGAAGCGGCCCATCCCGATGATCGCGAACCGGGTGGGCAGGGTGTCGCCCCAGCCGTCCCGGACGACCGCGCTCAGGGTGCCGGCGAGGGTGGCCTTGGTGAGGTCGGAGACGGCCGCGCCGACCCGGTCCACCAGGGCGCCCTGGTCGGCCTCGGCGGGGTTGGTCTCGGTGCCGTAGGAGCCGACGATGTCGGCGGCCGCGGTGCGGAACAGCTCGCGGCGGCGCACGCCACGGGCCGCGGTGACGCCCTGCGCGGCGCTCCCCGCCCGGCCCACGGCCGCCACGATCTCCTGCTCCAGGGCGGTGCGCGAGCGCGGTGCGAGACCGCCGCCGTCGCCGTCGCCCAGCAGGGCCACCGCCTCGGGGGCACGCATCAGCAGGTCCGGGGCGAGGCGGCCCGCCGACAGGACGCGGGCGAGGTTCTCCGCCGCCGCGCCCTCGTCGCGCAGCAGCCGCAGATACCAGGGGGTCTTGCCGAGCGCGTCGGAGACCTTGCGGAAGTTCAGCAGGCCGGCGTCCGGGTCGGCGGAGTCGGCGAACCAGCCGAGGAGGACCGGGAGCAGGGTGCGCTGGATGGCCGCCTTGCGGGTCACGCCGGAGGCCAGGGCCTCCAGGTGGCGCAGGGCGGCGGCCGGGTCGGCGTAACCGAGCGCCACCATGCGTTCGCGGGCCGCCTCGGGGCTCAGCCGGGCCTCGCCCGGGGCGAGCTGGGCGACCGCGTCGAGGAGCGGGCGGTAGAAGAGCTTCTCGTGCAGCCGGCGTACGACGCCGGTGTGCCGCCGCCACTCGCGGTTCAGGCCGTCCACCGGGTCGGTGCGCAGCCCCAGGGAGCGGCCGAGGCGGCGCTGGTCCGCCTCCGCCTCGGGGACGAGGTGGGTGCGGCGCAGGCGGAACAGCTGGATGCGGTGCTCCAGGGAGCGCAGGAAGCGGTACGCCTCGGCCAGGCGGGCCGCGTCCTCACGGCCGACGTAGCCGCCGGCGGCGAGGGCCTGGAGAGCGTCCAGGGTGCTGCCGCTGCGCAGGGCGGCGTCGGTGCGGCCGTGCACCAACTGGAGGAGCTGGACGGCGAATTCGACGTCCCGGAGGCCGCCGGGGCCGAGTTTGAGTTCGCGGTCGATCTCGGCTGCGGGGATGTTCTCCACCACACGGCGGCGCATCTTCTGGACGTCCGTCACGAAGTTCTCGCGTTCGGCCGCCTTCCAGACCAGGGGTTCGAGCGCGTCGATGTACGCCCGGCCGAGGTCCGCGTCGCCGGCCACCGGCCGGGCCTTGAGGAGGGCCTGGAACTCCCAGGTCTTCGCCCAGCGTTGGTAGTAGGCGAGGTGGCTGCTGAGGGTGCGGACGAGCGGGCCGTTGCGGCCCTCGGGGCGGAGGTTGGCGTCCACCGGCCAGATGGAGCCCTCGACGGTCGTCTCGGAGCAGATCCGCATCAGGTGCGAGGCCAGTCTCGTCGCGGATCCGAGTGCTTTGGGTTCGGGGGTGCCTTCGGTCGGTTCCGCCACGAAGATCACGTCCACGTCCGAGACGTAGTTCAGCTCGTGGCCGCCGCACTTGCCCATCGCGATCACCGCGAGGCGGCAGGCGGCGGCGTCCTCGGGGGCGTCGCGTTCGGCGAGGGCCAGGGCCGCGCGGAGGGTGGCGGTGGCCAGGTCGGCGAGTTCCGCGGCGGTCTCGGCGACGTCCGTGGTGCCGCAGACGTCGCGGGCGGCGATGGAGAGCAGGCAGCGGCGGTAGGCGACGCGGAGGGAGATCGGGTCGGTGGCCTCGGCCAGGCCGCGTTCGAACTCCGCGACGCCCGGGTGGAGGTCGTGCGGCTCGTAGGTGACCAGGGCCTGCCAGTCACTGGGGTGGCGGGCCAGGTGGTCGGCGAGGGCGGTGGAGGCGCCGAGGATGCCGAGGAGGCGGTCGCGCAGGGGCTTGGCCGCGATGAGGGTGTCCAGCAGTTCGCGGTGGGCGGTGGGGCCGTCCTGGGCCTCCAGGAGCCGGGCCAGGCCCAGCAGGGCGAGGTCGGGGTCGGCGGTGGCGCCCAGGGCTTCCAGGAGGACCGGGTCGTCGCGGACGGGGGCCAGCTCGGGGCCGTCGAGCAGGCGCTCGGCGGCGGAGGGGTCGGTGAAGCCGTGTCGCAGCAGACGGGTGAAGGTACTGCTCCTGCGCCCCGGCGTCATCTCCGTGGCCTCCCCTCGGGTGCTCGGGTGTCCTGGCCAGAGCCTAACCGGAGAGGCCGGGTGCGGCTTCGCCCGCCGGTGGGTGCGGGCCCTTGTGGTCTGCCCCGGCGGCCGTCCCCCCGGGTACGCGGTGGCTGTGGTGCGTGTCTGTCCCGCCGTGCCCGGGTACGGGCCGCCCCGGGCTCGGGTCGGGCGGGGGCGGGGCCGGCGTCTGCGGTGCTTCGGCCGGGCCGCCGTCACCGACCTGTCCGGACGGCACGCCTGGTGACCTGAATCCCCGCTTCAGGCCACTAGTTCTGCTCGGCCCGTTCCGTCTGGCGAGGGTGGCCGGTCGCGGCCGCGTACGCGCCGGTCAGCCAGAGCGCCACGGCCAGGAGGGCGGCCGAGGTGGCGGAAGCCGGGTGCAGGGACCAGGCCCAGGGCTGCGGGGTGTTGTCGCTGCGCACGCCGATGAGCAGCGTCGGCCCGAACATGCCCAGTGGCAGCAGCCAGGCGAGACCGCTGCCGAACAGGCGGGCGCTGATCATGGCGAGGCCGAGGTAGCCGACGACGTTGCGGGCGGCCGAGACGGTCACCTCCCGCGTGGCGCCGGCGAGCAGCGGAAGCGCGCTCAGGGCCAGCGCCAGGACGAGCAGTCCCACCAGGTACACGGCCCGGTGACGCCGCATCGGCTGGGCGGACGTCCGCTCCAGGTCGGCCATGGGCGAGAAGAGGGTGGTGGCCAGGATCACGGCGTAGGCGAGCGGTACGACCTCGGCCACCGGGACGCTGAAGTCGACCAGGTACCGGAACTGCGGCAGGGCCACGCGCTGCCCGGCGAACGCGGTGGCCGCCAGGGCGACGAGCAGGGCCGGCCCGACGGCCCGGGGCAGGCCCCGGCAGCGCAGAAAGGCGACGGCGGCGCTGTGCCGGGGGCTGCGTACCGGGCTCATGCGAGGTGACTCCACAGGATCCGCCGCGGGGTTCACCGCGGAAGCGGGGGTACGGGCTCGCAGGCGCGGATCCGCTTGGCCGCCTGCTCGATCCAGGCGTCCTGTGCGGCACGCGGGGCGCTGGTGACCCGGGTGAGGGCGCGGCCGAACTTCTCGCCGAAGTAGTCGCCGGGCGCACCGACGCGGTCACGTACGACGGCCTCGAAGAGGAAGGTGTCGGGGTAGCCGCCGATCTCCTGGAGGATGTGGGGCGCGCAGTCCGGCGACGTGGGCTGGGGCAGCGCCGCGGCGAACATGGCGGCGGTCAGGTCGGCCTGACTCTCGGCCGGCGACATCACGGACAGTGCGGCGGTGTCGCCCGCCGGACGCTTCAGGCCGTCGGCGTAGAAGCGGCGGTTGAACCCGTCCAGCGAGCCGAGCCGCGAGTCCACGGTCCGCACCGCGGCGCGCGCCTGCGGCAGGAGGTGGCGGTCCTCGGGCCACAGGCACAACGTGGTGCCACCGCTGCCGGCGCAGAGCGGATGCGCGGGCTGCGCCTTGCGGACCGCCCAGTACGAGTCGGGTGCGGGGGTGCGGAACGCCACGAGGGTGCCGCCGGCGACCAGGGCGACGAGGGCGAGCGCCCCCAGGGCCACGGGCCGCGGCGTGAGGGCCGCGCGGCGCCGCAGCGCGGGCAGCGCGAGCAGCAGCAGGCCGAGGGGCAGACACCAGGCGACCGCGGTGAGCATGCGGGTGGTGTTCGGCTCGAACTCCGAGCTCCAGAACTCGTCGATGGCCGGGAACAGCTTGTCGAGGGCGGTGCCGGGCACGAACGCGACGACGACGAAGAGGCCGTACCAGAGGATTCCGGCGAAGGGCGCGATCACCCGCGACGGGAGCGCCGAGCCGATGGCGACCCCGAGGGCGATCTGCAGGCCCATCATGCTCGCGCCGAGCAGCAGCGGTGTCCACGCGGGTTCGGTGACGTCACTGACCGCCGCCGTGCGCGAGAAGGCGATGACGACGAACAGGACGTAGGCGATCAGGGCCCACAGCCATGCCGCGAGCCACAGCAGCAAAGCCTGTGACCATCCGTCCCTGGCGGCGGTGTCGGCCCAGGGGCGGGTGCGGTGGCGGAAGGCACGGCCCGCTCCCCAGGCGCCCGCCGCGCTCATCACCGAGCCCATGACGATCACCGAGAAGAGCTGGACCTGGAGGCTGGTCTGGGTCCACCAGCCGATCCAGTCGCTGTCGCCGGGGCTCTCGGCCGTGAAGTAGTAGACGCCGACGGCTCCCATGAGGGCGGCGGCCCACTTGGCCTCTCCCCGCCGCATCTCGGTCAGCAGGATGCGCATCAGATCGCCGCCGCTTCCGTGCCGGCCAGGTGCAGGTAGCCGGCTTCCACGGCCGTACCGTCGACTTCGGTGTCCCCGGCGCCGGGGTCCGCGGGGGACGCGTCGCGGGCCGGCAGGGCGCACAGTTCGGCGACCGTACCGGTGAAGCGGACCGTGCCGTCGAGCAGGACGGCGACCCGGTCGCACACGTGCGCGACGTCCTCGGCCAGGTGGGTGCTCATGACGACGGCGCAGCGGTCGCCCAACTCCCTGATGAGGCTTCGGAAGCCGACCCGCTGGGCCGGGTCGAGTCCGACCGTCGGCTCGTCGAGGAGGACCAGGGAGGGTTCGTTCACCATGGCCTGGGCGATGCCGACGCGGCGCAGCATGCCGCCGGACAGCGCACCCATCCTGCGGCCGGCGTGCTGGTCCATCTGCACCAGGCGGAGGGCTTCGACGGCCCGTTGCCGTCGCCGGGCGGCCGGGACCTTGCGCAGCCATGCCGCGTACTCGGTGAACTCGAGGACGGTGAAGCGGGGGTAGAAGCCGAAGGACTGCGGGAGCACTCCGGTCCGCTGCCTGAGCCGTTGCACGCGGGCCCGTCCCGTCGCCTGCTCCCCCAGGAGGGTGACGGTCCCGGACCTGGGCGTGCGAGCCGTGCTCAGCAGCGACAGCAACGTGCTCTTCCCCGCTCCGTTGGGACCGAGCAGACCGGTGACCCCGGGGGGGAAGGCGAGGGAGACATCGTCGAGGGCGATCGTCGTTCCGTACCGCACGGTGACGCCCGCGACCGCCGCGACCGGCTGGGAGCCGGTCGCGGCGGTGCTGTGGTGAGTGGTCACGTGGTTCCTGAGTTCGGATCAGTTTTCGGCGCTGGCGTAACCATAGGCCCGGCTGCCGGGGATACCGGCCCAGCTGGCCTTGGTGTAGTACTTGCCGCCGGTGCTCGTGCCCTTGTACGAGCCGCAGCCGTAGCCCTGCTTGTAGCTGCGGGACGTGCTGGCGATCTGCGGGTCGGGGCGCAGGCTCTTGTCCTGGTAGATGTAGACGCTGAAGGTCCTGGTGTCGTTCACCGGTACGTCGCCGCACGGCTTGGCGTGGCCGCTGCCGCTGCCCTTCCAGCGGTCGCCGTCCTCCGCGCTGCCCGCGGTGGCGATGGAGAACGGAAGCCTACTGGTGTTGATCTCGGCCGCGACCGCGGTCACCGCGGGTACGCCGATGGCGACGGCGGTCAGCGTCCCCACGACCGCGAGCTTGCGCTTCCCCGTAAGGCTCTTACGCATGAATCCCCCTGAGAACAGGCTTACTTGGTCGATGACCACCCTAGGCGGAAGACCTGACGGATCGCTCGCCAATTAGTTCGACTATGCCAATGATCACCTTTACTGCGGGGTCCTTGCGGATGCGCTATGGATGCGTCTGAGCCAGCAGATCGGTCATCGTCCCCGCCGCCTTGACCGCCGCGTCGGCGCAGCAGTTGTTGAAGAGCAGGTGGACTTCCTTGGTCCGCGCGGCCAGTGGCCGGATGCGGGGCAGCCACTCGGCGAGTTCCCGCTCGGTGTAGGCGTGCCGGAAGCGCTCCTCCTTCGTGCCCGTTCGCCAGAGCGGGCTGCGGCCGTGGAAGCGGACCACGGCCAGGTGGGGAGTGGTGACGGGGGCCTGCTGCAGGCCCTCGTGGGTGTCCGTGGCCACGGCCGTGGCGTCCAGGTCCGTGAGGAAGGACGCCGTGCGGTCGCTCTCCCACCAGGCGGGGTTGCGGAACTCCACGGCGAACGGCCAGTCGTGGGCGCGTTCCCGGGCGGTGCGGATGAAGGACTCGGCCCGCGGACCCGGCGTGAGGGAGGGCGGGTACTGGAAGAGGAGGGTGCCCAGGCGGCCGGCGTCCCGGAGGGGGGTCAGGGCTTCGGCGTAGCGGCTCCAGATCTCGGCGCGCAGGGTCTCGTCCCGGGGGTGGCCGCGGAGGTCCGGGGGGAGCGCGGCGGGGCGGGTGGGGTGACCGGTGAGGAGGGAGAACGCCTTGACGTCGAAGCGGAAACCGGGGGGCGTGCGGTCCGCCCAGAGGGCTGTGGTGCGGGCGGTGGGCAGGGCGTAGTACGGGGAGTCGGCTTCCGCCAGCGGGAACCGGGTCGCGTAGTGGCGCAGACGCTTTTCCGCGTCACGGTGGCCGGGTGGGTACCAGCCGCTGCGGAGCAGCGCCGGGTCGGTCCAGCCGCAGGTGCCGATGAGGATGTCCGCCATGGGAGCGCCAGTACCCGCCGTTCATCCGGTCTTCACCCGTGAGGTTGGCCGCCGTGGGCCACGGGAATATTGGCGTGAGCATGCTCTGTCCGCACCGCCAGCCGTCCATCCCATCCCGGAGGTTGATGTGTCCGGCAGTTCCGTGTTCCGCCGTGCCCGTACCGTCGTGGCGTCCGCGGCGGCCCTCGCCGCGGCCGCGGTCGGGCTGTGGACCGGGCTCGGCCAGGAGTCCGCGCACGCCGCGGGCGCCGTCCCCAGCCCGGACCACGTGGTCGTCGTGGTCTTCGAGAACCATGCGTACAGCCAGGTCATCGGGTCCTCCAGCGCGCCGTACATCAACTCGCTGAAGGCAGGCGGCGCCAATCTGACCCAGTCGTACGCCGAGACCCACCCGAGCCAGCCCAACTACTTCGCGATGTTCTCCGGTTCCACGCAGGGCATCACCGACGACAGCTGCTACACCCCGGGCTTCTCCTCGGCGCCCAACCTCGCGTCCGAGCTGATCGCCGCCGGCCGCAGCTGGGCCAGCTACAACGAGACCCTGCCCAGCCAGGGGTCCACGACCTGTAGCAGCGGCACGTACGCGCGCAAGCACAACCCCTGGTTCGGGTTCAGCAACGTGCCGACGTCGAGCGCCAAGACCTTCGCGCAGTTCCCGACGGACTACTCGACGCTGCCGAAGCTGTCGTACGTGGTACCGAACCTGTGCAGCGACATGCACGACTGCTCGGTGTCCAGCGGTGACACCTGGCTGAAGAACAACCTGGGCGCCTACGCGACCTGGGCCAAGACCCACAACAGCCTGCTCGTCGTCACCTTCGACGAGGACAACCGGCTGAGCGGGAACAAGATCCCCACCGTGTTCTACGGGCAGCCCGTGGCCGCCGGGTCCAGCTCCGCCACCACGTACAACCACTACGACCTGCTGCGCACCCTGGAGGACACCCAGGGCCTGACCACGCACGCGGGCAACGCGGCCGCCGCCAAGGACATCACCGGCATCTGGGCGTCCTGACGTGTACGTAGCGGACAGCCGTGCCAGTACGTCCGCTCCCGGTTCCGCCCGGCCGCAGGCCGGGCGGAACCGTGCCGCGGTCGCGCCGACCGTCCTCGCGCTGGGGGCGGTGAGCCTGGTCACCGACGTGTCGTCGGAGATGGTCACGGCGGTGCTGCCGCTGTACCTGGTGACCGGACTCGGCCTGTCCCCCCTGGGCTTCGGACTGCTGGACGGCATCTACAACGGTTTCTCGGCCCTCGTACGCCTCGTCGGCGGGCACCTCGCCGACCGGGGCGGCGGGCGGCACAAGTGGGTCGCCGGGCTGGGGTACGGCGTCTCGGCCGTGTGCAAGCCCCTGTTGCTGATGGCGCACTCGCTCACCCCGATCGGGTTGGTGCTCGCCGCCGACCGCACGGGCAAGGGCCTGCGGACGGCTCCGCGCGACGCGCTGATCTCCCTGTCCAGCACACCGGAGACACGGGGGCGCGCCTTCGGAGTGCACCGGGCGATGGACACGGCCGGGGCCCTGCTGGGGCCACTGGCGGCGTTCCTGATCCTGCGGGCCACCGTGGACGGCTACGACGCGGTGTTCACCGTGAGCTTCTGCGTGGCCGTGCTGGGCGTGCTGGTGCTCGTGCTCTTCGTGCCGGGCGGGCGCGCTACGGCGGCCGTGGCTCAGCGGCCGACCCTGCGGGCGGCGGTGGGGCTGCTGCGCGGCCGGGACCTGCGCCGGATCACCGTCTGCGCGCTGCTGCTGGGTCTCGCCACGGTCAGCGACTCCTTCGTCTACCTGCTCCTCCAGCGCCGCCTGGGCGTCCCCGACCGCTGGTTCGCGCTGCTGCCCCTGGGCACGGCCGCCGCGTTCCTGCTGCTGGCCGTGCCGCTCGGCCGGCTCGCGGACCGGGTGGGCCGGTGGACGGTGTTCCTGGCCGGGCACGGCGCCCTGCTCCTCGCCTATCTCCTGCTGCTGACCTCGTGGCACGGCGCGGGTCTGCCGTACCTCGTCCTCGCCCTGCACGGCGCCTTCTACGCGGCGACCGACGGGGTGCTGATGGCGGCGGCCTCGGACAGCGTGCCGGAGGCGCTGCGCTCGTCGGGGCTGGCCGTCGTGCAGACGGGGCAGGCGCTGACCCGGTTCGCCTGCTCGCTGCTGTTCGGCGCCGCCTGGACGGTGTGGGGCGACCGGGCGGCGCTGGCCGGGGCGGCGGCGGCGCTGGCCGTGTGCGCCGCCTTCTCCCTCACGCTGCGCCCGAAGGGAACGGTTCCGGCATGACCGTACGCAACCGTGTCCTGATCCTGGTGGCGGCCGTCGCCGTGCTGGCGGCGGTCGCGCTGGCGTCCGTGCTGCACGCCTCCGCGCGGGCGGACCGCCGCAACCACACGCAGGCGGGCGGCCCACGGGTCACCTCCGGCGCGGTGACGCTGAACGGGTCAGGTCGCCTGGTGTTCCGGAACATGGCCTGGGGACCGCACCGCGACGAGCTGACGAGCGTCCCGGCCGCCGACCCGGCCGCGCCGCGTACCGCCTCGGGCGTCAAGTGCCTGCGGTTCTACGCCGCTTCGGGAACCGGGGTGTGCCTTCAGGCCGTGCACGGGCCGGTCTCGGACACCTATCGCGCGCTGATCCTGGACGCGCGCCTGCACACCGTGGACCGCTACGACGTGCCGGGCATCCCGTCCCGGGCGCGGGTCTCCCCCACCGGACACCTCGCCGCCTGGACCGCGTTCGTGGGCGGTGACTCGTACGCCGGTACGAACTTCTCCACGCGGGCGGCCATCGTGGACACCCGCAGCGGGAAACTCATCCCGTCCCTGGAGACCTTCCGGATCGTCAAGGACGGGCATCCGTACCGGGCGGCGGACGCCAACTTCTGGGGCGTGACGTTCGCGGCGGACGACCGCACGTTCTACGCGACGCTGGCGACCGGGGGGCGCACGTACCTGGTCCGCGGCGATCTGCGCCGCCGTACGGTCACCACGCTGCACACCAATGTGGAGTGCCCGTCCCTGTCGCCCGACGGCACCCGGATCGCGTACAAGAAGCGGGTCGCGGGGCTGCCGAAGGACGCGCCCTGGCGGCTGTACGTCCTGGACCTGCGGACCATGCGGGAGACCCCGCTCGCCGAGCCGCGCAGCGTGGACGACCAGGCGGTGTGGAAGGACGCGCACACGGTCGTGTACGCGCTGCCCGGGGACTACGGCGCCGATCTGTACGAGGTCCCGGCGGACGGGTCGGGGCAGCCGCGCCGGATCAGCCCGGCCGCGGTGTCCCCGGCGTACCTGTCCTGAGGTCCGCCACTCAGGTGCAGACCAGCAGCGCCGACGAGGGCAGTTCGGCGGCGCCTCGCACGCGGTCGCGGCCGGCCGTGACGCGGACGAGGCGCAGCCCGGGCAGGGCCGCGAGCGGCGCTACGTCGATGTCTCCTTCCGCGCTCATGTCCCCGGTGAGCGTGCACTCGGCCACGGCGGGGAACGCCCGGGGCAGCCGGTGCACCGCCGCCTGCAGCGTCCGCTCGCCGCCGCCACCGAACAGGGTGAGCGAGGTGACGTGCGCCAGGACCGTGGCCGGCGGCAGTGTCTCCAGCGAGGAGGCGTCGAGCGCGATGTCCCGCAGAGCGGGCATCCGGCCGAGCTCCTCCCAGTCCTCGGCCGAGGCCGGGTTCGACGCGGAGTTGAGGCCGAGCGTCCGCAGGGTGCGCAGACCGGCCAGACCCCGCAGGCCGTTCGCCGGCCTCATCCCGCCCTCCAGCCACAGTCCGCGCAGCGAGCCCGCGGGCAGGTCTTCCGCGGACCACACCGCGCCTGGACGGCCGCGAAGCGTCGCAATGCCCAGTTGCGGCAGCCGGGACAGCGGGCGCAGGTCGAGATCGGGCCCCGAGCACGTCAGGGAGAGGACTTCCAGCGGGAGTCCGGCGAGCGCGGACAGATCCGCCAGCGCCGGGCAGTCCTCGACGACGAGCAGCCTCAGGTCCCGCTGCCCGGCCAGGAAGCCCAGATCGCGCGCGGCGGCGCTGGCGAGGATCAGCTCGGTGAGCCTGTTGCGGGAGGTGTACGCGACGACGGCCTCCAGGGAGACGCCGGTGCGCAGGTCCAGGCGGTCCGGCCGCAGCCCCAGACGGTCCAGCTCCCGCATCTGCGCGTCGGACTGGATCGTGTGGTCGAGCCCCGCCGGATCGAGGCGCGCGATGACCTCGTCGGCGTACCGGGTGCAGTCGAAACGCGGCCATGCCCACATGAGCTGGGCGCGGACGGCCTGGTACGGGTGGCCGGCGAACCGGGCCAGGAAGGGCAGAGCGGCGTCGGACTTGACGTGGGAAGCGGCGACGACCACGTGGAAGGCGGCCTCGTCGCTCAGCTTCTCCGGCTCGGGCAGCAGGCCGAGGATCAGCGGCCCCACCTCCGCCAGGGCTCGGGCCTCCTCCGGGCTCTCCGGCGGGATGAGCGTGGCGGTGCGCTGTTCCACGGCCTCCCGGACGGACGGCGCCAGGGAAGTGGCGTGCTCCAGGCAGGCGGCCGCGAGCAGGTAGACGCGCGCCTGGGTGCGTTTGTCGGAGGCCCTGTCACCGAGAGCCAGCAGGGCCTGGAAGAGGGTCTCCCGTTCGCGGGGGCGGGCCAGCGCCACGGCCATGCCGATGACGTCCTCCCACTGGTCGTCGGCCGCGTGGCCGGCGAGCAGGCCGAAGTCGTTCTCCTCCACGGCGGCCCGGGCACCCAGGAAGTCCTGGAAGGTGCGGTGGACGAAGTCCACGCTGCCGGGGACCGGTTCGCGCAGCAGGCCGCTCCGGTTGAGGAAGTAGGCGAAGACGGCCGACGCGTCGCCGAGGGCCGCCGCCTCGGCGACCGCGGGCAGGGCCCGGCCGATGATGGTCTCGGCGCGTGACCGGTCCATCTCCGTGCGGCCGTTCTTGATGAGCCAGTAGGCGAGCCGCTGCAACAGGTCGAGCTGCGGTTCCTCCCTCAGATCCGGTACGTCCATGTCGCGTTCGCGGTCGCGGCGGCTCAGCAGCATCGACAGCGCGGCCTCGTAGAGGTCCTTGCGGCCCTGCGGAAGGTAGCCGTGCCGGTCGCGGTGCAGTGCGCAGATCAACCCGCACATCAGGGGGTTGGTCGCCAGCCGGCCCAGGTCCGGTTTGGTGCGGATGGCCGTCAGGAGCTGCCGCTCGTACCGGTCGTCACCGGCGTCGCCGTCGGTGCCGACGCGTGCGGCCCGGTGCCACCGCTCGACGAAGGTCGCGATGTCGGCGGGGCTCATCGGGGACAGCGTCAGCTCCGTGAAGCCTTCCTCGGCGAGCCAGTTCTCGGCCACGGCGGGCGGCCGGGAGGTGACCAGCCAGCGGTTGCCGCCGTCGTAGGTCTCGACCAGGTCCCGCAGCCAGGTGCGGGTGCGTTCGCGTTCGGCGTCGGGGACCTCGTCGATGCCGTCGACCAGGATGAGGCCCCGGCCCGCGGTGAGGACGCGGTGCTCCCATCCGGCGGGCTGGCTGCCGGCCAGCGGGCTGCCGACGGCGGCCAGGAAGTCCTTCGGCGCGGGCAACGCCTCTCCGTGCCGGGTGAGGGTGCGCAGCGGCAGGACGAACGGTATCCGGTCCTGGAGGTACGCCGCGTGCTCGGGGACGTCGTGCCGGGCGGCCGTGACGGCCAGCCACTGCACCAGGGTGCTCTTCCCCGAACCGGCCTCGCCGCGCAGCAGGATGCGGGGGCTGTCGGCCAGTGCCTGGTCGGCGGGCCGGTGGTCGGGCGCTTCGGACGGCAGCCGGTCGGGGATGCCGTGGACTGCGGTGGCGGCGGCCACGGCGTCGCGGTACGACGCCGTCATCAGCAGTCGGCGCGCCCTGTCCGGCGGCAACCGGTCCCCTGTCGTGCGAGCGCTGTTCGTGTCGCCGTGGACACCGCGGGGGTCCGGCGGCGTCAGGACATTGTCGGGGGTCAGGTCGGAGTGGGTCGGCAGGGCTTCGATGAGCCACCGGCTCGCCACGCGGTAGGCGGTCTCCGGCGACGTCGCCTCCAGACTCAGGTACGCGACGTCCAGCGGCCATCGTCTCGGCGTGTGGTTGAGGTCGAGGCCGTAGATGGTGAGCTTGCCGTGCTTCTTGGCCACGTGCGGGAGGTATTCCCGCTCGAAGGCGGCGTCCTCGCCCCCGGGCGGCGGGGTGCGCCGGACCAGCTCGTCGACCTTGGCGGTGAGCGAGTCGAGCGCGCGTGTCTGCTCGACCAGCGTGTGGGCGACGAAGGTCGAGCGCTGGGTGAAGAAGTGCAGGATGTGCAGGCACGCCGAGTCGAGCAGGCGCTCGTGGAAGTGGGCCGCGTCCGCGGAGAGTTCCCGCTCGGGGTGGCGGGCGGCGCGCCGGAGTTCACCGGCGAAGGCCCGGTGGCCGAGGCGCACGGCGTCGAGGTCGGTGAGGGTGAGGTCGCCGAGAGCGCGCAGAGTGCGGAAGAGGGCTTCGGTGACGGCGTCCCGCTCGTCGTCGGCGATCGCCGGTTCGCCGCTGCGCAGGGCCTGCTCGACCAGCTTGGCGGCGAGGCCACGGAGGTCGGACGCGGTGAGGCGGCGTTTCTCGCCCGTGAAGGAGACGTATCCGGAGAGCCGGATCGGTTTGTCGACCAGGCCGGCGCCGGGACCTTCGGTGACGAACAGCTTCCTTACCAGGGGGCCGATGACGGCCGACGCGAGGCGGGTTCCGATGGTTGCGGGTTCCACTTGTCCCCTTCTCGCTGCGACTTCCCGTCGTCTCGGTGATCGTAGGCGTCCCGGTCGCGGCCGGGTGCCGGTTCGGGTCAACGCGGCAACCGGGTTTTCCGTCGTCGCGGTGGTTTGCCGTCGCCGCTCCCCGGCGGCCCGGCCGGCCGCCCCGAGACTTTCCGGGGCGGTGGCCGGATGGCCGCCGGGAAAGGGCGAGGGTACGGATGGCCGACAGCAGGATTCTGGTCGCGGTACCGCAGCATCCGCGCGCCGAGGGCGCCGGGGCCGAGCAGCTGCGGAAGATCCGGGAGGCGGTGGAGGCGGACGGCTTCGGGGTGCGCTGGGCGGTCACCGCCGGGGACGCGGACGCGGTGCTGCGGACCGAGGCGGGCCTGGCGGCGGCCCTGGTCGCCTGGGACCTGCCCGGAGACGGGGCCCGGCGCGGCGGTGACGGTCCCGGGGCCGCGCTCGCCCCGCCGGCCGGCGGCGTCGGGGCGGAACCGGGCGGGGCCGCCGTACTGCGCCGGATCGGGCGGCGCTTCCGGGATCTGCCGGTGTTCCTGGTCATGGCCGAGGAAGGCGTACGGGAGCTGCCGCTGTGGGTGTCGGAGACGGTCGTCGGGTACGTGTGGCCGCTGGAGGACACCCCGGGTTTCATCGCGGGCCGGATCACCAGCGCCGCCCGCGCCTACCGGGAGGACGTGCTGCCGCCGTTCTTCCGGGCGCTGCGCCGCTTCCACGACGCCCACGAGTACTCCTGGCACACCCCCGCCCACTCCGGTGGCGTGGCCTTCCTCAAGTCGCCCGCGGGGCGCGCCTTCCACGACTACTTCGGCGAGCGGCTGCTGCGCTCCGACCTGTCGATCTCGGTGGAGGCACTGGGCTCGCTGTTCGAGCACACCGGCCCGATCGGCGAGGCCGAACGCAACGCGGCCCGCGTGTTCGGCGCCGACCTCACGTACTTCGTGCTGCACGGCGACTCCACCTGCAACCGGCTGGTGGGCCACTTCAGCGTCACCCGGGACGAACTGGCGCTGGTGGACCGCAACTGCCACAAGTCGGTGCTGCACGGGCTGGTGGTCTCCGGGGCCCGGCCCGTCTACCTGGTGCCCACGCGCAACGGCTACGGTCTCGCCGGGCCGCTGCCCCCGGCCGAACTGGCGGCGGAGTCGGTCGCGGCCCGGATCGCCGCGCACCCGCTCGCCGAGGGCGCCGTGTCGCGGGATCCCCAGTACGCGGTGTTCACCAACTCCACCTACGACGGCCTGTGTTACGCAGCCGTACCGGCCGCGAGGGCACTCGCGGCCAGCACCCCCCGGGTGCACTTCGACGAGGCGTGGTTCGCGTACGCCCGCTTCCATCCGCTGTACCGGGGCCGCTACGGCATGTCGGTGGACGCGGACGCCTTCCCCGGCCCGGACCGGCCGACGGTCTTCGCGACCCAGTCCACGCACAAGCTGCTGGCCGCGCTGTCCCAGTCGGCGATGGTGCACGTACGGCCGGCACCCCGGGCACCCGTGGAGCACGACCGCTTCAACGAGGCGCTGATGATGCACGGCACCACCTCGCCCCTCTACCCGATGATCGCCTCGCTGGACGTGGCGACGGCCATGATGGACGGGCCGCAGGGCGAGTGGCTGCTGGACGAGGCGGTGACCGAGGCGATCCGCTTCCGGCAGGAGATGGTGCGGCTGGGGCGGCGGGTGGCGAGCGCCGGGGACCGGCCGCCGTGGTTCTTCGGCGTCTGGCAGCCGGAGGAGGTCACCGACCCGGCGACGGGCGAACGGCTGTCCTTCGCGGACGCCCCGCCCGAGCTGCTGCGCACCGAGCAGTCCTGCTGGCTGCTGGAGCCGGGCGCCGCCTGGCACGGCTTCCCCGGGCTGACCGAGGGCCACTGCATGCTGGACCCGGTCAAGGTCACGCTGACCTGCCCGGGCATCACCGCCACCGGGGAGATGGCCGAGGAGGGCATCCCGGCCCGCGTCCTCACCGCGTATCTGGCCACCCGGAACATCGTGGTCGAGAAGACCGACAGCTACACCACGCTGATCCTGTTCTCCATGGGCATCACCAAGGGCAAGTGGGGCACGCTGCTGGACGCCCTGATGGACTTCAAGGCCCTGTACGACTCCGACGCCCCGCTGGACCGGGTCCTGCCCGAGGCGGTGGCCGCGCACCCTCGCCGCTACGCCGGCCTGACCCTGCGCGAACTGTGCCGGCAGATGCACGACCAGCTGCGCTCGGCCCGCCTGGTGGACCTCCTGGACACCGCGTTCCAGCAGCTCCCGGAGCCGGTCTTCCCGCCCCAGCACTGCTACCAGCGGCTGGTGCGGGGCGGCACGGAACGCATCCGCATCGCCGACGCGGCGCACCGGGTGGCGGCGGCGATGGTCACGGTCACCCCGCCCGGCATCCCGGTCCTCATGCCGGGCGAGTCCACCGGCATCCCCCACGGTCCCCTCCTGCGCTACCTCACCGCCCTGGAGACCTTCGACCGCCGCTTCCCCGGCTTCCGCAGCGAGACCCACGGCGTGACGATCGACGAGGACACGGGTGACTACGAGATCGAGGTGCTGCGCCGGGAGTGACCCGGGTTCCGGCCGGCGTCCTCTCAGGCCGAGAACGCGTCGCCTAATATCCCAACAAACGTGTTAAACACGGACAAATGGCCACTCGAAGCGGGACGGACGGCCCCGTGCGGTGCCCGGCGCGGGCTCGCGGCCCACGCCGGCGGCGCACGCGCGGGACCACACGCGAACCCATCCGACGAGGAGAAGTCGCCGATGAGTGAGTCCATACAGACCGGCACCGGGGCCACCGGGGAGAAGGTCATGACGGAGGCCACCGCGACCGCCGGCCAGGCCAAGCAGGCGGCGACCGAGGTCGCCGGGACCGCGGCGGAACAGACCAGGGCGGTCGTAGGAGAGGCGCGGCAGCAGGTGGGGACCGTCATCGACCAGGTATGCAGCCGTGTGGCGGACGAGGCCGAGGGACAGACCAGGCGTGCGGCCGACGCGCTGCGGCAGTGGTCGCAGGACCTGTCCGGGATCGCCGAGAACGCCCAGCAGGACTCCCCGGCCCGCAGTCTGGCGGCCCAGGCAGCCGACAAGGGCCACCGGGCCGCCGACTATCTGGAGAAGCAGGGGGCCCAGGGCGTCGTCTCCGACCTCCAGCAGTTCGCGCGTCGGCGTCCCGGCGCCTTCCTGGGCGGCGCGCTGCTGGCCGGACTCGCGGTGGGACGCCTGGCGAAGGCGGCGGGGACCGCCTCCCGGTCCGATGGATCCGGGCGGGAGCAGGCCGCAGCCCGGCCGGAGCGAGCGGTGACGAACGCGGCGGCTCCCGAGGCACTGCCGCCCACCGCCGCGGAGCCCGAGCCCGGGACCTCCGCGCAGCCGTTCCCCGCGTCCACCGCGGCGCCCGCCTCGGCAACACCGCCGACACCGCCCGTCGTTCCCCCGGCGGCGCCCGCCCCCGGAACCCCCGCGCAGACACCGCCGGCGCCCCCCGAGCCCGGCACGGGAGCGGCGGTGCCGCCACCACCGCAGGTCCCGCCGGTCGTCGGCACGCCGCCGGAGGACACCCCGGGCCGGACCTCCCCGGAGGTGTGAGATGTCCACCGCCTCGCCCACGCCCGGCGTGCCCCGGCCGCCGGAGCGGGACGCCTCCGTGGGACAGCTCCTGTCCGAGGTGACCTCGGACCTGCAGACGCTCTTCCGTCAGGAGGTGAAGCTGGCCAAAGCCGAGATCAGGGAGGAGGGGACCCGAGCGGGCAAGGCCGCCGGCATGTACGGCGGAGCCGGGTTCGCCGGCTACATGGTCCTGCTGTTCCTGTCGCTGGCCGCCGTGCTCGGCCTGTCCAACGTGCTGGACGGGGGATGGGCCGCCCTCATCGTCGCCGCGGTGTGGGCGGTCGTCGCGGCCGTGCTCTACCAGCGGGGCCGGGACCGGATGCGCGCCGTCTCCCCGAAACCCGAGCGAACCGTCGAGACCTTGAAGGAGAACGCGGAATGGGCACGTCACCCGACCAGGTGAGGGCTGAGATCGAGGCCACGCGCGACCGGCTGTCCTCGGACGTGGACCGGCTCGCCGACCGGACCAGTCCCCGGCGCGTGGTCCGCCGTCGCACGCAGCGCATGCGTGGCGCGGTGTCCGGCATCCGTGAGCGGGTCATGGGCAGCGCGTCCCAGAGCGCGCAGAGCGTGACGGACACCGCGCAGTCGGCGGCCGGCTCGCTGCAGGAGGGCACCGGACGCGCGGTCGACGCCGCACGCGACGCGGCCGGCGAGGCGGGGCAGGCCGTCCAGCGGGCGCCCGAGCTGGCCCGGAGCCAGACGCGGGGCAACCCGCTGGCCGCCGGGCTGATCGCCTTCGGCGTCGGCGCCCTGGCGTCCTCGCTGCTGCCTGCGACGCAGGCCGAGCAGCAGGCGGCGTCCGATCTTCTGCAGAGCGAAGCCATGGAACCGGTCAAGCAGGCCGCCGTCGAGTCCGCGCAGAACCTGAAGGAAGGCGCCCGGGAGGTGGCGCAGAACGCGGCCTCGGAGATACAGGACAGCGCGGCCCAGGCGGCCCGTGTCACCCAGGAGGAGGCGCGCGACCGGACCGGCGAGGTCGCCGAGCAAGCACGTGAGTCCGGCCGGCATCTGACGGACGAGACGCCCTGAGGACGGGTCACGGCGCTGCCCGGCACGGCAGCGCCCCGGGGCCACGGAGGCGCGGGGCGCTGCCGGCAGGGTGTCCGGGCGGACGGTCAGCGACTGAAGATCATGATCAGGACGACGGTCGCCACCCCGCTGACGAGCACCGAGCCGAGGCATCCGATCCGGTTGCCGAAGAAGAAGAACACGCGTCCCCGGTACCCCGATCCGCCCGGACCGCCGCCTACAGCACCGGCAGGTTCTTGCGCAGCTCGAACGCGGTGACCTCGGAGCGGTACTCGTGCCATTCGGCGCGCTTGTTGCGCAGGAAGAAGTCGAAGACGTGCTCGCCGAGGGTTTCGGCGACCAGGTCGCTGCGCTCCATCAGGGTCAGGGCCTCACCGAGGTTCTGCGGGAGGGGCTCGATGCCCATCGCGCGGCGTTCGGCGTCGGAGAGGGCCCAGACGTCGTCCTCGGCGCCCGGCGGGAGTTCGTAGCCCTCCTCGATGCCCTTCAGGCCGGCGGCCAGCAGGACGGCGTAGGCCAGGTACGGGTTCGTGCCGGCGTCGATGGAGCGGACCTCCACCCGGGCGGAGCCGGTCTTGCCGGGCTTGTACATCGGGACGCGGACCAGGGCGCTGCGGTTGTTGTGGCCCCAGCAGATGTACGAGGGGGCCTCGCCGCCGGCGCCGGCCGTGCGCTCGGAGCCGCCCCAGATGCGCTTGTAGGAGTTCACCCACTGGTTGGTGACCGCGGAGATCTCGGCGGCGTGCTTGAGCAGGCCCGCGATGAAGGAGCGGCCGACCTTGGAGAGCTGGTACTCGGCGCCGGACTCGTAGAACGCGTTGCGGTCGCCCTCGAAGAGGGACAGGTGGGTGTGCATGCCGGAGCCGGGGTGCTCGGAGAAAGGCTTCGGCATGAATGTCGCCTGGACGCCCTGTTCCAGTGCCACCTGCTTCATGACCAGGCGGAAGGTCATGATGTTGTCGGCCGTGGAGAGCGCGTCGGCGTACCGCAGGTCGATCTCCTGCTGGCCGGGGGCGCCCTCGTGGTGGGAGAACTCCACCGAGATGCCCATCGACTCCAGCATGGTGATCGCCTGGCGGCGGAAGTCCATGCCGACGTTGGTCGGGGTGTGGTCGAAGTAGCCCGAGTTGTCGGCGGGGGTCGGGCGGGTGCCGTCCAGCGGGCGGTCCTTCAGCAGGAAGAACTCGATCTCCGGGTGGGTGTAGAAGGTGAAGCCCAGGTCGGAGGTGCGGGCGAGGGCCCGCTTGAGGACATAGCGCGGGTCGGCGAAGGAGGGGGAGCCGTCCGGCATGAGGATGTCGCAGAACATGCGGGCGGTGCCGGGGGTCTCGGCGCGCCACGGCAGGACCTGGAAGGTGGAGGGGTCCGGCTTGGCGATCATGTCGGACTCGTAGACCCGGGCGAAGCCCTCGATGGCGGACCCGTCGAAGCCGATGCCCTCGTCGAAAGCCTGCTCCAGTTCGGCCGGGGCCACGGCGACGGACTTCAGGAAGCCCAGCACGTCCGTGAACCACAGGCGTACGAACCGGATGTCACGCTCCTCCAAGGTCCGGAGCACGAACTCCTGCTGCTTGTCCATCTTCCGCTTCCCCATCCTTGCTGGTCAGGCCGCCTGTCCCTGGCAACACGGGAGACGGTCGGGCACCTGAGCATCCCACCACAACACCATTTCACGCGCGTTGCGGACCTTGATCGCCCGAGCGTCCGCGTGCTGAACGCCTCTCGTACGGCAGGTGTACTGCGCTCTCGCCCCATCTTGCCTGCTCGCACTGGCATCCGTCATGGGCGGACCGGCCGCACCCCCCTGCCCTCCAGCGTCGAACGTTCATCCGAATAACTGTTCCCTTCCGCGCCGCGCCGGAGCCGCCGGCGTCCGCGCCCACCCCACGGCGGCCACGCCCACGCCCACGCCCACGCCCACGCCCACGCCCACGCCCACGCCCACGCCCACGCCCACGCCCACGGGGACGAGCCGAGCGAAATCCCGACGGTTCCCCGCGCCTCCCCTACGGAAGCGCCTCCCTCTCCCCTTACGATCAGCTGGCCTCACCTTCCACATCCACGCCCCTTTCCTCAGAAGGACACCTCATGGGTTCCGGCAACAACAGCAGCACCGAGGCGCGCAAGGCGCGCATAGAGGAGATGCGGCGCTCCGAGCGCGCCAAGGAACGCCGTAACCGGATCCTCGTCATCGCCGCCAGCGTGGTGGTCGTCGCCGGTCTCGTCGTCGGCGGCGTGGTCCTGGTGAACTCGCAGACGGACGAGGACAAGAAGGACACGGCCGCGAGTGACGACGGCAAGGGCTCCGGGGACTCCGGGGGCTTCACCACCGGCAAGGACGGGGTGAAGACCTGGTCGGGCAAGCTGTCCCGGACGCATGTGACGGCCAAGGTGTCGTACCCGATGCACCCGCCGGTCGGCGGCAACCACAACCCGGTCTGGCTGAACTGCAACGGCGACGTCTACACCGAGCCGGTCCAGGACGAGAACGCCGTGCACGCGCTGGAGCACGGCGCGGTCTGGGTGACGTACACCGGCAAGGCGCAGAAGGCCGACGTCGACGCGCTCGCGGCGAAGGTGAAGAAGACGCCGTACTCGCTGATGAGCCCGTACGAGAACCAGGACGCCCCGCTGATCCTGTCGGCCTGGGGCCACCAGGTGGCGGTGAAGAGCGCGAAGGATCCGGAAGTGGACAAGTTCTTCGCCACCTACGTGCAGGGCCGGCAGACGCCCGAGCCGGGCGCCTCGTGCACCGGCGGGGTCATGAAGTGACCCGGCGGTACGTCGGCTGGGTCGCCGGGTCGGCGGCGGCGGTGCTCGTCGCCGCCGGCGCGATCACCTACGCGGTCGCCGAGGAGTCCGGCGGACCGGCCACGAAGACACCGGGCGCGGAGTCGGCCGACGCCGGCTTCGCGCGGGACATGTCCGTCCACCACCAGCAGGCCGTCGAGATGTCGTACATCGTGCGGGACCGCACGAAGAACGAGGAGGTGCGGCGGCTCGCGTACGACATCGCGCAGACGCAGGCCAACCAGCGCGGCATGATGCTGGGCTGGCTCGACCTGTGGGAGCTGCCGAAGGTGTCGGCCGAGCCGCCGATGACCTGGATGGGCATGCGCGACATGGCCTCCGGCAAGGACGGCGCGCTGATGCCGGGCATGGCGACCGACACCGAGCTGAGGAAGCTGCAGTCGCTGAACGGCAAGCAGGCGGAGATCCTCTACCTCCAGCTCATGACGGCCCATCACAAGGGGGGCATCCACATGGCCGAGGGCTGTGTCGCCAAGTGCACCGTCGACGTGGAGAAGCGACTCGCGCAGGGCATGGTCGACGCGCAGCAGTCGGAGGTCGAGCTGATGGCCGGGATGCTCAAGGAGCGGGGTGCGCAACCCCGTCCTTGACCAGGCGCCAGGCCGTTCCGTTACGCGACCGTGAGGAATGAAAGCCGCAATTCACCCTGTCTGACCGCCACTTGAGCTTCTCTTGACTTTTACGTTCCCCTGGCATGAACGGTTCATCGAAAGAGTGGCCCCCGTCGTGTGATCCATTCGCCGGCCGAACCGCCGCGGGCCTGCGCGCAGATCGCATGACGTACCAGCCACTACATGCATGCGAACCGCATCGCAGGGGGTTCTATGAGATCCAACCGCGCCACCATGCGCGCAGGTGTGAGCATGGCAGCGACACTGCCCATGATCGCCGGCGCGCTGGCGCTGGGCATACCCGCGGCACACGCCGCGGACAGCCCCGCCCGTGACGTACTGAAGGGCAGCAAGCCGCTCTGGGCCACGGCCAAGGCGGACAAGGGGGCGACCTCCGACAGCGCCCAGGTCAAGGCCCGCGTCTACCTGGCCGGCAAGGACGCGGCCGGGCTCGCGGCCTACGCCAAGGCCGTGTCCGACCCGAGCTCGCCGCTGTACGGCAAGTACCTGAGCGCCAAGAAGGTGCAGGCCCGCTTCGGCGCCACCGAGGCCCAGGTCGCCGCGGTCAAGTCCTGGCTGAAGTCGGCCGGTCTGACCGTCACCGAGGTCACCCCGCACTACGTCTCCGTCTCCGGTGACGTGGCCGCCGCCGAGAAGGCGTTCGGCACCCAGCTGCACAACTTCGCCAAGGGCTCGAAGACGTACCGCGCCCCGGCGCGGACCGCGTCCGTGCCGGCCGCCCTGCGGGGCGCCGTCCTGACCGTCACCGGCCTGGACAACGCCCCGCACAAGGCCAACCACGACGACCAGCTGCCGCCGCCGGACGCCGTGTTCAGGAACGCCGGGCCGTTCTCCTCGTACTACGGCTCGAACGTCGCGACCACGCTGCCGGACGCCTACGGCCAGAAGATCCCGTACGCGGTCAAGGGCTACACCGGCAAGCAGCTGCGCGCCGCCTACGGCGCGGGCGAGTACACCGGCAAGAAGGTCCGGATCGCGATCACGGACGCCTACGCCTCGCCCACCATCGCCTTCGACGCGGGCACCTACGCGAAGAAGCACGGCGACGCGGCCTGGAAGACCGGCCAGCTGCACCAGGTGCTGCCGAAGAACTACACCAGGACCGAGGAGTGCGGCGCGGCCGGCTGGTACGGCGAGGAGACCCTCGACGTCCAGGCCGTGCACGCGGTCGCGCCGGCCGCGGACGTCACGTACGTGGGCGCGGCCTCCTGCTACGACGACGACCTGCTGGACTCCCTCAGCAAGATCGTCGACAACCACCTGGCCGACATCGTCTCCAACTCCTGGGGCGACATCGAGGCCAACCAGACGCCGGACCTCGCGGCCGCCTACGACCAGGTCTTCCAGCTGGGCGCGGTGCAGGGCATCGGCTTCTACTTCTCCTCCGGTGACGACGGCGACCAGGCCGCGGCCTCCGGTGCCAAGCAGGTCGACACCCCGGCCAACTCGGCGTGGGTGACCGCGGTCGGCGGCACCTCGCTGGCCGTCGGCAAGGGCGACACGTACCAGTGGGAGACCGGCTGGGGCACCGAGAAGGCGACCCTGTCGGCCGACGGCAAGAGCTGGGCCGGCTTCCCCGGCGCGTTCACCTCGGGCGCGGGTGGCGGCACCAGCAAGACGGTCGCCGCGCCGTACTACCAGAAGGGCGTCGTCCCGGACACGCTCGCCAAGGCCAACAACGCCGCCGGCAACCGCGTCGTCCCGGACATCGCGGCCATCGCCGACCCGAACACCGGCTTCCTGGTCGGCCAGACCCAGACCTTCCCCGACGGCACGGAGAAGTACAGCGAGTACCGCATCGGCGGCACCTCGCTGGCCGCTCCGGTGATCGCGGCGGTCCAGGCCCTGGCCCAGGAGGCGCGCGGCGGCAAGGCGCTCGGCTTCGCCAACCCGGCGATCTACGCCAAGTACGGCAAGCAGGGCGTCTACCACGACGTCACGGACAACCCGACCGGCTCCGGCCTCGCGGTCGCCCGCGTGGACTTCGCCAACGGCCTCGACGCCTCCGGCGGCCTGCTGTACTCGGTCCGCAGCCTCGGCAAGGACAGCTCGCTGTCCGCGGTGAAGGGCTACGACGACGTGACGGGCGTGGGCTCACCGGCCAACGGCTACGTGCAGTCGTACGCCAAGAAGCACTGACGCACTGACGCTCCGCTGAGCGGTGAGGGGGCGTGGGGTCCAGGTGACCTCACGCCCCTTCGCATGACCGGACCAGTTCGTCTCCCGCACGACCGGGCCAGTCCGTCCCCCGCACGACCGGCTCAGCCCGTCCGCACGACCGGCTCAGCCCGTCCCCCGCACGACCAGGTCAGTTCGTCCCGCGCCGCCGGCGGTCCAGCACGAGGAACGCCAGCAGGCCGGCCGCGACCAACAGGGCGCCGCCGACCAGGAACGGCACCGGGGTGTACTCGTCGGTGCAGCTCAGCCCGGTCGCCGTGGTGCGGCACACGCTCCCGGGGCCGCCCCGGTTCAGGTAGGCGAGGTAGAAGAGGGGCAGGGCCAGGCCCGCGAGAGACCCGACCACGGCGGTCCGGTGCCCCTTACGGAACAGGAACACGGCGGCCGGCGCGGCCAGAACCACCAGGACCACGCCGACCGACAGCAGAGCGGCCAGCCCCAGGGCGAGACACCCGCCGACCGCGAGCCATGCCAGGAACCAGCCCCACTCGGGACTGCGTCGCTCCTGGGCCGGGACGATACTGCTTTGCACGGTGCCTCCCATGGAAGGTGAGACTGCGCGAGCTGTCGATGTGATCACCGTACACCTCGCTTCCCTCCGCACCCGGCACCGCCCAAGTCGGGTATTCCTACAGGGACTTGAGCGAGGCGATAAAGGGAGCCCAGGCGGTGAGGGTGAGGATGAGGGCGGGGCCGTCGGGAGCCTTGGAGTCCCGGACGGGGACGAGACCGGGGAGGTTGTCGGCGACTTCGACACAGTGGCCGCCGTCACCGTTGCTGTAGCTCGACTTGCGCCAGAGGGCTGCGCCGGGGAAGTCGTGCGCCACTTCGACGCAGTCGCCGCCACCCGCGTTGCCGTAGCTGCTCTTGAACCAGAGCGCGTCACTCAAATCGATCCGGCTGCTTGCCACTTCGGCAATCCTCTGACGCTGACTTGATCATGGCCAGGGACGCCTTAGGCGATAGCGCGACGGCCCTGAGCTGATCGTACGACCAGCGGTACTGCGCCACGAGTGCCGGATCTTCGATGGTGTCACCGCTGTGCAGCGCCTCCGTAGAGAAGAGCGGCGCGCAGCCACCGACCGCCGCGCCCTCCGCTCGCCGTGTCGGTTCAGCGGCGCAGCGCCTGCGACTCCTCCGGTACGTGCGAGGTGACCACCCGGCCCGCCGACGGAGTCTCCCGGCGGCGGTCGACCGCGTAGGCCACGCTCGCCACGCCCAGGCCCAGTACCGCCAGGGCCGCGCCCGCGAGGGCCGGGGACGTCGGGCCGAGGCCCGCCGCGAGGGTCAGGCCGCCGATCCAGGCGCCGCCGGCGTTGGCCATGTTGAAGGCCGCCTGGTTGGCCGAGGAGGCGAGGGAGGGAGCCGCCGCGGCCTTCTCCATCACCATCAGCTGGAGCGGGGAGCCGGTGATGAACGCGGCCATGCCGAGGAGGGCCACCGCCAGGGCCGCGCTCCACTCCGCGCGCATGAGGAGGGGGAAGAACGCCAGGACCGCCGCCAGGGCGGCCAGGCCGCCGAAGAGGGTGCCGCGCAGGGAGTGGTCCGCGAGGCGCCCGCCCAGGAGGTTGCCCGCGGTGGCACCGACGCCGAACAGCGCCAGGAGCAGGGTCACGTTCGTCTCGGCGAAGCCGGCCGCGTCCGTCAGCATCGGCGTCACGTAGCTGTACGCCGCGAAGAGCGCGCCGAAGCCCGCCACCGTGGTGCCCAGGGCCAGCCAGACCGGCAGCGACGTCAGGGCGGCCAGTTCGCCGCGCAGGCCCGTCGAGGACGCCGCGTGCTCGCGGTCCCGCGGGATGAGGAGGGCGAGCGAGGCGATCGCGGCCAGGCCGATCGCGCTCACGGCGAGGAACGTCGCCCGCCAGCCGAGGTGCTGCCCCATGAGGGTGGCGGCGGGCACGCCGGCGATGTTGGCGACGGTCAGGCCGAGGAACATCAGGGACACCGAGCGGGCCTTGCGCTCCGGCGGGACCATCGCCGTGGCGACGACCGCGCCCACGCCGAAGAAGGCGCCGTGCGGCAGACCGCTGAGGAAGCGTGCGGCCAGCAGGGAGCCGTTGCCGGGGGCGAGCGCGGAGAGTGCGTTGCCCACCACGAACAGGCCCATGAGGGCCATCAGGACCGTGCGGCGGGACATGCGCGCGGTCACGGCGGCCAGCAGCGGGGCGCCGATGACGACACCCAGCGCGTACGCCGAGACCAGGTGCCCGGCGCTGGGGATCGAGATGTGCAGGTCGTCCGCGACGTCGGGGAGCAGCCCCATCATCACGAACTCGGTCGTGCCGATGCCGAAGGCGCCCACGGCGAGGGCGAGCAGGGCCAGGGGCATGAAGGACCTTTCAGAGCGGAGTGCCGTACAGGTTCGAGTCTCGCAGTAAGTTCCCGTACGGAACAAATGCTCTCAGGCCCAGAATTCCAGCGGATCAAGAAGCTGTGTCGAGCTTCACACGGGCCGCCACCGGCAGGTGGTCGCTGTTCGTGCGCGGGAGCGTCCAGGAACTCTCCGGCTCGACGCCCTTGACCATGATCTGGTCGATCCGCGCCATCGGGAACGACGCCGGCCAGCTGAAGCCGAATCCGCTGCCCGCCGCGCCCTGCGTGGAGCGCAGCTGCGAGGTGACGCCGTTGAGCGAGCGGTCGTTCATCGTGCCGTTGAGGTCGCCGAGCAGGACCACGCGCCCCAAAGTCTCGTGGGCGATCGCCTCACCGAGCGCGTCGGCGCTCTTGTCCCGCTGGCGGGCGGTGAAGCCGGCCTCCATCTTGACCCGCACCGAGGGCATGTGCGCGACGTAGACCGCGACCGGGCCCCGCGGGGTCGTCACGGTGGCGCGCATCGCCCGCTTCCAGCCCAGCTTGATGTCGACGGCGCGGACGTCGGTCATCGGGTACTTGCTCCACAGACCGACCGTGCCGACCACCGCGTGGTACTGGTACGTCGGCCCGAGCGCCTTCTCGTAGACCGGGACGGAGGAGGCGGGCAGTTCCTCCAGGGCCAGCAGGTCGGCGCCGGAACCGGCCACGTCCTCGGCGGTCGCGGCCGGGTCGGGATTGTCGGCGTTGACGTTGTGGGTGGCCACCATGAGGTCGCCGCCGCTGCCCGACTTGTCGGTCAGCAGTCCGCCGAAGAGGTTCAGCCACACGATCGCCGGGAGCAGGACGGCGATGAGCGCGGTCGCCGACTTCCGGACCAGACCGAGCACCAGCAGTACCGGGATGGCCAGGCCCACCCAGGGCAGAAACGTCTCGGTGAGACTGCCGAGGTTGCCCACCCGGTTCGGGATGTGCGCGTGGACGAGCATCACCAGGGCGAGCAGCAGGGCCAGCACGGCGAGGACGAGGCCGCGGCGCCAGACGCGCGGATCGCCCCGCCAGCCGGAGAACGCGCGGTGCGCGAGACGCCGGAGCCGGGACCCCGGTCGCTCGGGCCCCGAGCCGCCGTCCGCCGTCTCCGTCCTGTACGCCTGCTGCGCCATACCGTCTGCCTCACTGCCTGCCGTGCACACCGTTCGTCCCCCGTTCACTTCCGACCCTAGGGGATGATCGGCTCCGTTCCCCGCCGTCCCATGACGGCCGTACGGAAGACGAGGACGAGCGAGCCGGGGCCGGGAGTTCCGGTTACCCCCGGGGCGGACGGGGTCTGTGACGAAACGCGCACATTAGTGCTGCGGGACTGTCGAACTGACGGGCCGTAGGCCGGCCAGGACGGTGTCGACGATGTCCTCGGCCAGACCCTCGGGCAGGTCGGCGTCGGGACGCAGTACGGAGCGGACGAGGACCGGACCGACGAACAGGTCGTTGGCCAGTTCCACGTCGACGTCCGGCCGGAGTTCACCGTTGAGCTGCCCGCGGCGCAGCACGTCGAGGACGAGGTCGCGCCGGGGCGCTATGACGTTCTCGTGGTACGCCGCCCAGATCCTGGGGTTGGACTTCATCTGGGCGTGCACGTTGTGCAGAAGCGCCGAGGAACGGCTGGCCAGTCCGCGCTGGCGCAGGTTCTCCAGCAGGACGAGGAGGTCGTCGCGCATGGACGTGCCGGGGAGTTCGGGTTCGGGTGGCTCGGCCGCGCGGACCACGTCGACGAAGAGTTCCTCCTTGCCGCTCCAGCGGCGGTAGATGGTGGCCTTGCCGACCCCGGCGGTGCGGGCGATGCGCTCGATGGAGAGCTCGGCGAGGGGCACGCCCTCCTCCATGAGCTTCATCACGCCCTCCAGGATGGCGCGTTCCGCGGCTTCGCTGCGCGGCCGTCCTCGCGCGGGTGTGTCCGGCCGTGGTCGGCTGTCGGCAAGGCTCACGTGAGTTCCGTCCTCTCGATGTCCTGCGGGGATTGTCCCGCAGTCGCCTCCCTCCCCCGTGGAACCGTTCGTCGAATCAGTCCGCCGCCGTGATCAACTCCGGCTCCCTCTCGCCGTCCTGACCGGCGGGCGGCCTGCCCGGCAGGAACAGCGCGGTCACCACGGCGCCGATCAGCGCGACGCCCGTCCCGCACAGGGCGGTGACGTGCATGGCGTGCAGGAACGCGTCGTTGGCGGGGGCCACCAGGGCCCTGCCCTGTGGGCCGAGCTTCTCGGCGACGCCGAGCGTGGCCTCGATGGACTCGGCGGCGGTGTCCCGCAGGCCGGGCGGCAGCAGGCCGAGCTCGCCCTCGATGCCGTTGCGGTAGGAGGTGGCGAGGACCGAGCCGAGGACGGCGATGCCCAGGGCGCCGCCGACCTGGCGGAAGGTGTTGCTGAGCGCGGAGGCGGAGCCGGCCTTCTCACGGGGCAGCGCCTGCATGATGACGACGGAGGTCGGCGTCATGATGTGCGCCATGCCGGTGCCCATGAGGAAGAAGACGACCTCCAGCAGCCAGATCGGCGTGTCGGCCTCGAAGGTGGCGAACGCGGCCAGCGTGGCGGCGATCAGCACCAGGCCGCCGGTGGTGGTGGCCCTGTTGCCGAACCGGTCGACCAGCAGCCGGGCGCGCGGCGCGAAGATCAGCTGGGCGGCGGCGAGCGGCAGCATCAGCACACCGGACTCCAGCGGGGAGTAGCCGCGCACGCTCTGGGTGTAGAAGACGCCGAAGAAGGTGACGCCCATCAGCGCGAAGAAGACCAGCGCGATGGCGCTCATGGCGGCCGAGAAGACCTTGTTCTTGAAGTAGGAGACGTCGAGCGAGGGGTGGTCGCTGCGCTTCTCGAAGACGACGAAGCCGGCCAGGACGACGACACCGGCGACGATCGTGCCCAGCACCTTGAGGTCGGTGAAGTCGGCCAGCTCACCGCCCTTGATGATGCCGTAGACCAGCAGCACCAGACCGACGACGGACAGGACCACGCCGATGGGGTCGAGGCGGCCGGGACGCGGGTCGCGGGAGTCGGGCACCAGCCAGGTCATCAGCACGAGCGCGACGATCACGATGGGCACGTTGATGAGGAAGACCGAGCCCCACCAGAAGTGGTCGAGGAGCGCGCCACCGGTGATCGGGCCGATGGCGATGGCGAGGCCGACGCCGCCGGCCCAGATGCCGATGGCCTTGGGCTGCTCCTCGCGCTCGAAGACGTTCATGAGGACGGCGAGGGTGGCGGGCATGACGAAGGCGGCACCGAGGGCCATCAGCGCGCGGAAGGCGATCAGCTGGCCCGGGGAGCCGGACTCGGCGGCGAGCGCCGAGCCGATGCCGAACAGGGCGATGCCGCCGAGCAGCACCTTCTTGCGGCCGAGCCGGTCGCCGACCAGTCCGGCGGTGAACAGCAGGCCGGCGAAGACGAGTGTGTAGGAGTTGATCGCCCACTCGATCTCGCTCTGGGTGGCGCCGAGACCGGTCGGGGCCGGGGTCGCGATGGTCTTGATGGCGACGTTCAGGATCGAGTTGTCGAGCACCACGATGAGCAGGCTCAGCATCAGGACGCCGAGAATCGCCCAGCGCCGCCGGTGCACCGCTTCGGGTATTCGGGAGGCAGGGACGGAACGTGTCATGCGTCCGAGGCTACGATCATTTCGATACGGTACCGTCTCGTATCTTATTTCTTTTACCAAGGTCTTACACAGCCGGGCCCCGGCAGGGGCGGGTACCAGCCATGGGCGGGGATCACAGGGGGTCCCCCTGGCCCTGGTCGGCACGAGGTGCCACCATGGAGGCGATCCGGGGACGCCGTCAGGGCGCCTCGAGATGACTGAAGGAGCCGTTGCCATGACGCAGCTTTCGGCTGCCCAGAACAAGCCTTCCGACGGCAGCAAGGCGCTGTACGGGGGGAAGGGCACCCGCCGCATCACGGTCCGCGACATCACCCTCGCCAAGGAACGCGGCGAGAAGTGGCCCATGCTCACCGCCTACGACGCGATGACCGCGTCCGTCTTCGACGAGGCCGGCATCCCGGTGATCCTGGTCGGCGACTCGGCGGGCAACTGCCACCTCGGGTACGAGACCACCGTGCCCGTCACCCTCGACGAGATGACCATGCTCTCGGCGGCCGTCGTCCGCGGTACGACCCGCTCCCTGATCGTCGGCGACCTGCCCTTCGGCTCCTACCAGGAGGGTCCGGTGCAGGCACTGCGCTCGGCGACCCGGCTGGTGAAGGAGGCCGGGGTCGGCGCGGTCAAGCTGGAGGGCGGCGAGCGCTCGCACGAGCAGATCCGGCTGCTGGTGGAGTCCGGTATCCCGGTGATGGCCCACATCGGCCTGACCCCGCAGTCCGTCAACGCGATGGGCTACCGCGTGCAGGGCCGCGGCGAGGAGGCCGCGCAGCAGCTGCTGCGGGACGCGAAGGCCGTGCAGGACGCGGGCGCGTTCGCGGTGGTGCTGGAGCTGGTGCCGGCGGAGCTGGCGGCCGAGGTGACCCGGGTGCTGCACATCCCGACTGTCGGTATCGGCGCCGGGCCGGAGACGGACGCGCAGGTGCTGGTGTGGACCGACATGCTGGGGCTGACGTCCGGCCGGGTGCCGAAGTTCGTCAAGAAGTACGCGAACCTGCGTGAGGTCATGGGCAACGCGGTGAAGGAGTTCGCGGAGGACGTCGTCGGCGGGAACTTCCCGCTGGAGGAGCACTCCGTCCACTAGACCACCCCCGGCACACCCGGCAGCCCCGCTGATCTTCCCCCGTCAGCGGGGCTGCCGCTTTCGCGGGCCGGGGCGCGGCCAGGATGCGCGGGACCGAAGTGCTCTTGGGACTCGCGGGCCGAGGCGCCTGCCGGGGACCACGGACCGCGGAGGCTGCCGGGGATCCCCGGCCGAGGTGCTCCCGGGTACGCGGGCAGGGGCGCTGTCGGGGATCTGTCGGTGGTGTCGGCGGCCTGTCGGTCGTTTGTCGGTGGGCCCTGGCATTGTCGTCGGCATGACACGCATCGACGACACCCCCGCCGGCGGACGCTCCGCCGTGACCGTACGGGGGCTGGTCAAGCACTACGGCGAGACCAAGGCACTGGACGGTGTCGACCTGGACGTGCGCGAGGGCACCGTGATGGGTGTGCTCGGGCCGAACGGCGCCGGCAAGACCACCCTCGTACGGATCCTGTCCACCCTGATCACCCCGGACGCGGGCCAGGCCACCGTCGCCGGGTACGACGTCGTACGCCAGCCCCGGCAGCTGCGCCGGGTCATAGGACTCACCGGCCAGTACGCCTCGGTGGACGAGAAGCTCCCGGGCTGGGAGAACCTGTACCTGATCGGCCGGCTGCTGGACCTGTCCCGCAAGGACGCCCGGGCCCGCGCCGACGAGCTGCTGGAGCGGTTCTCGCTGACGGAGGCCGCCCGGCGCCCGGCGAGCACCTACTCCGGCGGTATGCGGCGCCGGCTGGACCTGGCCGCCTCCATGATCGGCCGGCCGGCCGTGCTGTACCTGGACGAACCGACCACCGGCCTCGACCCGCGCACCCGCAACGAGGTGTGGGACGAGGTGAAGGCGATGGTCGGCGACGGCGTCACCGTGCTGCTCACCACCCAGTACATGGAGGAGGCCGAGCAGCTCGCCACCGAACTGACCGTGGTGGACCGGGGCAAGGTCATCGCCAAGGGCGGCATCGAGGAGCTGAAGGCCCGCGTCGGCGGGCGCACGCTGCGGGTGCGGCCGGTCGACCCGCTGGAGCTGCGCCCGCTCGCCGGGATGCTGGACGAGCTGGGCATCACCGGGCTCGCGGCCACCACCGTGGACACCCGGAGCGGGACCCTGCTGGTGCCGATCCTGAGCGACGAGCAGCTGACCGCCGTGGTCGGCGCGGTCACCGCGCGCGGCATCACGGTCTCCTCCATCACCACCGAACTGCCCAGCCTGGACGAGGTGTTCCTGTCCCTCACCGGCCACCGCGCCAGTGCTCCGCAGGACACCGTGCCCGCCGACGACCGCCAGGAGGTCGCCGTATGAGTTCCGCCACCCTGTCCCCGGCCGCCGCGAAGGCCGACACGCCGATCTCGGTCCGGGCCCATCTGCGGCACACCGGCGCGCTGATCCGCCGCAACCTGCTGTGGATCCGGCAGGACCCGGAGTCGATGTTCGACGCCATCCTGTTCCCGGTCATCTTCACC
Organism: Streptomyces sp. NPDC053076; assembly: GCF_044546845.1. NCBI lineage: Bacteria > Bacillati > Actinomycetota > Actinomycetes > Kitasatosporales > Streptomycetaceae > Streptomyces > Streptomyces sp. NPDC053076. Next base: position 850,701 of record NZ_JBITZL010000002.1, on the reverse strand, counting down.
CTGCTGTTCGTGTACGTCTTCGGCGGCTCCATCGGGCAGTCGCTGGGCGGCGGCCAGGACCAGTACGTGCAGTACGTGATCCCCGGCCTGCTGGCCATGATGGGCATGAACATGGCCCAGGGCGTGGGCACCGGCTTCAACACGGACTTCAACTCCGGTGTGATGGACCGCTTCCGCTCGCTGCCCATCGGGCGCGGCTCGGTGCTCTTCGCGAAGATCGCGGTGGAGCTGCTGCGCATGCTGTTCGCGACCCTGGTGCTGCTGGTGGTCGCCCTGCTCGTGGGCTACGACGTGCACAGCTGGAGCGGTCTGGTGGCCTCCGTGGCGCTGTCCGCGGTCTTCGGCTCGGCGCTGATGTGGGTGTTCCTGACCCTCGGCGTGGTGATGAAGAGCGCCCAGTCGGTGCAGGCGATGGGCTTCCTGGTGCTGATGCCGCTCCAGTTCGGTTCGTCGATCTTCGCGCCGACCGCGTCGATGCCGGGCTGGCTCCAGGCGTTCACCGACTACAACCCGCTCTCCGCGCTGGCCGACAGCGCGCGCGGGCTGATGGAGGGCGGCGCGGTCGCCCGCCCGCTGTGGGTGACGCTGATCTGGTCGGTGGGACTCACCGCGATCATGGCGCCGGTCGCCGTCCACAAGTTCCGCACCAAGAGCTGACCGTACGCGTCGGATCAGACCAGGGCGGTGGCCTCCGCGAAGGAGAGGCCACCGCCCTCGGTGTACGCGGCCGCGTAGCCGGGTCCGTCGAGGCTCTCGCGGATCCGGGCCTCGGTCAGGTCGAACATCCGGCGCTCCATGCCGGAGTACACATGGCCGGGCGGCAGCAGAGCCTCGGCGGCGGCCAGGCAGCGGGCGGCGTCGGCGGCGCGGCCGTCGACGCGGGCCAGGGCCGTCGCCGCCACGGTGAGGCAGATGGAGTCCAGGTGCGGGATGATCGCCCGGGACAGCGGATCGGTGGCCAGCTCCAGCGCCCTGCGCGTGCGGGTCAGCGCCTCCTCGGTCCGCTCCTCCAGAGCGTCGACGAACGCCTCCTGGATGACGAGCAGGGCGTCGAAGACGACGAAGTGCGCGATCCGGAACTCCTCGCGCAGCAACCGCAGTTGCTCGCGGGCCTCGCCGGTACGGCCGGTGAGGGCGAGCCAGGAGGACAGGAAGAGCCGGGCGGCGGGCATCGCCTCGCTGTGCGTGCCCTGCTGGTCGGCGATGACCTCACGCAGCATCCGCTCGCCGCGCTCGGTGTCGCCCGCCTCCATCAGCACGCTGCCCAGGCGCGAGCGCAGGACGGCCACCTGGGCGCGGGCGCCGAGCCGTTCGGCGTGCTCGATGGCGGCCCGGTAGTCGGCGGCGGCCTCCCGGTAGGCGCCCTTGCGTTCACGGGCCTCGCCGCGCGCGGACAGCGCCTCGGCGGTCCCCCACGCGTCGCCGATCCGGCGGAAGATCTCCAGCGCCTCGTCGGCGTCCCGGGCGGCGTCGCCGGCCCAGGCGGTGCGGTTGGCCAGCAGGTTGGCGCGCATCTGGAGGGCGCCGGCCAGCTCCCACTCGTAGCCCGGGGTGGCCCGGCAGGTCCGTACGGCGGCCTCGACGATGGGCCGCAGGCGGTCCGCACCGCCCGTCAGCATCTCGGCGAAGAACCACAGCATGCCCGGGGCCCGGCAGACCTGGGGCAGACCGGGCTCGTACACCTGCGTCACGACACGCAGCTTCGCCTTCGCCTCCGGGGTCTGCCAGGACTCCAGGTCGGTGTCCATGACCGCGAGATGGCTGAGGTGGACACCGCGCCGCGCCTCCAGCAGCACCTCGCCCCGGTACGGCGGCGGGGCGGCGTTCAAACGCTGCCACACCGGTCGGGCCCGGCGGACCGGCTCGGCGAACGGGTCGGGGCCGAGCGCCATCACCTCCTGGCACCAGGTGCGCACCTCGGTCTCCTGGTTGCGCATCTGCCAGAACCACTGGAGGGACAGCACCAGGCACAGTGCCTCCGACTCGTCGCGCACGGCGACGGCGTGGCGCAGGGCGGTGCGCAGGTTCTCGTACTCCAGCTGGAGCCGGTCGATGGCGGCACGCTGTTCGGGGCCGCGCAGCAACGGGTCGGTGGTGCGGGCGAGTTCGCGGTAGTACGACAGGTGGGCGCGCTGGGCGGCGGCCCGGTGCCCGGTCTCCGCCAGCCGTTCGGCGGCGTACTCGGCGACCGTCTCCAGCAGCCGGTAGCGCATTCCGCCGTCGGCGGCCGGGGCCGCGACCACCAGGGACTTGTCGACCAGGGAGCCGAGCGCGTCCAGGGCGACGGGCCCGCACACGGCCTCGGCGGCGGCCAGGTCGCAGCCGCCGGCGAAGACCGACAGCCGGGCGAGGACGTCCCGTTCGTCGGCGTCCAGCAGGTCCCAGGACCAGTCCACGACGGCTCTGAGGGTCTGCTGGCGGGGCAGCACGGTCCGGCTGCCGGAGGTGAGCAGCCGGAAGCGGTCGTCCAGCCGGTCGGCTATCTGCCGGGGTGACAGCATGCGCAGCCGGGCCGCCGCCAGCTCGATGGCGAGCGGGAGCCCGTCCAGGCGGCGGCAGATCTCGGCGCACGCCTCGGGGTCGTCGTCGGTCCGGAAGCCGGGGCGGGCCGCCGCGCCACGGTCGGCGAGCAGCCGGAGCGCGACCGGCTCGGGCAGCGGCTCCACGGGCCGCACCAGCTCCCCCGGCACCCCGAGCGGTTCGCGGCTGGTGGCGAGGACGGTCAGCTCCGGGCAGCGGGCCAGCAGGCCCTCGGTGAGCCGGGCGGCGGCGTCGACGACGTGCTCGCAGTTGTCCAGGATGATCAGCATCCGGCGCCGGGCGCAGTGCTCCACGAGCCGTTCGAGGGGGTCGCCGTGCCGGTCGGCGACCGCGCGGATGGTCTCCACGCCGGCGCCGTGCAGCACCGTCTCGCGGGCGCCGATCGCGGTGAGCACGGCCTGCGGTACGGCGTCCGGGTCGTCCACGGGGGCCAGCTCGGCGAGCCACACCCCGTCCCGGAGGGTGTGCCGTACCGCCTCGGCGGCCTCCTGGGACAGCCGGGTCTTGCCGGCGCCGCCGGGCCCGAGCAGGGTGACCAGCCGGGCCCCGGCGAGATCGGCGCCGATGGCCCGGATGTCGGCTTCCCGGCCGACGAAGGAGGTGAGCCGGGCGGGCAGGTTGCCCGGTCGCGTCGCGGGCCGGGGGCTCGCCGGTTCCTCCCGCAGCAGCTCGGCGTGCAGGGCGCGCAGCTCGGGCCCGGGGGCGGAGCCGAGCCGGTCCGCGAGCAGGTGTCGTACGTCCTCGTAGGCGGCGAGCGCCTGGGCCGGACGGCCGGCGTCGCGCAGGGCGCGCAGCCGCAGTGCCTGGAGTGGTTCGTCCAGCGGGTGGTCGTCGCACAGGGCGGTCAGTTCGGGCAGTGCTTGCTCGGCCTGGCCGAGGGCGAGGGCGGCGGTGTGCCGGGCGCGCAGGGCGTCGAGGCGGCGGGTCTCCCAGCGGGCCGCCTCGGCGGTGCGGTCGGGCAGGTCGGCGAGGGCGGGCCCGTGCCACAGGGCGAGGGCGTCGTCGAGGACGGCGGCGGCCTTGGCCGGGTCACCGTCGGCGAGGGCGGCGAGGCCGTCGCCGGCCAGCCGCTCGAAGCGGATGACGTCGACGTCGTCGGGTGCGGCGGTGAGCCGGTAGCCGCCGTCGGCGGAGGCGACGGCGGAGGCGCCGAGGGCCCGCCGGAGCCGGCCGACGAGCGCCTGGAGCGCGCCGGTGGCGTCGGCGGGCGGGTCGGCGCCCCACACCTCGTCCACCAGCAGGGCCGCCGGCACCGGCCGGCCGGCCCGGAGGGCGAGCACGCTCAGCAGGGCACGCAGGCGCGCCCCGCCGACCGGGACGGTCGTGCCGTCGGGGCGGATTGCCTGGGTGGTGCCGAGCAGCCGATAACGCACGGGGTCCATTGTCTCCGGAGGGATCAGCGGGGGTCACGGGACTGGCGCGGTGTGCCGTCCGGGACGTCCAGGGTGACGAGGGCGCCGACGGCGCGGCGGACCCGGAAGGGCACCTGCCGCGGCGGCGGCTCCTCGTCCTCGAACGCGTCGAACCACTTCGGGCAGCCGTCGACGGACTCCAGGGTATGCGCGCCGGGCACCATCTCCAGGCGGCGCCCCGCAGCCATGAGGACCACCTCCCCGGGTTCCGCGGGGGGCGGCTCGACGGCGCGCGGATCGTGGTGGGCCAGGTACTCCTGGTGCACCAGGTCGATGCCGCGGACCCGGCCGGCGGTCCGGTGGTCGGGTCCGCCGTGGTTCTCCACCCACGCCCCGGCACCGTAGTACTCGCCCTGCGGGGCCGCGGCGTCGACGGCGACCAGCCGCCAGCCGACCTCGTCGCCGACGGCGAACGGTGTGCCGCAGCACTCCATCTGCCAGTGCTCGTAGAACACCCTCGTCCGTGCCATTCCCCCACCCTCCTGGAACCGGACGGCCACCGCGAGACGTTTTCCCCTCGTGTCGGCGGCCGGTACGGTCGCAGTTCCCGACCATCCCGGCCGTACAGGAGTCCGACCATGACCACCGCCACCACCCGTCACGGCGACCGCCAGGTCAGTCCCGTGTTCGTCGGCATCCTCGCCGTGACGGCGGTGACCGGCTGGGCCACCTGGTCCGGGTTCGCCGCGCAGCCGGGCATCGCGGTGTTCCTGTTCGTGACGGCGGCCTGGATCGTCTCCCTGTGTCTGCACGAGTACGCGCACGCGCGCACCGCCCTGCACGGCGGGGACATCACGGTCGGCGCGAAGGGCTATCTCACGCTGAATCCGCTGAAGTACACGCACGCGCTGCTGAGCATCGTGCTCCCGGTGCTTTTCGTGATCATGGGCGGGATCGGTCTGCCCGGCGGCGCGGTGTTCATCGAGCGGAACCGGATCAAGGGCCGCTGGCGGCACAGCCTGATCTCGGCGGCGGGCCCGCTGACGAACGTGCTGTTCGCCGCGGTGTGCACGGCCCCGTTCTGGCTGCACGCCCTGGACGGCGTGCCCGCGGACTTCCGGTTCGCGCTGGCGTTCCTGGCGCTGCTCCAGGTGACGGCGGCGATCCTGAACTTCCTGCCGGTGCCGGGCCTGGACGGCTACGGCGTGATCGAGCCGTGGCTGTCGTACAAGGTGAAGCGGCAGGTGGAGCCGTTCGCCCCGTTCGGGCTGCTGTTCGTGTTCGCGCTGCTGTGGCTGCCCGCCGTCAACGGCGCCTTCTTCGACGTGATCGACGCGATCATGCGCGCGCTGAACGTGGACTACTTCTCGCAGTACTGCGGACAGGACCTGTACCGGTTCTGGCAGGGCGCCAACGAGTACTGCTCGGTCAGCCCGTGACGGATCCGCTCCGGGTGACCTTGGCCCGCTTCACGTAGTACCAGGTCATGTTGGACGACAGACCGGCCAGCAGCACCCAGACGATCCCCAGCCAGCTGCCCTGGGCGAAGGAGACGACCGCCGCGGCGACGGCGAGCACGCAGACGGCGAGGGTGTACAGGGCGATGCGGGGCATGGGGCTCGGCTCCTTGCGGGGGGACACTGCTACGAGAACCAGTGTCCCCCATGGCCCCCGCGTGGCTCACACGTCGGTGACGCGCAGCCCGGCGTGTGCCTTGTACCGGCGGTTGACGGAGATCAGGTTCGCGACCAGCGACTCGACCTGGTGGGCGTTGCGCAGGCGGCCCGCGAAGACGCCGCGCATACCGGGGATGCGCCCGGCCAGCGCCTGCACGATCTCCACGTCGGCGCGCTCCTCGCCGAGCACCATCACATCGGTGTCGATCTGCTCGATCTCGGGATCCTGGAGCAGGACGGCCGACAGGTGGTGGAAGGCGGCGGTGACCCGGGAGTCCGGCAGCAGGGCGGCGGCCTGCTCGGCGGCGCTGCCCTCCTCCGGCTTGAGGGCGTAGGCGCCCTTCTTGTCGAAGCCGAGCGGGTTGACGCAGTCCACGACGAGCTTGCCGGCCAGGTCCTCGCGCAGGGACTTCAGGGTGTCGCCGTGGCCGTCCCACGGTACGGCGACGATCACGATGTCGCTGCGGCGCGCGGTCTCGGCGTTGTCGGCGCCCTCGACGCCGTGGCCGAGTTCACCGGCGGCGGCCCGCGCGCGCTCGGCGGCCCGGGAGCCGATGATCACCTTCTGGCCGGCCCTGGCGAGCCGGTAGGCGAGGCCCTTGCCCTGCGGTCCGGTGCCGCCGAGCACGCCGACGACGTACCCGGAGACGTCGGGCAGGTCCCAGGGGTCCTTGGCGGGGGCCTTCTGTGCGCTGTCGGTAGAGGTCATGGCCCGACTCTACGTCCGTGACCGTCAGGGCACCGGCTCAGGTCAGCCGGTGCACGGGCACCCGGCGGAAGGTGATCGTCTCGTAGGTGCCGAAGTCGCCCGTCTCGTACAGCAGTCCGACCGTGTGCGGGTCGACGCGGACGAGGTCGGAGTAGGCGGCGGGCAGCCCGTCGACGGTGAACGCCGTGCGCCAGGTGGTGCCGCCGTCGCCGGAGGCGCGGATCGTCATCAGGGCGCGGGCGGCGGGGTCGGCCGGGGCGGAGAAGAGGAGCACGTCGGGGGCGCGGAGCTGGAGCACGGAGGCTTCGCAGACCGGCGCGGTCAGCCCGGCCTGCGGCCGGAAGGGCTTCACGAGTGTCCTGCCGCCGTCCGTGGAGTGGGCGTCGGCCCGGTTGCCGGGGGACGGCGAGTCGTTGCGGGTGTTCAGGTAGACGCGCCCGTCGGGGAGTTCGGCGGCGGTGGTCTCGTTGACGTTGACGTAGCCGTCGGTGTTCTCGTCCAGGTAGCCGAGGTACCAGGTCTCGCCGTGGTCGTCGCTGAGCAGGCAGTGCCCGCTGTTGTACCTGGCCTCGGCGCCGGTGTCGGTGCCGGTGGGCGGCACGGTGTGGTTGGCCGGGACGAGGACGCGGCCGGAGGAGAGCTGGAGGGCGTGGCCCGGTGCGGTGGCGTACCATCGCCAGCCGGGCTTCTTCACCTGCGCGGTGATCTCCTTCGGCGCGGACCAGCTGAGTCCGTCGTCGTCGCTGTGCTGCACCCAGACGCGGCGGCCGTCGGCGTCCTTGACCTGTCCGCGCAGGATGGCGGCTTCGGTGGCCAAGGCGGCGGCCCGGATGTGCACGAGCAGGATCCGGCCGGTGTCGAGGACGACGGGGGCGGGATTGCCGGCCAGGTTCGCCCCGTTGCTCGCGGCGACCTGGAGCGGGCCCCAGGTACGGCCGCCGTCCGTGGACCGCTTCTGCACGATGTCGATGTGCCCGTGGTCGGCCGCGGAGTCGGCCCGGCCCTCGCAGAAGGCGAGCAGTGTGCCGGGCCTGGGGGCGACGACCGCGGGGATGCGGAAACTGGCGTATCCCTCGTGGCCCGCGCGGAAGGGAACGGTCACGTCGGTCATCGGGCGGCTCCTCACGACCTGTGGCTGGGCCGAGACCATCCCCACGTCGGGCGAATTCGAGGTGAACTGCGGGTCACGACTGGCCGGTTGCGGCAGGATGCGGTCGCATGGACGCCGTACGGGTCGCATGGCTGAGGGAAGTGCTCGCCGGGACGGAGTGGCTGGGTGCCACCCGGAGGTTCGCGGGGGTGCTGCGCGGCTCGGTGGTGGCGCACGGGGGCGGGCTGCTGCTGGTGGGCACGCCCGAGTACGAGCCCTGGCACCTGGCGGCACACCTGGTGGACGAGGCGGCCTGGTCGGGCACGCCCGAGCTGGCGCCGACTCTGGTACGGCATCACGCGCGCCGCTCCGATCCCGCGCATCTGGCGGTCGGGCCGGGCCGGATCGCGGCGGCGCGGCGCGGGGAGACCCTGCTGGTCGTGGCGCCCGAGGAGCCGGCGCCGCTGCTGGAACGGGTCCACTCGGCGCGGCGGGCCGGGGTGACGGTGCTGGCCCTGGGCGCCGGCGGCGAGCTGGCCGCCATGGCGCACGACACGCTGGCGGTGCCGGACGGGGCGGAGCTGGACCTGGACACCGTGCAGCACCTGGTGAGCGCGGCGGCGGGCGAGAACGCGGGCTCGCCGAGGGTGCGACGGGGTTTCCGGGACCGGCTGTCCAGGCTGGCCGAAGCACTGATGGCACCGCCGCCGGCCCCTTGGTGACCTCGCCCGCGGGTGGCGCACGTCCACCGTGCCACACCGCCCGGAGGGACGAGCACGCGGTGCGATGCGCGAGCGGCGCGCCGCGGTCCGGGGCTCAGCGGCCTGGGGCTCAGCGGCAGGGGTCCGGTCAGCGGCCTGAGGCTCAGCGGCAGGGGTCCGGTCAGGTGTCTTCGGTGTCGCCGCCCGCGGGGGCGTCGTGCCAGCGCGGGTCGTTCTCCCACTGGAGGTTGCGCTCGGCGGCGGTCTCCATCGCGTGCCGGGCCTCGTCCGGGGAGGTGTACGGCCCGAAACGGTCCTTGCCCGGGCAGTCCGGGCCCTCCTCGACCTTCTTGTGTTCCAGGCAGTAGTACCACTCACCGGGCTTGCCGACGGTGCGCTTCTTGAACAAGGCCATGGGACAGCTCCTCTCGCCACCGACATGTTCCCCCATGTCCGCTGGATAGACTCGCTGGCATGTCTGGCCAGTCGCTGCTCGTACCAGGGGAGCTGTCCCCCATCCGTTCGGTTCCCGGAAACATCCGCCGCCCCGAGTACGTCGGCAAGCCCGCGCCGTCGCCGTACACCGGGCCGGAGGTGCAGAACCCCGAGACCATCGAGGCGATGCGGATCGCCGGCCGTATCGCCGCGCGGGCGATGGCGGAGGCCGCGAAGATCATCGCGCCCGGGGTCACCACGGACCGGCTGGACAAGGTCGCCCACGACTACATGTGCGACCACGGCGCCTACCCGTCCACGCTCGGCTACCGGGGCTTCCCGAAGTCGCTGTGCACCTCGGTCAACGAGGTCATCTGCCACGGCATCCCGGACTCGACGGTCCTCCGGGACGGTGACATCGTCAACCTGGACGTGACGGCGTACATCGGCGGGGTGCACGGCGACAACAACGCCACCTATCTGGTGGGTGACGTGGACGAGGAGTCGCGGCTGCTGGTGGAGCGCACCCGCGAGTCCCTCGACCGGGCGATCAAGGCCGTGAAGCCCGGCCGGCAGATCAATGTCATCGGCCGGGTCATCGAGTCGTACGCCAAGCGCTTCGGCTACGGCGTCGTCCGTGACTTCACCGGCCACGGCATCAGCTCGTCGTTCCACTCCGGGCTGATCGTCCCGCACTACGACAGTCCGCACGCGACGACGGTCATGCAGCCGGGCATGACGTTCACGATCGAGCCGATGCTGACGCTGGGCACCCACGAGTACGACATGTGGGAGGACGGCTGGACGGTCGTGACGAAGGACCGCCGGCGGACCGCGCAGTTCGAGCACACGCTGGTGGTGACGGACTCCGGCGCGGAGATCCTGACCCTCCCCTGATCCCCTCCCGGCCGCCCGGGCCCGCTCCCTGACGGGGGCGGGCTTTCTCTTGTACGCTTTTACCGACAGGCTGTCGGCAAAGTTGCCGACACGAGGTCGGCAAGGGCGTTGACTCAGGTGACGCTTTCCTTAAAGGACGGGCTCATGGACTCCTTCTCGTCCCTCATCCGGACCGCTTCGCACGAGCAGCACAGACAGGCGGAGACGTCGGCGTTCATGAGCGACCTGCTCGGCGGCCGGCTCGGCGTGGACGCCTACGCGCGCTACACCGAACAACTGTGGTTCGTCTACGACGCGCTCGAGAGCACGGCCGGGCGACTGGCGGAGGATCCGGTGGCCGGGCCGTTCATCCGGCCGGAGCTGTTCCGGCTGGCCGCGCTGGAGCGGGACCTGGCGCATCTGCGGGGACCGGACTGGCGGGCGGGGCTGACCGCCCTGCCCGCGGCCCGGGTCTACGCGGACCGGGTGCGGGAGTGCGCCGAGCGCTGGCCCGGCGGTTACGTCGCCCACCACTACACCCGCTACCTCGGCGACCTCTCCGGCGGCCAGATCATCCGGGACACGGCGGAGAGGACGTGGGGCTTCGCGAGGAAGGGCGACGGGGTCCGCTTCTACGTCTTCGAGCGGATCACCAACCCGGCCGCGTTCAAGCGGGATTACCGGGAGCTGCTGGACGGCATCGGCGCCGACGAGCTGGAGCGGCAGCGGATCGTCAGCGAGTGCAAGCGCGCGTTCGCCCTGAACACGGACGTCTTCCGCGCACTGGGCGAGGAGTTCCCGCTGAGCGCCTAGCGTTCGAGGATCACCCGGCCGCCGACCTCCACCCAGCCGTGCGGCTGCGGCGCGGTGAGGATCTGGGAGCCCCGGCCCTGGGTGATGTTGAGGGCCCGGCCCAGCCGGTCGGTGAGCAGCAGGGCCGCCGCGCCCGTGGCCTCGTCCTCGTCGATGCCGTCGTCACGGCCGGGGAAGGCACGCGCGCGGACGCGTCCGGCCGCCTCGTCCTCCCAGGCCCAGGCGTACATCCAGTCTCCGGACGGCGGCGCCGCCAGCGCGTCCACCTCGGCGGCGCTCGCGTACTGGCGCAGGGTGCGTGGCGGCACCCACTCCGCGCGGGCCTCGATCCAGCTGAACTCGCCGTCCAGCCGGGCCCCGACGACGCCGGCGGGCGTGACCAGTTCGGGCACGTCGAGCAGCCATGCCGTCCCGACGCAGGGGTGACCGGCGAAGGGCAGGCGCAGGGTGGGGGTGTAGATGTCGATCACGCCGCGCTCGGGGTCGTCCACGAACACGGTCTCGCTGAAGCCGAGTTTTGCCGCGAGCGCCTGCCGGTCGCTCCGCTCGGGCAGCACCGAACCGTCCCGGACGACACCCAGTTCGTTGCCGTAGCCGCCGTCCGGCCCGCAGAAGACGCGCAGTACGTCGTAGTCAGTCACCCGGGAATTGAAACATCGCGGCCCGCGCCGGACCGCAGCGCCGCCGGACACTCCCGGAGGGCGGAGGTGCACGAGCATCCGGTGGAGGCCCGGACGGGCGCGCCCGGGGTGCGGATGGAACGGCCTTGACTCCTGCTTTGCCGTCCCGTGACATCTGCTGGTGGGCATCGTGATCAAGCCGTGCCTGTGGTCGTTCCGTGAGAGCTGAATCACGAACCCCGCGGGTACGGGTGAGGTAAGCCTCATGTAAGTTAGGGCAGCCTCACTACCTCATGAGATCCGCTTGGAGCCTGCATGCGAGCCGCCCGACTCACCGTCACCGCCGCCGTCGCCACGGCAGCCCTGACCGCTCTGACGGCCTGCACCGCGAAGAGCGACGCCAAGGACGGCGACGCCATCCAGGTCACGGCCGCCGACTCCACGTGCGAGACCTCCGCGAAGTCCGTGCCGGCCGGCCAGGTCACGCTGAAGATCGAGAACAAGGGCTCGAAGGCCACCGAGGTCGAGATCCTCTTCCCGGACGACCGGATCGTCTCCGAGAAGGAGAACATCGGCCCGGGCACCAAGTACACGCTCACCGCCGAGGTGAAGGCCGGCTCCTACGAGATCGCCTGCCGCCCCGGCATGAAGGGCCACGGCGTCCGGCAGAAGCTCACCGTGAGCGGCACCGGTACGGCCGCCAAGCGGAACCCGAAGCTGGACCAGGCGGTCGCGGACTACCGTCAGTACGCCCAGGACCAGGCCGACGCCACCGTGCCGCTCACCGAGACGTTCGCCAAGGCGATCAAGGCCGGCGACCTCGACGCCGCCAGGAAGGCGTACGCCCCCTCCCGCCTCGGCTGGGAGCGCACCGAGCCGGTCGCCGAGTCCTTCGGCGACATCGACCCCAAGACGGACCTGCGCGCCGACGGCCTGGAGAAGGGCCAGAAGTGGACCGGCTGGCACCGGCTGGAGAAGGCCCTCTGGCAGGACAAGAAGATCGGCGCCGAGGAGAAGGCCCTCGCCGACCAGCTGGTGAGCGACCTGAAGGACTGGCAGAAGCGGGTCGGCAAGGCCGAGATCACCCCGACCTTCATGGCCAACGGCGCCAAGGAACTGCTCGACGAGGTCGCCACCGGCAAGGTCACCGGTGAGGAGGACCGCTACTCGCACACCGACCTGGCCGACTTCAAGGGCAACGTCGAGGGCGCGCAGAAGGCGTACGAGCTGCTGAAGCCGGTCGCCGCGAAGAACGACCCGGCGCTGGCCAAGGAGCTGGACAAGCAGTTCACGGCGGTGAACACCCTGCTCGACAAGTACCGCTCGGACACGACGTCCTACGACTTCGTCTCCTACGACAAGGTCACCAAGGAACAGCGCAAGGAACTGTCGGACGCGGTGAACGCGCTCGCCGAGCCGCTGTCCAAGTTGGCCGCCACGGTCGCGAAGTAACGCGGAGGGCAGGACGATGACCGAGAACCAGGGGACCGCTCCCTCCCGCCGGGCGCTGATCGGCTGGGGCGGGGCCGGGCTCGCGCTCGGTGCCGCCGCGGCCGGTGGCGCGGTGGCGATGACCAGGACGGGCGACGACATGGACCCGGCCGCCGCCGAGTCGGGTGGCGCCGTCGAGTTCCACGGCGTCCACCAGGCGGGCATCGCCACGCCCGTCCAGGACCGGCTGCACTTCGCGGCGTTCGACGTCAAGACCGACGACCGGGCCGAGTTCGTGCAGCTGCTGAAGGACTGGACGGCGGCGGCCCGGCGGATGACCGCCGGGAAGGCGGTCGGTGACGGCGCGTACGGCGGACTCGCCGAGGCGCCACCGGACGACACCGGTGAGGCGCTGGGCCTCAAGCCCTCGCGGCTGACCCTCACCATCGGGTTCGGGCCCTCGTTCTTCGAGAAGTTCGGCCTGCGCGACCGGCGGCCGGCGGCCCTCGCCGACCTGCCGCAGTTCCCCGGCGACAACCTGGACAGGTCCCGCACCGGCGGCGACCTGTGCGTCCAGGCTTGCGCCGACGACCCGCAGGTCGCCGTGCACGCCATCCGCAACCTGGCCCGGATCGGCTTCGGCAAGGTCGCCATCCGCTGGTCGCAGCTCGGCTTCGGCAAGACCTCCTCGACCACCCCGGACGCGCAGACCCCGCGCAACCTCATGGGCTTCAAGGACGGCACCCGCAACATCGCGGGCACCGAGACCGACCGGCTGAACAAGTTCGTGTGGGTCGGCGACGGTGACGGCGACGCCGGGACGGCCTGGATGACCGGGGGGTCGTACCTGGTCGCCCGGCGCATCCGGATGAACATCGAGACCTGGGACCGCACCTCGTTGCAGGAGCAGGAGGACGTGTTCGGCCGGGACAAGCGCGAGGGCGCCCCGGTCGGCAAGGCCAAGGAGCACGACCAGCCGTTCCTGAAGGCGATGAAGCCGGACGCGCACGTGCGGCTGGCGCACCCCGACTCCAACGGCGGGGTCACCATCCTGCGCCGGGGCTACTCCTTCACCGACGGCACCGACGGCCTGGGCCGGCTCGACGCGGGCCTGTTCTTCCTCGCCTACCAGCGGGACGTACGCAAGGGCTTCATCCCGTTGCAGCGCAAGCTGTCGGCGCAGGACGCGCTCAACGAGTACATCCAGCACGTGGGTTCGGCGGTCTTCGCGGTACCCCCGGGCGTCCGGGACTCCGGCGACTGGTGGGGCCGCACGCTGTTCTCGAAGGAGGCGTAGCCCGTGTTCTCCAACTACCTGATCGGCCTGCGCGAGGGGCTCGAGGCGTCGCTCGTCGTCTGCATCCTGATCGCCTACCTGGTCAAGACCGGCCGCAGGGACGCCCTGAAGCCGATCTGGACCGGCGTCGGTATCGCGATCGCCATCGCCATGGGCTTCGGCTGCGCCCTGGAGTTCGGCTCCCAGGAGATGACGTTCCAGGCGCAGGAGGCGCTCGGCGGCTCCCTGTCCATCCTCGCCGTGGGCCTGGTGACCTGGATGGTGTTCTGGATGCGGCGCACCGCCCGGCACCTGAAGGCGGAGCTGCACGGCAAGCTGGACGCGGCCCTCGCGCTGGGCACGGGCGCACTGGTCGCCACCGCGTTCCTCGCCGTCGGCCGGGAGGGCCTGGAGACCGCGCTGTTCGTGTGGGCGTCGGTGCACGCCGCCTCCGACGGCACCCCGCGCCCGCTGGTCGGGGTCGCCCTCGGCCTCGCCACGGCCGTTCTCCTCGGCTGGCTGTTCTACCGGGGCGCGTTGCGGATCAACCTCGCCAAGTTCTTCACCTGGACCGGCGGCATGCTGGTCGTGGTCGCGGCGGGCGTGCTCGCGTACGGCTTCCACGACCTCCAGGAGGCCGACTGGGTTCCCGGCCTGACCGACCTCGCCTTCGACATCAGCGGCGTCATCCCGCCGGACAGCTGGTACGGCACCCTGCTGAAGGGCGTCTTCAACTTCCAGCCGGATCCGACGGTCATCCAGATCACGGTGTGGGCGCTGTACCTGGTCCCGGTGCTCGCGCTGTTCCTCTCCCCGGTAGGGTTCGCCTCCGGGAAGGGGAAGGTGAAGGAGCCCGATGACCACGGAACGCAGCCGTCGACGGCTTCGCAGGCGTGAGCGAAACGCCCTCATAGCTGCCTCGCTGACCGCTTTGTCGGTGACGGCGAGCGGATGCGTGGTGGTGCACGGAGAGCGTGCGGTGCTCCCCGCCGCCACGCGGGCCGAGGCCGTCAAGGCGCTCACCGCGTTCACGGACGCGTACAACAAGGCCGACAAGACCTACGACAGCTCCGTGGACGCGCCCTACGTCACCGGCGCCCTCGCCGACATCGACTCCGCCCGGCTCAGGGCCGGGCACGTCAACAGCCCGTCCGGGAACGCGAACCACACCCCGCTGACGCTGACGGACGTACACATCACGATCCCCAAGAAGGCGGGCTGGCCCCGCTGGTTCGTCGCCGACGCCAAGGGCAACAAGGGCGGCGACTTCCGCTGGGTGCTGGTGTTCACCCGGGGCGACCTCGGCGAGCGGTGGCAGGTGGCGTATCTGACGCTCATGGCGCCGGGGGCGGTACCGGAGTTCACGACGGACAAGGACGGCTGGGCCGAGGCCGTACCGGCCGATTCCGCACAGCTGGCCGTCCCGCCCGAGGAGTTGAGCCGGCAGTACACGGCCTACCTGAAGAGCGGCGGCAAGGGCTTCGCGGACAACGGCAACACCAGCGGCCTGCGCGCGGATCGCAGCAAGGCGGCCAAAAGGCCCGGTCTGGTGCGGCAGTTCATCGACGCGCCGCTCACCCACGGCGACTACGCGCCGCTAGCGCTGCGCACCAGGGACGGCGGGGCGCTGGTGTTCTTCACCACGCACCACTACGAGAAGCAGACCGCCGCGACGGGCACCTCGGTACCGGCACCGAACAAGGACGTGCAGGCCCTGACCAAGGGCGAGGTGAAGCAGTCCCTGACACTGGAGTCGATCGCCAACCAGGCGGCCCTGGACCCGGCGCCGGGCAGCGGTCCGGTGCGGGTGCTGGCGCGCGTCCAGGGACTCACGGCCGCCCAGGGCGAGTGACCGCCGGCCGGCCTCAGTGGCGCGGCGGCCAGGCCGCGCCGGGCTGGTCGGCCTGCGCGCCGGCGTACCGGGCGCAGGCGTCGGTGAGCGTCTCCAGCAGGGTCAGCGGTTCGGGCAGCGGATGCTCGGGGCCGCGCACCCAGCGCACCCGCTGGTCGTCGCCGGGGAGCCGGGCGGGCGGTACGAGGACGTAGGACCCGCGGCAGTGCCAGCGCAGGCCGGGATGCTCGTCCATCGTCTCGGGGTGGCAGTCCAGTTCGCAGGGCCACCACTCGTCCTCGTCCTCGGGGGTGCCCCGGGTGAGGGTGAAGAACAGCATGCGGCCGTCGTCGCTCTCGGCGACCGGCCCGACCTCCACACCGGAGCCGAGCAGCCGGTCCAGGGCCTCGCTGCCGGCCTTCAGGGGCACGTCGAGGACGTCGTGCATCATCCCGGTGGCGGTGATGAAGTTGGCCTCCGGCTGGTGCCGGGCCCAGCGCTCGATCTGGGCGTGGTCGGTGGTCGACTGCGTCTGCCAGGCGAACGAGACCGGGTGCCGGGCCGGGGTGGGGCAGCCGACGCGGTCGCAGGAGCAGCGGTAGCCCGGCGCGGGGTGCGCGGCGGGGGCGAGCGGCAGGCCCGCGTCGGCGGCGGCGAGCAGCAGGGCCTCACGGCCGCCGTCGTCGGCGGCGGTCTCCTTCGGCCGGCGTCCGCGCAGCCATTGGGAGAGTTTGCCCTGCCGGCCGCTCCGGCCCCCGAACGTCGCGCTCATCTATCCCCTCGGGTTGGTGGTCGCCTCGCTGGTGTGCGGCCAGCATGCCTCATCGTCCCATCTTCGCGTGCTCCGGGGGGCCGCGGGACGGTTCAGGCGGAACCGGACGAGACGATCCTCACAGCCACCGAGCGCGGCCGGCCGAGGCCGGGCGGGACGTCAGCGCGGTGCGAGTCCGTGCAGGGCGTAGTCGACCAAGGTGTCCGTGTAGTCGTACGAGATCGGCCCGGTGCGTTGCAGCCAGCGCTGGGCGAGCGGCGAGACGAACAGCTCCAGCGCGATCCGGGGATCCACCTCCGGGCGTACGTCCCCGGCGCCCTGGGCGGAGCGCAACCGTTCGACGTACAGCTGAAGCTGCGGTTCGAGGAGCTTGCTCACGAATTCGCGGCCGAGCTGTTCGTTGACCAGCCCTTCCGCGGCCAGTGCCCGCGAGGGCACCTCGAAGCGCGGGTCGAGCAGCTCGTCCACGGTGGCCCGCAGGACCGCCTTGAGGTCGGCGGCCAGGTCACCGCTGTCCGGGATGGCGTACGGCTCCTGCCCCGCCGACCGGGCCACCTGCTCCCCGCGGTCCAGGAACGCCTCCAGCAGCACGTCCGCCTTGGACGACCACCACCGGTAGATGGTCTGTTTGCCGACCCCGGCCCGGGCGGCGATGCCCTCGACGGTGGTCTTGGGGTAGCCGACCTCGCCGACCAGGGCGAGGGCTGCGTCATAGATCGCCCGGCGGGACTTCTCGCTGCGGCGGGTGGCGTCGGGGGCGGGCTTGTCGACCATGGGGTCGAAAGTAACAAGCGGCGACAGCGGCTACGACACGGAGCCGTGCGGCGGCCAGGCGTCGCCCCAGTCGGCGTCCCGGGCGGCCTTGTACAGGTCGCCGTGGCGCTTGGTCACCGTCGTGCGGCGCAGCTGCTCCTCGGCCTCGCACAGATCGAGCAGCACCTGGCCCTTGCGGATCTGCGGGCGCCGGACCACCCGGGCGGGGGCCGGCTCGGCGGGCAGCCGGGTGGCGGCGACGTAGGAGAACTTCTCGTCCTCGTACGCCAGCGAGCCGCCCTTGACCTGGCGGTGCAGGGAGGAGCGGCCGACCCGGGCGGAGAAGTGGCACCAGTCCGTGCCGGGCACGATGGGGCAGGCGGCGCTGTGCGGGCAGGGAGCGGCGATCCGGAATCCGGCCCCGATCAGCCGGTCGCGGGCCTCGATGACGCGGTCGTAGCCGGCCGGGGTGCCGGCCTCGACGATGACGACGGCCTGCGCGGCGCCGGCGGCGGCGTCGACGAGGGCGGCCCGGTCGGCCGGGGAGAGCTCGTTGAGGACGTACGACACCGTGACCAGGTCGGTGGCGTCCAGGGTGAGGTCCGCGCCGATCCGGGCGCGCTGCCAGCGGGCGTCCCGCAGGTCCGGGTTGGCGGTGGCGATCTCCCGGCCGAGGGCGAGGGCGGGTTCGGCCCAGTCCAGCACGGTGACGCCGCGCTCGCCGGGCCAGGTGGCCGTGACGGCCCAGGTGGCGGCGCCGGTGCCGCCGCCGACGTCGACGTGGCTGCCGGGCGTCCAGCCGGGGACGGCCTCGGCGAACGCCTCCAGCGCGGAGCGGACCGCCTCGAAGGTGGCGGGCATGCGGTAGGCGGCGTACGCGGCGACGTCGGCGCGGTCACGGAGGATCGGCGCGTGGGTGGGGGTGGCTCCGCGGTAGTTGGCGATGAGCCGGTCCACGGCGGCGGTCATCTCCTTGGGGGGAAGACCGTCGAGCAGCTCGGCGAGTGCGGTGCGGAGGGGGTCGTTCACCCGGTGATTCTATGGCGCCGCGCGCCGGTACCGGCCCGCCCGGACGCGGTCCCCGGATCACCACCCTCACCACCGACCGCGCCTTCGGCTGACGCGGGCCCCGAGCACCACCCTCGCCGCCCAAGCACCACCCTCGCCGCCCACCGCACCCCGGCTGACGCGGGCCCCCGATCACCGCCCCCACCGCCGACCGCACCTTCGGCTGACGCGGGTCTCAGACCACCGCCCGTGCCAGCCTCGTCGCCAGCCGCGCCCTCGGCCCGCTGTCGGGCGTCCGGCGTCTCGGGTGGACGGTGTTGGCCAGCAGGATCAGGAAGGTGTCCGTCGCCGGGTCCAGCACCAGGGAGGTGCCGGTGAAGCCGGTGTGGCCCGCCGCGCCGCGGCCCGCCAGCTCGCCCATGAACCACGGCTGGTCCAGGGCGAAGCCCAGGCCGGGCGGGGTGAACAGCAGTTCCACGAAGTCGGGGCCGAGGATGCGCGCGGGGCCGTAGGAGCCGCCGCAGAGCAGGGCGCGGCAGAACACGGCGAGGTCGGGCGCGGTGGAGAACAGACCCGCGTGGCCGGCGACGCCGCCGAGCGCCCAGGCGTTCTCGTCGTGGACCACGCCCCGCAGCATGCCCCGGTCGGCCTTGGCCCACGGCCGCCGCTGGTCCTCGGTGGCCGCGGCGCCGGGGCAGGGCCCGAAGGCGGTGTCGGTCATGCCGAGCGGCCGGGTGATGCCGTCCTGGACGAGCACGTCGAGTGCGCGCCCGGTGCTGCGCTCCAGCACGAACTGGAGCAGAAGCAGGTTCAGGTCCGAGTACACGCGGTGGCCCGGCTCGGTGGCCGGTGACTCGGCGCGCAGCAGTCTCAGCCGGGCGGCGTCGTCCGGGCAGTCGTACAGCGGGAGTTCGGGGCGCAGCCCGGAGGTGTGGGTGAGCAGCTGCCGTACCGTGACGCGGTGCGCGGCGGCGGCGTAGAAATCGGGCAGGTAGTCGCCGACGCGGGCGTCCATGCCGAGGGTGCCGCGCTCGATCTGCTGCACGGCGGCGACGGACGTGAACAGCTTGGTGAGCGAGGCCAGGTCGAAGGGGGTGCCGACGGTGGCCGGGACCCGGGCGGCGGGTGGCAGTTCGACGCCGGTGCCGGTCTCGGGGTCGTAGGAGGCGTAGCGCACCGCCCAGCCCGCGGCCTCGGCCACGGCGATCACGGGTCCGCGGCCGGCCAGCACGACGGCGCCGGGCGCCCAGGGGCGGTCACCGGCGGTGAGGGCGTGCACCTCGGCGACCAGGTGTCCGAGCTCGACGGGGTCGAGCCCGGCCCGTTCCGGTGTGCCGGCGCGCAGTCTCGGTGCGCTCAGCTCTCGTCTCCCTCCGAGCCCGCACGGGTGGTCCCCCGTGTCGTCCAGGGACGGCACAGTCCCACGAAGCACGCCGCCGCGACCAGTGCTCCGGCCAGTTGGACGACGGCCATGGGGACGGCGGTGTGCTCTCCGGCGACACCGACGAGCGGGGAGGCGACCGCGCCGACGAGGAAGGAGGTGGTGCCGAGCAGCGCGGAGGCGGAGCCGGCGGCGTGCCGGGTGCGCAGCAGGGCGAGGGACTGGGCGTTGGGGAGCGTGATGCCCATGGCGGACATCAGCACGAACAGGGCGGCGGCGACCGGGGGGAGGCCGACCTCGCCGAAGGCGCCCGCGGACAGCAGCAGCAGGGCGGTCGCCGCGAGCACGATCACCGCAAGGCCGACCGCGAGGACCTTGTCCAGGCTCACCCGGCCCACCAGCACCTTGCCGTTGACCTGCCCCGCGATCATCAGGCCGACGGAGTTGACGCCGAACAGCAGGCTGAAGGTCTGCGGGGAGGCGCCGTAGATCTCCTGGATCACGAACGGTGAGGCGGATATGTAGGCGAAGAGCGCGGCGAAGGCGAAGCCGCCGGCCAGCGTGTAGCCGGTGAAGGGCAGGTCGGCGAGGAGGCCGCGCATCGCGTGCAGGGCCTGGCCGACTCCGCCGCCGTGCCGGTCGGCGGGCGGCAGCGTCTCGGGCAGTCGCCGCCAGACGACGGCGGCGAGCAGGGCTCCGACGACGGTGAGGACCACGAACACGCCCCGCCAGTCCGTCACCCGGAGGATCTGTCCGCCGATCAGCGGGGCCACGATCGGGGCGACCCCGGAGATCAGCATGAGGGTGGAGAAGAAGCGGGCCATGGCCACGCCGTCGTACAGGTCGCGTACGACGGCCCGGGCGATGACGATGCCGGCCGCTCCGGCGAGGCCCTGGGCCAGCCGGAAGGCGACCAGCGTCTCGACGTTCGGTGCGACGGCGCACAGGGCGGTGGCGAGGATGTAGACGGCGAGGCCGGCCAGGAGCGGGCGGCGCCGGCCCCAGCGGTCGCTCATGGGGCCCACGACCAGCTGCCCGAGCGCCATGCCGGCCAGGCAGGCGGTGAGGGTGAGCTGGACGGTGGCGGCGGGGGCGTGCAGGGAGCGGGTGACCTCCGGCAGGGACGGGAGGTACATGTCCATGGCGAGAGGGGGCGTGGCGGTGAGGCCGCCGAGCACGAGGGTGACGAGCAGGCCGGCACGGCGGGTGCCGGCCTGGTGCCGGGCGGTGGACGGGTGTTCCGTCTCCGGTGTCGGTGCCGCCGCGTGCTCGGGCATGTGTCCCTCCCTCTCGTGCTGAACAGGCACCTATGCTCTCAGCTCGTACACACTGCCGAGGCACACATGAGCGAGGGCGGGGCGGCGATGGCGGAGCGGAACGTGCGGTGGGGGATCCTGGCGACCGGCGGGATCGCGGCGGCGTTCGCCGCGGACCTCGTCGATCTGCCGGACGCGGAGATCGTGGCGGTGGCCTCACGGCGGCGGGAGTCGGCGGAGGCGTTCGCGGACCGGTTCGGGGCGGAGCGGGCGTACGGCGACTGGGAGTCGCTGGCGGCGGACGAGGACGTCGACGTCGTGTACGTGGCCACTCCGCACGTGGCGCACCGGGCGGCGGCCGGGCTGTGTCTGGAGGCGGGGCGCAACGTGCTGTGCGAGAAGCCGTTCACGCTGAACCTGCGCGAGGCGGAGCAGCTCGTCGCGCTGGCCCGGGAGAACGGCCGCTTCCTGATGGAGGCGATGTGGATGTACTGCAATCCGCTGGTCCGGCGGCTGAAGGCGCTGGTGGCGGACGGGGCGATCGGCGAGGTGCGGACCGTGCACGCCGACTTCGGGCTGGCCGGCCCCTTCCCGGCGGCGCACCGGCTGCGGGACCGGGCGCTGGGCGGCGGCGCGCTGCTGGACCTGGGGGTGTATCCGGTGTCGTTCGCGCAGCTGCTGCTGGGCGAGCCGGACGCCGTCGCCGCGAGTGCGGTGCTGTCTCCGGAGGGCGTCGACCTCCAGACCGGTGCCCTGCTGTCCTGGGAGAGCGGCGCGCTGGCCTCGGTGCACTGCTCGATCGTCGGCGGTACGGCGGTCACCGCTTCGGTCACCGGTTCGCGCGGCCGGATCGACGTCCCGGCGGGCTTCTTCCACCCCGACCGGTTCGTGCTGCACCGGGACGGCCGGGAGCCCGAGGAGTTCGCCGCCGACCCGGCCGACGGGCCGCGGACCAGCCTCCGGCACGAGGCGCTGGAGGTGATGCGGGCGCTGCGGGCGGGTGAGAAGGAGTCGCCGCTGGTGCCGCTGGAGGGCACGCTCGCGGTGATGCGCACGCTGGACGCGGTGCGGGAGCGGGTCGGGGTGCGCTATCCCGGGGAAGAGCCGACCGCGGTCACCGGATAACCGTATGGCGGACATCGGATTCCGCATGACGGACTGCGCGCCTAGGCTGCGGAACCATGACTGACAGGCAATCGAAGATCGCGGTGGTCACCGGCGCCGGCTCCGGCATCGGGCGGGCCGTCGCCGTGGAGCTGCTGCGCCACGGCTGGTCGGTGGCGCTGGCGGGCCGGCGCACCGAGACGCTGGCGGAGACGGCGGCCCTGGTTCCGGAGGCCGCCTCGCTCGCCGTGCGCACCGACGTGTCCCGGCCCGAGGACGTGGCGGCGCTGTTCGCGGCGACCGTGGAACGGTTCGGCCGGGTGGACCTGCTGTTCAACAACGCGGGCACGTTCGGTCCGGGCGGGGTGCCCGTGGAGGACCTGCCGTACGACGCCTGGCGGCATGTGGTGGACACCAACCTCAACGGGGCGTTCCTGTGTGCCCAGGCGGCCTACCGGCGGATGAAGGAGCAGGACCCGCAGGGCGGCCGGATCATCAACAACGGTTCCATCTCGGCCCACGCGCCCCGCCCGCACTCGGTCGCCTACACCGCGACCAAGCACGCGCTGACCGGTCTGACCAAGTCGCTGTCCCTGGACGGGCGGCCGTACCGCATCGCGGTCGGCCAGCTCGACATCGGCAACGCGGCAACCGACATGACGACCCGGATGCAGACCGGCGCGCTCCAGGCGAACGGGGAGGTAACCCCGGAACCGGTGATGGACGTGGCCGATGTGGCGCGCACGGTACGGCACATGGCCGAGTTGCCGCTGGAGGCGAACGTGCAGTTCGCGACGGTATTGGCGACGACGATGCCCTACATCGGGCGAGGTTGAGCCGCACCCCTCCACGCGCACAAGCGGAATACCGACATCCGCGGTATTGCGACCGGTCGCGGGCGTATGCTCAACTTTCCTCCACGAGAGCTTCACAGTTGGAGCACGGGAGTTCCGCAGCCACTCCGAGGGGGGAGGCGGCAGCCGTTCCACCGGACCGGGGTCGGGGGCGCCTCGCGGCGACGACCGCGAGCCGCACGCCGGTGGGTGGAACGGCCGCCGCACACATCACCGACGGCCACGACCGCGGGCGCGAAGCGGCGGATGGAACGGCGCCGCACCCGACGCCGGCAGCCACGAATGCGGGCGGCGAAGCGGTACATGGAACGACCGCCACACCCGACGCCCGCAGCCACCACCGCAAACGCGAAGCGGTACATGGAACGACCGCCACACCCGACGCCCACAGCCACCACCGCAAACGCGAAGCGGTACATGGAACGACCGCCACACCCGACACCCGCAGCCACCACCGCGAACGCGAAGCGGTACATGGAACGACCACCGCACCCGACGCCCACAGCCACCACCGCGAACGCGAAGCGGCGGATCGCACGAGCGCCGTACCCGGCGCCCGTCCGCTCAGCTCCGGTCGCCGGTCCCGTCCTCGCCCTCGCCCTCGCCGCCGGGCGTCGTCCGTGCCGTGCGCCGGCGCAGGGCCCAAACCCCGGCACCCAGCAGGGCGACCGCCCCGGCCGCGCCCTCCGCCAGATGCCATGGCGAGCCGCCCCCGGCCGCGGAGCCGGGCGCGCCGGCCGACGCGCGCGCGGCCTTCCGCGCGGCCGCCGTGCCCGAGCGCGCCCCACCCGCACTGATCGGTTCGACCAGCGTGCCCACCGCCTGGGCCGAACGCCCGTGGGTGAAGCCCCAGTCGAGCAGCGCGGCGGTCTGCTCGTAGACGGTGTTGCCGCCGGCGTCGGGGTGCATCACGGTGACCAGGAGCGTGCGCCCGCCCCGGGTGGCCGCGCCGGTGAAGGTGTTGCCGGCGTGGCTGGTGTAGCCGTTCTTCACGCCGATCAGGCCGTCGTACGTCTTCAGGCCCCACGCCCCGGTCAGCAGCCGGTCGGTGTTCTGGATCTGGAAGGTCTTCCTGCCGCCCGCCGGGAAGTCGGCGGTCCGCATGCCGCAGTAGCCGCGGAACTCGGCGTCCTTCAGGCCGTGTCGGGCGAAGAGCGTGAGGTCGTACGCCGAGGAGAGCTGCCCCTTGTGGTCGAAGCCGTCGGGGCTGACCACATGGGTGTCGAGGGCCCGCAGGTCCTCGGCCTTGGCCTGCATCTCGGCAACCGTCCTGGCGATGCCGCCGTTCATGTGGGACAGCACGTGCACAGCGTCGTTGCCGGAGCGCAGGAACACGCCCTGCCACAACTGCTCGACCGTGTAGGTGATACCCGGCTTGATGCCGACGAGGCTGGAGCCCGCCGGGACGTCGGCGAGGTCCGCGTCGGTGACCCGGTACCGCTCGGCCCGGCCGAACTTCTTCAGGACGGTGTCCGCGAACAGCATCTTCAGCGTGGACGCGGGCGCGAGCCGCCGGTGCGCAGCGAAGGAGGCGAGTACCTCCCCGCTCGCGCAGTCGGCGACCAGCCATGAGCGGGCCGTCAGCTTCTGGGGCAGTCCGGAGGCACCACGCACCTGGACACCGCTGCGGGCCAGACGCTCGCCGCCGACGACAGTCGTCGCGGCGGCCTCGGTGGCCGTGGACAGGGGAAGCGCGGCGACCGCCAGCCCGAGGGCGGCACGCCGGCTGAGCCGGGAACATTCACGCACCCGGGGACCGTACACCGCGTCGAGCAGGGGTTTCGCGAGCGAAGGCGCGGAACGGCAGGGAATTTGCCGCGTCATGAAAATCCGATGAGTCCTCCCCGGTTTCACCACCCGCGGACATCAAGGACCTTCTGCGGGCGGGAGGTTCGGCGCTGCCCTGAGGGGACCTGCCGGCCCCCACGCTCCGACGCCGGGAGTCGAAGCCTGCGCGAACGCCCGCCCCGGGGGCCTGGTCGACCGGTTCACGCCTGTCCGGTCTCGAACCGCGAGATCCGCCCGTCGTCCTCGACGGTGAAGGACCACCTCGTACGCATCTCGCCCCAGGTGTCGTTGCGGTAGCGCGCCAGCAGGGTACGGCCGCCGTCGGACTCGTTGTCGACGTCCATGTGCCCGCGGGAGGAGAAGATCTCCCGGTCGATCCACTCGGCGAGGTCCCGGTCGGAACCGTCGTCGGCCATGGTCGCATCCGGCGCGAGCAGGGCCATGAGGCTTTCGCGGTCGTGGGAGTTGACGGCGTGGACGAAGGCCCGTACGGCCGGATCGCTGAGCCTGGTCGGCTGAATCGTCATGGCGCCAGGCTCACACCGCTTCTCCCGGGCCGCCACCCGAACGGCGGCCGGGACGGGCCGGGTGGCCCCATCGGTGCGAGGGTGGGCCACGAGAGGGACCTGTCCGCCTGTCTGCCGGGAGTCACCGTGAGCTGTTACGACCGACGCGATCTGGGCCTGCTGCTGCTCCGGCTGAGCACCGGCGGGATACTGGCGGCCCACGGCGCGCAGAAGCTGTTCGGCTGGTTCGGCGGGCACGGCCTGGAGGGCACCGGCCAGTTCATGGAGTCCGTCGGCTACGCGCCCGGCAGGGCGAGCGCCACAGCGGCGGGTCTGGCGGAGGCGGGCGGCGGCGCGCTGCTGACGCTGGGCCTCGCGACCCCGGCGGCGGGCGCGGCGGCGGCCGGCGCGATGGCGGGGGCGGCGACGGTGCACGCGCCCAACGGCTTCTTCGCCCAGGAGGGCGGCTACGAGCACGCGGCGAGCCTGGGTCTGGCGGCGGTCGGCCTCGCCGTCGCCGGCCCGGGCCGGCTCTCCCTCGACCATGCCCTCGGGCACGTCTTCGACCGCGGCTGGATGGTCCCGGCCGCCCTCGGTGTGACGGCGGCGGCGACGGCCGTGGTGGTGGGGGCGCGCAACCGGCGGGTGCGGCGGCAGACGGCGGGCGAGCAGGAGGCACTGTTCGAGGAGTGAGTGTCTTTGCTGGGCGGAGACTTAAGCGGCAGACGAGTCGGGCTGTACGCCGGGGAGAGCTACCGCAACGCCATGACCTGCGCAAACGCGCAGGGAGGGCGCTTCTGTGGCTACCTTGATGGGTACGTGAGGAGACGCCCCCGCCCCGGAGCGGCCCGGACGGGGGCTTCGTCGTTCTCAGGGTTCAGACGGTCTGCTCGATGCGCTCGAAGATGTCCGAGTCCGTCTCCTGCTGCCAGGTCGGCAGGTCATCCCAGTCGGCGACGTATCCAGGCTTCGGGTCCTCGAAATGCTTGAACATCTGGGCGGTCCAGCAGATCGCGACGAAGCGGCCCTTCTGCTCGCGGGTGAGCCGTGTGGCGTGCCCTGCGCTGATCCCGATGAAGTCACGCACCTGTCCGTATACTGCGGCGGCAGCCTCGCGCTCCCACTCGGGCGTCTCGTCCCACGGAGTGACGTAGCCGGGCTTCGGCTCACCGGGGTAGTGCTTGTTCACACCGGCGATCCATGCCTCGCGGAAGATCCGACCGTCACTCATGCACGTGTCCCTCTCGTCATGCGGTGCGCGAAAGCGCCGCGATTCGGTGATCCAGATCCGAGACTCGACCATCGGACATGAGCGGAGCAAGACGCCCCCGAAGTCCGTCCAGCTTCTTGCCGATGAATCCCGAGTTCGACCGGTCGGCCAGACCAAGCACTGCCTCCGCGTACTGCACGACCTGATCGATGTCACCCCGGTGGGCCCCGAGGACGGCAAGGTCGCTCAGTACGGCGGCGCGACGGCGCAGGGACAGCGGTTGGGCGAGGGCTGCGGTGAGGGCATCTTCCGCGAGGTCGGGACGGCCGAGCTGGAGGTAGCAGGCCCCTCGTTCCTCGGGGAGGCGGGAACCGTCGAAGCGGAGCCAGCCGCCGTTGTGGGAGTGGCCGTCGAGGGAGTGCACCTTCTCGGCTTCGTCTAGGGCCCGGACGCAGCCGTCGATGTCGCCCATGGCCGCGCACACCTGGGCCTGGACGGCGGCGACCCAGTGGCGGGTGGACAGTGCACTGTCGCCCCGCCGGGCGATCCGGGAGGCCACCGCCAGCAGGGGCTGGGCAGCGGGCGCACGGCGCGCGTACAGCTCGACGTAGGCGTGGCGGGTCATGGCACAGGCCCAGAGGTCGTGGTCACCACCAGCATGAGCAGCGTTGGCAGCCAGCGTGTAGCACTGGGCGGCGTCGGTGTACCGGTTGGCGTCGAAGAAGAGTTCGCCGGCGAGCTGGTAGAGGTCGGCCGTCATCGTGCACAGCGGGGCCCGGTCCGCTGCGGTACGCGCCTCGGCCAGGCCCTTCGTCAGGACGTCGAGCTGCTTGCGGACCGCCGGGAAGACGGTCGGCTTGGAGTCCGAGAGAGTGAAGACCTGCCACAGGCTGCGGTGTAGCTCCTCCCCTGTCTCCAGCAGCGCCGCCACTGTGTGTCCTCGCGGAGCCTCGTCCGACCCGGGCAGGGTGACCAGCGCACCCGTGACGGCGAGCAGGCCCAGGACATCGCGGCGCTTCATATCGTCATCATCACCATGGAAGAGGGGTGGGTTGTCAGGAAGCACGGCGGTTTCGGCTGGCTGTTCTTCGAAGAGAAGCCCTTCCAGCTCGGAGAGGGTGGCTCCTAACAGGCTGGCGATCTTGGGCCGTTGGTGCGGTTGTGGGGTGGCGCGGCCACTTTCCCAACGAACCACGGTGGACGCGGCCACCGTAAGCGCTTCTGCGAATTCCTCCTGAGAGTAACCCTTTGCCACCCGCCGCTCGGCAAAGCGCCTACGCCTTAAAGCCATCGGACTCCCCTCACGAAGAGCGCCTTCCTCACTCGCAACACCCGACGCCCGGAAAACGCCTGGGCAATGCGCGGGGTCCGCTCTGGAAGACGGTAACGGATCGCCGTTCACTGGTCACACACCGCTCGGAGGTTGAAGGACCCCCCAGGCGGCTCCCCTAAGACAACGGGCCGCGCGCCCCGTCCCGTCCAGGCTGCGACCAGCTGCTGCCCCATCAGAGAGGAGCGACCGCGTGACAACCTCCGAACTGCCCCGCAGGAACCCTGGCGCCAGCGGCCGTACGTACACGCCGTCGGAGCCCCAACCGGGTGCGCCGAGCCGGGCTCTGCGGGTACGGGCGGCCAGCGGCTGGGAGAAGTTCATGCGCCGCAGCGAGACGCGGCAGGAGACGGAGACGTGAACCCGGTCGGGCCCGACGGCTACGAGCAGCACCCGCTCCTGAACACGAACGTCCGCGACGTCGCCTCGCGCGGGGAGGGCGTTCTCGTCGCCGTCACGCACGAGCTCCACAGCCACGGCACTGTCCGGGTCGCGCACATCCGGCCCGAGAGTGGCGTCGAGTGGACGACCGCGGCCGACAACATCCAGGCGGCTCGCCCCTGAGGCCGTGTCCACGGATCGCCGTCCGCACCGTACCGGCGCGGGCGGAGAACAGTGCCGGATCCCTCCCCACCCCCAGCTCAGGGAGAGCCAGGGGGAGAACAGCCAGCTCTGCCCCCGTAGGAGCAGACGTTCAAGCCCCGCTCACCCCTATCAGGCCCTTGCCTGCGGGGACGTCCCGCGTCTGGGTGAGCGACTTCCTGCGCCACTCCACTTTCAACCCAAGGAGTCCCATGACCGCCTCCGTCGCATTCCCCGCCCCCACGCGGCCGTGGGGTGTGGGCCGACTCGCGCCCTACCCGACGACCATCCGCCGGCCCCACGCCACGGTCGCCATCGACGCCACGACGCAACTCGGGGTGTTCCGCGACCGCGCCGGCCAGGTGGTCGAGATGGGCAAGCACGGCACCAGCTCCGGAACCGAGACCTCCACGACGACGAACTCGGACTCCAAGAACGATCAGGGTCACGATCAGGACAGCAGCCAGGACTGATGACCATGACCGAGGAGAGGCCGGTTCTGGTGGCCACCGAGGCGGACGACATCACCGCCGACATGGTGATCACCGAGCTCAACCGGCGCGATGTGCCGGTGGTCCGGTTCAACCTCGCCGACATCGGCGAGGGCCTTACGGTCTCGGCTCGGTTCGGCACCTGCCCGGCCCCTGTGGTCGGGCAGGTGCGCACCCCGTCGAGAACCGCCGACCTGACCCGCGTCCGATCGGTGTACTGGCGCCGCCCGGAGTGGCCGTCGTTCCCCCACCTGTCCCCGGACGACTCCCGTTTCGCGGCGGCGCAGGTCCGCTACGGGCTCGGGGGCACGCTCTATGCCTTGGACGGCCCGCTCTGGGTCAACCACCCGTTACGCATCGCCGCGGCCGACTACAAACCCGCTCAGCTCGCCCTCGCCCAGCAGCTCGGCTTCACCGTCCCGTCCGCCCTCGTCACCAACGACCCCGCCGAGGCACGCGAGTTCATCCGCACTCAAGGAGACACGATCTTCAAGACGCTGCGGTGGACCCGGTACGCGCGCGACGGCGTGCCGGTGACCGGTTGGGCCGACCCCGTCACCGCCGACGAGATCGACGACAGCGTTCGCATCACCCCGCACCTGTTCCAGGCCCGCGTGGACAAGGTCGCCGACCTCCGCGTCCTGATCGTGGGCCCGCACACCTTCGCCGTACGTATCGACTCCGAACTGCTGGACTGGCGCAAGGACTACAGCGTCCTGACATACACCGTCGAACACCTCCCCGACAGCGTGGACAAGGCACTGCACGCCTACCTGGACCGTCTGGAGCTGGTATCGGGGAGCTTCGACCTCGCGGTGGACCGGGCGGGGGTCTACTGGTGGCTGGAGCTGAACCCCAACGGACAGTGGGGGTGGCTGGAGAAGGAGATCGGCCTCCCGATGTCCGCCGCCTTCGCCGACCTACTCGTGCAAGGAGACCGCCGATGACCGACCCGGCATCCGAGCAGCGCCGCATGGTGGCCGTGCTCGCGAACAAGGGCGTCCTGAAGTCCCCCTGGCTGCGCGGGGCCGTCGAGACCATCCCCCGCGAGCGGTTCCTCCATCCTGGAGTCTTCCTCGACGAGGGGCGGACCTGGCGGCCCGTCACCGCCCTCGGTACCGCCCCGGACGAGTGGCTGAAGATCGCGTACAGCGTCGACACCCTCACCACCCAGCTCGACGGCCACCTCACCGCCGACCGGGCCAGCGAACCCGTCGTGGGCGTGCCCACGTCGTCCTCGACCGACCCGACCACCGTCATCGGCATGATGGAGGCCCTGGACCTCACGGCGGGACACCGCGTCCTGGAGATCGGCACGGGCACCGGCTACTCCACGGCTCTGATGTGCCACTACCTCGGCGAGGACAACGTCACCACGGTCGAGGTCGACTCGCAGGTGGCGGCACGCGCCGATGCCGCCCTGGAATCCGTCGGCTACTCGACGTGGACGGTGACGGGCGACGGGCTTCTCGGCCATCCGCACCGGGCACCGTACGACCGGGTCATCGCCACCTGCGCGGTGCGTCGCATCCCGTACACATGGGTCCGGCAGACGAAGCCCGGTGGCATCGTCCTCAGCACGGTCGGCTCCTGGCCCTGGGGAACCGGTCTCGCAAAGGTCACCGTTGGCGATAACGGCACCGCCGAGGGTGCGATCATCGGACGCTCCTCCTTCATGCAGGCGCGGTCCCAGGCAGTGACCCCCTTGGCCGGCGACCTCTCTGCCCGCACCGCCTACGCAGACAGTAAGCGGCCCGCGCTGGTGTCTCCCCTCGTCCTAGAGGAGTGGATGCCCGCATTCCTCGCGCAGCTCGCCGCACCCGGTGCGCAGTTCGTCCGCGGCGCCCGCAGCGACGGCTCGCCCTTGCGGTACCTCTTCGATCCGGAGCGAGAATCGTTCGTCGAGTTCATCTCCGACGGCGAGAGCTGGACCGTCCGCCAAGGCGGCCCCGTGGCCCTGTGGGACGACATCGAACGCTCCCTTGTCGCCTGGCAGAACGCCGGGGCTCCGGATATCGATGCGGTGCGACTCCGCGTCACCGACCAGTCCCACGTGTACTGGATCGACGACTGCCCGTCGCTGCGCTTGGAACACCGGCTCGCCTGAACCGCTACCCTCCGAGGGAGCCGCCCCCCAGCCCGTAGGAAGCACGATGGACGACGAACCGCTCTCCGAATGGGTCAAGCGCCGTGACATGAAGATGGGACAGCTCCGCGCGGCCCCTCTCGTCCCTGGCGAAGGCCTGCAGGGGGCGCATCTGAATCCTGACGCACCCCGCGTGATCGAGCGATGGAACGGGCACATCTGGGAGTTCTACGGCTGCGCGGTGAACCTCGCCGAGGCACAGCGCATCCTGTACCCCGATAACAAGGTCGCCCCAGCCTCGGGGTCGGCGCCGAAGCTCGGTCCCGGAACCGGCAGGCACCGGAAGCCTCAGACACCGCGATAGTCCCGGCAACGAGTAATAGTCAGAACATCAATGGATCACTCGGGAAGGTACGCCCTTCGCGTCCTCCCCGGACCCGATCCACAGGTCTTGAGCATTGCTCCCCGGCAACGAGCTTCATCCGCAATCCAGAAAGATCCCCGGCCAGGAGAAACACGTGACCAGGGGTCTTTCCCACCGCGCCGACAGCCGACTCGAGCCAAACGCATCTGAAAATCGCTTCCGCCTAATGGCGGACGAACGCCACAATGACGCCCGTGAGCGACGACGTATCTCGGGACCTCTGGGCACAGAGGGTCTACCTGACCTGGCTGGCACGCGATGCCGCTATGCACTGGCAGCTCTGGAAGCCCTGGTCGAGCTCGCCCGAAGTGCTCCGGTACCGCCGACCGCTTGGATCTGCTTCGAGGACCTCCTCAGCTTCACCGGCAAGGTTTCCAGGATGTTGTGGCCCGTTAAGAAGAAAGGCAAGGGGCAGACCGACGAAGGCTTGCGGTGGCGGAAGGCCCGGGGCGCATATCTGCGAGATGCACTCGCCGTGGAGGACGAGTCTCCTTTGGCGGCTCGGGAGGTTCGAAACGGTAGCGAACACTTTGATGAGCGCCTGGACGAATGGATCGTCCACCTTCCCCGCCCAACACTTGAGGATCTGCAGGCTGGCGCTGTAACGGGGTTCCCTGCGCCTCCCATGCGTCTTGTCGATGCGCAGGCGGGGACGATTGCGGTGGACGGGGCCACGCTGGACCTGAAGGCCATGGATGAGGAGCTTCACCGCATTCTGGCCAGAATCGAGGAGCTTGAGCCTTCTGTGGCCGCGTTGCCGAATCCCGAGCTGGCCGCAGCATTGGCCAGCCTTTCGCCCGTCCCACTCATCCCGTTTGACGCTCCGGCCCAAAAGTTTGACGGTATCGAAGCGTGGCTGGACGAGCGCAAGCGGACCGATTCGCCGCCACAAGATCGCCGCCCAGAACCTGGAGAAACACAGGCGTAGCCATAAAGAGTGAGCACGCCGCTCGCTGCGCCGCAAAAGGCCCGGGCCAGGTAAGCACCTGCCCGGGCTCCCCGACGCCACGAGGCATGGCTACCTTCGTGGCTACGTACGTAGTCGCACGGTCCCGTTTGAACCGGTGCGGACCAGGGTCCAGCGAGACCCGCCCATACATCGAAAAAAGCCTCTGCCCTGCGTTTTTACTGGTCAGAAGCCCTAAGCGGCAGACGAGTCGGGCTGTACGCCGGGTTCTGTTCCCCGGTGTCCTCGCGGACGCCGGGGCGACGGCCATCCATCTAGGGCCGGCGTTGCCGCCGGCCTCGTGCGGTCTACCCGCGGACTCGGGCGGGCAGCCCTCGAACGTCCGCGCAGGGCGCTTTTCACGGCGCCCCTCTTGACCTTGCTCCGGGTGGGGTTTACCTAGCTGCCCAGGTCACCCTGGGCACTGGTGGTCTCTTACACCACCGTTTCACCCTTACCGAGAGCCGTCCTCTTCAAAAGAGCACAGCCTCGGCGGTCTGCTTTCTGTGGCACTGTCCCGCGGGTCACCCCGGGTGGCCGTTAGCCACCACCCTGCCCTGTGGAGCCCGGACGTTCCTCGGGAAGCCCCCTAGGGGGACTCCACGCGGCCGTCCGCCCGGCTCGTCTGCCGTGCCGACCATGGTACCGGGCGATCGGCTCGCCGTGGACCGGCGGCCGTGGCCAGGACCGAGCCGGTCAGGATGAGCGCGAAGGCGGCCAGCACCGTGGGGGTCAGCGGCTCGGACAGGAACAGTGCGCCCGCGGCGACCGCCACCGCCGGATTGACGTAGGTGATCACCGTGGCCCGGGTGGGACCGGCCTCCCTGATCAGCTCCAGGAACGCCACGAAGGCCACGGCGGTGCAGACCACGCCCAGCCCGGCGAGCGCGGCCAGCACGGTGGGCGAGGGCAGCGCGGACGGGCGGGTCAGGGCGGCGGCGGGGGCGTAGACCAGGGCGGCCAGGGTCAGGCAGGCG
This sequence comes from Streptomyces sp. NPDC053076, assembly GCF_044546845.1. NCBI lineage: Bacteria > Bacillati > Actinomycetota > Actinomycetes > Kitasatosporales > Streptomycetaceae > Streptomyces > Streptomyces sp. NPDC053076. Next base: position 817,882 of record NZ_JBITZL010000002.1, on the reverse strand, counting down.
GTCGTCAGGTGGAGGGACGGGACCTCCTTGAGATGGCGGGCCGCGATCAGCGGGGCGGTGGCGTAGCCCAGGATCGTCAGCAGGACCTCCGCCAGCGAACGCGCGTCTCCGCCGGTCAGGTGCGGAAGGGTGAGGACGGCCACGCCGGCGAGGCCCAGCGACAGGCCCGCCACCCGGCGGACGCCGAGTTGTTCCGTGTCGCCCAGGAACCGGGCCAGGACCACGCCGACGATCGGCACCCCGGCGATCAGCAGGCCCGCCGTCGAGCTGGACAGGTGCCGTTCGGCGTCGGTGAGGGTGAACCAGGGGATCATGATCTCCAGGACCGCGAAGGCCAGCAGGGGACGCCAGTGGGTCCGTATCGCCGTGCCGAAGCCGCCTTGGCGCAGGGCGAACGGGAGCAGCAGGAGCGCGCCGAGCGCACACCGCGTGAACACCACCACCGGCGGGGACACCGCGTCCACCGCCACCTTGATCATCAGATAGGGGATGCCCCAGACCACTCCCATCAGGGAGAACAGGAACCAGCCGCGTGCAGTCATGCGGCCGAGTGTCTGCCTCCCGGTCCCGGGCTGTCTTGAACGCTGTTGCGATAGGCCGCGGGGGTCACCCCGAGCACCCGGCGGAACCAGCGGGTCAGGTGCGCCTGGTCGGCGAAGCCGACGAGGGGGGCCACCTCGGCGGGGCGCAGGCCGCTCTCCAGCAGGGCCCGCGCCTTGGCCACCCGGTGCTGGGCGAGCCAGGCGTAGGGGGGTATGCCCATCGTCGTCCGGAAGGCGCGCAGCAGCTGGTAGCGGGAGAGGCCGAGGTCGGTGGCGAGCAGGGCGAGGGACGGCGGGTCGGTGAGTTCGTCGGCGAGGCGGTCGCGGACCGTGCGGGCCACGGCGCCGGCGCCGGGGACGCGGCCGGGGGCCGGTCTCGCGGTGGAGTGGCGCTGGGCGAGGGCGGTCAGCAGCCAGGGCAGGACGGACTCGGCCTGCAGGGCGTCGGGGCAGGCGCTCAGTTCCGTGTGGGCGGTGCGCAGGGCCGCGGCCAGCGCGGGGTCGTCGAGGAGGGGTTCGCGGAAGTGCGGCAGGCCGCCGAGGGTGCCGTCGGCCAGCAGGGACGGCTCGGCGTACAGGGCCCGGTAGGCGTAGCCGTCGGTGGTGTTCCCGGGGCCGCCGGTGTGCATCTCGCCGGGTTCGAGGACGACGATCCGGCCCGGGCCGGTGCGGATGTGGCCGCCCCGGTAGTCGATGATCTCGGAGCCGCCGACGCAGACCCCGATGGTGTACTCGTCGTGGGCGTGCGGGGCGTAGACGTGCCGGCGGAAGCTCGCGGTGAGCAGGTCGAGCGGGGGCCCGCAGCGGCCCAGTCTGGCCCGTGTCCACCGTGCCTGCTCCCCCATGGGCCTGTCCCTCCGCCGTACACCCGTCAGCGATGCAACACCGGAAGGCCCCGCTTCCATGCCGCGTCCAGGTCGGCGTCAGCCGTCATGGGTCACCGTGTGGGGAGCCGCTCGACGCTGCCGCGACGTCGGCGTCCGAGCTCGACGGGCACCTGGTCCGGGGGCGTCGGTCCGGAGCGCCGGCAGCGGCTCGCTGCCGCGACGTCGGCGTCCGAGCTCGACGGGCACCTGGTCCGGCAGGGGGCGTCGGTCCGGGAGCGCCGGCAGCGGCTGGGTGCACTCCTGGACGCCGACGGGCCGGCCGCCGACGACTCCGCCTTCCTCGTCCGGGCCCTCGCCCGGTGACGCGGAGCTCGCGGCGGGCGGACGGCGAGCGCGGGCCGGGGCCGGGTGGGCGGTACGCCGTACCCTGGCGCGGAGGTCTACGTAAGGAGTACGTGTTGCTGGTCCTGCTGCCGCCCTCCGAAGGCAAGGCGAACTCGGGCGAGGGTGCCCCGCTGGAGCTTCGGTCGCTGTCCCTGCCGGGGCTCACCGCCGCGCGGGAGGCCGTGCTCGGGGAGTTGGTGGAGCTGTGCTCCGGCGACGAGGAGAAGGCCCGTGAGGTGCTCGGGCTGAGCGAGGGCCTGCGGGGCGAGGTCGCGAAGAACGCCGGGCTGCGCACGGCCGCCGCCCGCCCCGCCGGGGAGATCTACACCGGTGTCCTCTACGACGCCCTGGGCCTGGGCACGCTGGACGCGGACGCGCGGCGGCGCGCGGCGGACTCGCTGCTGGTGTTCTCCGGACTGTGGGGCGCCGTGCCGGTGACGGACCGGATCCCCTCCTACCGCTGCTCGATGGGCGTGAAGCTGCCGGGGCTGGGCGCGCTGGCCGGGCACTGGCGGGCACCGATGGCCGAGGTGCTGCCGGAGGCGGCCGGGGCGGGGCTGGTCCTGGACCTGCGGTCCTCGGCGTACGCGGCGGCCTGGCGGCCGAAGGGCGAGGTGGCCGGGCGGACGGCGACGGTACGGGTGCTGCACGCGCCGACCCGGAAGGTCGTCAGCCACTTCAACAAGGCGACCAAGGGCCGGATCGTCCGCAGCCTGCTGACCGCCGGGGCCGTGCCGGAGGATCCCGCCGAGCTGGTGGCGGCGCTGCGGGACCTGGGGTACGCCGTGGAGGCGGAGGCGCCCGGGAAGGCGGGCAAGGCGTGGGCGCTGGATGTGCTGGTGGAGGAGATCCACTAGGCCACCCCCGCTCGCGTTGCAGCATATGCAACGCCCATTGCGCGTGATGCAGCCGCTGGGCACGATGAGGGCATGACCCCGCCGCTGCCCTCCTCCTCGGCTGCCTCCGTCCTGGATCTCGCCCCCGTCGTGCCCGTCGTGGTGCTCGCCGACGCCGCCGACGCCGTACCGCTCGCGCGGGCACTGGTGGCGGGCGGGCTGCCGGCGATCGAGGTGACCCTGCGGACCCCGGCCGCGCTGGACGCGATCCGGGCGATCACCGCCGAGGTCCCGCAGGCCGTGGTCGGGGCGGGCACCGTGCTCACCCCGGAACAGGTGGAGGCGTGCACGGCGGCCGGGGCGGGATTCCTGGTCAGCCCGGGCTGGACCGAGGTGCTGCTGGAGGCGATGCGCGGTGCCGGGGTGCCGTTCCTGCCGGGGGTGTCGACCACCTCGGAGGTCGTGGCGCTGCTGGAGCGCGGGGTACGGGAGATGAAGTTCTTCCCGGCGCAGGCGGCGGGCGGTACGCCGTATTTGAGGTCGCTGGCCGGGCCGTTGCCGCAGGCCCGCTTCTGTCCGACCGGCGGGATCGGCCGGGCCACCGCGCCGGAGTATCTGGCCCTGCCCAACGTCGGCTGCGTCGGCGGCAGCTGGATGGTCCCGGCGGACGCGGTGGCCGCCGGGGACTGGGGCCGGGTCGAGGAGCTGGCGCGGACCGCGGCCGGACTCAGGGACGCAGATGGGACGTGTCGTTGAACAGCCGTACGCTCGCGTTGCCGTCCGCGTAGTACGCCACCGCCGACAGGGAGGCCGCCGAGAGTTCCATGCGGAACAGCGACTCGGGCGGGGCGCCGAGGGCGAGCCGCACGAAGGTCTTGATCGGGGTGACGTGGGTGACCAGCAGGACCGTGCGGCCCGCGTGGGCCGCGACCAGCTCGTCCCGGGTGGCGGCGATCCGGGCGGCCGTCTCGGCGAAGCTCTCGCCGCCGCCGGTGGGGCGGGCCTGCGGGTCGGCGAGCCAGGCGTTCAGGTCCTCCGGGTGGCGCTCGCGGACCTCGCCGAAGGTCAGGCCCTCCCAGGCGCCGAAGTCCGTCTCGCGCAGGCCGTCTTCGACCGTGACGTCCAGGCCCAGGCGGGCGGCGACGATGCCGGCGGTCTCGCGGGTGCGGGCGAGCGGGGAGGCCAGGACGGTCTGAATGGTGCCGCGCCTGGCCAGAGCCTCGGCCACGCGCTGGGCCTGCGCACGGCCGGCGTCGGACAGGGAGGGGTCGGTGCCGCCGCTGCCGGAGAAGCGCTTCTGGGGGGTGAGCGGGGTTTCACCGTGGCGGAGGAGCACGAAGGTGGCGGGGGCGCCGAGGTCGGGGGCGGCGCTCCAGCCGGGACGCTGCTCGCGGGAGGCGGCCAGGGGTGCTTCCCCACCGGAACCGGAGGGCGCCTGCCCACCGGAGACGGACGGGCGCTGCTCATCGGAGACCGACGGGCCCCGCTCACCGGAGACCGACGGGCCCTGCTCACCGGAGACGGGCAGGCCCTGCTCACCGGGGACCGACGGGCCCTGCTCACCGGGGGCCGAGGGGCGCTGCTCACCGGGGGCCGAGGGGCGCTGCTCACCGGGGGCCGAGGGGCGCTGCTCACCGGAGACGGGCAGGCGCTGCTCGTCGTCAGCCGGCGTCGTCTGCTGGGCGGGCGCCGGCCCGGCGGAGCGGCCTTCCGCAGCCGCGTCGCCCTTCACCAGTGCCGCCCGCACCCGCGCCGCACCCGCCGTCGCGTCCCCGGGCGGGCCCGAGGGCTCCGGTACGGCGGACGGGGTGTCCAGGTCGGCCCGGGACGACGAGGGCGACCACTGCCGCCCCTTCGCCCCCGCGTCCATCGCCTCGTTGGCCAGGCGGTCCGCGTGCTTGTTGCGGTCGCGGGGGATCCACTCGTAGGTGACCCGATCCGGCGGGAAGACCGACCTGGCCTGGGTGGCCAGCGGCTTCATGCCGGGGTGTTTGATCTTCCAGCGGCCCGACATCTGCTCGACGACGAGCTTGGAGTCCATACGCACGTGGACCGACGCGGACGGGTCGAGGGCGTGGGCGGCACGCAGACCGGCCAGCAGGCCGCGGTACTCGGCGACGTTGTTCGTGGCGACGCCGATGTACTCGGCCGCCTCCGCCAGCGTCTCCCCCGTCGCCGCGTCACTCACCACGGCGCCGTAGCCCGCCGGCCCCGGGTTGCCCCGGGACCCGCCGTCGGCCTCGACGATGAACTCCCTCACCCCTGAAGCCCCTTACAGACCCGACTCCGCCGTGCGCACCAGGATGCGGCGGCAGTTCTCGCAGCGGACCACCGTGTCCGGCGCCGCAGTGCGGATCTCGTTCAGCTCGGTGATGGCCAGCTCCTGCCGGCAGCCCTGGCAGGTGCGGGCGTACAGCTTGGCCGCGCCGATGCCGCCCTGCTGCCCGCGCAGCTTGTCGTAGAGCTTGAGCAGGTCCGCGGGGACGGACCCGGCGACGATCTCGCGCTCCTTGGTCACCGACGCGGCCTCGGCGTCGATCTCACCGAAGGCCGTGTCCCGGCGTCCGGTGGCGTCGTCGATCTTCGACTGCACGGAGGAGACCCGCTCGGTCAGCTCGCTCACCCGCTCCTGCGCGGACTCGCGGCGCTCCATGACCTCCAGGACCACGTCCTCCAGGTCGCCCTGCCGCTTGGCGAGGGAGGCGATCTCGTGCTGGAGGTTGGACAGGTCCTTCGGCGAGGTGACCGCGCCGGAGTCCAGCCGCTGCTGGTCGCGGGCGGCGCGCTGGCGCACCTGGTCCACGTCCTGCTCGGCCTTGGTCTGCTCGCGGGCGGTGTCGCTCTCCTCGGTCTGCGCGGCCACCAGCAGGTCGCGCAGCTGCGTGAGGTCCTTGGTCAGCGACTCGATCTCGGCGTGCTCGGGCAGGGACCTCCGCTTGTGCGCGAGCTGCTGCAGGCGGACGTCGAGGGCCTGGACGTCGAGGAGTCGGATCTGGTCGGCGGGCGCGGCGTTCAGTTGGGGGCTCCCGTTAGCTAGAGGTGGTGATGGACGCCGCGTGGGCGGTCCAGGGGTCGGTGACCGTCTTGGAGACGTGGACGCGCAGGTCCCAGCCATGGCGGTCGGAGATCTCGTCGAGCTGGCTCGCGGCCAGCTCGCACCAGGGCCACTCGGTGGCCCAGTGCGCCGCGTCGAGCAGCGCGAGGGGACTGTGGGCCACCGCTTCCGAGGCAGGGTGGTGGCGCAGGTCGGCGGTGAGGAAGGCGTCGACGCCGGCCGCACGGACCTGGTCGAAGAGGCTGTCGCCGGAACCGCCGCTGACGGCGACCGTCCGGACGACGGCCTCGGGGTCGCCGGCCACCCGGATGCCCTGCGCGGTGGCGGGCAGCCGCTCGGCGGCGCGGGCGGCCAGTTCGCGGACGGTGAGCGGGTGGTCCAGTTCGCAGACGCGTCCGAGGCCCCGGCACCCGTGCGGATCGGTGGGGTCCGGCACGAGGGGTCGTAGGACCCGGAGGTCCAGCGCCCCGGCGAGCGCGTCGGAGACTCCCGGGTCGGCGGTGTCGGCGTTGGTGTGGGCGACGTGCAGCGCGATGTCGTTCTTGATCAGCGTGTGCACGACGCGGCCCTTGAAGTGCGTGGCCGCGACCGTGGTCGTACCGCGCAGATAGAGCGGGTGGTGGGTGACCAGCAGGTCGGCGCCGAGCTTCACCGCCTCGTCGACGATCTCCTGGACGGGGTCGACGGCGAACAGGACCCGGGTGACCTCCTGGTCGGGGTCGCCCACGACCGTGCCGACCGCGTCCCAGGACTCGGCCCGCTCGGCGGGCCACAGGGTCTCCAGCGCGGCGATGACTTCAGACAGACGGGGCACGGGGCAAGGCTACCTGGCTGTTCGACGGGGCTGTACCGCATGCGTCCGCTCTGTCCCCGCTCAGCACAGACGCCCCGGTTTCTTCAGGTGAATCGCTTCTGCGCCACCCGTACGTGTGAAGCGGCCGCCGGTGGATCCCACCCTTGCGCGTGCGAAAACTAACTTCGTCGCCGGAGGTGACCGAACGATGACGGCCTGTGCGATCGAACCCCCGTCGACGGGCGCGGAGGACGGCGGGACGAGGTGCGCCATCACGGCGGACGGTACGTACGCCGCCCGGCTCGCGCCGGCCGGTGACTCCTGGTTCCCGGAGCGCTGGACCCTGGACGGCCCCGAGCCGTACGCCGTGCCGCTGCCGGGCAACCAGCCGGAGGAGCCGGGCACCGGGGTGCAGCCGATGGGTGACGGCAGGGTGCTGATCCACCGGCTGGTGGCCGAGCGGCACGCCTTCTCGCTGCTGTACCCGACCGGCCCCGGCACCGGCGAACTGCCGCTGGGCGCGGTGGAGTGCCCCGAGCCCGGCACCCGGCTCGCGCTGCTGCCGCCGGCACCGGGGGGCATGCGGGCGTACGCCCTCGCCGTCGGCCCGCGCTCCAGCGTGGTGTGGCTGGTGGCGGGCGGGGCGTTCGGTCCGGAGCGGCTCGCCGAGGTGCCGGGGCGCTGCTCGGGCGGGGTCTGGCTGGACCGCGGCGGACGGCTGCTCGCGCTCGACCGGGAGCTGGGCGGGCACACCAAGACGGTGGTGGTGGACCTGGAGCGCGCCGGCGAGGTCTCGCCGCTGCTCCAGATCGCGGACGGCAGCGACGACCGGCTGCTGCTCGCCGACCCCGACAGCGGACTGCTGCTGATCTCCTCGGACGCGCCCTCCCCCGGGCAGGAACGATTGGGCTGGGGAGTGCTCGGCAGCACCCTGCCGGTGCGGTTCCCCCAGTGCCTGCGGCTGCCGGAGTGCGCGGTGACGCCGTTCGCGATCCAGCCGGGGCAGGTGCTGACGCCGGAGAACTGCGCGGTGGCGCTGCGCGTGGACGGGGCGTTGGGCACCTGGGTGGGCATCTGGCGGCCGGCCGAGCGGCAGGTCCGGCACCTGCCCGCGCCGCAGGGTTGGCTGGCGGGGGCCGGGCTGTGGACGGAGGACGGCGTGCTGCGGCTGCCGTACGCGACGGAGGTGACTCCGTGCGGTGTGGCGGCTCTGACGGCACCGCGGACCGGGCCGCCGGAGCAGGCCCGAGGGACGGCGGAACCGGAGCCCGCGGCGGTGGAACCGGAGCCCGCGGCGGCGGTGGCGACCCGTCCGGTGCCGTTGCAACAGGCGCCTCTGGGACGTCTTGTAACGAAGTAGTGGCGGTTGGCGTGTGCGCCTGGATTCGGCCCGTCGCGCGCCGGTTAAAATCGCCCGGCTGTACGAAAGATCATGTTGACGGGGTGAATACGTCCGATGAGCGACACCAGCACAACTGAACAGTTGTCTGCCGACTCCTACGAGACCGTCGGCCACGGCCGGCACCGGGGCCCGCTCTCGGCCCAGGAGAGCGAGACGGTTCCGCACGGCCGGCACCGCAAGCCGGTCCACGAGTCGGCCGAGGCGGCTGCCTGACGGCAGTGCGGAAGAGGGGGCGCCCGAACGGGAGCCCCCTCTTTTCTGTTCCAGCGGTGCGCACCGTTTCCTCCGTCAGCCCTCCCGCCGCCCCTGTGGGTTCACCCGCGCCTGAGTCCCAGCACCTCCGCCGCCGCGAAGGTCTCCCCCGGCGGCCGGTCCGCGTAGTGCGGGGTGAGCAGGGCGTCGAGTTCGTCGTACGTGAAGGTGTCCTGCTCGCTGTCGAACCTGGCCCGCACCCGGGGCCGTTCGACGATCGCGACCATGCCGCCGTGCACGACGAGCAGCTGGCCGTTGACCTGGGCGGCGGCCGGCGAGGCCAGATAGCCGACGAGGGGGGCGACATGCTCGGGGGCGAGCGGGTCCAGACCCTCGTCCGGTCGCCCGAAGCCCGCGAAGACGTCCTCGGTCATCCGGGTCCGGGCGCGCGGGCAGATGGCGTTGGCCGTGACGCCGTACTTGGCGAGGGCGAGGGCGGTGGAGGTGGTCAGGCCGACGACTCCGCCTTTCGCCGCCGCGTAGTTGGGCTGGCCGGCGGACCCGGCGAGGAACGCCTCCGAGGAGGTGTTCACGATCCGCCCGTACACCGCCGCCCCGGCCGCCTTGGACCGCTCCCGCCAGTGCGCGGCGGCGAAGCGGGTGGTGTTGAAGTGTCCCTTGAGGTGGACGCGGATCACCGAGTCCCACTCGTCCTCCGCCATGGAGAAGACCATGCGGTCGCGCAGGATGCCGGCGTTGTTGACGAGGATGTCCAGCTTTCCGAACTCGGCGACGGCCAGGTGGACGAGTTCACCGGCCTGTGTGAAGTCGGCGATGTCTCCGCAGTGCGCGAGGGCCTCGCCGCCGGCCGCGCGGATCTCCTCCGCGACCTGCTCCGCGGGCCCCGCCGACGCTTCGCCCGACCCGTCCCGGCCCGGTCGCCCCTGGTCGTTGACGACGACGGCCGCGCCGAGCCGGGCGAGTTCCAGGGCCTCGGCCCGGCCGAGGCCGCGTCCGGCGCCGGTGACGATCGCGGAGAGTCCCTCCAGTGGCAGTGACATGGGCCCGTCCTCAGATCTCGATGCAGGTACGCAGGGCGGTCCCGGTGCGCATCTGGTCCAGCGCGTCGTTGATCTCCGCGAGCGGCACCTGGTGGGTGATCAGGCCGGCCAGGTCGACCCGGCCGGCCCGCCACAGGGCGATCGTGCGCTCGTAGGAGCGCAGTATGTCGCCGCCGCCGTACATGGACGGCAGGATCCGCTTCTCGTCGAAGAACAGCTCGAACATGTTGAGCCGGAGGAAGTCGTCCATGGCGCCGGCGCCGACCACGACGAGGGTGCCGCCGCGCCGGGTGTTCTCGTAGGCGGTGCGGGCGGTGGCGGACCTGCCGACGACCTCGAAGACGTAGTCGAAGCCCTCACCGCCGGTGACCTGCTGCCTGGCGTCGGCCAGTTCCTCCGGTGAGACGGCCTTGGTGGCACCGAACTTCAGGGCGGACTCGCGCCGGGAGGCCACCGGGTCCACGGCCACGATCTCGGCGGCGCCCTTCAGCCGCGCCCCTTGGACGGCCGAGATGCCGACGCCCCCGCAGCCGATCACGGCGACCGAGGAACCGGGCGCCACGTCAGCGGTGTTGAGGGCGGCACCGAGACCGGTGGTCACCCCGCAGCCGATCAGCGCGGCGATGTCGAAGGGCACGTCCTCGGGGAGGGGCACGGCGCAGCCCGCGTCGACCACCACCTCCTCGGCGAAGGTGCCGGTGCCCGCGAAGCCGAAGAGGTCGCCGCGGGTGCGCCGGAAGTTGGGGGTGCCCGCGTTCATGAATCCGGCCAGGCACAGCTGGGTCTGCCCGCGGGTGCAGGCCGGACAGGCCCCGCAGGCCGGCAGCCAGCACAGGACGACCCGGTCACCGGGTTTCACGTGCCGTACGCCGTCCCCGACTTCGAGGATCTCACCGGCACCCTCGTGGCCGGGCACGAAGGGGGCCGGCTGGGGCAGCACCCCGCTCATCGCGGACAGGTCGGAGTGGCACAGGCCGGTGGCGCGTACCCGGATCCTGACCTTGCCGGGGCCGAAGCCCACCGCCTCGACGTCGTCGAGGACCTCCAGCTTTTCCTGACCGGTCTCGTGCAGTACGGCTGCGCGCATGGTGCGGCTCCCCTCGGAGGCTGTTTCCGGCGTGCTGTCAGGAGTGCTGAACGACGGTGTCGGCGAGCACCGGAGCGTCGTCCCGCTCCACGGCACTCACCGTGACCCGCACCCGCCCCTGCTCGCGCCACATGCACACGCGCAGGGTCTCCCCCGGGTACACGACCCCGGCGAACCGGGTGCCGTAGCCGCGGACCCGGGTCACGTCACCGCCGAGCAGGGTGTCCACGACCGCCTTGAGCGTGATGCCGTAGGTGCACAGCCCGTGCAGGATGGGCCGTTCGAAGCCGGCGCGCTTGGCGAAGTCGGGGTCGGCGTGCAGTGGGTTCCAGTCGCCGGAGAGCCGGTAGAGCAGGGCCTGGTCCTCGTCGACCGGGCACTCGACGGTCCGGTCGGGATCGCCGGTGGGCGGGTCGGTGGCGCGGCTGGGGCCGCGGTCGCCGCCCCAGCCGCCCTCCCCCCGTACGAAGATCTGGGCGTCGTTGGTCCACAGCGGGCCCTCGGCGTCGGCGACCTCGGTGCGCATGACCAGGACGGCCGCCTTGCCCTTGTCGTACACGGCGGCGATGCGGCCGGTGGCGGTGGCGGTGCCCGCCGCCGGGATGGGGCGGTGGAGGCGGAGGGTCTGCCCGCCGTGCAGGACGCGCGCCAGGTCGACCTCGACCCCCGGCATGGACAGCCCGCTGATCACTCCGGGCGAGCCGTTGCCCGCGACGGTGGCGAAGCTCGGCAGGACGTGCAGCCGGGACTCCAGCGTGTAGCGCAGCTCGTCGGGGTCGGTGGCGGGCCGGCCGGCTCCGATGCCGAGGTGGTAGAGCAGCACGTCCTTGTGGGTCCAGGTGATCTCGCCGGTCCGGGGTTCGGCCGCGAGGGCCTTCGCTGCGTCGATGGGCATGGGGCTCCTGAAACAGTGACGGCGAAAGACCCCGGCGCGGACGTCCGCACCGTCGGCCGCACCGGGGTCGCTGCGGGCCGTTCTAGAACGCGTTCCAGTCCGGCGCCCTCTGTATAGCCGAGCACTCCGCAGTTGTGAAGGCTCCTGACGCCGCGTCAGCCGAGGACGGCACCCGTGACATTCGTACTGCCCGGATCCGTACATGCGCATCTGCCGGAGCGGGGGTCCGGCTCCGTAATGTTCGGTTCGTACGCTGCGCGGTCGAACCGCCGCGGGGCGGAGACCGGCTGATCGGGGGAGACAAGGACATGACGGGGCGAGACAGACTTCGGTGCCAGGTGCGGAACTGGCAGGCGGCACGGCGCGAGTGGAAGGCGGAGCACGAGCGTTTCAAGGCCGCGCGGCGGGCCGCCGGGGGGAAGCACGGGTTCGCGGACGTCGACCATCCGGGGCCGCCCCCGACCGGCTTCGCCCTGCTGCCCTGGCTGCTGATGGGCCTGGGGTCCTTCTCCAACCTGCTCCAGGGCCGGACCCCGAACCCGTGGGTCGGTGGTCTGGGCCTGCTCGTCTTCAACTCCCTGTACATCTACGTCACCTTCCGCTCCTTCGACCGGGCCAAGCGCGGGTCGGTGTCCACCCGGGTGGCGCTGGGCCTGCTCGGCCTGGTGACGACGGGACTCGCCCTCGGGTACGGCGGCAACTGGCTGATGTTCTTCCCGCTGCTGGGCCTCGCCGCCGGTGCCACCCTGCGCGGGCCGTGGCTGGGCCGTGTCGGCCTGCTGCTCACGGCTTACGCGGGGGCCGTCTCCTGGGTGCGCGGCGGCTGGGACGACGCATCGAACATCGCCTACGCCACCTTCCTGTCCAGCATGGTGACCGCCGCGATCCTCGGCCTGTCCGAGGCCGTCCGGGAACTGCGGGCCGCCCGCGAGGAGCTGGCCCGGCGCGCGGTGGAGAAGGAGCGGCTGCGGTTCTCCCGCGACCTGCACGACCTGCTGGGGCACACGCTGTCCGTGGTCGTGGTGAAGTCGGAGGCGGCCCGCCGGCTGGCCCCGCGCGACATGGACGCGGCGCTGGCCCAGATCTCGGACATCGAGTCGGTGGGCCGGCAGGCGCTCACCGAGATCCGCGAGGCGGTGACCGGCTACCGCGAGGGCAGCCTGGCCACCGAGCTGACCCGGGCCCGGTCGGCGCTGTCCGCGGCGAGCGTGGAACCGGTGTTCCGCCAGTCCGGGACGCCGCTCGACCCGCAGACCGAGGCGCTGCTCGGCTGGGTGGTGCGCGAGTCGGTCACCAACGTGGTCCGGCACAGCCGCGCGAGCCGCTGCGAGATCACCGTGGAGGGATTCGCCGAACGGGTCCGGCTGACGGTCGCGGACGACGGCACGGCAACCGGCACGGGCGCCCGCGGGGGCGTCGGCGGCACCGGGCTGAAGGGGCTGACCGAGCGCCTCGCGGCCGCGGGCGGCTCCCTCACGGCCGGCCCGGCGCCACGCGGCGGCTTCACGGTCACCGCCGACCTTCCGGTCACCGCCGACCTTCCGGTCGGCGTCGACGAGCGGGCAGCGGCGACTACGGCACCCAGGGCGCGCTGACCGCCCAGCTGACGTCGTTCGGCCAGGACGCGAGGGAGCCGCCGCCCGGGTGTGGCGCAGCGCAGGAGCCGCAGGACTCGAAGGGGCCGCAGGAGCCGCAGGAGCCGCAGGAGCCGCAGGACTCGAAGGGGCCGCAGGAGCCGCAGGAGCCGCAGGACTCGAAGGGGCCGCAGGAGCCGCAGGAGCCGCAGGAGCCGCAGGCGGGACCGCGGCGGACGGTCCAGGGTTTTCTCGAAGTCTCGAGATCTCGAAGGGCGGACGCGATTGTTCGGGCGCCGTAAGAAACCGTCACGCCCCGCCGCACCGGGCCATGCCGAGTCTTTGACCGACGGGTGTCGGCGCGGTGAGCGTCAGCCGGAAGCCCTGCCGGATCCGGGGCCGGCCGGAGGTGGCGCGCGCGGTCGCCGCCGTAATCTGAGGCCATGAACGAGATGTCCCGGGGCCGTCGGCCCGCCAAGTGCATCCGGGTACTGCTCGCCGAGGACCAGGGCATGATGCGCGGCGCCCTCGCCCTGTTACTCGGCATGGAGGAGGACATCGAGGTCGTGGCCCAGCTGGGCTCGGGGGACGGCATCGTGGACGCCGTGCTCGCGCACCGGCCGGACGTGGCCCTGCTGGACATCGAACTGCCGGGCAGGAGCGGACTGGACGCCGCGGCCGAGCTGCGCGTCCAGGCGCCCTACTGCCGGGTGCTGATCCTCACCACCTTCGGCCGGCCGGGCTATCTGCGCCGGGCCATGGAGGCAGGTGCGGCCGGCTTCCTCGTCAAGGACGGACCGGTGGAGGAACTGGCCGCGGCGATCCGGCGTGTGCTCACCGGCGAGACCGTCGTCGACCCGGCGCTGGCCGCCGCCGCGCTCAGTGCCGGGCCGAATCCGCTGACGGCCCGGGAGTGCGAGGTGCTGAAGGCGTCGGTGGACGGGGCGACCGTCGCCGACATCGCCGGCAGGCTCCATCTGTCCGAGTCCACCGTCCGCAACTACCTCTCCTCGGCGATCGGCAAGACCGGCACCCGCAACCGGGCCGAGGCGGTGCGGGAGGCCCGTCAGCAGGGGTGGCTGTGAGCGGGGCCGCCCCCGCGGCGGGTCACTTCGTCACCTCGGCCTCCTTGAGGGCCGTCCCTTCCGGGGCGACGCACACGAACCAGTTCCCTCCCGGGTAGCCGGCCACCGGGCGGATCAGCGAGCTGCCGTGGTGGGCGGCGGGCGCGCGGCCCTCCGGCACGGCCACGGTGGATCTGCCGTCCTTCCAGCGGCAGGTGACCTCCCGGGCGGTCTTCGCCACATGACCGACCACCAGCCGGAAGGGGCCCTTGGCGTCGGCCTCCTCCAGGTTGACGGCGGCTGCCTGGAGATCGGTGCCCGAGAGACGGTCGATCCGCTTGGTCGTGTCGAACATGACCACCACAGGATGGTCGTCGCCGTAGGACCGGACGGAGAAGAACGACGTCTTGCCGACCAGGTCGGCGGCCTTGTCCACCGCCGGCCCCAGACCCATTCGCCGCATGGCGTCGAACTGCCGGTCCGCCTCCCGCGCGTCACGCGGCGCGCCCCACACCTGGACCCGGACCTCCCACTCCTTGCCGTGCTCGGTCCCCCGCGCCAGCTCCGTCTGCTGCGGGTCGTACACATGCCGCTCCTCGGCGGACGCCGGTCCGGGCGCCATCGGCGCCACCCGGTCCCCGTGCTCCCCGGGCAGCCCGGCAAACGCCAGCGTCACCCCCGTGGACCCCGCCAGCACCAGGGTCGTGGCCGCCGCCACCGCCCAGCGCCGCGCCCGCCGGCGCCGGCCGCCGCGCACGACGGCCTGGACCGGGGCTATACCGATCTCGGCCTCGTCCGCCGCGTGCGCGAGCAGGAGCGCGATGTCCGTCTGCGTCATGTCGTGGTTCTCCCGGTCCCCGCTCATCACTTCCGCCCTCCGTGCGTCACCGTCTCCGCCAGTTCCGGTATGGCGCGGAGTTTCGCGATCCCCTTGGCCGTGTTGCTCTTCACCGTGCCGACCGAGCAGCCCATGGCCTCCGCCGCCTGGGTCTCCGTCAGGTCCTCCCAGTAGCGCAGGACGACCGCCGCCCGCTGGCGCGGTGGCAGTTGCGCGAGCGCCGTCAGCAGGGCACCGCGGTCATCGGCCTGGGCGATCCGGTCGCCCGTGTCGGCCCTCTCGCGCACCAGGCCGGAGTCGTCCTTCGGCGCCAGGAACTCCCGGAGCTTCCTGCGATGTCTGCGCGCATGCGCGTTGATCATCACGCGCCGTACGTACGCCTCCGGATCGTCGGCCGCACCTACCCGGCGCCAGGCCACATAGACCTGTTCGAGCGTCGACTGGACCAGGTCCTCGGCCGCGTGCTGCTCCCCCGTGAGGAGAAATGCCGTACGCATCAGCCGCGGCCAGCGGCCGACCACGAAGCTCTGGAACTCCTCGTTCCGAGTCTGCTTCCCGTCCCCCATGGGCACCTCCTAGATGTCTGAAGGAGGCCATGAGGCACCCGGACCGTTGCCTCGATCGGCGGAACCCGACAGATTCTTCTCCTGGGGTGCTCGGTCCTCGGTCCTCGGGTGCTCGAGTCCTCGGGTCCTCGAGTCCTCGGGTCCTCGGGTTCGGCTACACCGCCCGCAGCACCGTCACCACCGCCGCGCCACCCAGGCCGATGTTGTGCGCGAGCCCCACCCGGGCGCCCGGCACCTGCCGCTCCCCCGCCTCGCCGCGCAGCTGCCACACCAGCTCGGCGGTCTGCGCCAGCCCGGTCGCGCCCAGCGGATGGCCCTTGGAGATCAGCCCGCCGGACGGGTTCACCACCCACCGGCCGCCGTACGTCGTCGCACCCGACTCGGCCAGCCCGCCCGACTCCCCCGGCGCGCACATGCCGAGCGCCTCGTACGTCAGCAGCTCGTTGACGGAGAAGCAGTCGTGCAGCTCGATCACGTCGACGTCCTCGACGCCGAGCCCGGCCCGCTCGTACGCCTGCCGGGCCGCCGCCCGGGACAGCGGCTGTCCCACGACGTCGACGCAGGAGCCGGAGGCGAAGGACTCCTCGGTGTCGGTGGTCATGGCCTGTCCGGCGATCTCGGCCAGACCGGTCAGGGACCGCTGCTGCGCGAACCGCTCCGAGACGACCACGGCCGCCGCGGCGCCGTCCGAGGTGGGCGAGCACTGGAGCTTGGTGAGCGGGTGGTGCACCGTGCGTGCGGCGAGGATGTCCTCGACGTCGTACACGTCCCGGAACTGGGCGTAGGGGTTGTGCGCGGAGTGCCGGTGGTTCTTGGCGGCGACCGCGGCGAGCTGCGCCTCGGTGGTGCCGTACTTCTCCATGTGCTCGCGGGCGGCGGCGGCGAAGATCTGCGCGGTCGGCGGGGCCGCCGCGAAGCCGTGCCGGGCGGCCATGATCCCGTAGTGCCGGGCGACGGGGGACGCGGCGAAGTCCCCTCCGCCGGCCCCGCCGCCGAGCGCGCCCTTCTTCATCCTCTCGAAGCCCAGCGCCAGCACGCAGTCGCAGGCGCCGCCCTCGACGAGCTGGCGGGCCAGCATCAGGGCGGTGGCACCGGTCGCGCAGTTGTTGTTGACGTTGTAGACGGGGACGCCGGTCAGGCCGAGTTCGTAGACGGCGCGCTGACCGGCGGTGGAGGGCTGGAAGCAGTAGCCGATGGGAACCTGTTCCACATCCTCGTACGCGATCCCGGCGTCGGCGAGCGCCGCACCGCCCGCCTCCCGCACCATGTCCCAGTACTGCCATTCACGCGTCTCGGGCTTCTCGAACCTGGTCATTCCGACCCCGGCCACATAGGACTTCATGGCCCGTCAGATTAGAACGTGTTCCACCAAGGCGCCAGGCTCCTGACGCCGCATCAGAAACCCATGGATGGGTCAAGGATTCATTAGAGGCCCGAAGCAACGGAATAGTTGCCTGTGCATACGAGGTTTACCCGGCACTTATGACACGCGGAAGGCCTCACTCCATGACAGACACGACGACCGAACAGCCCACCCGCACAGCGGGCGGCGCGGTGGTCCCGGTGCTCGCCTTCGCGGGCATCGTCGTCGCGGTGATGCAGACGCTGCTCGTGCCGGTCATCAAGGACCTGCCGCAGCTGCTGGACACCGCCCCGAGCAACGCCACCTGGGTCCTCACCTCGACCCTGCTGTCGGGCGCCGTGGCCACCCCGATCATGGGCCGGCTCGGCGACCTCTACGGCAAGCGGCGCATGCTCATCCTGAGTCTCGCCGTGATGGTGGGTGGTGCCCTGGTCAGCGCGCTCACCAGCCAGCTCCTCACCATGATCGTGGGCCGGACCCTGCAGGGCTTCGCCATGGGCGCGATCCCGCTGGGCATCGGCCTGATGCGGGACATGCTGCCGCGCGAGCGGCTCGGCTCAGCCATGGCCCTGATGAGCTCCTCGATCGGCGTCGGCGGCGGCCTCGCCCTGCCCGCCGCGGCCCTGGTCGCCCAGCACACGAACTGGCACGCCCTGTTCTACGGCGCCGCCGGCCTCGGCGTGCTCGCCATCCTGCTCACCCTGCTCGTCGTCCCCGAGTCGCCGATGCGCGCCGAGGGCTCCTTCGACCTGCCCGGCGCACTCGGCCTGTCCACCGGTCTGGTGCTGCTCCTGCTGCCCATCACCAAGGGCAGCGACTGGGGCTGGTCCTCCGGCACCACGCTCGGTCTGTTCGCCGCGTCCGTCGCCGTGCTCCTCCTGTGGGGGCTGTTCGAGCTGCGCGTCCAGGCACCCCTGGTCGACCTGCGCACCACCGCCCGTCCGGCCGTCCTCTTCACCAACCTCGCGTCGATCATGGTCGGCGTGGCGTTCTACGTCGTCTCGCTCGTCCTGCCCCAGTTGCTCCAGCTGCCCGCCGCGACCGGATACGGCCTCGGCCGGTCGATGGTCGTCGCGGGCCTGTGCGTGGCCCCGCTGGGCCTGACGATGATGTTCACGGCGCCGGTGTACGCCCGCCTGTCGGCCCGCTACGGCCCCAAGGTCACCCTGATCATCGGCCTGCTGATCATCGCGGTCGGCTACGGCGGCGGCCTCGGCCTGATGGACGCGGCCTGGCAGACGGTCGTCACGTCCGTGATCCTCGGCGCCGGCATCGGCCTCGCCTACTCCTCGCTGCCCGCGCTGATCGTCGGCGCGGTCCCGGCCTCGGAGACCGGCGCGGCCAACGGCCTGAACACCCTGATGCGGTCCATCGGCACGTCGGTGTCGAGCGCCGTCATCGGCATGGTGCTGGCCAACACCGCGAACGACGTGGGCGGCGTCGCGATCCCGACCATGCACGGCTTCCGGGTGTCCTTCCTGATCGCCACGGCCGCGGTGGCCGTCGGCCTGCTGCTCGCGCTCTTCCTGCCCAAGGCCGGCCGCCCGGCCCAGCAGCACACGCAGCTGCGGGCGAGCAGCGAGGAGGACGCGGTGCTGGAGCGGGCCGAGGAGGTGCTGCGCGGCTTCCGCGGCCGGGTCCTCGGCGCCGACGGCGCTCCGGTGGCCCGGGCCAAGGTCACCCTGATAGACCGGCGGGGCCGTCAGGCGGGCGCGACCGTCTCCGACGAGGACGGCGCCTACGCGCTCGCCGTTCCGGCACGGGGCGCGTACGTGCTCGCCGCGCGGGCCTCGGGCCACGGGCCGCTCGCCTCGTCGGCGACGCATTCGGGTGACGAGCGGACGGTGGACGTGGACCTTCCGCTGCCCGGGGAGACCGTGCGCGCCTAGCTGTATCGACCTGGAGCGTTGTTGACGCGGCTGATCGGCGGGTGGCCGCCGCGTGCGGTGTGGCAGCGGTGGTGGTCGTCGGTGTGCGGGAAGTCCGCCAGGGCCGCGGTGCGTTACCCCTAGCGCCCGGGGGAACCGGCCGGCCGGCGGGCGCCAGGGGGGCGGTGCGTTACCCCTAGCGCCCGCCGGCCGGCCGGCGGCTGCGGGCCCGCCGTGGCCGGTCGCGGCCAGGCGGCGCGGCCGCACACCGGATACGGCCCCGCGCCCCTTCGGGCGTTGCCGCACCCCCGGTCACCCCGGTGACCGGGGGTGCGGCAGCATGGGCGTCCGCAACAGCCGTACGACCGGAAGGCGCCCCATGCCCGCCCCAGCCCCCAAGCCCGAGATCCTGGCCGCGTTCGAGGCGGCGAAGGGGTTCATGCCCGTGGACGAGGGGCTGGCGCTGTACGCGGCGGCGGTGGCGGCCGGACGGCTGGGGCTGCCGCTGCTGGAGGTCGGTACGTACTGCGGGCGCTCCACGGTCCTGCTCGCCGACGCGGCCCGCGCGGCCGGGGTCACGGCGCTCACCGTCGACCACCACCGGGGCAGCGAGGAGCAGCAGCCCGGCTGGGACTACCACGACCCGGAGACGGTCGACCCGGAGATCGGCCTCATGGACACGCTCCCGGCCTTCCGCCGCACGCTGTTCAAGGCCGGCCTGGAGGAGCACGTGGTCGCCGTCGTCGGGCGCTCCCCGCAGATCGCGAAGATCTGGAACTCCCCGCTCGGCTTCGTCTTCGTCGACGGCGGCCACACCGACGAGCACGCCGGCGCCGACTACGAGGGCTGGGCGCCGCACGTCGCCGAGGGCGGCCTGCTGGTCATCCACGACGTCTTCCCACACCCCGAGGACGAGTTCACGGGCCAGGCGCCGTACCGCGTGTACCTGCGGGCCCTCGGCTCCGGGGCGTTCACGGAGGTCTCGGCGACCGGCTCGCTGCGTGTCCTGCGGCGAACGGGGGCGGGGATCTGAGGCCCCGGTTAGAGTCGCAGACGTGTCGTACACAGGCCCGGACTTCGATCCTCCGCAGCCCCGCCGGCCCCGGCGCGGCCCGCTGACCATCGCGCTCGCCGCACTGGTGCCCGGTGCGCTGCTCGGCTGGATGGTGTACGAGGCGGTGGGCGGCAGCGGGCCGGGCGGCGAGGACCGCACGGCCTCCCCCGCGCCGGCCCCGCGCATCTCCGCGGCGTCCTCCGCCCCGGCGGACCCGGCCTCCTCCCCGGGCGACGACGGCAAGCCGTCCACCGCGCCCTCCGGCCGGCCGGGCTCCTCCGGCCCGCTCGAGGGAAAGGTCGTCGTCGTCGACCCCGGGCACAATCCCGGGAACTTCCGGCACACCGCCGAGATCAACCGCCCGGTGGACATCGGAACGAACCGCAAGGAGTGCGACACCACCGGGACGTCCACCAACGACGGTTACACCGAGGCGCGGTTCAGCCTCGACCTCGCGCACCGGCTGCGAACGCTGCTGGAACGGCAGGGCGCCACGGTGAAGCTGACCCATGACGGCGACAGCCCGGCCTGGGGGCCGTGCGTGGACGAGCGGGCCCGGATCGGGAACACCGCGCACGCGGACGCGGCGATCTCCCTGCACGCCGACGGCTCCGCCGCCGGCAACCGCGGCTTCCACGTCATCCTGCCGGGGTCCGTGCACGCCGGTGCCGCCGACACCCGTGCCATCGTCGGACCCTCCCACGACCTCGGGGTGCGGATCGCGGGCAACTTCCTCCGCGAGACCGGCGAGCCGCCCTCCAACTACCTTGGCGAAGGTACCGGTCTCGTCACGCGGACGGACCTGGGTGGTCTCAATCTGTCAACGGTTCCCAAGGTGTTCATCGAGTGCGGCAACATGCGCGATAGCAAGGACGCGGCACTGCTCACCAGCGGCGCCTGGCGGCAGCAGGCCGCGCAGGGGATCTCTGAGGGAATCGTGAGTTTCCTGCGCGGGTCCTGACCGGCGGGCGGAACCGGCCGGACAGCCGGATCTTGCGGACGGTAGTGTCTACCGACGACGAGACGACCTACGAAGGACCTGAAGTGAATATCCGCTCCCTCACTAGAGGCGACGGCGTGGTGATCGGAGCAGCGGTGGTGCTGTTCATCGCGTCGTTCCTCAGCACGTTCGACAGCGACGGCAATGACATCCCCAACGCCTGGGACAACCTGGGCCTGGTGATGAGCATGTACGTCGGTGGCATCGTCGGCGCGGTCCTGATCGTCCTCGCTCGCGCCCTCCCGCAGCCCCGCAAGGTCGCCGGCCTGGAGCTCGGACAGATCGGCGTCGCCCTGACGCTCTTCGCCGCGTGGACGTCGTTCTGGACGATCATCGACCCGCTGGGCGCCTTCGACCAGTTCGACCAGTTCCACGTCGGTGCCGGGTCCGGTCTGATCCTGGGTCTCATCGCCGCGCTGCTGCTGGCCGCCGCCGCCATCGCCACGCCCCTGCTGCCCGCGCTCCAGGGCTCGCTGGTGCCGGCCGCCAAGCCGGCCGCCCCGCAGCCCTACGGCGCCCAGCCGCCCGGTGGTTACGGCTACCCCGGTGCCCAGCCCCAGCAGCCGTACGGCGCCCAGCCGCAGCCGGGTCAGCCGTTCGGTCAGCCGCAGCCGGCCGGCCCGGGGGCTCCGGCGCAGGCCGCCCCGGCGGCGCAGCCTCCGGCCGGGGACTTCTCCCCGTTCTGGTTCGCCGTGCCGGTGCCGCGCCAGCTGTTCGGGGAGGACGGCGCACCGACCCCGATCGCCGAACTGGCGCCGGGTACCTGGTACCTGGCCGTCGAGCAGCGCGGTGCCGCGCTGGTCGCGCAGACCCAGGACGGCCGCCGTGGCGTGCTCCAGGACACCTCCGGCATCCAGCGCGGCTGAGCCCCGCACACCGCCGTACCGGCCCCTCGCCCTTCCGGGCGGGGGGCCGTTGTCGTACAGTCGCCTCCCGGCTGGTATCTGACGGAACGTCAGGAGGCAGGCGCATGCGGCTCGGTCTCGCTCTCGGCTACTGGGGACGCGGCCCGGACGCCGGTCATGTGCCGCTCGCCCGGGAGGCGGAACGGCTCGGCTACGACTCGGTGTGGACGGCCGAGTCCTGGGGCTCGGACGCCTTCACCGCGCTGACCTGGATCGCCGCGCGGACATCGACGATCAAGCTGGGGACGGCGGTCGCCCAGATGGCCGCGCGGTCACCGGCCGCCACCGCGATGCACGCGCTCACCCTGGACCACCTCTCCGGCGGACGCGTGCTGCTCGGGCTCGGGCTCTCCGGGCCACAGGTGGTGGAGGGCTGGTACGGCCGCCCGTTCCCGAAGTCGCCGCTGACCGCGACCCGGGAGTACGTGGACGTCGTACGGCAGGTGCTGCGCCGGGACGGGCCGGTCACGGTGGACGGGCGGTTCCATCCCCTCCCCTACCGGGGGCCGGACGGCACCGGCCTCGGCAGGCCGCTGAAGCCGATCACCCATCCGCTGCGCCGCGACCTCCCCGTCCTGCTCGGTGCCGAGGGACCGAAGAACGTCGCCCAGACCACCCGCATCGCCGACGGCTGGCTGCCGCTGTACTGGGCGCCGAGCCGGCCAGAGGTGTACGGGGACGTGCTGCGGGAGTTGCCCGAGGGATTCCTGGTGGCTCCGATGGCCCGGGTGAAGGTGTGTGACGACGTGGCCGAGGGGCTGCTGCCCGTCAAGGCCATGCTCGGCTTCTACATCGGCGGGATGGGGCACGCGGCCCGCAACTTCCACGCCGACCTGATGGGCCGCATGGGCTACGAGCGGGAGGCCCGCCGCGTCCAGGAGCTGTTCCTGGCCGGGCGCCGGGAGGAAGCCGTGCTGGCCGTCCCCGACGCCTTCGCTGACGAGATCTCCCTGGTCGGCCCGCGCGAACGCATCGCCGCGCGGCTGGAGTCGTGGCGGGCGGGCCCGGTGACGGACCTGCTGGCTCTGTCACCGGACCCGCACACGCTCAGGGTGCTGGCGGAGCTGAACTCCTAGCCCTTGGAGAGCTGGGAGGCCGAGGGCACCTGGTTCTTGACCGGGGCACCGGCGTCCTGACCCGCGCCCTTCACCTGGTTGATGATGTCGTCGAAGGAGCCCGCGGAATTCTCATCACCCTTGCGGAGCTTGGACGGCAGGTTCTTCAGGGCGTCGATGCCCGCGCTGAGCGGCGCGATGGCCTTGGACAGCAGCGGATCGCCCTGGGCGTTCTTCTGGGCCGCCTTGAGCCGGTTGTATGCGAAGGCGCCGGCGAGGCCGGCCTTGACCAGGGCCAGCTTGCGGCCCTTGGCGCCCTTCTTGAACTTGCCGGCCTTCCAGGGCTTGACGATCCACTGGTAGGTCGCGCCGGCGGCGAGGCCCGCGTTCGCCACGAACCGGGTCTTGGCGAGCTTCTGGTGTTCGGCGGACGCGGTCGGGGTCGAGGTGGGTGAGTCGGCCGCCGGCACGGCTTGCGCCGCCGCGGATTGCTTCGTACTGCTCTTCTCGCTGCCACAGGCGGTGGCACCGGCCACCAGGGCACAGCACAGGGTGAGCGCCACGAAGAGGCGCCGGATCGGTATGGGCACGTGGTCCTCCGGACGTGTCCTCCCCGAGCGGTCTGTTTCCTCCGGCAGCCTCACCCGAGGCGGCGGGGTGCGCCACTCGGGGGACGCCGTCCGGGTGCCCGGCCCCGTTTCACCGCGCCGGAAACGGCAATCCGAAGAACATGTCTCGATATCGCACGGGAGCGAATCAGGCGGGGACGGTCATCGCGGTCGTCGCCGACATCATGGCCCTCATACTGGGCCTGTGGATTCTGATGTACCTGCTGGACGCGAACCGGGCGAACAGCCTGGTCCAGTTCGTCCATGACGCGGCCTCCTGGCTGGCCGGCTGGTCGCACGATCTGTTCACCTTCGACGAGGCATGGGCCCGGGTGGTCGCCGGCTACGGCCTCGCCGCCGTGGTCTACCTGTTCGTCGGCCACGCCATCGCCAACCGGATGCACCGGCACTGACTCCCACGGCGCGCGGCGGTGTCCGCGCGCCGTGGAACGCCGTGGGCCGGCGCCTCTCGTCTGGATCATGCCGGGCTCACGGCCTGGTCCAGACGAAAGACCCTAGGCGCAGCAGTCCGGGTCGAGGCCGGTCGGCAGGCGGTCGCCGCCGAACACCGCGCAGGTGGCCTCGTGGCCGCCCAGCGCGGCCACGGCCAGGAGCAGGGAGCCCGCCGTCCAGGTGGTCAGCTCGCGGGGCCAGATCGCGTCGTCCTCGAAGACGTAGCCCGTCCAGTACAGGCCGGTCGCGGGGTCGCGCAGGTGCTGGATGGACTGGAGGATCTCCAGTGCCCGGTCGGACTCGCCCACCGCCCACAGGGCGAGGGCGAGTTCGGCGGACTCGCCGCCGGTCACCCAGGGGTTGGGGACCACGCAGCGCACACCGAGGCCGGGGACGACGAACCGGTCCCAGGACTCCTCGATGCGGGCCTTGGCCTCGGTGCCGGTCAGGGCGCCGCCGAGGACCGGGTAGTACCAGTCCATCGAGTAACGGTCCTTGTCGAGGAAGCGCTCGGGGTGCCGGCGGATCGCATGGCGCAGCGCTCCCGCGGCCAACTCCCAGTCCGGCTGCGGCTCTTCGCGCTGCTCGGCGATGGCGAGGGCACAGCGCAGCGCGTGGTGCACGGAGGAGCTGCCGGTCAGCAGGGCGTCGGCGGTGGGCGCGCCGTCGTCCTCGCGGCGCCAGCCGATCTGCCCGCCGGGCTGTTGCAGCCGCAGCACCCATTCGACGGCCGCGTAAACGGTCGGCCACATGCGGTCCAGGAACATGTCGTCGCCCGTGGACAGGTAGTGGTGCCAGACGCCGACGGCTATGTAGGCGACGAAGTTGGACTCGCGGGCGCGGTCGGTGACGTCGTCGTGGGCGCCGTCGGCGTAGGCGGCGTACCAGGAGCCGTCCTCGTTCTGGTGCCGGGCGAGCCAGGTGTAGGCGCGTTCGGCGGCCTCGTGTTCGCCGGCCGCGTCCAGGGCCATGGCGGCCTCGGTGTGGTCCCAGGGGTCCAGGTGGTGTCCGCGGAACCACGGGATCGCGCCGTCCTCCCGCTGCACGGCGAGGATGCCGGTGACGGTCGCGGCGGCCTGCTCGGCGGTGAGGACCCCGGGCAGGACGAGGTGTTCTGTCCGGGGGGTGGTCACTTGGCGGCCACCTCGTCGCAGACACGGGGCAGGTGCGGCTTGGTCGCGTAGACCACGAAGCTCTTGCCGATCAGCGGGTTCAGCGCCTGCTCGGCGACCCGGGTGGCGAGCGGCTTCTTCATGATGTCCCAGACCAGCAGCTTGTGGTACGCCCGCACCGGCAGGGCCTTGTCGTTGTCGACGCCGAACGCGCACTTCAGCCACCAGTACGGCGAGTGCAGGGCGTGCGCGTGGTGGCTGCCGTACGGCTTCAGGCCCGCCTCACGGACCTTCGCGACCAGCTCGTCGGCCTTGTAGATGCGGATGTGGCCGCCCTCGACCTCGTGGTAGGCGTCGGACAGCGCCCAGCAGACCTTCTCGGGGCCGTAGCGCGGCACGGTGATCGCGATGCGCCCGCCCGGCTTGAGCACGCGGACCATCTCCGCCAGCACGCCCTTGTCGTCGGGGATGTGCTCCATCACCTCGGAGATGATGACGACGTCGAAGGACTCGTCCGGGAACGGCAGGGCGAGGGCGTCGCCCTCCATGGCGGTGGCCGTGGCACCCTCGGGCGCCTCCCCCGCCTCCTTCATCGCCGCGAACCACTTGGCGACCTCGCGGATCTCCTCGGCGTTCTGGTCCAGGGCCACCACCTGGGCGCCGCGCCGGTAGCACTCGAAGGCGTGCCGGCCGGCTCCGCAACCGAGGTCCAGGACGCGGTCGCCCGGGGCGAGCGGGAACCGGGAGAAGTCGACGGTCAGCACGTGGCCCTGCTTTCGGAGGAGACGCCTGCAACACTTGCCGGGGCCGCGGAGCGGCTGGGGGTCCGGGCCGGGGGGCGGCCCGGTGACGGGGCCTTGGCGCGGTGGGGGCCCGCGGAGCGGGCGATGGCCTCGCGGTAGTGGGCCACCGTTCCCTCCGCGGCGCGGGCCCAGGTGAACTTGTCCAGCACCCGCGCGCGGCCGGCCCGGCCGAGCCGCGCGCGCAGCTCCGGGTCGCCCAGCAGCCGGCTCAGGCCGGCGGCCAGCGCGCCCGCGTCGCCGGGCGGTACGGCCAGACAGGTCTCGCCGTCACGGCCGGCGACCTCGGGGATGGCGCCGCCGGTGGTGGCGACCAGCGGGGTGCCGGTGGCCATGGCCTCGGCGGCGGGCAGCGAGAAGCCCTCGTAGAGGGAGGGCACGCAGGCCACCTCGGCGGAGCGGATCAGGTCGACCAGTTCGGCGTCGGAGATGCCCTTGACGAAGTCGACGGCGCCTTCGAGGCCGTACCGCTCGATCGCCTGCGCGACCGGGCCCTCCTGGGGCCGCTTGCCGACGACGACGAGGTGGGCGGCCGGGTGCTCGGCGCGCACCTTGGCGAGTGCCTCCACGAGGAACACCAGGCCCTTGAGCGGCACGTCCGCACTGGAGGTGGTGACGATCCGGCCCGGTACCTCGGGGACGGCGGGATTCGGCGCGAACAGGTCGGTGTCGGCGCCGATGTGGACAACATGGATCCGGTCGTCGCGGACGCCGAGGTGGTCCACGATCTCCTGGCGGGAGCTGCCGGAGACGGTGAGGATCGAGGGCAGCCGGCGGGCGACGCGCTTCTGCATCCGTGTGAAGGCGTACCAGCGGCGCACCGAGTAGCGGCGCTGCCAGGTGCCGGCCGCGTCCAGCTCCAGCTGCCGGTCCACGGTGATCGGGTGGTGGACGGTGGTGACCAGGGGCGCGCCGATGTCACCCAACAGCCCGTAGCCCAGGGTCTGGTTGTCGTGGACGACGTCGAACTCGCCGCGCCGGGCGCGCAGATGGTGGCGGGCGCGCAGCGAGAAGGTCAGCGGCTCGGGGAAGCCGCCGGTCCACATGGTCGCGACCTCCAGGGCGTCGACCCAGTCCCGGTACTCGTCCCGCTTCGGAGTGCGGAAGGGGTCGGGCTGGCGGTAGAGGTCGAGGCTGGGCAGCTCGGTGAGGGTGAGGCTCGGGTAGCCCTCGTCCAGGACCGGATACGGCTGGGAGCCGATGACCTCCACCCGGTGACCGAGGCGGGCCAGCTCGCGCGAGAGGTGCCGTACGTAGACACCCTGCCCCCCGCAGAACGGGTTCCCCTTATAGGTGAGGAGCGCGATGTCGAGCGGTCGCCCGCCGTCGGCAGCGGGTTCCTGGTCGGCACCCGCTTCCCGGGCCTCAGCGGTCACTCCGGTGCCCCCTTCTGCCTGCACTCCCGCGAGACTACGACGGGACGCTAATCTAGAACAAGTTTCAGACTTGATCGTTCAAGAGGCTCTGAATCTACCGGCAGGTAGGGGCACTGTGAGCAGTGGATCAGGTGATTCGCGCCACGGCGCGCGGCCCTGCCATGCTGGTTGATCACGAGCCCTACAGACGCCCTCACCGACTGTCACGGAACGGGACCCATGCCTGCGGAAGCCAGTACGTCGCGTCCGGCCACCCCGCCCCTCACCGAGCGGCAGGAGGCCCGCCGCCGCAGGATCCTGCACGCCAGCGCCCAGCTGGCCAGCCGGGGCGGGTTCGACGCCGTGCAGATGCGTGAGGTCGCCGAGTCCTCCCAGGTGGCCCTCGGCACGCTGTACCGCTACTTCCCGTCCAAGGTGCATCTGCTGGTCGCCACCATGCAGGACCAGTTGGAGCACATGCACGGCACCCTGCGGAAGAAGCCGCCTGCGGGTGACACGGCGGCCGAACGGGTGGCGGAGACGTTGATGCGCGCCTTCCGGGCGCTCCAGCGGGAGCCGCACCTGGCCGACGCGATGGTCCGCGCCCTCACCTTCGCCGACCGCAGCGTCTCGCCCGAGGTCGACCAGGTCTCCCGGCAGACCACGGCGATCATCCTGGACGCGGTGGGTCTGGAGAACCCCACCGCCGAGCAGCTGTCGGCGGTCCGGGTCATCGAGCACACCTGGCACTCGGCCCTCATCACCTGGCTCTCCGGCCGCGCCTCCATCGCCCAGGTGAAGATCGACATCGAGACGGTGTGCCGCCTGATCGACCTGACCGAGCCGGCCCCGCGCGGATGACCTGCCGCGCGCGCACGGAGAACGCGCACCCCCGCGCGGATGACCCGCCGCGCGCGCACGGAGGAAGCGCCCGACAGGACGCGGAAAGACCTACGAGACGGGTTCCCTTCGCCGGCATGGTCCGGATCAGGTCTAGGGGTCGCCGTCCGGCCTGACTGCTGCTTTCCGGCCTCTCAGCCCCACCGTCGCTGTCGGCCCGGGCGGATGCTCGCGCGTCTCGCCTGAGTCGGCTACTCCGGTTGGACTCCCTCACTCGCCTCGTAGGCTGATACCAGCATAGACCCGGGCAGGGCCGACGGAACCCCCCATTTCGTACCAATTTCCCACCACGCTGTCGACGGCCGCCCCCGTCGGGCCTGCCCCTCGGTCTGCCGGCTCCAGCCCGCTCCGGCTCCGTGCCCGCGGCAGCGTGGGTCTCGCCGACCAGCCGCTCGGCCTCTGACGAGGGCACGCGCTCCCCGCCCCGTCGGAATGCCACCGGAGCCCCCGCGGCCGCCGCATCGCTACTCCTCCGGCGGGAACACCGCCTCCCCGCTGTCCAGGAGGGTGATCGTGATGGCTTCCACCGGGCAGCTCTCCGCCGCTTCCAGGATGCGTTCGCTCGCGTCCGTGTCCGGCTCGGCGGGGTGGGACTGGCGGGCCGAGTCGAGGCGGAAGCCGTCGGGGGCGTGGTGGAGGCACTGGGCCGAGCCGATACAGACGGAGCGGTCGACCTCGACGTGCCAGCGGTCGCCCATTCTCACGCTCCCGCCGGGAGGTGGATCATCTTGTGCTCCAGGTACTCGCCGTAGCCCTCCGGACCGAACTCCCGCCCCAGGCCCGACTTCTTGTAGCCGCCGAACGGACCGAGCATGTCCAGGCTGAAGGTGTTGACGGAGTACGTGCCGGTGCGGACCTGCCGGGCGATGTCGGTGCCGCGCTCGACGTCGGCCGTCCACACGCTGCCGGAGAGGCCGTAGTCGGAGTCGTTGGCGATGCGCACGGCCTCCCGCTCGTCGCCGTAGGGGAGGAGGCAGATCACCGGGCCGAAGATCTCCTCGCGGGCGATGCACATGGAGTTGTCGACGTCGCCGAAGAGGGTCGGCTCGACGTACCAGCCCTGGTCCAGGTCCGCCGGACGGCCGCCGCCGGTGAGGATCTTGGCGCCCTCCTCCTGGCCCAGGCGGATGTAGTCCAGGTTGCGCTGCTGCTGGCGGCGGGCGACCAGCGGGCCGACCTGGGTGGCCGGGTCGAGCGGGTCGCCGACCTTGAGCGCGCTCGCCGCCTGCGCGAAGGCGTCGGCGAACTCGGCGTAGCGGGCGCGCGGCACGAGGATGCGGGTCTGGGCCACGCACGCCTGGCCGTTGTTCATCCAGGCCGCCGGGACGATCCCGGAGACGGCCGCCCCCAGGTCCGCGTCCGGCAGCACCAGCGCCGCCGACTTGCCGCCCAGCTCCAGGGTGACCCGGGTCAGGTTGCGGGCGGCGACCTCCATCACCCGCCTGCCGGCCGCGACCGAGCCGGTGAAGGAGACCTTGTCGACGCCGGGGTGGCCGACCAGGTACTCGCTGACCTCCCGGTCGGCGGGGAGGATGGAGAGGACCCCCTCCGGCAGGCCCGCCTCGCGGGCGATCTCGCCGAGGAGGTAGGCGTCCAGCGGGGACTCCGGGGACGGCTTGAGGACGACCGGGCACCCGGTCAGCAGGGCCGGCGCGAGCTTGGCGGCGGCGACGAACTGCGGGACGTTCCAGGGGACGACGGCGGCGACGACGCCGACCGGCTCGCGGCGGACCAGGATCGGGCCGAGGGCTCCGTCCCGGCGCTCCTCGTAGGTGAAGTCCCGGGCGACCCGGATCGCCGCGTCCCACACCATCATCGCGCCCAGCGCCTGGGCGAGGACGCTCCAGGAGTACGGGGAGCCGTTCTCGGACGAGATCACGCGGGCAATCTCCTCGTGCCGGGCAGCGATCCCGTCCTTGATGCGGGTGACGACCTCGATCCGCTCCGCCGGTGTGGCGCGCGGCCAGGGGCCCTCGTCGAAGGCGCGGCGTGCCACGGCGACCGCCCGGTCCACGTCCTCCCGGGAGGCGTGCGGCACCCGGCCGATGACCTCCTCGGTGTGCGGGGAGATCACCTCGATGACGTCCCGGCCCAGCGGGTCGGTCAACTCCCCGCCGATGAACAGCTGTCCGTGTTCCACGAGCTCGGTCATGGCCGACTGCCTCCCGCCGCACCGCGCACATCTGACGCGGTTTCAGAACTGATACCAGTTCTAGTTATCGGGGGCAATGGCCGAAGCCGGGCGGGGCCGCACCGGCGGGTGCTCCGCCAGTGCGGCCCTGATCACGAGGAGTTGCGCGGCCTCAGTCGCAGTACCGGTTGTAGGCCGAGTTGTAGCCCTGGTTGTAGCCGTCGACGTAACCGTGCGCCCACGAGGAGTCATGGCCTCTCGAGTAGCCGGACCCGTAGCCGTCGCGGTCGCAGTCGGAGCGCGCGTCGGAGAAGCCGTCACGGAAGCCCTGCCGGAAGCCCTGCCGGTAGTGGTCCTGTTCCGGGACAACCTTCGTGGAACTCACGTGTGTTGCAGGAGGGGACGCGAACGCCGGCTGGACGCTCAACGGCATGAGGGCGACACCGGTCGCCACCAGGGCGGAACTGAGGGCGGCAGCCCTCTTGATGGTCCTTCGCTGCATGAGCTCTCCCCAGATCGCTCATCGCTCATATGGGATATGTCCACTCTAATAGGCCGAAAGCGGGACGCAACTCCTGGGCGGTCGGCCCGCTCGGCAGCTTCGCCCGACTCATCTGACGTGACGTCAGGTCTGGTTATAGTGGGCACGGTCGGAGGCTGCGGGCGGCGGGGCGGAGGAGCCGGATGGCGGAGACGTTCGATCACGGCGGGGGCGTACGGTCCGTTCAGGTACCCATCCCGGACAATCCTCTCGGCCACACGCTGGTGTACGTGGTGGACACCGACCGGGGCCCGGTGCTGATCGACACCGGCTGGGACGACCCCACCTCCTGGGAGACGCTCGCGGCCGGGCTGGCGGAGTGCGGTACGGCGGTCCGGGAGGTCTACGGCGTGGTCGTCACGCATCACCACCCGGACCACCACGGGCTGTCGGCGCGGGTGCGCGAGGCCGCCGGCGCCTGGGTGGCGCTGCACGCGGCCGACGCGGCGATCGTGCGCCGGGCCAGGGAGAGCCGGCCGGAGCGGTGGTTCGCGTACATGGCCGCCAAGCTGACCGCGGCCGGGGCTCCCGAGGAGCACGTCGCTCCGCTGCGGGCGCCCCGCGGCCGGACGCTGCCCGGGCTCTCGCCCGCCCTGCCGGACCGGGACATCGTCCCGGGCGAGCTGCTCGACCTGCCGGGCCGCCGGCTGCGCGCCATCTGGACCCCGGGACACACGCCCGGCCATGTCTGCCTGCACCTTCAGGAGGAGCACCCGGCCCGGCTCCCCGGCCACGGCCGCCTGTTCAGCGGTGACCACCTGCTCCCCGGGATCACCCCGCACATCGGCCTGTACGAGGACCCGGACGACGCGACCGTGACCGATCCTCTCGGCGACTACCTCGACTCCCTGGAGCGGATCGGCCGGCTCTCCCCCGCCGAGATCCTCCCGGCCCACCAGCACGCCTTCACCGACGCCCCGGGGCGCGTGCGGGCGTTGCTCGGCCACCACGAGAGCCGCCTGTCCAACCTCCTCGCCCTGCTCGCCGAGCCCCTCACCCCCTGGCAGCTCGCCGAACGCATGGAGTGGAACCGTCCCTGGGCCGACCTCCCCTACGGATCGAGGAACATCGCGGTCTCGGAGGCCGAGTCGCACCTGCGGCGGCTGGTGAAGCAGGGACGCGCGGAACCGGTACCGGGGAGCGGACCGGTGGCGTACGTGGCGGTGTGAGAAACGGCTGCCCCACCGGGCACGGGTCGATCACGGCCGGCCGCCGTCCGTCCCCGTCGGTCAGGGGCGGCCCGTACAGGTGGCCACCGCGGTGACCGGTGCCGGCCGTGCCGCCGCCGATGAGCGGCGCGGTACGGCGGGCGGCGAGGAGGAGCGGCGCGGTACGGCGGGCGGCGGGGAGGTCAGACGCGTGAGCCGAGTCCTTCCGTGGCGACCGCCTGCCGGCGGAACCTCTCGACGGCCGGCGCGTGGAACTTCAACGCGTGCGCGACGGACTCCAGTTCATTGTCGGGCACACAGACGAACCGCCGCCGGCCGTCCGCCGGCAGCGCACGGTCGCGGTCGTCGGGCGGCGCGTGCAGCATCCCGGCCGCGATCCGGATGTCCACCGCCGCCGCGATGCCCCGCGCGACGGACTCGGGGTAGCCCGCCGCCGCCGTCACCTGCCGCAGCCGCTCCCGCCGGACCGCGCACAGGTGCGGGGCCAGCTTGAGGAGGCCGTCGTTGATGGCGGCCCGGCGCAGTTCCAGACGGAGGGCGGCACCGCTGACCCGCCCGGTCGCGGGCGCCGCCGGCGCGGTGACCGTCAGCATGGTCTGCCACAGCGGCTTCAGGCGCCGGTGGGCGCGCACCAGCCGCCGGCGTTCCGCCAGCAGCGGACCGGCCTGGCCGGCGATGAAGGCCACGGCCACCAGGACCGCCTCGACGATGGCGAACGGGGGCGCGACGTACGTCGACAGCCAGTCCCAGTCCCGGCCGCTCCACCGGGCCCCGATGGCCGCGAGTTTGGCGATGTCGAAGACGAGCCCGAGGGCGTACGCCTCCTGGAGGAAGATCACCGCCCGGCGCAGCCAGGTGTCCTCCAGCTCCCGGTACCAGGCCCACAGAAGACCGGCCGCGACCAGCGCGGACACCAGGTGGGCCAGGAGGTAGAGCAGCACGAACTCGCGCATCCAGGGCGTGTCGGCGTAGTAGGTGTCGAGGTCGCGCAGCCGCTCCGCGTGGTGGTCGCCGAGCAGGAACGTCGTCCACAGGCCGACGATGATCACGGCGTACGCCATCCAGACCAGGCGGGTGCGCCGACGGCGCGCGGCGGACGGCGGCTCGCGCCAGGTGATGATGAGCCACAGGCAGGCGCCGCAGTACGCGGTCAGCAGTGAATACACCCACATGCTGGCGAAGTTGGGGATGCCGACGAGCCGGTTGATGCGGTGCAGATTGGCCGGCGGCAGCGAGGCGAAGACGACCGTGCCGATGCCGAGCAGCAGAGCGGTGGCCCGCAGGATCGGGTCCTGCCAGGCGCGCCGCAGCAACGGCAGTTTGATCACGAAGGCCACGGCGAGCAGGGCCGCCGGTACGACATAGCCGGTGAGGGAGCCGGAGATGTCCCAGCGCATCAGGGGCCGCCGATGTTGCCCAGGGAGGAGGAGAGCCGGTCGGTGAGGGTGTCCTGGGTCATCCGGCCGGCCGCGCCCGGGCCGACGACCTTGGAGAACTTCGCCGCGAGGCGCAGCCCGCACTCCTCGGCCTCCCACTCGGCCTCGGCCGCCGCGGCGGCGGACGAGCGGGCGGCCATGGCGACCACCCGTTCCCAGGGGATGTCCTCATCGGCGCGGGACAGCAGCCGGCGGGCGGCGGCGGGCAGGCCGGCCGGATGGTGCACGTCCATCGTGCCGTAATGGATGTGGCCGATCTCGTGTCCGGTGATGACGAACTTGTGCGGGTCCGGAGCCCGCTCCTCCACCACGACGATGTAGTCCTCCTCCCGGGCGAGGGTGACTCCGGAGATGTCCAGGCCGGGCGGGAAGGCGACGAACCTCAGCCGGACCGGGCGGCCCACCTGCGGGCCGAGCGTGGCGCACAGCGCGTGCAGGAACGCCTCCGGGGAGGTCGGCGGGGTGAGGGTCCGGACGGTCTCGCGCACGAGCCGGTCGAGGAAGCGCTTGGGGGACTTACCGTGCTTCGCGGACGGCGCCGGCCGCGGATGCTTCGGCTCGGCGGAGTGTTCAGGCACGACCGGTGTCCCCCGCCCGCTCCGAGGTGATGATCATCTCGGCCAGGTCGGCCAGGGTGGCGAGTTGCCGGGCGTTCATCTTCGGGGCCCGGGCGGCCAGCCGTACCAGCCCGCTCTCGCGCAGCCGCAGCAGCGGGTCCGCCTGCGCCTCCAGGTCCTGCAGCACCGGTTGCAGCGCCTCGTGCAGCGCCTCCGGCTCGTCCGCCGTGAAGAAGCCCGCGGGCAGACCGAAGAACCGGCGCAACCGGTCCACGTGCTCCAGGCCCGGCATCCCGCTCTTGCGCCACTCGCTCAGCCACTGCCGGCTGGTTCCGGCGATCCTGGCCAGCTCGTCCAGCGAGTACCGCTTGCCGTCCGGCCGGCGCCGGCTCTCCCGGATGAAGTCCAGCCGCTGGCGCACCCGTTGGGCCAGACAGGTCTCGGCGGCCCGGCCCCCGGAGAGCAGTTCGACGACGGTGCCGACGGGGATGCCGGTGCGGTACGACAGGCCGGCCACGTCGAGAGCCTCCGGCAGCCGACCGGGCCGGCCGGTCAGCTCGCCGAGCCGGTCCAGGACTTCGACCAGCGCGGCGTGGGCGTCACTCACCGAGTCCCCCCTGGGCGTGTCATCCGTTCGGTGGCTGGGCGCGAGGCTACCCGCTCGCCCGTTCGGCGACCAGACGTGACAACAGCCCCTGCCTAATTACGCAGCAATCGTTGACAGTTGAGGGGGTGGTGGGTGAGGATCACTGCACGGAGAGCAAGATCCGGACCCGCCCCGGGTGCCGCCTATGGGGGAGCGGCACCGGGGGCGTTCTCTCGACCCTCCCCCCGCGGAAGGTCGAGGCACCATGGCGCAGCCCGTCGTCCTTCTCGGGGCCGGCCGCAAGGACTGCGGCGGCGAGTTCTCGCTGGCGCGGATCGCCGCGGCCGGCCCGGTGCTTCTGGTCGACCCGGATCCGCCCGCCTGGGCGCACCCGTATCTGACCGGCCATCTCGCGGCCGACCCGGCCGGGGAGAGACGGACGGCCGAGGCGCTGCTGCGGTACACGGCCGGGGACCCGGTCGGTGGTGTGCTGACCTGGTCCGGGGAACTGCTGGTCAGCGCCGCGCGGATCGCCGGCCGACTGGGGTTGCCGGGCCTGCCGTACGAGACGGCCGCGGTGTGCGCCGACCCCGTCGCGTTGCGGACGCTGCTGGTGCGGCACGGGGTGCCGACGGCCGGGCCCGAGGACTCCGGGGCCGACTCCCAGGCCACGGAGGGGCCGCTGGTGTCCGCCGAGGCCGTCGTCCTGGACGACGAGATCCGCATCGTCGCGCTCACCCGTACGACCCCCAGCCCGCCGCCCGCCCGCCGCCCGCTGCGGCACTGTGTCCACGCCCACGACGGACTGCTGCACAACCGGTTCCTGCGCCAGTGCGTCGAGCGGACCGTACGCGCCCTCGGCCTCACCCACACGGTCGCGCACCTCACCCTGCGGCTGACCGCCCGCGGCCCCCGCGTCCTGGGTGTGGCCCCGCATCTGCCCGGCGACCTGATCCCGCTGCTGGTGGAACGGGCCACCGGGGTCGACCTGGCCGGGGCCGCCGCCGCGCTGGCCACCGGCCGGCTCCCGGACGTGACCCCCACCCGGCAGCGGGCCGCCGCCGTCCAGTTCGCCTACCCGGCCATGTCCGGCCGTCTGGCCCACCTGCGGCTGGACCCCGCCGCCGAACACGAGCCGGCCGCCGAGCGCATGGTCCTCACCCGGCGGACCGGTGACCCGGTGACGGCGGCCCCGCACGCGGACCTCAGCGACCGTCTGGCCCACTGGGTGGCGACGGGCGAGGACGCCGCGGAGTGCGAGGAGACCCTGCGCCGCATGGCCCGCCATCTGACGGCGACGGTGACGCCGGCGGCCGGGACGTGCGCGGCCTGAGCACCCGCCCGCACGGCCGTGACCCCGGTCACCGCGCCCGTGTGCCCACGGCCACCCCTCGGCCCGCGAAGAGCGGCCGGTAAAGTGGCCCGAGTCGTCATCACACCCGTACGGGGGGAAGCCGGTGCAATTCCGGCGCAGCCCCTTCCCCAGGTTCCCGGCTTCGCTCGAACAGGGGATGCCCCGGTCCGTACAGCGGCCCGGCCTCCGGACGGTGCGCCGGACCCTCTCGGACGGGACGTTGACCGGCTCACGTGCGTCGGCGGTCCGCCGCGCACCGCATCGTCGAGGTTCACGGAGCCGAGCCGCCCGGGGTCACCCGTGCGCTGCCCGGCTCCCCGCAGGAGAGGCAGTCGCCGACCATGAACGTCCGCCGCAGTGCCGCGGCTCTCGCCGCCGTAGGCGTGCTGGCCGCCGCCGCGCCCGCCACGGCCGCCGGCCCGTCCCCGTCCCCGAAGGTGACGGTCCCGTCCGGGCTGTACGGCAAGGGGGACCCGACGTACGACGCCGTGTGGCGGCAGTCGCTGACCCTGCTCGCCCAGCGGACGCTCGGCTACCGGCCGGCCACCGAGGCCGTCGACTGGCTCACCGGCCAGCAGTGCGCCAACGGCTCCTTCACCGCCTTCCGCGCCGCCCCCGCGAAGCCCTGCGACGCCAAGGCCAAGGCCGACACCAACAGCACGGCCGCCGCCGTGCAGGCCCTGGCCGCCACCGGCGGGCACGGCGGTGCCGTCACCAAGGCCGTGAACTGGCTGAAGTCCGTGCAGAACGAGGACGGCGGCTGGAGCTACTACCCGGGCGACCCCAGCGACACCAACTCCACCTCCGTCGTCATCGGCGCGCTGAGCGCGGCCGGTTCGGACCCGGCGGACGTCCGCAAGTCCGGCAAGTCGCCGTACGACGCGCTGCCCGCCTGGTCCATCCCCTGCGACCAGGACGGCGGCGGCGCCCTCGCCTACCAGCCGGACAAGAAGAGCGAGCTGCGCGCCAACGCGGACGCGACCGCGGCCGGTCTGCTGGGCGCGCTGGGCAAGGGCTTCGTGGCGGAGGCCGGCAAGGCCCCGGCGAAGGACGCCTGCGCCGGGGCCGGTCACCTCACCCGGGAGCAGGTGGCCGACAACGCCGGCGCGTACCTGGCGGCGGTCGTCACGAAGACCGGCCACCTCCAGTCCACCCTGCCTGGCGCCAAGGACCAGCCCGACTTCGGCAACACCGCGGACGCCGTCGTCGCGCTCGCCGCGGACGGCCGGACCGAGCCCGCGAAGAAGGCGTACGCCTGGCTGGAGAAGAACGCCGGCCAGTGGGCGACGCAGAGCGGTCCGGCCGCGTACGCCCAGCTGATCCTCGCCGCGCACGCGATCGGCGAGCAGCCGGGTGACTTCGACGGCACCAGCCTGGTCAGCTCCCTCAACGCGCTGGGCCCGGCCCCGCACATGGACTCCGGCGAGCACAAGGCGGCCTCGGAGAAGGAGGATTCGACGGCCGGCGTCTGGTGGACCGTCGGCGTCTGTCTCGTCGCCGGCATCGGCATCGGCTTCCTGATCAGCGGCCGGAAGAAGCGGCAGCCGTGACCGTCGTCCGCCGTGCCGTGCCGGCACTGGTCGCCGCGCTGCTGCTCCTCGGCTCCGCCGGGCCGGCCGGTGCCGCCGGCTACCGCTACTGGTCCTTCTGGGAGAGCACCGGTGGCCACTGGACCTACGCCACGCAGGGTCCGTCGTCGGCGCGGCCCGACGACGGCACCGTCCAGGGCTTCCGGTTCGCGGTGAGCGAGGACTCCGCGGACGCCAGCCGGCCGCGTGGTACGGCGGACTTCGACATGGTCTGTGCGGGTACGCCCGCGAAGTCCGGGACGAAGCGGGTGGCTCTGGTCCTCGACTTCGGCACGAGCGCGGACGCGCCGTCCGGCGAGACACCGCCGGGCCGGCGTACGGCGTGCGCGCGGGTGCCGTCCGACGCGACGAGCGCGGATGCGCTGGCCGCCGTGGCCAAGCCGCTCCGCTACGACACCAACGCCCTGCTGTGCGCGATCGCCGGGTATCCGGAGAAGGGGTGCGGGGAGCAGGTCTCCGCGACGGGTGCCGCGACGGGTGCCGCGAAGGGCAAGAGCGAGCCGGACGACAGCGGCCCCTCGCTGGGCTTGCCGATCGGCGCGGGCGCGGTCGCCCTCCTGGCGGCCGCTGCGGCATGGCAGGCCAGGCGGCGCCGCGATGCGTCGGACTGAACCCGGGCGCGGGCGACCGGGTGGGTGTGAGTGCGGGTGCGGGCAGCCGGATGAGTGTGGGTGCGTGCGGCCGGGGGCGTGTGGACGCGGGCGGTCGGATGAGTGTGGGTGCGCGCCGTCGGGTGAGTGCGCGTGCGCGCGGTCGGACGAGTGTGGGTGCGCGCCGTCGGGTGAGTGTGCGTGCGTCGTGGCCGGTCGCGCAGTTCCCCGCGCCCCTGGGGGGTTGCAGCGGCCGGAACTGAGGGTGCGCCGCAGGTGGTCTCCGACCGGTGGGCGCGCGCCGTCGGGTGAGTGTGGGTGCGCGCCGTCGGATGAGTGTGCGTGCGCGCCGTCGGGTGAGTCCGGGCGCGCGCGGTCGGGTGGGTGTGGGGGTGTGGTGGCCGGTCGCGCAGTTCCCCGCGCCCCTGGGGGGTTGCAGCGGCCGGAACTGAGGGTGCGCCGCAGGTGGTCTCCGACCGGTGGGCGCGAGCCGTCGGGTGAGTGTGGGTGCGCGCCGTCGGATGAGTGTGCGTGCGCGCCGTCGGATGAGTGTGCGTGCGCGCCGTCGGGTGAGTCCGGGCGCGCGCGGTCGGGTGGGTGTGGGGGTGTTGTGGCCGGTCGTATGGGTGCCCGTGTCGCTGGGGGGCCGCGGCTGGAGGGGGAGCGTGATGGGGGCGAGCGTGGTTCGGGGCGGTTCACCGTGCACCCCGGGGCCTGGTGGCTGTGGGCCCTTTCCCTCGGTACCGCCGCCACCCGCACCACCAATCCGCTCCTCCTCGCCCTCCTCATAGCCGCCTCCGGCTACGTCGTGGCGACGCACCGCTCCCCCGCCCCCTGGTCCCGCTCCTACTCCGCCTTCGCCCGGCTCGCCCTCGCCGTCATCCTCATCCGCGTCCTGTTCGCGGTGGCCCTCGGCTCCCCCATCCCCGGCACGCACACCCTCCTCACCCTCCCCGAAGTCCCGCTGCCGCACTGGGCGCAGGGCATCCGGCTGGGCGGCAGGGTGACCGCCGAGGCGGTCCTCTTCGCCGCCTACGACGGACTGAAGCTCGCCACCCTCCTGATCTGTGTCGGCGCGGCGAATGCCCTGGCCAGCCCCACCCGGCTGCTCAAGTCCCTGCCCGGCGCGCTGTACGAGACGGGGGTGGCCGTGGTCGTCGCCCTCACCTTCGCGCCCCACCTGATAGCCGACGTCCAGCGGCTGCGCGCGGCCCGCCGGCTGCGCGGCCGTCCGGACCGGGGCGTACGGGGCCTGCTCCAGGTCGGACTGCCGGTGCTGGAGGGCGCGCTGGAACGCTCGGTGGCGCTGGCCGCCGCGATGGAGGCCCGCGGTTACGGCCGTACCGCCGAGGTGCCCGCCCCCGTCCGCCGCACGACGGCCGCGCTCACCCTGGGCGGCCTGCTCGGGGTGTGCGCGGGAACGTACGGGCTGCTGACGGCGGAAGGGGGCGTGTACGGCGTTCCCCTGCTGCTCGCCGGAGTCGTCGCCGCGCTCGCGGGGCTGCGGCTGGGCGGGAGGCGTTCGCTGCGGACGCGGTACCGCCCGGACCCGTGGGACCTGCGCGCATGGCTGGTCACGGGCTCGGGGATCGCGGTGGCCGCGCTGCTGGCGCTCGCCTCCGTCCGCGATCCGCAAGGGCTGCATCCCGGCGTCGTACCCCTCGTCGCCCCGACGCTCCCGATCCGGCCCGCCGCGGCCGTCCTGCTCGCCCTGCTGCCCGCCTTCGTCGTCCCCAAGCCCAGTCCCAGGTCGAGCCCCAGACCCAGTCCCAGGCCCGGTTCCAGGCCCGGTCCCAGGTCGAGTCCCAGGCCCGGTCCCAGGTCGAGTCCCAGGCCCGGTCCCAGGTCGAGTCCCGAGCCCGACCCCATTCCCGAGCCCAGCCCCGAGCCCGGCTCCAAGCCCAGCCCCGAGCCCGGCCCCGAGCCCGGCTCCAAGCCCAGTCCCGAGCCCAGCCCCGAGCCCGGCTTCAAGCCCAGTCCCAAGTCCGTCCACAGGGAGCACTCGTGATCCGCTTCGAGGATGTCAGCGTGACGTACGAGGGCGCTGCCGAACCCAGCGTCACCGGCGTCGATCTCGAGGTGTCCGAGGGTGAACTGGTGCTGCTGGCCGGTCCGTCCGGGGTCGGCAAGTCGACCGTGCTGGGCGCGGTCAGCGGGCTCGTCCCGCACTTCACCGGCGGCACCCTGCGCGGACGCGTCACGGTGGCCGGCCGGGACACCCGTACCCACCAGCCGCGGGAACTCGCCGACGTGGTCGGCACGGTGGGCCAGGATCCGCTCGCGCACTTCGTGACGGACACCGTGGAGGACGAACTCGCCTACGGCATGGAGTCGCTGGGGCTCGCCCCGGAGGTGATGCGGCGCCGGGTCGAGGAGACCCTCGACCTGCTGGGCCTCGCCGGACTGCGCGACCGTCCGATCGCCACCCTCTCCGGCGGGCAGCGCCAGCGGGTCGCGATCGGCTCGGTGCTCACCCCGCACCCGCGGGTGCTGGTCCTGGACGAGCCGACCTCGGCGCTGGACCCGGCCGCCGCGGAGGAGGTGCTGGCCGTGCTGCAACGGCTGGTGCACGACCTGGGCACGACGGTCCTGATGGCCGAGCACCGCCTGGAGCGGGTGATCCAGTACGCCGACCGCGTCATCCTGCTGCCCGCCCCCGGCGCCGCCCCGGTCACCGGCGCCCCGGCCGAGGTGATGGCCGTCTCCCCGGTGTACCCCCCGGTGGTGGCCCTGGGCCGGCTGGCCGGCTGGTCCCCCCTGCCGCTGACTGTCCGCGACGCCCGCCGCCGCGCCGCCGGCCTGCGGGAACGCCTGGCAGCACGGACCCCTCACAGCGCCGCCGCGCCCTCGGAGAGTGCCGCCGCATTCGCGAGGAGTGCCGCCGCAGCCGTGGAGAGCCACCCTCCGGCCGGGGGTGGCGATGCCTTTGGGGCCGCGCCCGACCGGACCCGGCGAGCGGCCCCGGTCCCGGCCGGCACCGGCACCGGCACTGGCACTGGCACTGGCACCGGGCGCCGCTCCCTCTTCCGGCGCCGCTCCCCCGCCGCCGGCCCCGGGCCCGTGGCGCACACCGCCGAGGTCCGCTCCCTCTCCGTCCGCCGTGACCGCGTCCAGGCCCTCCGCCAGGTGGAGCTGACCGTGGCACCCGGCGAGACCATCGCCCTCATGGGCCGCAACGGCGCCGGGAAGTCCACCCTGCTCGGCTCGCTCGTCGGACTGGTGGAGCCGTCGGCCGGGACCGTCCTGGTCGGCGGTCTGGTTCCCCACCGCACCCCGCCCGGGGACCTCGTACGCCGGGTCGGTCTCGTCCCGCAGGATCCCCGCGAGCTGCTGTACGCCGACACGGTGGCCGCCGAGTGCGCCGCCGCCGACCGGGACGCGGGCGCCGCGCCCGGCACCTGCCGGGCCCTGGTGTCCGGGCTCCTGCCGGGCATCGCGGACGACACCCACCCCCGGGACCTGTCCGAGGGCCAGTGCCTGACGCTCGCGCTGGCCGTGGTCCTGACCGCCCGCCCTCCCCTCCTCCTGCTGGACGAGCCGACCCGCGGCCTGGACTACGCGGCCAAGGGCCGCCTGATCGCCGTACTGCGTGAGCTGGCCGCCGAGGGGCACGCGATCGTACTGGCCACGCATGACGTGGAGCTGGCCGCCGAGCTGGTCCACCGGGTGGTGCTGCTGGCCGAGGGCGAGGTGATCGCCGACGGCCCGACGGACGACATCGTGGTGTCCTCGCCGTCCTTCGCGCCGCAGGTGACGAAGATCCTGGCCCCGCAGCGGTGGCTGACCGTGGCCGAGGTGCGGGAGGCGCTGGCATGAGCCGCACCGCACGGGTGCGGGCCGTCCGGCTCGGCCCGCGCTCGCTCGCCGCCCTGGCGCTGACCAGCGCGGTGGGGGTGGTCGCCTTCTGCTGGCCCTTCCTCGCCCCGCCGTCCTCGCAGCTGAGCGCCCACGCCCAGGACGCGCCCTGGCTCTTCGCGGGTCTGCTGGTGCTGCTGGTGGCGGTCGTGGCGGCGACGATCTCGGAGTCGGCGCTCGGGCCGAAGGCCGTGGCCATGTTGGGTGTGCTGGCCGCGACGGGGGCGGCGCTACGGCCGATCGGGGCGGGCACGGCGGGGATCGAGCCGATGTTCTTCCTGATGGTGCTCAGCGGGCGGGTGCTCGGCCCCGGCTTCGGGTTCGCGCTGGGCTCGGTGACGATGTTCGCGTCGGCGCTGCTCACCGGCGGGGTCGGGCCCTGGCTGCCGTTCCAGATGCTGTCGATGGGCTGGTTCGCCATGGGCGCGGGTCTGCTGCCGGGCGGGACGGGGGCGCCCGCTCGCGCGGAGCCTGGACGCCGGGGGAGGCCGCGCGGCCGGGGCGAGCTGCTGCTGCTCGCCGGCTACGGCTTCCTCGCGGCGTTCGCCTACGGCACGGTCATGAACCTGGCCGGCTGGCCGTTCCTGTCCACCGCGGCCTCGAACATCTCCTTCGACGCCGGAGCCCCGGTCGGCACCAACCTGGCCCGCTTCGTCGCGTACTGCGTGGCCACCTCGCTCGGCTGGGACCTGGGCCGGGCCGTCTGCACGGTCGTGCTGACCCTGGCCCTCGGCCCGACGCTGCTGCGGGCCCTGCGCCGGGCCACGCGGCGGGCCGCCTTCGAGACCGCGGTCACATTCGACGGTCCCGGAGGGTGAGGCGGCGTGTGCGCGGTGTGAGCGGGCCGGTGAAGCGGCCCACATGACCCACGTCACCTACGACGCGGGGCCGTAGACATCTTTGTCCGATATGTCCCAGCGTGCACCCCTTCTGACCTGCGCATTGAGACCCACGCCACAGAGCGGACGTTCCTCGCTGATCCGGCCACAACTAGTAAAGGGGGTCATTGCGGACAGGTTCCGAGCCTGCTTGTCTGGACGACGTCGCCAGGCGCCACAGCCCACACGGGCCGCGGCGCCGACGCATGCGGCCACAGCGCGTGGCCCGTCCCATGCGGGCGATCCCCCGTCCCCGACGCAAGAGGTTCTCCGTGTCCGTCTCCTTCATCCGCCGCATCGCTTCCCCGAAGAAGGCCCTCACCACCGTCGCCGTGGCCGCCGCCACCGCCGGTATGGCTCTGAGCGCGGCGCCCGCCCAGGCCGCCACCACGTCGGCCTCCTCCGCTCAGGCGATCGCGCACAAGATGATCCCGGACGCCGCGCAGTTCACCGCGTTCAGCAAGATCGTCTCGCACGAGAGCGGCTGGAACCCCGCCGCCACCAACAGCTCCTCCGGCGCCTACGGCCTGGTCCAGGCCCTGCCGGGTTCGAAGATGTCCGCCGCCGGCGCCGACTGGAAGACCAACCCGGCCACCCAGATCAAGTGGGGCCTGGACTACATGAACTCCCGCTACGGCAGCCCGGCCAAGGCCTGGAACTTCTGGCAGGCCAACGGCTGGTACTGAGCCGCCCCGGCACCGGGCCGCGCCACCGCCGCACCAGCAGCAGCACCCGCACCCTCGCCCCGCACCGGGCGAGGGTGCGCGCGCACGTCCGGGCGCTTGCCGGCCGGCCATGACCCCCGGCCCCCGCCGCCTCTCGCGGACCGGCCCGCGCCGCCATGACCGCCGACCCCCGCGGACCGGCCCGCGCCGCCGGCCGGCCGTGACCGTCGCGCCCCCGCGGACGGGTGACCGGGCGGCTTCGCGGGGCCGGCCGGGACCGCGGCCCCTCCGGGTGGGCCGACCGGGCTGCTTCGCCACCGTTTCGGCGTGTCCTGTGTCACGCCCCGGGCGCTCCGGACGCAGGCTGCGCCGGGACACCTTCGGAGGAGCGATGCCGACGCCGACGCCGACGCCGATGCGGGATGCGGAGACGCGCGGGCTGCGGCTGGTGGCCGTGCTGCTGGTGCTGACCGTGGTCAGCGGGCTGATCGACGCCGTCAGCTATCTGGGCCTGGGCCGGGTCTTCACCGCCAACATGACCGGCAACGTCGTCGTCCTCGGCTTCGCCGCGGCCGGCGCCCCCGGTTTCTCCGTGCCCCACACGGCCACATCCCTGGTCTGCTTCCTGCTGGGCGCGGTGACCGGCGGCCGGTTGACGGCCCGCCACGGACGGGGCTCCCGGCGCAGCTGGGCCCGGCTGACCCTGGCGGCGGAGACGGTGCTGGTCGGCGCGTCGGCCGCCGTGGCCTTCGCCTGGCCGGACGCCGTCGGCACCCAGTACGCCCTGATCGCCCTCACGGCCCTCGCGATGGGCATGCGCAACGCCACGGTCCGCAAACTGGGCGTGCCCGACCTCACCACCACGGTCCTGACCATGACCCTGACCGCTCTGGCCGCCGAGTCCCGCCTCGGCGACGGTACCGGTCACCGTTCCCCGCGCCGCACGGCCGCGGCGTTCGCGATGGCCGGCGGCGCCTGTCTGGGCGCGTGGCTGGTCCTGCACCACGGCCTGGGCATCCCGCTGCTGATCGCGGCGCTGGCCTCGGCCGTACTGGCGCTGGTGGCGTCGGGCCGGGAGTGAGCGGCGCCGGGGTTCACTCGGCGACGACCCTCAGCTCCT
This sequence comes from Streptomyces sp. NPDC053076, assembly GCF_044546845.1. NCBI lineage: Bacteria > Bacillati > Actinomycetota > Actinomycetes > Kitasatosporales > Streptomycetaceae > Streptomyces > Streptomyces sp. NPDC053076. Next base: position 773,822 of record NZ_JBITZL010000002.1, on the reverse strand, counting down.
TCACCCCGTTGATCCAGGCCGAGCGCAGGCGGCGGGGGTCGCCCGACAGGCGCAGCCCGGGCATCGCGTCGGCTATCGCGTGGAAGATCAGGTCGATCTCCAGGACGGCCAGGGACTTGCCGAGGCAGTAGTGGGGGCCGCCTCCGCCGAAGCCCAGATGGGGATTGGGATCGCGGGTGATGTCGAAGGTGTCGGGGTCGGTGAAGACCTCGGGGTCGTGATTGGCGGAGGCGTAGAACAGGCCGACCCGGTCGCCCTTCTTGATCAGCACGCCGCCCAGTTCCGTGTCCTGGGTCGCCGTCCGCTGGAAGGCGTTGACCGGAGTCGCCCAGCGGACGATCTCCTCGGCCGTGGTCGGGGGGCGCTCATGGGTGAAGAGGTCCCACTGGTCGGGGTGGGTGAGGAAGGCGTGCATGCCGTGGGTGATCGCGTTCCGGGTCGTCTCGTTGCCGGCCACCGACAGCATGAGCACGAAGAAGCCGAACTCGTCGGAGTTCAGATTGCCCTCGTCCTCCGCCGCCACCAGGGTCGTCACGATGTCGTGGGCCGGGCACCGCTTGCGGTCGACGGCCATGTTCATGGCGTAGGCGATGATCTCGGCGGCCGACCGGGCGCCGACCTCCTCGGTGATGGCGTATTCGGGATCGTCGTACGCGATCATCTTGTTGGACCAGTCGAAGATCTTGGACCGGTCCTCCTGCGGGACGCCGATCAGCTCGGCGATGGCCTGGAGGGGCAGTTCGCAGGCGACCTCGGCGACGAAGTCGAAGGGCCCGGAGCGGGCGCGGGCGGCGGCCACGATCGCCTCGGCGCGGGCGCGCAGCCGGTCCTCCAGCGCGCGGATGGAGCGTGGCGTGAACCCGCGCTGCACTATCTGGCGCACCCGCGTATGTTCCGGTGGATCCATGTTGAGCAGGATGAGCCGCTGCGCGTCGATCGCGTCGCGCCGGATGTGCTCGTTGAAGCGGATGATCGCGGTGTTGAGGGAGGAGGAGAAGAGTTCCGGGTGTGTGGAGACGTGCTTGACGTCGGCGTGCCGGGTGACGGCCCAGTAGCCGGTGTCGGCGAAGCCCGCGACGCCGTGCGGCTGCGGGATCCAGCGGACCGGTTCGGTCCGGCGCAGTTCGGCGAACTCCGGGAGGGGCACGCGGTGGTGCAGCAGGTCGGGGTCGGTGAGGTCGAACCCGTCGGGCAGCGCTGGACAGGGCATCGGCGTCTCCAGCCATCTGACGGACCATCAGCGGGTGCCGTGAAGGTAGTAACCGGTTCTACAAGTCGCAAGGGGTACGACATCCCCGATCGGTGCGGAAGTCGCACAGATCGCACCCTCGGCACCTGCAAGACCCTTGCGGTGATGGACGTCACGTCAGCAGACTGCTGAACAGAACTAGAACGCGTACTAGTTCTGGAGGAGAGCCCTCTCGGAGAGGACCCGCACCCATGGCCGCCGAACCCGTGATCGTCGAAGCCGTCCGCACCCCGATCGGCAAGCGCGGCGGCGCGCTCGCCAACCTGCACCCCGCCTACCTGCTGGGCGAGACCTACCGTGAACTCCTCGGCCGCACCGGCATCCCCGCCGACGCGGTCGAGCAGATCGTCGGCGGCACGGTGACGCACGCCGGTGAGCAGTCCATGAACCCCGCGCGCACGGCCTGGCTGACCATGGGCCTGCCCTACGAGACGGCGGCGACGACGGTCGACTGCCAGTGCGGGTCCTCGCAGCAGGCGTCCCACATGGTGGCCAACATGGTCGCGGCGGGCGTGATCGACGTGGGGATCAGCTGCGGCGTCGAGGCGATGTCCCGGGTCCCGCTGGGCTCCGGTTCCAAGCACGGTCCCGGCAAGCCGTTCCCCGACGAGTGGAACGTCGACCTGCCCAACCAGTTCGAGGCGGCCGAGCGCATCGCCCGGCACCGGGGCCTGACCCGGGAGAACGTCGACGCCCTGGGCCTTCGGTCCCAGGAGCGGGCGGCCCACGCCTGGGCGGAGGAACGTTTCAAGCGGGAGACGTTCGCCGTGCAGGTGCCCACGACCGAGGAGGAGCAGCAGGCCGGACAGGGCATGTGGCGGCTGGTCGACCGGGACGAGGGCCTGCGGGACACGTCCCCGGAGGCGCTGGCGGGCCTGAAGGCCGTGATGCCGATGGCCATCCACACGGCGGGCAACTCGTCCCAGATCTCCGACGGCGCGGCGGCGATCATGTGGGCGTCCAAGCGGATGGCCCGCGCCCTGAAGCTGAAGCCGAGGGCACGCATCGTCGCGCAGGCCCTCGTCGGCGCCGACCCGCACTTCCACCTGGACGGACCCGTGGACGCGACGCGCGCGGTGCTGGGCAAGGCGGGCATGTCCCTGAGGGACATCGACCTCGTGGAGATCAACGAGGCGTTCGCGTCGGTCGTGCTGAGCTGGGCTCAGGTCTTCGAACAGAGCCTGGACAAGGTCAACGTCAACGGTGGTGCGATCGCCCTGGGCCACCCGGTCGGGGCGACGGGCGCCCGCCTGATCACCACCGCCCTGCACGAACTGGAGCGCACGGACAAGGAGTTCGCGCTCATCACCATGTGCGCGGGCGGTGGACTGGCGACCGGGACGATCATCCAGCGGCTGTAGCGGCCCAGTTCCCGAAGGCGGTGAAGACGGCGGGGCCGAGGGTGAGGACCGGTCCCGCGGGGGTCTTGGAGCCGCGGACGGCGATGGTGGCGCAGAGGGATTCGGGGACTTCGACGCAGCCGGCAGGAAGGCGGCCGGGGCCTGGCCCTGCTCGATGCCGTGGCCGGCGCCCGGGAGGTGTCAGCGGGTGTCGGCGGCGGGAAGACCGTGTGGTGCGAGTGCCGCGTCGCCGGTCCCCAGGACTCGGGCGGTGAACCGCGCCAGGCGGGCCCGCAGTTCGTCACGCGGCACGCCGGCCGGTCCGGCCAGGTGTTCCACGAGGTCGGCCCGGACGGCGGCGAGCAGTGCGTGCGCGGTGAAGTCGCCGTCGGCGGCGAGGCCGGGGACCCGCTCCAGCACACCTCGCAGGAGGGCGTGCCACCGCTCGTAGTGTGCGGCGCCGTGGACGCCGCCGCTCCCGCCTTCCTCCAGGGCCAGGGCGAGACGGCGGTTGTCGAGCTTGAAGCACAGGAGGGCGTCGAGCAGGGCGAGCACCCGACGCGCCGGGGGTGTCGTGGGGCCCAGCGGGGGCGGCCCCGTCTCGACGGCCTCCCGGACCGGTTCGAGCCGGGCCTCGTACAGGGCGCGCAGCAGTCCGGTGCGGTCACCGAAGGCGCGGAAGAGGGTTCCCTTGCCGACCCCGGCCGCCGCCGCGACGTCGGCCATCGTGACGTCCTCGGGTGACTCGCGGCGGGCGAAGAGGTCGTCGGCCGCCGCGAGGACGGCCTCACGGTTGCGGGTGGCGTCCTTGCGGGGCTTGCGCTCGGGCACGCGTTCTCCTCCGATTGCAAAGCGGACCACGGGTCCGTATCGTCGGGACTCCTGAAAGCGGACCCTGGGTCCGGTTCTCTGGAAGGAGCATACCCATGCCCGCACCGACTTCTCCGGCGGACCTCTTCCGCCGCGGCCTGCGACTGCTGCTGGACAAGGACATCGCCGCCTGGGTCGGGCTGTGGTCCGACGACGGCGTCATGGAGTTCCCCTTCGCCCCTCCGGGCTGGCCCTCGCGCCTGGCGGGCAAGGAGGCCGTCGCCGCCTACATGCGCGACTACCCCGACCACATCGATCTGCGGGACTTCCCCGACCTGAAGATCCATGAGACGACCGAGCCGGAGACCATCGTGGTCGAGATGCGCGGCACGGGGCGCCTGGTGAGGACCGGCGACCCCTTCGACATGACCTACATAGCCGTCGTGACCGTGCGGGACGGGCGGATCTGCGCCTACCGCGACTACTGGAACCCCCTCGCCGTCCTCGAACCGGGCGCCGACTTCACCCGGAGCGGCCGATGAGCACCACCGGAACCACGCTGGTGACCGGCGCCACCGGCACCACCGGCAGCCGCACGGCTGCACGGCTGGCGGCGGCCGGTCACCTGGTCAGGGCGGCGAGCCGGCACGCGGCACCCGTCCCGGGCGCGCGGCCGGTCGCCTTCGACTGGCACACGCCGGACACCCACGCCGCCGCGCTCGACGGAGTGGACCGCGTCTACCTGGTACCGCCACCGGGCGACCCGGAACCGGCGGCGGTCATCCTGCCGTTCCTGGAGCGCGCCCGCCGGGCCGGGGTGCGCCGCGCGGTGCTCCTCAGCTCCTCGGCGATCGCCGAGGGCGACCCGGTGACCGGGGTGGTGCACCAGGCACTGCCCGGCCTGATCGAGCAGTGGGCGGTGCTGCGCCCCTCCTGGTTCATGCAGAACTTCACCGGCACCCACCCGCACGCGCACAGCGTCCGGGCCGAGGGCGTCCTGCGCAGCGCCACCGGGGACGGCCGGGTCGGCTTCGTCGACGCCGAGGACATCGCGGCGGTCGCCGCCCGCGCACTGACCGACGAGCACGCCCCGAACGCCGATCTGGTCCTGACCGGGCCGGAGGCGCTGTCGTACGACGATGTCGCCGCGCTGCTCACGGAGGCCACCGGCCGGCCCGTGGTCCACCACCGGCTCTCCTACGAGCAGCTGCGCGACCGCCTCGCCGCACAGCTACCGGCGGAGTTCGCCGCGCTGCTGGCCGGGATGGACCGGGACATCGCGGCCGGCGCCGAGGACCGCGTCACCGACATCGTGCGGGCCGTCACCGGACGGCCCGCCCGCTCTCTGCGCACGCACCTGGCGGCGGCGCTGGGCACCGGCGGTGGCTGACGGTCACCGGTCGGCGGCGGCCACCACACCCTCGGAACCGGCGGGTGCCGCCTTCGCCGTGCCGATCCGGCTGCCGGCCCGCACGGCGGCCCGTGGCCCCTGGAAGAGGTAGGACAGGCCGAAGCCCGCGCTCACCACCACCGCGCCGCCGACCGCGTCCAGCACCCAGTGGTTGCCGGTGGCCACGATGGCCGAGACGGTGAACAGGGGGTGGAGCAGTCCCAGGGCCTTCATCCACCACTTCGGGGCGATGACCGCGATGACCACCCCGCACCACAGGGCCCAGCCGAAGTGCAGCGACGGCATCGCCGCGTACTGGTTGGTCAGGGCGGTGAGGGTGCCGTAGTCCGGCTTGGCGAAGTCCTGGACGCCGTGGACGGTGTCGATCATCCCGAGGGTCGGCATCAGACGCGGCGGGGCCAGCGGGAAGAGCCAGAAGCCGATCAGGGCGAGGAAGGTGGCGAAGCCGAGGGAGGCGCGTGCCCAGCGGTAGTCGACCGGGCGGCGCCAGTACAGGACGCCGAGGACGGTCAGCGGGACGACGAAGTGGAAGGACTCGTAGTAGAAGTCGAAGAAGTTCCGCAGCCAGTCGATCCTCACCACGGCGTGGTTGACCGCGCGTTCGATGTCTATGTGGAGGAAGCGCTCCAGGTCGAGGACCAGATGGCCGTGGCGCTCGGCCGCGGCCCGGCCCGCGGAGTTGCTGCCGCCGGTCGCGGCGAGACGCACCTGCTGGTAGGCCGCGTACACGACGCGGAGGAGGAGCAGCTCCAGCAGGAGGTTGGGGCGGGTGAGGACCCGGCGCAGGAACGGCAGCAGCGGGACGCGGCCGAAACGGGCCGGCACCGGCGCCGCGCACTCCGTCGCGATCGGCGTCCGGTAGTACGGCGAGGACCGGGACAGGAAGGGTACGGCCGTGGCGGCGGCCAGCGCCGCGAGCAGCACCAGGTTGTCCCGCAGCGCGTACAGCACCGCCATGTTCGGCAGCATCATCTGCGCCGGGAGCATCGTGACGAGGACGACCGCGACCGGCCAGACGTAGCGGTCCGAGGCCCGCTTGCCGACCCGGCCGACCACGGCGAGCAGCACCCACAGCAGCTGGTGCTGCCAGGTGGTGGGCGAGACGGCGACGGCGGCGCACCCGGTGACGGCGACCGCCAGCAGGAGCTGGCCGTCGTGGGCGTAGCGGACCGCGCGGCGCAGCGCGAGCGTGGCGACGGCGGCGCCGAGCAGCAGGAAGAGGGCGACCTCCAGGGAGCCGGTGAGGCCCGCGCGCAGCAGGGCGCCGTGCAGGGACTGGTTGGCGAGGGCGTCGGCCGCGCCGCCGAGGCCCGCGCCGGCCATGTGGTGCACCCAGTAGGTGTGCGAGTCGTGCGGCAGCGCCGCCCAGGCGAGCGCGGTGCAGGCGGCGAAGGTGCCGGCCGTGGTGCGGGCGGCCCGGCGGCGGCCGGTGAACCACAGCAGCGGGGCGAAGAGCAGGACGGTCGGCTGGAGGGCGGCCGCCAGCCCCATGCACAGGCCGCTCGCGCGTTCCCCGCGTACGGTGAAGCAGCCGAGCAGGACGAGCAGCACCGGCATGATGCTGGTCTGGCCGAGCCACAGGGTGTCGCGGACCGGCAGCGACAGCATGAGCAGGCTGACGGCGACCGGGGCGGCCAGCAGCGAGGTGCGCCGGCTGACCGGCTTGGGCAGCGCGCGGGCGGCCACCAGGCCGAGGGCGGCGACCAGCAGCAGGGTGCCGAAGGTCCAGCCCCAGCCGAGGGCGGCCTCCGCCGCGCGGGTGAGGGGTCTGAGGACCAGACCGCCGAAGGGCGTGCCGGTGAACCGCGTCGAGTCGTAGATCGAGCCCTTCACGTGCAGGACGCCTTCGGGGCCGACCCAGGTCTCCAGGTCGGTGAGCCGCTCGCTGCTGGGGGTGGTCGCGAGGACGGCCACCTGCCGTACGGCGAGGATCGTGGCCACCGCCCACAGGGCGAGCCGGGTCGCGCGCAACCGCGCCCCGATCCCCTGCCCGCCGAAGACCTCCGCCGGTCGCCCGCTGTGCTCCACGTTCGCCACGCCTCGTCGGCCTCCCGCCCCGTCCGTCCCGCCCGCCCTCGCGCGTCGGGTTTCCCTCCGCGCTTCCCATGAGGCTCGCAGACCCCCCGAAGAAGGACGCGGGCAACCCCTCATTCACCTGACATCCGTCTCTTTTTGGCCGGAAGGCGATCGTCGCCCGCGCCTCCGGTTGCATGCCGGGAGCGCGAGAAGGATCACATCGAGCAGGAGGAATGGCGCTGTGTGAACGGGCAGACGTACCTGCGTATCCACGGTTTAGCTGCACTCTGCAGGTAACCGCATACAGCACGTAAAGGGCGCAAGAGCCCCTATGGTCGTTTTTCGGCCCGGCGTACGTCACCGCCGCCGTCTCGGGCCCGTCTCTGTCCCCGTCGAAAGGTAGGCGAGCCCCGTTTTGGCGACCGCCACTGCCGTCACCCCGCATCTGAAGACCCGGCGGGCCACCACGGCCCGCGACGTCACCGTCACCGACCCCGCGCTGGTCAAGCGCGCCGTCAAGGCGGCGGCGCTGGGCAACGCGATGGAATGGTTCGACTTCGGTGTCTACAGCTACATCGCGGTCACGCTGGGCAAGGTGTTCTTCCCGTCCGGCAACCCGACCGCACAGCTGCTGTCGACGTTCGGCGCCTTCGCGGCGGCCTTCCTGGTCCGCCCGCTCGGCGGCATGGTCTTCGGCCCGCTGGGCGACCGTGTCGGCCGCCAGAAGGTCCTCGCCGTCACCATGATCATGATGGCGGCGGGCACGTTCGCGATCGGTCTGATCCCGTCCTACGCGACGATCGGCGTCGGCGCGCCGATCCTGCTGCTGGCCGCCCGTCTGGTGCAGGGCTTCTCCACCGGCGGCGAGTACGCGGGCGCGTCCACCTTCATCGCCGAGTACGCGCCGGACAAGAAGCGCGGCTTCTTCGGCAGCTGGCTGGAGTTCGGCACGCTCGCCGGTTACATCGGCGGGGCCGGCCTGGTCACGCTCATGACGGCCTTCCTCTCCTCCGACGACCTGCTCTCCTGGGGCTGGCGCGTCCCGTTCCTGATCGCCGGCCCGATGGGCATCATCGGCCTGTACCTGCGGATGCGGCTGGAGGAGACCCCGGCCTTCGCGGCAGAGGTCGAGAAGGCCGAGGCCGCCCGGCCCAAGGTGCCGCTGCGCGAGATGGTCACGGGCCAGTGGAGGACGCTGCTGCTGTGCATGGGCCTGGTGCTGGTCTTCAACGTCACCGACTACATGCTGCTGTCGTACATGCCGAGCTACCTCACCAGTGAGCTGAAGTACGACGAGACGCACGGTCTGCTGGTCGTGCTCGCCGTGATGGTCCTGATGATGGTCGTCCAGCCGTTCGCCGGTGCCCTGACCGACCGGGTCGGCCGTCGTCCGGTGATCGCGGCGGGCTGTGCGGGGTTCCTGCTGCTGTCCGTCCCCGCCCTGCTGCTGATCCGTGAGGGCAGTCTGCTGGCGGTGGGCCTGGGCATGGGCGCGCTGGGCCTGCTCCTGGTGTGCTTCACGGCGGCCATGCCGGCCGCGCTGCCCGCCCTCTTCCCGACCCGGGTGCGCTACGGCTCCCTGTCGATCGGCTTCAACGTGTCCGTGTCGCTGTTCGGCGGGACGACCCCGCTGGTCGTGACCGCGCTGATCGGGGCGACGGGCAACATGATGATGCCCGCGTACTACATGATGGCCGCGGCCGTCGTGGGTGGTGTCGCGGTGTGGCGGATGTCCGAGTGCGCCGGACGCCCGCTGCCGGGTTCCGCACCGTCCGTGGAAGCCCGGTAAGCACCGCAGGGTGCGGGGCGTGCGCCGGGGTGCGGTGAGCACCGCAGGGGTGCGAGCTGCCCCGGGGTCGGTAGGCGCCGAAGGGGTGCGGGACGTGCGCCGGGTGCGGGTCCGCCGTGGCCGCCCGCTTCCCGCGCCCTCTCCCCCTCCCCGGTGCCTCCCCTTGCCCTTCGGGGGCGCGGGGAGGCGCCGCCGGGTCGCGCTGACACCGGAACCGCCGCCACACCGGCACCGTCTGTAACCCTGTGACACGCGCCCGGATACTCACCGTCGTCCTCGCTCTGCTCGGCGTTCAGCTCGGTTGGCTGATGGCCCCCGCCTACGCCTGTGGCTGCGGTGCGATGGTGCCCGGTCCGGCCACCCGCATCGCCGTCTCCGAAGAGCGGTCCGTCCTGCGCTGGGACGGCCGGCGGGAGCAGATCGTGATGCGGCTGACGGTCGACGGCGACGCCGAGCACGCCGCCTGGATCATGCCGGTCCCGCACCGGGCGACCGTCCGCCTCGGCGACCCCGCCCTCTTCGCCCAGCTGGCCAAGGCCATCGCCCCCGTGCACCGCACCCGGTACCACTTCTGGCCGGAGAACGGCGACTGGCCCTTCGACGACCACGACATCACCGACGGCGCCCCGCCCCCCGCGGCCCCCGGCGCCACCGCCGTCGGCGTCGTCGGCCGCCAGCGGCTCGGCCCCTTCGACGTGGCCCGCCTGACCGCCACCGACCCGGCCGCCCTCCAGGACTGGCTGCGCGACCACGGCTTCTCACTGCCCGCCCGGCTGAAGACCGCCCTGCGGCCGTACGTCGACCGGCACTGGGAGTACGTCGCCGTCCGCCTCGCCCCCGACACGCACGGCACCCCGCTGCACGGCGCCCTCGACCCGCTGCACCTCACCTTCGCCGCCGACCGGCCCGTCTATCCCATGCGCCTGTCCCGGCTGGCCACCACCCCGCAGTCGCTCGGCCTGTACGTGCTCGCCGCACACCGCATGGAGACGAGCGGGACGATCGGCGGCGCGCCGCCCGGCGTGGTGTTCGCCGGCCGGCTCGACACCCGCGAAGGCGCCCTGGGGAGGCTGACCGCCGGCACCCCGTATCTGACGGCGCTCACCCAGAGCTTCCCCGACCCCGCCCGCATCTCCGGCGACCACGAGCTGCGCCGGGCCGCCGCGGACACGCCGGTCCAGCAGGTGATCTACGAGGACGAGTTGCGCCGGGTCGCCGGGATCCCGGCCTGGTCGCTGACGGTCGGCGGGGTGCCGGCGCTGGTCGTCACAGCGGTCGCCCTGGTCGTCGTACGGCGCTCGCGGCGGCCGGTGACTCCCCCGCCGCCGGTCTACCCGCCCGCGCCGCTCGGCTGAGATCATCGAAGAGGGCAGGGCGGTACAGCCCCCGGCAGACACTCGGGAAAGGCAGCAGGCGCTATGAGCGGGTCGCAGGTCTGGGACGACGTCGACGACTACTTCATCAGCCATCTCTCACCGGACGACGATGCACTGCGGGCGGCCCTGCGGGAGAGTGAGGCCGCCGGGCTGCCGAGCATCGCCGTCACGGCCGCGCAGGGCAAGTTCCTCCAGTTGCTCGCACAGTTGCAGGGCGCCCGGAACGTCCTGGAGATCGGCACGCTCGGCGGGTACAGCACGATCTGGATGGCGCGTGCCCTGCCCGAGGACGGCAGGCTGATCTCGCTGGAGTACAGCGCCAAGCACGCCGACGTGGCCACCCGCAACATCGCCCGGGCCGGGCTGGAACGGGTCGTGGAGGTGCGCGTGGGGCCGGCCCTGGAGTCGCTGCCCAAGCTCGCCGACGAGAACCCGGCCCCCTTCGACCTGGTCTTCATCGACGCGGACAAGGCCAACAACCAGCATTACGTGGAGTGGGCGCTGCGGCTCACCCGCGCGGGCAGCCTGATCGTCGTGGACAACGTGGTGCGCGGCGGCCGGATCGCCGACGCGGGCAGCACCGAGCCGGACGTGGCCGGCACCCGCGCCGCGATCGAACTGATCGCCACGCACCCGCGGTTGAGCGGTACGGCGCTGCAGACGGTCGGCAGCAAGGGCTACGACGGGTTCGCGCTGGCCCGGGTGCTGGGCTGAGCCCGGGTGCCGGACTGAGCCCGGGTGCCGGACTCAGCCCGGGGCAGGCCGCGTGCGGGGCTCAGACCTCGTGGTAGAAGCCGACGTTGACGCTGCTCGGCGCGGTGCGGTCCTGGACGATGATCTCGCCGGACCCGCCGTAGGGCAGCGGCACGGTCGCGCCGTAGCCGACGGGCTGCACGTGCGGCCCGGAGGTGAGCCGGACCTCGGACGCCGGGTCGGGCTGGGAGCCGCGCACCCACGTCAGCTGCCAGGTGCCGTCCGGGCCGCACAGGAACTCCAGGTGGACGCGGGAGATGAACAGCCAGTCCTCGGGGGTGACGAGCCGGCACACCGCCGCGTCGCGGCCGACCCGCAGCACGGCGCCGGGCTCGCTGGGCGCCTCGGCCATCGTCATGCCGGCCGTGGCGCCCGCGTCCGCCCCCGAGACGGCGGCCATGGTGAGTTCGAGCACGAGCGATCCCCCTGAGACGTCCTGGTGCGGTGGGCGGAATGCCGTACCGCCGCCGCATGATAAAACGCCCGGCGGGGTCCCGTCCGGCACAATGGGTCCATGACCGAGCGAAAGCCACCGGGTGTTCCGTTCGAGTCCTGGGTGGACAAGCAGATCCGTGACGCGCAGGGGCGCGGGGAGTTCGACCGGCTGCCGGGAGCGGGAGCGCCGCTGCCCACCGAGGTCGACTCCACGTACGACGAACTGTGGTGGGTCAAGCGGAAGATGGTGCGGGAGGGGCTGGCCCTGCTGCCGCCCGCGCTCGCGCTGCGCAAGGAGGCGGAGGACGCGCTGGCGGCAGCCTACGCGGCCCCTTCGGAGCGGATCGCCCGGAAGATCATCGAGGACGTCAACGTGCGGATCCGGGACATGATGTTCAAGCCGCCGCCCGGCCCGCCGCTGGGGAAGAAGCCGTACGACGTGGAAGAGGTCGTACGCGAGTGGCGGCAGCGCAGGGCTGCCGCCGAGGTCAACCCGCCGGAGTCAACCGTGTGACAGACCCCGGCGCCCACGCGAGCGACGCCGGCGCAGGACCGTCCCCGAAGAGGACGCGTCGGCGTGGGCCGTGTGACAGACATCCGGCGCGCACGCGGCTCGGCCGCAGCGCAGGGCTGCCGCCGAGCGGAACGCGCCGGAGTCAACCGTGTGCCGCCATCCGGCGCGCACGCGAGCGACGCCCACGGAGGACCGCCGCCGAAGGGGTAAGCGCCGAAGGGGTAAGCGTCGGCGGTGCAGCAGGCGTCCGGCGCGCACGCGGCCGGCGGCAGCGCAGGGCTGCCGCCGAGCGGAACGCACCGGAGTCAGCCGTGCAGCAGGCGTCCGGCGAGTTCCCGGTAGTCGCGCAGGGCGAGCCGCAGTTGCTCGGTGTCGGTCTCGGCGCCGGGCCCGCGTCCCTCGGTGCCCTCCCAGGACATCCGCAGGGTGCGGCGCCGCTGCGTCACGGCCTCGCTGAATCGCGCGGCGATCTCCTCCAGCGTCCGGTCGGCCTGCTCGACGGCCACCCTGGGCTCGTCCACGAAACCGCCGACCACCTCCCGCAGCTGCCGCTCCCACCGCTCGCTCTCCTCCTGGGCGAGCAGCGGCGCACCGGTGCCGGAGGACCCGTTGCCGGTCTCGCCGACCGTGCCGGTGCCGGGAGCCGCCGTGCCGCCGGGGGTCTCGCCGACCGTGCCGGTGCCGGGAGCCGCCGTGCCGCCGGGGGTCGTCGGCGAGGTGTCGCCTCCCAGGTGGCCGGTGGTGCCCGCCTCGCCTCGGCCGGTACCGCCGGGGGCGGGCTCGCCGAGCCCGTTGTCGGGCATCCGGTCCTCCTCGGCGGACGCCGCCCGCTCCGTCCGGTGGCTGGCGGTGAACCCGGCGTCCACCCCGGTCCCCATGTCCTCCGTACCGGGACGGAGCCCCTCGGTGCCGTGCCACTGCCCGGCGTCCGGGCCGCCCGACCGCCCGGCCTCGGGGACCCCCGCCGGTCCCGGCGGCGGCTGGGGGGTGTTCCCCGGGATGCGGTCGTCGCCCGTCAGACCCTCACGGCCGGGACCGGTCGAGCCGGGCAGCCGGCTCGCGTCCCCGCCCGTACCCGGCCCCCCGGGCAGCCGCTCTCCGGGCAGCTGCTCTCCGGGCAGCCGCTCCTCGGGCCTGGCTTCCCTCGATATGCGCCGCCCCGGCGCCGCGTCTCCCGGCGCCCACTCGTCCTCCGGCGTCATCCGCTCGTCACCCGGCACGACCTCGTCGGCGGGCCGCTGTGCGGAGCGCCGGGCGTCACCCGGATCGCTCGTCCTGTCCGACATGGTGCTCAGCTCTCCTTCGGTCGGCTCCGGTGCAGGGCCCACGGCGCGTGCGAGCGAGCGTGGGTGCGGCTCTTGTCGAGGGCCGTGGAACGGCTCGTGCCGCCCGAAGCCCGGTGACGGCCGGACTCGGCGCTGGTCAGTTCGTCGAAGAGGGCGCGGGCGCCGAGCAGCGCCGAGCGCAGCTCCTCGGTCCCGGCGCCGGTCTCGCCCACTCCGCCGTCGGCACCGGTGCGGGCCGCCAGGTGCACCTGCCGGTAGCCGTCGACGTGGTCGGCGTGGTGCACGGACAGCGCGGCGAGCTGCTCCTCGTAGCGCCCGCCATCGGGGTAGCCGCGCACCGCGGCCACTTCGCCGAGCAGCCGGTCGGCCTCGGCCACCGCCTCCCGCGGGGAGTCGACGAAGCGTTCCTGAACCGCCGTCCAACGGTCCGCGTACCGCTGCCGCTCGACGCCGTCCAGCGGCTTCTCTTGCAGGTCACCATGGCGTTCGACCCGCTCGGCCAGCTCTCGTTCGGCGGCCGCGGTGTCCCCGTCGTGCAGGGCCACGGTCCGCTCGTACTCGGGCCCGAAGCGGTGCTTCAGGCTGGGCCCGCCATGCCGTCCGCGGCTGCGCAGGAACAGGGTGGCTGCGCCGAGGACCACGACCGCCGCGATCACGATCAACAAAATGATCAGCCCAGTGGACATGATTGCCTTCCCCTCGGACCGGCCCCGCCGGCCGGTTCTCCCTCCGGGTGACCCGGAACCCGCCCGGCAAACGGCCTCCCCCGGCGGCCGGCCGGCCCGCGGCGCCAGGGCCGGTCGCGCCGGAGGCCGCGCGATATCCGGTTGCCGAAGGCGCGGGACGGTTCCCCACAATGACCGCCATGACATGGACGATCGCCGCGGAACCGTACGACTCGTCGGCCGCCGCCGCCCTGTGGCGGGCGTACTACACGGAGGTCAGCGACCGCTGGTATCTGCTGCACGAGGGGCGCCGCACCGACCCGGACGAGCTGGAGCGGGAGATCGCGGCCCAGACCGGCGCGGAACTCGCGCCGCCGACAGGCCGGTTGCTCATCGGGCGGTACGACGGCACACCGGCGGGCTCGGCGGGCGTACGGCTGCTGGACCCGGACACCGCCGAGCTGACCCGGGTGTTCGTGCTGCCGGGGATGCGCGGCCTGAACGGGGCCGCGCGGCTCGTGGCCGCCGCCGAGCGGGCCGCCCGTCTGCTGGGCGCCCGGCGGCTGGTCCTGGACACCCGCGCCGACCTGGTCGAGGCCCGCGCCCTGTACGCCCGCCTCGGCTACACCGAGACCGGCCCGCACAACACCGACCCGTACGCCGACCACTGGTTCCGCAAGGAGCTGGGGCCGGATCCGGGCCCGGTCCCCGAGCCGGGTCCCGAGCCGGGTGCGGGTCCCGCGCCGGGTCCGGGTCCCGCGCCGGGTCCTGAGCCGGGTCCCGCGCCCGAGCCGGAGCCGGGTCCGTAGCCCGAGCCAGGTCCCGAGCCGGGTCCCGAACCGAAGCCGGTTCCCGAGCCTGAGCCGGGCAAGGACGTCAGCTGAACCTGGTGACCGGGGCGGCGTCGTGCGGACGTTCGCTCTCGGCGCCGCACAGCTCGCCGGTGAGCTCCTTGACCAGCTGGGTGAGGTCGGCCGAGCGGCCGGGCCGCCACCAGTCGCCGAGCAGCTCGGCCAGGGACTCCTCGCGGGCCTTGGCGAGCCGTTCGGCCACCTCGCGCCCCGCGTCGGTCAGGACGAGGTCCAGGCCCTGGCGCTCGGCGAGCCGCCGTTCCTCGACCTGGCGGGCGGCGGCCATGACCGCCTGGAGCGGGACCACGCTGCGCTCGGCCAGCACCCCCGGTTCGACGGAGCCGTAGCGGCGGACACGGAGCAGCAGCCAGCTGGCGGCGGGCAGCAGGTCGTACCCGGCCCGTTCGGTGATCTTCCGGTAGATCTCGCGGCGGCCCTCACGGGTACCGAGCACGGACAGGGCGCGGCACGTCTCGTCGTAGGACGAGCGCTCGACCGGGTTGGGCGGGATGGTCTCGGAGACGTCCGGCGCGGTGACCGAGCCGCGCAGCCGGTCCTCCTTCAGGTACCAGGCCAGCACGAAGCCGAGGAGGGCGACGGGCGCGGCGTAGAGGAAGACGTCGGTGATGGCGGACGCGTACGCGTGCAGGGCCGCCGGACGCAGCGTGGGCGGCAGGGCGGCGATGCCCCGCGGGTCGGACTTCAGCGCGTCGGCGCCGACACCGGGCGGCAGGCGTACACCCCGGAGGGCGTCGGTGAGCCGGTCGCCGAGCCGGCTCGCGAAGACACTGCCGAAGATGGCCACGCCGAAGGAGGCGCCGATGGACCGGAAGAAGGTGGCGCCGGAGGTGGCGACGCCCAGGTCCTCGTACGACACGGCGTTCTGCACGATGAGCACCAGGACCTGCATGACCAGGCCGAGTCCGAGGCCGAAGACGAAGAAGTAGACGCTCATCTCGGCGGTCGGGCTGGACTCGTCGAGCCGGTGCAGCAGGAGCAGGCCGATGGTGGTGACGGCGGTGCCGGTCACGGGGAAGACCTTCCAGCGGCCGGTGCGGCTGACGATCTGCCCGGAGATCGTGGACGACAGCAGCAGCCCGGCCACCATCGGCAGCATGTGCACCCCGGACAGGGTCGGGGAGATGCCGTGCACGACCTGGAGGAAGGTCGGCAGGTAGGTCATCGCGCCGAACATGGCGAAGCCGACGATGAAGCTGATGACCGAGGCCAGGGTGAAGGTACGGATGCGGAAGAGCCCCAGCGGCAGAACCGGTTCGGCGGCCCGGCGTTCGACGGCGACGAAGGCCGCTGCGAGCGCGACGCCGAGCACGGCGAGCCCGATGATCTGCGCCGAGTCCCACGCCCAGGTGGTGCCGCCGAACGAGGCGACCAGGACCAGGCAGGTGGCGACGGCGGCGATCAGGAAGGTCCCCGGGTAGTCGATGACGTGGCGGGCGGTACGGCGCGGGATGCGCAGCGCGGCGGCGATCACCGCCAGAGCCACCACGCCCACCGGCAGGTTGACGTAGAACACCCAGCGCCAGCTCAGATGCTCGGTGAACAGCCCGCCGAGCAGCGGCCCGAGCACACTGGTCGCGCCGAAAACCGCGCCGAACAGCCCCTGGTAGCGGCCGCGTTCGCGCGGCGGCACGAGGTCGCCGACGATCGCCATGGACAGCACTATCAGCCCGCCGCCGCCCAGGCCCTGCAACGCCCGGAAGCCGATGAGCTGCGCCATGTCCTGTGCCATGCCGCACAGCGCCGAGCCGATCAGGAAGATCACGATGGCGGTCTGGAACAGCCGCTTGCGGCCGTACTGGTCGCCGAGCTTGCCCCACAGCGGGGTCGCGGCGGTCGACGCCAGCAGATACGCGGTGACGACCCAGGAGAGGTGTTCGAGGCCACCGAGATCGCTCACGATGGTCGGCAGCGCGGTCGCCACGATGGTCTGGTCGAGGGCGGCGAGCAGCAGCCCCAGCAGCAGGGCGCCGATCGGGACCAGTACGCCGCCCGGGACGCCTTCGCCACTCCTCGCGTCCTGTGCCGCGCCGTGCGTGTCCAGGGCCATGGAGACCTCCCGGGGCTCGGGTGCACCTCTTCCATCGTGATCGGTGTCACCGCTTATGGCCTGTCGAGTCCTGGGGATGTGACGGAGATCCGCATATTCTCTGAAGTTCCCGAGGGGAGGGCCGGACGGTGACGGGAAGCCAGGGCGCCACGTGCCCGGAGTGCGGGACCCCGAGGGGCCCGGACAACACGCCGTCGTGCGACTGCACCGAGCGGGCGTCCGAGGCGCTGCGCGAGGCACGAACGGCCGAGGCGGCAGCGGCGGAGGACTTCGACTCCCTGCGGATACGGCCGTATGTCGAGGTCCCGACCACGTCCGCCCCACCAGCCCCGCCACCCGATGCCGACGCGTCCACGCCTCGACATCCGACGCCCGAACCGGCCAAGTCCCCGCACCGGCCTCCGACGCCCGAACCGGCCAAGTCCGAACTCCAGCCCCCGACGGCAGAGCCAGTCCCCCCTGCGCCACCACGCCCGCCGACAGGACCCGATACACCGGCACCGGCACCGGCGCCCGTCCCATCGGCACGACCCGGTACACCGGCGTCGGCGCTCGTCCCGGCGGCGGAGATGACCGGGGCCGCACCACGGGCGGCCGAGACCATCGAGACCGACGAGACAAGGGGGACGAAGGGGACCAGGGGGACCCGCGAGAGCGGCGAGCCGATACCGGGCGGACAGACGCCCGACAGGCCGATACCGAACGGGCCGACACCGGACGAGCCCACACCCGGCGGGCGGATACCGGACGGGCCGACACCGGACGGGCCCACACTCGGCGGGCCGGCACCGGACGAGCCCACCCCCGGCGGGCCGGCACCGGACGGGCCCACACCCCGCGGGCGGATACCGGACGGGCCGACACCGGACGGGCCCACACCCGGCGGGCGGATACCGGACGGGCCGACACCGGACGGCCCGGAGGACCACGGACCCCGGATTCGCTCGCGCCCGGCGGACGATGGGCCTGGGCGCCGCTCAGGCGCGGCGGACGACGGGCCTGGGCGCCGCTCAGGCGCGGCGGACGACGGGCCTGGGCGCCGCTCGCGTCGTACCGTGCTGCTGGCCGCCGGAAGCGCGGGGGCGGTGATCTTCGCGGCGGCCGGTTTCGCGCTGTTCTCCTACCACGCGCCGGTCCGGGACCGGGCGGCGGCTCAGGAGGTCAGGGAGAGCATCCCGGCCGCGACCATACGGCCGCCCGCCTCGGTGAAGGCACCGGCTTCGGTACCGCCCGTCGTGCCCCGCTCGCCGTCCCACTCCCCCTCGGCGTCGGCGGACCCGAGCCCCTCCGCCGGTACGGCGTCACCGTCACCGACTCCCACGGCCTCGGGCAGCGCCTCCCCCACCGCCTCGCCCAGCCCGTCCGTGACGGTGTCCGGCACCCCGGGGACCACGCCCGCCGTGGCACCGGTACTGCGGCGCGGCGACACCGGCCCGGAGGTCGTCGAACTCCAGCTCCGGCTGAAGCAGTTGAACCTCTACGGCGACCGGATCGACGGCGCCTTCACCCGCCCGGTGGAGGACGCCGTACGCAACTACCAACTGGCCCGAGGCGTTCTGCGCGACCCCCTGGGCGAGTACGGCCCGGCGACCCGAAAGAGCCTGGAAGCCGAAACAACGAAGCCCTGACACCACCACCCCGCCCCACCCCTTCAGGGGCACGAGAAACCACGCAACCAGCCACCACACACCCGCACCCGACCAACCGACACCCCGCACCCGGCACCCGGCACCCGGCAGGGGCGCGAGGAACTGCGCGACCAGCCACCACACACCCGCACCCGACCAACCGCGGCACCCGGCACCCGGCAGGGGCGCGAGGAACTGCGCGACCAGCCACCGCTCACCCGCACCCGACCAACCGCGGCACCCGGCACCCGGCAGGGGCGCGAGGAACTGCGCGACCAGCCACCGCTCACCCGCACCCGACCAACCGCGGCACCCGGCACCCGCACCCGCACCCGCACCCGACCAACCGCGGCGCCCCCCAATCGTCAGCCGAGGCGCAGCCGAATCGTGCCGTCGGCCACCGCCTCGACCCGCACCCGCGCGAGGTCCGGCACGGCCACGTCCGGCTCGTGGACGACCGCTCGCGGGCCGACACCCACGACCCGCATCCCCGCGGCGCGCCCCGCCGCGATCCCCGCGCCGGAGTCCTCGAAGACGACACAGTCGGCCGGGTCGACGCCCAGTTCGGCGGCGCCCTTGAGGAAGCCCTCGGGGTCGGGCTTGCTCGCGCCCACCGACTCGGCGGTGACGCGGACCGCGGGCAGGGGCAGCCCGGCGGCGTTCATGCGGGCGGTGGACAGGGCGACGTCGGCGGAGGTCACCAGCGCGTGCGGCAGCCCGTCCAGCGCGGCGAGGAAGGCCCCGGCACCGGGGATCTCGATCACGCCGTCGGTGTCGGCGGTCTCCTCGGCGAGCATGCGGGCGTTGTCCGCCAGGTTCTGCTCCTTGGGCCGGTCGGGCAGGAGTACGGCCATGGAGGCGTGCCCCTGCCGGCCGTGCACGACCTTCATCACCTCGTCGCCGTCCAGCCCGTTCCGCTCGGCCCAGCGCCGCCAGATGCGCTCGACCACGGCGTCCGAGTTGACGAGGGTGCCGTCCATGTCGAGCAGGAGGGCACGGGCGGTGAGGACGGTGGGTGCGGCAGTGGCCGGCATCGGCAGCTCCAGATACGAAAAGACCCGGTGTCGTGGGGGACCGCGGGAGGGACAAGGCGGCCCCGCCCGCCGGTCAGGGAGAACGGGCGGGAGCCACTTTGTTCCTCCACGGTACAAAACAAGCCCCTGATCCCGCCACCACCCCGGCGAGCGTTCATCCGCCGTTCAGCTCAGCCGCTCACGGCCTCCCACAGGCTCCACACGCCGAGCGCCAGCATCAGCAGCGCCGCGATCTGCGTGATCAGCCGCAGCGGCACCCGCTTCATCAGGGCCTTTCCACCGACGATGCCGAGTCCGGCGACGGCCCACAGTCCGAGCACGGCGCCGAGACCGACGGAGAGGGGGTCGTCGTAACGGGCGGCGAGGTTGGCGGTCATGATCTGGGTGAGATCGCCGAACTCGGCGACGAGGATGAGCATGAAGCCCGTACCCGCGACCCTCCAGAAGGACTGGTCGGCGGGCTTCTTCACCTCTTCCTCCGCCTCGTCCTTCTTCAGCAGCAGCATCGCGGCCCCGCCGAGGAAGAGGACGCCGGTGAGGGCGTGCACGATCTGCTGCGGCAGCAGGGTGAGCACACTGCCGGCCGCCACGGCGAGCACGACGTGCAGCAGGAAGGCGGCGGCGACGCCCGCGAAGACGTACGAGGCGCGATAGCGGGTGCCGAGGACGAGGCCGGCGAGCGCGGTCTTGTCCGGCAGTTCGGCGAGGAAGATGACGCCGAAGACAAGCGCCGTCACGGTGATGCTGATCAAGGTTCCTCAATCGGTCGGGGCTGCCCGCCGAGAGTGCGGTACATCACGCGATGACACCTCGGCACGGCAGCGCACACGGCGCCCGCACCAGGAGGCACGGGCGTGCACTGCTTGCCGAAGGTCTCGCTGACGGGCCCCACAGGGTCCGCCTCCGGGCGCCGGCTCAGGCTCGCTGAGCAGTATGTCGACGGTCCGGCGAAGAGCTACTCCCCTTCTGCGCCTCCCATCGTACGGGATGTGAAAGTTCGCTCGTAAACCTTGTAGTGACATGCACGCGTCACTAGTTTCTTACCGAGCGCTCACCCTCCGGCAACACGGCCCCGCGAGCATTCCCTCGCTCGCACCCAACGTCCCTACCCCGCAAGGGAGTTCACGCATGTCCAGGTTCTACGCGCGTCGACGGACGAGCATACTCGCGGCCCTCACCGGCCTGATAGCCTCCGTCGCCCTGTTCAACTCCCCGAGCGCCTCCGCCGCCCTCCCCACGCCGGTCAGCGCCGCCACCGCCCGCAGCTACCTCTCCCAGCTCACCGTGGCCACCGAGAACCGCACCGGCTACGACCGCGACCTCTTCCCGACCTGGATCACCATCTCCGGCAGCTGTAACACCCGCGAGTGGATCCTCAAGCGGGACGGTTCGAACGTCGTCACCGACTCGGCCTGCGCCGCCACCAGCGGCAGCTGGTACTCCCCGTACGACGGCGCCACCTGGACCGCCGCCTCCGACCTGGACATCGACCACCTCGTGCCGCTCGCCGAAGCCTGGGACTCCGGGGCGAGCAAGTGGACCACCGCCCAGCGCCAGGGCTTCGCCAACGACGTCACCCGCCCCCAGCTCCTCGCGGTCACCGACAACGTCAACCAGGCCAAGGGCGACCAGGACCCGGCCACCTGGATGCCGTCGCGTACCGCGTACCGCTGCACCTACGTCCGTGCCTGGGTCCAGGTGAAGTACTACTACAACCTCTCGGTCGACTCCGCCGAGAAGAGCGCGCTGACGAACTACCTGGCCGGCTGCTGAGGTTCCGGACTTCTCGGCAGCGCCGTAACGCTTGCCGCCGCGGGCCGGCCGTAGCCGATTGCGAACCCGTGGCTGATCGCGGGCCGGTCGTAGCCGGTTACGGACCGGCCGATCGCGGGCCGGCCGTAGCCGATCGCGAACCCTGGCCGAGCGCGGGCGGGCCGTGGCCGGTTGCCGAACGGCCGGCCGAAGTCCGGTCGCGGCCGGCCGTGGGGTCGTTGGCCGGTCGCGCAGTTCCTCGCGTCCCCGGGGAGCTGCGGCGGCCGGCGTGCCCGCACCGCCCCGCGGCTCGTCAGGAAACCGGCGTGCGGCGCATCACGTAGCCCGCCGCCGCGCCCGCTCCGAACAGCGCGGCCACCGAAACCCCGGTGGCCAGCCAGGTCGCGCCCAGCCACTGGGCGCCGTAGTAGCCGAGAGCCACGCTGTACGCGGCCCAGGACAGGCCGGCCAGGGCGGACCAGGGCAGGAAGTCGCGGGCACGGCGATGGGCCGCGCCCGCGCAGAAGGACACGACCGAGCGGCCGGCGGGAGCGAAGCGGGCCAGCACGACCAGCGCGCCACCGCCACGGGCGAGCGCATCGCCGAGACGTTCCTGCGCGGTGGTCAGCCGCCGGGAGCGGGCTATCGCCCGGTCCAGCCGCTCCCCGCCCCGCCAGGCCAGCCGGTAGGCCACCAGGTCGCCGAGGACCGAGGCCGTCGCCGCGGACAGGATCAGGGCCAGGATGTCCGGCACCTCGTGCGGCACCCGGCCCGTCGCCGCCCCGGAACCCGCCGCCGCTGCCGTGCCGGCGGTGATGACGAGCACACCGCTGGGCAGTACCGGCAGGAACACGTCAAGCAACACCGACACGGCCACCACGGCATAGATCCATGGCCCGGCCGCGAGCGCACCCACGCTTTCGAACACGACGACTCCCGTCACTCCCCCGCTGACAGCCATACAGCGTACGCCGGGGGTGTGACAGGAGGTTCGCGGGGGGTGTGTGGGGTGATCACACGACGTTCACAGTGGGGTGACCGCGTGTGCCGGTCAGGTCGCCGGCGGGGGCCGCTCGGCTGCGAGCCGTATGCCGGTCAGGCCACCACCGAGACACACTCGGCCACGAGCCGTATGCCGGTCAGGCCGCCACCGGGGCCCGCTCGGCCGCGGGCTCGCTGTCCGCCGCCGTGCGCCGGCCGACGAGACGGTCCAGCCCGAAGGCGCCGGAGCCGGTGAAGACCAGCAGGAAGAACGTCCAGCAGAACAGCACCGACAGCTCGCCGCCGTTCTGGATGGGCCACAGGGCGGCCTGCTGGTGGACGTCGAAGTAGGCGTACGCCATCGAGCCGGAGGCGATCAGCGCGGCCCCGCGGGTGCCGAGGCCGAGCAGCACCAGGGCGCCCGCGACCAGCTGGATCACGGCCGCGTACCAGCCGGGCCAGGTGCCGGCCGGGATCGTGCCGCCGCCGGTGCCCCCGGCGCCGCCGAGGACGCCGAACAGGGAGGCGGCGCCGTGCACGGCGAAGAGCAGGCCGACGACCATGCGGAAGGCCCCGATGACATAGGGCTGGGCGGAGTTGAGACGAGCGGACATGAGGGAGGACTCCTCTTCGGTGTCTGTCGGGCCGGCCGGGGACTGAGCGGGCCGGTCGTGGGGGCGGCGGTAACCGAATGGACCATAGGTTAGGCACACCTAATCTGTGCTTGCAAGTTCAACATTCGGCCATGCCACGACTCCCCGCTCAGGGAGTCCGGGCACACGAAAACCGCCGCCCGGCACGCGAGTCATCGGCCGTGCGGCGGGTGAGGGTTCGGGAGCCGTCGCCCCGTACGAGTGATCACCCGGCGACGGCCCCTGCCGTGCAGTGCCCCCGTCACGCGTGGCCCCTGCCGTGCAGTGACCCCGTCACGCGTGGCCCCTGCCGTGCAGTGACCCCGTCACGCGTGGCCCCTGCCGTGCAGTGGTCCCCTTAGGCGGTGACCCCCTCTATGCGGTGACCCCCTCTATGCGGTGACCCCCTCTACGCGGTGACCCCCCTCATGCCGTGGCCCCCCTCATGCGGTGTCCGTCTGTTCGGCGGGCCGCGCGGAACGGCCGCGTACCTCCAGCCCCGCGAGCAGCTCCGCCGTGGCGCGGGCCACGGCGTCCACCGCCTCGTCGAACACCTCACGGTTGTGGGCGGCGGGGGCCCGGAAGCCCGAGATCTTCCGTACGTATTGCAGCGCGGCCGCGCGGACGTCCTCGTCCGTGGCCTCACCCGGCAGCGCGGGCGGTCGCAGCGTCTTGATGCTCCGGCACATGCTCCCAGTCTGGCGCGCCCCGCCCACGCCTGCGATGATCACCGCGAAGGCGGCCACCGACTCCCGGGGCCGACCATCGAAAGGGACAACTCCATGACGAACCCGCTCACCGTGGCCGTCCTCGGCCCCGGCGGCACCGGCGGCCTGCTCGCCGCCCTGCTCTCCCGCTCCGGCCACCGCGTGATCTGCCTGGCCGGGGAGGCCACGGCCGAGACCCTGCGCCGTGACGGCATCACGGTCCGCAGCCCGCAGTTCGGCGACTTCACCGCCCCCGTCGAGGCGGACACCGCACTGCGCGAGCCGGTGGACGCCTGCCTGATCACCGTCAAGCACACCGCGCTCGACGCCGCCCTCACCCGGATCCCGCGCCCGGTCCTCGGCGACGCCCTGTTGGTGCCGCTCCTGAACGGCGTCGAACACCCCGCCGCCCTCCGCGCCGGCCACCGTCCCGACCGGGTCGCCCCGGCCGTGATCCGGGTGGAGTCCACCCGGGTCGCCCCGGGCGTGATCGAACACGGCAGCCCGTTCACGGAGATCGACCTGACCGGGGACGCCGTACCCCGGGGGCGCCTCGAGACGCTGGCCGACCGGCTCACGGACGCCGGCGTGACCGCGCGCGTGGCCGGTGAGGAGACGGCGGTCCTGTGGGCCAAGATGGCGTTCCTCGCGCCGTTCGCCCTGCTCACCACCCGCTACGGCGTCCCGCTCGGCGAGGCCCGCACCCGTCACCGCACGGAGCTGGAGGCACTGGTGGCCGAGACCACCGCGGTCAGCCTCGCCTGCGGCGCCCCCGCCGACCCGGCCCGGGCCCTCGCCCGGTACGACACCTTCCCGCCGGCCACCAAGTCGTCCATGCAGCGTGACGCCGAGGCGGGCCGCCCGCTCGAACTCGACGCGATCGGCGGTGCGTTGCTCCGGGCGGCCGAGCGGCACGGCGTACCGGTGCCGGTGACGGCACGGTTGGTACGGGAGCTGCGGGACGCCGGTCACTGAGCCGGCGCCCCACCGCCGCCACCCGTTCGGCTGAACCTTGTCCCTGGGCCCGGATCGACCTCGCCACCCAAAATCGAACAGGCGTAGCATTGTCGCGTGGCTACGACCTATGAATTCCCCAGTGACCTCCTCGCCGGCCAGGAGGAGCTGCATCAGGTCCGGGCCGAGCTGTCGGCCCTGCTCAAGCGGTTGCCCTGGTCGGTCGAGCCGATGGACGGCTTCAGTGACGACACCGGCTGGCGCAAGGTGGAGCGGCCCGCGTCCCCCGGCTGGACGGAGGACGAGCAGGCCGAGGTGGAGAAGCTGCGGCGGCGCGAGCACGAGCTGGCGGTCTTCGTCAGCACCCATCGCTTCTGGGCCGAGGTCGCGGCGGGGGACCGCATGGAGGCCCGCACGCGGCTGAAGCGCGCCCGCGAGGAGGCGGCACAGGAGGAGTAGCGGAAAGAAACAAACCGGCCCCCCGGAGACTTCCGAGGGGCCGGACCTGTGGGCGCGGACGGTTTCGAACCGCCGACATCCTGCTTGTAAGGCAGGCGCTCTACCCCTGAGCTACGCACCCGGGACAGGTCGACAGCCTACATCGCCCGGTGGGCTGCACCGCAAACCGTCTTCCCCGCCTCACCTGGGCCGAGGGGGGATATCCCCACCCTCGGTACGGGTGGGGGCCGCAGCGCGGTTCCGGGGCGATGACGTCTACGGTCTTCGAAGACCGACACACTTCCGGCCGCCGGGTCCGGCGGGCGGGACCAGGGGGAGAAGACCGAATGGCTCGTTCACGTCCCGTCCGCGCCGCCGGCACGGCCGCGCTCGCCGCTGCGCTCATCGCCGGTGCCAGTGCCTGCGGTGCCTCCGCCGCCGACGACGACCACCCGGACCACCGGGCCTTCACGCTGCACGGCCGCACCCTCACCGTCGACTCCGACGACTCCGCGCTGGAGGTCGTCGCCTCGGACAGGCAGAAGGCCGGGACAGTCGACGTCACCCGCTGGTTCGAAGGGTCCGTGGTCGCCGGCGGCGAACCCACGGTGAAGTGGTCCTTCGCGGACGACCGGCTCGTGCTGAGTGTGCACTGCAACGGCTTCATCGCCGACTGCTCGGCCCGGCACCGGATCGTGGTGCCCCGCGGGGTCGGCGTCAAGGTGGAGAACGCCGACGGAAACGTGCGGGCCTCGGGCTTCCGGGAGCCGGTCAGCATCCACGTCGACGACGGCGCCGTGCGCGTCACCGGCTCCAGCGGGCCGCTGGACCTGGCGGCCGGCGACGGGTCGGTGCGCGCCGAGGTGTCCTCGCGCCGGGTGAAGGCCGTCACGAGCGACGGCTCGGTGGACCTCGAACTCTCCCGCACCCCCGACCTCGTGGACGCCGGCAGCGACGACGGCTCGGTGACGGTCGCCGTGCCCAGGAGCCCGTACCGGGTGTCGGCCGGCTCCGACGACGGATCGGTGTCGGTGTCCGTACCCCGCGACGACAGCAGCCCGCACCGGGTGTCGGCACACACCTCGGACGGGAAAGTCACGGTGCGCACGGCGAACTGACCGGCCCGTGTGTTCGTCTCCAACGGGTGGGAGAATGACACCACCCAGGGCGAACCACAGCACGGGAGAGGGATGTGACGGCGACACCGGGCACGCCAGCGACACCGCCGTACCCGCCGCCGTCCACCCCCCGGGCCCGGCGTACTCGCTCCGCCCTGCGTGACACCCTCGCCCTGCTGAGCCTGCCGCTGCTGGCCGCACCGGTGCTGGCCGCCTCCTTCGCCGGTGGCGGCACCCGGCGCTGGTTCGGTGGCCGGGCCGAGAGCCAGCGGGCCGAGGCGCAGGCCGCGAAGGACGCCGCGGCGGCGGCGTTCTACGAACTCGACACCGCCCAGCGGGATCTGCGGATCTCGATCGAGACCATCTCGGCGGTGGACGACTCCCCCGCCGCCCGGCGCGCCGTCTCCGACTTCGAGGCGCTCGGGCACCGGATCGACGAGGCCAGCGGGCAGTACATCCAGGCCGTGGACGCCCACGACCTGGACCGGCACGACCTGGAGGCCGGCACGGCCGCCCGGGCGCGCGCCGAACTGACCGCGGCCAAGGACGAACTGCTGAGGGCCCGGCAGGAGCTGGACCGGTTCGGCGGCTCGCTCGGGCCGCTGCTGGGCAAGGCGGAGACCCAGCTGGCCCGGCTGGCCCCCGCGGTGGAGCGGGCCCGGCAGTCGCTGCTGGCCGCGAGCAACGCCCTGGACGCCGTACGGGAGAAGAACCTGCGGGCCGATGACCTGGCCGCGCGGCTGGCGGCCCTGTCCCCGGAGCTGACCAGGCTGAACCAGGGCGCCGGGCAGCACGGGGTACAGGCCACGCTGGAGCGGGCCGAGCGGGTGCAGCGGGAGGCCGGGGCGATCCGGGTCGAGGCCGAGCGGCTGCCTGAGCGGGCCGCCGAGACAGACCACCGGCTGGTGTCCTTGCGGACCAGGGCGCAGGCGCTGACCACCCGGGCCGGGCAGGTGGAGCCGGTGCTGAGCGAGCTGCGGCGCCGGTTCGCCGCCGCCTGCTGGCAGGATCTGCAGCAGGTGCCCGGGCTGACCGCGGAGAACGTGCGGCAGGCCGAGCTGAAGCTCCGGGAGGCGCAGACCGCGCGGGACGCCCAGCGGTGGCCGGACGCCACCTCGCTGCTGTCGACCGTGCGGGCGCTGCTGAATGCCACCGACGACGCCGTATCGGCCGCCGGAGACCGGCTGGCCAGGCTGAACGCGGTACAGAAGGACCCGCAGGCGGAGATCGAGCGGACCCGGTTCGCGATCCGGGACGCGCAGCGGCTGGCCATGACGGGCCGTACGACCCCCGATCCGCGGCACGCCCGGCCACTGGACGACGCCGTGGCCCGGCTGGAGCGGGCGATCGGCACGCTGGAGGGGCGGCATCCGGACTACTGGCACTTCCTGACCGAGACGGAAGGGGTGCGGCAGGCGGTGGCGCGGGTGGTGGCACAGATCCGCGAGGAGCGCGGCGCCGGGCACTGAGCCGTGTTGCCGGTCGGCCGGGGCAGGCGGATATTGAATGGACGGATGGCCTCCGCTAGCGCCCGAGGGAGGCGGACATGGCCACACACTCAGTGCGTACCGGGAACGCCGGCGAAAGCCGGCGCACGCGGCTGGACGACCACCTGCCCGTCGACCACCGGCTCAACACGGTCTACCGGATCGGCGCGGGCCTGATCGGCGCGTTCCTGGTCGCCTTCGGCATTCTGGGCCTGATCGACCAGATCGGCTTCTTCAACACCGGCGGCAACAGGGTGGCCGGTCTGAACTCCAACGGCACGCTCAGTGTGCTGTCGATCTGCATCGGCGCGCTGCTGCTGGTCGGCATGGTGATCGGCGGGAACTTCGCGTCGACCCTGAACATGGTCCTCGGCGTGCTGTTCCTGCTGAACGGCTTCCTGTTCCTCGGCCTGCTGGACACCGCCAACAACTTCCTGGCGTTCAAGATCCAGAACGTGTACTTCAGCTTCATCGTGGGCCTGCTGCTGATGACCTTCGGCATGTACGGCCGGGTGGGCCACAACCTGCCGCACGACAATCCGTACTGGCGGGCCCGCCACCCGGAGCCCTCCCCGCACGAGCAGCGGACGCAGCACGAGCTGCGGGAAGGGCGGGAGCGGCAGGACCCGCCGCCGGATCAGGTCCGGTAGGCGTAGAACGCCGCGGTCGGGTACGAGGCGACGAGGCTGGCCACCGACCTGTTGTAGGTGTTGGTCGAGTGGTAGCTCACGTACGGCACGCCCCGGCTGTCACGGTTGGTGACGATCATCGAGTGGTCCTTGGACCCGTCCCGGTTGAAGTCCATCTGCAGCACGTCGCCAATGTCCAGCTGGTAGACGTTGGCGAGGCTGGTGACCCGCTTCGAGGACAGGGCGAACCAGGAGAACTCGTTGACACCGACGAAGGAGTCCGACTGGATCTCGGAGTTGCCGAACCACTTGTGGAAGTCGTTGGTGTAACCGGGCACGTGCTTCCAGCCGCCGGCCTTGAGGGCCTGGCTGACGAAGTTGGTGCAGTCGCCGCCGGCTCCCTGACCGTTGAAGTCCGGGTAGTCCGGGTTGTACGTGTTCCAGTACTTGGCCGCGTACGCCACCATGGCCTTGTAGTCGTACCCGGTCGTGGTGAGGTTCTTCCTGTTGGCCGGGGCCGGCCAGGTGGTGGCCGCGCGGGCCGCGCTCGGCGGGCCGTCGTCCGCGGTGGTCTTCACCTTGGCGACCTCGGGCTTGGCGACCTGGTTCACCGCGAGGTAGCCCTGGTCGGTGTCCTGGATGCCGGTGAGCTGCCAGTCGCCGTGCCGGTCGGCCGTGAAGCTCAGCTCGTGGTGAGCCTGGAAACCGGTCGACTTCGGGCTGTTGGCCTTGGCCTTGTCGTAGGTCAGCGTCGTGGTCTCGGTGACGGCGACCTTGGCGTGCCGGCCCTTCACCTGGGTCGCGTCGAGCGTGACCTTGGTGCTGCCCGCGCGGTACGTCTCGCCCAGTCGGGCGAGCCGGCTGCGGCGGTCGCGCAGCTCGTCCAGCGCGGACTTCTGCTCCTGCGTCTGTCCGCCGGACAGACGCACGGACCCGGAGAAGCCGGACGTGTGCCGGGTGTCCGCCTGGCCGGCACCCTCCACGAGGGTCTGCGTGCGGTCCGTGAAGACCGCGTCGGCCAGCCGCTGGAAGGTCGCCTTGGTGGCCGCGTCCACCGTCGGGTC
This sequence comes from Streptomyces sp. NPDC053076, assembly GCF_044546845.1. NCBI lineage: Bacteria > Bacillati > Actinomycetota > Actinomycetes > Kitasatosporales > Streptomycetaceae > Streptomyces > Streptomyces sp. NPDC053076. Next base: position 744,835 of record NZ_JBITZL010000002.1, on the reverse strand, counting down.
GTCGGTCACCGCCGCGCCCGCGCTCCAGTTGGGCACCAGGGCCACACCGGCGACCACCGAGGCGGCCGCGGCGGTGACTATGGCGGTACGGCTCCGCTTGCGGCTCAGTCTTCTAGATTTCAATGATGTTCCCCTCTACGCCGGTACTCATACCGGGAGAGGGGCATCTTCGCATGACGGGAGTGGCCCATGTGAAGGGGGTTGCACAAGTGGAACCCCCCGTGCTGACTTGTTACTTGACGACCGCCGACCAGTCCGGCGACTGGGCCGGGTCGAGGCTGCGCAGGGCGGCCAGGGTCTGCGGCTTCTGCACGTCGAGCCAGTCGGCCAGCTCCTTGAAGGACACACACTTGACGCCCTTCTTGCTGCACACGTTCTTGACCACCTGGTCGATGGACTTCATGTAGATGCCGCCGTTCCAGTCCTCGAAGTGGTTGCCGATGAACAGCGGCGCCCGGCTGCCGTAGTAGACCCGGTTGAAGCCGGCCATGTAGGACTCGACCGTCTGCTGCTCCCACTCGGGGAACTTGGCGGCGTCGCCCTGGGTCTCCCCGTCGGACTGGTTGTACAGGAAGTTGAAGTCCATGGACAGGCCCTGGAACTTGCCGCTCTCGTACGGCAGCATCTGCAGCGGGAAGTCCCATACGCCGTTCTTCTTCGACGGCCATATCTGGAAGTCGCCCGGCGAACTGGCGTCGTAGCGCCAGCCGTAGCTCTTGATGGCCTTCAGCAGGTTCGGCTGGCCCTCCAGGCAGGGTGCCCGGCCGCCCGTGACCTCCTTCTTGAAGTCGAAGGGCAGCGCCGGGACGTCCTTGAAGCCGGTGTTGGTCTTCCAGTGCTCCACGAAGGAGAAGAACTGGTCGATCTCGCTCTTCCACTCCGCCACGCTCCAGTCGCCGCCGCCCTTGGCGCCGCAGAAGTGGCCGTTGAAGTGGGTGCCGATCTCGTTGCCGTCCTCGTACGCCGCGCTCAACTGCTCCAGCGTGGTGCGGATGTGGTCGTCGGTGGCGTAGTCGATCGCGGCGTCGCCTGCGGAGTGCATGGGGCCGTGGTACTGGGCCTTCTTGCTCTTGGGCAGCAGGTAGATGCCCGTGAGGAAGAAGGTCATGTGGGCGTCGTACTCCTTGGCGAGCTCCCGGTAGTGCGAGAACAGGTGGTCGCTGCCCTCCAGCGCGCCGTCCCAGGAGAAGACCACGAACTGGGGTGGCTTCTCGCCGGGTTTGAGCGGCTTCGGCGCCAACTGCCCCTTCTGCGGCCCGGTGTAGGAGGTGGAGCCGTCGCCGAGGATCTTGGTCTTGCCGTCCCACTCCGGCGTCGGACTGGCCTTCGGCGCGGACGTGGCCTTGCCGCCGGCCGCGGCGGTCGGCGTGCCGTCGCTGTCCGTGCCGGACAGCGCCAGGAAGCCGGCCACCAGCGAGGCCACGACGAGGAGTGCGGCGAGCGTCAGGACCTGCGGCCGGGTGGCACGGGGCACACTGCGGCCGCGGGGGGCTCGACGACGGCCTGACGACGACATCTTGCGGGACATGCGCGGCTCATTCTGCGGAAGGGGAGGGTGGACGGATCACGGCTCAGCCGAGACCCGTCGCGGCCGACCAGAGGGCGTACGGAACGCTGTTGGCGGACGTACCGGCCAGCCCCTTGAGCGGCAGCGGCTCCAAGGACTTGGCCAGGTCGATCCGGTAGACGACGACCGCGGTGGACACGGAGTCGGCCGTGCCCACGTACCAGGATGCGGTGTCCTTGTCGGTGGTGCCCGCCTTCCCGGAGATCCCGGACCGGCCGGCCGCCGCGTCGGGGTGGGCCGTCTGGAAGGAGTCGGTGAGCGCCTCCGTGACCTCCTCGGCCACCGTCGCGCCGACGGCGCGTCCGGGCCGCGGGGTGGCCAGGGCGATCGGGGAACCGTTGCGGGTGATCCGGCGCACCGAGTACGGCTCGGTGTGGTTGCCGTCGGCGGCGAAGGTGGCGTAGCCACTGGCCATCCGGATCGCGCTGGGCGTGGAGTTGCCCAGCGACAGGACGGGCACCTGGGGGCCGATGCTGGAGGCCAGCAGTCCGGACTCCTCGGCGGTCTGGCGCACCTTGTCCAGGCCGGCGTCCATGCCGAGCTGCATGAACGGGGTGTTGACCGACTTCGCGAGCGCCTCGCGCAGGGTGATCTGCCCGTACGACTTCCCGCCGTCGTTGTGCGCGGCGACCTTCTTGCCGCTGCGGTCCCAGTACGGCCCCTCGGGCGTGGTGACGGGCACGCCGTCGTCGCCGTCGTAGACGCTGTCCGGGGTGACCTGGGTGGCGGGACCGCCGCGCGTCTTGTGCACGCCGTGTTCCAGCCCGGCGGCGTAGACGAACGGCAGGAACGCGGTACCGGCCGGGACCGTGGTCGCGTTGGACTCGTTGTAGCCCTGCTTACGGTGGTCCGGGCCGCCGTAGACGGCGAGGATCCGGCCGTCCGCCGTCACCGAGGCGGCGCCGTAGTGCCCGTTCTTCGCCAGCGCCGGATCGTCCTTCTTGGCCTCCTTGCGGGCCTTGGTGACGGCGTCGGTGAGCGCGCGCTCCCGCTTGCGGTCGAAGGTCGTGTAGATCTGGTAGCCGCCCAGGTCGAACTGCTTGTCCGTCAGGTGCCCGGACTTCTTGGCGTACTGCGAGGCCAGCTCCACCAGGTAGTCGCTCTGCTCACCGGTGTCGTACAGCGGGTTGGTCTTGAGCGGGTCGGGGAACTTGGTGTACTTGGCCCGTTCCTGCGGCGACAGCTTGCCGATCTTGACCATGCGGTCCAGGATCCAGGACCAGCGCTCCACGGCCCGCGCGTGGTTGGCCTTGCTGAGGGTGGGGTCGTAGAGACCGGCGCCCTTGAGCAGCGAGGCGAGCATGGCCGCTTCGGAGGCGTTGAGCTTGCCGACGTCCTTGCCGTAGTACGCCTGGGCGGCGCGCTGGATGCCGTAGGTGCCGCGGCCGAACCAGCTGGTGTTGAGATAGCCCTCCAGGATCTCGTCCTTGCTCATCTTGTTGTCGAGCTTGAGCGAGATCATCGCCTCGGTGAATTTGCGGCTGATCGTCTGGTTCTGGGTCAGATAAACGTTCTTCACATACTGCTGAGTAATGGTGGACCCGCCCTCGGTGTCCCCCTCGCCCACCGTGCGGAACAGCGCCCGGGTGATGCCTTTGACGGATATGCCCGGGTCCGAGTAGAAACTCTCGTTCTCCGCGGCGAGCACCGCCCAGCGGACGTCCTCGGGTATGTCCTTCAGCGGCATCGCCTGGCGCTGCACCCAGCCCGTGCGGGCCATGGGCGTGCCGTCGGACCAGAAGTAGACGTTGTCCTGCTGGGTCGCGTACGAGTTCAGGTTGCTCGGTATGTCCGTCATCGCGTACGCGGTGACGAGGAACGCCCCGAGGAGACCGCACGAGGTCAGGACGGCGCCGATCCACTGGCGCCAGGAGGGCATCCAGCGGCGCCAGCCGGTGCGGCCGGGGCGCGGGTAGACCGGCTTCAGGCGGCGCGCATAGGGGGCTATTCGGCGCGCGTAGGGGGCCAGCGGGCCGAGCAGGCGGCCGGCCGCGCTCGCGACCGCGACCGCGGAGGCGGCCCGGGCCTTCTCCCGTCCGGCGGAGCGCGTGCTGCGCCGGCGCTCGGCCCGGCCACCGCCCGGAGCGGGTGGCTCCGGCGGCGCCGGAACGCGCAACTGCATCGTCTCGTCCGCCCTGAGAGCCTCGACTCTCAGATGCAGGGTCTCGTCGGCGTCCGACGGCTTCTCGCCACGGCCACCCCCCATGGGGCCGTCCTCCCCTTGCGACGCATTGGTCACGCCTGCGTCTCCCTCCGCACTCGGTCTTGCTCGCGCGGGTGAGCTGAGCATCCTCGCAACGGCGTTCACAAATTATCAGTAAGGTTTTCGAATGCCCTGCACATATGCCGGATAGAAAGCAACACTCATGAAACATTGAGATGCCCCGGGCCGGGCCTTGACGGCTAACCTGGGCGCATGCCTCGCTACGAGTACCGCTGCCGGACCTGCGGCGACACGTTCGAACTCAGTCGCCCGATGGCGGAGTCCGCCGCCCCCGCCAGCTGCCCCGCCGGCCACGACGACACGGTGAAGCTGCTGTCGACGGTGGCCGTGGGCGGCGTGTCGAACGCCCCGGCGCCGGCCCCGCGGGGCGGGGGCGGCGGATGCTGCGGGGGCGGGTGCTGCGGCTGAGCCGGTTTGCCTACGAGCGTGGGCCAACGAGTGTTGACCTACGGCTGTGGTGTCCACGGACGCCGACCTACCGGCACCGACCCACCGGCCACTGGCCGCTGCGCGTTGGCCTACGGACGTTGACCCACAGCCGTTGACCCACAGCCGTTGGCCCATGGGTGTTGGCCTACGACTGTTGGCCCACAGCCGTTGACCCGTGTACCGCTCTCATGAACTCCCTGAGGATCCGCTCCCCCGCCAGCACGCCCCGCTCCGGAAGCGCGCTGATCCCCGGCGCGCTCCAGCCGGCGTCGGCCAGTTCGCCGTGGCCGGGGCGCCAGCCGCGGTCGGCGGCCAGCAGCAGGTCGGCGTCGAGCAGCGAGTCCCCGGCGGCCAGGATCAGCTCCGCGCCGGTGCGGCGGGCCAGCTCGCGGACGGCCGCGCTCTTGGTGAGCGGCTTCGGGACGGCGTAGATCTTCCGGCCCTGCAAGGACACCGTCCAGCCCCGGTTCTCCGCCCACACCGCCAGCTCCTTCACCCAGTCATCGGGCAGCAGCTCGCGCTCGACCACGAGGTAGGCGAACAGGTCCTCGGCGACCCGGTGCTTGCGCACCCACACCGGGTCGGAGGTGCGCAGCAGATGCTCGCGGATCTCCGCAAGCGGAGCGCACTCGTCGGCGAGCCGCGCCTGCACGCGTCCGTGCCAGTCGGCGTCGGTGACCCCGTCGACCAGCAGATGCCCGCCGTTGGCGCAGATCGCGTACTTCGGCGGCGGGCCGGGCAGGTTGATGCGCTGGTACTGCTTGCGCGTCCGGGTCGTCGTCGGCACGAAGACGGCCGAGTCGCCGAGGTCGGTCAGCAGGTGGGCCGCGGTCTCCGTCATGTAGGAGAGCGGCTTGGCCTCGTGCACCTCCACGCACAGCAGCCGGGGCGCCCGCGCGTCGGGCATGGTCAGGGCGAGGGCCGCCGCGGAGTAGATGAGCGTACGGTCGAGGTCGCTCGCCACCAGCACCGCCATCAGAGGTTCACCGCCTTGCCGTCGGCGCCGGTGGCGCCCCGCGTGTACTTGGGGTGGATCAGGCCGACGCAGGTGTACGGCAGGTCGCCGACCTCCTCGACGGGCACCCCGCGCTGCTCGGCGAGCAGCCGTACGTGGTCCAGGTCGGCGCCGGCCCCCGCCCGGGCGAGGATCTTCCACGGCACCCGGCGCAGCAGCACCCGGGTGGTCTCGCCGACGCCGGGCTTGACCAGGTTCACGTCGTCGATGCCGTACTCCTCGCTGATCCGCTCGACCGCCCGCCAGCCCGCCCAGGTCGGGGTGCGGTCGGCGGCCGACAGCTCCTTGACCGCCACCTCGACGGTGTCGGCGACCTCGGGGAAGCGGGCGGAGACGGCGTCCAGGAAGGCCACGGAGACATCGGCGCCGGCGAGTTCGCGGTAGAACTTCGCGCCGTGGAAGTCGTGCGGGCCGACCAGGTCGTCACGCAGGACCGTGCGCGAGATGAGACCGGAGACGGTCGAGTTCAGACAGGCGGAGGGGATGAGGAAGTCCTCACGGGTGCCGTAGGTGCGCACGCAGGAGCCGGGGTCGGCGAGGACGGCGATCTCCGGGTGGAACCCGACGATGCCCTCCTTCGCCTCGAACTCCTCCACCGCCTGCGCGAGTTCGCGGGTGATGGCGCCCTTGCCGGTCCAGCCGTCGACGAAGACGACGTCCCGGGGGTCGTGGTGGGCGGCGAGCCAGCGCAGCGCGTTGGTGTCGATCCCCCGGCCGCGCACGATCGACACGGCGTAGTGCGGCAGGTCGAGCCCGTGCCGGAACTGTGCCCAGCGGCGCATCAGGACGCCGACCGGGGTGCCCGCGCGGGCGAGGGAGACCAGCACCGGGCGGGGGTCGGAGGTTCCCCTGCCCGAGCGGGGCCGGGAATGCGGGAGCTCGGCGATCACCGTCTCGGTGACCACGCCGACCGCCCGCGCGATCCGGGCCGCCGAGGCTTCCAGGGCCGCGTGGAACAGTTCCTGGTACTGCTCGCTGGGCTGGTACTCCACCGGCAGCGACTCGGCGTAGTGGGCACCGCCGCTCTGGATGGCCTCCTCCCGCTCCTCGGTCGGCGCCTCCAGGGTGACGGCGGAGAGGTCCTGGAGCAGCCAGCCGACCTCCTCCGGCGCGTACGAGGAGAATGCGGGGCCGCGGAGGGGCTCGGGCAGCATGGCCGGCCTTTCGGGAGCGTGCGGGACGTACGACGGTACGACCGCGAGCAGGACGTGCGGGGCGTGCGCGGCGAGGCGGGCCAGCAGGCCGTCGGGCGCGTGCAGGGCGGGGGTGTCGGCGACGGAGTCGACCACGGCGACGACGGCGTCGAAGCCACCGCCGGCGACGTTGTAGGCGTAGCGCTCGCCGGGGCCGTCGGCCGGGTCGTCGTGGGCGGGGAAGACCAGGCGGGTGCGGATCGCGTAGCCGGGATCGTCGACCGCGAGGACGGGCGAGCGGGTGGTGGTGGAGAAGCGCACCTCGGCGTCCGTGGCCTGCTCCAGCGCGTGGGCGAGGCGCAGCGGGACGTACATCAGCTCTTCACAGCCGAGGACGAGGACGCGGCGGGCGCCGGCGGGCAGGGCGTGGCGTATGCGGTCGGCCATGGCGGGCAGGGCGGCCTCCAGGCGGCCCCGGTGGTGGGGCGTGAACCCGTGCCGGCCGCCGTCGGGGAGACCGGGGGGCCAGCGGAGATCGACGCGGGCGGGCTGGTACGCCCGGGAAGGGGTGCGGGACGGGGCTGCGTGCGGCTCCGCCGCGTGGGCGCCGCCGGCCTCGGCGGACCGGCGCCCGGCGGCCTCGCAGTCCGCCACCAGTCGCTGCCCCTTCTCCAGTACGCCCTCCGGCAGCCGTACGACCCCGGACGCGGCGGCGATCAGGTCCACCCGCGCTCCGATCTCCCCGGCGAACCGTTCCATCCGGGCGGAATCCTCGGGCGAACGCATATCGACCAGCGCCACCACCACATACCGTCGCCGCGGGTGCCGCTCGTGCAGGTCGCGGATGGTGTTGAGCACCGTGTTACCGGTCGAGAACTCGTCGTCGACCAGCACCAGCGGCCCGGCACCGGCCAGCAGGGCGGGGTCCTCCGGCAGCAGCAGGTGCGTCGTCGCGTGGGAGTGCGACTCCTCGAACCCGCCCGCCGCGGACACTCCGGGAACCGGCCGCCGCGTGGAGTGCAGGTACGGCGCGGAGCCCAGACCGTCGGCCACCGCGTGGCCCAGTCCGGTCGCGGTCTCCGCGTAGCCGAGGACGACCGCGGTCGCCGTCTCCGCCTCGCCGAGCAGGTCACGGACGCGACGGCCCAGACGGAGGCCGTGGTCGTAGACCACGGACGGCGACTGGGGGACGTGCTTGCCGAGGACGTTCGAGACCAGCAGGTGGGCCCGCTTGGGGTTGCGCCGCAGCGCGAGCCCCAGCAGGGCCGGCAGCCCGTCGTCGCCCACGAGTGCGACCCCGAGCCGCTCGGCGACCCAGCTGCCGGACCAGACCCCGTCGTTCACTGCGTTCTTCATGCGTTCCTTGGTGAGGTGGAGAAAGGTTCAGCCGGGTATGCCGGCGGCGAGCAGTTCCACGAAGCCGACGTCCTCGTTGGCGACGCCGAACACCTCGGCCCGCAGCAGGGTCCGCTCGGCCCAGGCGCGGTGCGGCTTCACCTCGTTCATCTTGTTCGTGTAGGCCGACCGGAGTACACCCCCGCCGCCGCGTTCCGGCCGCAGGATGTCCTGCGCGTCGCTGAATTCCTCGTGGCTGACCACGGAGAGCGCGTGGACGGGCAGGACGTGGGAGGGGTGGATGCAGGTCTTGCCGAGCAGGCCGTTGGCCTGGTCGAGGGAGATCTCCCGGAGCAGTCCGTCCATGGCGTGCTCGATGAGCTTCTCGCGCAGCTCCACGGCCTGCACCTCCAGGAAGGGGCTCTGCCGGAGCTGTGGTTTGAACATGCGTTCGGGAGCGCGGAAGTACTCCCAGACCGGGCCGGTGACGGTGAAGCCGGTGCCGTCGGCGCGGGCGAACACGTTCACGACGTCGGCGATCACGGAGGCGACGATCTGGACGTCGTAGGCGGTCATGTCGGGGGCGCGGCGCAGGCCGTAGGAGGAGCAGAAGTCGGTGACGCCGAGGCGCAGGGCCAGCACCCGGTCGCGGTACTTGTCGACCGCGCGGGAGATGCCGTCCAGGGTGTCCGCGCGTGACTCCCGGTAGAGCAGCTCGGGGGACTCCAGGACGGGCATGGCGAAGAGTCGCCGGCCGCCGGCGTTCTCGGCCGCGGTCAGGGCCTCCAGGAAGGGGATGCCGCGCTGCTCGGTGAACTTGGGCAGCACGAACCCGGAGAGCAGGCGCACGGCCGGGCCGAGCCGGCGGACCAGGTCCGGGATCTGCTCGGGTGCGCGCACCCGGATGAACAGCAGGGGCGGCTCCAGGCCGGGGCGGGCGGCGAGGTCGGCGAACTGCCGGACGAGGTTCTCCTCCCCCGCCGCGACGTCCGCGTCGCCGATCGAGTCCTCCAGGCACAGCACCATCGAGACCACGCCGTGGCCGGCCTGCTTGACGATGTCGTCGGCGAGCCGCGGCCGGGTGGCCGGACTGTAGAGCGTGGCGCCCAGGGCCGCGGAGAGCAGCCGGGCCGGGGAGTCGGCGGTGAACGCGCATGGCTCCCGGTGGAAGAGGCGTTGTCGTACCTCGGGGACGATGTGCCCGAAATGACGCATAGGACTCCCTCAGGGTGCGAGCCGAGCCTCTGGGTTCGGTAAAGGGTGGCCGGTAATAGTACGTAGAGACCCATGTCGGGGGTTCCCACCGGGCATGAATTTCCGGTAACTCGCCCATGTCGGCGGCACAGCCCCCCGCATTGTCGTGACCAGGACCGAGAAGGCAGGATGACCGCATGACGCACGCGATGCTGAAGGGGTCGAACGTCCCGCTGGAGGCCACCACGGTGCGCGCCGTGCTGCGCTGGACGCCCGGGCAGGGGGTCCCGGACGTGGACGTGTCGGCGCTGCTGCTGGGCCCTGACGGCCGTGTGCGCTCCGACGAGGACTTCGTCTTCTACAACCAGCCCCGGCACCCCTCCGGGAAGGTGTGGCGGCTCGGCAAGAAGCGGGTCAGCGAGGGGCTGACCGACACGATCCAGACAGACCTCTCCGGTGTCGAGCCGGACGTCGGCCGGATCGTCGTGGTCGCCTCCGCGGACGGGATCGTCTTCGAGCAGGTGCCGGCGCTGTGCATTCTGCTGTACGACGCGGCGGTCGCCGACGCCGAGCCGCTGGCCCGGTTCGACATCAAGCCGGAGACCGGCGCGGAGACGGCGCTGATCTGCGGTGAGCTGTACCGGCGCGGAGAGGGCTGGAAGTTCCGGGCGCTGGGCGAGGGTTACTCGAACGGGCTGAAGGGGCTCGCCACGGACTTCGGTATCTCGGTGGACGAGTCGGAGGCGGCGGAGGACCGGGCGCCGGGCGAGCCGACGTCGCAGCCGCTGCCTCCGGAGCAGCCGACGTCGGCGGTGCCGGGGCAGCAGCCGGCGTACGGGTATCCGCAGCCGACGTCGTCGCTGTCGGCGTACGGGTATCCGCAGCAGGCCTACGGTTACCCCCAGCCGCAGCCGGTACCGGTGGGGGCGGATCCGAACTTCCGGCTGCCTCCGCAGGGGCCGCAGTTCATCGGGCGGTAGTCCCGCCGCAGCGCCCGGTGGGTGCGGGTGATACGGCGGGCGAGGGCGGTGTCGGGCTGCTCGCGCGGTTCCCCGCGTCCCGTACCGGGCGCTACCTGTCCGCCTTCGCCTTGTATCCCCGGCCCCACTGCAGGCCCCAGCCGTACAGGCGGTCCAGTTCGCCCTGGAAGCCGTAGACGAACTTCACCTCGCGGCGGACGATCAGCTCGTCCTTGACGTTCTCGATCATGACCACGGCGCAGGAGCGGGCTTGCGGGTGGCGTTCGTCCAGACCTATCTCGATGCGGGGGCCGTTGCTCGGGTAGAGGGTGACGATGGCGTGGGTACGGTCGAAGGCGGGGGTCTGGTCGTAGATGTAGACGAAGACCAGCATCCGCTTGAGGGCGTCCCGGTGGTCGAGGTTGACGTACATCGTCTCGCCCGACGCCGAGCCGAACCGGTCGTCGCCGCTGAGTTTTATGTACGGCGGTGCGTTGACGTCTCCCAGGTAGCCGCCGAGCGGCTGTACGACCCCCTTCGTGCCGTCGGTCAGCTCGTACAGGCAGCCGAGGTCGAGGTCGACGTTGACCATGCTCTGGCCGTGGCCGAGGACCTCGGGCGGCCTCAGGGCCTTGAAGGGATGGCGCAGGAGGCTGGTGCGCTGGGAACCGTCGAAGTCGGAGGTGCGCATCCGCCAGGCGAGGTTGACCCGCAGGTGGCCGCTGGCCGCGTCCTGCCTGGTGAGGGACACCGTCTGGTGCCGTCTGGTCAGTTCGATGGCGTTGGTCGACGCGTTGCCGGAGTCGAAGTCGGCGGCGCGCCCGCCGAGCAGACCGTCGAAGAAACCCATTCCCGCCCCCAGGTACCTGTCGTGACGCCGGCGGGGCGGCCGACCGTGTCGGCCGCCCCGCTCAGAGCGTTCCTCATCCTCCGGGGTGTCACACCCCGGAGGAGACCTCCGCCTTCTCGCCGGTGCCCTCGCCCGCCGCGGCCAGTGCGCGGTTGCGGCGGACCGAGGAGAAGAAGGACCAGGCGATCAGGACGACACCGACGAGACCGGTGACGACCTCGTTGATCTCGTGCTGGATGGTGACCATGAGGATCACGGCGAGGGCGCCGATGGCGTAGTGGGCACCGTGCTCGAGGTAGACGTAGTCGTCCAGCGTGCCCTGGCGGACCAGGTACACGGTCAGCGACCGGACGTACATCGCGCCGATGCCCAGGCCGAGGGCCATCAGGACGATGTCGTTGGTGATGGCGAAGGCGCCGATCACGCCGTCGAAGGAGAAGGACGCGTCCAGGACCTCCAGGTAGAGGAACATGAAGAACGCGGCCTGACCGGCCAGGACGATCGCCGGCTTCTGCTTGCCGCCGCGGGCGGCTTCCTCCTCCGCCTCGTGCTCGCGCTCCTCCTCTTCCTCCAGCTTGTCCTCGAAGTAGCCGGAGAGGCCGCCGACGACCATGTAGGTGATCAGGCCGGCGATGCCGGCGATCAGGACCGTCTGGGCCTTGTCCACGTGGGCGCCGCCGTGCTGGTGGGCGTGGGTGGCGAAGGTGAAGGAGGTGATGAGCAGGACGATCAGGGCGATGCAGACCGACAGCATGTCGACCTTGCCGAGCTTGGCCAGGGGCCGCTCGATCCAGCGCAGCCACTGGATGTCCCGGTCCTCGAAGATGAAGTCGAGGAAGATCATCAGCAGGAACATGCCACCGAAGGCCGCGATCGCCGGGTGGGCGTCGGTGACCAGCTCCTGGTAGCGGTCCTTGTTGTTGAGCGCGAGGTCGACGGCCTCGATCGGGCCCATCTTCGCGCTGATCGCGACGATGACGACGGGGAAGACCAGCCGCATGCCGAAGACGGCGATGAGGACACCGACCGTGAGGAAGATCTTCTGCCAGAAGGCATTCATCTTCTTCAGGATTCCGGCGTTGACCACCGCGTTGTCGAAGGACAGCGAGATCTCCAGGACGGCCAGGATCGCCACGATGCCGAAGGCGGTCCACCCCCCGTAGAACACCGCCGCGACCAGACCGAGCGCGGTGACCGCGAACGACCAGCCGAAGGTTTTGAGAAGCACTGGCTACCCCATCGTTGTGTGGGGGCGCCCCCAGACGAAGTCTGGGGGAGGGTCTCCCCCGCGCCGTACTCGGCTTTACGAAACGTTGACTCCGAAGTCTAGAGCGATGCCCCGCAGCCCCGACGCGTACCCCTGTCCCACGGCCCGGAACTTCCATTCGCCCTGGTATCGGTACAGCTCACCGAAGATCATCGCCGTCTCGGTGGAGGCGTCCTCGCTGAGGTCGTAGCGAGCCAGTTCCTGGCCGTCGGCCTGGTTCACGACACGGATGAAGGCATTGGAGACCTGGCCGAAGGTCTGGCCGCGCTCGTCCGCCATATGGATGGAGACCGGGAAGATGATCTTCTCGCACTGCGGCGGGACCTGGGGCAGGTCCACCAGGATCGATTCGTCGTCGCCCTCGCCCTCACCGGTGAGGTTGTCACCGGTGTGCTCCACCGAGCCGTCGGGGCTCTTGAGCTGGTTGTAGAACACGAACCACTCGTCGCCCATCACCCGGTTCCCGGCATCGCACAGCAGCGCGCTGGCGTCCAGGTCGAAGGGGGCGCCGGTGGTGGAACGGGCGTCCCAGCCGAGCCCGATCATGACGTTCGTGAGGTTCGGTGCGGCCTTGGAGAGGGAGACGTTGCCTCCCTTGGCGAGCGTGACGCCCATGGTCCTGGTCCTCCCCTGGTGATGCTTCCCTGGTTGTCCTGCACGTCCGGCGCCGCCCCTAAACGGTGCGGCGCCGGACTCGAGGGCTGTTCGCGTCAGACGTTGACGCCGAAGTCCTGCGCGATGCCGCGCAGCCCCGAGGCGTAGCCCTGTCCGATGGCGCGGAACTTCCACTCCGCGCCGTTGCGGTACAGCTCGCCGAAGACCATGGCGGTCTCGGTGGAGGCGTCCTCGCTCAGGTCGTAACGGGCGATCTCCTGCCCGCCGGCCTGGTTCACGACGCGGATGAAGGCGTTGCGGACCTGGCCGAAGGACTGCTGGCGGTTCTCGGCGTCGTAGATCGAGACCGGGAACACGATCTTGTCGACGTCGGCCGGGACCCCGGCCAGGTTGACCTTGATCTGCTCGTCGTCGCCCTCACCCTCACCGGTGATGTTGTCGCCGGTGTGCTCGACCGAGCCGTCGGGGCTCTTGAGGTTGTTGAAGAAGACGAAGTGCTGGTCGCTGATGACCTTGCCGGCGTTGTTCAGCAGCAACGCGCTCGCGTCCAGGTCGAAGTCCGTGCCGGTCGTGGTGCGCACGTCCCACCCCAGGCCGACGATGACGGCGGTCAGGCCCGGGGCCTCCTTCGTCAGCGATACGTTGCCGCCCTTGCTGAGGCTGACTCCCACGGGTCCTCCATGTGGTGTTCAGGGGCCGGGGCCCCGTCGTGCTTCGGATATGGGATCAACGTGCCGATCCTAGTGACGGGTTCCCGCACCCCGCAGACCCTGACCCGATGAATCTCAGGTGTCGGCCCGCGGCCCGCTCACAGGGTGTCGAGCGCCTTCACGTAGTCGTCGAGGTCACGGGCGTCCGGCAGGCCGTTGACCACGGTCCACCGCACGACGCCCTCCTTGTCGATGATGAAGGTGCCCCGGACGGCGCAGCCCTTGTCCTCGTCGAAGACGCCGTACGCGCGCGAGACGTTGCCGTGCGGCCAGAAGTCGCTGAGCAGCGGGTACTCCAGGCCCTCCTGCTCGGCGAAGACGCGCAGGGTGTGGATGGAGTCGTTGGACACGGCGAGCAGCTGGGTGTCGCGGTCGGCGAACCTCGGCAGGTTGTCGCGCAGCTCGCACAGCTCGCCGGTGCACACGCCGGTGAAGGCGAAGGGGTAGAAGAGCAGGACCACGTTCTTGTCGCCGTGGAAGTCCGAGAGCCTCACGGTCCGGCCGTGGTTGTCCTTGAGCTCGAAGTCGGGCGCCTTGTCGCCGACCTGGATCGCCATCGTCGTGCATCCCTTCGGTGGGCTGTTCGGGTGAGCGCGCACAGCGCGACGCTCGGTTCCACCCTACGCAGCGATCACCGGAAGGCTCCGGACGGGCTGAGGTTCTCAGCCCGTCCGGTTTTCGAGGACGAGGCCGCGGGCCGGTCAGGTATCCGGGGGGCGCAGCCCCCGGCGACGGCCACCGCGGCTCGCGGTCACCTCTTGGGCTTGGCCGCCTTCGGCGTCGCCAGCCGGCTGCCGCTCCAGTCCTTGCCCACACTGACGCTCTTCGACGCCGTCAGGCCGGCCGTCGAGACGGCCTCCTGGATGTCGCTCGGCTCCACGTACCCCGAACGGCCGGTCTTCGGCGTCAGGAGCAGGATCGCGCCGCCCTCCTCGATGTACGTGGTGGCATCCACCAGCGCATCCGTCAGGTCGCCGTCGTCGTCACGGAACCACAACACAACGGCGTCGGCCACGTCGTCGTAGTCCTCGTCCATGAGGTCGCCCTCGATGGCTTCCTCGATGGCCTCACGGAGCTCCTGATCGACGTCGTCGTCGAAGCCGATCTCCTGGACCACCTGCCCGGGCTGGAACCCCAGCCTGGCGGCAGGGTTCGTCCGCTCCTCCGCGTGGTCCGCGGTCGCGCTCACGGGTTGCCTCCTGATCATGTTTTTCGGTGAATGTCTCAGCCACGCGCGTGCGCGAAGCATTGGCCGTAGTCCACACGGGCGGGGCGGATCGCGCAAGTACCCGGCCGTCGGGACCGCCGAAACGGTGACGATCCCGGCCGTGTCGCCGCAACTCCTGGCACCGTATCGCGCTTTCCCGCGGCTCACATCACACCGATGTGCCCGGTTTGCGTGGTTCGGAATCATCCAGTGTTACGTCGCTCGAACAACTTTGCCATGCCCGTCACACCCCGGGCGTATCGTTGCGTTTTGACCGGTGGGGCACCGGCGGGGACGAGAGTGGAGATGACGTACGCCTTCCCGAGGTACACGATGGGGAACGGTGTAGGCAGGTGCAAAAAAACTGGCCCTCTGACAGGTAAGGAACAGCGTGGCTTCCGGATCCGATCGCAATCCGATCATCATTGGCGGCCTTCCGAGTCAGGTTCCTGACTTCGATCCCGAAGAGACCCAGGAGTGGCTCGACTCCCTCGACGCCGCCGTCGACGAGCGCGGCCGGGAGCGGGCCCGCTATCTCATGCTGCGCCTGATCGAGCGGGCCCGCGAGAGGCGCGTGTCCGTACCCGAGATGCGCAGCACGGACTACGTCAACACGATCCCCACCAAGAGCGAGCCGTTCTTCCCGGGCAACGAGGAGATCGAGCGCAGGATCCTGAACGCGACCCGCTGGAACGCGGCCGTGATGGTCTCGCGCGCCCAGCGCCCGGGCATCGGCGTCGGCGGCCACATCGCCACCTTCGCCTCCTCCGCCTCGCTGTACGACGTCGGCTTCAACCACTTCTTCCGCGGCAAGGACGAGGGCGACGGCGGTGACCAGGTCTTCTTCCAGGGCCACGCCTCCCCTGGCATCTACGCGCGCGCGTACCTGCTCGACCGGCTCACCGAGGACCAGCTGGACGGCTTCCGCCAGGAGAAGTCGAAGTACCCGGACGGCCTGTCCAGCTACCCGCACCCGCGCTCGATGCCGGACTTCTGGGAGTTCCCGACGGTCTCCATGGGCCTCGGCCCGCTCGGGGCGATCTACCAGGCGCGGATGAACCGCTACATGGAGGCGCGCGGCATCGCCGACACCTCCGCGTCGCACGTCTGGGCGTTCCTCGGCGACGGCGAGATGGACGAACCCGAGTCGCTCGGCCAGCTGACCCTGGCCGCCCGCGAGGGCCTGGACAACCTGACCTTCGTGGTCAACTGCAACCTCCAGCGGCTGGACGGCCCGGTGCGCGGCAACGGCAAGATCATCCAGGAGCTGGAGTCGGTCTTCCGGGGCGCCGGCTGGAACGTGATCAAGCTGATCTGGGACCGCACCTGGGACCCGCTGCTCGCGCAGGACCGGGACGGCATCCTCGTCAACAAGATGAACACGACCCCGGACGGCCAGTTCCAGACCTACGCCACCGAGTCCGGCGCGTACATCCGTGAGCACTTCTTCGGCGACGACCACCGGCTGCGCGCGATGGTCGAGAACATGACCGACGACCAGATCCTGCACCTGGGCCGCGGCGGTCACGACCACCGCAAGATCTTCGCGGCGTTCAAGGCGGCCAAGGAGCACAAGGGCCAGCCGACGGTCATCCTGGCCAAGACGGTCAAGGGCTGGACCCTGGGCCCGAACTTCGAGGGCCGCAACGCCACGCACCAGATGAAGAAGCTGACGGTCGACGACCTCAAGCGCTTCCGGGACCGCCTGCACCTGCCGATCTCCGACAAGGAGCTGGAGTCCGGCCCGCCGCCGTACTACCACCCGGGCCGGGACACGGAGGAGATCCAGTACATGCACGACCGCCGCAAGGGCCTCGGCGGTTACGTTCCGACGCGTGTCGTCCGCTCCGAACCGCTCACCCTCCCGGACGACAAGGTGTACGCGACTGTGAAGAAGGGCACGGGCCAGCAGTCCATCGCGACCACGATGGCCTTTGTGCGCCTCCTCAAGGACCTCATGCGGGACAAGGAGATCGGCAAGCGGTTCGTGCTGATCGCGCCGGACGAGTACCGCACGTTCGGCATGGACTCCTTCTTCCCGAGCGCGAAGATCTACAACCCGCTCGGTCAGCAGTACGAGTCGGTGGACCGCGAGCTGCTGCTCGCCTACAAGGAGTCGCCGACCGGCCAGATGCTGCACGACGGCATCTCCGAGGCGGGTTGCACGGCCTCGCTGATCGCGGCGGGCTCGGCGTACGCCACGCACGGCGAGCCGCTGATCCCGGTGTACGTCTTCTACTCGATGTTCGGTTTCCAGCGCACGGGCGACCAGTTCTGGCAGATGGCCGATCAGCTGGCGCGCGGCTTCGTCCTGGGCGCGACCGCCGGCCGCACGACCCTGACCGGTGAGGGCCTGCAGCACGCGGACGGCCACTCGCAGCTGCTGGCGTCCACCAATCCGGCGTGCGTCGCGTACGACCCGGCGTACGCCTATGAGATCGCGCACATCGTCCAGGACGGCCTGCGCCGCATGTACGGCAGCTCGCCCGAGCACCCGCACGGCGAGGACGTCTTCTACTACCTCACCGTCTACAACGAGCCCATCCAGCACCCGGCCGAGCCGGCGAACGTGGACGTCGAGGGCATCGTCAAGGGTGTCCACAGGATCCGCGAGGGCACGGACGGCTCGGTCCCGGCGCAGATCATGGCGTCGGGTGTGGCGGTCCCGTGGGCGCTGGAGGCGCAGAGGATCCTCGGCGAGGAGTGGAACGTCAAGGCGGACGTGTGGTCCGCGACGTCCTGGAACGAGCTGCGCCGCGAGGCCGTGGAGTGCGAGAGGCACAACCTGCTCCATCCGGAGGAGGAGCAGCGGGTGCCGTTCGTGACGCGCAAGCTCGGCGGGGCCGAGGGACCGTTCGTGGCCGTGTCCGACTGGATGCGATCGGTTCCGGACCAGATCGCGCGGTGGGTCCCGGGGACGTACCAGTCGCTGGGCGCGGACGGCTTCGGCTTCGCGGACACCCGGGGGGCCGCGCGCCGCTTCTTCCACATCGACGCCCAGTCGATCGTGGTGGCGGTGCTGACCGAGCTGGCGCGCGAGGGCAAGGTGGACCGGTCCGTGCTGAAGCAGGCCATCGACCGCTACCAGCTGCTGGACGTCTCGGCGGCGGACCCGGGCACGGCGGGCGGCGACGCGTAACCGCTGCGCTCGGCCCGGGCCGAGAGGGCTGTGGGGATCCGCGGGCCGGTTCGAGCCGGTCGCGCGGTTCCCGCGCCCCTTCGGGGTGCTTGAGGGGCGGTGGGCTGATGGTCCGCCGCCCTTACGTTTTCTTTACGATTGCGTCCATGGAGCGACGGTCGGCGCAGGCGCGGTGGGAACGGCACACGGAGCGGCCACTGCTGGCGCTCGCGATAGCCTTCGCCGTCGCGTACACGGTGCCGATCGTGGACGCTTCCGCCGGGCACGGTCTGACGGCCGCGTGCACGGCGGTGGAGTGGGTGGTGTGGGGCGCGTTCGCCCTCGACTATCTGGTCCGGCTGGCGCTCGCCCCGCGGCGCGGACGGTTCGTCCGGCAGCACTGGCCGGACCTGTGCGCGGTCGTCCTTCCGGTCCTTCAGCCACTACGGCTGCTGCGGCTGGTCTCGACGCTGTTGCTGGTGGGCCGTCGGGCGCGGATGGCTCCGCAGATCCGGCTGACCACATATGTCGTCGGGGCCGTGATCGGGCTGCTGATGTTCGGCTCGCTGGCGGTGCTGTCCGTGGAGCGGGAGTCGCCGCGCGGGAACATCCGGACCCTGGGTGACGCGGTGTGGTGGTCGTTCACGACGATGACCACCGTGGGGTACGGGGATCACGCGCCCACCACCGGGCTCGGGCGGATGATCGCGGTCGGGCTGATGCTGTCGGGGATCGCGTTGCTGGGTGTCGTGACCGCGAACATCGCCGCGTGGTTCATCTCGCGCTTCGAGAAGGACGACGTCGAGGAGCGGCGGCAGACGGAGGCGATCGCCGCGCTGACCGAGGAGGTGCGGTTGCTGCGGGCGGAAGTGGCCCGGTTGGCGCAGCCCCCCGAAGGGGCGTGGGGAACCGGGCGATCGGCTCCCCACGCCTCGGCGGCCGGCGAGCGCTGCCCTCGTCACGACGGCGAGGCGCCGTCGACCGGAGCGGCCCGGCGGCGAGGCGCCGTGGGCTAGAGCAGCCCAGCGGCGAGGCACCGTGGGCTAGAGCAGCCCGTGGCCCCATGTCGCCGCGCCCGCCAGGGCGATGACGGCCAGCAGTGTGTCGATCGCGCCCAGGATCAGGGCCACCAGGGCCGGGACGTTGCGATCGCTGGACCACTTGCGGCCCATCGACTGCCAGCCGCAGAACATCGCGACGGGACCGAGGACGATGCCCAGCGCGAAGAATCCCGCGACCGCGCAGATGGCGCCGATGATCCCCAGCGTCGCGCGGTCCGGCCCGGTCCGTTGCCACGTCCGGCCACGCGACCGGGGGTACCCGCGCGTTCCGTGCCCGAAGCCAGCCATCATCAACTCCTTGAGTCCTGTGGACAGTTCGGCTTCGCGGTGCGGGTACCCCGGTTCCGCCGGGGCAGACCTGCGCGCGCTGCCCCCCTCCGGCAGCGCGCGCCACGGCCCGGTCGTCCTCCCATGTCCTGCGGAGGACTTGACCCACTGTGACCTGCGGCGCGTGCCGTGAGCCAGGGATCTTTAGCGGAGTCACCCTGATAGGGGAACTCCGCCGGGAAGAGGCAGGGAACGCGGGGTCAGATGTGGCCCACGCCCGCGCCCTCCGCCGCGTTCGCGCCCCGCTTGGTGAGCAGCGCGACCAGGACGGCGACCGCCGCCACACCCGCCGCCACCAGGGAGGCCAGGCTCATGCCGGAGATGAAGGTGTGGTGGGCCACCTCGGTGATCTTCGCGGCGACCGGTGCCGGGGTGCCCTTGGCGACGGGGGCGACGCCCTGCTGGACGGCCTCGGCCGCCTGGTGCAGCTGCTGCGGGGGCAGCTTCGGCAGTCCGGCGCCGGCCCAGTTGTCCGCGAAGGTGCTGTCGACCTTGGAGGCCATCACCGCGCCGAGGACGGCCGTGCCCAGGCTGCCGCCGATCTGCATCGCCGCCTGCTGCAGGCCGCCCGCCACGCCGGACAGCTCCATGGGGGCGTTGCCGACGATGACCTCGGTGGCGCCGACCATGACCGGCGCGAGGCCGAGACCGAGCAGGGCGAACCAGACGGACATCACACCGCTGCCGGTGTTCTCCTCCAGCGTGGACATGCCGTACATGGCGATCGCGGTGACGGCCATGCCGCCCGCCAGCGGGATCCGCGGCCCGAGCTTGGTGATCATGGCGCCGGCCAGCGGGGAGCCCACGATCATCATGCCGGTCAGCGGCAGCAGGTGCAGACCCGCGTCGATCGGGCTCATGCCGTGCACGTTCTGCAGGTAGAAGGTGACGAAGAACAGTCCGCCCATGAACGCGATGGCCATGAGGACCATCAGGACGACGCCCGCGGACAGCGGGACCGAGCGGAACAGCGCCAGCGGGATCAACGGCTCGCGCACCCGCGTCTCCCAGAAGGAGAAGAGGGCGAAGCCGACGACCGAGGCGAGGATGAACAGCCAGGGCCTGGCATCGCCCCAGCCCCAGGCCGGGGCCTTGATGAGCGCCCAGACCAGACAGAACATCGCGCCCGAGAGCAGGGCGATACCGAGGATGTCGAAGGACCGCGGGGCGTTCTCGGCACGGTGGTCGCGCAGGATCAGCGAGCCCATCAGGAGGGCGAGCGCGCCGACCGGCACGTTGACGAAGAACACCGACTGCCAGTTGACGTGTTCGACGAGGACTCCGCCGAGGATCGGGCCGCCCGCGGTGGACGCCCCGATCACCATGCCCCAGATGCCGATCGCCATGTTGAGCTTCTCGGCCGGGAAGGTGGCCCGCAGCAGGCCGAGCGCGGCCGGCATCAGCAGCGCGCCGAACAGGCCCTGGCACACGCGGAACGTGACGACCGCGGCGATGCTGTGGGACAGGCCGATGGCGCCGGAGGCGGCGGCGAAACCGGTCACGCCGATGAGGAAGGTCTGCCGGTGGCCGAAGCGGTCACCGAGCTTGCCGGCGGTGATCAGGGAGACCGCCAGGGCCAGGAAGTAGGCGTTGGTGATCCATTGCAGCTGGGCCCAGCTGGCATGCAGGTCCCTGCCGATCGCCGGGTTGGCGATCGCCACGATGGTGCCGTCGAGGGCCACCATCATGACCCCTACGGCGACGGTGAGGAGAGTGAGCCACGGATGGCCGCGCAACCCCGCGGCGGGGGCCGGCTCCGGCCGGGCTGCCGACGCTTCGTCCCCCGGCCCCGTGATGTCGATGGTGGTCCGACTAGTCATACCCCGAGAATACTGACAGCCACTGACAGTTGAGAGACTGGACCACAAGTCGTCGGCTGACACACCGCCAGCCCGTAGGCTGAGCTGGGAGAACACACACGGGAAGAGAGGGCCATGGAGACGCTGCGCGAGCGCAAGAAGCGGCGTACCCGGGAAGCACTGCTACAGGCCGCTCTCGAGCTGTTCACCACGCAGGGGTACATGCGGACCACCGTCGACGAGATCGCCGAGGCCGTCGACGTCTCGCAGCGCACCTTCTTCCGCTACTTCGCGGGCAAGGAGGACGTGGCCTTCGCGGTCCAGGAGATGACGGAGGCGGCGTTCGTGGCGGCGGTGCGCGCGCGTCCGCCGCACGAGGCGCCGATGGAGGCCATGCGGCAGGCGTTCCTGGAGGGCTGGGACACGATCCGCGAGACCGTCGAGTCGGTCACCCCGGTCGAGCTGTATCTGCGCATGTACCGGACGATCGCGTCCACGCCCGCGCTGCTCGCCGCCCACCTGCGCCGGTCGGCGACCACGGAGGCGGCCCTCGCGCACGTGCTGGCCGAGCGGGAGGGCGTCGACGTGGACACCGATCCGCGACCCCGGCTGGCGGTGGCCGTGTTCGGCGGGGTGATAAGGGTCACCGAACGGCACTGGTGCACGAGCGAGGACCTCGGCCTGGAATCGATCCGCACGCTCACCGCGTCGTACCTCGATCAGGTGGGTTCGGCGCTCACGGGAAACTGGCGCACCCCCTGAGGACGTTGACAGAGCGTCCGGCGGATCGCGGGCGCGGCGCGCCGTGCAGGGTGGCGCCGCTCCCCCGGATCACCGGGCGCAGTGTCCACCGCCCACCGAAACGTGATCCCTGTCACTCGGTTACCCCGAGACCCGCTCGTTCTCCTAGTGTGTCCTCCCAGTGACTTCCTTCGACACCTCCCCGCAACTCAACGTCTGGCGCGCACTGCTCGCGCTGGCCGTGGTGTTCGTGATGCTCGCGACCACCGGCTGGACCGCCCTGCACACGCACCGGGAATCCTCGGCGCTGCAGACCTCGCTCGCCAAGTGGGAGCACGGCCGCATCCACGGTCGTCCGCTGCCGGACCCCGAGGCAGCCCCGGCGCGGCTGAGCCGTTTCTTCGCCTCGCTCACCGCCCACGACCGTGGCCGCCTCGCCCGCCGTTATCCGCTCGCGGTCGGCAACATGAACGGCGCTCCCGTCTCCCTGCGCTACCGGGCCAACCACATCGCGCTGGAGCAGGCCCGCAAGGCCGAGCGCAAACGCATGCAAGACAACCGGCTCAGCACGGCCGGCCAGCAGGACGCGGGCCGCCGGATGCACCGCTACGAGTCCCTGCTGGACCCCGGCCGGCAGATCCTCGCCTTCGACCCCGAGGGCTCGGGCCGGGTCGCCGAGGTGTTCGGCAGTCTCACCTCGGCCGAGCGGATCTCGGTGGTCGTCCCCGGCGTCGACACCGACCTGCTCACCTTCCAGCGGACCCACCGCCGCTACAGCGCCCCGGTCGGCATGGCCAAGGCGCTGTACGCGGCCGAGCGCACGGCGGGTCCCGGGACCCGTACGGCCGTGATCGCCTGGGCCGACTACACCTCCCCCGCGGGGCTCGGGGTGGACGCGGCCACCGGCCTGCGCGCCGGGGAGGGCGCCGTACGGCTGAACGCGCTGCTGCGCGCCCTGCCCGGCCGGGCCCCGGTGTCGATGTTCTGTCACAGCTACGGCTCGGTGCTCTGCGGGGTCGCCGCACGCGACATGCCCCGCCGGGTCGCCGACATAGCGGTGGCCGCGAGCCCCGGCATGCGCGTTCCCAGGGCCTCCTACCTGGGCACGACGGCCCGGGTGTGGGCCATGCGGGACGCCAGCGACTGGGTGCGGGACGTGCCCTATCTGGAGCTGGGCGGACTCGGCCACGGTGCCGACCCGGTGTCCGCAGGGTTCGGGGCACGAGTGCTGTCGGCCCGGGACGCCCAGGGTCACAGCGGTTACTTCCAGCCCGGCACGGACAGCCTGCGCAACCTCGCCGACATCGGTGTGGGCGCGTACGACGCGGTGACGTGCGCACGGGAGGACGATGCGTGCCGGTCCGGTCTGTCCGGCACGACGACGGCCGGACGCGCGTAGAGACAGCAGGAAGTGCGGTCTGCGCGGGTGGCGACGGAGGGGCACGTGCCGCATACGATGAGCCGCATGGGTGACGTACTGGCGGGTTTTCATGCCGTCTGGGAGTTCGAGTCCGACTCCGTGCTCATCCGTTACGAGCGGGGGATTCGAACACCGAAGCTTTTCCAGGCGCTCGGCGAGCGGCGGATCCCGCTGTCCGCCGTCGAGGGCGTGACCCTCGCCCCGGGCAAGCGCGGCACGGTCGTCCTGCGCCTGCGGCCACGCCCCGGCGCCGATCCGCTGATGGAGGCGGCCGACGGACAGCTGAAGGAGGGCTCCGACCCCTACCGGCTGGTGCTGCCGGCCGAGCGGGAGACCCTCGCCGAGTACTACGCCGACGAGCTGAAGGGGCTGCTGACCGAGTCCGGCCCCGCCGAGCGGCACCTGGTGGCGCCGCCCGAGGCGCCGTTGCACTTCAAGGCGTACGACGGAAAGGCGTCCTTCGACGGGACGTCCGTGCAGTTCCGCTGGTCCTGGACGGGGGCGTCCTCGGCCAAGTGGAAGGCCGGCGACCAGAGTTTCGCGGTCGCCGACCTGAGCGGGCTGGAGTGGCGTTCACCGGAGGTCTTCGAGGGGCACCTGCGGTTGATCAGGCGGTCGGCCGGCCCGGCGGCACCCGTGCCGCCCGACCAGGATCCGGCGACGGTGGTGTTCGGGCTCGGATACGGGCCGGTGCACGAGTCGTTGCCGTTCGCCGCGGCGGTCCTGGCGGCCGTACGCACACGAGGGCCGGTACCGGTGGTACCGGCCCCGTCACGGCGTGACCCCGCCGACATCGCCGAGCGGATCCGGCATCTCGGGGAGCTGCATCAGGCCGGGCTGGTCACCGACGAGGAGTTCGCCGGCAAGAAGGCCGAGTTGCTGGCCGAGCTCTGACTACTCCCGTCCCGCGGAGGCGAACGACATGTCCGCGTAGCGGTTGCCCGCCACCTTGGCCGCGATCGGCTCCAGCCGGGCCAGTTCCTCGTCGGTCAGGGTGAGGGCGGTTGCGGCGGCGTTCTCCTCCACCCGGCTCGGCTTGCGGGTGCCCGGGATCGGGACCACCGTCAGGCCGTCGACCGCGGCCCGCTGCTGCACCCAGGCCAGGGCGATCTGGCCGAGGGTGGCGCCATGGGCCTCGGCGATCGCACGGACCGGCTCCAGCAGCGCCGCGTTGGCGGACGCGTTGGCGCCGGTGAAGCGGGGGTGCTGGCGGCGGAAGTCACCGTCCGTCAGGTCCTTCTCGGCGTCGGCGAAGGACCCGGTGAGGAAGCCGCGGCCGAGCGGTGAGTACGGCACCAGGGCGCTGCCCAGGTCACGCACGGCCGGGACGACCTTGGCCTCGATGTCGCGGCTGAACAGGGACCACTCCGACTGCACGGCCGCGATCGGGTGCACGGCGTGCGCGGCGCGCAGCTCGTCGGCGGTGACCTCGCTCAGGCCGAGGTGCTTGACCTTGCCCTCACGGACCAGGTCCGCCATCGTCCCGACGGTCTCCTCGATGGGCACGTTCACATCGCGGCGGTGCATGTAGTAAAGGTCGATCACGTCGACGTCGAGCCGCCGCAGGCTGGCCTCGACGGCCTCGCGGATGTACGGCGCGTCGTTGCGGATGACCCGCTTCGTCGGCTCCCCCGGCGGGATCGACAGGGCGAACTTGGTGGCGATGACCACCTCGTCCCGGTGAGCCCTGAAGAACGAGGACAGGAACCGCTCGTTCTCCCCGGCGCCGTAGGCGTCGGCGGTGTCGTAGAGCGTGACGCCGAGTTCCAGCGCCCGCTCCAGTGCCGCCCGCGCCTGTTCGGTGTCGGTGGGGCCGTACGCGAAGCTCATGCCCATGCAGCCGAGCCCCTGTACGCCCACCTCCGGCCCCTGTTCACCGAGCCGTGCCGTCGGAATCCGGGCGTCGGTCATCGTGTGGTCCCCTCCGTGGCGTAAAAGCTGATCTTGCGGTCGAGTACGGCGAGCGTGTCCCGCAGTTCGGCGATCCGGGTCAGCACGTCCCGGCGGGTCGACTCCAGCAGGGCCCGCCGCTCCCCGTAGGTGTTCTCGCCCTCCCTGACCAGTTCCGCGTACCGGACCATGTCCGCCACCGGCATGCCGGTCAGCCGCAGCTTGGTCACGAAGTCCAGCCAGTCCAGGTCGCGGTTGCTGTAGCGCCGCTGCCCGGTGTGCGAGCGGTCGACGTGCGGCATCAGGCCGATCCGCTCGTACCAGCGCAGGGTGTGCGCGGTGAGACCGGTGAACGCGACGACCTCGCTGATCGTGTAGCGGTCCTGGCCGTCGGGGCGGGGATGGCGCCGGGCTGGGGCGGAGCAGATGTCGGCGGGGTTGGCGTCCTCGGTGGCCGCTGGCGTGGTCTGCATCACCGTCATGGCCCCCACGCTATGACCTTGGAGTGCACTCCAAGCAAGCCGGTCCGGTAAGAAATCCGCGAGACCGGAGGCCGAGCCGCTGTACGCCGCCCTCGGCTTCACCCGGGATCAGGACCCGTCGACGCGGCTGCCGCTGTGAGCCGCATAGGCTCGGACCCATGTCGTTGCAGAGCCTGGCGCTGATCGAGAACTGGCCCGTCCCCACCGTCGCGGCGGGTGTCGTACGAGCCGACGGGACCGTCCTCGGGACGCACGGTCCCGTCGCGCACCGTTTTCCGCTCGCCTCCGTCACCAAGCCGCTGGCGGCCTACGCGGCACTCGTCGCGTACGAGGAGGGCGCGATCGAGCTGGACGAGCCGGCCGGTCCGCCCGGGTCGACGGTCCGCCATCTGCTCGCGCACACCTCCGGACTGGCCTTCGACGCACACCGGGTGACAGCCCCGCCCGGGGAGCGGCGGCTGTACTCCAACGCCGGCTTCGAGCAGCTCGGCGACCACATCGCCAGGGCGACGGACATCCCGTTCGGGGAGTATCTGCGGCAGGCCGTGCTGGAGCCGCTGGGCATGACGGCGACATCGCTGGCGGGGTCGCCGGCGAAGGACGGGGTGTCGACGGCCGGGGACCTGCTGCGGTTCGCGGCGGAGGTGCAGGCGCCCAGGCTGCTGGACCCGCGGACCGTGGCGGCGGCGATGACCGTGCAGTACCCCGGGACGAAGGGGGTGCTGCCCGGCTACGGTCACCAGAACCCGAACGACTGGGGCCTGGGTTTCGAGATCCGGGACGGCAAGTCCCCGCACTGGACCGGGAGTTCGTCCTCGCCGCGCACATTCGGGCACTTCGGGCAGTCCGGTACGTTCCTGTGGGTCGACCCGGACGCCGGGGTGGCCGGGGTCGCGCTGACGGACCGCGCGTTCGGCCCCTGGGCGATCGAGGCGTGGCCGGTGTTCACGGACGCGGTGCTGGCGGAACTGCGCGGCTGACTCCGCCGGCGGTCAGGACGCCCGCGGTCAGGACGCCGCCATCTCCCACAGCAGCAGCTCCGCCGCCGTCACGCCGATCGCCTCCATGCTCTCCGCCCCGGTGATCCGCGCCGAGTCGCCGGGGCCCAGCTCCTCCCGCGCCAGCCGGACCCGGCCCCGCACCACGTGCACGTACAGGCGGGCCGCGTCCGGTACCGCCGTCCGCTCCCCCGGTCCCAGGCGGCGCACGTGCAGCATCGCGCCGGCGGCCGGCACCGGGTAGGGGGTGGAGTCGGCGATGCCGGGGACGAGGGCGTACGAGGGGGTGCCGCCCGGTTCGCGTGGGGCCAGCCACATCTGGACGAAGGTCAGCGGCTCCTCGCCGTCGTTGCGTTCCACGTGCCGCACGCCGGCCGCCGCGCTGAGGTGCTGGACGTCCCCGGGACGTACCCGCGTCTCGTGGCCCGCGGAGTCGCGGTGGGTCAGCTCACCCTCGACCACCCAGGTGACGATCTCGGTGTGGCTGTGCGGGTGTTCGTCGAAACCGGTACCGGGGGCCAGCCGCTCCTCGTTGCAGGCGATCACGGCACCGAAGCGGAGGTTGTCGGGGTCGTAGTGCGGGCCGAAGGAGAAGGCGTGGCGGGTGTCGATCCCGGCCTCCGGGTCCCCTCCGGGGTAGCGCTCACCGGCGCGCCGTACGTCCATCACGGGCACCACGGTAGCCGCCGGACCGGCGCCCACCATGACCCGCAGCGCACCCCCGCGTCCGGATAAGGCAGTCTTGTCCCCGTGCCCGAACCCGAATCCCACAGCGGAGATCCCGCAGCCCATGCCCTCCACCCGCACTCCGCGACCCTGAAGCGACTGGAGAAGTCCTCCGGGAGTCTCGCCGCGCAGGCCATCGCGCGCATGGACGAGACCCTGCCGTGGTACCGGGCCATGCCCCCGGAGAACCGTTCCTGGATCGGCCTGGTCGCCCAGGCGGGCATCGCGGCCTTCACGGAGTGGTTCCGGCGTCCGGACGCGCCCCAGGCGATCTCCACGGACGTCTTCGGGACGGCGCCGCGTGAGCTGACCCGGGCCATCACGCTGCGGCAGACCGTGGAGATGGTGCGCACCACGATCGAGGTCATGGAGTCCGCCATCGACGAGGTGGCGGCCCCGGGGGACGAGAGCGTGCTGCGTGAGGCGCTGCTGGTGTACGCCCGGGAGATCGCCTTCGCCACGGCCCAGGTGTACGCCCAGGCCGCCGAGGCACGGGGTGCCTGGGACGCGCGGCTGGAGTCGCTGGTCGTCAACGCCGTGCTCAGCGGGGAGGCGGACGAGGGAGCGGTGAGCCGGGCCGCGGCTCTGGGCTGGAACTCGCCCGAGCATGTGTGTGTCGTGCTCGGGACCGCGCCCGACGGGGACAGCGAGCTGACCGTCGAGGCCATCCGCCGGGCCTCCCGGCACGCCAAGGTCCAGGTGCTCACGGGGGTGCTCGGGGACCGGCTCGTCGTCATCGCGGGCGGGAGCGACAATCCGCTCGCCGTCGCCAAGTCGCTGATCGGGCCGTTCGCCGCCGGGCCGGTCGTCGCGGGTCCCGTCGTGGCCGATCTGCTGGCCGCGACCCGGTCCGCGCAGGCCGCCGCGGCGGGGCTGAAGGCGTGCACCGCCTGGCAGGACGCGCCGCGGCCGGTGCTGGCGGACGATCTGCTGCCGGAGCGCGCCATCGCCGGGGATCCCAGCGCCCGCGAGCAGCTGGTGGAGGAGATCTACAGACCGCTGGAGGAGGCGGGCTCGGCACTCCTGGAAACCCTGAGTGTGTACCTGGAGCAGGCGAGCAGTCTCGAAGGCGCGGCGAGGATGCTCTTCGTTCACCCGAACACCGTGCGCTACCGGCTCCGACGTGTGACTGACGTCACCGGCTGGTCGCCATCGGATGTACGATCCGCGTTCACACTGCGGATCGCCCTCATCCTGGGGCGTCTGGCCGACGGTGATAGCCCCGCATAGGGTTTTGTCGGAGGTCCACAAAAGCCCTTCCTGTTCTTCGTCCCTGTCCCCACGGGCGGCCGTGCCCGTCCCCAAGAGAGAGTGTGAGAGTGCTCGTACTCGTCGCTCCCGGCCAGGGCGCCCAGACGCCCGGCTTCCTGACTCCCTGGCTCGACCTGCCCGGTGCCGCGGACCGTATCGCCGCGTGGTCGGACGCCATCGGACTGGACCTGGTCCACTACGGCACCCAGGCCGACGCCGACGCCATCCGTGACACCGCCGTGGCCCAGCCGCTGCTGGTCGCCGCCGGTCTCCTGTCCGCCGCGGCACTCGGTGACATGTCCGAGATCGCCCCCGGCGCGGTCGCAGGTCACAGCGTCGGCGAGATCACCGCCGCCGCCTTCGCCGGCGTCCTGGACGACACGGCCGCCCTGGGGCTCGTCCGCAAGCGGGGCCTGGCGATGGCCGACGCCGCCGCGGTCACCGAGACCGGCATGGCGGCGCTGCTCGGCGGTGACCCCGAGGTGACCCTCCCGCACCTGGAGAAGCTGGGCCTGACCCCGGCGAACATCAACGGCGCGGGCCAGATCGTCGCCGCGGGCACGCTGGAGCAGCTGGCCGCGCTGGCCGAGGACAAGCCCGAGGGCGTCCGCAAGGTCGTCGCGCTGAAGGTCGCCGGCGCCTTCCACACTCCTCACATGGCGCCCGCGGTCGAGACACTGGCGAAGGCCGCGGCGGAGCTGTCGCCGGCCGACCCCAAGCTCACCTACGTCTCCAACAAGGACGGCCGGACCGTCGCGTCCGGAGCCGAGGTGCTGGAGCGGCTGGTCGGCCAGGTCGCCAACCCGGTCCGCTGGGACCTGTGCATGGAGACCTTCCGGCAACTGGGCGTCACCGCGGTCATCGAGGTGTGCCCGGGCGGCACGCTGACCGGCCTGGCCAAGCGGGCCCTGCCCGGTGTCCGGACACTCGCTCTGAAGACCCCCGCCGACCTGGACGCTGCCCGCGAGCTCATCGCAGAGGCGTCAACGCCTGCCGCCGACGCGGCGGGCGCCTGACAAGGAGCCCGAGAGCATGTCGAAGATCAAGCCCAGCAAGGGCGCCCCGTATGCGCGCATCCTCGGCGTCGGCGGCTACCGGCCGACCCGGGTGGTGCCGAACGAGGTGATCCTCGAGAAGATCGACTCGTCGGACGAGTGGATCCGCTCCCGCTCCGGCATCGAGACCCGGCACTGGGCGGGTCCCGAGGAGACCGTGGCCGCGATGGCGATCGAAGCCTCCGGCAAGGCGATCGCGGACGCCGGCATCGACGCCGAGCAGATCGGCGCCGTGGTCGTCTCGACCGTCTCGCACTTCAGCCAGACCCCGGCCGTCGCGACCGTGATCGCCGACAAGCTGGGCACCGACAAGGCCGCCGCCTTCGACATCTCGGCCGGCTGCGCGGGCTTCGGCTACGGCCTGACCCTCGCCAAGGGCATGGTGGTGGAAGGTTCCGCCGCGTACGTGCTCGTCATCGGCGTGGAGCGGCTGAGCGACCTGACCGACCTGGAGGACCGGGCGACCGCGTTCCTGTTCGGTGACGGCGCCGGCGCGGTCGTGGTCGGCCCGTCCCAGGAACCCGCGATCGGCCCGACGGTGTGGGGTTCCGAGGGTGACAAGGCCGAGACGATCAAGCAGACCGTCTCCTGGGACCGGTTCAGGATCGGTGACCTGTCCGAGCTGCCGCTGGACAGCGACGGCAACGTCAAGTTCCCTGCGATCACGCAGGAGGGCCAGGCGGTGTTCCGCTGGGCCGTGTTCGAGATGGCGAAGGTCGCCCAGCAGGCGCTGGACGCGGCCGGAATCACCCCGGACGACCTGGACGTCTTCATCCCGCACCAGGCCAATGTGCGGATCATCGACTCGATGGTGAAGACACTGAAACTGCCGGAGCACGTCATGGTCGCCCGTGACATCCGCACCACCGGCAACACCTCGGCCGCCTCGATCCCGCTCGCGATGGAGCGGCTCCTGGCGACCGGGGAGGCGAAGAGCGGCGACACCGCGCTCGTCATCGGATTCGGGGCGGGTCTCGTCTACGCCGCCACGGTCGTTACCCTCCCCTAGGCACTCCGTGCCGGATCATGCGGTCCGGCACGGATACAAATGCCACAAACCGTCTGGATATCTAAGAAGGAGCGCCTGACATGGCCGCCACTCAGGAAGAGATCGTCGCCGGTCTCGCCGAGATCGTGAACGAGATCGCCGGGATCCCCACCGAGGACGTCCAGCTGGACAAGTCCTTCACCGACGACCTGGACGTCGACTCGCTGTCCATGGTCGAGGTCGTCGTCGCCGCCGAGGAGCGCTTCGACGTGAAGATCCCGGACGAGGACGTCAAGAACCTCAAGACCGTCGGTGACGCGACCGACTACATCCTCAAGCACCAGGCCTGAGCCACCCTTCGGCCTTAGGCCGCAAGGCCCCGCCACCCGGCGGTGGCGCCGTTGATCCCGCATCCGTTGGAGAAAGAATTCCCGTGAGCCCGACCAATCGCACCGTGGTCGTCACCGGTATCGGCGCAACCACACCGCTGGGTGGCGACGCAGCCTCGACCTGGGAAGGTCTGATCGCCGGCACGTCCGGCGTCAAGCCCCTGGAGCAGGAGTGGGCGGCCGAGCAGGCCGTCCGTATCGCGGCCCCGGTCGCCGTGGAGCCCACCGAGGTCATCCCGCGGCCGCAGGCCCGCAAGCTGGACCGTTCGGCCCAGTTCGCCCTGATCGCCGCTCAGGAAGCCTGGAAGGACGCGGGCTTCACCGGCAAGGCCGGGGAGGACGGCAGCGTCGACCCGGACCGGCTGGGCGCCGTCATCGCCTCCGGCATCGGCGGCGTGACCACGCTGCTCGACCAGTACGACGTGCTCAAGGAGAAGGGCGTCCGCCGCGTCTCCCCGCACACCGTCCCCATGCTGATGCCGAACGGCCCCTCGGCCAACGTGGGCCTGCTCGTGGGCGCCCGCGCGGGCGTGCACACGCCGGTGTCCGCGTGCGCCTCGGGTGCCGAGGCGATCGGCTACGCCATCGAGATGATCCGCACCGGTCGCGCCGACGTCGTCGTCGCCGGTGGTACCGAGGCGGCCATCCACCCGCTGCCGATCGCCGCGTTCGGCAACATGATGGCGATGTCCAAGAACAACGAGAACCCGCAGGGCGCGTCGCGTCCCTACGACGTCGACCGCGACGGTTTCGTCCTCGGTGAGGGCGCCGGCGTGCTCGTCCTGGAGTCCGCCGAGCACGCCGAGAAGCGCGGCGCGCGCGTCTACGCGGAGGCCGTCGGGCAGGGCATCTCCGCCGACGGCCACGACATCGTGCAGCCGGAGCCCGAGGGCCGCGGCATCTCGCACGCGCTGCAGAACCTGCTGGACAACACCGACCTGGCCCCGGCCGAGATCGTGCACGTCAACGCGCACGCGACCTCGACGCCGGCCGGTGACATCGCCGAGCTGAAGGCGCTGCGGAAGGTGTTCGGCGACGACGCGGACCACTTCGCGGTCTCCGCCACCAAGTCGATGACCGGTCACCTGCTCGGTGGCGCGGGCGGCGTGGAGTCGGTCGCGACCGTGCTCGCGCTGTACAACCGGCTGGCGCCGCCGACGATCAACGTCGAGAACATCGACCCCGAGGCCGAGGCCAACGCCGACGTGGTGCGGGGTGAGGCTCGCAAGCTGCCGGCCGAGGGCCGTATCGCCGCTCTGAACGACTCGTTCGGCTTTGGTGGCCACAACGTGGTGCTGGCGTTCAGGACCGTCTGAGTGCGGTGAACGTTCAGGACCGTCCGAGTGCGGCAAAGCTTTGATGGCCCGGTCTCCTTGGGTGGAGATCGGGCCATCGCCGTCGGTGGGGCTGTCCGCTGCCGGGTACGGGTCCGTCGTGGCCTGTCGCGCAGTTCCCCCGCCCCTGCGGGGTCCTCATCGCCGCCGGGCGCGGCGGCGTCCTGTCGCGCAGTCCCCGCGCCCTCTGCGGGGCGCAGGGGGCGCGTCGCGGGCGGGTGCGGGGGCGTCGTGGCTTGTCGTGCAGGTTCGCGGGTCCCTTGCGGGGTGCTGTCAGACCACCTGGTGGAGCCAGCGGACCGGGGCGCCCTCGCCCGCGTATCTGAAGGGTTCCAGTTCGTCGTCCCACGGCTTGCCGAGGAGCTTGGCGATCTCCGCTTCCAGGTCCGTCTCGCCCCGCTGGGACCGCGTCAGCGCCGCGCGCAGTCGGTCCTCGGGGATCAGGATGTCGCCGTGGATGCCGGTGACGGCGTGGAAGATGCCGAGGTCGGGGGTGCAGCTGTAGCGCTCTCCCTCGGCGGTCGGGCAGGGCTCGGCGGTGACCTCGAAGCGCAGCAGGTGCCAGCCGCGCAGGGCGGAGGCGAGCTTGGAGGCGGTACCGGCCTCGCCCTGCCAGGAGAACTCCGAGCGCCAGGTGCCGGGGGCCGCGGGCTGCCGGATCCAGTCGAGGCTGACGCGTGTGCCGAGCACCCCGGCGACGGCCCACTCGACGTGCGGGCACAGCGCGCGCGGCGCGGAGTGCACGTACAGAACTCCACGTGTCGTCACCGGAACCTCCGGGCAGAGCGGGACATCTTGCGGACTGGCTGGGCGGCAGTGGCACGACGGCCGCGTTGATGGCGAGGCTACCCTGCGGCGGCGCAAGGAGTGTGACGTACCGTCGGTCCCGGTGCCAGGAAACCTCCGCCATTCACCCAGGGGGACGCTTGTACGGGGGTGCGCCGTTCCCGGGCCGCCCGGCCGGGAACCCTCGCACGTTGTTATGTGAGGGAGTGCCGGAGCGTCGAGCGAGGAGAACAGCAGGGATGCGGAAGCGAAGCCACCGTGTGCGAGCCGTTCTCGCCGTCGTGGCGGCCGTGGTGCTGGGGGCCGCCGGATGTGACGGCGGGGGCGGGGGTTCGCCACGGCCGGAGGAGACCAAGGCCCGCACGGCCCGGCCTCCGGTATGGGACCGCAGCCCGGACTCGATCGCCGCGGTGGGTGACTCCATCACGCGCGGCTTCGACGCGTGCACGGTGCTGTCGGACTGCCCGGAGGCGTCGTGGGCGACGGGCAGCGACGCCCGGGTAAAAAGCCTGGCGGTACGGCTGCTGGGCGTGCCGGGGGCGGCGGAGCACAGCTGGAACTACGCGGTGACCGGTGCCCGCATGGCGGACCTGCCGGAGCAGATGGAGCAGGCTGCCTCCCGCAGCCCGGAGTTGGTGACGGTGATGGTGGGCGGGAACGACGCCTGCCGGTCCTCGGCGTCGGCGATGACCCCGGTGGCCGACTTCCGCGCGGACTTCGAGGAGGCGATGGCCACCCTGCGCTCGTCGCTGCCGAAGACGCAGGTGTACGTGTCGAGCGTGCCGAATCTGAAGCGGCTGTGGTCCCAGGGCCGGACGAACATGCTGGGCAAGCAGGTGTGGAAACTGGGCATCTGCCCGTCGATGCTGCGCGACGCGGACAATCTGACCAGAGGGGCGATGCTGCGCCGGGACAGCGTGCAGCAGCGGGTGGTGGACTACAACACGGTCCTGAAGCAGGTCTGCGCCAAGGACCGGCGCTGCCGCTTCGA
This sequence comes from Streptomyces sp. NPDC053076, assembly GCF_044546845.1. Lineage (NCBI taxonomy): Bacteria > Bacillati > Actinomycetota > Actinomycetes > Kitasatosporales > Streptomycetaceae > Streptomyces > Streptomyces sp. NPDC053076. The sequence continues at coordinate 710,974 of NZ_JBITZL010000002.1, read as the reverse complement.
CGGTGACGCGGTGTACGAGTACCGCTTCGGCACGGACCAGCTCAGCCACTGGGACTGGTTCCACCCCAGCAAGGACGGACAGGCCCAGCTGGCGCGGATCGCGTACCGGAGGATCACGGCGGAAAACCCGTGACCCGGGTGCACACCGGTGGACGCGGGCCTGGTTCCCGGCAGGAGCGCTCCAGGACGTGTCGGGTTCGCGTTCCGGCTTCCGGACGGCCCGGCCGTTCGTCCCGGGCGCCGGGGCCGCCCTGGAGACGCAGCACTTCCCGGACTCCCCCACCGCCGTAGCTCTGGGGCACGGCCCCGCGGCCCGGCGAGGCCCCACGGTCCGGCGGGGACTCGCGGTCCAGCGGGGACTCGCGGTCCAGCGGGGACTCGCGGTCCGAGGCGGTGTGCGGCTTCGGGGTACGACACGCAGGACGGGACCGGACGCGGGCCCGACGGGCGGTGCGAGCCCCGGTCCAGGGGTCAGGTCCCGGACCGGGGCTGCTCGTGGGGGACTTTGTCCCCGGTGCGCGGGGACTGTCCCGGATCAGACGTTAATCGCCGCGGTCAGCCTGCGGTCGGCGATCGAGCGTCCGGCGGTGATCTCGTACGAACCCTTCACATACGCCCACGCCCTCGCCGCCTCGTCCCCGACCTCGAAGGCACGGCGCGGGAGCTCGACGGTCACCTCGGCGCTCTCGCCGGGCCCGGCCTCGAACGACTGCTGGGCGAGCCGGTCGGCTGAAGGGCCGCCGACGCCGGGCGGTCACCAGCCGACGGCCCGGGCGCGGATGCCGTACCGGCCCGCACACGACGACGCGGGCGCGGTCCCCCACAGGCACCATGGCGCGGGCCACGTCCGCCACGCGATACTGCCGCCGTCCACCGCACCACGCGCCCCACAGCGACGGAAGGACCCGAAGTCCCTTGATGTCCCGACGCTTTCGTCTCGGTGTTCTCGGTCTGGCCCTGCTGACCGCCGTGTCCACGCCTGCCACCACCGCCTCCGCGGCCTCCTCCCCGACCACCGAGGAACGGCGGCTCGACCAGCCCCTGCCGCAGGAGATCCTGCGGCTCTCCGGGTTCGACGGCGTGGCACCCGGGTTCGGCCGCGCACTGGCGGACGCGCACTCCTACGCGCAGGCCCGGCGCATCGTCGTACGGCAGGGGTCCGCACTGTGGCGGCGGGCCGTGGAGCGGGCGCAGGGGCGGGGACCGGCCGGGGGCGAGCTGAGCCGGGACGACGACCGGCCGTTGTACTGGGCGCGTCTGGGCATGACGCGTGAAGTGCGCACCTGGCAGCCGCGGTTCGGTCTCTCCGACGCACAACGCGGCGAGCTGCTGGACCGGTTGGAGCGGACCTCGCGCGGACAGACCGACATCCGCTATCCGGGGAAGGGTCAGCTGCGGCGCGTCCTGCTCACCGGCTTCGACCCCTTCACGCTGGACCGGGACATCCGCATCTCCAACCCGTCCGGGGCGACCGCGCTCGCGCTCGACGGCACGGTGATACAGACGGCGGCGGGCCCGGCGCGCGTCGAGACCGCCGTCTTCCCGGTGCGCTGGCAGGACTTCGCCGAGGGCACGGTGGAGCGGACGCTGCGGCCGTATCTGCCGAAGGCCGACCTGTTCACCACCGTGAGCCAGGGCCGCGCCGGCCGGTTCGACATCGAGCGCACCAACGGCGCCTGGCGGGGCGGCTTCCCGGACAACGACAACGTCTCGCGGACGGAGACGGTCCCGGTCGACGACCCGGCGACGCGGCCCCAGTGGACGAGCACGACCCTGCCGTACGCCGCCGTCGTGGCCGCGCGGACGGGACGCTTCCCCGTCTACGACCACACGGAGGTGACCGAGATCCCGGCGGGAGGCGCCGGTCCCGTCGTACGGCCGGACGGCCCGACCCCCGGTTCGACGGCCCGTGCCGGGGGCGGCGGCGACTACCTCTCCAACGAGATCGCCTACCGGGCCACCCTGCTGCGGGACCGGCTCGGGCTGCACGGCACCCTGCCCGGCGGGCACGTGCACACGCCGGTCCTCCAGTTCGGCACCGGCAACACCGACCCGGCGACCGGTACCGTCACCGACCCGGAGTTCGTACGGAACCGGCTGGACATCATCGCGCAGGTGCGGTCGATCGTGACGGTCGCGCTCGACGCGGTCACGGGGTGACGTCCTCCGCGTCGATCCGCCCGCCGGGGGCGGTGGAGTCGTCGGCGGCGCTTTCCTCGCCCAGCAGGTCGCGGGCGAGGAGCGTGGCGCCCGCGACCGCGCCCGGCATCAGGAACACCGCGACGAACGGCACCAGGAAGGCCAGGCCCAGGGGGGTGCCGAAGCCCCAGACCAGGGTCTTGCGGGAGCGGAGCAGGGTGAGACGGGCGCGCAGTTCGACGCCCCGGCGCTGCATCGCCACGGCGGCGAGTTCCTCGGTGAGGAAGAAGCCGGTGACGAAGAACCCGATCACGGGGACGACGGTCTGCCCGACGAAGGGCAGGAACCCGAGGGCGAAGAGCAGCACCCCCCACACGCCGGCCCGGACCAGCACGCGCAGGCTGTCCCGGGCCGATATCCACAGCTCGCGCCAGAGCGGGAGGTCCGACTGGACGGCGGTGCCGTCGGGTGAGACGTCGGCGTCGACCCTCTCCGAGAGGTTCTCGTAGAAGGGCTGGCCGACCAGCAGGGTGACGGCCGTGAACGTCAGCACGGCCAGCAGCAGGCCGAGGGCGAAGAGCACGGCCGTCAGGAAGCCGCGGAACAGGCCCTGCCAGGGGCCGGCCCAGTCGTCCGCGAACGGGGTCGCCCAGGTGACGGCGTCCGCCCCCCAGACGGCTAGCGCGACCAGCGCGGCCGCGTACAGCACCAGTGTGATCAGGCCGGGCAACAGCCCGAACCCGAACTGGCGCCCGTGCCGCGTCACCCACCGCTGGCCCTTCAGCAGATAACCGAAACCCACCCCAAGATCGCGCATGGCGAGGACTTTACTGGGCTCGGCGCGTGGCCACGCGGGCGCTCAGCCCGCCAGCATGCGGCGCAGCAGATCCCGCAGGGAGCGCCGCTCCTCGTCCGACAGCCCGGCGAGCGGCTCGCGGGCGAAGTGGAGTCCCTCGCGCAGCTCCCGGGCCACCTGGCAGCCCTCCTCGGTGGCGGCGGCCACCTTCACCCGGCGGTCGGCCGGGTCGGGGCGGCGCTCCACCAGGCCGCGGGACTCCAGGCGGTCCACGATCCCGGTCACGTTCGACGGCTCGCACTTCAGCTTCTGCGCCAGCTTGCGCATCGGCAGCGGCTCCTGCGAGAGCAGGCTGAGGAGCCGGGCCTGCGGGCCGGTCAGCGCGTGCTCGCCCGCCGCCTCCTCGTAGTCCGCGTAGAAGCGGGCCACGACGTCACCGATCAGCTCGACGACCTCCATGGTGAGGGCGTCGGGGCGACGGGTCTTCGATGGGGTGGACATGCCCACCAGGATACCCGGTTACTTGACATCATGAAATATTCAGGCGCATGGTTGTTTCAGGTACTGAAGTAACTATGGAAGGCTCCGTCATGATCAACCGCGAGTGGCACCTGCTCAGCCGTCCCGTCGGCTGGCCGAAGCCCGAGGACTTCGCCCTGGTCGAGGCGCCGGTCCCGACCCCGGGTGAGGGCCAGGTGCTGGTGCGGAACAAGTACCTCTCGGTCGACCCGTACATGCGCGGCCGGATGAGCGCCGCGAAGTCGTACGCCGCCCCGTTCGAGCTGGACAAGGTCATGCAGGGCGGTGCGGTCGGCGAGGTGATCGAGTCGAACGCCGAGGGCGTCGCGGTCGGTGACCACGTCCTGCACTTCTTCGGCTGGCGCGAGTACGCGGCCATGGACGCCAAGCACGCCGTCAAGGTCGACCCGGAGGCCGCGCCCCTGTCGACGTACCTCGGCGTCCTCGGCATGACCGGCCTCACCGCCTACGCCGGCCTGCTGCGCACCGCCTCCTTCAAGGAGGGCGACGTGGTGTTCGTGTCGGGCGCGGCCGGCGCCGTCGGCAGCCAGGTGGGGCAGATCGCCAAGCTCAAGGGCGCCTCCCGGGTCATCGGCTCGGCCGGATCCGACGAGAAGGTCAAGCTGCTGGTGGACGAGTACGGCTTCGACGCCGCGTTCAACTACAAGAACGGCCCGGTCGCCGAGCAGTTGCGGCAGGCCGCCCCCGACGGCATCGACGTCTACTTCGACAACGTCGGCGGGGACCACCTGGAGGCGGCCATCGGGTCGCTCAACGAGGGCGGCCGGATCGCGATCTGCGGCATGATCTCGGTCTACAACAACACCGAGCCCGCCCCCGGCCCGAAGAACCTCGCCCGGCTGATCCAGACCCGCGGCCGGATCGAGGGCTTCCTGGTCGGCGACCACTACGACCTCCAGCCGCAGTTCGTCCAGGAGGTCGGCCCGTGGGTCGCCTCGGGCGCGCTGAAGTACCGGGAGACCGTGGTCGAGGGCATCGAGAACAACCTCGAGGCGTTCCTCGGGGTCCTGCGCGGCGACAACATCGGCAAGATGGTCGTCAAGCTCTAGCCTTCACGACGTTTTCGGTATGCGGTAACTTCTTTCCGAAATCCGTCGCCGATCGTGGGCGCGAGTCGCGGCGGACCGAGGAGGAAGACAACCGCATGCCCATCACGCAGTCCGACGTCCTGTACACCGCCGTCGCCACCGCCGAGAACGGCCGCGACGGCCGGGTCGCCACCGACGACGGCAAGCTCGACGTGGTCGTGAACCCGCCCAAGGAGATGGGCGGCAACGGCACCGGCACGAATCCGGAGCAGCTGTTCGCCGCCGGATACAGCGCCTGCTTCCAGGGGGCGCTCGGTGTCGTGGCCCGCCAGGAGGGGGCCGACATCTCCGGCTCGACGGTCACGGCCAAGGTCGGCATCGGCAAGAACGACGACGGTTTCGGGATCATCGTGGAGATCTCCGCGAGCATCCCGAACGTCGACGAGGCCGCCGCTCGGCAGCTGGTCGAGAAGGCGCACCAGGTGTGCCCCTACTCGAAGGCGACGCGCGGGAACATCACCGTGACGCTGGCCTGACCTTCGTCGTTGCGTACAACGGCAGCCGCATCCCTGGACGTGGGGTGCGGCTGCGTCACGCCTGCGGCCTCCGCCGGGTGCCGGTGCGCCGTCGGGCGCGGCCGCCGGTGGCCCTCACGCGGTTCCCCGCGCCCCTTCAAGGCGTTGACGCTCGCGCAGTTCCCCGCGCCTCTTCAGGTCCCTGGTGCTCGCGCAGTTCCCCGCGCCCCTTCAGGCGTTGCCCGTGCCGCCCGGTGGATCGCGGTCGCCGGCGTGTCCGCCTTCAGCAGCGGGGCCCTGACCTCCACCTCGCTGACCATCGCCGCGTACATGCCCGCGAGGCCGCGAGCCGAGCCGGTCCCGCCCACCGAGGCGGGGCCCTTGGCACGGTTCAGCCACTCGTTCCCCGGACGGCGGAGGGCACGCGGTGCCGCCGGGTGCGCCTAGGAGGTGCCGCCGGGTGCGCCGGGGCGGATCAGGTGCACCACCACAGGAAGCGGTCGCAGGTTCTGGTCGGTGACGGCTCCGGGGTGGGATCGGCGGACGTCGGGGCCGCGGTGGGGGTGGCCGGCTGCGTGGCGGGCGGGGCGGCGGGGGTGGTGGCGGTCGTACCGGAACCCGCCGTGGCCGACTGGTGCGCCTTGTCCGTCGCCTCGGCGGAGGCGGAGGGGGACGCGGAGTCCTTGTCCCGCGGGGACGCGGAGGCGGAAGCGGAGGCCGAGGCGTCCGGGGAGGCGGACTCGTCCCGGCTCGGCGTGGCGCCGGAGACGGCGTCGATCGGCTCGGCCGTGCGGTCCGGCGCGGTGGAGGCGGCGCCGCCGTCCGCCGAGGTGTCCCCGGGCGGGGCCGGGGTGTCGCTGGAGAAGGGCGAGAAGGGCGCGTCCGTGCCGAGTTCGGCGAGGCTGAGTCCGCCGGCCGCGAGGACGAAGCCGGCCGCGACCAGCAGGGTGCGGCGTCGGCGGCGTCGGTGCACGGCGGCCTTGCGGTCCCGCCGGCTGCCGCCGGCACGGGCATCGGCCCGGGTGACGGCGCGCCGGCCGGCGCGGGCGTCGTCCTCGGTGGCCTCGTGGTCGTCCTCGTCGGCCCCCTCGGACCGGCCCGGCTCTCCCGGTCCGCCCAGCTCGTCCAGGCCACCCGATCCGTCCAGGCCGCCCGATCCGTCCAGGCCGCCCGATCCGTCCGGGCGGCCCGGCCCGTCCTGGCCGAGCTCGTCCAGGCCACGCGGTCCGTCCAGGCCACCCGGTCCGTCGTGCGGGGCGTGAGCGCCGTACGGCTCGCTGTACGGCTCGTACGGCTCGCTGTACGGATCGCCGTACGGCTGCTCGTACGGGTCACCCCCGTACGGTGCCGTCGCCTGTGCCGGACCCTGCTCGTACCCGTGCGTGTGCCCGTGCGCGTGCGCGGCCGGTGCCGCCGCCGGGACGGCGAGCCGGTCGGCCGGAGTTCCGCACCCGGGGCAGGCCAGGGCGCCGTTGAGGTGCCGTCGGCACGGGGGGCAGTAGTCCATGACGCGGGAAGACTAGAGTCCGCAAGGGTCCGGTTCCAGGCGCTGCTGTGAATGTTTCGTGCGAGGTCGAAAGAGTTCTCGAAAGCCTTGCCGAAACCGTTACCTGTTCGACCCATTGACACCCCCGCCGCCCCCTCCTTACTGTCACGCCAACATTTCGAACGTGTGACGAAATCTCGAACAGCTGAAGGGCAACTGCTGTGCGCATCACCGGAATCAGCACGCACGTGGTCGGCACGCCGTGGCGCAACCTGACCTACGTCCAGGTGCACACCGACGAAGGGATCACGGGCGTCGGCGAGACCCGGATGCTCGGTCACACCGACGCGCTCATCGGCTATCTCCGGGAGGCCGAGGCCAACCACATTCTCGGATCGGACCCGTTCGCCGTCGAGGACCTCGTGCGCCGCATGAAGTACGGCGACTACGGCCGCGCGGGGGAGATCGTCATGTCCGGCATCGCGGTCGTCGAGATGGCCTGCTGGGACATCAAGGGCAAGGCCCTCGGCGTGCCGGTGTGGCAGTTGCTCGGCGGGAAGGTGACCGACAGGGTCAAGGCGTACGCCAACGGCTGGTACACGACCGAGCGGACCCCGGAGGCGTACCACAAGGCCGCGCAGGGCGTCATGGAGCGCGGCTACCGGGCGCTGAAGATCGACCCGTTCGGCACCGGCCACTTCGAACTGGACCACCAGGAGACCCTGTACGCCGTCTCGCTCATCGAGGCGGTGCGGGACGCCATCGGCCCGGAGGCCGAACTGATGCTGGAGATGCACGGCCGCTTCTCCCCCGCCACCGCCGTCCGGCTGGCCGGGGAGTTGGCGCCCTTCCGGCCCGCCTGGCTGGAGGAGCCGGTGCCGCCGGAGAACCTGAAGGCGCTGGAGAAGGTCGCGGCCAAGGTCGACATGCCGGTCGCCACCGGTGAGCGCATCCACGACCGGATCGAGTTCCGCGAGCTGTTCGAGAGCCAGGCCGTGGACATCATCCAGCCCGACGTCGGCCACATCGGCGGCATCTGGGAGACGCGGAAACTGGCGGCCACCGCCGAGACGCACTACATGCTCGTCGCCCCGCACAACGTCGGCGGGTCCGTCCTCACCGCCGCCTCCCTCCAGGTCGGCTTCACCTCCCCGAACTTCAAGATCCTCGAGCACTTCAACGACTTCGCGGACGCGGAGATCAAGAAGGTGGTCAAGGGGGCGCCGGAGGTCGTGGACGGGTACTTCCAGCTGTCCGACGCGCCCGGTCTCGGCGTCGAGCTGGACGTCGACGCGGCGGCCGAGTTCCCGCAGCAGCAGGCCCGGTTCGACCTGTGGGCCGAGGGCTGGGAGCAGCGCAAGCCGAAGGGTGCGAAGTGAGTTCCCAGGTCCTGATCGAGGCGCCGGGCGCTCACCGGGTGGAGGAGCACACACCCCGGGACCCCGGTCCCGGCGAGGCGCTGGTCGCCGTGCACGCCGTCGGCATCTGCGGCAGTGACCGCGAGGTGTACCAGGGCAACCGGCCCGAGGGGTACGTCCGTTACCCGCTCACCCCCGGCCACGAGTGGTCCGGGACCGTGTGGGCGGTGGGCGCGGGCGTGCCGGAGAGCCTCGTCGGCCGCAAGGTCGTCGGCGAGGGATTCCGCAACTGCCAGGTCTGCGACCGCTGTCACGCGGGCGAGACCACGCTGTGCGGCGCGGGGTACGAGGAGACCGGCTTCACCCAGCCCGGCGCGATGGCCGGCACGCTCACCCTCCCGGCCCGGCTGCTGCACCCGCTGCCGGACGACGCCGATCTCACCGCCGCCGCCCTGCTGGAGCCGGCCGCCTGTGTCGCCGCCGCCGCGCTGAAGGCGAACGCCCGGCCGGGCGAGCGGGTCGCGGTGGTCGGCACGGGCACGCTGGGCATGTTCGCGGTGCAGTTCCTGAAGGCGGTCTCGCCGGTGGAGCTGCTGGTCGTGGGCACCCGGAACGACCGGGAGGAGCTCGCGCGGCAGTTCGGGGCGACCGGCTTCCGGCTCAGAAACCAGGAGCTGCCCGACGACTTCGACGTCGTGATCGAGACGGCCGGGTCGGCGTCCGCCGCGCGTACCGCCGCCGCCCTGCTCCGGCGCGGCGGGCGGCTGGTCCTGACGGGTATCCCGGCGCCCGGCGCGGACGGACTCGACCCGACCGGTCTCGTCGTACGGCAGCTGGAGGTGCACACGGTCTTCGGGGCGCCGCCGGCCGCCTGGGCGCACGCCGTACGGGTGTTCGGCGCCGGGTTGCTGGACCCGCTGCCCCTGGTCACGCACGAGCTGGCGCTGACCGAGTTCTCCCGGGCCATCGAGCTGGTGGGGGCCGGCGATCCGAAGGTGGGCAAGGTGCTGCTCCGCCCCTAGGGCCCGCCTCGCGGAATCTCGCCGGGGCCGCCCGGAGCCGGCCCGGTCCGCGCGAAGGGCCCCAGCCGTACGCCGGTCGGGGTGGGACCTGACGGCGCCCTGACCGGCGTACCACCAGCGTCTTTTCGTACCCAGAGCCGCGAACCTCGTCCGATATCTCGAACACCCAGGACACTAAGGACAGCTTGTGACCGACGCTTCCGCCCCGGCAGTCCGCAGGCCCGGCGAGCAGCCGCTCGCCGCACTCGGCCTGGGCGCGCCCGCCCTCGACCCCGCCGACGCCTCCACCCGCAGCTTCCCGGGCGGTGGTCGCTGGCGCACCGAGATCCCCTCGTGCGAGGGTCCCGAAGCGCTGGCGGTCGTCCTCAAGGAGGCATCGCGCCTCGATGTGCCGATCCACCGGATCAGTCAGGGAAGCGGCGTGTGGATGCTCACCGACGCCGAGATCACCGAGATGGTCGAGGCCACCGGTGAACGGGACATCGAACTCTGCCTGTTCACCGGCCCGCGCGGCACCTGGGACATCGGCGGCTCGGTGCGGTCGGACTCGAGGGGAGCCGGAGTGCGCGCCCGGGGCCACGACGCCGTCGCCGGCTGCGTCGAGGACGCCGTCCGGGCCACCGAGCTGGGCGTCGAGTGCCTGCTGGTCGCCGACGAGGGCGTGCTGTGGACCCTGCACCGGGCCCGCGAGGCCGGCATCATCCCGGCCGGCACCACACTGAAGGTCTCGGCGCTCATCGGCCCCGTCAACCCGGCCTCCTACGCCGTCTACGAACGGCTCGGCGCCGACTCCGTCAACGTGCCCAGCGATCTGACGCTGGACCACCTCACCGAGATCCGCCGGGTGTCCGGCGCCCCGATGGACATGTACATCGAGGCCCCGGACGACCTCGGCGGCTACGTCCGGATGTACGAGGTCGCCGAGCTGATCCGGCGCGGCGCACCGCTCTACCTGAAGTTCGGTCTGTCCAAGGCTCCCGGCATCTACCCGTGGGGCACCCATCTGCGGGACGTGACCCTGGACACCGCCCGGGAGCGGGTGCGGCGCGGCCGGCTCGCCCTGGACCTGCTCGCCCGGCACGGCGCGGACGGCGACATGGCGCCGCTCGGCTCCCGGCTGCCCGGCCCGCTCCACCGCTTCCCCGTCGAAGCACCCGCTCCCCTCAACGACGCGAACGACAAGGACTGATCCCATGCGCAACCGCAGAGCCGCACTCGCCGCGATAGCCGGAGCCGCCTCGCTCGCCCTCACCCTGACCGCCTGCGGCCAGAACAGCGAGGGCGGCAGCAAGGAGAAGCCGGGCGACGCCAAGGGCGCCACCATCGGCATCGCCATGCCGACCAAGTCCTCCGAGCGCTGGATCTCCGACGGCAAGAACGTCGTGAAGGACCTGGAGGCCAAGGGATACAAGACCAAGCTGGTGTACGGCGAGGACGACCCGGAACAGCAGGTCTCGCAGATCGAGAACCTGATCACGCAGGGCGTCAAGGGCCTGATCATCGCGGCCATCGACAACAAGTCCCTCAACAGCGTGCTCCAGCAGGCCGCGGACGCCGGCATCCCGGTCATCTCCTACGACCGCCTGATCCTCGGCAGCAAGAACGTCGACTACTACGCCTCCTTCGACAACGAGAAGGTCGGCCGGCTGCAGGGCACGTACATCGTGCACAAGCTGGGCCTGGACAGCGGCAAGAAGGGCCCGTTCAACGTCGAGCTGTTCGCCGGCTCCAACGACGACAACAACACCCGGTACTTCTTCGACGGCGCGATGAGCGTGCTGAAGCCGTACATGGACAAGAAGCAGCTCGTCGTCCGGTCCGGCCAGACCGCGCTCAACAAGGTCACCACGCTGCGCTGGGACGGCGCCACCGCGCAGCGGCGCATGGACGACATCCTCACTTCCTCGTACAAGAGCGAGCGGGTCGACGCCGTCCTCTCGCCCTACGACGGCATCTCCATCGGCGTGCTCTCCGCGCTGAAGTCGGACGGCTACGGCTCCGGAAGCAAGCCGCTGCCGGTCATCACCGGCCAGGACGCCGAGCTGGCCTCGGTGAAATCGATCATCGGCGGTCAGCAGACACAGACCGTCTACAAGGACCTGCGCAAGCTGGCCGAGGTCGCCTCGACGATGGTCGACGACCTTCTGAAGGGCAAGAAGCCCCAGGTCAACGACACCAAGTCCTACGACAACGGCACCAGGGTCGTCCCCGCCTACCTGCTCCAGCCGGTCAGCGTCGACAAGACCAACTACGAGGACGTGCTGGTCAAGGGCGGTTATTACACGGACGCCCAGCTCAAGTGACTCCCGCCCACCCGACGACCCCACACTGATTGGAAGGCACGACCATGGCGGGACCCGTCCTGGAAATGCGCTCGATCGTCAAGACCTTTCCCGGTGTCAAGGCGCTCTCGGACGTCACGCTGACGGTGCGTCAGGGCGAGGTCCACGCCATCTGCGGTGAGAACGGCGCCGGCAAGTCCACCTTGATGAAGGTGCTCTCCGGCGTCCATCCGCACGGCAGCTACGAGGGCGAGATCCTCTTCGAGTCGCAGCCCTGCCGCTTCCGGGACATCCGGGCGAGCGAGCAGCACGGCATCGTCATCATCCACCAGGAGTTGGCGCTGGTGCCGTACCTCTCCATCGCGGAGAACATCTTCCTCGGCAACGAGCACGCCACGCGCGGTCTCATCAACTGGAACGACACACTCAGGCACGCCACCGAACTGCTGCGCCGGGTCGGCCTGGGCGACCACCCGGAGACCCGCGTCTGCGACATCGGCGTGGGCAAGCAGCAGCTCGTGGAGATCGCGAAGGCGCTGTCGAAGAAGGTGAAGCTGCTCATCCTGGACGAGCCGACGGCGGCGCTGAACGACGAGGACAGCGGCAAACTGCTCGACCTGATCCTGGAGCTGAAGAAGCAGGGCATCACCTCGATCATCATCTCCCACAAGCTGGGCGAGATCCGCCGGGTCGCCGACTCGGTGACGATCATCCGTGACGGGCGGTCCATCGAGACGCTCGACGTGAGGGATCCGGAGACGACCGAGGACCGGATCATCAGCGGCATGGTCGGCCGCGACCTCGACCACCGCTTCCCCGAGCGCACCCCGCACCGGGCGGAGGAGGGCACGGCCCCGGCCCTGGAGATCCGCGACTGGACCGTGCACCACCCGATCGACCAGCAGCGCAAGGTGGTCGACCAGGTGTCGCTCCAGGTGCGGCGCGGGGAGATCGTCGGCATCGCGGGTCTCATGGGCGCCGGCCGCACCGAGCTGGCCATGAGCGTCTTCGGGCGGTCGTACGGCCGGTACGCGGGCGGCACGGTCCTCAAGGACGGCAAGGAGATCCGGACGAAGTCCGTCGCCGAGGCGATCGGGCACGGCATCGCCTATGTCACCGAGGACCGCAAGCACTACGGCCTCAACCTCATCGACACCATCAACCGCAACATCTCGCTGACCTCCCTCTGCAAGGTGGCCCGGCGCGGTGTGGTCGACGAGCACGAGGAGCGGCAGGTCGCCGAGCGGTTCCGCACGTCCATGAACATCAAGGCGCCGACCGTCTTCGAGCCGGTGGGCAAGCTCTCGGGCGGCAACCAGCAGAAGGTCGTCCTCAGCAAGTGGATCTTCGCGGGTCCGGACGTGCTGATCCTGGACGAGCCGACGCGCGGTATCGACGTCGGCGCCAAGTTCGAGATCTACACGGTCATCGACAAGCTGGCGGCCGAGGGCAAGGCGGTCGTCTTCATCTCCTCCGAGCTGCCGGAGCTGCTCGGCATGTGCGACCGCATCTACACGATGGCCGCGGGGCGGCTGACCGGCGAGTTCTCACGGGCCGAGGCATCCCAGGAATCGCTGATGCGCCAGATGACGAAGGACAAAGAGGTAACCCGATGAGCACGGACGTGACCGCCAGGACCCCGGCCCCGGCTCCGCCCGGGAAGAGCGGCGACCCGGCCTCCGGCGGCCTGCTGCGGCTGGTGCTGGACGGCCTGCGCAACAACATGCGGCAGTACGGCATGCTGATCGCGCTCGGCCTGATCGTGGTCCTGTTCTCGGTGTGGACCGACGGCGATCTGCTGCTGCCCCGCAACGTCTCCAACCTGGTGCTGCAGAACAGCCACATCCTGATCCTCGCGATCGGCATGATGCTGGTGATCATCGCGGGCCACATCGACCTGTCGGTCGGTTCGCTGACGGCGTTCATCGGCGCGTTCGCGGCCGTCCTGACGGTGCAGCACGGGGTGGCCTGGCCGGTCGCCCTGGTGCTGTGCCTGCTGGTCGGCGCGGTGGCCGGGGCGGTACAAGGCTTCATGATCGCGTACTTCGGCATACCGTCGTTCATCGTCACCCTCGCCGGGATGCTGATCTTCCGCGGTCTGACGGAGATCTTCCTGGAGGGCCAGACCCTCGGCCCGTTCCCGGACGGGCTGCAGAAGATGGGCAACGGCTTCCTGCCGGAGGCCGGTCCGAACACCAACTACCACAACCTCACGCTGCTGCTGGGCATCGTCCTGATCGTCTTCTCCGTCCTCCAGGAGATCCGCGACCGCAAGCGCCAGCAGGAGTTCTCGCTTCAGGTGGCGCCCCGCAACCTCTTCCTGCTCAAGCTGGTCGCCATCACCGCCGCGATCCTCGTCGTCACGATGCTGCTGGCCAGCTACAAGGGCGCCCCGATCGTGCTGATCATCCTCGGCGCGCTGGTGGTCGGGTACGGCTACGTCATGCGCAACGCCGTCTTCGGCCGGCACATCTACGCGATCGGCGGCAACCTGCCGGCCGCCAAACTGTCCGGCGTCAAGGACAAGAAGGTCACCTTCTACGTCTTCCTGAACATGGGCGTGCTCGCGGCCCTGGCGGGTCTGGTGGTCGCCGCCCGCCTGAACGCGGCCTCGCCGAAGGCCGGCCTCAACTTCGAACTGGAGGCCATCGCCTCGTCGTTCATCGGCGGCGCGTCCATGAGCGGTGGTGTCGGCACCGTCCTCGGCGCCATCATCGGCGGTCTGGTCCTCGGCGTGCTGAACAACGGCATGAATCTCCTCAGCGTCGGCACCGACTGGCAGCAGGTCATCAAGGGCCTGGCCCTGCTGGTGGCGGTCGGCTTCGACGTGTGGAACAAGCGCAAGTCCGGTTCATAAGCGGGTGCTCCGCTGGGGGGCCGTACGACGGCTGCGGGCCGTACGTGGCTGGTCACGCAGTTCCCGCGCCCCTTCGGGGCGCGGGCCCAGCGGGTGCCTTTCCACTCACCTCACGGGAGCCGCTCCATGGAACTGAACAGACGTACCGTCATCGCGGGCGCGGCCGCGGCGGGCCTGGCCGCGACGGGCCTGGGCACCGGAACAGCACAGGCGAGCACTTCGGGAGGCAGGGCACCGGTGAAGGAGCACTTCGGCACGCTCGCCGACGGCACCAGGATCTACCGCTGGTCGCTGGAGAACGGCGGCACCCGGCTGAAGGTGCTGAACTACGGCGGCGTCGTCCAGAGCCTGGAACTCCCCGACCGGCACGGCCGGTACGCCAACGTGGTCGCCGGCTTCGACGACATCGCCGACTACGTCGCCGAGAGCCCGTACTTCGGTGCGCTGATCGGCCGGTACGGCAACCGCATCGGCAAGGGGCGGTTCACGCTGGACGGCACCTCGTACCAGCTCTCCGTGAACGACGGCGTGAACAGCCTGCACGGCGGCGCCCAGGGCTTCGACAAGCACGTGTGGGACGTCGAGCCGTTCACCCACGGCCACGACGTCGGCCTGCGCCTGTACTACACGAGCGCCGACGGCGAGATGGGCTACCCGGGCACGCTCAGGACGACGGTGACGTACACCCTCACCCGGCACGGCGACTGGCGCATCGACTACGAGGCCACCACCGACCGGGCCACCGTCGTCAACCTCACCAGCCATGTCTACTGGAACCTGGCCGGTGAGGGCGGGGGCACGATCGAGGACCACGAACTCACGATCGCCGCCTCCCGCTACACCCCCACCGATCCGGGACTGATCCCCACCGGCGAACTGGCCGGGGTCGCGGGCACCCCGTTCGACTTCCGGCGCGTCAAGCCGATCGGCCGGGACATCCGCGCGGGCCACGAACAGCAGGTGCAGGCCAAGGGCTACGACCACAACTGGGTCCTGGACAAGGGGATCACCGCGAGGCCCGAGCACATCGCGACCCTGCGCGACCCGCGCTCCGGCCGCACCCTGAGGATCGCCACCGACCAGCCGGGCCTGCAGTTCTACTCCGGCAACTTCCTCGACGGGACGCTCACCGGCACCGGCGGCCGTACCTACCGCCAGGGCGACGCCCTGTGCCTGGAGACGCAGCACTTCCCGGACTCGCCGAACCAGGCGGACTTCCCGTCGACGGTCCTGCGGCCGGGGCGGACGTACCGGACGACGACGGTCCACGCGTTCGGCGTCCGAGGCGCGTGAAGACACTCACGCCCCGCGTGAGTTGAACACCACAGACGCCCCCTCCGTATCCAAGGGTGGCCCGTGCTCCCCCGCACGGGCCACCCGAACGGAGGTCCCCTTGTCCGGCAACGTCACCTCGTTGTTCCGCGGCACCGCCGCGCACAGCCCCTCCATGGCGGCGCTGACGCGGGAGGGCGGCGACGGGGCCGGCCCGGTGGACTTCTGCATCCCGTGCAACCCGTACTTCCCGACGCCCGCCATGTTCGAGGAGATGGCGGCCCGGTTGCGCGAGATCGTGACGTACTACCCGAGCGGGGCCGACACCATCACGGGTGAGCTGTGCGGGCTGCTCCAGCTGCCGCCGAGTTGCGTGGCGATGGGCAACGGCTCCACCGAGCTGATCACCTGGATCGACCACCTGCTGGTGCGCGAGTCGCTGGCCGTCCCCGTGCCGACGTTCGGCCGCTGGACCGACCAGCCGATGGAGACGGGCAAGCGGGTCGACATGTTCCCGCTCCAGGAGGCGAGCGGCTTCGCGCTGGACCTCGGCCAGTACGCCGAGTTCATCCGGGCCAGGGGCACCAGGGTGGCGGTGATCTGCAACCCCAACAACCCCGACGGGGGCTATCTGCCCCGCCGGCAGGTGGTGCAGTTCATGGACGCCATGGCCGACCTGGACCTGGTGGTGATCGACGAGTCGTTCCTGGAGTTCGCCGACGCCGAGACCGAGCCGAGCGTCGTCCAGGAGGCCATGCTCCGCCCCAATGTGATCGTGCTGCGCAGTCTCGGCAAGAACTTCGGTCTGCACGGCATACGCTTCGGCTACCTGGTCGCCAACCCGGCGCTCGCGGGCAAGGTCCGTTCGATGCTGCCCAAGTGGAACCTCAACTCCTTCGCCGAGCATGTGGTGTTCATGCTGAAGGAGCACGGCGCCGAGTACGCGCAGAGCCTGACGCAGGTCCGCCGCGACCGCCTGGAGATGGCCAGCCACCTCTCCGCGCTGCCCGGCCTCACCGTCTACCCCTCCCAGGGCAACTTCCTCTTCGTGCGCCTGCCCGTCGGCGCCGAGGGCACGGTGGTCCGGGACCGGATGCTCACCGAGCACCGGATCCTGGTCCGCGAGTGCGGCAACAAGATCGGATCCTCCAGCCGCTTCCTGCGGCTCGTGGTGCGCCCCCAGGTCGACGTGCGTCGCCTGGTGTCCGGCCTGGAACAGGTGCTCTACGGGTCCAGGAGGGGAGCCGCCGTACCCGAGCCGGGCACCGGGACCAGCTACAGCTCGGGTACGGCGGCCGTGGACCGGCTGGTCAGCGAGACCAACGGGGCCGGCATGCGGCTCACCGCGGCCGGCCCCGCCCCGGCCGCCGGCACCGGCATGCCGCTCCCCGCCGCCGTCACGCCGACCGGCGGCGGGATGCCGATGCCGGCGGCAGCCCAGCCGATGCCCGCCCCTGCCCCGCAGCCGGCGTTCACCCCTGCCCCGCAGCCGGCGTTCACCCCGGTACCGCAGCCGGCGTCCACGCCGGCACCGATACCGACGCCGGCCCCGATACCGACGCCGGTGCCCGCGCCGGCCGCCGCGGCACCGGCCGCGTCCGTGCCGCCGCTCCTTCCGGCGGCCCCGTCCGTGCCCCTCGCCGCGGCCGTCGGCACCCCCGCCCCGCCCGGTGTCCCCACCCCGCCCGGTGTCCCCACCCCGCCCGGTGTCCCGGCACGCGGCGGGCTCACCGCGGCCCAGGTCCGCGGCATGACGGGCCCGGCGCCCGCCGCGGGACTGACCCCGGCTCCGGCCACCGGCTGGCCCAACGCGCAGAGCTGGCCGAACGCGGCCGACATGGGGCAGGTGGGCTAGCCGGACCGCGGGGCGCGCCGCCGGCCGGGGTGACCGGCGGACAGGGGCCGCCGGGCGGCGGTCCGGCCGCCCGGCGGTGGCACGTATCCGCCCATCGCTCCTCTCATCGTCCCCGGGCAGGGGTTACTTGGGGCAGTGGTCCCACGCGAAGTGGTACGTCGTGCTGATGTCGCCGTCCGTCGAGTCCATGGTCATGAAGCTGACCTTGGACGGCGACGAGCCCGCGTTCACGCGCAGCTCGGTGTTGATGTTGAAGTTGCGCAGCACCCCGCAGGGGGCCCACACCATCTGGGCCCAGTCCGTGGTGTCCGTGGCCTGCCAGTCGTCGTTGTAGGGGCCCCGGTACGGGTGGGTCATGGGTACCGTCGACGACGAGCCCTGGAAGTAGTACGACGCCTTCTGCGTGGCCGTGGCGCCGGACTGCAGGGAGAGGAAGCCCCGGTAGTCGGCGCTGGCGATGGCGTAGGTGAAGCCCTGGGGGACGTGGACCACCAGGTTGAGCTGGCAGTTCTTGCGGAAGGCCGTGGGGTCGGAGTTGCCGCCGGCCTGCGCCAGGTAGTCGCTGTAGGTGACCGTGAACGCGGTGTTGTCCGGTGAGACGGCGACCGCCGCCGTACCCGCGGGACAGCCGGAGCCGTTCACCGTGGCCACGTCGATCACGATCTTGTCCGGGGGCGGGTCGTCGAAGACGGGGGAGGACGTCTGAGCGGGTAGCGCGGTGGTGAGAAGAGCGGCTACGGCGCCGCTCAGAAGAAGTCCACCAGCCATGGTTTCTCCCGGTTGTCGGGTGAGGGTGGGGGGTGTGCCTCCGGTCCGCCGGTTCCGCTGTTCAGGTTTGAAGAACTTGTGTCCCCACTGTGAAGGAACGGAGGCGTGGGCATCGTAGGAAGGCCAGGCCCGACACCGGGAGGGGGAACTCCGGCCATTCACTTCCGGGATTTCACGGCATCCGCGCGCCCGCTAGGGGTTCTCCCAGGCCGTCGGTTCCGCCGCCAGGGAGCGAACCGGCTCGGGCAGCGCGTCCGCCGCGAGGTCGGCGAGGGTGACGCCCTCCAGGATGCGGCGGACGTTCGCGCGCAGGGCGATCCACAGCGGCAGCAGGGGCTGGGCCGTACCCGTGTAGGCGAGGCCCGTCGGGCGTTCGCCGCGCACCGACACGATCGGGCCGTCCACCGCCCGGATGACATCCGCCACAGTGACCGAGGCCGACTCCCGCGCCAGCCGGTAGCCGCCGCCCCCGCCGCGCCGGCTGTCCACGATCCCGGCCCGCCGCAGGTCACCCAGGATGCCCTCGAGGAACTTGTGCGGGATGTCCTGCACTGAGGCGATTTCCTCTGCCTTCACGGGCCCGTTACCCTGCCGTACGGCCAGCTCCAGAACCGCCCGTACCGCGTAATCCGCCCGCGCCGAGATCCTCATGGACCCATTGTGAGGCGTGCCGCCATGGAGAATGGCCGGACCCGCGCCCCGTAAGCACGCCCGGAGGATCCACCTTGGCGCTCAGCAGACGAACCTTCAGTGCCCTGGCCGGCTCTGCCGCGCTCGGCCTCGCCCTGGGCGGCAGCGGCGGCCCGGGGGCGTTCTCGGCGTACGCGGGCGGCGGTGCGCGGACCGGCCCGGCGCCGGCCCCGCCGAGCGCCGACGGCGAGCGGCACACCATCGGGTACGACCGCTACTCGCTGCTCGTCGACGGGCGGCGGCTGGTGGTGTGGTCCGGTGAACTGCACCCCTTCCGGCTGCCGAGCCCGTCCCTGTGGCGGGACGTGCTGCAGAAGATGCGGGCGCACGGCTACAACGCCGTCAGTATCTATGTGGCCTGGAACTACCACTCGCCCGCTCCCGGCGCGTACGACTTCTCCGGCGTGCGGGACCTCGATCTGTTCCTGCGCATGGCCGCCGAGACCGGGCTGTACGTCATCCTGCGGCCGGGCCCGTACATCAACGCCGAGGTCGACGGCGGCGGCTTCCCCGGCTGGCTGACCGCGACCCGGGGCACGGCCCGGACCGACGACCCGACGTACCTGTCGCACGTCGACGAGTGGCTGACGCAGGTGAACCGGATCGTCCGCCGGCATCTGTACACGCAGGGCACCGGCACCGTCCTGCTGTACCAGATCGAGAACGAGTACGACGCCCACGCGCGGGATGCCACCGGCCGGAACTACATGTCCCACCTGTACAAGAAGGTGCGGGCCGACGGGATCGACGTCCCGCTGTTCCACAACGACAAGGGGCGCAACGGCTACTGGACCCCCGGTTCCTTCGGCACCGGCGGCGAGAAGGGCGGCTGGCTGTACGGGTTCGACGGGTACCCCTCGCCGTCCCAGACCCCGCCGGACTGGGGGCACTACGGCCCCGGCGGCCTGAAGGGCGGAGCCACCGCCTCGCCCGCCACGCCCGGGTTCGTGCCCGAGTTCGGGGGCGGCTGGTTCGACCCCTGGGGCGGGGCCGAGTTCGACGGCAAGGGATACGCCGAGTCGCGGCGCACCCGGGACGCGGCCTACGAGCGACGCTTCTACCTGACCAACCTGGCCAACGGACTCACCCTGCACAACGTGTACATGACGTTCGGCGGGACCTCGTGGGGCTGGCTGCCCGCGCCGGTCGTCTACACGTCGTACGACTACGGCGCCGCGATCGACGAGGGGCGGAACGTCACCGACAAGATCGCCCCGATGCACCAGCTCGGGCATCTGCTCCAGCGCGTGCCGGACTTCGCCAAGCTGGACCGGGCTGCGGACGTCACGGCCGCCGGGCTGAAGGTCTACCACCTCACCAACCAGGACACCGGCGCGCACGTGTACGTCGCCCGCAACGACGGCACGGAGGCGGTCACCACCCGCCTGCCGACCGCCGCCGGCGCCCTGCCGATCACGGTGCCCGGCAAGGACGCCAAGCTGCTGGCCACCGGGCTGTCGCTGGGCAGGCGCACCCTGAAGTACTGCACCGCCGCGCCCATGCTGTGCCTGACGGCGGGCCGGCAGGACATCGCCGTGTTCACGGGCCGGCGCGACGAGATGGCCGAGCTGGTGCTGGACTGCCCGGCCGAGCCGTTCGTGGAGCGGCTGGACCCGGAGGCCGGCTGGGTCTACGACCGGGGCGAACTGCACGTGAACGTTCCGCTCGGCCAGGGCGGTCTGACCCGGGTGCTGGTGCAGAAGGGTGAGAGCGACACGCCGCTGCTGCTGCTCTTCGCCGACGACGCCACCGCCGTCCGCCTGTTCCCGTACGACACCCCGTCCGGGACCCTGCTGGCGTACGGCCCGGCGCTGCTGCGGCACGCGGAGCTGCGCGGCTCGGAGGTCCACCTGACCGGTGACATCACCGAGCGGACGACCCTGGAGGTGTGGGCTCCGCGCGGGATCGACACCCTGGTGTGGAACGGGCGCAAGCTGTCCACCCGGGTCACCCGCTCCGGCAGCTTGATGACCACCGAGATGGTGCCGGACGTGCCCGAGGTACGGCTGCCGGAGCTGGGCGGCTGGCGGATGCGGACGGAGAACCCGGAGGCGGGCCCGAACTTCGACGACTCGTCGTGGAAGGCGGCCGACAAGACCTCGTCGTTCAGCACCACGGTGGTCCCGGACGGCGGGCCCGTGCTGTTCGCCGACGACTACGGCTTCCACTACGGCGACGTCTGGTACCGCGGCACCCTCACCGGCACGACCGGTGTCGAGGAGGTCTCGCTCGCCTACAGCACCGGCACGCAGGGCCTGCTGATGGCCTGGCTGGACGGCGAGCCGCTGGGCACGCACCGGATGCCCGTGCCGGACAAGGGCGCCACGGTCCGCAAGGGCAGCTGGACGGCCACGGCGGCCTTCCCGGTGGACGAGCGGCTGCGCTCCCCCGGGCGGCACGTGCTGTCCGTGCTCGTCCGGCGCATGCAGCACGACCAGGACGGCAAGGCGCTCGACACGCACAAGGCGGCCCGCGGCCTGACGGCGGTCACCTTCAAGGGCGCGGCCCCGAAGGTGAGCTGGCGCATCCAGGGCGAGGGTCCCGCCGACCCCGTCCGCGGGCCGATGAACAACGGCGGCCTGTACGGCGAGCGGGAGGGCTGGCACCTGCCCGGCTTCCGGGACCGGGACTGGACGGAGGTGACCCTCCCGCGCGCCGCTCGGTACCAGGGCGTGACCTGGTACCGGACCACGTTCCGGCTCTCGGTGCCGGCCGAGGTCGACGCGTCGATCGGCCTCACCCTGGACGACGACCCGTACCGGGCCTACCGCGCGCAGATCTTCCTCAACGGCTGGAACATGGGTCAGTACATCAACGACGTCGGCCCGCAGCACACCTTCGTCCTGCCCAACGGCATCCTGCGCACCCGGGGTACCAACACCCTCGCGCTGGCGGTCCTTTCGGAGTTCACCACGCTGTCGGGCCCCGGGTCGGCACGCCTGTCACTGCTCGGCAGGGCGACCGGCGGAGTGCCGGTCAGACCGGTCTGATCACGCTCCGGTACGGCGGTCGGGGTGCCGTCCGCCAGGGCGGTGCCCCGACCGGGTGCGCGGGGACGCGTTCGTGGCCGGTCGGGGGGTGCGGCCGTCGGGGCCGGCCGCGAGGGCACAGCGCTCGGTGCGGACGCCGGTTCCGGGCCGCTCGGAGCGTGTGCGCGTCGACGGGCCGGCCACAGCCCGCAAGTCGTTTCCCCTTGAACGACGGTGGTGTGAAGGCATGACGCGGACACATCCAGGCGCGTACCCTCGGACCACCCGTGACCGGGCGGAAGAAGGCGGGAGAAGGGGGTCCGATGGGCATCGCGGGCGCGCGGCAGCGAGCCGCACGGCTCGCCTCGCGGCTGCGCCGCCCCGGCTCCGGTTCGGCGATGCGCTCCCTGGCCGGCGGCCTCTCCGCCGCCGTCCGCGCCCGGCCCGAGCCGCCCGAGGGCGTACGGGAGTTGTGCCGGGCGCTGTGCGAGGAGATGAGCGCGCTGCGCGACGGCCGGCCGGTCGAGCTGCGGTTCGAGCGGTTCCCGGACGAGATCGAGGTCAGTGGACTGTGGGTCGAGTTCGCCGACTTCGACCTGGTCATCGTGGAGGAGCGGGCCGAGGCCGTGCAGCAACTGGTCATCCTGGGGCACGAGCTGTGGCACCTGCACGCCGGGCACCGCCACCACCATCTCGCCGGCGCCGCCGCGGCCCGCGCCCTCGCCGACGCGCCCGGATGGCGGGAGGCGGCCCTCACGGTGGCCGCCCGCAACGGTTCCCGGGAGACGGACGAGGCCGAGGCCGACGACTTCGGGCACCGCCTGGCCACCCTGTTCCGGGGCCACCTCCCCGGGAGTCGCCCCGCCCCGCCGCACCCCGTCCAGCGTTCCCTCGGCTATCGCGGACGCGAGCGGGCGAACCGGGTGTTCAGGACCCGGGGAGCCCCGCGGTGACTGCGCCGGCCCTCGACCCCTCGGGTGTTCTGGGCGAGTTGTACATCTCCTTCTGGATCCCCACGGCCGTGCTCACCGCCGCACTGGTGATCAAACTGCCCACGATCATCCGGCTGTGGCGGGACCCGCTGCTGCGCGCGGTCGGCGGGCTGCTGCTGCTCGCCTGCGCGGTTTTCGTGTTCTGCACCCCGTCCACCATCGCCCAGGTCAACCGGCTGACCGGGGTGCCCAACATCTCGGCGCCGTGGTGCTATTCGCTCATCACCGCGTGCTGCGGCTCCTGCCTGCTGCTCACCATCACCTGGCGCAACGGCCTGTCCGACCGCTCGGCCGCCACCCGCCGCGCGATGCGCTGGGTGATCTGTGCGTACTCGGGGGTGATCGTCGCCCTGTGGGTGCTGTTCCTGCTCGCCGGCCCCCATGAGGAGCGGCTGCGGGACCTCGACACCTACTACGCCACCACCCCGTTCCTGCGCGAGGAGATCCTGCTCTACCTCGTCGCGCACGCCGTGGCGTGTCTGATCAGCGCCCGGCTGATCTGGAACTGGGTGCGCACCGAGGGCCTGGACGCCTGGCTGCGCTGGGGGCTGAAGCTGCTGGGGGCCGGCTACGTGTCGAACCTGGTCTTCGACGCGACCAAGCTGACCGCCGTCGCCGCGCGCTGGTCCGGGTCGAACCTGGACTGGCTGAGCACCGGCCTCGCGCCGCCCGTCGCCGCCCTCTCCGCCATCCTCATCGCCGTCGGCTTCATCCTGCCGCACGCCGGCCAGTACCTGCGCGACCGCTGGCGGGTCCGGCTCGCCCACCGCGAACTGCGGCCCCTGTACCGGCTGATGCGCGCGGTGAACGGCGAGGGCGTGCCGTTCGTGCTGCGCGCCACGCCCGAACTGCGGCTCACCCGGCGCGAGACGTTCATCCGGGACGTGCTGCTGCCGCTGGCCCGGCACATCGACACCGGCCTCGGCACGCGGTCGTACGAGGCCGCTGTATCCCTGGGTCACCCGCCCGAGCGGGCCCGGGCGCTGGCCGCCGCGGTGTGCGTCCTGGACGCCGTCGGGACCAGGGACCGTACGCCGCAGCCGGCCGAGCCGGTCGCCGGGCCCGACACCATCAGCCTGCTCCAGGAGATCGGGGCCGTCTCCCGAGCGCTGTGCCGTGCCGACGACATCGAGGCGGTACGCGCGCGTGCGGGCGTCGCAGCGGAGAGCGTTGCCGTTCCTGAGTGATCACAGCCCCACCGCCGCCGCACCCGGCAACTCCCTCCCCGGCCTGCTCACGGCGCATGCCCTGGCCACCGACGGTACCCAGGTGACCGTCCCCGAGCCCTGCCCGCCGGCCCAGCACCCCTGGGGGCCGCCGTGGCGGGTTTTTGCAGCCGGGGACGGGGTCGGGGGTGGGTGGCGCGGCCGTCCCGCCGTACCGGTCCGGTTCAGCCTTGGAACGCCGGCTGGGGCAGGCCCTTGCCCGCCCCGGGGATCACCAGCAGGGAGCCGGCGACGGGGTGGGGCGACCGGAGGCCCGTGCGCGCGGTCGTGATGTAGAGGTCGGTCAGGTCGGCGCCGCCGAACGCGCACGCCGTCGTCCGCGGCGTCGGCAAGGTGATCACCCGGTCCAGCTCGCCGGCAGGCGTGTAGCGGCGTACCGCTCCCCCGTCCCACAGCGCCACCCACACACAGCCCTCCGCGTCGACCGTCAGACCGTCCGGGAAGCCCGCGCCCTCCTCGATCTCCACCAGCGGGCGGCGGTCGTGGACGCCGGCCGTGTCGTGGTCGAAGACGTCGACGCGGCGGGTCGGGGTGTCGATGTAGTACATGAGACGGCCGTCGGGGCTCCAGCCGGTGCCGTTGCTGACCGTGACGTCGGGCAGGACCGTCCGCACGGTGCCGTCCCCCGTCAGCCGGGACAGCGTGCCGCCGCCCGTCGCCTCGTCGTAGCGCATCGTCCCCGCCCAGAGGGAGCCGTCCGGGGCCACCGCGGCGTCGTTCGCACGGCGGCCCGCGACCGGCTCGTGATGCAGCCAGCGGAACGTGCCGTCGGGGTCCAGCAGGCCGACACCGTCGCGCAGGTTCAGCACCAGGCCGCCGCCCGCGCGGGGCTTGGCCGCGCCGATGTGCTGCGGCGCCGTACGGATCGTGCGGCGGCCGGTCACCGGGTCGTAGGTGTGCAGCCGCATGCCCAGGATGTCCAGCCAGACGAGCCGGCCCGTCGCCTCGTCCCAGGTCGGGCCCTCGCCGAGCGCCGCCTGCGCCCGTACCGCGACCTCGTACGCCGTCATGCCGCGCTCCGGTGGCCCAGCCGCTCCGACAGCTCCGCCGCGCCCTTCACGGCCAGCTGCTCCAGCTCGGCCCGGCGTTCCTCGCTCCAGCGGATCATCGGCACGGAGATGGACAGCGCGGCCACGACCTGGCCGGTGCGGTCACGGACGGGCGCGGCCACGCAGGAGACGTCCGGGTTGGACTCGCGGCTCTCGACCGCGATCCCGCGCTGCCGGATCCCGGCCAGGGCCTCGCGCAGGGCGGCCGGACCGGTGATGCTGTTGGGCGTCATGGCGGTCAGCTCGGCGCCGTCCGGAATCCGCGCGGCCAGCTCCGGCTCGGGGAGCGAGGCCAGCAGCATCTTGCCGACGGACGTGCAGTGGGCGGGCAGCCGGCGGCCCGCCGCGGAGACCATGCGGACGGCGTGCGTGGAGTCCACCTTGGCGATGTAGATGACGTCGGTGCCCTCCAGGATCGCCACGTGGACCGTCTCGTCACAGGTCTCGGCGACCGAGCGGGCCACCTGCTGGCCCTCGGCGGCGAGGTCGAGCTGCTCGGCGTAGCGGCTGCCGAGCTGGTACGGGCGCACGCCGAGCCGGTAGCGTCCGGGTTGTCCGGGCAGCGGCACGATGTACGACCGCGCGGCGAGCGTGGTGACCAGCTCGTGCACGGTGGTGCGCGGCAGTTGCAGCTTGCGCACGATGTCAGGGGCGGAGAGCGTCCCGTCCCCGTCGAGGAACAGCTCAAGAATGTCGAGAGCCCGGGTCACGGCAGGCACGAGGCGTCCCACGTCCGGCCCCCTCCCTTGGGTCTAAGCGCCTGTTCGCGACCTCGGCCACCAGGGCGTTCGAGATTTCAACAGGCGATCGGCATGACGAACACAGGCTAGTCAGGGAAGGTGGCCCGGGCAATGGCGGGGACGGGCCGGGCACCATGGATGTCATGCGTCTCGACTTCCAGCTCGTGCTGCTGCGCCGCATGGCCGACCACAATCCGGACCTCGTCGAGGACGCCCGGCGGCGGCTGGGCGCGTCGCTCGCGGACATGCGGGAGGCCAACAAGCGGTGGCAGGCGATGGTCCGCTCACCGCGTGCCCGGGGCGCCGCCGCCCGGTACCGGGCCGTCCTCGGCGAACCCGAGTCGGTCCTGCCCCGCCGCCTCGGCGACGTCGACTGCGAGGCCCGTCGATGGGCGCTGCCGCTCTGGCCCGGCCTGCGCTTCGAGGTGCTCGTCGGGCCCGACGGCGGGGTCTGGAACGAGTGGCTGGTACGGGCGCCCGACGCGCCCGCCCCGCGCCTGCGCACCCTGGCGGATCTGACCCCTTGGTCCTGCACGGTCGACGAGGCCGCCCGCGCCTTCGCGCCCGCCCGCCCGCTGGAGGGGACCGCCCCCACCCGGTGGGGGCTGGCCTTCGCCGCCCCCGACGGGGCCGGCGTACGGCACGAGGTGGTCGCCGAGTTCACCTGGGGGCTGCTGCAGCGGACGGCCGTCGGCGCCTGAGCCGCACGCCTCCTACGGGGCGTCGAACCCCGTCGCCCTCGTTCGCTTCTCCCACTCGGTGACCTCCGCGCGGACCTGGTCGAGATGGGCCAGGACCGCGCTCACCCCGTCGTCGCCGAGCGGCAGCCGCAGCGGGGTCGGCTCGGCCTCCAGCGCGGCCAGGATCACGGCCGCCGCCTTGGCCGGGTCGCCGGGCTGCGTGCCGTCGCCGCCGGAGACGAACCCACGGGTCTCGTCCACCTTGGCGTACACCCCGCTGTCGGGACTGGCCCCGGCCCGGCCGGTGGTGAAGATGGAGGTCCGGAACGCGCCCGGCTCCACGATCAGCACCTTGATGCCGAACTCCGCCACCTCGTCCGCGAGCGCCTCGGAGATGCCCTCCAGCGCGAACTTCGTGCCGCTGTACGCGCCGAAGCCCGCGAAGGACATCTGGCCGCCCATGCTGCTCATCTGCACGATCGCGCCGGAGCGCCGCTCCCGCATGTGCGGCAGCACCGCCCGCACGAGCGCCACCGGCCCGAAGACGTGCAGGTCGAACAGGTCCCGCAGCTCGGCGTCGGTGGTCTCCTCGACCGCGCCGACATGTGTGCGGCCCGCGTTGTTGACCAGCACGTCGATCCGGCCGTGCCGGGCCACGACGTCCTGTACCGCGGCGTCGACCGCGGCCAGGTCGGTCACGTCCAGGCGCAGCGCCTCCAGCCGGCCGGGGTGGGCGGCCACCAGGTCCTGAAGTGCCTCCGGGTGGCGGGCCGCGCCGACCACCACGTCGCCGGCGGCGACGGCCGCCTCGGCGATCTCCCGCCCGAAGCCACTGGTCGCCCCGGTCACCAGCCACACCCTGTTCACGGCATCCGCCATGTCGTCACTCGTCTTCTTCCGTGAGCCGTCTTCGCACGGGCACCAGCCTGCTGCCCCGGGCGTCCGCGGTCCAGGCGGCACGGCGAGGACCGCTGCCCCGGGCGTCCGCGGTCCAGGCGGCACGGCGAGGACCGCTGCCCCGGGCGTCCGCGGTCCAGGCGGCACGGCGGGGACCGACGGCGGGCCGGGGCGCCGTCAGGCCGGGTGCCCGGCCGCCGTCAGGATCGCCTCCGTCACGCGCGGCAGCGAGTCCGGGTGCAGCCACAGGAACAGGTTCGGCTCGACCAGCTCCAGTTCCATCAGCCGGGGCTCGCCGTCGTCGCCGTCCACCAGGTCCACGCGCGCGTACAGCAGCTCCGGCGCGCCGGGCACGGCCGCCAACGCCTTCTCGGCCACGGCCAGTTCGACGTCCGTGGGCTGCCAGCGCGCCAGGTCGGGGTGGGCCACCTTGTCGGCGTCGTAGGGGGTGCCGGGCGACAGGACGGCGCCCTTGCGGCTGGCGTGCAGCAGCCGCCCGCCGAAGAACTGCAGCGCCCGCTCCCCGCGCACGTCGATGCCCGGCATGTACGGCTGCACCATGGCGGTGAAGCCCTCCGCGTGCATCCGGGCGAGCTGCCGTAGCGCGCCCTCGTGCTCGGCGGGCGAGTAACGGGCGGCGAACCGGGCGCCCGCGCCCGAGGTCGGCTTGATCACGAACTCGTGGCCGACGGGCAGGCCGGCCGGTTCACCGGGCGCCATGTAGCGGGTGGGGACGGTGGGGACACCGGCCGCCGCCAGCTCTCCGAGGTAGCGCTTGTCGGTGTTCCAGCGCACGACGTGGGCCGGGTTGGCCAGCCGGGTCAGTGTGCCGGTGCGCTCCACCCAGGCGGCGAACTCGGCGGCCCGCCAGCTGTAGTCCCAGGTCGAGCGGATGACCACCAGGTCGTACCCACCCCATTCCACCGCCGGGTCGTCCCAGTACCGCGCCTCCGCCTCGGCGCCGGCGGCCGTGAGCGCCCGCACCAGCACGGGCAGGTCGGTGTCCTTGCCCGGCTCGGCTCCGGGGTCGTAGGTGGCGAGGGCGATGCGGGGCACGGCGGGCTCCCTGTCGTACGACGGTTCGAGGTCGGTGCGGCTGTGAGGCTAACAAGCACGACGGCCACCGGGACACCGCATTCGGCCTTCCCGGACCCGGAGCGCGGGGCTCGTCGCCGTCGATGGACGCCATGAGGACGCTGACGGTCGGCACCATGAGCGGGATCTCGAAGAGGACGTACGCTCGGAGCAGGCGGTCGTGGAAGGCCGGCCCGTCCGGGGGCTCCCGGCCCCGACCGCCGCCACGGCGATCAGCAGCCCGCCGGCACGGCTTCTGTCCGGGGCGACGCGGCTGTTTCCCAGTCAGTCCCCTTCGCCCACGCGGGACGGCCGGTCACCGCCCGGGGGTGGCACCCGGTGCCCGTCCACGGAACGATCCGCTCCTGGTGTAGGAAGGGTGCTGTCGTCCCGGCAAGTCGGCACCGCCGACAGTAAGGAGTGCGCCGCGTGTCCTCTCTCTTCCCCGCCCTGACGAACGGTCCGGGTGAGCGCAGCGAGACGGGGGTCCCCCCGGACGAAGTCTGGGGAAGGGTCGCCCTGCGGTTCGGGCAACGGACCCTGACGTACGGCGAACTCGCGGGCGCCGCGGGTGCCCTCGCCGCCCGGATCGGCGGGGCGGGCCGGGTCGCCGTGTGGGCCACCCCGGAGCTGGAGACCGCCGTCGCGGTGACCGGCGCGCTGCTCGGCGGGGTGGCCGCGGTGCCGCTCAACCCGAAGTCGGGCGAGAAGGAACTGGCGCACATCCTCTCCGACAGCGCACCCACGCTGGTCCTGGCCGCACCCGGGGCGCAACTGCCGCCCGCCTTCGGCGACCTGCCCCGGATCGACGTCGACGCCTCCGCCGCCGGCCCCGCCCCCGCTCCCGGGGAGCGGGCGGCGGACGGTGACCCGGCGCTGGTCGTCTACACCTCCGGCACCACCGGCCCGCCCAAGGGCGCGGTCCTGCCCCGCCGGGCCCTCGCCACCACCCTGGACGCACTCGCCGACGCCTGGCAGTGGACCGGCGACGACGTGCTGGTGCACGGGCTGCCGCTGTTCCATGTGCACGGCCTGGTGCTCGGCATCCTCGGCCCGCTGCGCCGCGGCGGCTCGGTACGGCACCTGGGGCGGTTCTCCCCCGAGGGCGTGGCCCGCGAGCTGAACGACGGCGCGACCATGGTGTTCGGCGTGCCGACGATGTACCACCGCATCGCCGAGGCACTGCCGGACGACCCGGAGCTGGCCAAGGCGCTCGCGCGGGCCCGGCTGCTGGTCTCGGGCTCGGCCGCGCTGCCGGTCCACGACCACGAGCGGATCGCGGCGGCGACCGGCCGGCGCGTGATCGAGCGGTACGGCATGACGGAGACGCTGATGCTGTGCTCGTCCCGGTGGACACCTCCGGACCCCCGGCCCGGTGTGCGGGCCGAGGGGGAGGCCCGGCCCGGCACGGTCGGGGTGCCGCTGCCGGGCGTGCTGCTGCGGCTGGTGGAGGAGGACGGCACGGAGATCACCGCCTACGACGGGGAGACCGTCGGCGAGATCCAGGTGCGCGGCCCGAACCTGTTCACCGAGTATCTGAACCGGCCCGACGCCACCACCGCCGCGTTCACCGCCGACGGCTTCTTCCGCACCGGGGACATGGCCGTGCGCGAGCCCGACGGCCATGTCCGCATCGTCGGGCGCAAGGCCACCGACCTGATCAAGAGCGGCGGCTACAAGATCGGTGCCGGTGAGATCGAGAACGCTCTGCTGGAGCATCCGGGGGTGCGGGAGGCCGCGGTCACCGGGGAGCCGGACGCCGACCTGGGCGAGCGGATCGTGGCCTGGATCGTCCCGGCGGACGCGGATGCCCCGCCCGGCGCCGAGGAGCTGGCGGACCACGTGGCCCGTCGCCTCGCCCCGCACAAGCGCCCCCGCGTCGTCCGCTACCTGACGGCGCTCCCGCGCAACGACATGGGGAAGATCATGAAGCGGGCCCTGGCCGATGCCTGAGCGGCTCTCGGCGCGGGAGGTCCTGGCGCTGGTGGCGGACACGGACAGCTTCCGTGAACTGCCCGCACCGGCACGGGAGTCGCGGCCGGACGGCCCCCTGGGCTGGCAGGGCTACGACACCTCCCGCGCCCGTGCCGCCGAACGCACCGGCGAGCAGGAGTCGGTCGTCTGCGGCACGGCGAGCGTCGAGGGCACCCGGGCCGTGCTGATCGCCTTCGAGTTCGGCTTCCTGGGCGGCTCGCTGGGCGAACGGACCGGGGACCGGCTGGAGGCGGCGTATGTCCATGCCCGCCAACACCGGTTGCCGGTCGTGCCGTTGATCGCGACCGGGGGCAGCCGGATGCAGGAGGGCATACTCGCGCTGACCCAGCTCCAGCGGGTGGCCCGGCAGTCCGTGCTCACCCGGGAGGCCGGCCTGCCCCAGATCGCGGTCCTGCGGGACCCGACGACCGGCGGCGGCTGGGCCACGCTCGGCGCGGGCGCGGACGTCGTCCTGGCGCTGCCCGGCGCCCAGGTGGGCTTCGCCGGCTCGCGCGTCCGCCCGCCCGAAGCCGATCCCTCCGCCTACACGGCTCAGGCGCAGGTGGCAGCCGGCTCGGCGGACGCGGTGGTGCCGGTGCGGGAGCTGAAACACACGCTGGGCCGGTGGCTGGGCCTGTTGCCGGGCCGGCCGGGCCTGTTGCCGGGCCGGCCGGTCCCG
Source organism: Streptomyces sp. NPDC053076 (assembly GCF_044546845.1). Lineage (NCBI taxonomy): Bacteria > Bacillati > Actinomycetota > Actinomycetes > Kitasatosporales > Streptomycetaceae > Streptomyces > Streptomyces sp. NPDC053076. Next base: position 680,086 of record NZ_JBITZL010000002.1, on the reverse strand, counting down.
GCCTCGCCGGGTGCCGGGCCGGGGCCCGGAGCCGGCGCGCCCGTGGGCGGGCCGGCGGTCGCCCCCGCCCCGGTGCCGTTCGCCCTCGGGGCGGCGGGGCTGCCCGCCACCGGGTGGGACGCCGTCGGCCGGGCCCGCGCGCCCGAGCGCCCGCGGGCGCAGGCGTACCTGGACGCCTACTTCACGCACCGGGTCCTCATCAGCGGTGACCGGTGCGGCGGTACCGACCCCGACGGGATGCTGTGCGGGTTCGGCGAGCGGGACGGCCGTACCGTGGCCTACGCGGCGCAGACCGGGACGGCGACGCGGCCCGCCGGTTATCGCACCGCCGCGCGGCTGATCCGGCTCGCCGACCGGCTCGGGATCCCGGTGCTGACGCTGGTGGACACCCCGGGTGCCGCCAACGGCGCGGAGGCGGAGCGGCAGGGGGCCGGGGCCGCGATCGCGGAGGTGTTCGGGGCGGTGGCCGCCGCACGGGTGCCGGTCACCACGCTGGTCATCGGCGAGGGCGGCTCCGGCGGGGCGCTCGCGCTGGCCGCGCCGGGCAACACCTGGGCCACTGCGGACAGTTACTTCTCGGTGATCGCGCCCGAACTGGCGGCGGCGATCCTCAAACGCCGGCCCGCGCAAGTCGAGGCTACCGCGGACCAGTTGCGCATCCGGCCGCAGGACCTGGTGGAGCTGGGAATGGTCCGGGGCATCGTCGAGCCCGCGGACCACCCCCGGACCTGAGCTACCGCACCGCCACCGCCCGGACGATCTCCTGGGTCACCGAGCCGCCCTTGTCGTCGTGGACCGAGGCCCGCAGGGAGACATGGGCGGCACCCCGGGGCACGGTCAGCGTGCCGTGCCAGGAGGCGCCCCGGCCGGCGGTCAGCGGGACGGTCCGCCAGGTCGTGCCGTCGTCGTACGACACCTCCAGCCGGCCGCCGCCGAGGGTGCCGGTGCCGGCCGCCTCCGCCACGTACCGGGCGCCGATCCCGACCCTCGTCCGGTGTCCGCCGCGCACCTTGCCGGCGAGGTCGGTGTCGACGTCGAAGGCGAGGTTGATGAGCGGCAGGCAGGTCCGGCGGTCCTCCGGGGTGGCCGCGGACCGGAAGGTCCACTCGGTGTGGCCCTTCGTGGCGGGCTGCCACCGGCCGGCGTCCAGGGCGGTGTCGGTGACCACCCGGTAGGCGTGTTCGTCGGCGGGGGCGTCCCAGACGTAGGCGGCGGACCCGGTGCCCTGGTCGACCAGGGTGCCGTCCAGGTAGACGGCGGTGGTCTGGCTCATCCCGCTGCCGTCGCTCCACACGTCGCCGAAGCCGGTGTGGTCGGGTCCGGAGTCACCCCAGCCGGGGGTGTTCAACTGGATCTGGTTGCCGGCTCGTTGCTGTCCCCAGCCGAGCCCGGTGCCCAGCCACGGGTGCCACACCGGACGGAACCAGTTCAGCTCCGGCCGCGACCCGCCGTCGTACCGCACCAGACCGCTCCGCTCCTCCAGCGCGCCGTCGCGTGCGGTGACGGACTCGTGCCACAGCTGGCCGGGGCCGGTGGAGACGTAGTCGGTGCGCTCGGCGGGCAGGTCGACGCGCTCCTGGAAGCCGAGGCCGATCGGGAAGGTGTCCGTGATCGAGTACCGGAACTCGCCGCCGCTCACCGGCTGCGCGGCGTGGAACCTGACCCGCACGGCGGCGAGTCGACGGCCGGAGGGGGCATAGGTGAGGTCCCGGTCCGGGATCGCGCCCCGGTGGCCCTCGGACAGGTCGTACACGTACGGCGAGTTGTGGGTGCCGGTCATGTCGACCCGGCCCGCCGCCCGTAGCCGGGCCGCGTCCGCCCTGTTCACCGTGGCGATCTGCAGGGGCCGGTCGGCGTTGTCGTCGGTGCCCCACCAGGCCGTCAGCCGGCCGGGCGCCCCGTCCGTCACGAACAGCGCCTTGGCGCCCGCGTCCTGCGCGGCCTGTGCCAGCGCGGCCGGGTCGGCACCGTCGGCGAGGCGGGCGAGCACCGCCTTGCCGGACACCCCGGTCAGCGGCCCGTCGCCGACGTCGACCAGGGGCAGCTTCGTCCGCCCTCCGATCAGCGTGCCGCCGGCCTGTACGGTCGCCTCGCCGACTCCCTTGACCTCCAGCCGGGGCTTGGCCAGCCGCCACACGGTCCGGTACTCGAAGGTGCCCTGGGTGACCTTCTTCGTGGGCGCGGCGAAGACGCTGTCGTAGGTCAGCGGCACCTGGACCGCGCCGAACAGGTCGGCGCCGCCTGCCGCCCGGTCGTACTCCATGAGCAGCTGGTGCGTCTCGGTGCGCCGGTCGACATCGGCCTCGACCTCCCGCAGCCCGCGTCCGTCCAGGGTGACTTCGCGGTCGCGGTCGAGGGAGATCTCGGGGGCCGCGAGGAAGCCGAGGCCGAGCGAGTCGGCGCCGTGGCTGCCGCGCACGTCGAGGAAGGAGGAGAGGCTGTACGTGCCCGGCTTCAGGCGCAGCTCCAGGGTGCCGGAGTCGCCGACATGCGCGGGCCGGGCGTCCTCGCCCGCGGCGAGCCGCTGCACGGTGAGGTCGGCGGCCGTGGGTGCGCCGTCGCGGTCCTTCACATGGACGGTGAGCGTGTACCGCTCCTCCTCCTTGACCAGGCCGAACACGGTGTGCGCGAGAGGCGTGCCGTCGGGGCCGGTGGCCACGATCTGCCCGCTCGTCTCGCCCACCGGCGCCTTCGAGCCGTCGCCGGTGACGGTGGTGGAGGCGGTGCCGTGGGCGGGGACGGTGAGGGTGTCCCGGGCGAGGGCGGCGACACCGTCCGGCGCGCCCCGCACGGACAGCTTCAACTCGACCGGCGCGTCGGACCCGTTGGTGTAGGTGACGGTCCGGGTCACCGGCTTGTCCGCGTCGTACGGCCAGCTGTGGAAGCCCAGGTCTGCGCTTCCGGTCGCGGTGACGTCCGCCTTCAGGGCGTCGGGCACGCTCACCCGGCCGGCGCCCAGCAGATAGGCGGACGCGTCGAGTCGCCCGGAGCTGGACATCAGCGCGTCCTTCAGCTGGGCTCCGGTCCAGTCGGGGTGCCGCTCGGCGAGCAGGGCGGCCACTCCGGCGACATGCGGGGTCGCCATGGAGGTGCCGCTCATGGAGGTGTAATAGCCGCTGCCGGGCACGAGCTGGGAGCGGGCGGCGAGGATGTCGACTCCGGGCGCGGACATGTCGGGCTTCAGGGCGTTGTCGCCGTACCGGGGCCCGGCGGAGGTGAAGTAGGCCGGCTGGTCGGCGGAGTCCACCGCGCCCACGGTGAGGGCGGCGTCGGCGGCGCCGGGCGAACCGATGGAGGAGGGGGCGCCGGTGTTGCCGGCGGCGACGACGAACAGTGCGCCGGTCTCCTTCGACAGGGTGTTCACCGCCTGCGCCATCGGGTCGGTGCCGTCGCTGGCCTCCGTGGACCCCAGGCTCATGGAGACGATCCTGGCGTGCACGTCCCGTGCCGCCCACTCCATCCCGGCGATGATCTGGGACTCGCTGCCCGAGCCCTGGTCGCTGAGCACCTTGCCGACGGCGAGCGCGGCGCCGGGCGCGACCCCCTTCTCCTCGCCGTCGGAGGCGGCGCCGCTGCCGCCGACGGTGGAGGCGGTGTGGGTGCCGTGTCCGTTGCGGTCGGCGACCTCCTGTCCGTCGATGAAGCTCCTGGAAGCGGTGACCCGGCCCTTCAGGTCGGGGTGGCCGAGGTCGGCGCCGGTGTCCAGGACGGCGACGGTGACGCCCTTGCCGGTCAGCCCCGCAGCCCAGGCCGCCTGCGTGCCGATCTGGGCGTTGCTCTCGGCCATGTCGGCCTTCACCCGGCCGTCCAGCCACACCTTGCCGATGCCGGCGGCCCGGGTGAACGACCGCCAGAAGGTGCGTCCCTTTCCGGCCGCCACGGCGGCTCCGCGCAGGCTGGGCAGGGCGCGGGTGCGCTGGGCGCCGGCGGGGGTCGCGGCCCGCGCGTTCCTGTCGTAGGTGACGATCAGCGGCACCGCGTCGGTCTCGGCGTCGGTGAGCCCCTGCCGGATCAGTCCGCTGACGTCGAACAGCCGCCGGTCCAGTGTGCCGGCGCGCAGATACGGCAGCGCCTCGTCCGGTACGACGGTGAGGTGACCGCCGTTCGACCCGGTCCGTACGGCGCCGGTGGCCCCGCGGGGCCGCTGCACGGTGACGGTCCTCCTGCCGTGGCCGAGGTCGGTGACGGTCACCTTGTCGCCGGTGACGAGGGTGACGGTGGTGGGGCCGGGGGTGCGCGGGGTGTGCGCGACCGAGGCTCCTCGGGCCGTCGCCGGGCCGGCCGGGAGCAGGGCGCTCACCAGCGCCGCCGCCAGCAGTGCCGTCCCGCGTCTGACTGGTCCTGTGCTCATCCACGCCTCTTCTCGTGTGTGTCGAGCGTGTCGCGTGCTGGGACGAGTGTGATGTGCCTCTTGCGAGACAGGAGTTGACCGTTCCTGACGGAAAGACGCCTGGCGGGTTCTCGCCAACCTCGGAGCCGTACCCGCCACGCCCGTTCGAAGATGTGACACCCGAAGCACCGTCCGTAACATGGGAGTTGTCACGAGTCACGGATGAGGGGGAGCGAGCGTCACCATGGACGGGTTGGTGGAGTTCAGGACCGAGGACGGCGCGCTGGTCGTGGTGGAGGGCGTCGCCACCAGGTCGGGCGCCCGCCTCGTCTCGCGCGGCGACGGCCCCGCCCAGGCGGCGCGCACCTTCGAAGGAGCGCTGGACGGCGTACGCGCGGCGGCGGCAGCCGCGCTGCGGGTCTTCCGGGACGGCAGTCTGCGTCCCGACGCGGTGGAGATCGAGTTCGGCGTACGGCTGTCGGCGGAGGCCGGTGCCGTCATCGCGAAGGGAACGGCGGAGGGCCACCTGATCGTCAAGCTCAACTGGTCCCCGGGGCAGACTCCGGAAGGGACCGCACCAGGGCCGACCACGTCGGAGGGGACCGCACCTGGGCCGGCCGCACCGGTACCGACCGCACCGGAACCGGCCGCACTCCAGCCGACCGCACCGGAACCTGCCGCTCCGGTACCGGCCGCGCCGGCACCGTCCGTTCCGGGCCAGAGCGTGCCTGGGCCGGAGTCCGCCGACCGGTGATGCACAGCGCCACCTGGCACGCCCGGATCGCCTGCGGCAACGAGGTGGGGGCCGGGTTCCTGATCGCCGGCCGCCGGGTGCTCACCTGCGCCCACGTCGTCAGGTGGCGCGACAGCGCGGCGGTGACCGTCACCTTTCCGCACGCCAGGGAACTGGGCGAGCTGTCCGCCTCGGTCGTCGCCCACGGCGGCTGGGCCGGCGCCGTCACCGACCCCGGCGATGTCGCCGTGCTCGAACTGGACCGTGCCGTCCCCCTCGCGCCGGCCGGCTTCGCACCGCCCGACGCCGCGTACACCGAGCCGTACCCCAAACTGATCGCGTACGGCTTCCCCGAGGGCTACGACGAAGGCACGCTCGCCGAATACCAGGCGGTCTCGCCCCAGTTGATCGCCGGCGAGTGGCTGGAACTGGTGGCGTGGAACGGGCACGGGCAGCCGCTCGTGGCCGGTTTCAGCGGGGCGGCGGCGACGCTGCCGGACGGCACGGTGGTCGGCATGGTCACCGCTGCCTCGGACTCGCCGGACGTGCGCAAGGGCCGGATGCTGCCGCTGGACGTGATGGCCCGGTACTGGCCCGAGCTGGGCGAGCTGGTGCCCACCCCCGGCCACCGGTACGACGCCCGCCGCCGCCTGTACGCCCTGCTGCGCCGGGCCGCGGCCGACGCCGGCCGCGGGTGTGATCCGAACCGGATGTACGTGGACGCGGTGGGCGCCTTCGGGCCGCCTCTGCCCCCGGGCGGTTTCCCCTCCCTGTGGGCGGCCGCCGGCTATGTGCAGTGGGAGGTCCCGGATCCGGAGGCGGTGAGCCGGTTCGCCGACCGGCTCAGCGAACTGCTCGACGGGGAACCGGCGTTACCGCGTCAAACGCCGTCGGCCCTGTCGGCTCCGTCTGCTCGGTCGGCTCCGTCTGCCGCCCCGCCGTCACCGGCATCGCCGCCCACGTCGGCCGCCCCGCCCATGCCGATGGCGCCGGCCACGTCGGTGGCGCCGGCCTGGTCCCCGGTCGTCGTCGAGATCGATCACAGCGGTGCCGGTCCCGACCAGGTGACCGTGGAGGTGTCCGCGTACCGCGAGGGGCGGCGCCGGCCGGTGGGCGCCCGCCGGCTGCCGCGCACCGGCGTGCGGGCCTACGTCCAGAGCCGCATCGACGAGGCCGTCGCCCATCTCGCCCCGGACGCCGACGAGCTGGTGACGTTCGTCCTGCCACGCGAGTGGCTCAACGAGGCGGTGGCGCGCTGGGAGTGCGGCGCGGACGACAGCACACCCCTCGGCTGCGCCTACCCGCTCGTCGTGACCGACCGTGCACGCCACCACAGCGGCCGGCTGCGCCACCAGTTGCGCAAGAAGTGGCAGAAGCTGGACTTGGGAGGCGGCGTCGAGGTGCACCGCGTCGAGTGCGGCACCCGGGAACGGCCGCCGAGCCTGCGCAAGCGGCTGTGGGACGGCGAGGCCGGACTCGCCGGCTACGCGGCCCCGCCCACGGCGGCACGCACGCACTTCGAGGTCGGTCTCACCGTGCCCGTACCGGTCCTGCTGTGGCGCCGGACCGGCTCTCCGTGCCCCGCGCACGAGGCCGCGTCCTGCCCCGGCGCCGGGCCCGAGGAGCCACCCTGCCCGGGCACCGCGTTCCTGGACCAGCTCACCGCCTCGGTCGCCGACGTCCCGCTCTCCGAACTCCCCCGGCACATCCTCTCGCTGCGGATGACCGCGGACGCCGACGACGAGCCGGACCGGCACTGGGCGAGAGATCTACAGCTGCTCTGGGACGACCCGCGCTGCTTTCCCGAGACCACCGCGAGCCTGCACTCGCCCGTCGCCTGACCGCCCGCACGACCACGCCCCCCACGGAGAAGAAGAGCCCATGCCCCTGTGGCCCGTCTACACCGGTACGAACGAGCCGCACGACGGCATCACCGAGCTGCCCGCGCCGCCGCCCTGGCGGGCCTTCGACGGCGGCCCGGTGCTCACGGCGCCGAACGCGACCGCCGACGCCTCCGCCGTGTCCCCCGACCGCACCCACCGCGCCGAGACGTACCAGGCCACCCAGGAGACGGTCCAGCTGGTCAACGCGGCCCTGTACCTGCGCCGCCCGCTGCTGGTCACCGGGCCGCCCGGCACCGGCAAGTCCTCCCTCGTGTACGCGGTCGCCCGGGAGCTGCGGCTCGGCCCGGTGCTGCGCTGGAACATCACCAGCCGCAGCACGCTGCACGACGGCCTCTACCAGTACGACCCGCTCTCGCGGCTGTACGCGGCCCGGCAGGAGGCCGCCCGGCAGGACCGGGCGCAGGGCACGGACGACCGGTCGGGCATCGAGCACCATCTGCGCCTGGGCCCGCTGGGCACCGCCCTCCTGCCGTACGCCCTGCCCCGCGCGCTGCTCATCGACGAGATCGACAAGAGCGACCTCGACCTGCCCAACGACCTGCTGAACGTGCTGGAGGAAGGCCAGTACGAGATCCCCGAACTGGTGCGCGCCTCCCGGCTCGCGCCGGACGGCATCGCCGAGGTGCTGGCCGACGGCACCGACGAGCGGGTCCCGGTGGCACACGGCCGGGTCCGCTGCCGGGCCTTCCCCTTCGTCGTCCTGACCAGCAACGGCGAGCGCGAGTTCCCGCCCGCCTTCCTGCGTCGCTGCGTCACACTGCACCTGCGGCAGCCGGACGACCGGCACCTCGCCGAGATCGTCCGCGCCCACCTGGGGGAACCCGACACCTACGCGCGCACCCTGATCGACCGTTTCCTGTCCCGGTCGGGCGTCGGCGACCTGGCCACCGACCAGCTCCTCAACGCGATCTACCTGGCCCGCTCCGCCGACCTGGACGCCGAGTCCCTGGACCGGCTGGCCGAGCAGCTGATGCCGTACCTGGGACAGAGCACGCGGTCCGATGCCTTCTGAGCACCCCGGTGCCCCGGATCCCCTGGTCCGCCTGGCCGACGTCCTGGCCGAGGCGACCGACGGGATGCGTCCGACGCCACGCGAACTGGCCGAACTGCTCTGGCTGGCCCGGCACATGGGACCCGGCACCGACGGCCACGGACCAGGGGTGTCCGACGTCCCGGAGCAGGATGCGCCGTCGCCGCCCCCGCCGCCGGTACCGCCACCCCGGCCGGACCCCGGGGAGACACGCCCGGAGGCCCCCCGGACACCCACGCCGCCCACGCCGCCCGCCCGCGTCCCCCTGCACCTCCCCTCCCACCGTCCTCCCGACCCCTCGGCGCACCGGCCGCACACCCCCCTGCTGGCGCCGGCGCCCCCGATGCTGCGTCACCCGCTGGCGCTGCAGCGCTCGCTGCGCCCGCTGGGCCGCCGGATCGACGCGCCCGTGGGCCACGAGCTGGACGAACGGGCGACCGCCGACCGCATCGCCCGGCTGGGCGCCGACCCCATGTGGTGGCTGCCGGTCCTGCGCCCGGCACGCGAGCGCTGGCTGCGCCTGCACCTGGTGTACGACGCGGGCCCGACCATGCCGGTCTGGCGCCCCCTGGTCCGCGAACTGCACACGGTGCTGTCCCAGTCGGGCGCGTTCCGCACGGTCTCCCTGTACCGCGCCGCCGCGGACGGCACGGTGCGCGGTCCGGACGCGTCCGCCCCCGCCGACGGCCGGACCGTCACCCTCTTGATCAGCGACTGCATGGGCCCGCAGTGGCGGGAGGGCCCCGCCGGGACCCGCTGGTACGCCACCCTGCACCGCTGGGCGCGCCGCATGCCCCTGGCCGTCGTACAGCCGCTCCCGGAGCACCTGTGGCGGGACACGGCCCTGCCCACCACTCCCGGCCGCCTGTCGGCCCCGCACCCCGTGGCTCCCACGGCGACGCTCACGTTCACCCCGTACGAGCAGGGCGGGCATGACGAGCAGTTCGAGGGGTGCGGCCGGCACGAGCAGTTCGAAGGGGGTGGCCGGCACGAGCAGTTCGAGGGGAGCGGCCGGCACGAGCCGTACGGGCGGTTCGGATCCGCCGTGGCCGGGGGCGCGGTGCCCCTCCCCGTGCTGGAGCCGGAGCCGCGGTGGCTGGCGCACTGGGCCGCGCTGCTCACCGCACCGGGGGGAGCGGAGCTGCCCGGCGCCGTCGCCGGGCTGGGCCGGCCGCTGCCTGCGGACGCCGAGGACCGCACGGACGTCGGGCTGCTGTCCGCCGAGGAACTGGTCCTGCGGTTCCGCGCGACCGCCTCGCCCGAGGCGTTCCGGCTGGCCGGCCATCTCGCGGTGGGGCGCCCCGACCTGCCGGTGATGCGTCTGGTCCAAGCCGCGGTCGAACCGGATCCGCGCCCCCAGCACCTGGCCGAGGTCATCCTCAGCGGCATGCTCACCACCGTCCCGGGCGGCGTGCCCGGCTCCTACGCGTTCCGGGACGGCGTCCGGGAGCTGCTCCTGCTCGGGCTGCCCCGCACGGACCGCAACCGCACCTCCGAACTCCTCGGCCGCATCGGCGAGTTCATCGACCGCAGGGCGGGCCGGGCACCGGGTGAGTTCCGGGCGTCGGTCCCGTCCGCGCGGGGTGCGGGGACGGCCGTGGAGGGCGATCCGTTCGCCACGGTCAGCGAGGACAGCGTGCGGCGGCTTTCGGCGGAAGCGCCGACGGAAAGCCGAGCCCAGCCCGCGGCCACAACGGAATCGGCAGCCGAAGCCCCGGCTCAGCCCGCACCCGCGACCGAAGCGGCAGCCGAACCCCGAACCGAGGCCACAGCCACTGCCGAAGCGGAAGCCGAGGCCACAGCCGAGGCGGAAGCCCCCACCGAAACCGACACCACCACCCAAGCCGGAGCCCAAGCCCAAGCCGAAGCCACACCCCAAGCGGAAGCCCCCACCGAAACCGACACCACCACCCAAGCCGGAGCCCAAGCCGAAGCCGAAGCCGAAGCCGCCGTGGGTCTGTCCGAGATCCGGTTCAGGGCCGACGAACTCACCGGCCGCCCGGAAGCCCGGATCACCCTGGAAGCCGCTGTGCACGAGATCCTCGTCCGCGGCTCCCTCGGCCCCCGCCAGTACGCGATGGACGTCCGCCCCGACGGCTATCTGGTGCGCGTCGAGCCCGGCGCCTATCTCCTGCCCGTCCTCGTGGCCGTCCTGCGGGAACTCCCCCAGGCGCTCGCCCGGCTGGCCGACCCACCGCGGCTGCGGGTCACGTTCGGGCAGCCGTCCGTCCCCCCGCCGGAGACGGCCGCGGACGTCATGGTCGTCGTACCGCCCGCGCTGTACGACGACTTCGCCGCCAGCTCCGCCGCCCAGCGCTCCCAGCGCTTCCGGCCGCTCTTCAGCGACGGCGCCCCGGACAGCCCGCCGGCCGCCTGGTACTGCCCGCTCGGGCCACGGTCCCCCGAGCCCGGGGAGCGCGACCTGGTCCAGGGCCCGTTCATCACGCACGACCTGCACGAGCTGGGCGTCCCCACGCCGGGCCGCACGGCCGTGGTCCACACCCGCCCCGACGGCCCGCTCACGCTGCTCGACCCGATCCAGCCGTACGGCACGCGTCCGCCCCGCCCGGAGACGTACTACTCGGTCGACCTCACCCCGCACGAGGCCCGTCACATCGTGTCCCTGCCGAGCTCAGGCAAGGGCGCGTTCAAGGCCGCGGTGATGCTGTCCTGGCGCGTCGCCGATCCGGTCGCCTTCGTCCGGGGTGAGGCCGCCGATGTCCCCGATGTCCTGCTGCAGCACCTGTGCGCCGCGGCGGCCCCCCTCACGCGCCGCCATCCGCTGCGCCGGGCGGGCGCGGCCCAGCGGGCGGTGAACGCGGAGGTGGCCGACTGGCCGGTGCCGGGGCTCGCGGTGTCGTACACCGTGCAGCTGGTCCCGGAGTGGGCGGCCGCACCGGCCGCGGAACCGCCGGTTCCGTCGCGTCGTCGGCTGTCGGACCGCCTCACCGACGCCGAGACCGTGCTGATCGGCTTCGAGGGGCCCCTCGCCCGGCTGTTCACGGCGCACACGGCGCGGGAGGCCGTTCTCGACCTGCTGTCGGTCGTGGCCGACCACCGCGACCCACGGGACTCGCTGACGGGCCGGCCGCTGCCCGTGGCGAGCGCCGTCGGCCGGGAGGCGTTCGCGCATCCGCTGGATCTGCTGCGCGCCTTCGCGCACGACCGGCTCGGTCCCCTGTTGCGGGCTCGCCTCGACGACCTCGAACTGGCCGCCGTCCCCGACGCGCCGGCCACGCACCGCTCCCTCGCGCTGGTCCGCGCGCTGTACCGGTCCGGCCGTAACGTCAGCGTGGTGACGGACGTGTGCACCCCGGCCGTCCGGCGCTACCTGGAGCCCTACCGGCTGCCCCTCGCGGGCGTCCACGGCCGCCGTGACGATCTCGGCCTGCTGACGCCGCACCCCGACTGCCTGCTGCGCGCCCTGGACGCCCTGCGCACGCCGGCCCGCCGCGCCGTCCTGATCAGCTCCTCGGTCGCCGAGCTGACCGCCGCCCAGCAGCTCGGCCTCCGCTTCATCGCCTACGCCCCCACCGCGGCCGGGCGCCGGCGTCTGCGCGAGGAGGACAGTGCGGTCATCGTGTCGTCCCTCGACCCGCTGCTGGAGGCCGCGCGCTCGTTCTGACGCGGGCGACACACCGAAGCGGCCGGAAATTACGCCCGTTCAGCGGCGCCCCGCCCGGCCGCCCACAGAAGGCGCCCGCTCCCGGCCTCGCGGCAGGATGCCAGTGGGACCGCCGATCAGGTGGGTCCCGCAAGGCCCGCGCACTCGGAAGGATCTGCCGTGACCGTCAGCCTGGAGCAGTTGCGCCGGTGCCACTTCGCCGTCGACCTGGGCGCGGCCCGTACCCGGGTGTACGTGAAGGGCGCCGGGCTCGTCGTGGACCAGCCCTCGGCGGCCGCCGTGAACACCCGTACCGGTGCGCTCATCGCCGTCGGCGAGTTCGCGGAGAAGATGACAGGGCGGACCCCGGACTTCATCAAGGTCGTACGGCCCATCGCCGGCGGCACGGTGGTCGACATCGAGATGGCCCAGCGCATGCTGCGGCATCTGCTCGGTGACAAGATGCGCCGGACGCTGCGCCGCAAGCCGCGGCTGCGGGCGGCGGCCTGCGCCCCGCACGACGCCGACCCGCTGGCCCAGCGCGCGACGATCGAGACGCTGGTCGGGCTGGGGGCGCGGCGGGTCGAGCTGGTGGACACGCTGATCGCCGCCGCGGTGGGGTGCGGACTGCCGGTGGAGCGGCCCGAAGCCAGCATGATCATGGTGTGCGGGGCGGCGGCCACCCAGGTCGCGGTCCTCTCGCTGGGCTCCCTCGTCACCGCCGAGCGCATCCCGGTGGGCGGCGAGGCCGTGGACCACGCGATCGTGCAGCATCTGCGGCACGAGCACGAGCTGATGCTGCCCAGCCAGTCGGTACGGCCGCTGCAACTGGCCCTGTCCGGCAACGGCCTCACCCCGCACGGCCCGGCGTCGACCGAGATCCACGGCCGGGACGTGGCCACGGGGCTCGCCCGCAGTGTGCGCGTGGACACCGCCGCCGTGCGCGACGCGATCCAGACGCCGCTGACGGCCGTCCTGGACGGCATCGGCAAGGTGCTGCGCGACTGCCCGCCCGACCTGGTCGCCGACCTCGCCGACCGAGGGATCATGATGGTCGGCGGCTCCGCGCTGCTGCCGGGTTTCGACCAGATGCTGCGGCAGGCCACCGGGATGCCGGTGCACATCGCCGAGCGGCCCGGCATCTGCGCGGCTCAGGGCCTGGGCGCCATGCTGGAGGGCCGGATCGAACCGCTGATCCTGGACCCGCTGGCCGCCTGAACCGCCCGGCAGCCCGCCCGGTTCAGTACGGCAGTACGCGCCCGGACGGAGTCCTGCGGTCGATCTCCTGCCCTCGCGGGGCGGAGGGCCGCCGGCTGACACGTACCCGGATCCGACGGTCCATGACGCCCTCCTCCTGCCGACACCGACCGGCGATGGGCACCGGTAGGAGGTCCGTGCCCAGGAGTTGACCGGTTCAAGCCTGTACGCCTCAAGTCTTGCGCGAGAAGGCGTGGTTGCGCCCGCGCGCTACCGGGTCAGGTAGCGGGCGAGGACCGGGTCGAGCCGGGCCAGCCAGGTGCGGAGCCGGGCCTGTCGGCGGGCGTTCAACTCGCAGGAGTACACACCGCCGTCCCACAACCGCACGGTGATGGTGAGGCGGTTGCCGCGCCAGCTGCGTTCGACGCGCGCGATCTCGTGCCACGGGAAGTCCGCGGTGGCGCCCTCCACTTCGAGCAGCACTCCGGCGGCATTGACGACCACGCCCGCGCCGTCGTCGGCCAGCACGACCTCGGGGTCCGGACCGGCGTACGGGTTGCCGTACGGGATCGGCGGCCCGAAGCCGTAGGGGGCCGGCTGCGCGGTGGCGGGCTGCGCGGGCAGGTGCGGCGGCGTGGCGGGCTGTACGGGCAGGTGCGACGGCGTGGCGGGCTGTACGGGCAGGTGCGACGGCGTGGCGGGCTGTACGGGCTGCTGGTACGGGGGCGTCGCGGCCCGGACCGGCGGCTGCGGCGGTGTGGCGGGCGGCGGGGGCACGGCGGCCTCCGGTGAGGACACGGGGGACGCCTGCGCGGGTGCGGGGGCCACCTGCGAAGGCGCGGTGTCCGCCTGCGGGTACGGCGGTGTCTGCGGCCGGGACGGGGACGAGGACGCGTCCGTCAGCAGGTCCAGCAGCGCGCCGGGCGTGGGCCGGTCCGCGGGCTCCTTGGCCAGGCACGCGGCGACCACGTCCGCCAGTGCGGCGGGTACGGCGGACATGTCCGGCGGCTCGTGCACGGAGCGGTACATCAGCCCCATCGGCGTGCCCTCGCCCCAGGCGCTGCCGCCCGCCGCGGCGACCAGCACGGCACCGAGGGCGAACACGTCGGCGGCGCCGGTCACATCGTGGCCGAGTGCCTGTTCGGGCGCGAGGAAACCGGGCGTGCCGAAGGCGGTGCCGGTCGCGGTGAGACGACCGGACTCGACGGCCCGGGAGATACCGAAGTCCAGGACGCGCGGCCCGTCGGCGGCCATGATGATGTTGCCCGGCTTGAGATCGCGGTGCACCAGGCCGCAGGCGTGGATGGACTCCAGCGCCTCGGCGAGCGCGGCGGCCAGCGCCCGCAGCTGTGGCTCGTCCATGGCGCCCTCGGCGGCGAGCCGCTCCGCCAGGGTCGGCCCGGGGATGTAGGCGGTGGCCAGCCACAGCGGGTCGCCGTCGAGGGCGGCGTCCACCACCGGTGCGGTGTGGAAGCCGCCCACCGCGCGGGCCGCCTCGACCTCGCTGCGGAACCGCTCCCGGAAGACCGGGTCGGCCGTCAGTTCGGCCTTGGCCACCTTCAGCGCGACGGCCCGTCCGCCGCGCGTGCGCGCGAGATACACCGTCCCCATGCCGCCCTCGCCGAGCTTCCTTTCGACGAGGTACCCCCCGATGTGTTCCATGCGGACCAGTATGGCCGCCGGCCCTGACACGTCCATGCCCGGCGTCCCGGTACGGCGACGTCCATGCCCGGCGTCCTGGTACGGCCCGGGCGGGGCCGTCGTGTTCGCGCAGCATCCGCATGACGGTGGCGGGCGAGGGGTGCCGGCCTTCTTCGTGCCGGTGGTGACGACGAGCCGTCCGGCGATGCCGCGCGGGCCCGTCTCCTGGTTGCCCGGGTGGAGGGCCATGGACAGCGGGTGGTCGTCGGTGACGCCCGCGCCGCCGGCGGTTCGGCCGTGCCTGCGGGCGCGCCAACCGGGGCGAGTCCTCTGTGGGCTTGGGCGTTCCCGGGGTTCCGCCGGGGGCATGCTTCAGTGGGTCCAACCGCTATCCAGCGCTCGGTGCCACGGCCCATGCGTCGATCTCGACCCTGAAGTCCGGGTGAACCAGGCCGGCGACCCTCACCAGGGAGCAGGCGGGCGGGTGTTCCGCGTCCTGGTACTCGTCTCGCACCTTGCGGAACGCGCCCAGATCATCCAGATCGGTCAGGTAGACCGTCAGTCTGACGACGTGCTCCAGGCCGGAGCCTGCCGCCTCCAGTGCGGCGGTCAGGTTCGCGTAGACCTGCCGGACCTGGGCCTCAGCGTCCTCTTTACCGACGAGATTGCCGTCGCCGTCCACCGGGACTTGACCCGAGACGGCGACCATCGCTCCGGTGAAGGCGACCGCGTGGCTGTAGCCGTTGACGGGCGGTGTGCCGTTGGGACGTATGAAGTGCTTCATGGCGCCGATCATGCCACCGGAAATCGGCTCCCTACCGGCACAGGAGGTCGCCCCTCACGATTCACACCCGGGCACTCACGGATCAGCCGAACGGCAGCTCGCTGTCCTCGGTGACCGGCAGGGCGTCCATGTCGGGGCGCAACAGGATCGTCGGGCCGTCGGCCGCACCGGTCAGGGCCGCGGTCACGGAGGACGGGGCGCGACCGGTGCCGATCTCCGGGCCGAGGCCGTCGAGCGCGTTCAGCAGCAGGCGCCGGAGGTGTCATGCGGCCGTTCTCCTTCCCCGGGGCCGGCCCGCAGCGGCGGCACACGAAGAGGCGCCACTTTTGCACCGTAGGGACGACGGTACCGGCCGGACCGCCGCGACAGGGCGGGGCGACGACCGCGTCAACCCCGTCAGCGGGCCGCGGCCGAACGAGTAATGGGTGATCGTGATACGCCGCGCCTGGCAGCCGCGGTCGCTTACCGGCCAGAAATTCCGCAGAGCCGCCGTAACCCCGTGCGACCGCCGGGGGTTAACGCTTCGGCACAGGTGAAAACGTTCCTGCACCGAAGCGCCTCGGTGGGGCGGGTGGGACTCGAACCCACGGCCGACGGATTATGAGTCCGCTGCTCTAACCGGCTGAGCTACCGCCCCATAGCGGCGTGTCGCGTACACGTGTGCGCGCCGTCTGCCGCAGCATAGCCGCTCATACGATCTCCTGCTTCGGATGGTCGGCTTCCGCGCTGCTCATGACCTCGAGGACATCCCCGCAGGCGCGGCGGTTCCCGCGGACATGAAAAAGGACCCCGGAGGGGTCCTCGTTCAGCGCTCCCCCGACTGGACTCGAACCAGTAACCTGCCGGTTAACAGCCGGCTGCTCTGCCAATTGAGCTACGGAGGATCGAAGCTCCCCCGACTGGACTCGAACCAGTAACCTGCCGGTTAACAGCCGGCTGCTCTGCCAATTGAGCTACGGAGGATCGCCTCGTTGCATCGAACGTACCTACCTGGGTATTCGCCAGGGGGCGGGCGCTCGCTGCGACACATACATTAGCGCAAGCAGGGGGGTGCTCCGCCAATCGGTACTCCTCGGCGCCAGCGCCGCACCAGAGACCTACACACGGGAAGGGTGGCAGCCATGCGCTACCGGCTCATGTTCCTCGGCGGACTGGCCCTCGGTTACGTACTCGGCACGAGGGCCGGACGCGAGCGCTACGAACAGCTGAAGAAGTCGGCCCGGCAGATCGCGCAGAACCCGGCGGTGCGGAACACCGCCGAGTCGGCCGCCCAGCAGGGCCGCGTCTACGCCGGCAAGGCTTTCCACACGGTCAGCGACAAGGTCGGGGACCGGGTCCCGGAGTCCGTGGCCCAGCGGGTGCGGTCCCTGCGGGACCGGAGCGTCGACGGAACGGCGGAGGACGACTGGGGCACGAGCAACACCTGACGATCACCGAACCGCCCTCGGCCGAAGCAAGCCCGGCGATGCGGCAAAATCCCTAGGCATGGGGATAGTCGCCGGCTTGGACAGCTCGCCCGATTTCACGCGCATCGTCGTCTGTGACACAGACACCGGCGCCGTACTCCGCCAGGGATACGCACCGCACCCGGCCGAGGCGCCGGACGGTGCGCGCCCGAGCGATGTCGACCCGCAGGCCTGGCTGCTCTCCCTGGGCGAGGCCGCCGGGGGCGGTCTGCTGGAGGGCGTGCAGGCCATCGGTGTCTCCGCGCAGCAGAACGCGCTGGTGCCACTGGACGCCCAGGGCAACACCGTCCGCCCGGCCCTGGTCGGCGGCGACAAGCGCGCGCAGGTCGCGGCGGCCGATCTGGTGGACGCGCTCGGTGGCCGGGAAGCCTGGGCCCAGGCGGTCGGATGCGTGCCCCAGGCGGCCCAGCCGGTCACCAAGCTGCGCTGGCTCACCAAGAGCGAGCCGGAGAACGCGCGACGTACAGCCGTCCTGCTCCAGGCCCACGACTGGCTGGTCTGGCAGCTGCTCGGGCGGCCCGTGCGGCGGACCACCGACCGAGGCGGGGCCTCCGGCACCGGGTACTGGTCGGCCGCCACCGGCGCCTACCGGCCCGAACTGGTCGAGCTGGCGCTCGGCCACCAGGCGATGCTGCCCGAGGTGATCGGCCCGTCCGACGCGGCCGGTACGACCCCGGAGGGGCTGCTGATCTCCGCCGGCACCGGGGAGACCATGGCCGCCGCGTTCGGGCTCGGGATCGGGCTGGGGGACGCGGTCGTCTCGCTCGGGGCCTCCGGGTCCGTGATGGCCGTGCATCCCGAGGCGCTCGCCGACCAGTCCGGGATGATCACCTCCCTCGCCGACGCCACCGGCATGCACCTGCCGGTCGTCACCACCCTGAACGCCGTACGCACCCTGCGCGGCACCGCCGAGCTGCTCGGCCTGCCGGACCTGGAAAGCCTGTCCGACCTGGCGATGAAGTCCACCCCGGGGGCGCACGGGCTGGTGCTGCTGCCGTATCTGGAGGGCGAGCGGACGCCGAACCTGCCGCACACCGCGGGCACCCTCGCGGGGCTGCGGCGCGAGTCGATGAAGCCCGAGCACCTGGCGCGGGCCTCCTTCGAGGGCATGCTGTGCGGGCTCGCGGACGCGCTGGACGTGCTGCGCGGGCGGGGCGTGGAGGTGCGGCGGATCTTCCTGCTGGGGGCGGCCGCCGAGCTGCCCGCCGTGCAGGCGGCGGCGCCCATGCTGTTCGGCGCGCAGGTCGTCGTACCGCAGCCGGCGGACTACGCGGCGATCGGCGCGGCCCGGCAGGCTGCCTGGGCGCTCGGTGTCTCGCAGGGCACCCTCGATCCGCGCACCCCGCCGGCCTGGCAGGGCGCGGCGGCGCAGGTGCTGGAGCCGGGCGAGGAGCTGGCCGTGGGGCAGGCGGTACGGCAGCAGTTCACCGCGGTGCGCGAGCAGACGCACCCCGGAGCGTTCAACTCATAGGGGAACAGAACCGGGCGCAACACCCCAAAGCCATAAGGGCGCAGGACAGGCCACCGGCGGGTTAATCGGTTGAGGTAACGCGGGTGGAGTGTTCGACGATAGGGGCCAGGGGCAACCGAACCGGCCCCTGTCGCCGACCCCGAGAGACGTAGCGTGCTCATACGACTTCTGCGGACCTATCTCAGGCCCTACAAGAAACCCATCGCCCTTGTGGTGGCGCTGCAGTTCGTGCAGACCTGCGCCACCCTCTACCTGCCCACCCTGAACGCGGACATCATCGACAACGGTGTCGTGAAGGGTGACACGGGTTACATCCTGTCCTTCGGCGCCCTGATGATCGGCATCTCGCTGGCTCAGGTCGTGTGCAACATCGGTGCCGTGTACTACGGCGCCCGGACCGCCTCCGCGGTCGGCCGAGACGTGCGCGGTGCCGTCTTCGACCGGGTGCAGTCCTTCTCCGCGCGTGAGGTGGGTCACTTCGGGGCGCCCTCGCTCATCACCCGTACGACGAACGACGTGCAGCAGGTCCAGATGCTGGCCCTGATGACGTTCACCCTGATGGTGTCGGCGCCCATCATGTGTGTGGGCGGAATCGTGCTGGCACTCGGTCTGGACGTACCGCTGTCCGGGGTGCTGGTCGCGGTCGTACCGGTGCTCGGCATCTCCGTGACCCTCATCGTGCGCCGGCTGCGCCCGCTGTTCCGGTCGATGCAGGTCCGGCTGGACACGGTCAACCGGGTGCTGCGCGAGCAGATCACCGGCAACCGGGTCATCCGCGCCTTCGTCCGGGACGAGTACGAGCAGGGCCGGTTCGGGAAGGCCAACGGCGAGCTGACCGACATGCAGCTGGCCACCGGCCGGATGCTCGCCCTGATGTTCCCGATCGTCACCACGGTCGTGAACCTGTCGTCCATCGCGGTGGTGTGGTTCGGCGCCCACCGGATCGACGACGGCGGGATGGCCATCGGCGACCTGACCGCGTTCCTCGCCTATCTGATGCAGATCGTCATGTCCGTGATGATGGCCACCTTCATGTTCATGATGGTGCCGCGTGCGGAGGTCTGCGCCGAGCGCATCCAGGAGGTCCTGGGCACCGCCTCCAGCGTCGTACCGCCGACGGCTCCGGTCACCGAGCTGCGCGCGCACGGGCACCTGGAGATCCGGGGCGCGGGCTTCCGCTATCCGGGGGCGGAGGAGCCGGTGCTGAAGTCCGTCGACCTTCTCGCCCGGCCGGGCGAGACCACCGCCGTGATCGGCTCCACCGGCAGCGGCAAGTCGACGCTGCTGGGACTCGTCCCCCGGCTCTTCGACAGCACCGAGGGCGAGGTCCTGGTCGACGGCGTGGACGTCCGGGACGTCGAACCGCAGCTGCTCGCCAGGACCGTCGGGCTGGTGCCCCAGAAGCCGTACCTGTTCGCGGGCACGGTCGCCACCAACCTGCGCTACGGCAACCCGGACGCCACCGACGAGGAGCTGTGGCACGCGCTGGAGGTGGCCCAGGCCAAGGACTTCGTGCGGAAGCTGGAGGGCGGCCTGGACGCGCCGATCGCACAGGGCGGCACCAATGTCTCCGGCGGTCAGCGGCAGCGGCTCGCCATCGCCCGCACGCTGGTGCAGCGCCCGGAGATCTTCCTCTTCGACGACTCCTTCTCGGCGCTCGACTACGCCACCGACGCCGCCCTGCGCGCCGCGCTGTCCCAGGAGACCGCCGAGGCGACCGTCGTCATCGTCGCCCAGCGGGTGTCGACCATCCGGGACGCCGACCGGATCATCGTGCTGGAGGAGGGCCGGGTGGTCGGCTCCGGCCGGCACGCCGAACTGATGGCGACCAACGAGACCTACCGGGAGATCGTGCTCTCCCAGCTGACGGAAGCGGAGGCCGCCTGATGGCCGGGCCCATGGGACGCATGATGGCCGGGGGACCCGACCAGCGCTCGATGGACTTCAAGGGGTCGGGCAAACGGCTCGTCGCCCAGTTCAGACCGGAACGGTTCACGATCTACGGCCTCTTGCTGTGCGTGGTCATCAGCGTGGGCCTGAACGTGGTGGGTCCGAAGATCCTCGGCAGGGCCACCGACCTGGTGTTCTCCGGCATCATCGGCCGGCGGATGCCGGAGGGCGCCACCAAGGAGCAGGTGCTCGACTCCATGCGGGAGCGCGGCCAGGGTCAGGTCGCGGACATGCTCAAGGGCACCGACTTCACCCCCGGCAAGGGGATCGACTTCGACGCCGTCGGGCACGTCCTGCTGCTCGCGCTCGGTACGTTCCTGGTCGCGGGCCTGCTGATGGCGGTCGCGACCCGGCTGGTGAACCGGGCCGTGAACCGCACGATGTACCGGCTGCGGGAGGACGTGCAGACGAAGCTGTCGCGGCTGCCGCTGTCGTACTTCGACAAGCGCCAGCGCGGTGAGGTGCTGTCCCGGGCGACGAACGACATCGACAACATCGGGCAGACGCTCCAGCAGTCGATGGGCCAGCTGATCAACTCGGTGCTGACCATCATCGGCGTCCTCGTGATGATGTTCTGGGTCTCCTGGCTGCTGGCACTGGTCGCGCTCGTCACCGTGCCGCTGTCGTTCGTGGTGGCCACCCGGGTCGGCAAGCGGTCGCAGCCGCACTTCGTGCAGCAGTGGCGCACCACCGGCAAGCTGAACGCCCACATCGAGGAGATGTACACCGGGCACACCCTGGTGAAGGTGTTCGGACGGCAGGAGGAGTCGGCGAAGCAGTTCGCCGAGCAGAACGAGGCGCTGTACGAGGCCGGGTTCAAGGCGCAGTTCAACAGCGGTGTGATGCAGCCGCTGATGATGTTCGTGTCGAACCTGAACTACGTGCTGGTGGCGGTCGTCGGCGGCCTGCGCGTCGCTTCCGGCGCCCTCTCCATCGGTGACGTCCAGGCGTTCATCCAGTACTCGCGGCAGTTCTCCATGCCGCTGACGCAGGTCGCGTCGATGGCGAACCTGGTGCAGTCGGGTGTCGCGTCGGCCGAGCGGGTCTTCGAACTCCTCGACGCGGAGGAGCAGGAGGCCGATCCGGTGTCGGGTGAGCGGCCCAAGGAGCTGCGCGGGCGGGTGCGCCTGGAGCACGTGTCGTTCCGGTACGACCCGGAGAAGCCGCTGATCGAGGACCTGTCGCTCACCGTCGAGCCGGGACACACGGTGGCGATCGTCGGCCCGACCGGCGCGGGCAAGACCACGCTGGTCAATCTGCTGATGCGGTTCTACGACGTCTCCGGCGGCCGGATCACCCTCGACGGGGTGGACATCCGGAAGATGTCCCGGGACGAACTGCGGTCCGGGATCGGCATGGTGCTCCAGGACACCTGGCTGTTCGGCGGCACCATCGCGGAGAACATCGCGTACGGCGCCTCCCGCGAGGTCACCCGGGGCGAGATCGAGGAGGCGGCGCGGGCCGCGCACGCGGACCGCTTCGTCCGTACGCTGCCCGACGGGTACGACACCGTGATCGACGACGAGGGCACGGGCGTCAGCGCCGGCGAGAAGCAGCTGATCACCATCGCGCGGGCGTTCCTGTCCGATCCGGTGATCCTCGTGCTCGACGAGGCGACGAGCTCCGTGGACACACGCACGGAGGTGCTGATCCAGAAGGCGATGGCCAAACTGGCGAGCGGCCGTACCTCGTTCGTGATCGCGCACCGGCTGTCGACCATCCGGGACGCCGACACGATCCTCGTGATGGAGAACGGGTCCATCGTCGAACAGGGCGCGCACACGGAGCTGCTGGCGGCCGACGGGGCGTACGCCCGGCTGTACAAGGCCCAGTTCGCGCAGGCCGTGGCCGAGGTGGACTAGACGCACGGGGGGGGCCGCCGCACGGCGGTCCCCCTCAGTCCAGGTAGCCCCTCAGCTGATCCGCGAAGGCGTGGTCCCGGAGCTTGTTGAGGGTCTTGGACTCGATCTGCCGTATCCGCTCCCGCGTCACGCCGAAGATGCGCCCTATCTCCTCCAGCGTGCGCGGACGGCCGTCGGCCAGCCCGTACCGGAGCTGTACGACCTTGCGTTCCCGCTCGCCCAGCGTGGACAGCACCGCTTCCAGGTGCTCGCGCAGCAGCAGGAACGCCGCCGATTCGACCGGGCTCGCCGCGTCGCCGTCCTCGATGAGGTCCCCGAAGGCGACGTCGTCCTCCTCGCCGACCGGGGCGTGCAGCGACACCGGCTCCTGGGCCAGGCGCAGCACCTCGCCCACCCGCTCGGGCGGCAGGTCCAGATGGGCGGCGACCTCGTCCGGGGTCGGCTCGCAGCCGCGCTCCTGGAGCATCCGCCGCTGGACGCGGACGACGCGGTTGATCAGCTCCACCACATGCACCGGTACCCGGATGGTGCGCGCCTGGTCGGCCAGGGCCCGGGACATGGCCTGGCGGATCCACCAGGTCGCGTACGTCGAGAACTTGTAGCCCCGGGCGTAGTCGAACTTCTCCACGGCCCGGATGAGCCCGAGGTTGCCCTCCTGCACCAGGTCGAGCATGGTCAGCCCGCGGCCGACGTACCGCTTGGCGACGGAGACGACGAGCCGCAGATTGGCCTCGATGAGCCGGCGCTTGGCCATCCGGCCCATGACGACGAGCCGGTCCAGGTCGAGCGCGAGCTGGCTGTCCAGGTCGGGGGTGCTGCCCAGCTTCTCCTCCGCGAACAGGCCGGCCTCCACCCGGCGGGCGAGTTCCACCTCCTCGGCGGCGGTGAGCAGCGGAATACGGCCGATCTCGCGCAGGTACTGGCGGAACAGATCGGCCGAGGGGCCCCCGGAGTCGGCCCGGGCGGCGGCCGGCGCCTCGGCGGGCTCCTCGATCTCCTCGGGCTCCTCCGTGAGCGCTTCGGCGGGCGGTTCCGTCGGCTCCGCGGCCGCCGCCTCCGGGTGACGGGCGGCTCGGCTCTGCGGGGGCACGGCCACGAGGGCGTCCGCCTCCTTGTCCGGCTCGTCCGCGCTGGTGCTGGTGGCGCTGGTGCTGCTGTCGGTCTGAGTGAGGGTCTGGGTCTGCACGGGGGCGACCTCCAGGTGATCGCTGCCGACGGTGTGCGGCAGCGGTGTTCGGGAGCGGAGAGTCGACGGCCTGCGCTCCGAGGACTCGGGCACCGCCCCCAGTGTGGGGTACGACACAACTCCGCCACGAGGGGCGTGCGGTGACTTTTTGCGTCCGGTCGGTGACGGGGCGGTGACCCGGCTCGCCGGACTATGCGAGGGGCAACTGCGCACCGGCGCTCCGCGGGAATGCGGGGGATGCCGGGGATGCCGGGGATCCCGGGGGATGCCGGGGAAGGTGGACGGCGGGGGGGAGAGGGAGGAGCCGCGGCGGCGTCCAGAGGTGCTTGGGCCGCCTCGGCGTCACGGGCGCGCCGTCACCTGAGGACCGGGCCCGCGCCCGTCACAGCGCCTCCGCGCCCCGCTCGCGCAGTGCCTGGTCGTACTGCTGGAGGACCCACAGCTCGTTCTGTACGGCGGCCAGCTGGGCGGGGTCGCCGCCGGCGGCCAGGCGGGTCAGCTGGGACTGGACGTCGCGGATGCGGCGCTCCACGGCCCGGCGGCGGATCTGTACCAGGACCGTGCCGGCGTACGTCTCGTCCACCGTGCGGCGCAGGATCGGCTCGACGGCCAGCTCGGTGACCATCGCGCGGACCGTGTCGTCGGGCGCGGCCTCGCGGACCCGGACCAGGTACTCCTGCGGATCCGGCACACCGTACTCGGCGCCGCCCGCCTCCGCGACGGCCTGCCGCACGGCGGCGTACGGCGGGGCGGTGAACTCGTCCACGCCGTAGGCGTCGAAGGCCGGGGATACGAGTTCGGGGCGCTGAAGGGCGAGCTTGAGCAGTTCGCGCTCGGCGGCGAAGACCGGGTTGCGCAGGGTCAGCGCCGGGCCGCCGGCCGCCGGGCGGGGCGCCTCGGTCCACTGCCGGCCGGCCGGTCGGGGCCGCCCCTGCTGCGGGTCGCCCTTGCCGCCCCGGTCCCGGGCCCAGCGGGCCAGCTGGGCCACCCGCCGGACGACGAACTGGGTGTCGAGGATGCCGAGCATGCCGGCCAGTTCGACGGCGACCTCGTGCTGGGCGCCGCTGTTCTTGATCCGGGCGACGATCGGGGCGGCCTCGTCCAGGGCGGCGGCGCGGCCCGCCGGGGTGTCCAGGTCGTATCGGCGCACGATCTGGCGGAGCGCGAACTCGAAGAGGGGGGTGCGGGGTTCGACCAGATCGGCGACCGCCTCGTCGCCCTTGGCCAGTCGCAGGTCGCACGGGTCCATGCCGTCGGGCGCGATCGCGATGTACGTCTCGGCGGCGAACTTCTGGTCGTCCTCGAAGGCGCGCAGGGCAGCCTTCTGCCCGGCCGCGTCACCGTCGAACGTGAAGATCACCCGGGCCGAGCCGTTGTCCATGAGCAGGCGGCGCAGGATCTTGATGTGGTCGCCGCCGAAGGCCGTGCCGCAGGTCGCGATGGCCGTGGTGACCCCGGCCAGGTGACAGGCCATGACGTCGGTGTAGCCCTCGACCACCACGGCCCGGCTGGACTTCGCGATCTCCTTCTTCGCCAGGTCGATGCCGTAGAGCACCTGGCTCTTCCTGTAGATCGCCGTGTCGGGCGTGTTGAGGTACTTGGGGCCGTTGTCCGCCTCGTACAGCTTGCGGGCGCCGAAGCCGACGACCTCGCCGCCGATGTCCCGGATCGGCCACATCAGACGGCCCCGGAAGCGGTCGATGGGCCCGCGACGGCCCTCCTGAGAGAGGCCGGAGAGGAGCAGCTCCTTGTCCGTGAAGCCCTTGCCGCGCAGATAGCGGGTGAGGTGGTCCCAGCCCTGGGGGCTGTAGCCGACGCCGAAGTGGACGGCGGCGGCCTGGTCGAAGCCGCGCTCGGCGAGGAAGACACGGCCGGTCTCGGCCTCGGCGCCGGTGGCGAGCTGCTCCGCGTACCACTGCGCGGCGATCTTGTGGGCCTCGACCAGGCGGATGCGCTCGCCGCGCTGGTGGGCCGGGTTGTACCCGCCCTCCTCGTAGCGCAGCGTGATGCCGGCCTGGGCGGCGAGGCGCTCGACGGCCTCCGAGAAGGAGAGGTGGTCCACCTTCATGACGAAGGTGATGGTGTCGCCGCCCTCCTGGCAGCCGAAGCAGTGGAAGAGTCCCTTGCTCGGGCTGACCTGGAAGGACGGCGACTTCTCGTCGTGGAACGGGCACAGGCCCTTGAGGTTGCCGCCGCCCGCGTTGCGCAGCTGGAGGTACTCGGACACCACGGCGTCGATCGGGACCGCGTCCCGTACCGCCTTCACGTCCTCGTCGTTGATCCGTCCTGCCACGAGGTGATTCTACGGGGCCGGACCGACACTCCTGGGGCGAGATGTCCGGCCCCCGGCCGGGGCACGGGGGTTGTCCCCGGGATTCGCGGCACGGGGTGCCGTGCCGGTGACGGCCCTCGGAGGCGTCAGGGGATGAGGCTGTCGAGCGGTACGTGCGGGTCCGAGAGCGCTTCGATGTTCACCCGGGCCCGGGAACGGATCAGGTGCTGGATCCGCTCTGTGACATCCCACACGTTCACGTTCATCCCGGCCAGCACGCGTCCCTCCTTCACCCAGAACGCGATGAACTCCCGCTTGCCCGCGTCGCCCCGGATCACCACCTCGTCGTACGACCCGGGCGGCGCCCAGCCGCTGTACTCCATGCCCAGGTCGTACTGGTCGGTGAAGAAGTAGGGCACGCGGTCGTAGACCACCTCCTCGCCCAGCATCGAGCGCGCCGCGGCGGGTCCGCCGTTCAGCGCGTTCGCCCAGTGCTCGACCCGCAGCCGGGCGTCGAACAGGGCAAGCGGGAAGGAGGCGACGTCACCGGCCGCGTAGATGTCGGGATCGGACGTGCGCAGCCGCTCGTCGACGACGATGCCGCCGCCGTGCGCCCGGTCGGCGATCTCCAGCCCCGCCGCCTCGGCGAGCCCGACCCGGGGCGCCGCTCCGATGGCCGCGAGGACGTCGTGCGCCGGGTGCTCCTCCCCGTCGTCCGTGCGGGCCGCGAGGACCATGCCGTCCTGGCCGACGATCTCGGTGAGCCGCCTGCCGAAGCGGAAGCGGACCCCGTGCTCGTGGTGCAGCTGGGCGAAGACGTTGCCCAGCTCGGGGCCGAGGACGCCGTGCAGCGGGGTCGGCGCCGGTTCGATCACCGTGACCTCGGCGCCGTACTCGCGGGCCGCCGCCGCCACCTCCAGGCCGATCCAGCCGGCGCCGGCGATCACGATGTGGCCGTTGTCCCGGCCCAGGTGCTGCAGGACGCCCTTGAGGCGCTCGGCGTGCGCGCGGCGGCGCAGGTGGTGGACGCCCGCCAGGTCGGTGCCGGGGATGTCGAGGCGGCGTGGTTCGGCGCCGGTGACCAGCAGCAGCTTGTCGTAACGGACGAGGGTGCCGTCGTCGCCGAAGCGGACCGTCTTGGCCGTACGGTCGACGCGGTCCACGGTCTGGCCGAGATGCAGCTCGATGTCGTTGCGCGCGTACCAGGCGGGCTCGTGCACGAAGACGCTGTCGCGCTCCTCCTTGCCGAGCAGATAGCCCTTGGACAGCGGCGGGCGCTCGTACGGGTGGTCGCGTTCGTCGCAGATCAGTATCACCCGTCCGCTGTAGCCCTCCGCCCGGAGCGTCTCGGCCGCCTTCGCGCCGGCGAGGCCGCCTCCGACGATGACGAATGTCTGATCCGCGTCGACCACTTGATGCCTCCTCGTAAGGGTGCCGCCACATGCGAGCGTCCCGCACGCGGCGTGCTGCGGGAAGAGGGTGTGCCCCGTTCAGGCCACGGTGGGTCACGTACCTCTCACATATGCCCCGTCAGTCTCGCGTGCAGCGAGCGGGCGGCGGCGTCGGTGAGGGAGGCGATCTGGTCGACGATCACCCGCTTGCGTGCCCGCTCGTCGGCCGCCGCGTCGAACAGCGCCCGGAACTGGGGTTCCAGGCCGTCGGGCGCGCGGGCGGTCAGCGCCTCGGCCAGCTCCGCGACGATCACCCGCTGGTCGGCGCGGAGCAGCTCCTGCTCGGCCCGCTGCATCACATACCGGTCCGCGACCGCCTTGAGCACCGCGCACTCCATGCGGGTCGCACGGGGCACGACGAGTTCGGCGCCGTACCGGGTGAGCCGGCCGGTGCCGTAGGCGGCGCGGGTGGCGGACTCGGCGGCCAGGCAGAACCGGCCGATGAGCTGGCTGGTGGCGTCCTTCAGGCGGGCCTGGGCGGCGGCCGTGCCGTCGTATCCGTGCGGCCACCACTCCTCGTCCTGGAGGCGGTCCAGTGCCTCGGACAGCTCCGCCGGGTCGGTGTCCGCGGGGACGTAGCGGCCGATGGCGGCCTCGAAGACCCCCTGCCGTTCGGGTTCGGCGTGCAGGCAGTTGGGGTCGACGTGGCCGGCGTGCAGGCCGTCCTCGACGTCGTGCACCGAGTACGCCACGTCGTCCGACCAGTCCATGACCTGCGCCTCGAAACAGGTGCGGGTGCCGGGGGCGTACGCCCGGGCCCAGTCGAACACCGGACGGTCGTCCTCGTACACCCCGAACTTGCGCGACGCCGGGTCGGTCGGGTGGGCGCCGCGCGGCCAGGGGTACTTGGTGGCGGCGTCGAGGGTGGCGCGGGTGAGGTTGAGGCCGACGGAGCCCTCCTCGGTGAAGCGCTTGGGCTCGATGCGGGTGAGGAGCCGCAGGGACTGGGCGTTGCCCTCGAAGCCGCCGCAGTCGTCGGCGAACTCGTTCAGCGCGGTTTCGCCGTTGTGGCCGAAGGGCGGGTGGCCGAGGTCGTGGGCGAGACAGGCCGCCTCCACCAGGTCGGGATCACAGCCGAGGGCCGCGCCCAGCTCACGGCCGACCTGGGCGCACTCCAGGGAGTGGGTGAGCCGGGTGCGGGGGCTGGCGTCCCATGCGTGGCCGCGGGTGCCCGGGGTGACGACCTGGGTCTTGCCGGCGAGGCGGCGCAGCGCGGCGGAATGGAGGATGCGGGCGCGGTCGCGCTGGAAGGCGGTGCGGCCGGGGCGTTTGTCCGGTTCGGGGGCCCAGCGTTCGACTGACGTCGGGTCGTATGCCGTGGAGTGTGCGGTGCCTTCCATGATTCGACAGTACGGGTCGGCAGTGACATTGGAAGGACAGCCGGGTGCCCCATGGGCTGCCGGGTCCTGTCGTCGGACGGGTGCGGGAGACCGACGGGCTGCTGGGTCCTGTCGTCTGGCGGGTGCGGGTGCCCGACGGGCTGCTGGGTCCTGTCGTCGGACGGGTGCGGGTGCCCGACGGGCCGCCGGGTTCTGTCGTCGGGCGGGTGCGGGGCTCGGTGGCCTGCCGTGGCCATGCGGCCGAGCCGGACGCCGGCACGGCCCCGCGTCCCGTCAGGCGGCTTCCGTGGACCGCGCCGTCCGGGCCTGGTCGTAGCGGTGCAGGACCAGGCGGGCCATCGCCTCGTGGTCCCCCAGCGGAGCGGACGCGATCCAGGGCGCCGCCTCCGCGCACTGCGTCGCGAAGCGGCCCGGTGCCGTGAAGTACGACGCGATCGCCACCCGGTGCCGGCCCCGTGCCGTCAGGGCGCGGACCGCCGTGGGGACGGCGGGGGTCGCCGCCGAGGCGTACGCGGGGATCACCGGGACGCCCAGGCGGGCGGCCAGGAGGCGGGCGGTGCGGCGGGTGTCGGTGGCCGAGTCGGGGTCGCGGGAGCCGGCGGCGGCGAGGACCACCGCGCTCGACCGGCGGAACGAGTCGTCCGTGGCCGGGGGCCAGCCGGCCTCCAGCAGCCGGGCGTGCAGGACCTCGGCGAGCAGCGGGTGCGGGCCGAGCGGGGTGGCCGTGCGGGTGCGGGCGGAGGCCGCGGCGGCCATCTCGGGGATGTCCTGTCTGACGTGGTAGCCGCGGCCGAGGAGGAGGGGGACGAGGACGGCCCGGGTGTCGCCGAGGGCGGCCAGGGTGCCGGGGAGCAGCGGCTCGGTCAGCTCGATGTGGCCCAGGTGGACGGGGAGGCCGGGGCGCAGCCCCCGTACCCGTGTCATGAGGGCCCGTACGGTGGTGAGCGCCCGGGGTTCGCGGCTGCCGTGGGCGACCAGGACGAGGGCGGGCGCGGCCGGGCGGCGGCGGCCGAGCGGGGTCACGAGCCGGCCGCTGGTGCTGGGTGGGGTCGACGCCGTCATGCAAGGATCCTGACCCGGGGACGTTGCGCGCCCGTTGCGCGGTCGTCACGGGTGTTTTCCGCGGATTCACCTCGTACGGATGCGCGATGTGAGGCGAACCGGATCGCCGTCGTTCGCGTCCTCCTTGGTCGGGACCGATCACTGGGGGGCGTATGAGGATCCGTCGACCGCGGCTGCCGCGTACGCGTGCCGGGCAGCGGCGGCTGGTGCAGGCAGTGATGGCCGGGTGCGTGCTGGCGCTGCTGCCGATGACGTGGCTGTACGCGTCCACGGCGGACCGGCTGCGGACGACGGCGGACGTGCCGCGCACCGAGGTGGCGATGGTGTTCGGGGCCGGGCTGTGGGCGGAAGGCAAGCCGTCGCCGTACCTCGCGCGCCGGCTGGACGCTGCGGCCCAGCTGTACCGGACGGGGCGGATCGAGGTCGTGCTGGTCACCGGGGACAACAGCCGGGAGGACTACGACGAGCCGGACGCCATGCGCGCGTACCTGGCGCAGCACGGGGTGCCGGACAGGCGGATCGTCAGCGACTACGCCGGGTTCGACACCTGGGACTCCTGCGTGCGGGCGAAGAAGATCTTCGGGGTGGACCGGGCGGTGCTGATCAGTCAGGGCTTCCACATCCGGCGGGCGGTGGCGCTGTGCGAGGCCGCGGGGGTGGAGTCGTACGGCGTGGGGGTCGAGGACAAGCATGACGTGACCTGGTACTACGGGGGCACGCGCGAGGTGTTCGCGGCGGGCAAGGCGGTGCTTGACGCGGTGTTCCGGCCGGACCCGCGGTTCCTGGGGCCGAAGGAGCAGGGGGTCACACGGGCCCTGGCGGGAGCGCGGGACTGAGCATGGAGATCACGGAGCTGACGCCCGCCGAGCGCCGTGTACGGGAGGCGTTCCCGCTGGGTGAGGGGGTCGACTTCCGGCAGGGCGGCGACGAGGACCCCGCGCGGGGCGCCTCGTGGGGGCCCGAGCGCACGCTGCGCGCGGAGGTGCTGCGGGAACTGCTGCTGGCCGGGCCGGTGCGGGAGGGGCGGACAGCCGGCCTGAAGGTGGCGGGCGCGCGGATCACCGGCCGGCTGGACCTCAAGTACGGCACGGTCGGCCACCCCGTCCGGCTGCGCTTCTGCCACTTCGAGGAGCCGCCCGACCTGTACGGGGCGCAGGTCGGCGCCCTGGTCCTGAGCGACTCGGTGCTGCCGGGGCTGACGGCCGGGACCCTGCGCGCCGACGGGGTGGTGCGGATCACCTGCTGCCGGATCACGGGGCCGGTACGGCTCCAGGGCGCGAAGCTGTCCGGGGCGTTCTTCGCCAACGGTGCGCGGCTGGGCAGGCCCGGAGAGGTTCCCGAGGAGGCCGTGCTCCAGCTCAACCACGCCGAGATCGGCGCGGACGTGTGGGCCCCGGGCCTGGTCGCGCACGGAAAGGTGCATCTGAACGGGTCGGTCGTCCGCAACCAGGTGAACCTCAACGACGCGGAGCTCAACGCTCCCGGCGAGACCGCGCTGAACGCCGAGGTCCTGACGGTCGGCACCGACCTGCACGCCATGCGTCTGCGCAGTCGTGGCCGGGTCAATCTGGGCGGTGCCCGGATCCCCCGGCAGCTCAACCTCGCCCACGCCCGGCTGTCCAACCCGGACGGCCAGGCGCTGCGCGCCAGCAGCAGCGTCGTGGGCGAGCTGTGGCTGCGGGAGGCCGCACCCATCGAGGGTTCCGTCAATCTGCGCCGTGCCCAGCTCGACCTGTTGCACGTGCCGCCCGAGGTGTGGCCGCGTCAGGTCCAGACCGACGGGCTCAGCTATCGCGTGCTGACCCCGCACCTCCCGGCCGAGCGGCGTCTTCCGCTGCTGGAACACGA
Organism: Streptomyces sp. NPDC053076; assembly: GCF_044546845.1. Classification (NCBI taxonomy): domain Bacteria; kingdom Bacillati; phylum Actinomycetota; class Actinomycetes; order Kitasatosporales; family Streptomycetaceae; genus Streptomyces; species Streptomyces sp. NPDC053076. The sequence continues at coordinate 648,955 of NZ_JBITZL010000002.1, read as the reverse complement.
GCCGGACGGTTATCTCCCCCAGCCCTACGAACAGTTGACCACCGCCTACCGGACGGTCGGCGACGACGGTGCCGCACGCACCGTCCAGCTGGCCAAGCTGCGTCGTCACCGCCGCACCCTGCCGCCGTACGCCCGGGTGTGGGGCTGTCTCCAGGACGCGGCCGTCGGCTACGGTTTCCGCCCGATGCGGGCCGCGGGCTGGCTGCTGTTGCTGCTGAGCACCGGCACGTTCGCCTTCGCCCTGCACCATCCGCCGGCTGTCAGCCCCGCAGAGGCGCCGGTGTTCAACCCGCTCGCCTACGCCCTGGACCTGCTGCTGCCGATCGTCGACTTCGGTCAGCAGGGGGCGTACGCGCCGCGCGGCTGGTACCAGTGGCTGTCGTATCTGCTGATCGCCACCGGCTGGGTGCTGGCCACCACGATCGCGGCGGGCGTCACCCGGTCCCTGAACCGGCAGTAGGAACGGTCCGGCACCTCACGCCGCTCCCGGCCCAGCGCGGACCTCACGCCGCTCCCGGCCCGGCGGGGAGGTCGCCGTGCCGGGCGTGTAACCGGACGGGGCCAGGGGCCGTAACACGCCCGACGCACGCTGGGCGGCATGGAGAACACCTCGACGCCCACCCACTGCCCGTACTGCGCCCTGCAGTGTGGGATGAACGTCACGTCCCTGCCGCAGGGGGGCGTCGAGGTGACCGAGCGCCCGGACTTCCCCGTCAACCGGGGCGCGCTGTGCGGCAAGGGCCGTACGGCGGCCGAGGTGCTGTCGCCGGCGGTGCGGCTGACCGCGCCGCTGGTGCGGGAGGGCGGCCGGCTGGTGGAGGCGAGCTGGGCTCGGGCGCTGGACCGGATCGCCGAGCGGCTCGGGGCGACGCGGGAGTGCTACGGCCCGGACGCGATCGGGGTGTTCGGCGGGGGCGGGCTGACCAACGAGAAGGCGTACGCGCTGGGCAAGTTCGCGCGGGTGGTGCTGGGCACCTCGCAGATCGACTACAACGGCCGGTTCTGCATGTCGTCGGCCGCGGCGGCCGGCACGAAGGCGTTCGGACTGGACCGCGGGCTGCCGTTTCCGCTGGAGGACGTCGCGAAGACCGGCTGTGTGATCCTCGTCGGCTCCAACCCGGCCGAGACCATGCCGCCGTCGCTGCGGTTCTTCTCGGAACTTCGCGAGAACGGCGGCACGTTGATCGTCGTCGACCCGCGCCGGACCCGGACCGCGGAGCAGGCCGACCTGCACCTGGCGCCCCGGCCCGGCACCGATCTCGCCCTGGCGCTGGGCCTGTTGCACCTGGTGGTGGCCGAGGGGCGGACGGACGAGGAGTACATCCGGGAGCGGACCACGGGCTGGGCCGAGGCCCGGGCGGCGGCGATGGCGCACTGGCCGGAGTACGTGGAGCGGATCACCGGGGTGCCGGTACCGCAACTGCGTGAGGCGGTGCGGATGTTCTGCGCGCCGGAGGCGGCGATGGTGCTCACCGCGCGGGGGCCGGAACAGCAGTCCAAGGGCACGGACACGGTGGGCGCGTGGATCAACCTGTGCCTGGCGACCGGCCGGCCGGGCCGTCCCCTGTCCGGATACGGCTGTCTGACCGGGCAGGGCAACGGGCAGGGCGGGCGCGAGCACGGTCAGAAGGCCGACCAGCTGCCCGGTTACCGCAAGCTGGACGACCCGGTGGCGCGGCGGCACGTGGCCGGGGTGTGGGGCGTGGACCCGGACAGCCTGCCCGGCCCCGGGCGCAGCGCGTACGAGCTTCTCGACGCCCTCGGCACGGAGGTGCGGGCGCTGCTGCTGATGGGTTCCAACCCGGTGGTGTCCGCGCCCCGCGCGGCCCACGTGGAGGAGCGGTTGCGGTCGTTGGACTTCCTGGCGGTGGCCGACGTCGTCCTGTCCGAGACGGCGGAGCTGGCGGACGTGGTGCTGCCGGTGACCCAGTGGGCGGAGGAGACGGGCACGACGACCAGCCTGGAGGGCCGCGTGCTGCTGCGCCGCCAGGCCGTCGCTCCCCCGCCCGGCGTCCACAGCGACCTGTACGTCCTGCACGGGCTGGCCGACCGGCTCGGCGTGGAGAAGGGCTTCCCCACCGACCCGGAGGAGACCTTCGAAGAACTCCGGCGCGCGAGCGCGGGCGGCCCGGCGGACTACTCGGGCATCACCTACCGCCGCCTCGCCGAGGAGAACGGCGTCTTCTGGCCGTGCCCGGAGGAACCGGCCGAGGGGGAGACACCGACGAAAACCGAGCCGGACGTCGCGACCGGCACCGGCACCGGCACCGGCACCGGCATCGACACGGACACCGGGCACACGAACCGATCCGTGGCCGGGCACACGAGCCCAGCCGGGGCCGGGGACACGGGCCGAACCGGGGCCGGGGACACGGACCCGGCCGAGGCCGGGAACACGGGCCCAGCCGAGGCCAGGGACGGTGAGGCAACAACCGGTCGTGGTGAGCAAGATCGTGCTGAGCCGGATCGTGCGTGGCCGGATCGTGCTGGGCCGGATCCTGCTGGGCCGGATCGTGCTGGGCCGGATCCTGCTGGGCCGGATCGTGCTGGGCCGCGCGGGGACGCGGTCTCCGTGTCCCGCCCGCACCCCGGCACGCCCCGCCTCTTTCTCGATCGGTTCGCCACCCCCGACGGACGGGCCCGGTTCGTGTCCGTCGTGTACCGGGCGACCGCCGAGGAGCCGGATGCCGAGTATCCGTTGGTGTTGACCACCGGCCGGGTGGTGTCCCAGTACCAGTCGGGGGCACAGACCCGGCGCGTGACGGAGCTCAACGCGGCGGCGCCCGGACCGTTCGTGGAGCTGCATCCGCGGCTCGCGGCCCGGCTGGGGGCGGCCGACGGCGATCCGGTGGCGGTGGTCTCCCGGCGCGGCCGGGCCGTGGCGCCGGCCCGGATCACCGGTGCCATCCGCCCCGACACCGTCTTCATGCCCTTCCACTGGCCGGGCGAGGGCCGTGCCAACACCCTCACCAACCCCGCCCTGGACCCGACGTCCCGGATGCCGGAGTTCAAGTCGTGCGCGGTGCGGGTGGAGGTCCTGGGAGGTCAGAGCGCCGGAAAGGGCCTGACCGCAGTCGCGGTCAGCAAAGATCCGGAGACGTAGTGCCGCATGACCGCGTGGATGTCGTGCACCCCGGCGTCTTCGACGGCCCGGTCGGACTCCGCACGCCGCTCCTCGGCCGGTCACCAGCAGATCGACAAGATGCTCGAACAGGCGGTACACAGCAAACTGCCCGAGGGCCAGTGGCATTCGACGGACCAGGACCCGGGGCAGTTCGAGACCAACCTCCGGCACCCGCCCGAAGCTTCCGGGCCGCCGTGGCGCACCAAGGCCACTGCACGTGACGAGGTTCGGCTGAACCGTCCCCGGCACCGATCAGCGGCGGGAGAGCCAGTCGCCGTCCGCGATGCGGGTCCCGGTGTCGCGCAGCCGGGCGGCGACCCCGGGGGCGGCCAGGTAGACCCAGGCCCGGACGGTCCCGCCGGCGGCGCGTACGACATCCCGGGCGGCGCGCTCGTAGAGGTTGCGGGGGTCGCCCGGCACGTACTCCTCCAGCCGGTCCAGGGCGGCGAGCAACTCCTCGTACGCCTCCGGCCGGGTGGTCACCAGCTCGCCGCGCACGGTTTCGCCGGGTTCCTCGACGGCGTAGGGATAGCCGGGGCCGTCGTACAGCACGGCGCCGGTGAGGCGTCCCGGTTCCTCGGCGAGGGTGCGGCCGCGCAGGTACAGGTCGTGGTTCACCTCGCCGGGGCGGAGCGTGCCGTAGACGAAGAAGGGCAGCGGGCGACCGCCGCCCTCACCGGAACGTTCACCGGCGTCCTCGCGGCCACACCGATCAGGGTCCTCACGGGCACCCCGGCCGGGATCCTCGCGGGCACACCGGCCGCCGACCTCCGGGGCGTACGGGCCGGCGTCCTCGCGGGCACACCGGCGTCCGGCCTCGCGGGCGTACGGGTCGGCGTCCTCGCGGGCGTACCGGCGGGGGTCCTCGGTGATCACGGAAACGATTCTGTACCCACGCCGGCTCCCCACACATCTCCATGAAGAGACTATGGACATGACATGTCATGGCCACTTAAATCTCGGTGACATCAGCGCCACCCCCACGCCGAGCCTGGCGCCTTCCCGAGGAGACAGATGAGCCGGATACGGCAACACGTCCGAGGAACCCGTCGCACAGCCACCGCCGGTGTCGCCCTCACCACCGCGACCCTGCTGGCCGTCAGCCTCTCCCCCGCCGCCCACGCCGACGGCAGACCGACCCGGGCCACCGCGATCGAGAACGCGGCCTCCGCACTCCTGACCCACGCGGCGACCCTGGGCCTCACCTCCCCCCAGGACGCCGGCGTCCGGGACGTGATCGTGGACAAGGACGGCACCCAGCACGTCCGCTACGACCGCACCTTTCGCCACCTCCCGGTGATCGGCGGCGACTTCGTCGTCCATCTCGCCGCGGACGGCAGCTACCGCAGCGCCGACCGAGCCACCCGCCAGGCGATCTCCGTGCCCTCCGTCACCCCGGCGGTCTCCGGCACCGAGGCCGCCGGGATCGCGGTGAACGCGCTGCGCGCGGCCAACCTCGGCGACCGGCTGAAGCAGGTCAAGGCCAGGCCGGAACTGGTGGTCGACGCCCTGCACGGCAGCCCCAAGCTGGCCTTGCGCACCAACGCCGTCGGCCTCGACTCGCTCGGCAACCCCGTCGCCCGGACCGTGCTGACCGACGCGCGCACCGGCGCGCAGATCGACGCCTGGGACAGCATCGAGACCGCCACCGGCGACGGCAAGTCGCTGTACAGCGCGACCGTGCCGCTGGAGACCACCCAGTCCGGGTCGTCGTACCAGCTCAAGGACCCGACCCGCGGGAACACCTACACCGGTGACGCGCAGAACAAGACCGACCTGTGCATCTTCGGCATCTGCATCAGCCGGGCCCCCGCGACCGTGTTCACGGACGCCGACAACCACTGGGGCACGGGCACCACCGCCGACCGCGCCTCGGCCGCCGTCGACGCCCAGTACGGCACCAACGAGACCTGGGACTACTACAAGAACGTCCACGGCCGCAACGGCATCGCCGGCGACGGCAAGGGCTCGTACAACCGCGTCCACTACGGAAGCAACTACAACAACGCCTTCTGGGACGACAGTTGCTTCTGCATGACGTACGGCGACGGCGACGGGACCACCTTCGGGCCCCTGGTCGCCCTCGACGTCGCCGGGCACGAGATGTCCCACGGGGTGACGTCCAAGACGGCCGCGCTGACCTACTCGGGCGAGTCCGGCGGGCTGAACGAGGCCACCTCCGACATCCTCGGCACGATGGTCGAGTGGTACGCGAACAACTCCTCCGACACCGGTGACTACCTCATCGGCGAGAAGATCGTGAAGCCCGGCTTCGGCAAGGCGGCCCTGCGCTTCATGGACAAGCCGTCCAAGGACGGCAGTTCGGCGGACTACTGGAGTTCGTCGGTCGGGAACCTGGACGTCCACTACTCCTCCGGCGTCGCCAACCACTTCGCCTACCTCCTGGCCGAGGGCAGCGGCGCGAAGACCATCAACGGCGTCAGCTACGACTCCCCCACCTACAACGGCTCCACGGTCACGGGCATCGGCCGGGACAAGGTCGGCAAGATCTGGTACCGGGCGCTGACGGTGTACATGACGTCCTCGACGAACTACAAGGGGGCACGGACGGCGACCCTGAACGCCGCGAAGGACCTCTACGGCGCGGGCAGCACGGAGTACAACGCGGTGGCCGCCGCCTGGAGCGCGGTCAACGTCAGCTGAACCGACGGCGACAGCGGAAGGCCGGTGCCCGGGCGGCACCGGCCTTCTCGCGCGCACGGACCGCGTCCCTTCCGGGATGCGGGCGGGTCCGTTCCGGACGCGGGCCTGCTCCGGGTGCCGGACGCGGGGCGGGTCCGGTTGCCCGCGGTGCCCGCTGCGGCTGATGCGCCGTCACCCGTTCACCGGCACCACCGCTCCATTCGTGTGCTTTTCGTACCGCAGTCTCCCGGTCCTTCCGTACCCGCCGATGACCTGGCGGAACGCCGCACGGGCTGACCCGTGCGGGTGGCGGGACCGGCACCCGTTCGCCGTATCCCTGACGCGGCCTCAGGAAGCGAACCGGTCGCGGAGCCACTTATCTCGGAAGGGCAGGGGCGCACCCCTGGACGAGTCGGACAAGCCCTGGGGAGCACCATGCGACGCACTGCCCGTCTGCTGGCCGGTACCGCGCTCGCCGTGGCCGCCGCGGCACCCGCCCAGGCCGCCGCGGACGCGGTCCGCACGGCGGCTCACCTCCGGGGCGCTCAGACCGGCCGCCTGGACGTGTACCCCTCCACCGTGACGCCCGGCAACCAGGTCACGGTGAACACGGCCGCGTGCGGGGACCCGGGCGCCGCGACCGGTGACGCGGGCGCGCTCGGCGCCGGCACGTTCCCCCTGGCGCCCAGCACGCACCAGGGCGAGGCGATCGGCCAGTTCCGGGTGCCCCCGAGCGCGCAGCCGGGGACGTACGAGATCGTCGCCAAGTGCGCCGAGGGGGACCGGCAGGTGTCGGGCGACCTGGTGGTGGCGTTGAGCGCGGTGCACGAGCAGGTGCAGCCGCGAGGAAGCGTGAAGACGGGGGTCGGCGGCGGACTCGGCACCGACCCCGTACAGACCACGGCGGGTGTGACGGCGCTGGCCGTCGCCGCCGTGGGCGGTACCTGGCTCCTGCATCGCCGGGCGAGAGGCGACGGGATCTGACGGACACCCTCCGCTGTCCGTCCGCCGGTACCGCACATCCCGCCCCCTCCGGGTCCGACGCCCCTCGCGGCCCGGAGGGGGAGGGGATCCCCAAGGGGGGCCGTCTCCGGGAGAGGGGTTCGTATGCGCAGGAGCGCCAAGGCTGCCGGGCGCGGCCGGAGCGCCCGGCTCGGCGACACCGCCATAGCCGCCGTCACCGTCGTGGCCCTCGGCTCGGGCGTGTGGCTGCTGGGCGGCGCCGGCCCGCACACACCGCCGCAGCCGACGGCCGCCGAGGGCCGTGCCGATCCGGGCGGTGAGCCGCTCGTGGCCCCCGCCCTCGCGCCGTCCGTACCGCTCCGCATCCGCATTCCCGCGATCCGCGTCGACGCGCCCCTCACGGGCCTGGCCCTCACCCGCTCCGGCAGCCTGGACACACCGCCCGCCAAGGAGAAGAACCTGGCCGGCTGGTACGAGGCCGGCACCACGCCCGGTGAGACGGGCACCGCGATCGTCGCCGGCCATGTCGACAACACCGACGGCCCCGCCGTCTTCTACAACCTCGGCGCACTCAGGCGTGGCGCCCGTATCGAGGTGGACCGCGAGGACGGCACCGTGGCCCTGTTCACCGTGGACGCGGTGGAGGTGTACTCGGCCCGCGACTTCCCCGACGAGAAGGTCTACGGCGCGGCCCCCCGCCCCGAACTCCGCGTCATCACCTGCGGCGGGGGCTACTCGAAGGCCACCGGCTACCAGGGCAACGTGGTGGTGTTCGCCCGTCTGACGGGCAGCCGCTGAGGCTCGGCGCCGGGCCGGTTCCCCGCCCAGGACGTACGGCCACGGGGCCTGGCGAAAACCTGTTGGCGGGCCACGGCGGCCACTGCTACTTTTCCGGAGGCCGTGCGAGAGAACGAGGAGGTGGTACCCGTGAACGTATCGACATGGGTGCTCCCCTCCGGGGTCACGGTCGGGCGATAGGTCGTCCGGGAGCGCCGTTCAAGCGCACTCCCGAAAGGCACGACCATGCACTTCACTTCTGAACAGCGTCTCGACGACGGTGTCCTGGAGCGGGAATTCACCCTCGGCGAGATCCCCGGCATCCTGTGGACGCCCGCGTCCGTATCCGCACCGGCGCCGTTGATCCTGCTCGGCCACCCCCCGCTCGGGCTGCGCACGATGTATCCCCGGCTGGCGGAACGGGCACGGCAGGCCGCAGCGGACGGCTTCGCCGCGGCCACCATCGAACTCCCCGGGAGCGGGGAGCGGCCCCGTTGGGCCGCCGTCGAGCAGGCCCGCGCCGACCTGCGCCGGGCTGTGCAGGCCGGCGAGCCGGTCGGTGACGAGATCATCGACGCCCTCGCCCTCCCACTCGTCGAGAAGTCGGTCCCGGAATGGCAGACCGCCCTGGACGCCCTCCTGTCGCGGCCCGAGATCGGCGGTCCGGTCGGGTACTCGGGGGGAGTGATCTCCATCGGCATCCGGCTCGCGGTGGTCGAGCCGCGCGTCTCGGCCGCCGTTCTGTTCGCCGGGAGTCTCGTGCCCGCCGCCATGTTCGAGGAGGCCCGCCGGGTCACCATTCCGCTGCACGTCCTGCTGCAGTGGGACGACGAGGGGAACGACCGGCAGGCGGCCCTGGACCTGTTCGACGCCTTCGGCTCCAAGGAGAAGACGCTGCACGCCAACATGGGCGGGCACACCGGCGTCCCGCGGTTCGCGGGGGACGCCGCGGCCCGCTTCTTCACCCGGCACCTGAAGTGAGGCCGGGCCGTCAGGCCGGCGGCAGACGGCGGGCGGTGTCGGCCGGCACCCGGTCCCCCGCCACCCGACGGTCCTCGGGCACCCAGGACGTACGCCGGCCCGGCCCTCACACCTTTGCCCGCCGGCCGCTGAGGGCAGCGTTCCTCGCGGGAAACAGAGGTGATGCCGCCGGGTAACGTCGGGGCCGCACGCTCGTGGCATGACCTCGAATACGCGTGTGGTGGTGATCGGCGCCGGCCTCGCGGGCGTACGGCTCGCCCGGCGGCTCGGCGAGCTGGGTGTGCCCGCGCTGCTCGTCGGCGAGGAGGAACACGCGCCGTACAACCGGGTGCTGCTGGCCGAGGTGCTGGCCGGCCGGTACGCCCCGGAGGTGATCGCCCTCCCGCCGCACGCCGGCCTGCTGCGCACCCGGGTCACCGGCATCGACCGGGCCGCCCGGACGGTCGCCTGCGCCGACGGCACCTCGATCGCGTACGACACGCTGGTCCTGGCCACCGGCTCCAACCCGGTGCTGCCCCCGCTGCGCGGGCTGTTCGGCCCGGACCACCGGCTCCCCGACGGCGTCCACGCGTTCCGCACCCTGGACGACTGCCTGGGCCTTGCCGACGCGGTCCGTCCGGGGGTGCGCGCGGTCGTCATCGGCGGCGGGCTGCTCGGCGTCTCCGCGGCTCGTGCGCTGGCCGTACGCGGCGCACAGGTGGTGCTCGCCCAGCAGGCCGAACGGCTCATGGAGCGCCAGCTCGACCCGGACGCCTCCCACCTGGTGCTGCGGCACCTCACCGACCTGGGCGTCGAGGTCCACACCGAGTGCCGGGTACGGGACGTGCGCTGCGTCGGGGGCACGGTCCGCTCGGTGGAACTGGCCGACGGCTACGCCCTCGACGCCGACCTCGTGGTCCTGGCCTGCGGGGTACGGCCCCGCACGGTTCTCGCCGAACAGGCGGGCCTCGCCGTCCGCAAGGGCGTCCTCGTCGACGACGAACTGCGCACCTGCGACCCGCACATCCACGCCATCGGCGACTGCGCCCAGCACGACGGCACGGTGTACGGCCTGGCCGCCCCGGCCCTCGAACAGGCCGACGCCCTGGCCGGGCTGCTCGCGGGCGACACCCGAGCCCGCTACCGCGGCACCCGTTCCCTGACCCGGCTGACCCTGACCGGTCCCGGCTCCCCCTTCGACCTCGCCGCGTTCGGCGAGACCGAGCCCCGCCCCGGTGACGACGTCGTGCGGCTCGCCGACGCCACCCGGGGCACGTACCGCAAGGTCGTCGTCCGCGACGACCGTCTGATCGGCGGGGTCCTCGTCGGCGAACTCGGCACCGTCGGCGCGCTCGCCCGCGCCTGGGAGGGAGCGGAACCGCTCCCCGACGACGGCCCCCTGCTCCACCTGCTCACCAACGATGGAGGCTCCTGAATGACCGCCACCCCGGGGGCCGCCCCCACGATCGTGCTCGTCGGCCACGGCATGGTCGGGCAGCGCTTTCTCGAAGCGCTCGCCGAGCGCGGCCTGACCGCCACGCACCGCGTGGTCGTGCTGTGCGAGGAGCCGCGTCCGGCGTACGACCGCGTGCGGCTCACCTCGTACTTCTCGGGCAGCAGCCCCGAGGACCTCTCCCTGACCGACCTGGAGTTCATCAAGGACCACGGCATCGAGCTGCACGTCGGCGACCCGGCGGAGACGATCGACCGCGAGGCGAGGAGGGTGACCGCCCGCTCGGGCCTGGTCGTCGACTACGACGTCCTGGTCCTGGCCACCGGTTCCTACCCGTTCGTGCCGCCGGTGCCGAACAAGGACGCCACCGGCTGTTTCGTCTACCGGACCATCGAGGACCTGCTGGCGATCGAGGAGTACGCGAGAACGAAGGCGTCCACCGGTGCCGTGGTCGGCGGCGGCCTGCTCGGCCTGGAGGCGGCCGGCGCCCTCAAGGGGCTCGGGCTCGCCGCCCACATCGTGGAGTTCGCGCCGCGCCTGATGCCGGTGCAGGTGGACGAGGGCGGCGGCGCGGCCCTGCTGCGGACCATCGAGGAGATGGGCCTGACGGTCCACACCGGCGTGGGCACCCAGGAGATCGTGACGGACGCCTCCGGTGCCGTCACCGGCATGAAGCTGTCCGACGGCTCCGAACTCGCCACCGACCTGGTCGTGTTCAGCGCCGGTGTCCGCCCCCGCGACCAGCTGGCCCGCGCCTCGGGCCTCACGGTCGGCGAGCGCGGCGGCATCGCGGTCGACGAGCGGTGCCGGACCGTCGACGACCCGCACGTGTTCGCGATCGGCGAGTGCGCGCTGGCCGTCGACGGCCGGGTGTACGGCCTGGTGGCCCCGGGTTACGAGCAGGCCGAGACGGCCGCCGCGACCATCGCCGCGGACGAGGCGTCCTTCACCGGCGCCGACCTGTCCACCAAACTGAAGCTGCTCGGCGTGGACGTCGCGTCCTTCGGTGACGCGCACGGCACCACCGAGGACTGCCTGGACGTCGTCTTCGCCGACTCGCGGGCGGGTCTGTACAAGAAGCTGGTCATCGGCCGGGACGGCACACTGCTCGGCGGCATCCTGGTCGGTGACGCGGAGGCGTACGGCACCCTGCGCGCGCTCACAGGGTCGGTGCCCCCCGTCTCCCCCGAGTCGCTCGTCCTGCCCGCCGGTGCCGGCTCGGGGGCTCAGCTCGGCCCGTCCGCCCTGCCGGACGACGCGATCATCTGCTCCTGCCACAACGTCAGCAAGGCGGCCATCCGCGGCGCGGTCACCGAGCACCACTGCGGGACCGTGCCCGAGGTGAAGAAGTGCACGAAGGCCGGTACCGGTTGCGGCAGTTGCGTGAAGGTGCTGGGCCAGCTGGTCACCGCCGAGCTGGAGGCGTCCGGTGTCGAGGTGGACAAGGGCCTGTGCGACTGCTTCGCGCAGACCCGCGAGGAGCTGTACGAGATCGTCCGTGCCCTGCGCCTGACGTCGTACCGGGAGCTGCTGGACCGGCACGGCCGTGCGGACGCCCGGGGCGGCGAGGGCTGCGAGGTGTGCAAGCCGGCCGTCGGCTCGATCATCGCCTCGCTCGCCCCGGCCATCGGCGCGAGCGGCTATGTCCTGGACGGCGAGCAGGCGGCCCTGCAGGACACCAACGACCACTTCCTCGCCAACCTGCAGAAGAACGGCTCGTACTCGGTCGTGCCGCGCATCCCCGGCGGGGAGATCGCGCCCGAGAAGCTGATCGTCATCGGGGAGGTCGCCCGGGACTTCGGGCTCTACACGAAGATCACCGGTGGCCAGCGGATCGACATGTTCGGCGCCCGGGTGGAGCAGCTGCCGCTGATCTGGGCACGGCTGGTGGACGCCGGCTTCGAGTCGGGCCACGCGTACGGCAAGTCCCTGCGCACGGTGAAGTCCTGTGTGGGCTCGACGTGGTGCCGCTACGGCGTGCAGGACTCGGTCCGGATGGCGATCGACCTGGAGCTGCGCTACCGGGGGCTGCGGTCCCCGCACAAGCTGAAGTCGGCGGTCTCCGGCTGCCAGCGCGAGTGCGCGGAGGCGCAGTCGAAGGATTTCGGGGTGATCGCCACCGCCAACGGCTGGAACCTGTACGTCGGCGGCAACGGCGGTGCCACCCCGCGCCACGCCGACCTGCTGGCCCAGGACCTGTCCGACGCCGAACTGGTCCGGCTGATCGACCGGTTCCTGATGTTCTACATCCGTACGGCCGACCGCCTGGAGCGCACCAGCACCTGGCTGGAACGCGTCCCCGGCGGCCTGGACCACGTACGGGACGTGGTGGTGCACGACTCGCTCGGCATCTGCGACGAGCTGGAGAAGCTCATGCGGGCGCATGTCGCCCACTACCGCGACGAGTGGGCGGAAACCGTGAACGACCCCGAGAAGCTGGCCCGGTTCGTGTCCTTCGTGAACGCCCCGGACGCGCCGGACCCGGTGGTCTCCTTCGTCCCCGAGCGCGACCAGATCAAGCCCGACCTGCCGCTGCTGTCCATCGGCCTGCGGCCCGCCGACGACGTCCTGGAAGGAAGCACCCAGCGATGACCCTGGCAGTTGAGACGACCGACCTGAAGGTCCAGCTCCAGCTGGCGGACGGCTGGTTCACGGTCTGCGACCTGAGCATGCTGGTCCCGGGCCGCGGGGTCGCCGCCCTGCTCCCCGACGGCCGTCAGGTGGCCGTCTTCCGGGACCGCGCCGACCGCCTGTACGCCGTCGACAACCGCGACCCCTTCACCGGCGCGGCCGTCCTCTCCCGTGGGCTGACCGGCACCCACGAGGGCCGCCCGTTCGTGGCGTCCCCGCTGCTGAAGCAGCGCTTCGACCTGGCCGGCGGGCAGTGCCTGGACGACGAGTCGGTGCGCCTGGCCGTGTACGAGGTACGGGCACTCCAGATATCTTGACCGCTCGTTCCAGTAAGCCTAGGCTGCACGACATGGCCAGGACCAAGGAGTTCGACCCCGAAGCCGCGTTGCAGTCAGCCCTGGAGCTGTTCTGGCGGCGCGGTTACGAGGCGACGTCGATGGCCGACCTGGTAGCGCACCTGGGCATCGGCAAGGCGAGCCTGTACGCCACCTTCGGCAGCAAGCGCGAGCTGTACCTGAAGGCGCTGGACCGGTACGAGCAGTCGGGTCTCGCCCCGATCGTGCACGAGCTATCCCAGCCGGGACCCGCGCTGCCGGCCGTACGCGCCCTCGTCCGGCGCTACGCCCGGGAGGCGACCGACGAACGGCTGCGGCTCCAGGGCTGCATGGTCACCAACACGGCGGCCGAACTGGCCCCGCACGATCCGGCCGCGGCCCGGCGCGTGGAGCGCAACTGGGACCAGCTGGAGACGCTGCTGCACGCGGCACTGGTCCGCGCCCGGAGCCAGGGCGAGCTGCCGGCCGGCCGTGACCCCCTCGCCGTGGCCCGCACCCTGCTGGTGCTGATGCAGGGACTGCGGGTCGTCGGCAAGGCATCGGCGGACCCGGCCCGGGTCCGGGACGCGGCGGAACAGGCCCTGGCCCTGCTGGACTGAGATCGACCGCCCCCCTCGGGGGGCGTTTTTTCGGACCTGATACTGAACCGAACGGTCAAGAAAGAGGAGATCATCATGCCGTACCGCTTCGACGGCCGCACCGCCCTCGTCACCGGCGCGGGCTCCGGGATCGGCCGGGCCGTCGCCCTCGCGCTCGCCGCCGAGGGCGCCCGGGTCGTCGTCGCCGGACGGCGGCCGGAGCCCCTGACGGAGACCGTCCGGCTGATCGAGGAGCAGGGCGGCCAGGCCCTCGCGGTGCCCGCCGACGTCTCCCGCGCGGCAGACGCCGAGGCGCTGGTCCGGGCCGCCGTGGACCTCCCCCACCCTCGGCTTCGCTCGGGCGGGGGGACCCCCATCGGCTCGCTGGACGTGGCCGTGAACAACGCGGGTGTCTTCCGCGGCGGCCGGCCGCTCGCGGACCTCCCCGAGGACGACTGGCACGAGCAGCTGGCGATCAACGTCACCGGCGTGCACCTGGCCCTCCAGGCGCAGATCCGTCAGATGCGCACCCAGCCCGCGGGCGGCGCGATCGTGAACGTCTCCTCCACCTTCGGCCGGCACGCCTCCTCCCCCGGAGCCGCCGCCTACTCCGCGACCAAGGCCGCCGTGACCGCGCTCAGCCGGGGCGCCGCCCTCGACCACATCCGGGACGGCGTCCGCATCAACGTGGTCAGCCCCGGCGCCACCGACACCTCCATGTCCCTGCGTCCGGGCGAGACGGAGCGGCAGCGGACCGAGCGCGCGCGGGCCACCCTCCCGCTCGGCCGGATCGCCGCCACCCAGGAGGTGGCCGCCGCCGTCCTCTACCTGGCCTCCGACGACGCGGCCGCGGTCGTCGGCACCGACCTGGTCGTGGACAGCGGCGCCACGGCCTGAACCCCGGCCCGCGTCAGTCGATCCCGGACCGCTCCACCCCCGCCACGATCCACCGCTGGAAGACCAGGAACACCAGCAGCAGCGGCAGGATCGACACGGCCGCCGCGACGAACAGCTCGTGCAGCCGGACGACCTGGGCGGTGGTGAACGAGGACAGGGCCACCTGCACCGTCCAGGCGCTCTGGTCCTGCCCGATCACCAGCGGCCACAGGAAGGAGTTCCACGCGCCGAGGAAGACGATCGTCCCGACGGCCGCGAACACCGGACGGGCGTTGGGTACGACGACCAGCCAGTACGTCCGCCAGTACCCGAGCCCGTCCACCTGCGCCGCGTCCTCCAGCTCCCGCGGGAAACCGAGGAAGTACTGCCGGAAGACGAAGCAGGCGAACGCGGAGAACAGGGTGGGGACGATCAGGCCGCGCAGCGTGGAGACCCAGCCGAGCGACGACACCAGTACGAAGCTCGGGACGAAGGTGACGGCCGGCGGGACCAGCAGGGTGCCCAGGATGCCGTAGAAGACCTTGTTCGCGTGCCGGTAGGGGATGCGGGCGAGGCCGTAACCGGCCAGGGAGGCCAGCAGCAGGGTGCCGAGGGTGGTGGCGACGGCGATCAGCGCGGAGTTGAGCAGGGACCGGGCGAAGGGGACGGACGGATCGTCGAACAGCTCCCGGACGTTGCCCCACCTCAGCTCGGCGGGGAAGAACGTCCAGCCGGGCGAGGTGATGTCCCGCTCGCTCGACAGCCCGTTGCGCACCAGCAGATAGAAGGGGATCAGGAAGAGCAGGGCGAGCGCGATCAGCAGCGCCAGCCGCAGCGCCCGCCCGGCCCGCACCAGGGCGTCATCCATGGGCGTCCGTCCTTCCCAGCCTCAGCCAGCGCGCCTGTCCCACCGTGACGACCGCGATGACCAGCGCGAGGATCACCGCGCCCGCGCTGCCGAGCCCCAGGTTCTGCCCCTGCCCGAGCGCGGTGTAGTAGAGGTAGACCAGCGGCGGCCGTGCGTAGGGCGGATAGCCACGGGCGTCGGACAGCAGGTTGTAGAACTCGTCGAACGCCTGGAAGGCGTTGATGACGAGCAGCAGCAGCACCGCGACCGAGGTGGCCCGCAGCTGCGGCAGGGTGATGTGGCGCAGCACCGTCCAGCCGGGCCGGGCCCCGTCCACGGCCGCCGCCTCGTACAGCACCGGGTCGATCCGTTGCAGCCCGGCGAGAAAGAGGATCATGTAGAACCCGGCCTGGAGCCACAGGCGCACGGTCACGATGACCAGCCAGTACCAGGGCGGATCCGGAGTGGACAGCCAGGCGACCGGGCCGGTGCCGAACCACCCCAGCACGGTGTTCGCCAGCCCGAACCGCACGCCGTTGAAGACCGACATCTTCCAGACGAGCGCGGCCACGACATAACTGCACGCGGCCGGCAGGAAGAACACGGACCGGAAGAAGGCGCGGGCCCGCCGGACCCGGTTGACCATCAGGGCGAGGGAGAGGGCGAACCCGTAGGTGACGGGCACGATGAAGGCGGTGAAGACGAGGAAGGTCCGCAGGCTGTCGACGAACGCGTCGTCCCGCAGCATCGCCGTGTAGTTGTCCAGTCCGACGAAGTCCGTGGGCGTGACGGTGTTGTGCGCGCCGAAGAAGCTGAGCGCCACGCTCCACAGCAGCGGAACGTAGGTGAACAGCGCGAGCCCCAGCGCGAACGGCCCGACGAACACCCAGAACCAGAGGGCCCGGCGCCGCCTCATGACGTCTTCTTCGTGTTCTTCACGCGGTCGAGTTCGGCCGACACCTTCCGTACGACGGACCGCAGTTCGCTCTCCGGACCGGCCCCGTTCCTGATGATCCGGCTGAGCGCGTCCTGGTAGGCGGTCTGGCTCGCCGGGGTCCACCGCAGCGGCTGGGCGTAGCCGTGGTCGGTGGTGAAGCGGACGGCATCGGCGGCCGGGCCGTCGCGCAGCCGGGTGGCCTTCTGGGCGAGGGAGATCCGGGCGGGGATGTGGAAGCCGTAGGACAGCGCGAAGTCCTGCTGGAGGTCGGTGCGTTCGACCCACAGCCACTTCACGTACTCCTTGGCGGTCTCCTTGTGCCTGCTGCGGGCGCTGACGGCGGCACCGTAGGCGCCGACGGGTACGGAGGGCCGGCCGTGGTCGCCGTCCCCGGGGAACGGCAACACCCCGAAGTCGTCGCCGAGTTCCTTCTGCACCTGCGGCAGGGCCCACAGTCCGGACCACTGCATCGCGGTCAGCCCCTGGAGGAAGGCGGAGGGGTCGGACCAGTCGGAGGGTGCGCCGAGGAGCAGGGACTCGTCGGCGTAGAGCCGGTGCAGCTTGCCGAGGGTGCGGGCGGCCGCGGGGTCGTCGAAGCCGACCTTGCCGTCGTCGGTGACGAGCTGGAGTCCGGCCGCGTACAACGGGGTTCCGCCGAGGACGCCCGCGCCACCGTCGTTGCCCAGGAAGAGGCCCTTGGTCTTGCTGTCGGTCAGCCTCCTGGCGGCGTCCACCAGGGCGTCCAGGGTGGTGGGCGGCTCGACTCCCGCGTCCCTGAGCAGGCTCTTGCGGTAGTAGAGCAGCTGCATGTCGATGACCTGAGGGATGCCCCAGACCCTGCCGTCGTACGTCTTCGGCGCCAGCACCGCCGGATTGAAGTCGTCCTTCACCCCCGCGATCAGCTCGGTGAGGTCCAGCACCTGGCCGCCCTGGATCTGGTCCAGGGTCGGCCCGTTGACCTCGAAGACATCGGGCCCCGCGGCGGTGAGCAGCGCGGCGGCGGCCTGCTGGTCGTAGTTCCCCGGCCGCCACTCCACGCTGACACGCGCTTTGCTGAAGCCGGCGGCATAGCGCCGCACGGCCTGCTGCGCACCCGTCTCGCCGTACTGGTGGTACCACTGCGACAACCGCGGCCCCGAGCCGCCGTCGCCGCGCCCGGTGTTCGACCCGCACGCGGTGAGGATTCCTGCTCCCGCGCCCAGGGCCAGCAGGTTCCTTCGGCTGATCGTCATCGTGTGCCCCCTGACGTCCGTCATCGATGCACAGCCCAACGATCAACCATGCGCGGCGATTACGAAAGGGGCGTTGCGGCCGTGTGTCAGCCGTCGAGGGCGTCGAAGCCCACACCGGTCAACCGTGCTGAGGCGGCCCAGAGTGCCGCAGCCGCCTGGTCGTTCACGGTCCAGGGCGCCCGCCACGACGGCGCCGGCACCCCCCGCCACATCGCGAACGAAGGGCCGAAGAAGGAGTCGGGCCGTACGCCGGGCGCGGTCGCCGCGTACAGCGTGGGCAGCGCTCCGGCCTCCGCCGACTGGGCGAAGGCGCGGTTGGCCAGCTCCATCATCCGCTCGGCCCCGCGCCGCCCCTCGGCCCGCGGCCCTGCGGTCTGGAGGTTGGTGGCCGCGTAGCCCGGGTGCGCGGCAGCCGCCAGGAGGGAACTGCCGCCCAGTCGGCGCGCCAGCTCGTGGGTGAACAGCAGATTGGCACTCTTGGACCGCGCATAGGCCACCCAGCGCCGGTAGTTCTCGCGGCTGTCGAGATCGCGCGGGTCGATGTTGGCGAGGGCGTGCAGCATGCTGGACACGGTCACGATCCGCGCGCCCGGAGCGGCCAGCAGCCGGGGCAGCAGCAGCCCGGTGAGCGCGAAGTGCCCGAGGTGGTTGACGCCGAACTGGGTCTCGAATCCGTCGGCGGTCGTCCCGTACGGTACGGCCATCACGCCGGCGTTGTTGACGAGCAGATCGATCCGCTCGTACGGCAGCCCCGCCGCGAAGGCCCGCACGGACGCCAGCTCGCCGAGGTCCAGCCGGCCGAACTCGACGGCCGCCCGGGGCTCCTCCCCCACCAGCCGCTCGACGGCCGCCCGCCCCCGCGCCTCGCTCCGGCACGCGAGCACCACCCGGGCACCCTTACGGGCCAGCTCCCGCGCGGTGACGTAGCCGAGCCCGCTGTTGGCGCCGGTGACGACGGCGACGCGGCCACTGAGGTCGGGGATGTCGACCACACCCCACCTCGATCCATTCATCACGAAAACGTCACCCTTCCTTCACGCACGACACCGGGGTACTACGGTCGTCGGCACGTGCTCCGTCCGGGACACGCACCACCGTCCGGGGGGACGCTATGACCAACCCGTACACGACGCCACCCGTGCCGCCGGCGCCGCGCACCGCTCCGCGATGGGCCCGTAAGCGCTACGTGCTGCCCGCCCTCGGTCTCGCCCTCTTCGTCGGCGTGGCCATCGGTGCCGCCGACGACACCGCCTCGACCGACGCCAAGCCGGTGGCGGCCGCGCCCCGGCCGACGGTGACCGTGACGGCCACGGCGACCGCCACGGAGACCGCGACCCCGCAGGCGGCTCCCACCGTGACCCGGACCCACACCGTCAAGGTCACCAGAACCGTCACGGCCCAGCCGGCGGCCGACGACGACACCTCCGCCTACGGAGACGACAGCGGGGGCGGAAGCGGCAGCGGCAGCGGAAGCGGCAGCGGAGGCGGCAGCGTCTACTACGCCAACTGCTCCGAGGCCCGGGCCGCCGGCGACACCCCCCTGTACGCCGGTGACCCGGGCTACGACTCCCATCTCGACCGGGACGGCGACGGGGTGGCCTGCGAGTAACCGAGGGCGCCCGGTCCCCGGACAGAACCCGCGGCCTCCGCCTCGTGACCCCCGGTGTGAGCCCATGGCCTCATGCGTGGGGCCGCGGCCTCCGGCGAGGGGCCGCGGCCTGCGGCATGGGCGCCCGGCCCCCGGGTCAGCGGGAGTCCGCGCGCTTCTCGTGGTACGTGCCGCGGCGGCGCGTGATCGACATCAGGTCGCTGGGGCCGTCCAGTTCGAGCCGGTGCGCGCGGCCCCGCGGCACGATCACGGCGGTGCCCGGCCGCAGCCGTACCATCTCCTCCGCCTCCCCCTCTGCGGTGGGCCGGAAGTACAGGCGCACGCCGCCGGACAGACAGCACACGGCCTCCTCGCCGTCGGGGTGCGCCTCCCAGTGGTCGGCGTGCACATCGGTGTCGGTCTCCACGTGGAAGGCGGCGAGTTGCCAGACACCGGGACCGCCCTCCGCCATCCGCCGCGCGCCGTCCCGGACGTCACCGTCGGGACGGAACTGCAGCGCCGAGCCGAACAGGTCGACGGGGGTGATGGTCATGACGGGGTTCCTTCCAGTCGGGGTTCCTCGGCAGGGTTCGCCGCGGTGGGCGTGGCGGGGCCGGCCGTCCGCCGGCCGGGCAGGACGCCGATCGCGACCACCGCCGCGAGCACGAACAGGACCGCGGTGGCGGCGAGGCCCAGCGCGTAACCGCTGGTGAGCGCGGCGGGATCGGTGGGGTCGGCGGCCGTGCCGGTGCGGTGTGCGGCGACCGTGGCCAGGGTGGCGAGGCCGATGCAACCGCCCAGCTGGCGGGCGCTGTTGAGGACGCCGGAGGCCATGCCGGCCTCGCCCGGGCGGACGCCGGTGGTGGCGGCGGCCGCCGCGGGCGCCAGCACCAGCCCGGCGCCGACACTGGTGAGCAGGGACGGACCGAGCACGTCGGTGAGGAACCCGCCGTGCGGGCCGATGCGGGCGAACCAGGCCAGACCGGCGGTCGCGAGCAGGCAGCCGGCGACCAGCGAGGCGCGGGGCGAGCGGGTGGCGGTGACGCGGGTCGCGACCACGGTGCCCGCCACCAGGCCCGCGGAGAACGGCAGGAACGCGGCACCGGTCGCCGCCGCGCCGAGGCCGAGGACCTGCTGGAGGTAGAGGGACACGAAGTAGAAGGCGGTGAACTGCCCGGCGGCGGCGAGGAACACCAGCAGGTTCGCGCCGGCGACCCAACGGCTGCGCAACAGGCCGAGCCGCAGCAACGGGGCCGGCGCCCGGGACTCCACCAGGAGGAAGGCGCTGAGCAGGACGGCCGCGGCGGAGAGATCGACCCAGGTGGCGGCGGAGGCCCACCCGTTGGCGTCGGTGCGGACGACCCCGTACACCAGCAGGCCGATGCCGCCGGTGGCCAGCACGGCGCCGAGCACGTCCGGCCGTTCGCGCCGTACGGGCCGCGGCTCGGCGGCGACGGCGGCGTGCACCAGGACGAGCGCCGCCGCCACGATGGGCAGGTTGATCAGCATCACCCAGCGCCAGCCCGCGTACTCGGTCAGCACCCCGCCGGCCAGCACGCCGAGCGCACCGCCCGCGGCGTTCACCGCGCTCCACACGCCGAGCGCGCGAACGCGGCCGGGGCCTTCCGTGAAGGTGGTGGTCAGCAGCGCCAGCGCGGCGGGCGCTGTCGCGGCGGCGCCCACTCCCTGACCCGCGCGGGCGGCGACCAGCTGCCAGGGTTCCTGGGCCAGGCCGCCCGCGAGGGAACACAGCCCGAAGACGACCAGCCCCGCGACGAACAGCCGGCGCCGGCCGAACAGATCACAGGCCCTGCCACCGAGCAGCAGGAACCCGCCGAAGGTGAGCGCGTACACGTGGACGACCCAGGACAGGCCGAGCGGGGTGAAGCCGAGCGCGGAACGGACGGCCGGGAGGGCGACGTTGACGACGGCCATGTCGAGGGCGACGACGAACTGGGCGACGGCAGCGGCCGCCAGCACCGCCCCCGGACGGCCGCGTAAGTTTCTATACATGTAAGAAAACTAGCGCGCGATCCTCCCCGATGTCGACACCCGCCACGCGAACTCCCCGCCGCCCGCCAGACGGCGGCCCGTGCCGCGACCGCCCGCCTCTGCGGGATGATGGGTCCATGCCGCGACCGCCCGCCCCCCGCAAGACCACCGGCCGGCCTGCCCGTATCTCCCGCGAGGAGATCATCCGGACGGCGCGCCGGATCGTGACGGAGGACGGCGTGGACCGGCTGACCATGCGCCGGCTCGCCACGGAGATCGGCAGCACGCCGATGGCCCTGTACCACCACGTCCGGGACAAGGAGGAACTGCTCCTCCTCCTGCTGGACGACTACGCGGCCCAGTCCCTCCGGCGCCCCGACCCGCCCCCCACCGACCCGCGCGACCGCATCCTCACCGCCGCCACCGCCATCCACGAGGTGCTCGCCGCATGCCCCTGGATCGTGGAGGTGCTGACGGCGGACGACCTCTTGTCGACCTCCGCCCTCTGGTTCGTGGAACAGATCGTCGCGGGCCTGAGGGACAGCGGGCTCACCCTGGACCAGGCCGTGCACGGCTACCGCACGATCTGGTACTACACGGCCGGCGAGATCGTGGTCCGCGCGAGCGCGACCCGCCGCCGCGCCACCGACGCCCGCCCCACCTACCGCGACCAGGTCTTCACCGACCTGGACCCCGCACAACTCCCCCACCTGGCACAGGCGGCCCCGCGCTGGGCCCCGCTGACGGCGGAGGACAGGTACGAGGAAGGACTGCGCACACTGGTGAACGGCCTCCTGAACAGCCGCTGACACCGGCCACCGGCCGACGCGACCGACACGCGACGCCCCCGGCGCATCGGCGCGGACCCGCCACCGCCCCGGCGGACGGGCCGCCGGCAGCCCTTCGAGGACGCCGCCGCCCGCGCGCGGTACGCGGAGGGGCGGCACCCCCCGCACTGGGGTGCCGCCCCTCTTCTTTCGTGCGCCGGAGCCGTCGCCGATCGGTGAGGGTCGGGGACCGACGGCGGCTCCGGGGCTCAACCGGCCCGCACGGGCCTAGCGGTGGTCGCTGCCCGCCGACTGGGTCGCCGCGCGGCCGGCCTCCAGGCGGGCCACCGGGATGCGGAACGGGGAGCAGGAGACGTAGTCCAGGCCGACCTCGTGGAAGAAGTGGACCGACTCCGGGTCACCGCCGTGTTCGCCGCAGACGCCCAGCTTGAGGTCGGGGCGGGTGCGGCGGCCCGCTTCGGCCGCCGCCTTCACCAGGGAACCGACGCCGTCCTTGTCGATCGTCTCGAAGGGCGACACACCGAAGATGCCCTTCTCCAGGTACGCCGTGAAGAAGGACGCCTCGACGTCGTCGCGGCTGAAGCCCCACACCGTCTGGGTCAGGTCGTTCGTGCCGAAGGAGAAGAACTCCGCGGCCTCCGCGATCTGGCCCGCCGTCAGGGCGGCGCGCGGCAGCTCGATCATCGTGCCGATCGCCAGCTTGAGCGTCGTACCGGTCGCCGCCTCGACCTCGGCGATGACCTGGTCGGCCTCCTCGCGGACGATCTCCAGTTCCTGGACCGTGCCGACCAGCGGGATCATGACCTCCGCCCGCGGGTCGCCCTTGGCCGCCCTGCGCTCGGCCGCGGCCTCCGCGATGGCGCGGACCTGCATGGTGAACAGGCCGGGGATGACCAGGCCCAGGCGTACGCCGCGCAGACCCAGCATCGGGTTCTGCTCGTGCAGGCGGTGCACGGCCTGGAGCAGGCGCAGGTCGTTCTCGTGCGGCTCCTGCCGGGACTCCGCCAGCGCCACCCGGACGGAGAGTTCCGTGATGTCCGGGAGGAACTCGTGCAGCGGCGGGTCGAGGAGGCGGACCGTCACCGGCAGGCCGTCCATCGCCTCGAACAGCTCGACGAAGTCCTTCTTCTGCAGGGGCAGCAGCTCGGACAGGGCGGCCTCGCGCTCCTCCTCGGTGTCGGCGAGGATCAGCTTCTCGACCATCTCGCGGCGCTCACCGAGGAACATGTGCTCCGTGCGGCACAGGCCGATGCCCTGGGCGCCGAAGCGGCGCGCCCGCAGCGCGTCCTCGGCGTTGTCGGCGTTGGCGCGCACCCGCAGCCGGCGCTTGCGGTCGGCGAAGGCCATCATGCGGTGGACCGCCTCGACCAGCTCGTCCGCGTCGTCGGCGCCGGGGTGCATGCGGCCCTCGAAGTACTCGACCACGGGGGACGGCACGACCGGGACCTCGCCCAGGTAGACCTTGCCCGACGAGCCGTCGATGGAGATCACGTCGCCTTCCTCGACGACGTGACCGCCGGGCACCGTCATGCGGCGGCGCTTGGTGTCGACCTCCAGCTCCTCCGCGCCGCAGACACAGGTCTTGCCCATGCCGCGGGCGACGACGGCCGCGTGGGAGGTCTTGCCGCCGCGCGAGGTCAGGATGCCCTCGGCCGCGATCATGCCGTCCAGGTCGTCGGGGTTGGTCTCGCGGCGGACCAGGATCACCTTCTCGCCCGAGCGGGACCACTTCACCGCGGTGTACGAGTCGAAGACCGCCTTGCCGACCGCCGCACCCGGAGAGGCCGCGATGCCCCGGCCGACCTGCTCGGTCTTGGCGCTGTCGTCGAAGCGCGGGAACATCAGCTGCGCCAGCTGGGCGCCGGTGACGCGCTGGAGCGCCTCCGTCTCGTCGATCAGGCCCTGGTCGACCAGCTGGGTGGCGATGCGGAAGGCGGCGCCCGCCGTGCGCTTGCCGACGCGGGTCTGGAGCATCCAGAGCTGGCCGCGCTCGATGGTGAACTCGATGTCGCAGAGATCCTTGTAGTGGTTCTCCAGGGTCTCCATGATCTGCATGAGCTGGTCGTACGACTTCTTGTCGATCCGCTCCAGCTCGGCGAGCGGGACGGTGTTGCGGATACCCGCCACCACGTCCTCGCCCTGGGCGTTCTGGAGGTAGTCGCCGTAGACGCCCTGGTGGCCGGAGGCCGGGTCGCGGGTGAACGCGACGCCCGTGCCGGAGTCGGGGCCCAGGTTGCCGAAGACCATCGAGCAGACGTTGACGGCCGTGCCCAGGTCGTGCGGGATGCGCTCCTGGCGGCGGTACAGCTTGGCGCGGTCGCCGTTCCAGGAGTCGAAGACGGCCTTGATGGCCAGGTCCATCTGCTCGCGCGGGTCCTGCGGGAAGTCCCGGCCGGCTTCCTTCTTGACGATCTTCTTGAAGGCGGTGACCAGCTTCTTCAGGTCGGCGGCCTCAAGGTCGGTGTCGACCGTGACCTTCTTGGCCTCCTTGGCCTTGTCGAGGGCCTCCTCGAACAGCTCGCCGTCGACACCGAGGACGGTCTTGCCGAACATCTGGATGAGGCGGCGGTAGGAGTCCCAGGCGAAGCGGTCGTCGCCGGCCTGCTTGGCCAGGCCCTGCACCGACTTGTCGGAGAGGCCGATGTTCAGGACCGTGTCCATCATGCCGGGCATGGAGAACTTGGCGCCGGAGCGGACGGAGACCAGCAGCGGGTCGTCGGCCTGGCCGAGCTTCTTGCCCATCTTCGCCTCGAGGGCGTCGAGGTGCGCACTCACCTCGTCACGCAGTGCCGCGGGCTCCTCACCGCTGTCCAGGTAGACCTTGCAGGCCTCCGTGGTGATGGTGAAGCCGGGAGGGACCGGCAGACCGAGGTTGGTCATCTCGGCGAGATTGGCACCCTTGCCGCCGAGAAGGTCCTTGAGGTCCTTGTTGCCCTCGGTGAAGTCGTAAACGAACTTCGCTACGTGGGGTTCTTTGTTTTCCGACACGGGTCTCGACTCCTTGAGGCCACGGTGGCTGCCCTGACGGGCAGGAACATACCCAGATCGAAGGTTCCTGGGTACGTCCACTTGCGCGTCATGCGCCTGTAACCACCCGTCCGCCAGCGGATCGAAAGTCAAAGCTTGGCAAGCCCAGCCGGGCTTATGTTTTCACTTCTTGAACGCATAAGCGTTCACCGGAGCACTTTTCCGCTCAGATGAGCGAGCCTCAGCACGACTGAGTTCGATCGATGAACGATCAAGGGGTGGCACCGAGTGCCACCCCTTGGAGAAGTGCAGTCGCTCATGATCCGCTCATCTGAGCGCACCCCTTATCAAGGGTGGCGAGAATCACGCTGTCACAGCGCGCCGGGTTTCACCATGCGGACGGCGTCCCGGACGGGAAACACCCCCGTCACACACCCATCGCCACGAGCCGCTCCTCCACCCGCTCAGGCGCGTACAGGTGCTCCACCACCAGCGCTCCGGCACCGATCAGACCGGCCCGCTCCCCGAGCCGGGAGGTGACCACCTCCAGGTGGGCCGTGGAACGGGGCAGCGCCCGCTGGTAGAGCAGCTCGCGCACGCCGGTCAGGAAGGGCGTTCCGGCCAGATCGCCGGCGATCATCAGCACGCCCGGGTTGAGCAGGGTCACGACCGTCGCCAGCACGTCCCCGACCTGGCGCCCGGCCTCCCGGGCGAGCGCGGCGGCCTGCGGGTGCCCGGCGGCCAGCAGATCCCGTACGTCCGAGCCGGAGGTGGCCGGCACCCCGGACGCGGCCAGCCGCCGGGCCACGGCACCACCGCTCGCGACGGCCGCGAGACAGCCGTACGAGCCGCACCGGCACAGCGCGTCGGCGCCGACCCTGATGTGCCCGATGTCGCCCGCGCCGCCGTCGACGCCCCGGTAGATCGAGCCGTCCACGACCACCCCGGCGCCGATGCCGGTGGAGACCTTCACCAGTACGAAGGCCGTGCAGTCGGGATGTCCGGTGCGCTGTTCGCCGTAGGCCATGAGGTCGGCGTCGTTGTCGACCAGGACCGGCACCGCCGGGGCGCCGGTGTGCTCGGTGAAGGCGCGGGACAGGCGGCTTCTTATGTCGTAGCCGTCCCAGCCCGGCATGATCGGCGGCTGGACCACCCGGCCGGTCTCGCGGTCCACCGGGCCCGGCACCGCGAGCCCGATCCCGCAGACCTCCGCCGCCCGGTGCCCGGCCTTGGCCGGCAACTCGGCAAGCCAGCGGCCCAGCTCGCCGAGGACGGCCTCCGGACCGTCCTCGACCACCAGCGGGCCGGCGTGCTCGGCGAGGATCTCGCCGGTCAGGGAGAGGACGGCCGCGCGGGCGTGCCGGGTGTCCAAGTCGGCGGCGAGGACCACCGCGTGGGAGTCGTCGAACTCCAGGGTGATGGAGGGGCGTCCGCCGAGCGGCGAGCCGACGGGACCGCCGGCGCCCTCGCGCAGCCAGCCCGCACGGAACAGCCGGTCCAGGCGCTGGCCGACGGTGGCCCGGGACAGTCCGGTCGCCTGTTGGAGCGCACCGCGCGTCACGGCCCGGCCGTTGCGCACGAGTTCGAGCAGATCGCCGGCGCCCGCCTGGCTTCCGCTCCTGCCCGTCCTTCCCGGACGCCCGGTCATGCGCACCCCCTTGTGCTTCCCAAGCCTGCATTACATAGTGAGTTTTGCGTGTTAAATAGACGTAACCCTACGGTGGCCGCCGCCAAACCCGGTCGGCCGGACGTCTTCGGGGAGCCCCGAGTGGATCGCACCGCCCAGCTCACTGCCCGTCCCACGACATACGAGATCGCATACGATCCGTCGGCCGAGCCGACGTCCCCGCAGGCCAGAGCGGCCCGGGTGCTGGAGGCGAACTGGACGGGCAACTCGACGGTCCCGTCCCGGAACCTGTATCCCCACCAGTGGTCCTGGGACTCCGCGTTCATCGCCATCGGACTGCGGCACGTCTCGCCGCTGCGGGCCCAGACGGAACTGGAGACGCTGTTCACGGCCCAGTGGGCCGACGGACGCGTCCCGCACATCGTCTTCAACCCCTCCGTACCGCTCGACGCGTACTTCCCGAGCCCCGACTTCTGGCGCTCCTCCACCGCCGGGCGCACCGCGGGCGCCCCGCGCACCGTACAGACCTCCGGCATCGTGCAGCCACCGGTGCACGCGCTGGCGGCCTGGCTGGTCCACCGCGCCGACCCCGCCCTGTCCCGGGCCCGTGGCTTCCTGGCCCGGATGTACCCGCGGCTGGCCGCCTGGCACCGGTATCTGCTGCACCGCCGGGACCTGGGCGGCGCCGGACTGGTCTGCGTGGTCCACCCGTGGGAGCAGGGCATGGACAACAGCCCCTGCTGGGACGCCCCGCTGGCCCGGATCACCCCGGCACCGGCCCGCTCCTTCCGCCGCGCCGACCTCGACCACGGCGCGGCGGAGGACCGGCCGACGGATCTGGACTACGGCCGGTACGTGCGGCTGGCCGCCGACTACCGGGACGACGGGTACCGGGACGACGGCTACCGGGGCGGGCCGGGCGGGAGACAGGGCACACGGGGAGGCCGGTTCGCCGTGGAGGACCCGGCGTTCAACGCCCTGCTGATCGCCTCCGAGCAGGCCCTCGCGCGGATCGCCGAGGAGCTGGGCGCGGCCGGCACCGCCCGGCGGGCCCGCGCCGAGCGGCTGACGGAGGCTCTGGTGGCGCGGCTGTGGGACGGGCGGGCCGGGATGTTCCTGTGCCGGGACCTGCGCGGCGGCGACGCCCTCGTCCCCGAGCGCAGTGTCTCCGGACTGGTGCCGCTGCTCCTGCCGGGGCTCCCCCGCGACATCGCCGCCGCCCTCGTCCGTACCGTCCGCGGGCCGCACTTCTCACTCGGCGACCGCACCCGGCTGGTCCCGAGCTACGACCTCCTCGGCGAGGCGTTCGACCCGCACCGGTACTGGCGCGGACCGGCCTGGTTCAACACGAGTTGGCTGCTGGAGCGCGGGCTGCGCGCGCACGGCGAGACGGCGGCGGCCGACGCCCTGCGCACGGCGGTACCGCACCTGGCCGACGCCACCGGCTTCGCCGAGTACGTCGACCCGTACACCGGCGAGCCCAGCGGCACGACCGGCTTCAGCTGGACGGCGGCGCTCGCGCTCGACCTGTGCCACCAGGGGCCCGCACCACACGAGCGTCAAAAGCTGGACAAGAGCCCACAAAACGACGTGTCCGCCGCGGACAACGTCCCGTTCGACACGAGTGACAGAGGAGGGGACCAGGGATGACGGACCGGCATCATCTGCTCGTGCACGGCGCCACCTTCGCCGCCGTGGGCGACCGCGGGGACATCAGCGGGGTGCGCGCCGGCAGTTCCCCGGACGGGTTGTTCGTCCGGGACGCACGGCACCTCAGCCGCTGGCAGCTCACCGTCGACGGCGCCGTACCCGAGGTGCTCACCCCGGTGACGGACGGGGCCGCGGCCCGGTGCGTACTGGTCCCGCGCGGCGGCCGGCAGGAGCCCCCGGCGCACACCCTCTTCCGTGAACAGGCCGTCAGGGACAGCGCGTTCGTGGAGTCCGTGCGGGTGACCAGCAACCGCCCGGTGCCCACCACCGTCCGGCTCGCGCTCACCGTCGACGCCGACTTCACCGACCAGTTCGAGCTCCGCTGCGACCACCGCACCTACGTCAAGGCCGGCGCCGTACGCTCCCGGCAACTCCTCGGCGACGGCATCGAGTTCGCCTACCGGCGCGCCGAATGGCGGTCCTGTACGACCATCACGGCCGACCCGGCCCCGGAGGCCGTGGAGGAGACGGGCACCGGTGCCCGGCGCCTGGTGTGGACACTCGACCTCGCACCGCACGGCACGACCGAGCTGCTGCTGCGGGTGATCGCCCGCCCGCACGGCGAGAAGCGCACCCTGCGCGTGCCCCGCGACCCCGCCGCCGTACGCCGCCAACTCAGCGCGGCGGAGGACGAGTTCATGGAAGGCGTGGCCTTCCCGGCCGGCTGGCCCGAGCTGGCCGCGGCCTGCGCCCGGGGCCTCGCCGACCTGGCGGCGCTCCAGGTCCCGGCCACCGGACCGGACGGCGAGGAGCTGCGCGTCCCCGCGGCCGGCGCCCCCTGGTTCCTCACCCTGCTCGGCCGCGACGCGCTCCTCACCTCCCTCTTCGCCCTGCCCTACCGCCCCGGACCGGCCGCCGCCACCCTCCTCGCCCTGGCCGCCACGCAGGCGACCGGCACCGGGGCCTCCCCGGTCGCCCAGCCGGGCAAGATCGTGCACGAGGTACGGCACGGGGAGCTGGCCCACTTCGGCCAGGTGCCGTTCCGCCGCTACTACGGCTCGGTCGACGCCACCCCGCTGTTCCTGATCCTGCTCGGCGCGTACGTCGAACAGACCGGCGACGCCGAGCCGGCCCGCCGCCTGGAGCCGCACGCCCGCGCCGCCGTCGGCTGGATGCTCGACCACGGCGGGCTGACCTCGCGCGGATATCTCGTCTACCGCGCCGACGCGGGCGGCCTCGCCAACCAGAACTGGAAGGACTCCCCCGGCGCGATCTGCTGCGCCGACGGCACCCGGCCCACCGGCGCGGTCATGGCGGCAGGCGCCCAGGGCTACGCGTACGACGCGCTGCGCCGCACGGCGGGTGTGGCGCGCGCGGTGTGGGCCGACGAGACGTACGCCGCGCTGCTGGAGCAGGCGGCGGCCGACCTACGCGACCGTTTCCAACGGGACTTCTGGATGCCGGAGCGGTCCTTCCCGGCGCTGGCGCTGGACGGGCAGGGCCGCCAGATCGACGCGCTGGCCTCCGACGCCGGGCATCTGCTGTGGTCGGGACTGCTGGACAAGGAGTACGGCGAGGTGGTGGGCCGACGGCTGCTGGAACCGGACTTCTTCTCGGGCTGGGGCGTGCGCACGGTGGCCTCCGGGCAGCCGGCGTACCATCCGCTGTCCTACCACCGTGGTTCGGTCTGGCCGCATGACAACGCGCTGATCACCTTGGGGCTGGCCCGGTACGGGCTGCACGACGAGGCCCGGACGGTGGCGCACGCGCTGGTCGACGCGGCGACGGTGACCGGGCACCGGCTGCCGGAGGTGCTGGCGGGGTACGGGCGGGACACGCACAGCGAACCGGTGCCGTACCCGCACGCGTGCGGCCGGGAGGCCCGGTCCGCGGCGGCGCCCCTTGCCCTGTTGACGGCCGTGGGAGGCGCCTGACGTGCTCGGCCCATCGGCGCCGGTCGCGCCCGTGGCCGCGGGCCGGCAGGGCGCTGCCGCCCCGCGCCGGGACCGGCACATGACGGGTTGACGCTCCCGCGCCCCTTGCGCCCGGAACGGACGCCGTGCGGGAGGGGCGCGGAGGTACCCACAGGACTCTGATCGATCGTCGGTGTCTCCCCGGATCGCTGTGTCTCCTTGGCTGGGTGCCGGACCTCCCGGCCATCCATCCCTCTGCCGAGAGACAGTCCCATGCGTCCAACTCGACGGCCCCGCACCGCCGTTGTGGGCGCCGGTCGCGGCGGTCTCGTCCGCGCCGGCGTCCTGCGACCGCACGTCCGGCAGGTCACCGTCTTCGAGCGTGAGGCGTCCACCGGCGTCCGCCCCCAGGGGGCGCGGACGCGCGGCGGAGCGTGTCGCCACGGCCCGCGCCCCTGGGCCGCCTGACGTGCCGTCGGCCGTATTGACCAGGTGTTTGCCCGGGCGCGGTGAACAGCGGTCGTCGGTGAGCCGTACGGGAGGACGGTCGACGGGATGCGCAGGGAAGGACTCCGGGTTGTCTCAGGACATGAGCACACGCCAGCCGGCAACAGAGGAAACGGAGCCGGAGGAGGCTTCCGCTCCCCTCTCCGCCCCACGCCCCTCCCGGCGCCCGCCCTGGGCCCTCTGGTCCGCGTGGAGCCGGCGCTGGCGGGAACGGCATCCCCGCGGTGCCCGGGCCCTGTCCGTCACCCTCAACGTGCTCGCCGCCGCGCTCGTCGTCGCCGCCCTCGTGATGCCCGACTCCGTCGTCCGGCTCGAGCCCGGCGCGTTCGTGCGGATACCGGCGGAAGCCGTCGTAGGGGCCGCCGTGCTGCTCGCGCTGCCGCGCCGGCCCCGGGTGGCGGTGGCGGCGGTGTCCGGGGTCCTGCTCGGCGCCATGACCGTGCTGAACGCGCTCGACATGGGCTTCAACCAGTATCTCGGCCGCAAGTTCAACGTCATCCTCGACTGGAGCCTGTTCGGCGACGCGGAGTCGTATCTGGAGGACTCCCTCGGCCACACCGCCACCCTGGCCGCCGTGACCGGCGTGATCATCCTGATCCTGCTGCTCTTCGTGCTGCTGGCGCTGTCCGTGGTCCGGCTCGGTGACCTTCTGGCCCGGCACCCCGGCACCGCGACCCGCGGCACCCTGGTCGCCGGGGTGGTCTGGATCACCTGCTCCTCCCTCGGCCTACAGGTGGCGGGCGTGCCGATCGCCTCCGACCGGACGGCGACGGCGCTCCAGGCGCAGGTCCACCAGGTCTCGGCCACCCTGAAGGACGAGGCGGAGTTCCGGAAGGTGGCCCGGGTCGACGCCTTCGGGAACACCCCGGGCAGCCAGCTGGTGCCCGCTCTGCGCGGCAAGGACATGATCTTCACGTTCATCGAGAGCTACGGCCGCAGCGCGATCGAGGACCCGATCATGGCGCCGGGGGTGGACAAGACCCTGGACGTGCGCACCAAGGCCCTGGCCAAGGCCGGTTTCCACGCCAAGAGCGGCTGGCTGACCTCGGCGACCTACGGCGGCAGCAGCTGGCTGGGCCATTCGACCACCATGTCGGGCCTGTGGATCAGCAACCAGCAGCGCTACCGCACCGTCATGGCGAGCGACCACATGAGCCTGACGGACGCCTTCGAGAAGACCGGCGCGTTCGACACGGTCGGTGTGATGCCGGGTGTGCAGAAGGGCTGGCCGGAGCAGAAGTGGTACGGCCTCGACAAGGTCTACAACGCCTTCCGGCTCGGCTACCAGGGGCCGAAGTTCAGCTGGTCGACGATGCCGGACCAGTACGCGCTCCAGCAGTACCAGGAGCGGGTGCACAGCAAGCGGCCGGCCGCCGGCAAGTCGCGGATGTCGCTGCTCATCCTGACCTCCAGCCACCAGCCGTGGGCGCCCATCCCGAAGATGGTCGGCTGGGACCAGCTCGGTGACGGCTCGGTCTTCAAGGGCATCGAGGCGGCGGGCAACAAGTCGTCCGACATCATCGCCGACACCACCCGGTCCCGTGAGGAGTACGGCAAGTCGATCCAGTACTCCGTCACCGCGCTGACCGAGTGGCTGGAGCGCTACGGCAGCAAGGACACCGTGCTGGTCTTCCTCGGCGACCACCAGCCGATCGCCCGGGTCAGCGGCAACCACGCCAGCCGTGACGTTCCGGTGTCGGTCGTGGCCAAGGACCCGAAGGTGCTGGACAGGATCGCCGACTGGGGCTGGACGGACGGCCTGCGCCCCGCCCATGACGCACCGGTGTGGAAGATGAGCGCCTTCCGGGACCGCTTCCTGACGGCATACGGCTCGACACCCCACCCGAAGAAGGGCTGACCCCACAGCACCCCCGCGAACGACCCGCCCGAGCCGAGCGGTTGACGGCCCCCTCCCGACCGACCGAGCCGGGTGGGGGGTGGGCCAGGCGGGGACCAGTGGCGGAGCCCTTGGCGGTGTTCGGGGCGGAGCCCCTGGCGGTGTTCGGGGCGGAGCCCCGTGACGGCCACCCACAGAGCCGAGCCGAGCCGGTGCACGGCCACTTCCCGGCCGACCGAGTCGGGTGGTGGGTGGGCCAGGCGGGGTCCAGGGGCGGAGCCCCTGGCGGTGTTCGGGGCGGAGCCCCGTGACGGCCACCCACAATGCCGAGCCGAGCCGGTGCACGGCCACTTCCCGGCCGACCGAGTCGGGTGGTGGGTGGGCCAGGCGGGGTCCAGGGGCGGAGCCCCTGGCGGAGTTCGGGGCGGAGCCCCGTGACGGCCACCTCACAAAGCCGAGCCGAGCCGGACCGGACAGCACAGGGCGTCGGCTCAGCCCCCGGACGTGTCCAGTTCCGCATCCTCACTCACGCCCGCACAGTCGTACGGATCCTTCAGCCACCCGTCCGGCAGCACCACCCGGTTGTTGCCGGACGTCCGGCCCCGCGGCCCCTCCGCCCCGACCGGCCACGCCTGGTCCAGGTCCAGCTCGTCCAGGCCGCCCCGCAACTCCTCCAGCGACGACGTGATCGCGAGCCTCTTGCGCATCTCGGACCCGACGGCGAAGCCCTTCAGATACCAGGCGACGTGCTTGCGGAAGTCGACCACGCCCTTGGACTCGTCACCGATCCACTCGCCGAGCAGACGGGCATGGCGGACCATGATGTCGGCCACCACGCGCAGGGTCGGACGGGCGACGTCCTGGAGCCGCCCCTCGAACGCCGCCACCAGGTCCGCGAACAGCCACGGCCGCCCCAGGCACCCGCGCCCCACGACGACCCCGTCGCAGCCGGTCTCACGCACCATCCGCAGCGCGTCCTCGGCCGACCAGATGTCGCCGTTGCCGAGCACAGGGATCTCCGGCACGTGCTCCTTCAGCCGGGCGATGGCGTCCCAGTCGGCGGTGCCGCCGTAGTGCTGGGCGGCGGTGCGGCCGTGCAGGGCGATCGCCGTGACGCCCTCCTCCACGGCGATGCGGCCGGCGTCGAGGAACGTGATGTGATCGTCGTCGATGCCCTTGCGCATCTTCATGGTCACCGGCAGGTCCCCGGCGCCGGAGACGGCCTCCCGCAGGATCGCCCGCAGCAGGTTCCGCTTGTACGGCAGCGCGGACCCACCGCCCTTGCGCGTCACCTTCGGCACCGGGCAGCCGAAGTTCAGGTCGATGTGGTCGGCGAGGTCCTCTTCCGCGATCATGCGGACCGCCTTGCCGACGGTCGCCGGGTCGACGCCGTACAGCTGGATCGACCGCGGGCGCTCGCTCGCGTCGAACTTGATCAGCTGCATGGTCTTCTCGTTGCGCTCGACCAGCGCCCGGGTCGTGATCATCTCGCTGACGAACAGCCCCTTGCCGCCGCTGAACTCCCTGCACAGGGTGCGGAAGGGCGCGTTGGTGATCCCCGCCATGGGTGCGAGCACGACGGGCGGCGTCACGGCGTGCGGGCCGATGGAGAGCGGGTGGGTCATCGTCAGGGCTCCGGGACGGATGGACGGCACAGGGACACGGGCAAGGACCCATTGTCCCTCACCCGGCCGGCCGGGATGCGCCGGGCGCCGGCGGTGGTCCCGGCGGTGCGGCGGCGGGGCGGGTGGCGCCGGCTCTGCTTGGCCTGCGGCTGCCCCGGGTACGGGGCCGAGCGGCGGGTGGGAGCCGGTGCCCCGAACATCATGTACCACTCATTAGTTAACCGCACTATTGAAATCGGCGTACGATGGGCCGCATGCCAGAGTTGAGCCATCGCCGACGCATGCTCGTGCTCGGGATCTGCTGCATGAGCCTGCTGATCGTGAGCCTCGACAACACCGCGCTGAACGTGGCGCTGCCGTCCATGCAGCGCGACCTGCACGCCACCACCTCCGGTCTCCAGTGGACGATCGACGCCTACACGCTCGTCCTGGCCTCGCTGCTGATGCTCGCGGGCTCCACGGCCGACCGGATCGGGCGCAAACGCGTCTTCATGGCGGGCCTGGTGGTGTTCACCGTCGGCTCCCTGCTCTGTTCCCTCGCCCCCAGCCTGGAACTGCTGATCGTGTTCCGGATGGTCCAGGCGGTGGGCGGCTCGATGCTCAACCCGGTCGCCATGTCGATCATCACCAACACCTTCACCGACGCCCGCGAGCGCGCCCGCGCGATCGGCGTGTGGGGCGCGGTGGTCGGCATCTCCATGGCGGCCGGTCCGCTGGTCGGCGGGCTGCTGGTGCAGTCGGTGAGCTGGCGCTCGATCTTCTGGGTCAACCTCCCCGTCGGCCTCGCCGCCCTCCTGCTCACCCTCCGCTTCGTGCCCGAGTCCCGCGCGCCCAAGGCCCGCCGCCCCGACCCGGTCGGTCAGCTGCTGGTGATCGCCCTGTTCGGCTCGCTGACCTACGCGATCATCGAGGCCCCGGCATCGGGCGCCGGCCCGGTGACACCGTTCGCCGTGATCGCCGTGGCCGCCCTGCTGGCCCTGCTGTGGTACGAGCGCCGGCGTGTGGAACCCCTCATCGACCTGCGCTTCTTCCGTTCGGCCCCGTTCAGCGGCGCCACGGTGATAGCGATCAGCGCGTTCGCGGCGCTGGGCGGCTTCCTGTTCCTTTCCACCCTCTACCTGCAGAACGTGCGCGGACTCGACGCCCTGCACGCGGGCCTGTGGATGCTGCCGATGGCCGCGCCGACGTTCCTGTGCGCCCCGCTGTCCGGCCGCCTGATCGGCAGCCGCGGCCCCCGCCTGCCCCTCCTGATCGCCGGTACGGCGATGACGGCGAGCGGCGTCCTGTTCGCGGCCTTCGAGGCGGAGACGACGAACGCCACGCTGGTTCTCGGTTACGTCCTGTTCGGCATCGGCTTCGGCTTCGTGAACGCGCCGATCACCAACACGGCAGTGTCCGGCATGCCGCGCACCCAGGCCGGCGTCGCCGCCGCCGTCGCCTCCACCAGCCGGCAGCTGGGCCAGACGCTCGGCGTCGCGGTGGTGGGCGCCGTCCTGGCCTCCGGCATCGGCTCGTCCCCGTACCGGGAGGTGTTCGTCACCGCGGCCCGCCCCGGCTGGTGGATCCTCGCCGGCTGTGGCCTGGCCGTCCTGGTTCTGGGCCTGCTGACCAGCGGCCCCTGGGCCCGCCGCACCGCCGACCGGACGGCCAGGAGGCTGGAGTCGGCGGAGATCCGCGAGGCCGTCGGAGCCTCCGAGCGGGCCTGAAACCGCTGCGGGGGCGGCGGACCGGCGCTCAGCGCACCGGCGTCCCGGACGCGATCTCGAGGAGCCGCTCCAGCCTCTGCCGTGTCTCGTCGTTCTTCGGGGTGTACGTCACCATCCGGGCGCCCAGCTGGGGCCCCAGCCACAGGTCGGTGTGTTCCAGAGTGAGGTGGCCGACGTACGGGTTGAGGAACTCCTTGGTCTTGGAGCGGGTGCCGACGACCTCGTACCGCTGCCAGTTCTCGCGGAACTCCGGGATCTCCTCCAGCCGTCCGAGGAGCATCTTCCAGGCCGGCTCGCCGAGGTGGCCGGCCAGGGAGGCGCGCAGCCGGGCGGCCATCAGGCGCCGGGTCTCCTCCAGATGGACGACGGCCGCCTGCCAGTCCTTGTTGGTGTGGACGAGGAGCAGGCAGTTGCGGTCCTCGGGCGGGACCGCGTCCAGGTCGCCCAGGAGGCGGCCGTAGGTGCGGTTGTGGGCGAGGATGTCGTACCGGCTGTTCTGGACACAGGCCGGGATCGGCTCCAGCCGGGCCAGCATCTCGCGCAGGGCGGGCGTGACGCCCGGGCAGCTCGCGGCCGGTGTCGGGTCGGTCGCGCCGGCCAGCTGGAAGAGGTGGGCACGCTCACTGGCGTCCAGACGCAGGGCGCGCGCCAAGGCGTCCAGGACCTGTACGGAGACCTGGATGTCGCGGGCCTGTTCGAGCCAGGTGTACCAGGTGACACCGACCGCGGAGAGCTGGGCGACCTCCTCCCGGCGCAGTCCGGGCGTCCGACGGCGGGCACCGCGGGGCAGGCCGACCTGCTCCGGCGTGATGCGCTCCCGCCGGCTGCGCAGGAACGCGGCCAGTTCGTGCCGGCGGATCTGAGCGCCCCGGGCCGGCTGGGGCGAGGTCTCCTGGGCCGTGGTCGTCATACGCCCAGCGTGCCCCGCCGGGCAGCCTGTTGCCAGGTAGTTCTTCTACCAGGATCACCAGACTCTGGTACCAGGCTGAGCACTCGCGCAGGCTCGGGAACATGAGGGAAACCGTCACCGTCACCGCCGTCCGGACAACGGGCGCGCCGCCCGCGCTCGGCGGACCCGGGCTGTTCACCGTCCTGCTCGCCGCGGCGCTGCCGCTGGTCGACTTCTTCATCGTCAACGTCGCCCTGCCGGCCATCGGCACCGATCTCGCCGCAGGCGAGGCCGTGCTGGAGCTGGTCGTCGCGGGGTACGGGGTCACGTACGCCGTACTGCTCGTGCTCGGCGGGCGGCTCGGGGACCTGTTCGGCCGGCGCCGGCTGTTCCTCGGCGGAATGGCCGCGTTCGGACTCACCTCGCTGGCCTGCGGGCTCGCGCCCGGCGCCTGGAGCCTGGTCGCGGCCCGGGCCGCCCAGGGCGCCTCGGCCGCCGCGATGCTCCCCCAGGTACTCGCCACCATCCAGGCCGCCACGAGCGGCGCGCGCCGGGCGAAGGCCATGAGCCTGTACGGCGCCACGGCCGGGCTGTCCATGGTGGCCGGGCAGATACTCGGCGGGGTACTGGTCGCCGCCGATGTCGCCGGGACCGGATGGCGGGCCGTCTTCCTCGTCAACGTGCCGGTGGTCGTGCTGGGGCTCGTGCTCGCCGCGCGATGCGTACCGGAGACGCGCTCGCAGCACCCGGAGCCCGTCGACGGGCCGGGCACGGTGCTGCTCGCGGTGTCCCTGCTGACGCTGCTCGCGCCGCTCACCGAGGGCCGGGCCGCCGGCTGGCCGCTGTGGACCTGGCTGTCGCTGGCCGCGTTCCCGTTCGCCGTGGCCGCGTTCTGGGCGGTGGAGCGGCGGGCGGACCGGACCGGGCGGACCCCGCTGGTGCCGCCGAGCCTGTTCCGGGTGCCGTCCATGCGGCGCGGTCTGGAGCTGATGGTGCCGTTCTCCATCGGCTTCAGCGGCTTCATGTTCGTGATCGCGCTGGCGCTCCAGCAGGGCGCCGGGCTCGGTCCGGTGCCGGCCGGTCTCGCGCTCGCGCCGATGGCCGTGGCGTTCCTGGTCGTCTCGCTCGCCGGGCCCCGGTTGATCGCCCGCTACGGCACCCGGGTGGTCACCGCCGGATCCGTGCTCCAGGGCGTGGGCGTGCTGCTGATCGTGCTGGCCACCTGGCGGGACTGGCCGCACCTCGGCTTCGGGTCGCTGCTGCCGGGCGCGGCCGTGGCCGGTGCCGGGCAGGCCCTCCAGCTGCCCAATGTGCTGCGGATCGTGATGTCCGAGGTGCCGGCCGCCCGGGCCGGCGTCGGCAGCGGTGTGATGGTCACCACTCAGCAGTCGGCGCTGGCGCTGGGCGTGGCCACGCTGGGCACCCTGTTCCTGACCCTCGTGCCGCACCTGGGCATGCGGGACGCGCTGGTCAGCACGCTGCTGGTGCAGCTGGCCGGGATCGTGCTGACGGGCCTGCTGAGCCTGCGGCTGCCCCGGACGGTCGGCTGAACCGGGGGCACGGCCCGGCGCCTTGGCGTGAACCACGCCCCGGGCACGCCGGTCCTGCCGCACACTCCTAGCGGCCGGGCGGTCCGGCCCGGGGAGGGAGGGTGTCATGCCGAGGGACAGCGTCACGAGCAGGGTCAGCCGGTGGGACCGGCACGGCCGGGAGCACGCGGTCCAGGTGCTGCGGACCGGTGTGCAGCGCACGATCCGGTGCGAGACCTGCGGTTGGCGGCGCGGCGCGCAGTTCCTGCCGTGGCTGAAGGCGCAGGAGCACCTGGCCGGTGCCCACCAGGCGACCATCGATCCGACGGTGCCCCGGCAGCCGTCGCGCTGAGCGCCGATGACTTCCGGCGGCGGCCGGAGTCGTCCCCCACGACACCGTGCACCGACCGGAGGGCCGAGAACCATGACCGCACTGCACGACACCCTGAGCCGGTACGTGGCCGACGGCACCGTGCCCGGCGCCGTCGCCCTGACCCTCCGCGGCGACGACGTCGAGGTGGTGGCCGTCGGCCACGCCGACGTCACCGGCTCGGCCCCGATGGCCCGCGACTCGCTGTTCCGGATCGCCTCGCTGACCAAGCCGGTGACGGCGGCGGCGGTGCTGACGCTGGTGGAGGACGGGCTCGTCGGCCTGACGGACCCGGTCGGGACCTGGCTGCCCGAGCTGGCGAAGCCGCTGGTCGTGCGGACACCGTCGAGCCCGCTGGACGACCTGGTGCCGGCGGACCGGCCGATCACGGTGGAGGACCTGCTCACCTCCCGGACCGGCTGGGGCTTCCCGTCGGACTTCTCCCTGCCGGCGGTGGAGGCGCTGTTCGAGGTCCAGAAGGACGGCCGCGCCCCGCACGCCTACCCGCCGCCCGACGCCTGGGTGGCCGACCTGGCCCGGGTCCCGCTGCTGTACCAGCCGGGCGCGGCCTGGCTGTACGGCACCTCCTCCGACCTCCAGGGCGTGCTGGTCGCGCGGGTGTCGGGCCGTACGCTCCCGGAGTTCCTCGCCGAGCGGGTCTTCGAGCCGGTGGGCATGAAGGACACGGCGTTCGAGGTGCCGGCGGGGAAACGGGACCGGCTCACGACGTACTACCGGCCCGGCGCCGACGGCACCCTGGAGCTCGCGGACCCCCCGGACGGCGACTGGAGCCGCGTCCCCGCGTTCCCGTCGGGCGGCGGGGGTCTCGCCTCGACGGCCGACGACTACCTGGCCTTCTGCCGCATGCTGCTGGCCGGCGGCGAGGCGAACGGCAGGCGCCTGCTCTCCCCCGCCTCCGTGCGCCGTATGACGACCGATCACCTCACCGCCGGCCAGCGGGAGATCGGCGCCCTCTTCCTGGAGGGCCAG
This sequence comes from Streptomyces sp. NPDC053076, assembly GCF_044546845.1. NCBI lineage: Bacteria > Bacillati > Actinomycetota > Actinomycetes > Kitasatosporales > Streptomycetaceae > Streptomyces > Streptomyces sp. NPDC053076. The sequence goes on along the minus strand of NZ_JBITZL010000002.1, from coordinate 609,621 downwards.
GGCTGGGGCTACGGCGGCCAGGTCGACATCACCCCCGCCGAGCCCTGGAACGTCCCCGGCCGTTACGGCTGGGTCGGTGGTACGGGCACCACCGCCCACCTCGTGCCCGCCACCGGCCAGGTCGCGATCCTGCTCAGCCAGGTGGCGATGACGGGCCCGGCACCGACACCGCTGATGCGGGACTTCTGGCGGGTCACGGCGTGCGGCCGGGGGTGACCGGGAAACCGGCCCGGCTGCCGAAAGCCTGGCTGACCTGCTGATGTGCCGCATGTCACGCGGTCCTGCGCCTCCTCCCGAGTGGCCGCCCGGCCGAACCCGGGCCAGCCTGGGAAAGGTTCATCGAGCGACGGGAGACGAAACATGACCTCCGTACTCCACCATCGCCACGGCCGTGCGCTCGGCTCCGGTGCCCTGTGCGTGGCGCTGCTCTCCGGCGGGACGGCCGGGGCCTTCGCCGCAAGCCCGAGTCCGAGCCCGAACTCCACGAACACGAACCCCAGCCCGAGCTCCACGAAGACCAGCCCGAGCCCGAACGTCACGAACACCAGCCCGAGCCCGAGCTCCACGGGCGCCGCCTCGATCAGCGCCCGCGCCGACAAGTCCTCGGTGAAGGCCGGTGGCCAGGTCAAGATCATCGGACGTACCAAGGGTCTGAAGGTGGGCAGCCCGCTGGTGCTCCAGCACGAGAAGTCCGGCAAGTGGACGTCCCTGAAGGCGACCGCCAAGGTCAAGACCGGCAGCTCGTACGCCCTGCTGGCCAAGCTGAACACCAAGGGCACCGAGCATCTGCGGGTCGCGAGCGTGACCAAGGCCGGGAAGGTCTATTCGCCCACCGTCACCGTCAGGGTGCACTGAGCCCCCGCACCACCAGGTCCACCACTGCCGTGAACTCCTCCTCGATACCGGGGCTGGTCCACTCCCGGGCGTAGCAGGGGTCGTGGAAGCGGCCGGTGGCCTGGAAGACGGCGCGCGCGGCGGTGGCCGGGTCGGACACCCTGAAGGTGCCCGACCCGGCTCCCGCGGCGATGATCCGGGCCAGCTGGCCGGTGAGATCCGCTATGTGCTCGAAGACCACGCCCCCGAGTTCGTCGGTGAGCACCGTGTAGGTGGCGAACAGCTCGGGGTCGTCGCCCGCCTTGTGCCGCTTGGCCGCGAACAGAGCGGTGAGCCAGTCCCGCAGCCGCAGCTCCGGGTCGCGCTCCTCGGCGAGGGCGATCCCGGCGAGCTTCTGCGAGGTCCGGTCCAGCCAGCGCTTGGTGACCGCCTCGCGCAGCGCCGCCTTGGTCCGGAAGTGCCGGTAGACGCTGCCGTGGCTGACGCCGAGCGCACGGGCCACGTCGACCACGGTGGCCTTGGCCGGGCCGTGGCGGCGCAGCACCTCCTCGGTGGCTTCGAGGATGCGCTCGGCGGTCAGGGTCTCGCTGGTCGGTGGCATGCCTAGACCGTACCCGGCACCGGGATCAGCGCTCGCTGTCGAGCATGGCCATCTGGGCGGGGGCGTACCGCTCGCCGGCCGCCGCGTCCGCCGGTACGGCGGCCTCGACGGCGGCGAGGTCGGCCGCGTCCAGGGTCACGTCCACGGCGCCCAGGGCCTCGTGGAGCCGTTCGCGGGTGCGGGCGCCGACCAGCGGCACGATGTCCTCGCCCCGGGAGAGCACCCAGGCGATGGCGATCTGGGCGACCGTGGCGCCCTTCTGCTCGGCGACCTTGCGCAGGGACTCGACCAGCGTGAGGTTGTGCTGGAGGTTGTCGCCCTGGAAGCGGGGCGAGTGGGCGCGGAAGTCGTGCGCGGCGAACTGACGGCCGGCCGTGAGGTGGCCGGAGATCAGCCCGCGGGAGAGCACACCGTACGCGGTGACGGCGATGCCCAGCTCGCGGAGGGTGGGCAGGATCTCCCGCTCGGGGCTGCGGGAGATGAGCGCGTACTCGATCTGGAGGTCGGCGATCGGGGCGGTGGCGGCGGCCCGGCGGATGGTGTCCGCGCCGACCTCGCTCAGGCCGATGTGCCGGACGTACCCCTTCTCGACCAGTTCGGCGATCGCGCCGACGGTCTCCTCGATCGGCACGTCCGGGTCGAGCCGGGCGGGGCGGTAGATGTCGATGTGGTCGACGCCGAGGCGCTGGAGGGAGTAGGCGGCGAAGTTCTTCACGGCGGCCGGGCGCCCGTCGAAGCCGGACCAGTCGCCGGCCGGGTCGCGCAGGGCGCCGAACTTCACGCTGATCACCGCGTTCTCGCGCCGGGCGGCGGGGGCGGTGCGCAGCGCCTCGCCGATCAGCAGTTCGTTGTGGCCCATGCCGTAGAAGTCGCCGGTGTCGAGCAGGGTCACGCCGGCCTCCAGGGCGGCGTGCACGGTGGCGACCGACTCGGCGCGGTCCGTCTCGCCGTACATGCCGGACATGCCCATGCAGCCGAGGCCGAGGGCGGAGACCTGGGGGCCGGTGGTTCCGAGGGTTCGGGTTCGCATCGTCATGCCCCCCACTCTGACATGACAGCTGACAGATTTCAATATCTGTCATTCCATCTTCGTCATCCATACAGAATGGTCCAGACCTCTTGACGAGAGGTCTGGACCAGAGCACTGTGCGGGAAAGCCCAAGAACTGTCATGCCTACGACACCTCACCGATTCCCCACCGGGAGGCCCGATGCTCCGTCGCACCCTGCGCCTGCTCACCGCAGCCCTCACCGCCGCCGCGCTCGCCCCGCTCGCGATCGCCACCGCGCCCGCCGCCTCCGCCGCCGCCACCTGTGCGGTGAAGTCGCGGCCCGCGGGCAAGGTGCTCCAGGGCTACTGGGAGAACTGGGACGGCTCCGCCAACGGCGTCCACCCGCCCTTCGGCTGGACCCCGATCACCGACTCCCGCCTCCCCGCCCACGGTTACAACGTGATCGACGCGGCCTTCCCGGTGATCCGCTCCGACGGCACGGCGCTGTGGGAGGACGGCATGGACGCCGGCGTGAAGGTGGCCACGCCCGCCGAGATGTGCGCGGCCAAGGCGTCCGGCCAGACGATCCTGCTCTCCATCGGGGGCGCTGCGGCCGGCATCGACCTGTCGTCCTCGGCCGTCGCCGACCGGTTCGTCGCGACGATCGTCCCGATCCTGAAGAAGTACAACTTCGACGGCATCGACATCGACATCGAGACGGGCCTGACGGGCAGCGGGAACATCAACCAGCTGTCCGCGTCCCAGGCCAACCTGATCCGCATCATCGACGGGGTCCTCGCGCAGATGCCGTCGAACTTCGGCCTGACGATGGCCCCCGAGACGGCCTATGTGACCGGCGGCAGCATCACCTACGGCTCCATCTGGGGCGCCTACCTGCCGGTCGTCAAGAAGTACGCGGACAACGGCCGCCTGTGGTGGCTGAACATGCAGTACTACAACGGCAGCATGTACGGCTGCTCCGGCGACTCCTACTCGGCCGGCACGGTGCAGGGCTTCACCGCGCAGACCGACTGCCTGAACAAGGGACTCGTGGTCCAGGGCACCACGGTCAGGGTGCCGTACGACAAGCAGGTCCCGGGCCTGCCCGCGCAGCCCGGCGCGGGCGGCGGCTACATGTCCCCGTCCCTCGTCTCCCAGGCGTGGAAGCACTACGGCACGTCACTCAAGGGCCTGATGACCTGGTCCGTCAACTGGGACGGCTCGAAGAACTGGACTTTCGGCGACAACGTCAAGGCGCTGCAGGGCCGTTGACCCGCGGCGGACCGCGCCTCTTCCGACGCACACCACCCCACGCAAAGCGCCCACCCTCCAGCCGACCGAGTCGGATGGAGGGTGGGCGTCGGCCGGTGATCCGGGGGCGGAGCCCCCGGGGCGGCAAGGGCAGCCGAGGTCAGCAGCCCACGAGGCGCTGGGCCAGGTAACCCTCGATCTGGTCCAGCGAGACCCGCTCCTGCTTCATCGAGTCACGCTCACGCACGGTGACGGCGTTGTCCTCGAGCGTGTCGAAGTCGACGGTCACACAGAACGGCGTACCGATCTCGTCCTGGCGGCGGTAGCGGCGGCCGATGGCGCCGGCGTCGTCGAACTCGATGTTCCAGTTCTGCCGCAGCGCCTGCGCGAGACCCTTGGCCTTCGGGGACAGCTCCGGGTTCCGGGACAGCGGGAGCACCGCGACCTTCACCGGGGCCAGACGGTGGTCGAGCCGCAGGACGGTCCGCTTCTCCATCTTGCCCTTGGCGTTCGGCGCCTCGTCCTCGACGTAGGCGTCGAGCAGGAAGGCCAGCATGGTGCGGCCGACGCCCGCCGCCGGCTCGATGACGTACGGCGTCCAGCGCTCCTGGGCCTCCTGGTCGAAGTAGGAGAGATCCTGGCCGGACGCCTTGGAGTGGGCACCGAGGTCGTAGTCGGTGCGGTTGGCGACACCCTCCAGCTCGCCCCACTCGCTGCCGCCGAACTGGAAGCGGTACTCGATGTCGGCGGTGCGCTTGGAGTAGTGGGAGAGCTTCTCCTTCGGGTGCTCGTACCAGCGCATGTTCTCCTCACGGAGACCCAGGCCCCGGTACCAGTTCCAGCGCTGCTCCATCCAGTATTCCTGCCACTGCTCGTCCTCGCCCGGCTTGACGAAGAACTCCATCTCCATCTGCTCGAACTCGCGGGTGCGGAAGATGAAGTTGCCCGGCGTGATCTCGTTGCGGAAGGACTTGCCCATCTGGGCGATGCCGAACGGCGGCTTGCGGCGCGAAGTGGTCTGCACCTGGGCGAAGTTGGTGAAGATGCCCTGGGCGGTCTCCGGGCGCAGGTACGCCACGGAGCCGGAGTCCTGGGTCGGGCCGAGGTGGGTGGAGAGCAGACCGGAGAACTGCTTGGGCTCGGTGAACTGGCCCTTGTTGCCACAGTTCGGGCAGTTGATGTCCGCCAGGCCGTTCGCCGGGGCGTGGCCCTTCTTCTCCTCGTACGCCTCCTCCAGGTGGTCGGCGCGGAACCGCTTGTGGCACGAGGTGCACTCGGTCAGCGGGTCCGTGAAAGTGGCGACGTGGCCGGAGGCGACCCAGACCTCGGGGGCCAGGATGACGGACGAGTCGATACCGACCACGTCCTCGCGCGACGTCACCATGTAGCGCCACCACTGGCGCTTGATGTTCTCCTTGAGCTCGACACCCAGGGGTCCGTAGTCCCAGGCGGCACGCTGTCCGCCGTAGATCTCACTGCACGGGAAAACGAAGCCACGGCGCTTGCTCAGGCTGACGATGGTGTCGATCTTGTCGGCGGCCACGGTGCTCTCTTCATTACGACGACGGGCGTTGAAGCGAGATGCTTCCAGCGAATGATTCAGGTTACCGGCGCAGGCTCCCCCACGACCAAATCGGCCCCCGCTCAGACCGCCTGACGAGCGTTGTTGACAACGGTTTCCATATTTGTTGAAAATGACTGTCATGAACGTACGACGACGCCTCATACCCGCCGCCGCGGTAGCCGCGGTCACCGCGCTCGGGACCGGCACGCTCACCGCGTGCTCCGGGGACACCGCGGCAGCGGCCAACACCAGCAAGTTCGACGTCGTCGCGTCGTTCTACCCGATGGCCTTCCTGGCCGAGCGGATCGGCGGGGACCACGTCCACGTCACCACCCTCACCTCCCCCGGCCAGGAACCGCACGACCTGGAGATCAGCCCCCGGCAGATCGCCGCGCTGGAGGAGTCCGACGCGGTCCTGTACCTGAAGAGCCTCCAGCCCTCCGTCGACGAGGCCGTGGCCCAGTCCCCGGTCGAGACGAAGATCGACGCGGCCTCCCTGACCACACTGGAGAACCACGGCAACGAGGTCGGCGGCCACGTCGCCGAGCACGACACCCACGACGGCGAGGAAGGGGCGGGCGGCAAGGACCCGCACATCTGGCTCGACCCCCAGCGGTACGCCCAGGTCGCCCAGGGCGTCGGCACGGCCTTCGAGAAGGCCGACCCCGAGCACGCGGCCGACTACCGGAAGAACACCGTGAAACTGGTCGGCGAGCTGGACGCCCTGAACTTCCGGTTCAAGCAGGAACTCGCGCACACCAAGAGCAAGGTCTTCGTCACCACGCACGCCGCCTTCGGCTACCTCGCCGAGCGCTACGGCCTCACCGAGGAGGCCATCAGCGGCCTCGACCCCGAGTCGGAGCCGAGCGCCGCCCGGGTCCGGGAGCTGGAGAGCATGGCCAAGGCCGACGGCGTCAGCACCGTGTTCTACGAGACGCTGGTCAGCGACAAGACCGCCCGGACCATCGCGGGCGACGCGGGCCTGAGGACCGACGTCCTCGACCCGATCGAGGGCATCACCGGCACGTCCCGCGGCAAGGACTACTTCGCGGTCCAGGAGGCCAACCTCAAGGCCCTCCGGAAAGCCCTGGGCGCCAAGTGAGCGGCACGGGAGAGAAGATGACCGGCGAACCCGTCATCACCCTGCGCAAGGTGACCGCCGAACTCGGCGCGCGCCCCGTCCTGCGCGGCATCGACCTCACCGTCGGCCGCGGCGAGGTCGTCGCGCTGCTGGGCGCGAACGGCTCCGGCAAGTCCACGGCGGTCCGCACGATCATCGGCCAGGTGCCGGTCAGTGGCGGCACGGTCGAGCTGTTCGGTGCCCCGCGCCGGTCCTTCCGGGACTGGGCCCGCGTGGGCTACGTACCGCAGCGGACGACCGCCGCGGGCGGCGTCCCGACGACGGTCACCGAGATCGTCTCCTCGGGCCGCCTCTCCCGCACCCGCTTCGGCCTCTTCCGCAAGGCCGACCGGGAGGCCGTCCGCCACGCCCTGGAGCTGGTCGGCATGGCCGACCGCGCCAAGGACTCGGTGACCGCCCTCTCCGGCGGCCAGCACCAGCGGGTGCTGATCGCCCGCGCACTGGTCGCCGAGCCCGAACTGCTGATCATGGACGAGCCGATGGCGGGCGTCGACCTGGCCAGCCAGGAGGTGCTGGCACGGACGCTGCGGCAGCAGGTCGAGGCCGGTACGACGGTCCTCCTGGTGCTCCACGAACTGGGTCCGCTCGAACCCCTGATCGACCGGGCGGTCGTCCTGCGCGACGGCTGCGTGCTGCACGACGGCCCGCCCCCACGGGCGGTCGGCCAGCACGCGCTGCCCGGCCACGACCACGTACACCCGCACGCACCCGCGGGCGCCGAACCGATCCGCACGGGACTGCTGAGCTGATGGACTTCCTCACCTACGAATTCATGCAGCGGGCGCTCCTGGCGGCCGTCCTGGTCGGCATCACCGCGCCCGCGGTCGGCATCTACCTGGTCCAGCGCCGCCAGGCCCTGATGGGCGACGGCATCGGGCACGTCGCCATGACCGGCGTCGGCCTCGGCTTCCTGCTGTCCACGTCCCCCGTGTGGATGGCGACGGCCGTCTCCGTGCTCGGCGCGGTCCTGATGGAGCTGATCCGCTGGTACGGCAGGACCCGCGGCGACATCGCGCTGGCCATGCTGTTCTACGGCGGTATGGCCGGCGGGGTGATGCTGATCAACCTCGCGCCGGGCGGCTCCAACGCGAACCTGACCTCGTACCTGTTCGGCTCGCTGTCGACGGTGTCCCGGTCCGACGTGACGGCGATCTGCGTCCTGGCGGCCTTCGTGCTGCTGGTCACGCTGGGCCTGCGCCGCCAGCTGTTCGCGGTCAGTCAGGACGAGGAGTTCGCGCGGGTCACCGGCCTGCCGGTGCGCGCCCTGAACCTGCTGACGGCCATCACCGCCGCCGTGACCGTCACGGTCGCCATGCGGGTCGTCGGCCTGCTGCTGGTGTCCGCGCTGATGGTCGTGCCCGTGGCGGCGGCGCAGCAGCTCACCCGCAGTTTCACCGTCACCTTCGTGATCGCCGTGGCGATCGGGGTGGCCGTGACCGTGAGCGGCACGATCACCTCCTACTACCAGGACGTCCCGCCCGGCGCCACGATCGTCCTGCTGACCATCGCCGCGTTCATCGCGCTGACCGTGCTGGCCACCCCGCTGGCCCGGCGACGCGCCCGTGCGGCGGCCGCGGCGGAGCCCGCCGGGGACCCGGCGGAGTGCTCGATTCCGGCTTCGCGGGAGGCCGGGGAGGAGATCGGCGTCTGACCGCGGACAGCCCGGACTGGCACAATGGCCCGGCAGACGCCAGACGTGAGGAGGCAACGGTGACGACCGCTGGACCGCCCGTGAAGGGCCGCGCGACCCGACAGCGTGCAGCCGTGGCGGCGGCCCTCGACGAGGTCGACGAGTTCCGCAGCGCGCAGGATCTGCACGACATGCTGAAGCACAAGGGCGACTCGGTCGGTCTGACCACGGTCTACCGCACCCTCCAGTCCCTCGCCGAGGCCGGCGAGGTCGACGTCCTGCGCACGTCCGACGGCGAGTCGGTCTATCGCCGCTGCTCGACCGGCGAGCACCATCACCACCTGGTCTGCCGCACGTGCGGCAAGGCGGTGGAGGTGGAGGGCCCGGCGGTGGAGAAGTGGGCCGAGGCCATCGCCGCGGAACACGGTTATGTCAACGTGGCCCACACGGTGGAGATCTTCGGCACGTGCGCGGACTGCGCGGCGGATTGAGCACCAGGGGGGGTGTGGACCGTCACCGAGTGAGCGCCGGGGGGCGTGGACCGTCGCCGAGTGCGGGTCCGTTGTGGCCGGTCGCGCAGTTCCCCGCGCCCCTAGGGGGTTGCAGAACCGTTGGTTGCGCAGTGCTGCCGGCGGTGCGGACCGTCGCCGGGTGCCGGTTCGTTGTGGCCGGTCGCGCAGTTCCCCGCGCCCCTAGGGGGTTGCCGGACCCTCGGCTGGGTAGTGCTGCCGGCGGTGCGGACCGTCGCCGAGTGCGGGTCCGTTGTGGCCGGTCGCGCAGTTCCCCGGGCCCCTAGGGGGTTGCAGAGCCGTTGGTTGCGTAGTGCTGTCGCGCTCCTGGGGGGTTGCAGAGCGTTGGTTGCGTGGCAGCGGTGTCGCTGCGGGCAGTCGTGCCGCTGGGGCGGCACGGGTGGGCGCAGCGGCACCCCGCGAGCGCGGGTGAGCGTCCCGCCCCGCCCGGCCGCCCCGGCTCAGCTCCGCCCGAAGCAGCGCTCCAGCTCGTCGAGGTCGTAGAAGGCGCTGCCCTTGGCGATGGGACGGCAGCCCGCCTTGAACGCGGTCTCCTTCTCGTTGTAGAGCATGCGGACCAGGTAACGGCTGCCCTTCGCGAAGACGTCCCACTGGATGTTCGCGCCCAGCGGGGCCACGGCGGCACCCCGCCAGGGATTGTCGGCGTACGTGTACGCCTCCCCCGGCGTCGCCGGCTCCGTGCTGCCCGGCAACCCCATCAGCGCGGCCAGCGGAATGATCTCCTCAGCGTGCGTGAACCGGAGTTCGGCGCCCAGGACGCCGGTACCGCCCCGCTTGGCCTCGACCTGCTCGAAGAGGTCGTCCAGGAGGACACCGGCCATCTTGTACGTGATGTCGCTGCCGGAGAAGCCGGGACCCTTCTCATAGAAGTCCTCGGCATCGGACAGGTAGCCGAACCAGGCCGCGTCCCTGCGGGAGACGTACCGCTCCATGCCCCAGCCCTCGCCGTCCGGGCTCTCCTCGCTCATCGCCGGGGCGATCGCGTACAGGTTGTAGACGGCCCGGGCGGCACCCACCTGGTCCGTGATCCGCGCGACGAAGGACTCCGTGAAGATCCCCCGCAGAACGCGCCGGGCGGCCTTCGCGGTCCGCGGCTGACCGGTGACGCCCTTCAGGGTGTCCTTGAGGCGCTGGTCGTTCTCGATGTACTCCCGGTAGGCCGCACCGCCCGCCGCCTTGTGGAAGTACAGCAGGTCCCTGTCGGTGCGGCCCGGCCCGATCAGCGGCTTCAGCTCGGGATCGGCCGCGGCGAGGGACTGCACGAACACGGTGCCGCTGTCCACGGCCCGCCCCTGCCCGGAGCTGACGACGTCGATCTTCTCCCCGTCGTCGGCGATCCTCTTGAACAGCGACGGCAGCCGCCGCTCCATGCGCACGGCCGCCTCCGCCAGCTCCTGCCGGCCGCGCCCGCTGAGGTTGCCGTAGCCGACCTGCGCCATGGCGACCTGGAGAGCACGGACCTTCGGCCCGAACTCCTCTCCCGCACCGGTGAGTTGCCCCTCGGCCCGGGCCTTGTCCCACAGCGCGAGGATCAGGTCCCCGTCCTCGCTGTCGGTGGCCGCCCGGGACCCGTGCCGGGAGACGTTCTCGGTGAAGACCGGTGCGAACCCGGCCGGGGGCCGCTGGTAGCCGTGCCGGTCCTGCTGAGGCGCGTACGGCGCCTTCGTGCCGTAGCTCTCGCGGTGTGCGGGGCCGTCGACGGCGTGCGCGGGCAGCGCGGTGAGCAGCAGGGCGCCGAGGGCGAGGACAGGGGTAAGACGTCTCATGAGTCCCGCATCCTCGGCGGCCCGCGTGAACCCCGGGCGGCTACGAGGTGGAATCACCCTTCATGGCGGCTTCCATGGCGAGCAGTTCCTCGTTCGGCACGGCCCCGCCGAAGCGCCGGTCCCGGGAGGCGAACTCGAGGCAGGCGCGCCACAGGTCACGGCGGTCGAAGTCGGGCCAGAGCACGTCCTGGAAGACCATCTCGGCGTACGCGCTCTGCCAGAGAAGGTAGTTGGAGGTGCGCTGCTCGCCGCTCGGACGCAGGAACAGGTCGACGTCCGGCATGTCCGGGTAGTACAGGTACTTCTGGATGGTCTTCTCGCTGACCTTCGACGGGTCGAGCCGGCCCGCCTTCACGTCCTCCGCGATGGCCTGCGCCGCGTCGGCGATCTCGGCGCGCCCGCCGTAGTTCATGCAGAAGTACAGGGTGAGCAGGTCGTTGCCCTTGGTCTGCTCCTGGGCGACCTGAAGCTCCTTGGCGACCGACTTCCACAGCTTGGGCATCCGGCCCACCCAGCGCACCCGGATCCCCAGCTCGTCGAGCCGGTCCCGCGTCTTGCGGATGAAGTCGCGGTTGAAGTTCATCAGGAAGCGGACCTCGTCGGGCGAACGCTTCCAGTTCTCGGTGGAGAAGGCGTACAACGAGATGTTGCGCACACCGACCTCGATCGAGCCCTGGAGCACGTCCAGCACCCGCTCCGCACCGACCTTGTGCCCCTCCGTGCGCGGCAGGCCGCGCTCCTTCGCCCAGCGCCCGTTGCCGTCCATGACGATCGCGACGTGGTTCGGCACCAGCTCACCCGGGAGCTTGGGCGCGCGGGCACCGGACGGATGCGGCTCCGGCGCCTTGTACTCGCGCCGCTGGCGCCCCAGGATCCCGCGTACGACCATGTGCTTCTCGTCTCCTCGACCGTGGACTACTTCTCTACGTACCGGAGGGAGCGCAGCCCGCGCTCCAGATGCCAGTGCAGGTAGGCGGACACCAGCCCGCTGCCCTCGCGGACGTACCGCGCCTCGCACGCGTCCGCCGTCTCCCAGTCTCCCGTAAGCAGCGCCCCCAGCAGCACCAGGGTCTGCGGGGACGGTACGACACTGCCGGGCACCCGGCAGTCGACGCAGACGGAGCCTCCGGAGGCGACCGAGAAGAACCGGTTCGGGCCGGGCATCCCGCACTTCGCGCAGTCGGTGAAGGTGGGCGCGTACCCGTTGACGGCCAGGGAGCGCAGCAGGAAGGCGTCGAGGACGAGGTGGGGAGCGTGCTCGCCCCGGGCGAGCGTCCGCAGGCCCCCGACCAGCAGCAGGTACTGCTGGACGGCCGGCTCGCCCTCGTGGTCCGTGAACCGCTCGGCCGTCTCCAGCATGGCCGTGCCGGCGGTGTACCGCGCGTAGTCGGTGACGATCCCGCCGCCGTACGGAGCGATCGTCTCGCTCTGTGTGCACAGCGGCAGACCACGCCCGACCAGCTCGCTCCCGCGCGCGAAGAACTGCACGTCCACGTGCGAGAAGGGCTCCAGCCGGGCTCCGAACTTCGACTTGGTCCGCCGCACCCCGCGTGCCACGGCCCGTACCCGGCCGTGACCGCGCGTGAGCAGCGTGATGATCCGGTCCGCCTCACCCAGCTTCTGGGTGCGCAGCACGATGCCGTCGTCGCGGAACAGACTCATGGCATCATTCTCGCCCATGGCGGGAGTGGCTAGAGCGCCTCTCCGCGGCTGCGGGCGTTGGCGTACGCGGTCGCCGCGCTCAGCCGCTCGGCGGGGGTGGCACCGCGCAGCGCCCCCGGCTCGGCGTCCCATTCCCGCCCGCCGCCGTACGGTCTCAGCTGCACGTACGGCCCCTCGTGCCCCATGACGATGCCGACCTTGCCGGTACAGGTGTCCATCACATGGCTGCCGACGGCATGCTTCACCGCGCCACCCCCGCCGGCGCCGCCGCGAGTCGGCGTGCGGTCGTAACGGAACAGCGTCCCGATTCCACGGGCGGGCAGGGCGCCTCTCGCGCGAGACTCACCTGGTCGAGCCCCCGTGACGGGAGAACGACTCCGGCCTTTTCGAGAGCCGACCGCAATTCTCTCAACGTTTCCTCCGCCTCTTCGACACACAGCGCCGCATGGGTGGTACGTCGCGCCTTCACCCTGCTCCCCTTCCCGTCCGGGTTTCACGCTTCGTGCATCCAGAGTGACGCTCCGCGTCTACACTCGACAGGTGTCTGCGCCCTACAAGTGCATGGCGGAGCACGGGGATTGGCTATGGCCAGCGGTTCACGGCAGCCGGTCCGGGAGTTCTTCGGCGCGGGGTTGAAGAGGCGCCGCTTACAGCGGCGGAGGTGGCGCATCGTGCGTCGAGGTCGTCGTACGGGGCGGTGTCGTCCAGCGGGGTCAGGGTCACCTGTGGCCCCCTCGGGCGCCGGTGCTTTTCGGGCCGTGCGGGCCGCCGTCCGGCCTCCAGTGGTGCGACCTCTGGCGGCTAGGCCATTCGTGTGCGCTGTCTTGACCGCCCCCACAGCCCCTCTTATGGTCGCGCTACCGATCGGACGTAGGACGTAGGACGTCGTATCTCACCTCCCACCCCTCCCCCACCCACCTGCTGGAGGACCCGTGCGCGACGACGTGAACCCCGACGTGCCGGCACCGCGCCGCCGGTCGTTCCTGAAGGGCGCCGGAGCGCTGGGTGCGGGCGCGCTGCTGGCGGGCTGTTCCACCGGACCGGAGTCGACCAACGACACCGGCAACGGTGGCAGCGGCAAGGACCGGACGCTGACCGCCGTCATCGGCTACGGCAACGACGGCAGCTGGGACCCGACCCAGACGGCGTCGGCGTTCGCGATGGCCGCCAACAACCACATCTACGAGGGGCTGCTGGACACCGATCCGATCACCCGGGCACCGTATCCGGCGCTGGCCACCGAGGTGCCGAAGGATCCGGGCGCCACCCGCTGGCGGTTCGCCCTCCGCCCCGGTGCCACCTTCCACGACGGCAAGCCCGTGACCGCCGACGACGTCGTGTTCGTCTTCGACCGGATCCTGGACCCGAAGACCCAGACCCTCGCCAAGGGATTCTTCGCGTCCTGGCTGGGGTCGGTACGGAAGGTCGACGCACACACCGTCGAACTGGTGCTCAAGTTCCCCTTCCCGGACGGGCTGTCGCGGCTCACGCTCGCCAAGATCATGCCGAAGCACGTCTACTCCAAGCCCGGTGCCTGGGACGACGCGATCAAGGGGCTGGCCGTGGGCTCGGGGCCGTACCGGCAGACCGCCCACCACCCGAAGTCGAACACCACCTTCCAGGCGTTCACCGGCTACAACGGGCCCCGCAAGCCGGCCTTCAAGCGCATGAACTGGCTGACCATCGTGGACGCGGCCCCTCGCGTCGCGAAGATCTCCGGGACCGGTGCCGGCGCGCAGATCGCCGACAACATCCCCTACGCCAACATCGCACGTCTGGAACAGGGCGGCCTGAGGGTGGCCGGCGGCGCCGGGATGAACAACCTCTTCCTGATGTTCAACACCCAGCACAAGCCCTTCGACGACGTCCGGGTGCGGCAGGCCCTGCACTACGCCATCGACACGGAGAAGATGGTGCGGGTCGCGCTGAAGGGGCACGGGAAGCCCGCGTCCTCGTTCCTCAACGAGGGCAACCCCAGCTACCGGCGGGCCAGGACCGTCTACGACTACGACCCCGGCAAGGCCAAGGCGCTGCTCGAGGCAGCCGGTGTGTCGCATCTGAAGGTCGAGATCCTCGCGGTCAACGTCAGTTGGATCGTGGACTGTCTGCCGACCGTCAAGTCCTCCTGGGACGCGATCGGCGTGGAGACCACGCTGGCGCCGCAGGAGACCACGGCCGTCTTCACCAAGATGGACCAGAAGCAGGACTACCAGGTGGTGGCGGCGGCCTCCAACCCGAACCAGTTCGGGCTCGACGCCGACCTGATCATGCACTACAACTACGGGCCCGAGAACCTCTGGATGCAGTACACACGATGGGCCGGCGACCCGGTCGCCAAGCGGCTCTTCAAGGACATGGACCGGGCGACCCGGGAGCCGGATCCCGCGAAGAAGAAGACGATGGTCCAGGACTACGTCGATGTCGTCGCCGAGCAGGCCGTGCTCTACCCGGTCGTCCACAACGAGCTGATGACCGCCTGGGACGCGCGCGAGCTCAGCGGGATAAGGGCGCAGCCGTACCCGGGCGTCAACCTCCTCCAGGCCCAGTGGATCTGACGGAATGACGACCGTCGTACGGATCCTGCTCCGCCGGGCCGCCCTGCTCGTGCCGCTGCTCCTCGGCATCGTGCTGTTCGTGTTCCTGGTGATGCGGTTCTCGGACGTCGACCCGGCGTCCGCGTTCTTCCAGGGCGCCAATCCGACCCCTCGGCAGCTGCACGACTTCCGGGAGCGCAACGGGCTGCTGGACCCGCTGCCGGTGCGGTACGTCCACTTCGTCGGCGATCTGCTCCACGGCGACCTCGGCACCAGCGCCCTCACCCGTGCCCCGGTGGTCGACCAGGTCACCACCGCCCTGCCGCTCACCCTCCAGCTGACCTTCCTCGGCCTCGCCGTCGCGGTCGTGCTGGCGCTGGCCGGCGGAGTGACGGCGGCGGTGTACCGGGACCGGCTGCCGGACCAGTTCATCCGGGTCGTCTCGCTGGTCGGGGTCGCCGCGCCGGGGTTCTGGCTGGCGCTGCTGATGATCCAGTACCTGGCCGTGGACCGGGGCTGGTTCCCGACCGGCGGCTACATCAACCCCGCCGACTCCGTCGCCGGCTGGCTGAAGACGATGGCCCTGCCCGCGCTCGCCCTGTCCCTGCCGGTCGCCGCCCAGCTGACCCGGATCGTCAGGACGTCCGTGGTGGAGGAGCTGGACAAGGACTACGTCCGTACGGCCATCGGGAGCGGGCTGCCGCCCCGGGTCGTCGTCGGCCGGAACGTGCTGCGGAACGCCCTGGTCAATCCGCTGACCGTGCTCGGTCTGCGGGTCGGCTACCTGCTCGGCGGCGCTGTCGTGATCGAGACGATCTTCTCGCTGCCCGGCATGGGCAAGCTGATGATCGACGCAGTGAAGAACGGCGACCCGGCCGTCGTCCAAGGGGTCGTCCTGACCACGGCCACCGGGTTCGTCGTCGTCAACCTCGTCATCGACATTCTGTATCTGCTGGTCAACCCACGACTGAGGGCGGGCTGATGGTCACGCGCGCGAGCCTGACGAAGCGGCTGTCCCGGCCCGGCGTCCGGCTGCGCGGCCCGCGCCGGCTGCCGCTGTCGTCGACGGTGGCCGTCTGCTTCCTGGCCCTGGTCGTCCTGGCCGCCGTCCTCGCGCCGGTGCTGGCGCCGGACGACCCGCTCGACCAGCAGGACCCGGTCGGCGGGACCGGGTCGCCGTCCGCCGCGCACTGGATGGGGCAGGACAGCCTGGGCCGGGACATCCTGAGCCGGCTGATGTACGGCGCCCGGTGGTCGCTGGCCATCGGGCTGGGCGCGACCACGCTCGCGCTCGTGGTCGGTGCCGTCATCGGGGCGCTCGCCGCCACCTCCCGCAAGGCGGTCGACGAGACGGTGATGCGCTGCCTGGACGTCGTCATGGCGTTCCCGGGGATCGCGCTGGCGGCCGTGCTGGTCGCCGTGTTCGGCGGCGGGATCGGCGTGCTGATCTGCGCGATCGCCTTTCTGTTCACGCCGCCGGTGGCGCGGGTGGTGCGGGCCAACGTGCTGGATCAGTACGGCGAGGACTACGTCACGGCGGAACGGGTGATCGGGGCCCGTACCCCGCACATCGTGCTGCGGCACGTGGCCGTCAACTGCGCCGCCCCGGTGCTGGTGTTCTGCACGGTCCAGGTCGCCGAGGCCATCGTCTTCGAGGCGTCGCTGTCCTTCATCGGCGCGGGCGTACGGCCCCCGGACCCCTCCTGGGGCAGTGTCATCGCCGACGGCAAGAACATGGTGCTGACGGGCGGCTGGTGGGCGACCGTCTTCCCCGGACTGCTGATCCTGCTCACCGTGCTGTCGCTGAACGTCCTCTCCGAGGGCGTGTCGGACGCGTGGGCCGCGCCGGCTCCGAGGGAGGTGCGGGCGCCGGAGGACCGGCTTCAGACGCCCGAGCCCGGTACCGGCGAGGTGCTCCCGCTCCCCGGGCTGACCGAGGCCGCCCGGCGGCTGCGCTCCCGGGCCCGGCCACTGCCCGGCCGGAGCGGGCAGCCGGTGCTCGCCGTGGAGAACCTCGCCATCGGCTTCCCGGGCCGGCACCGGGGCGTCGACATCGTGGCCGGGGTCAGCTTCGAGGTGTACCCCGGGGAGGTGCTCGGCCTGGTGGGCGAGTCGGGGTGCGGGAAGTCACTGACCGCGCTCACGGTCATGGGGCTCCAGCCGAAGGGCGCCCGGGTGAGCGGCCAGGTGCGGTTCCGGCAGCGGGATCTGCTCGCCGAGCCGATGCGGGTGCGGCGGCGGCTGCTCGGCCACGAGATGGCCATGGTGTACCAGGACGCCCTGTCCTCGCTGAACCCGGCCATGACCATCCGCGCCCAGCTGAGACAGCTCGTCCGGCGCGGTGGCCGCCGCAGCCCGCGGGAACTGCTGTCGCTGGTCGGCCTGGACCCGGAGCGCACCCTGCGCAGCTATCCGCACGAGCTGTCCGGCGGGCAGCGCCAGCGCGTGCTCATCGCCATGGCCCTCTCCCGCGAGCCGAAGCTGATCGTCGCCGACGAGCCGACCACCGCCCTGGACGTCACCGTGCAGGCGCAGGTCATGGAGTTGCTGCTCAGGCTGCGTAAGGAGCTGGGCTTCGCACTGATCCTGGTCTCCCACGACCTGGCGCTGGTCGCCGACATCACCGACCGGGTGGTGGTGATGTACGGCGGGCAGATCGTGGAGACCGGGGTGACCGCGGACCTGGTGGCGGCGCCGGCCCACCACTACACGCGCGGGCTGCTCGGCAGCGTGCTCTCGCTGGAGTCGGCCGAGGAGCGGATGACGCAGATCAAGGGGGTCGTACCGGCGCCCGCCGACTTCCCGGCGGGATGCCGGTTCGCCGACCGCTGCCCGCTCGCCACCGAGGTGTGCCACCGGGCCGCCCCGGTTCTCACGGGCACCCCGGCCCACACGGCCGCCTGCCACCATCCGGCGGTGGAGCTGACGTCCGCGGAGAGCGAGGAGGCCCTGCAGTGACCGCTGTCGTGGAGGTGCGGGACGCGCACGTCGTGCACAAGGCGCGCAGCGGCGGTCTGTTGCGGCGGGACCGGGTGTACGCCCTGACCGGCGCCGATCTCTGCGTCGCGGCCGGTGAGACGGTCGGTGTGGTCGGCGAGTCGGGGTGCGGGAAGTCGACGCTGGCGAAGGTGCTGGTGGGCATCGAGCGGCCGGTCTCCGGGACGGTGTCGTTCGGGGGCCGGGACCTGTGGGCGATGTCGTCCGCGGAGCGCCGGGCCACGGTCGGCGCGGGTACCGGCATGATCTTCCAGGACCCGTCGACCGCCCTGAACCGCCGGCTGACGGTCCGCCGTGTCCTGCGGGACCCGCTGGACGTCCACCAGCGCGGCACCCGGGCGGAACGGGAGGACCGGGTCCGGGAGTTGATGACCCTGGTGGGCCTGCCTCCGGCGCTGGCCGACGCCCTGCCCGGGCAGCTGTCCGGCGGGCAGCGGCAGCGCGTCGCCATCGCCCGCGCGCTCGCCCTGGACCCGGCGCTGGTCGTCGCCGACGAGCCGACCAGCGCCCTGGACGTCTCGGTGCGGGCGCAGATCCTCAACCTGCTGCTCGACCTGAAGGACCGTCTCGGCCTCGCCCTGGTGTTCGTCTCGCACGACATCCAGACGGTACGGCGGATGAGCGACCGGGTGATCACCATGTACCTCGGCCGGATCGTGGAGGAGACCCCGGCCGACCGGGTCACCGACGCCGCCCGGCACCCGTACACCCGTGCCCTGTTCTCGGCGACGCCCGGTCTGCTGGACCCGATCGAACCGATTCCGCTGAGCGGGCCGGTGCCCTCGGCGACCCGGCCGCCGAGCGGCTGCCCGTTCCGCACCCGCTGCTGGAAGGCCGCCGAGGTGTGCGCCCGGGTGATGCCGGACTTCTCGGCCGCGTCGCAGCCAGGACACCGCTACCGTTGTCACCATCCTGTGGAGGAGGACACGTCGACCCGAGACCTAGCTCGCCAGGAGCCCTGAATGACCTTCCCCGCATCCGGTGAGCCGGAGAGGCGCGCCGATGTCGTGAGCGCGAGCGCGCGGAGGCCCGAAGGGCCGAGCACGGTCGCGGTCTCGACATCGGCTCACAGCGCCACGGAGGCGAACAGATCAATGCAGCTCACCGGTGTCGTCCCGCCCGTCTGCACCCCTCTCACGCCGGAGCGCGAGGTGGATGTGCCCTCGCTGTTGCGCCTGGTGGACTTTCTGGTGGAGGCGGGGGTGCACGGGCTGTTCCTGCTCGGCTCGACCTCGGAGGCGGCCTTCCTGACGGACGGGCAGCGCAGGCGGGTGGTGGAGGCCGTCACCGCGCACGTGGGCGGTCAGCTGCCCGTCCTCGCGGGTGCGATCGACATGACCACCCCGCGGGTCCTGGAGCACGTCTCGGCGGTCACCGCGGCCGGCGCGCAGGCCGTCGTCGTCACCGCTCCGTTCTACGCCCGCACCCATCCTTCGGAGATCGTCCACCACTACCGCCGGATCGCCGCCGCCAGCCCGGTCCCGGTGATCGCCTACGACATCCCCGTCGCCGTGCACACCAAGCTCCCCGCCGATCTGGTGCTGGGCCTGGCCGGGGACGGCGTACTGGCCGGGATCAAGGACTCCAGCGGGGACCTGGCGGCCTTCCGGGACATCGTCACGGGTGCCCGTACCCACCCCGGGTTCAGCGTGCTGACCGGCTCCGAGCTGGTGGCCGACTCCGCCCTGGCGCTGGGTGCCGACGGGGCCGTGCCGGGTCTGGCCAACGTCGACCCGCACGGTTACGTGCGCCTCTACCGCCAGTGCCGGGCGGACGACTGGGAGGGCGCGCGGGCCGAACAGGAGCGGCTGTGCGCCCTGTTCGGGATCGTCGGTGCCGGCGCCCCGGCGCGGATGGGCGGCAGCTCGGCGGCGCTGGGCGCGTTCAAGGCGGCCCTGCATCTGCGGGGTGTCATCGACTGCCCGGTGACCGCCGAGCCGCAGGTGCCGCTGTCCGGCGAGGAGGTCGAGCGGGTCGGCAAGTTCCTGGCCGCGGCCGGGCTGCTCGGTTCGGGTGCCCGCCGGCGCTGAAGCGGCGCAGGGCGCTCATCGCGGGCTCCGGTGGGTCCGGCGCAGTTCGTGGTGGACCGCCCAGGCGTCCGCGACCGGGCCCATGTGCCCGAGCTTGTCGGGGTTGATCACCAGACGGATCGCCTGGATCCGTCCGTCGAGCACGTCGAGGGTCATGGTGTGCAGCACCTTGCCCTCCCGGTCGCGGAAGATCGCGCCCGGCTGGCCGTTGACCTGGTGCGGCTCGAACGTCACGTCGAGCAGGGCCAGCCGGGGGAAGACGGTGCCGAGCACCCGGGACACGTGCTCGGCGCCCATGACCGCCCGGGCCAGCTGCGGTGCCTTGCCGCCGCCGTCGCCGGCCATCGACACATCGGCGGAGAGCAGTTCCCGCAGCCCGGTGACGTCGCCCTCGCGGAGGGCGTCGAAGAACCGGGACGCCAGTTCCTCCCGCTCGGTGCGGTCCGCCTCGAAGCGGGGCCGGTTCTCGCTCATGTGGCGCCGCGCCCGTACCACCAGCTGGCGGCAGGCCGCCTCCGAACGCCCCACCGCCGAGGCGATCTCGGGAAAACCGAAGTCGAACACCTCCCGCAGCACGAAGACGGCCCGCTCCAGCGGGCTGAGGCGTTCGAGCAGCAGCAGGGCCGCCATCGACACGGAGTCGGCCAGCTCCGCCGACCGCGCCGGGTCCTCGTAGGGGTCGGCGAGCAGCGGCTCGGGGAACCACGGCCCGACGTACGCCTCCCGCCGGACCCGGGCGGAGCGCAGCACGTCGATGGAGAGCCGGGTCACCGTGGCCGACAGGAACGCCTTGACCGACCTGGGCCGGGTCGGGGAGGCCGAGAAGCGCAGCCAGGTCTCCTGGACGGCGTCCTCGGCCTCGCTCACGCTGCCCAGGACCCGGTAGGCGATGGAGAACAGCAGGGGCCGCAGCTCCTCGAACTCCTCGGCTCTGCTCATACGAGACGCCCCCACGCGATGAAGCCCGCGATGGCCAGGTAGACCAGGTTCAGCAGCACGAACGCGAACTCGCCGCGCCGGCCGTGGGTGATCATCGCACCGGCCATCAGCAACGTCCAGCAGACGGCGGTCACCGGCACCAGTACCGGTGCGACGCCGAGCGTGGAGGGCAGGACCAGGCCGGCCGCGGCCAGGATTTCCAGAACCCCGAGGGTCTTCACGAAGCCGGTGCCGGCCTGCCCGGTCCATCCCCCGCCGTGCACGGCGGCCAGTGTCTCCTTGGGCACGAACGTCTTGGTGACACCGCCGAGCAGGGCCACGGCGGCCAGCAGTCCGGCGGCGGTCCACAGGGCCAGGTTCATCATCCGCTCCTCGGTCAGGGAAGGTTCGCACCTCCTTGGACGAGACAGCGATCCCGCCCGTGACATGCCGCCGGTGGCCGCTGGGGAAGGCGGAGTCTGCGGAACTCCAGGGACTCGTACGGGCTTTTGGCGCCGGTCTCGTAGAGGACGCCGATCGTGCCGGGGGCGAGCTGGACGAGGTCGGAGTAGGCGGCCGGGCGGGCCGTGAGGGTGCCGAGCCCGGTGAAGGTGTGGCCGGCGTCCGCGCTGGACCAGAGGGCCAGGGCGCGGCGGGCGGTCGGCACGGAGGGCGCCGAGAAGACCAGGGGCGCGCTCCAGCCCCGGGACTGCAGGACGCTGCCGTGGACCACGGGAACGGCGTTCAGGGCCGGCTGGACGGCGTAGGGGCGGTCCAGGGTGCGGCCGCCGTCGCTGGAGTAGGTGTCGAGCCGGTTGCCGGGTGCGGTGCCGTTCTGGTCCCGGGAGCTGAAGTAGACGCGGCCGTCCGGGAGCTGGGCGGCGCTGGTCTCGTTGGCGTTGGTCACGCCGTCGTATCCGTCGTCCACGAAACCGAGGTGCCAGTCGCGACCGCCGTCGTCGCTGTAGAGGGCGTGGCCGCCGTAGTACCTGGCCTCCTGTCCGGTGTCGCGGGAGCCGGCGGGCGGGGCCGCGGAGTGGTTGGCCGGGATCAGCAGCCGGCCGGAGTGCGGGCCCCGGGTGAGCGCGACCGCGTGGCCGGGGCCGGTGGCGTACCAGCGCCAGCCAGGTCGCGTCACCTCGGCCGTGATGTCCCGGGGGGCCGTGAAGCGCCGGCCGTCGTCCCAGCTGCGCTGTACGAACACCCGGCGGCCCTGCCCCGGTGCCACCTCGCCGCGCATGATCTGTGCCTCCGTCACGGCTCCGTCGTTGGCACAGGTCACCAGGACGACGGCGCCGGTGCGCGGGTCGACGACGGGCGCCGGGTTGCCCCGGGTGTGGCCGTGCCCGGCGGTCACCACGGTCAGCGGGCCCCAGGTGCAGCCGTCGTCGGCGGAGCGGCGCAGGACGACGTCGATGTCACCGGTGTCCCCGGCGCCGCCGCGCCGGCCCTCGGCGAAGGCCAGGACGGTGCCGTGCAGGGTCTTCACCACGGCCGGGATGCGGTAGACGGCGTAGCCGCCCTGCCCGGAGACGTACGGCTCGGAGGCATCGCAGCCGCCGGGCGCGGCGTGCGCGGGTGTCCGGACGGTGAGCGAGGTGAGGAGCACCAGGCTGGTGAGGAGGGAGCGGCTGCGCGGGTTCACGCCCTGATGCTGCCCGCGATGACGGTGCCGGTCTTACTCCGTAAGGGTGGTCAGGACGGTGTCCGGGCCGCCGCCAGCAGACGGGTCACGTCGTCGGCGCAGATCGTGAGGGCCGCGCCGACGGTGGCGAGGGCGTCGCGTTCGGCTGGGGTGTAGGGGCCGTCGGCGAGGGCGATGCGGGCGGCCTGGAGGAGCAGGGACTCGCGGCCGGACGGGGCCAGGTGGGGGGCGAGCGGGTCCAGGGCCTCGTGCAGCTCTATGGTCAGCCCGGCGCCGCAGGGCTGCCCGAAGAACCGGCCGGTGTCGGCGGCGAGGGCCTCGACCAGGGCGGCCAGCTGGTCCTCCGTGCAGTCGGCGAAGCCGGCTGCGCGGACCGCCGCGGCGGCCGTCTCCAGGGCCGGACGGGAACTGGTGCCGCCCGCCGCGAGCACCGCGAGGGCGACGGTGTGCACGGCGTCGCGGAGCATCGCGGAGAAGCGGCGGGTGGTGGGGTGGTCCAGGACCTCGGTGCCGAAGTGGTGCCGGCAGGCCGCGCACTCGACGACCGGTCCGGTGGCGCCGCGCGGCAGGACGGGCACCCCGAGGAGGGTGAGCCTGCGGCGGCCGGTGAGCCGCTGGTAGTTGCGGTCGCCGCCGCAGCCGGGGCAGAAGAACTCGCCGTCCCCGACGGGCGTCCACGCGGTGCGGGTGCCCAGGATGCGCACAACCCTGGTGGCACGGCCGTCTCGTCCCCGTACTGGCAGCACGTCGCACCTCCGTAACCGCGCGGCCACATCGCCGTGCTGGCGTGATGTTAGCCACATCACCGAGGTGTAGTCAGTACCCCGTAAGAGACCTTTCCGTGACCTGAGGGGCACGATGGCTGACAATCGACGACGCCCCGGCCGCCGGATGTGGCGGTCGGGGCGTCGAAAGACCCGGTCGGACGGGGTCAGCGGGTCGCGCGGTTCACCGCGGAGACGACCGCCTTCAGCGACGCACGCGTCGTGTTCGCATCGATGCCGATACCCCACAGAACCTTGTCGCCGATCGCGCATTCGATGTAGGAGGCGGCCTGTGCGGAGGCGCCCTCGCTCATCGTGTGCTCCTGGTAGTCCAGCAGGCGTACGTCGATGCCGAGGGACTGCAGGGCGTCGAAGAAGGCCGAGATCGGACCGTTGCCGGAGCCGGTCAGGACGGTGTCCTCGCCGTCGACGGTGGCCTCGACGGTCAGGGTGTCGACGCCGTCGGTGTCCGTCGTGGACTGGCCGGTTTTGACCTGGATGCGACCCCACGGGTTCTCGGGGTTCGGCAGGTACTCGTCCTGGAAGGCCGCCCAGATCTCCTTCGGCGTGATCTCGCCGCCCTCGGCGTCGGTCTTCACCTGGATGAGCTTGGAGAACTCGATCTGCATGCGGCGCGGCAGGTCCAGCTTGTGGTCGTTCTTCAGGACGTAAGCGACCCCGCCCTTGCCGGACTGCGAGTTGACGCGGATGACGGCCTCGTAGGAACGGCCGACGTCCTTGGGGTCGATCGGCAGGTACGGCACCGCCCACTCGATGTCGTCGACGGTGACGCCCCTGGCCTCGGCGTCGGCCTCCATGGCGTCGAAGCCCTTTTTGATGGCGTCCTGGTGGGAGCCGGAGAAGGACGTGTAGACCAGGTCGCCCACGTACGGGTGGCGCGGGTGGACCTCCATCTGGTTGCAGTACTCCCACGTACGACGGATCTCGTCGATGTCGGAGAAGTCGATCTGCGGGTCGACGCCCTGGGAGAACAGGTTCATGCCCAGGGTGACCAGGTCGACGTTGCCGGTGCGCTCGCCCTGCCCGAACAGGCAGCCCTCGACGCGGTCGGCGCCGGCCATCACGGCCAGCTCTGCGGCGGCCACGGCCGTACCGCGGTCGTTGTGCGGGTGGACGGACAGGCAGACGTACTCGCGGCGGGAGAGGTTGCGGTGCATCCACTCGAAGCGGTCCGCGTGCGTGGAGGGCGTCGAACGCTCCACGGTGGCGGGCAGGTTGAGGATGATCTCGCGGCCCGGGCCGGGCTGGTAGACGTCCATGACCGCCTCGCAGACCTCCAGCGCGAAGTCCAGCTCGGTGTCGGTGAAGATCTCCGGCGAGTACTGGTAGCCGAACTCGGTCTCCGGGCCCAGCAGTTTCTCGGCGTACTCCATCACCAGGCGGGTGCCGTCGACGGCGATCTGCTTGATGTCGTCCTTGGAGCCGCGGAACACCACCCGGCGGAACACGGGGGCCGTGGCGTTGTACAGGTGGACGGTGGCCCGCTTGGCGCCCTTCAGGGACTCCACCGTCCGCTCGATCAGGTCCTCGCGGGCCTGGGTCAGCACGGAGATGGTGACGTCGTCCGGGATCGCGCCCTCTTCCTCGATGATCGAGCGCACGAAGTCGAAGTCGGTCTGGCCGGAGGCGGGGAAGCCGACCTCGATCTCCTTGTAGCCCATCTTGACCAGCTGGTCGAACATCCGGCGCTTGCGCTCGGGCGACATGGGGTCGATCAGGGACTGGTTGCCGTCGCGCAGGTCGGTGGAGAGCCAGCGGGGAGCGGCGGTGATCCGCTTGCCGGGCCAGGTGCGGTCCGGGATGTCGACCTGCTCATAGCGGCCGTACTTGTGGATCGGCATGGGGCTGGGCTGCTGGCGGTTCGCCATGATGCGTAGGGCTCCTCAGGGTGTCCGGTAAGGACGGCCGACGACGCAACGCCAAGCTCCGCGGGGAGGGAGTCGGCCTCGACTACAGGCCCTCGCCGCGGCAGCTAAGAAGAAGCAGCCAGAAACGCATGATGCTCCGCAGCCTAGCCGAGCCGCTCCGGGGTGCGTGGGCCTGTCCCAGTATGCGGGACCGCACGGCAAAGCAGGACAAAAAGTGCGCCGCACCACATCGCTCTACCACATCGTCACGGAGCGTCGCGTTCCCTGTCCGGGTATTTCACCAATCATGGTGGCAGGTAGTGACACCTGCGTCACACAGTGCGATGGTGCCGAACATGACGACCAACGGGGGCTTCGAGCCCGTCTTCTGCACGATCGTGCCGCCGCACGTCCTCGACCAGCTCGCCCGCCACGAGGACCCCGCGCTCTCCGGCCCGGCCCGCCGCTCCCTGGAGCACGACGCCTACCAGCGCACCAAGCGCCGCCTGACCACGGTGATCGGTGCGCCCTCCGCAGCCCCGCCCGCGGGCGCCACCGCCGACCGGCCGCACCGCACGATCTACGACGCCGGGCACACCCAGGACCTGCCCGGCACCACGGTCCGCGAGGAGGGCTCCGAGCCCGGCTCCGACGCCACCGTCAACCGGGCCTACGCGGGCCTCGGCGCCACCTTCGAGCTCTACCTGAAGGCGTACGGCCGGCACTCCATCGACGACAACGGGCTGCCGCTCGACGCCACCGTGCACTTCGGCGAGAACTACGACAACGCCTTCTGGAACGGCGAGCAGATGGTGTTCGGCGACGGGGACAACGAGATCTTCCTCGACTTCACCATCCCGGTCGACGTCATCGGCCACGAGCTGACCCACGGCGTCACCCAGCACACGGCCAACCTCGCCTACTTCGGCCAGTCCGGCGCGCTCAACGAGTCGCTCTCCGATGTCTTCGGCTCGCTCATCAAGCAGTACACGCTGGGCCAGACCGCCACCGAGGCCGACTGGCTGATCGGCGCCGGACTGCTCGCCCCGCGCGTCACCGGCACCGCCCTGCGCTCGATGAAGGCCCCGGGCACGGCGTACGACGACGACGCCCTCGGCAAGGACCCGCAGCCGGCGACGATGGAGGGCTACGTCCGCACCGGCCGCGACAACGGCGGTGTGCACATCAACTCCGGCATCCCGAACCACGCCTTCTACCTGGCGGCCACGGCCCTCGGCGGCTACGCCTGGGAGAAGGCCGGGCAGATCTGGTACGACGTGCTGACCGGCGGCGAACTGAAGGAAGACGCCGGCTTCGCCGACTTCGCCACGCTGGCGGTGAAGGCCACGCGGGAGCGGTACGGCGCCGGGGACGAACTCCGGGCCGTGCAGAAGGCGTGGGAGCAGGTGGGGGTGCGGACCCTGTAGTTCTGTACTACACATCGGTTCCATGCGAATTCGAGTGCGGCGCACGGGCGGTTTCGCGGGCATCGAGCGCCGGGCCGAGGTGGACACCTCGGGCCGGCCCGACGCCCGCGAATGGCGGACCCTGGCCGAACGTGTCCTCGCGTCCGGCCATGGCACACCTCCGGCGGGGGTCCCGGACGGCTTCGGCTACGAGATCACGGTGGACGACCGCACGGTGTACACGGCGGACCCCCGACTGACCGAGGACGAGCGGGAGTTGGTCTCACGGGTACTGAAGGAGGGGGCGTGACGGCCGTGCGGGAGAGGGCGTGACGGCCGTGCGGGGAAGGGTGTGACGGCCGTTTCGCGTCCGGGCGTTGACTTCTGTTACCGGGGGTACGGATGATCCGGTCATGGCGACTGACGCAGGCACCGAGATCCCCCGGTTCCCGGCCGGCTTCCTGTGGGGCGTGTCGACCTCGGCCCATCAGATCGAGGGGGCGGCGAAGGAGCGGGAGCCGTCCGTCTGGGACGCGTTCACGGCCGAGCCCGGACGGGTGAAGGACGGCTCGACGGCGGCGGTGGCCTGCGACCACTACCACCGCTACCCCGAGGACGTGGCCCTCCTCGCCGGTCTCGGCGTGGACGCGTACCGCTTCTCGGTCTCCTGGCCGAGGGTGCGCGCCAAGGGCGGACTCGACTTCTACGACCGCCTGGTGGACGAGCTGTGCGCGGCGGGCGTACGCCCCGTCCCCACCCTCTTCCACTGGGACCTACCGGCCTCGCTGGACTGGCTGGAGCGGGACACGGCGGCCAGGTTCGCCGACCACGTGGGCGTGGTGGCCGAGCGCCTCGGCGACCGGGTGACGAAGTGGATCACACTCAACGAGCCCGCCGAGCACACCCTCCTCGGCCACGCGATCGGCGCCCATGCCCCTGGCCGACGGCTGCTCTTCGACGCCCTCCCGGTCGCCCACCACCAGCTCCTCGCCCACGGCCTCGCGGTACGGGCGCTGCGCGCGGCCGGCGCCACGGACATCGGCATCGCCAACTCCCACGGCCCGGTCTGGCCCGCCTCGGCGGAACAGGCCGATGTGGAGGCGGCGGCCTTCTACGACACCCTCCTCAACCGGCTGTTCGCCGAGCCGGTCATCCTCGGCGCCTACCCGGGCGGCATGGGCGAGCTGATGCCGGGCGACGTGGAGGCGGACCTGAAGGTGATCGCCGAGCCGGTCGACTGGTACGGCATCAACTACTACGCCCCGTCCCGGGTCGGTGCCCCGGGGAGCGGCGACGCCGAGTACGGCGGCCTCACGCTCCCGGACGAACTCCCCTTCTCGCTACGGGAGATCAAGGGCCGCCCGGTCACGGACTTCGGCTGGCCGGTGGTCCCGGAGGGCCTCACCGAACTGCTCACCGGCTTCCGCGACCGCTACGGCGACCGGCTCCCGCC
Organism: Streptomyces sp. NPDC053076; assembly: GCF_044546845.1. Classification (NCBI taxonomy): domain Bacteria; kingdom Bacillati; phylum Actinomycetota; class Actinomycetes; order Kitasatosporales; family Streptomycetaceae; genus Streptomyces; species Streptomyces sp. NPDC053076. Next base: position 582,036 of record NZ_JBITZL010000002.1, on the reverse strand, counting down.
CGTGATCATCACCGAGAACGGCTGCTCCTACGAGGGCGTCGACGACCAGGACCGCATCGCCTACCTGGACGCCCACATCCGGGCGCTGCACGCGGCACTGGAAGCCGGGGTGGACGTACGCGGTTACTTCGTGTGGTCCCTGATGGACAACTTCGAGTGGGCGGAGGGCTATGCCCGCCGTTTCGGCCTGGTGCACGTGGACTACGACTCCCTGGAGCGCACCCCGAAAGCCTCCTACCACTGGTTCCGGGAGGTACTGCGGGCACAGAGGTGAGGGCGGCACGAGTCAGGGGCTGTCAGGGCAGTCAGGGCCATACGAACTCGCACCACACGAGCTCTGCCGCAGGCAGCTCACGACCGGCACGAGCACCCCGAAACGAGGCCACGCCACCGCGCTGACCCACTTCAAGATGGCGGAGCTTCTCTGAAATGACCGTAGGGCCGCTCCTTGGCGCCTCCGTCGGCAGCCACACCCCCAAGGGCCCCCGACGACCACACCCCCAAGGGGTCCGGGGCAAAGCCCCGTGGCGGCCACCTTCCAGTTGGCCGAGTCGGGCGGGCGGGTGGGCGAAGACGGCCAGCGGCCCAACGCTCACTGCACAACACCCCCGACGACCACACCCCCAAGGGGTCCGGGGCAAAGCCCCGTGGCGGTCGCCTTCCAGTTGGCCGAGTCGGGCGGGCGGGTGGGAAAGGTCGGTCAGAAGCCCAGCTTGCGCAGCTGCTTAGGGTCGCGCTGCCAGTCCTTGGCCACCTTCACGTGCAGGTCCAGGAAGACCGGCGTCCCCAGCAGCGCCTCGATCTGCTTGCGGGACTTGATGCCGACCTCCTTCAGCCGCTTGCCCTTGGGGCCGATGATGATGCCCTTCTGGCTGGGCCGCTCGATGTAGACGTTGGCGTGGATGTCCAGCAGCGGCTTGTCCGCCGGCCGGTCCTCGCGCGGGAGCATCTCCTCCACGACCACCGCGATGGAGTGCGGCAGCTCGTCCCGGACGCCTTCCAGCGCGGCCTCACGGATGAGCTCCGCGATCATGACCTGCTCGGGCTCGTCCGTGAGGTCGCCCTCGGGGTAGAGGGCCGGGCCCTCGGGCAGCAGCGGGATCAGCAGGTCGGCCAGCAGATCCACCTGCTTGGACCCCACCGCCGACACCGGCACGATCTCCGCCCACTCGATGCCCAGCTCCTTGCCCAGCTGGTCGATGGCGATCAGCTGCTCGGCCAGGGTCTTGGAGTCCACGAGGTCGGTCTTGGTGACGATGGCGACCTTCGGCGTCTTCCTGATCCCGGCCAGCTCCTTGGCGATGAAGCGGTCACCGGGACCGACCTTCTCGTTCGCCGGGAGGCAGAAGCCGATCACGTCGACCTCGGCCCACGTGGTCCGTACGACGTCGTTGAGCCGCTCGCCGAGCAGCGTGCGCGGTTTGTGCAGCCCGGGGGTGTCGACCAGGATCAGCTGGGCGTCGGGCCGGTGAACGATCCCCCGCACCGTGTGCCGCGTGGTCTGCGGCTGGTTCGCGGTGATCGCCACCTTCTGCCCGACCAGAGCGTTCGTGAGGGTGGACTTGCCCGCGTTGGGGCGGCCCACGAAGCAGGCGAAGCCGGCGCGGTGGACGGTCTCGGATGACGGGGTGCGAACGCTCATGGCGTTCATTGTCCCTGATCCACGGAGCTCCGCCGTACCGTGAGGTTCCGGTGACCCTGAGGCAATGAAACGTCACGGAAACACACCTGTACGCGGCCGGAAACGCGCACCGGTGACCCTCTGACGCAGCCCCCACAGCGTTGGAGACCCCCGTGACCCTCGCCGCAGCCCATGTCGACACCGGTGACACCGCCTGGCTGCTCGCCGCGACCGCCCTCGTCCTGCTGATGACACCGGGCCTGGCCCTGTTCTACGGCGGCATGGTCCGCACGAAGAGCGTCCTCAACATGCTGATGATGAGCTTCGTGTCGATCGCCCTGGTCACGGTGGTGTGGCTGGCGGCCGGGTACTCCCTCGCCTTCGGGGACGATGTCGGCGGCGGCCTGATCGGCGGGCTGGAGCACGCCGGTATGCGCGGCCTCGGCCCGGACAGCGTCCACGGCTCGGTCCCCACCCTTCTCTTCGCCACCTTCCAGCTGACCTTCGCGGTCATCACCGCCGCGCTGATCAGCGGCGCGGTCGCCGACCGGACGAAATTCTCGGCCTGGCTGGTCTTCGTCCCCCTCTGGGCGCTCCTCGTATACGTTCCGGTGACGCACTGGGTGTGGGGTCCGGGCGGCTGGATCCTGGAAGATCTCGGTGCGCTGGACTTCGCCGGCGGTCTGCCGGTCGAGATCACCTCCGGCGCCTCCGGCCTCGCCCTCTGCCTGGTCCTCGGCCCCCGCCTGGGCTTCAGGAAGGACGCCATGCGTCCGCACAACCTGCCGATGGTGATCCTCGGCGCCGGTCTGCTGTGGTTCGGCTGGTTCGGCTTCAACGCGGGTTCCGCGCTCGGTGCGAACGGCCTGGCCGCCGCCGCCTTCCTCAACACCCTCGCCGCCGGCTGCACGGGACTGCTCGGCTGGCTCTTCGTCGAGCAGCGGCGCGACGGCCACCCGACCACCCTGGGCGCCGCCTCCGGCGCGGTGGCCGGCCTGGTCGCGATCACCCCGTCCTGCGGCACGGTCTCCCTGCTCGGCGCCCTCGTCGTGGGCCTCGCCGCCGGTGTCGTCTGCTCGTACGCCGTCGGCTGGAAGTTCAAGCTGAACTACGACGACTCCCTGGACGTCGTCGGCGTCCACCTGGTCGGCGGGATCATCGGCACCGTGCTGATCGGCCTGTTCGCCGAGAAGGCGATGACCGGCGGCACGGAGGGCCTCTTCTACGGCGGTGGACTCGCCCCGCTCGGCAAGCAGCTGCTCGCCGTGCTGGTCGTGGCCGGGTACGCCTTCACGGTGACGTACGGCCTCGGCAAGCTGCTCGACCGGGCGCTGGGCTTCCGGGCGAGCGAGGAGCAGGAGTACACCGGTCTGGACCTTACGGTGCATGCCGAGACGGCATACGATCACGGCGTCCTGGGCCATGGCGCCCCGGTCGGTTCGTCCGTCCTCTCCCCCGCCCAGAAGGTCAAGAGCCAGGCATGAAGCTCATCACCGCCATCGTCAAGCCCTACCGTCTGGACGAGGTCAAGACCGCCCTGCAAGAGCTGGGGGTGCACGGACTGACCGTGACCGAGGCGAGCGGCTACGGCCGGCAGCGCGGCCACACGGAGGTCTACCGGGGGGCCGAGTACCGGGTCGATCTGGTGCCGAAGGTGCGTATCGAGGTCGTGGTGGAGGACGCCGTGGCGGACGACGTGATCGACGCGATCGTCAGGGCCGCACAGACGGGGAAGATCGGGGACGGGAAGGTGTGGTCCGTCCCGGTGGAGACGGTCGTGCGGGTGCGGACCGGCGAGCGCGGACCCGACGCGCTCTGACCAGCAGCGCCCCGGTCAGCGCACCGGCGGCGAACACCAGCGCGACGAGCAGCCGGGGCAGTGCGAGGAAGGATGCGCCGGCCGACTGGCGGGTGCCCGGCGCGCTCGCGGTGAGCGTCACGTCAGCCCGGTCGAACTGGGGTGCCCCGCGCCAGGTCTCGGTGAGCCGCACGCGCTGCCCCGGCAGCAGCTCGGCGGGCACCCGGGTCAGGTCCCGGTGGAGCAGCGTACGGCCGAACAGTCCGCGCGCCTTCAGTTCCACTTCGGGGCCGAGGGTGACGTTCCCGGTGTTGCGCAGGGTGTAGGAGACGGTCGCCGTGCTGTCGCCGAGGCCGGGGATCAGCGGCTGGTGGTGGCTGATGCGTACGTGCTCGACGGAGAGCGCGGGCAGCGTGGGCCCGCCGACGCGGAGGTAGACGCGGGCGCCGACCGCCCGCTGCACCCCGAGGGCGAGCCGGCCGCTGCCGGGGTCGATCCGCTCGTCGAGGGCGACGATGGCTCCCGGGTGGTCGCCGGGCTCGGCCCCGTCGGGGACGTGCAGGGTGAAGGGCACGGTCACGGTCCTGTGTCCCGGCACGGTGATCCGGGGCTTGGCGGGCTTCGCCCAGGCGCCGACCCCGCGCATGCGTTCCCGGACGGTCCGCACGGCGAAACCGCCGTCCCGGGCGGTGTTGTAGGCGTCGGCCGCGTACAGCCGGAAGGTGAGCGGCCGGCCGGTCCTGTTCTGGACGGCGACCTGGTCGGTGAGGGTCTGGCCTGGCTCGGCGGAGAGGGCGAAGTAGGGCCGCGCGGCGATCTTCGAGGCGACCGGGTAGACGGACCAGCTGCCGTTGTCGGCGGCGTGGGCGGTGCCGGCCGGCAGGCCGAGGAGGCAGAGCAGGCTCAGGAGGAGGACATACGGCTTGCGCATGGGTGCGTGACTCCCCGTGGGCTCGGGCGGCGGTGGCGGTCGGGCGGATGCGGCCCCGGTCCTACGGCGGGGCGCCCGGCCACCGGTGCCGGTGTGCGGTCGGTCAGGTGAGGGTGAGGGTCAGGACGCCGGAGTACGAGCCGGGGGGCGTGAACGCCGGCACGTCCAGGGAGAGTCCGGCGTCGACGGTGAACTGGCCGCCGGTGAGCGTGCCGTTCGGGGTCGAGGCGAGGGTCGCTCCCGAGGTGCCCACGGTGCCCGCCGAACCGGCCTTGCAGGTGCTGGGGCTGCCCGCCTTGGTCGCGCAGGCGGGCGTCCAGCTCAGCCGGCCCGCGTCGATCTTGGCGCCGGGGCCGGTGAAGTCGGTGACCTTGCCGGTCAGGGACCAGCCCGCGGGCCCGCCGCGGAAGTCCTTGACGGTCACCGTGTTCAGGCTGCCGGTGGAGGCTCCGCCCTGGCCGAAGTCGACCGCCGACAGGGCGACGGAGTCCCCGGCCTGGGACATGGACAGGGTGCCCGCCTTGACGGTGGTCGTCAGCTTCTGGCTGCCGTCCGGGACGGGTGTGTTGTCGTTGACGACGTAGGCGGCGGGTCCGGCGCCCTTGTCCGCGTTCCAGGAGCCGCCCTCGTAGGCCACGATCCCGGTCGTCGTCGTGTCGTTGACGACGAGGGTGCCGCTGAAGGAGCCCTGGGCGTTCGCGGTCACGGTCGCGGTGTCCGCGGTCTGCGTGGCGCCGGACCGTCCGGCCAGGGTGACGGTCGCGCCCGGGGTGAAGTTCGACCCGCTGACGGTGACACCGGCGCCGGGGTCACCGGAGGCGGAGCCGAGCGAGATGGCCCGGGTGTTGGCCGGGGTGCCGTCGGTCGCGGTGATGGTCTGCGAGGCCGGGGCGGGCGGGGTGATGACCGTGCACGGGGTGTCCAGCTCCAGGATGTAGCTGGTGTGGATGTTGTAGTCGCCGGGCGAGAGGGTGATCTGCCCGGCCTTGGTGACGGTGAACGTGCCGGTCATGGAGAAGGACGGGAAGGCGGCCCTTCCCGGCACCGGCGGGTTCTTCTTCGGTCCGGCGACGGTGACGCCCCCGGTCTGGGCGCCGCCGAGGGTGACCTTGCCGGTCGGGGTCATGATGTCGGCCGGCAGCGCCAGGTCGGTGGGGTTGCTGGCGGCGGCCGTGACCACGGTGTAGGTCACGGTGACCGTGTCGCCGACCTTGGGACTGACGTTGTCCACCGACACGTTAGCGGTGGTGGTGCCGTCGATCGGCGGGATGCCGGCGACGGCCGGCGGAATGCAGTGCGTGGCGAAGTCCACGTTCGTGCCGGCGGCGCCGGCCGGACAGGCCAGCGCGCCGCCCGCGGTGACCGCGAGGGCGGTCGCCCCGAGCAGTGACGCCCAGCGCCACCGTCGGGCTCTTCGGGGTGTCGAACCCATGGGCCCCCTCCTGAGGGTGGTTGGCGCAGCGGCTCGTCTGCGCCGACAGGGGGCATTGATGTGGAGCGGGGGTGAGAAGTCAATGGAGATGCCGCAGAAATCTGACGGATCATCAGTTTCTGCGGCATCCGGAACAGATCGCTCAGTTCAGTCAGCCGAAGACGAACGGGCCGGGTGCCTGCTTGGCCGGCGCCGTACAGGTCACGGTGATCCCGAAGATCACCATCTTCAGCGAACCGCCGTAGGCGTCCAGGCTGTCACCGGAGGCGACGGTACCGGGGAGCGGTCCGACGCTGACCGGGGAGCCGGCGCTCATGGCCGGGTTCTTCGTGCCGCTGAACACGACGGTGCCGCCCCCCGCCTTGGCCATGGTGAGCGTGGAGGAGATCGAGTCCGCAGCCACCGCGACCGGCGGGCTGATCGCGGAGGAGGTGAGGGTGATGGTGGCCGAGGTGCCGCTCTGGGTGGCGGTGAGCGTGGCCGCGCCACCGCCGAAGATGCCGCAGCTCGCGGTGATGGTCGCCGTCTGGGGAGTGACGGCGGCCGCGGTGGGCGCGAAGGCGAGTCCGGTGACCGCGAGGGCCCCGGCGGCCAGAGCCGCACCTGTTGCCGTGTGCTTGCCTCTCATGGGGATCCGCTTCCCTTTCCGTGTGGGGGGAGTGCCCGGTGGGGACGCCGACGGACGGGGAGCCTGAGCAGGCGGGTGCGGGCGCGCTGCGCGGCGGTGCGGATCTGACGGCCCGTCGGACGGTACGAGGTCCATTGACGCGGACCGGCAGGACCCCAACAAGGTGGAATTCCAGCCGACCTGCTGTTCGGTCGCCTCTCGGCCGACGGGACGGGGTCAGCCGGCGGAGACGGTGACCCGCACACTCCCGTCGGGCCCGGCGAGCAGCACCGGCGTCCGGGCACCACCCAGGTCGGCGACAGCGGCCCGGTCCTCGTCCGGCACCGACTCCGCCTCGCTCACCACCGCCGCCGCCTCCAGGGACGTGGCTCCGGAAGCCACGGCCATGGCAACGGCCGTGCGCAACGCGCTGAGCTTCAGCGAGGCGAGCTCCACCGACCCGGCGACGTACGTACGTCCGGTGTCGTCCCGTACGGCCGCGCCCTCGGGCACACCGTTGCGGGCCCGCGCGGAGCGGGCCAGGGTCACGATCTTGCGGTCCTCTGGGTCAAGCGCGTTGCTCTCGGTCATGCCCAGAGCATACGAAGCCACGGCAGGCTCACCCCGCCACGGGGTGCATGGCGCCCCGCCGTCCCTCGGGAGTCGCCAGCCACTCCAGCTTCGCCGCGGTGTTCGCCTCGTCCAGCGGAGTGTGCAGCACGATCATCAGATCGGGCCGGGCCGGCACCTTCATCACGGTCGACTCCACGACCAGCAGCCCGGCCACCGGATGGTCCAGCTCCTTGCGGACCTGCCCCTGGTCCTCGATGTCCCGCTCGGCCCACAGCGCCAGGAACTCGGGACTGCGGGCGGAGACCTCGGCGAGCACCGACTGGAAGCCCTCGTCGTCCGGCCGCGCCGCGCAGGCGGCCCGGAACTGTGCCACCACCGTGCGCGCGTTCCGCTCCCAGCTGTTGCTGCGCGACCGGTACAGCGGATCGACGAAGAAGTCGATCAGGCAGTTCTGGGTGATGTCCGGCCGCATCCCGAGCACGATCGCCGCGGCGTCGTTGTACATCACGCAGTTGTAGTACAGGTCCATGATGTGCGCCGGGTACGGCATCCAGGTGTCGATCAGCCGCCGCAGCCCGTCGCACATGTCCCGCCGGTCGGCGACGACTTCGGGCGCGGGCGGGTTCAGCCCGGCCAGCAGGTACAGGTGGCGGCGTTCGGCGTCGCTGAGCCTGAGCACCCGGGCGACGGCGTCGAGGACCTGGGCGGAGACGGAGATGTCCCGCCCCTGCTCCAGCCACTGGTACCAGGAGGCACCCACGCCGGCGAGCACCGCGACCTCCTCCCGGCGCAGTCCGGGCGTACGGCGCCGGCCGCCACCGCCCGGCAGGCCGGCCTCCTGCGGGCTGACCCGGGCCCGCCGGCTCATCAGGAACTCCCGCAGCTCGTTCCGCCGTTCACTCCTCGTCGCCTCCGCAGCAGGCACGTACCGCTCCTCCCCCGTCGTGTCTGGTGGTGCCACCACCACCATAAGTTCCGACTCCCCAGGATTGTTCCGGCCGGCCCAAGCTCGTGCCATGGCGATCGACACCACCACCCAACCCACCGCCCCCGCGGGCGCATCGCTCGGCACCCCCCGGTTGTCGACGCGCGACAAGCTCGTCCTGTTCGTCCTGTGCGCGGCCCAGTTCATGGTCGCGCTGGACTTCTCCGTCCTCAACGTGGCCCTGCCCGACCTCGGCGGCGACCTCGGCATGAGCCAGTCCGCCCTCCAGTGGGCGATCACCGCGTTCGCGCTGCCCTCCGGCGGTTTCCTGCTCCTCTTCGGCCGCATGGGCGACCTCTACGGCCGGCGCAGACTGTTCCTGGCCGGTCTGGCCCTGTTCGGCGCGGCCTCGCTGCTGGCGACGCTCGCCTGGGACCCGGCGTCCTTCCTCGCCGGGCGCGCGCTGCAGGGCCTCGGCGCGGCGGCGATCGTGCCGACCGGCATGTCCCTGCTGACCACGACCTTCCCGGAGGGCCCGGCCCGGGACCGCGCCCTCGGCATCTCCGGAACGCTGCTGTCACTGGGCTTCACCGTGGGCATGGTCGCGGGCGGGGTGCTGACGGACACGCTCGGCTGGCGCTCCACCATGGCCCTGCTCACCGTGTTCGCGCTGATCGTCCTGCCGCTCGCGCCCGGCCTGCTGCCGGAGTCCCGGACCCCGCAGCGCCCGCGCCTGGACGTGCCCGGAGCGGTCACCGTCACCACCGGTCTGCTGTCGCTGATCTACGCCCTGTCCACGGCCGCCGACCACGGCTTCGGCCGCGCGGACGTCATCACGGCGCTGATCGCCGGGCTCCTGCTGCTGACCGCGTTCACGGTGATCGAGTCCCGCTCTGCGGCCCCCCTCGTCTCGCTCCCGATGCTGCGCCGCCGCTCGGTGGCGTGGGGCAACGTGGGCGGGCTGGTCACCTTCTCGATGATGTCGACGGTGGTCTTCGTGCTGACCCTGTACCTCCAGGAGGTCCTGCACCTGTCGGCGTTCGAGACGGGGCTGGTCTTCGGTGTCCAGGGCATCCTGTCGGCCGTCGCCGGCACCCGCGCCGCCAGGGTCATCGGCCGCTTCGGCGCCCGCCGCACCCTGGTCGGCTCGCTGGCCGGTCAGGGCACGCTGGTGGCGACCCTGCTCCTGCTGAACGCCCACACCTGGTCGGTGTGGCTGGCCACGGCCGCGGTGTCCCTGGCGAGCATGTGCCACCTGGGCGCGATCATCTCGTACGGCGTCACCGTCACCTCGGGCGTCCCGGACGAGGAGCAGGGCCTGGCCACCGGTCTGGTGACCTCCACCCAGCAGGTCGGCATCACGGTCGGTATCCCGCTGCTGGGCGTGCTGGCCACCACCTCGGGCGACCTGCTGAGCGGGGCGCACACGGTCCTCGCCCTGGACGCGGCGGTGGTCCTCACCGCCGCCGTCCTGGTCGGCCTGGGCCTGAGGTCACGGACGGTCGAGCCGCAGCCGCTCGGCGCGCGGTAGACCGGCGACCACCAGGTCGTACGAGTCCTCGACCAGCTCCCGGACCAGCCGGTCCGGGAGCTCGGCGTCGGCCGTGACGGTGTTCCAGTGCCGTTTGTTCATGTGCCAGCCGGGGACGATCAGTCCCTCGTGCTCGCCGCGCAGCCGGATCGCGTCCTCCGGGTCGCACTTGAGGTTGACCGTCAGGGGCCGCGCGTCCAGGTTCGTCAGGGCGAACATCTTGCCCAGCACCTTGAAGACCGAGGTCTCCGGGTTGAACGGGAAGTCCTCCACGACGGCGTTGAAGGACAGGCAGAGGGCACGCAGCTCCTGGGGGGTCACTCCGGTTCGTCCTCCTGGGCGACGGGCACCGGCACGGGCTCCACCAGGACCGTGACGATCTTGTTCCGGCGGCCGGCGGCGGCCTCCGCCGTCAGCTTCAGCCTGCGTTCGTCGGGCAGTTCGACCTCGGCGGAGGCACCGGCGATGGGCACCCGGCCGAGCGCCTTGGCGAGCAGCCCGCCGACGGTCTCCACGTCCTCGTCGTCGTACTCCTCCAGGCCGTACAGCTCGCCCAGGTCGGTGATGTCCAGGCGGGCCGTGACCCGGAAGCGGTCGTCGCCGAGGTCCTCCACGGGCGGGAGTTCCCGGTCGTACTCGTCGGTGATCTCGCCGACGATCTCCTCCAGGATGTCCTCGATCGTGACGATCCCGGCGGTGCCGCCGTACTCGTCGATGACGACGGCGACGTGGTTGCGTTCCTTCTGCATCTCGCGCAGCAGGTCACCGGCGTTCTTGGTGTCGGGCACGAACACGGCCGGGCGCATGGCCGTGGACACCAGGTCGCCCTCCGCCTCCCGGCTGATGTGCGTCTTGCGGACCAGGTCCTTCAGATACACGATCCCGACGATGTCGTCCTCGCTCTCGCCGGTGACCGGGATCCGGGAGAAACCGGAGCGCAGGGCGAGAGTGAGGGCCTGGCGGATGGTCTTGTAGCGCTCGATGACGACCAGGTCGGTACGCGGCACCATGACCTCGCGCACCAGGGTGTCGCCCAGCTCGAAGACCGAGTGCACCATGCGGCGCTCCTCGTCCTCGATCAGCGACTCCTTCTCGGCGAGGTCGACCAGCGCGCGCAGCTCCGCCTCGGAGGCGAAGGGGCCGCGCCGGAAGCCCTTGCCGGGGGTGAGCGCGTTGCCGATGAGGATCAGCAGGGACGGGATGGGCCCCATGACCCGGGCCAGCGGCAGCAGCACGTACGCCGCCGCCGTCGCCGTGTTGAGGGGGTGCTGGCGGCCGATGGTGCGCGGCGAGACGCCGACGGCGACGTACGACACGAGCACCATCACGCCGATGGCGACCAGCAGCGCCTGCCAGGTGGCGGCGAACTCCTGCAGACAGGCGTACGTCACCAGTGCCGCCGCGGCCATCTCGCAGGCGACACGGACCAGCAGGGCCAGATTGAGATAACGGGTGGGGTCGGCGGCGATCTGGGCGAGCTTGGCGCCGCCGCGCCGGCCCGACTTCACGGCCTCCTCGGCGCGGAAGCTGGAGACACGCGCGAGGCCCGCCTCCGCGCAGGCGGCGAGCCAGGCGACGACGACCAGCGCGATCGCGCCGAACACGATCTGCAAAGACATGGGCCGTTTACGAGACGGTCGGCGCCGGGGACGGCCCGGTCAGGCCGCGCTCGGCCCGCCAACCGTCCACGATGGCGGCCTGGAGCCCGAACATCTCGGCCTTCTCGTCGGGCTCCTCGTGGTCGTATCCGAGCAGGTGCAGCACGCCGTGGACGGTGAGCAGCTGGAGCTCCTCGTCCATGGAGTGCTGCGTGGGCGCCTCGGTCCCCTGCTTGGCGGCGACCTCCGGGCAGAGCACGATGTCACCGAGCAGCCCCTGCGGCGGCTCCTCGTCGTCCTTGGACGGCGGCCGGAGCTCGTCCATCGGGAACGACATGACATCGGTCGGGCCCGGCAGGTCCATCCACTGGATGTGCAACTGCTCCATGGCCTCGGCGTCCACGACGATCACCGAGAGCTCGGAGAGCGGGTGGATGCGCATCCGCGCGAGCGCGTAGCGGGCGATGTCGAGGATCGCCTGCTCGTCTACCTCGGTGCCGGACTCGTTGTTGACGTCGATCGACATGGTCGTGCTGGTCTACTTCCCCTTGGTGCCCTTGGCGCCCGTCCTGCCACGGCCGCCCTTGGCGGCGCCGTTCTCGGTGCCATGGTCGCTGTCGTACTTCTCGTACGCGTCGACGATACGGCCCACCAGCTTGTGCCGTACGACATCCTGGGACGACAGCCGGGAGAAGTGGACGTCCTCCACGCCTTCCAGGATCTCCTGCACCTGCCGCAGGCCGCTCTTGGTCCCGTTCGGCAGGTCGACCTGGGTGACGTCACCCGTGATCACGATCTTCGAGTCGAAGCCGAGGCGGGTGAGGAACATCTTCATCTGCTCGGGGCTCGTGTTCTGGGCCTCGTCCAGGATGATGAAGGCGTCGTTGAGCGTACGGCCGCGCATGTAGGCGAGCGGCGCGACCTCGATCGTGCCCGCGGCCATCAGCCTCGGGATCGAGTCGGGGTCGAGCATGTCGTGCAGCGCGTCGTACAGCGGGCGCAGGTAGGGGTCGATCTTCTCGTAGAGCGTGCCGGGCAGGAAGCCGAGCCGCTCGCCGGCCTCGACCGCCGGACGGGTCAGGATGATCCGGTTGACCTGCTTGGACTGGAGGGCCTGCACGGCCTTGGCCATGGCCAGGTAGGTCTTGCCGGTACCGGCGGGGCCGATGCCGAAGACGATCGTGTGCTTGTCGATCGCGTCGACGTACCGCTTCTGGTTGAGGGTCTTGGGGCGGATCGTGCGGCCACGCGAGGACAGGATGTTCTGCGTCAGTACCTGCGCCGGGGTCTCGGGCCCGTCGCTCGTCCCGTTCTCACTCGCCTTGAGCATGGCGATCGAGCGTTCCACTGCGTCCTCCGTCATCGGTTGCCCGGTGCGGAGCACCAGCATCATCTCGTCGAACACGCGCGAGATCAGGGCGACGTCGGCCGGGTCGCCGACCGCGCTGATCTCGTTGCCCCGGACATGGATGTCGGCCGCCGGGAAGGCCCTCTCTATCACGCGCAAGAGGGAGTCGCCGGAACCCAGCACGGTCACCATGGGGTGCTGGGCGGGGACGGTGAGCTGCGCTCTCGCCTGCTCCTGCGCGGATGTGTGAGCTGTGGGTGTCTGTGTCATGGGCCGGCGCTTAAGGCCTGCGCTTCCTCCTCGTCACGGCCGCGTAGCTGAGGGCGGCCTCGCGCTATCCAGGGTACGACGGGGGGCTGACAACACCGTAGGGCTTTTAGCGGGGCCGCCGGCCGGCAGGTCAGCCGGCCCGGCCGAACCCGATGGTCGGCACCGCCCGCCGCAGCGGCCAGGGCCGGTCCAGCCGCTCCGGCACCAGTCCCTCCAGGAACGCGTACCGCTCCAACGCCTTCGGCTCCTGTCCGGGCAGGGACTGCACCCGCCGCCACCACGCCCCGATCTCCGACCATCCCGGGGCCGACAGCGACCCCCCGAACTCCTGCACCGACAGCGCGGCCGTCAGCCCCGCGAAGGCCAGCCGGTCCGCCAGCGGCCACCCCGCGAGGGAACCCGTCACGAATCCGGCGACGAACACGTCTCCCGCCCCGGTCGGGTCCAGGGCCTCCACGGCGATGGCGGGCACCTCGGCCGCCTCCCCCGTGCGCCGGTCCACCGCGTAGGCGCCCTCCTCCCCGAGGGTCACCACGGCCACCGGCACGTACTCGCTCAGGGCGTGCGCGGCGACGCGCGGACAGTCGGCGCCGGTGTACCGCTTGGCCTCCTCCGCGTTCGGCAGGAACGCCTCGCAGTGCTCCAGGTCGGCGAGGCCGGACAGATCCCACGCGCCCGTCTCGTCCCAGCCGACGTCGGCGAAGATGCGGGTGCCGCCGCGGGCGGCCTCGGCGATCCACGGCGCGCTGCGGCCCGGGGTCAGGGAGGCGACGGCTGCCCGCGCGCGCGGCGGCCGGGCCGCGGCCCCGTCCGGGACGAACACGGTCCGGGGCGGCGGTTCGTGCCCGTGGGAGACCATGGTCCGCTCGCCCTCGTAGGCCATGGAGACGGTCACCGGGGAGTGCCAGCCGGGCACGGTCCGCGAGGCCGAGAGATCGATGCCCTCGCCCTGCTCCAACGCGTCCCAGCAGTACTCGCCGTAGTGGTCGTCGCCGAAGGCCGCGGCGAGGGCGGTCCGCAGGCCGAGCCGGGCCAGCGCGGCGGCCATGTTGGCGACCCCGCCGGGGCTGGAGCCCATGCCCCTGGCCCAGGACTCGGTGCCGCGAACCGGCGCCGAGTCCAGGCCGGTGAAGATGATGTCGAGGAAGACCGTGCCGGTCAGGTACACGTCCCAGGGTGGGTCGCCGGGGGCGCGCAAGCCGGCGAGCGGGTCGACCTGGGCCTTGCGGCGCCCTGTCTGGGTGAGGTGTTCCGGTTCCTCTCCGGTGAGGGTGTGCGACGGCGTCACGGTGCGCTCCCTGGCATGGTGCGGTTCTGGCCAGTCTGCACCAGGTCACGCACCGAAAGCCCGTGCGCGCGCTCACCAGCGGGGCATCGCCGGTGTCCGCCAGTCCGGTTCGGCCGTCCGCATCGCCGCCGCGTCGTCGCGGTCCCGCAGGGAGCCGTCGTCCTCGGTCCAGCGCCGGTGCAGCCGGGCCAGTTCGTCCCGGTCCAGTTCGACGCCGAGGCCGGGCGCGTCGGACACCGCGATCCGGCCGTCCACGAAGGCGATCCGCTCGGTGAGGACGTCCTCGGACTGCCAGGGGTAGTGCGAGTCGCAGGCGTGGTGGAGGCCGGGGACCGTGGCGGCCACCTGGGTCATCGCGGCGAGGCTGACGCCCAGGTGCGTGTTGGAGTGCATGGACACCCCGACGCCGAAGGCGGCGCAGATCGCGGCGAGTCGCTGGGTGTTGCGCAGCCCGCCCCAGTAGTGGTGGTCGCAGAGGACGACCTGGACGGCGTCGAGGGTGAACGCCTCCTTGATCTCCCCGAAGGTGGTCACGCACATGTTGGTGGCCAGGGGCACACCCGTCCGTCGCCCCGCACCGCCCGGTCCCGAGGCGCCGCGCGCCGCCCCTCTGGAGCCGGCGGCCACCTCGGCCATGGCGGCCGTGCCCAGCGTCGGGTCCTCCAGGTACTCCAGGACGTCTCCGAGTTCCTTCGCCACCCTCAGCGCGGTCGCGACCGACCAGGCGCCGTTGGGGTCGAGGCGCAGCGGGTGTCCGGGGAAGGCGTCGGCGAGGGCGCGGACCGCGGCGATCTCCTCGTCGGGCGGGAAGACCCCGCCCTTGAGCTTGAACGAGCCGAACCCGTGCCGCTCCTGGAGCCCGCGGGCCTGTTCCACCACCCCGGCCGGATCGAGCGCGGCGCCCCACTCGTCCTCCTCGGCGGGGACGCCCGCCGGGTGTCCGGCCCACCGGTAGAACAGGTAGGCGCTGTATTCGACCGCGTCCCGCACCTTGCCGCCGAGCAGCGCGTGCACGGGCAGGCCGAGCGCCTTGCCCTGGGCGTCGAGACAGGCGACCTCGAAGGCGGACAGCACGGACAGCCGCAGCTTGTCGGCGGTCTGCACCCCGCGCAGCCCGCCGGCGTCCGTCTGGCCCTCGACCCGGGAGGAGTCGACGGCGAGGTCGATCTCGAAGAGTCCGTTCACATCCATGACCGAACGGCCGGTGAGTCGTTCGGCCAGCGGCCGGGCCAGCTCCAGGTACTTGGTGTCGCCGTAGGTCTCGCCGAGCCCGGTGATCCCGTCGGCCGTGACGATCTCCACGATGAGCCGGGGGGTGTACGGCTGGTGCACGCCCTGGGTGTTGAGCAGCGGCGCGTCGGCGACCAGGATCGGGGTCAGCCGCACCTCGGCGATGGTCAGATCACGGGTCACAGAGAGGCTCCTACGAGGTCGAGTCCGGCGGTGAGGAGGGCCTTCAGGTCGGCGAGGTCGGCGGGCGAGGGGTCGGCGAGCGGGGCGCGCACGGGTCCGACGCCCTGCCCGCGCAGCCGGGCCGCCGCCTTCACCAGGGACACGGCGTATCCGGGCGCGCGGTCGCGGAGTTCGACGAACGGGACGTAGAAGGCGCGCAGCAGTTTGTCGACGGTGCCGTGGTCCTCGTCCCGCAGCGCGGCGAAGAAGGCGCCGGCGATCTCGGGCGCGAAGGCGTGGACGGCGGAGGAGTAGGCGGGGACACCGACGGTCGCGTAGGCGCGGGCCTGCATCTCGGCGGTGGCGGCGCCGTTGAAGAAGAGGAAGCCGTCGGGGGCGGCGAGGGTGAGGCGCTGGAGCCGGTCGAGGTCACTGTGGCCGTCCTTGAGCCCGATGACGTTCGGGATACGGGCGATGCGCCGCAACGAGTCCACGTCATAAGCGACTTGGCCGCGCTGGTAGGCGATCAGCGGCAGCCGGGTGCGGGCCGCGAGCTGCTCCAGCTGGGCGGCGAGGCCGTCCTGCGGGGCGTCGGTCAGATAGTGCGGCAGCACGAGCAGGGCGTCGGCGCCCGCCTCTTCCGCGATCCGCGCGAACCGGGCGGCCTGTGCCCAGCCGTATCCGGTGCCGGCCACCACGGGCACCCGTCCGGCCGCCTCCTCGACGGCGATGGTGACGACGGCGCGGTACTCCTCCTCGTCCAGCGAGAAGAACTCGCCGGTGCCACAGGCCGGGAAGAGGGCGCCGGGTCCGGCCGCCAGCCGGTCGGCCGCATGCGCGCGGAAGCCGTCGGGATCGAGCGTGCCGTCGTCATGGAAGGCGGTGAGCGGGAAGGACAGCACGCCGCGCGCCATCCCCTCCCGCAGTCGCCGCGCCACGTCCTGCGGAGCCGGGTCGCCGCCCACCGGACCATCTCCTCTTGTGAATAGCGTCTACATATGAGAACGAGGTTAGGCGCTCATACCCTCCACCACCACCCCCAAACGCAACCGTGGCGGGGATCACATCCCCCGGTCTTCTTCGCCGATCCACGTGCTTGATACAACTTGCTCGCGCGTTCCTGTCCGTCGACGGTCGGCGCCCAACCCCCCTTTTCCGAGCCGCTCTTCTCGCCTGCCCTGGGAACGCCCGTGTCCGCCCCCCGCACCCTGCCCTGGCCCCTCGTCGCCCTGTTCACGGCCGGGTATCTCGCCCCGTATCTGCTGCCGACCACCGTCGGCAGACTCGACAGCGGCCTGCCGCTCACCGCCACCCAGGCCGGTGCCATCGGCAGTGCCCTGCTGCTGAGTTCGGCGATCGCGGGCTTCCTGCTGGCCTCCCGCGTCGACCGGTCGGGCCCCCGTGCCCTCGCCCGCACCGGCCTCGCCCTCGCCGTCCTCGGCTACGGCGGCGCGGCCCTCACCGGCGCCGTCCCGGCCGTCGTCGCGGGCGCGGTCATCGGCGGCTTCGGGTCCGGTACCGTCACGGCGGTCGCCGCGAGCGGCATCGCCGCCATCGGGGCGGTGCCGTGCGCTCGAACGGAGTCGAGAGCCTGGGACCCGCACCGGGTCACCACCCTCGGTCTGCTCGGCGTCTCGGGCCTCGCGGGCGCCCTGTACCTGACGATCCCCCGCCTCGGCCCCGGCCACGGCCTGCCCCTGGCCGCCATCGCGTTGACCGCGCTCGCCGTCTGGCCGCTCACCGGCCGACTGCCCGGTCGCACGGCACCGGCCCGCACGACCGTCGCCTACGGCCGGCTCCCGCGCCTGCGGGCCGGACTGCTGCTGGCCGCCGCGATGCCGTTCTGGTCCCTGGCCCAGAACTCCCTCTGGGGTGTCAGCGGCCGGATCGGGCTCGATCAGGCCCGTCTCTCCGAGGTCACCGTCGGCGCGGTGTTCGCGGTCGCGCTCGGCGCCGGACTCGTCGGGGTGGTCGGCGCGGGCGCACTCGGGCAACGGCTGGGCCAGGCCATGCCCATCGGCGCCGGTACGGCACTGATCGCCGGCTGCATCGCGCTCAGCGCGTCGGCGCGGGACCTCCCGGCCTTCGCGGCGGGCGAGATCTCCTGGAACGTGCTGTACCCGGTCGTCCTGTCGTACGTCATCGGCCTCGCCGCCTCCCTCGACCCGCGCGGGCGCTGGGCGGTGCTGGTCGGCTCGGCGTCCGCGCTGGGGACGGCGGCGGGACCGCTGACGGGGAGTGTGCTGGCCGCGGGCGCGGGCTTCCCGGTGATGGGGTGGGTGCTCGGCGCCGGGCTGCTGCTGACCGCCGTACCGATGACGGCGGTGGCGCTGCGGGCCGGCAGGCGCCCCACGCACGTCGTGGAGATCCCGGTCGTGGAGATCCCCGTCGCGGAAACCGCCGTGCGGAACCCCGCCGCGCGGATCCCTGTCGTGGAAGTTCCGCTGGAGTCGCCCGCCCTACCCGCTCAGCGCGCCTACGACACCGCGTCGCCGAACACGTAGGCGTCGACCTCGGCGAGACAGCGGGCCCTGCGCTCCTCGTCGTCCTCCAGGAAGGAGGCGAGGAAGGAATTGCGGGCCAGCTCGCGCAGCCGGTCCTCGCCCAGGCCCAGCGTCTCGTGCACGGCGCGGAAGTTGTCCCCCGCGTACCCGCCGAAGTACGCCGGGTCGTCGGAGTTGACCGTGCACAGCAGGCCGGCGTCGAGCATGGCCGGCAGCGGGTGGTCGGCCAGGGTGTCCACGGCGCGCAGCCGGACGTTGGACAGCGGGCAGAGGGTGAGCGGGATCCGCTCCCGTACCAGCCGCTCGACCAGCACCGGATCCTCCA
This sequence comes from Streptomyces sp. NPDC053076, assembly GCF_044546845.1. Classification (NCBI taxonomy): domain Bacteria; kingdom Bacillati; phylum Actinomycetota; class Actinomycetes; order Kitasatosporales; family Streptomycetaceae; genus Streptomyces; species Streptomyces sp. NPDC053076. The sequence continues at coordinate 563,893 of NZ_JBITZL010000002.1, read as the reverse complement.
GGCAGCGCAGTCCGTGGTCGACGCGCTCCACACCGAGCAGGTCCAGCGCCTCGGTGATGTACTCCGGCGGCCCCTCCTCACCGGCGTGCGCGACCCGGCGCAGCCCGAGCGCCGCGGCGGCCTGGTACACCTCCCGGAACTTCGCCGGCGGATGCCCGACCTCGGCGGAGTCCAGGCCGATCCCGGTGATCCGGTCCAGGTACGGCGTCGCTGCCTGCAATGTCTCCAGCGCCGAGTCGGCGGACTCGTCGCGCAGGAAGCACATGATGAGCTTGGTGGAGACGCCGTGGTTCCGCTCGCTGCTGCCGAGCGCCCGCCACAGCCCCTCCACGACCGTGCCCAGGCTCAGGCCGCGCGCGATGTGGGCCTGCGGATCGAAGAAGATCTCCGCGTGCCGCACGCCCTGGGCGGCGGCCCGGGCGAGGTAGGCGTCGGCCAGGTCGGTGAAATCGCGCTCGGTGCGCAGGACGGTCATCAGCTCGTAGTACAGGTTCAGGAAGGACTGGAGGTCCTTGAACCGGTAGGCCGTACGGAGTTCCTCGGTGTCCGCGTACGGGAGGGTCACACCGTTGCGGGCGGCCAGCTCGAACGCCAGCTCCGGCTCCAGGGTGCCTTCGATATGGAGGTGCAGTTCTGCTTTCGGGAGGGGCATCAAAGCATCGTACGGGTGCTTTACCGCCGTTTCGGAACCGGCACCCGCAGCAGGTCGTACGCCACGGTCAGCTCCCCCTCGAACCCGGCCGCCCGCGCCTGCCGCTCGAACTCGCCGGGCTCAAAGTAGCGCTGGCTGAAGTGGGTGAGGACGAGGTGCCGTACGCCCGCGTCCCGGGCCACGGCGGCGGCCTGTCCTGCCGTCAGGTGGCCGTGGTCCTCGGCGAGTTCGATGTCCTCGTCGAGGAACGTGGACTCGATGACGAGCAGGTCGCAGCCCTCCGCGAGCGCGTGCACCCCGTCACAGAGCCGGGTGTCCATGACGAACGCGAACCGCTGCCCGCGCCGCACCTCGCTGACGTCCTCCAGCGTCACGTCCCCGAGCCGGCCCGCACGCTGGAGGCGGCCCACGTCCGGACCCTTGATGCCGTGCGCGGCGAGCCGGCCGGGCAGCATGCGGCGGCCGTCGGGTTCGATCAGGCGGTACCCGAAGGACTCGACCGGGTGGGAGAGCTTGCGGGCTTCCAGGGTGTACGACGGGGTCACCGCGAGGGGGCCGTCGGCGGCGACCGGGACCTCCGTGAGGCGGACCGTCTCCCGGTAGGCGGTCGCGTACCGCAGGCGGTCGAAGAAGCGCTGGCCGGAGCGCGGGTAGTGCGCGGTGACCTCGTGCGGCACCTGGTCCAGGTTGATCCGCTGGATGACTCCCGCGAGGCCGAGGGAGTGGTCACCATGGAAGTGCGTGACGCAGATCCGGTTCAGGTCGTGGGCGGCGACCCCGGCGCGCAGCATCTGCCGCTGTGTGCCCTCGCCGGGGTCGAACAGGATGCCCTCGCCGTCCCACCTCAGCAGATAGCCGTTGTGGTTGCGGTGCCGGGTCGGGACCTGGCTGGCGGTGCCGAGGACCACCAGTTCACGGACGGACATGGCGAGTTACCCGGGCGGCCACTGCAGGCCACGGCCGCCGAGGACGTGCGCGTGGGCGTGCCAGACGGTCTGGCCGGCGCCGCTGCCGGTGTTGAAGACGAGGCGGTAGCTGTCCAGCTTCTCGTCGTCGGCCACGGCCTTGGTCTCGGCGAGCACGTCGGCCGCGATCTGCGGGGCGCCCGCGGCGAGTTCGGCCGCGTTCTCGTAGTGGGCCTTGGGGATCACCAGGACGTGGGTGGGTGCCTGCGGGTTTATGTCCCGGAAAGCCACGGTCGTTTCGGTCTCGCGGACGATCGTCGCCGGGATGTCGCCCGCGACGATCTTGCAGAACAGGCAGTCGTTCTGCGGTTCGCCGGCCATGCGTGTGCCTCCTCACGCTGGTGATCAATTGAGGTGCATCGTAGTCGGTCGTCCGCGGGCCGGCGGGGGTTGATCGCGCCCACGCGGCGCGGCCGCCCGTGGACACGGCCCGCGCCCCTCAGGTGGGCATGCGCGGCGGTGTCTTCGCGGGGCTGTTCCCCAGTGCCTCCAGTGCGAGCGCGATCGCCGCGTCCAGCTGGGCATCCGTGCCGGACACCCAGTCCTGGGGCCGCTGCACGACCTCGACGTCCGGGTCCACCCCGTGGTTCTCCACGTCCCAGCCCTGGCCCTCCAGCCAGATCGCGTACTTCGGCTGGGTGACCCCGGTGCCGTCGACCAGGTGGTAGCGGCTGTCGATGCCGATGACGCCGCCCCAGGTACGGGTGCCGACGACCGGGCCGATACCGAGGGCCCTGATCGCCGCGTTGACGATGTCACCGTCGGAGCCGGAGAACTCGTTGGCCACGGCGACGACGGGGCCGCGGGGCGCGTCGAGCGGATAGCTGGTGGGGCGCATGCCCCGCGCGAAGTCCCAGCCGATGATCCGACGGGCCAGCTTCTCGACCACGAGCTGGGAGGTGTGCCCGCCGCGGTTCTCCCGGACGTCGACCACCAGCCCCTCCCGGGCCACCTCCACGCGCAGGTCGCGGTGGATCTGGGCCCAGCCGGGGGCGTGCATGTCCGGGACGTGCAGGTAGCCGAGCCGGCCGGCGGAGGCCGCGTGGACGTGGGCCCGGCGGTCGGCCACCCAGGCGTGGTAGCGCAGGGGTTCCTCGTCGGCGACGGGGACGACGACGGTGTGCCGGGGCTCGCCGCCGGCGGCCGGGGAGACGGTCAGTTCGACGGGGTGACCGGCCGTGCCGACGAGGAGGGGGCCGGGGCCCGCCACCGGGTCGACGGGGTGGCCGGCGACGGCGATGATCGCGTCGCCCGGGCGTACCGCCACGCCGGGCGCCGCGAGCGGGGAGCGGGCGTCCGGATCGGAGGTCTCCGACGGGAGGATCCGGTCGATGCGCCAACTGCCGTCCTCGCGCCGGGAGATGTCGGCGCCGAGCAGGCCGTGCCCGGCGCCGCCGGAGCCACCGGGCGGGGTGACGTAGGCGTGCGAGGTGCCGAGTTCGCCGTGCACCTCCCAGAGCAGGTCGACCAGGTCGCTGTGGGTGGCGAGGCGGTCCAGGAGGGGCCGGTAGCGGTCGAGGACGCCGCTCCAGTCGACACCGCCGAGATCGGGACGCCAGAAGTGGTCGCGCATGAGCCGGCCGGTCTCGTCGTACATCTGCCGCCACTCGGCGGCCGGGTCGACGGTCTGGCGGACCCGGCCGAGGTCGACGGTGACGCTGGTGTCGCCGTCGTCGTCGGAGCCGGTCCGGCGGTCGCCGGGCACGACCCGGAGCCGGCCCTCGCTCCACAGCAGGACCCGCTTGCCGTCGCCGCTGACCTCGAAGTGTCCGGCGTCGGAGGCGAGATGTTCCAGGCGGCGCTGGGCCAGGTCGTACCGCTCCAGCTCGGTGTGCGGGTCGGGGTCCTCGGGACGGGCCCGGGAGGTGCCGAGGACGCCCTGCACGGGGTGGCGCAGCCAGAGGACGCCGTCCTTGGCGGCACGCAGGGTGGAGTAGCGGCCGGCCTCCACCGGGAAGGGCACGATCCGGTCGGCGAGCCCCTCGGGGTCCACACGGGTGGTGGGGGTGCCCTCGCTGTCGGGGGTCTCGTCCTTGTCGGAGGTCTCGAAGGGGCGGCCGTGGCGTTGCGGGCCGAACGGCGAGGGGGTGGTGGCGGCCAGGGTGATCAGGTGCGGGCGGGCGCCGGCCACGAAGGCGAGATCGAAGACGTGTTCGTCGTAGACCGGGTCGAAGGCGCGGTGGGAGAGGAACGCGAGGTGCTTTCCGTCGAGGGTGAAGGCGGGCGCGTAGTCCTGGAAGCGGAGCGGGGTCGCCTCGATGACCGAGAGGTCGGTGGTGTGGGCGATGCGCAGCTGGGACAGCGGGCGGGGGCCGGGGTGGGCCCAGGCGAGCCAGGCGGAGTCGGGGGAGAAGGCGAGGCCGGAGACCTCGCCGTCGTCGCTGCGGTCCACCTCGCGGACCTCACCGGTCTCCCGCTCGACCAGGAGCAGTCTGCCGTCGTGCGCGGCCACGGCGGCCCGGCCGCCGTCGGGGGACATGGCCAGTTCCAGTACCCGGCCGAGCTGTCCGGCGGCCAGGCGGCGCGGGGGCGCGCCGGGCACGGTGCCGGTCGCGGGGGCGAACTCCAGGGAGTCGTCGCCCTCGGCGTCCGTCACCCACACCACCCACTCCTCACCCTCGGCGCGGAAGGCGCGCGGCATCCGGGCGCGCACCCCGGGGGTGGCGGCCAGGGCCCGGGCGGGCCCGGAGCGGTGGGTGACCCAGTGGATCCCGCCGCGCACACAGACGGCGCTGCCGCGCGCGGTGTGGTCGGGGGACGCCTCGCCGAACCAGCGGGAGGCGTTGACCGGGCGGGGCCGCAGGTCGACGCGGGGCCCACCGAGCCGGATGTCCAGCCGGCGAGGTTCGGCGCCCTCCAGGTCCTCCAGCAGCCAGAGTTCACCGGCCTGGCTGTAGACGACCCGGGTGCCGTCGCCGGCCGCGTGCCGGGCGTAGAAGGCTCCAGGCGGTGTGTGCCGGCGCAGGTCGGAGCCGTCGGCGAGGGAGGAGTAGAGCGCGCCGGTGCCCTCGTGGTCGGAGAGGAAGGCGATCCTCCCCCACGTTCTCGGCTCCGCTCGGACAGGGGGCGCCCCCGCCCCCACCCACACCGGGCACTCGATGTTGCCGTCGATCTCCTCGTGCAGCCGTACGAACTGCCCGGCGCCCTCCTCGCCTTCGGCGGCCCGGTCGATCCACAACTTGCCCGCCGTACCGCCCCGGTAGCGCTTCCAGTAGGCGGCCTCGCGGCCCATCGGCGCGGACAGCAGCACGGTGGCCGGTCCGAGGGCCACATGGCCGACCGGGCCGTACGGCAGGGTCTCGGCCGGTCCGCCGTCCAGCGGGACGGCGTGGGCCCAGGTGTGCCGGAAGCTGGGCCGGCCGTGCGCGCCGAGCGCGAGCACCCGTCCGTCCGGAGTCCAACCGCGCACCTCGGTGCGGCGATTGCCCCAGTACGTCAGGCGCTGGGCGGGACCGCCGTCGACGGGGGCGACATGCACCTCGGGCGCTCCGTCGCGGGTGGAGGTCCAGGCGAGGTGCCTGCCGTCCGGCGATATCCGCGGCTGGGTCACCGGCACGTTGTCGGCGCTGACCCGCCAGGCCCGGCCGCCGTCGAGCGGCGCGAGCCACACGTCGTCCTCGGCGACGAAGGTCACCAAGTCGCCGTGCAGATGGGGGAATCGGAGGTAGGCGGAGCTTTCCGTGGTTCCCGTCGAAGCACCCTTTGTCACGCGGTCACTCTACGCAGCGAGCGGTGCGCCCGCTCCCGGTTTCCGATCACTTGCCCGGCACGGGCCAGACGGTCCGGGTGACGGTGACGGTCACGGTGGGCCGCGGCTGTCCCGTGGGCGGACGGTACGTCGGCCCCGGCCCGGCGGCGCAGTCGCCGAGCCCCTTCACGTGGAACACCTGCCTGCCGTCGACCTCGGCCTTGAGGTCCCCGCGCACGCAGGCGCCGTCGACGGCCTTGGTCACGAGCCCGGTGACGACGATCTTCCGCCTGTCGTCCGTCTCGCCCCGGCAGTCGACGGAGACGACGGTGGTCTCGGTCGGCGAGGGCGAGCCGCCCTTACCGCCGCCGTCGCCGTCGCCGTCGCCGTAACGACCGGTACAGGTCAGCCAGCTGACGTCCACGTGCCGCCGTTCCAGCGCGGCGGTCGCGGTCCGGTCGGTGGTGTACGCGGCGGTCGCGGATCCGAGGCCGCCCGGTTGGCACGCCACCGCGGCACCTGCGGCCAGCACGACGAGTCCCGCCACGGCCACCGTCCGCGGCCCGCGCCGCTTTTCTCTCCATGCCCCCATGTCCGGCAGAGTGCCACCGGCCCGAACGGTACGGAAGACCGCATACAGCCACTCACCCGTACGGGCAGCGGCGCAGCGCCCCGGAGGGACAGGGGGGCAGCGCCCCGAAGGGGCGCGGGGAACTGCGCGACCGGCCACGACGAACCCGCGGCTGACCGACGGCACATGCCGCCACCGCACCGCGCGGCCGAACCCCCGATGCGCGCGTCAGGCGCGCAGCAGCAGCCACTGCTGGAGTTCGACCAGATTGCCCTCGGGGTCCTTGAGGTGGGCCACGCGCATGCGGTCGGTCAGGGGAGCCGGGCCGTGCAGCAGGACGGCACCGCGGGAGGCGATCTGCGCGCAGTAGGCGTCCAGGTCGTCGACGCGCAGGACGACCAGGGAGCGGTGACCGGTGGCGGTCTCGCCCAGCTCGTTCAGCAGCTCGGCCATCATCGAGCGGTCCTGGAGCGCGATCCCGGCGGAGCCGACGTGCGGGCTGAACTTCTCGTACGGCCCCTCCGTCGCGCCGGACTGCGGCTTGAGACCGAGGACATCGGCGTAGAAGCGGTAGCAGGCGGCGAAGTCGGTGACCAGCAGCCGCACTTGGGCGAGTTCCACGGTGTCCCCCAGATGTCAGGACCAGCGGCCGGTGCGGCCCAGCAGCAGGGCCACGGCGGCGGTGCCGGCGGTGGATGTACGCAACACGGTAGGACCCAGCACGCACGCCTTCGCACCGGCCTCCTCGAACAGCGCAAGCTCGTCCCGCGCGACGCCCCCTTCCGGGCCGACGACCAGCACGATCTCGCCCTCGGCGGGCAGTTCGGCGGTCGCCAGCGGCACGCTCTCGTGCTCGAAGTCGGAGTGCAGCACGGCGGCGAAGTCGGCCTTGGCGAGAAGTGCGGCAACCTGCTTGGTGCTCGCCGCGTCCGTGACCTCCGGGAAGCGCAGCCGGCGGGACTGCTTGCCGGCCTCGCGCGCGGTGGCCCGCCACTTGGCGAGCGCCTTCAGGCCCCGCTCGCCCTTCCACTGGGTGATGCAACGGGCGGCCTGCCAGGGCACGACCACGTCGACACCGGTCTCGGTCATCGTCTCCACGGCCAGCTCGCCGCGGTCGCCCTTGGGCAGGGCCTGGACGACGGTGATCCGGGGGCTGGGCTCGGGCTCCACCGGGAACTCGAAGGGCTCGACGACCATGTGGTCCTTGCCCGACACGCTGACGACGACCCCGGCGGCGCCCCGCCCCTTGCCGTCGGTGAGCACCACGTTCTCCCCGGGCTGCAACCGCCGTACGGAGACGGCGTGCCGCCCCTCCGGGCCCTCGACGTCGACGACCGAGCCGGGGCCCACGCCCTCCAGCGAGTCGACGACGAACACCGGCGCGGTCATCGCGGACCACCCCCGGCCGACAACGCTGTCCTGGCCGCGTCGAGTTCCTCGGCCAGCACCTCCACCAGACGTCCGGCCGGCAGCTCCCGGGCCATCCGGTGACCCTGCCCCGCCCACAGTGACATGCCCTGCGCGTCCCCGGCCTTGGCGGCGGCCTTGCGCAGCGGCGCGGTGAGGTGGTTGACCTCCGGGTAGGCGGCGGGAGCGTACGGGCCGTGCTCGCGCATGAAGCGGTTGACCAGGCCACGCGCCGGGCGGCCGGTGAAGGCCCGGGTCAGCTCGGTGCGCGCGAACAGGGGGTCGGTCAGCGCCCGCTTGTGCAGGGCGCTCGCGCCGGACTCGTGGGTGGCGAGGAAGGCGGTGCCCAGCTGGGCCGCGCTCGCGCCCGCCGCGAGGACGGCGGCGATCTGGCTGCCGCGCATGATGCCGCCGGCGGCGACGACCGGAATGCCCACGGTCTCCCGGATCTGCGCGATCAGCGAGAGCAGCCCGATGCCGGAGCCGTCGTTCTCCAGGAGGTCCCGGTGGGTGCCCTGGTGGCCGCCGGCCTCCACGCCCTGCGCGATCACCGCGTCCGCCCCGGCCCGCTCGACCGCGCGGGCCTCCTCCGCGGTGGTGGCGGTGACCAGGGTGAAGGTCCCGGCCCGGCGCAGCTTGTCGAACACCTCACGGCTCGGCACGCCGAAGTGGAAGGAGACCACCGGCACCGGGTTGTCGAGCAGGACGGCGAGCTTGGCGTCGTAGCCGTCGTCCCGGCCGCTGTCCGGGTCGCCCAGCTCGGTGTCGTACCAGGCCGCCTCGCCGGCCAGCTGGTGCGCGTACACCTCGACGGCACCGGACTCGGCGTGCTCGGGGTGCGGCATGAAGACATTCACGCCGAAAGGACGGCTCGTGAGCCCCCTCAGCTGCTTGATCTCCTGGTACATCCCGTCGGCGGTCTTGAGTCCGGCGGCGAGAAACCCGAGGCCACCAGCCTCGGAGACGGCGGCGGCGAGCTGCGGGACGGAGACACCGCCCGCCATGGGGGCCTGCACGATCGGGTGGGGAAAGAGATCGGTCAGCGCGGAGGACATGACGGCATGTTGTCACGTCCCCCGTACAAGTCCGAATCGGGACTTCCCCTTGTCACATGCCACTTGTCGGCCGGCCGGGCCGGGGCGGCCGGCCGCTCCGCAACCCGACGATTCCGGTGCTGGAGGGGCGGGGCCGGGACCCAGGGGCTTCGCCCCCCGAGGGGTCCAAGGGGCTTTCGCCCCTTGGACGGCACCTACGGATCAGCGCCCGTTGAACGCGTCCTTCAGCCGCGAGAACAAGCCCTGCTGGCCCGGCTGGAACTGCCCCGTGGGCCGCTCCTCGCCGCGCAGTTTGGCCAGCTCGCGCAGCAGGCGCTCCTGCTCGGGGTCGAGCTTCGTCGGGGTGGTGACCTCCACGTGCACGATCAGGTCGCCCCGGCCGCCGCCGCGCAGATGCGTGACACCCCGGCCGTGCAGCGGGATCGACTGCCCGGACTGGGTGCCGGGCCGGATGTCGACCTCCTCCATGCCGTCCAGGGTCTCCAGCGGCACCTTGGTGCCGAGGGACGCGGCGGTCATCGGGATGGTGACCGTGCAGTGCAGGTCGTCGCCGCGCCGCTGGAAGGTCGAGTGCGGCAGCTCGTGGATCTCGACGTACAGATCACCGGCCGGGCCGCCGCCGGGGCCGACCTCGCCCTCCCCGGCGAGCTGGATCCGGGTGCCGTTGTCGACACCGGCCGGGATCTTCACGGTGAGCGTGCGCCGCGAGCGGACGCGGCCGTCGCCGGCGCACTCCGGGCACGGGGTCGGTACGACCGTGCCGAAGCCCTGGCACTGGGGGCAGGGCCGGGAGGTCATGACCTGGCCCAGGAACGACCGGGTGACCTGCGAGACCTCACCGCGACCGCGGCACATGTCACACGTCTGGGCGGACGTGCCCGGAGCCGCGCCCTCGCCGTTGCAGGTGTTGCAGACGACGGCGGTGTCGACCTGGATGTCCTTGGTCGTCCCGAAGGCCGCCTCGTCCAGCTCGACCTCGATCCGGATCATCGCGTCCTGGCCGCGCCGGGTGCGCGAGCGCGGCCCGCGCTGCGACGCCGTACCGAAGAACGCGTCCATGATGTCGGAGAAGTTGCCGAAGCCACCGGCCCCGAAGCCGCCCGCGCCCGCGCCGCCCGACTGGGAGAGCGGGTCGCCGCCGAGGTCGTAGACCTGCTTCTTCTGCGGGTCCGACAGCACCTCGTAAGCGGCGTTGATCTCCTTGAACCGCTCCTGGGTCTTCGGATCGGGGTTGACGTCCGGGTGCAGCTCGCGCGCGAGCCGACGGAACGCCTTCTTGATCTCATCCTGCGACGCGTCGCGGCGCACGCCGAGAACGGCGTAGTAGTCCGTGGCCACTTACGACTCCGCCAGGATCTGTCCGACGTACCGTGCCACTGCGCGTACCGCTCCCATCGTTCCCGGGTAGTCCATGCGGGTCGGTCCGACCACGCCGAGCTTGGCAACCGCCTCGCCGCCCGAACCGTAGCCGACCGACACGACGGACGTGGAGTTGAGTCCTTCATGGGCGTTCTCGTGGCCGATACGCACGGTCACGCCCGGGTCCTTCGCCTCGCCCAGGAGCTTGAGGAGCACGACCTGCTCCTCAAGGGCCTCCAGGACGGGCCGGATCGTGAGGGGAAAGTCATGCCCGAAGCGGGTGAGATTGGCGGTGCCGCCGATCATCAGCCGCTCCTCGTTCTCCTCGACCAGTGTCTCCAGCAGGGTGGAGAGCACGGTGGAGACCGTACCGCGGTCCTCGGCCTCGAAGGCTTCCGGCAGGTCCTCGACCAGCTGCGGCACGTCCGCGAACCGGCGGCCCGCGACCCGGCTGTTCAGCCGCGCCCGCAGATCCGCCAGCGAGGACTCGCCGAACGGCGCCGGGCAGTCGACCATCCGCTGCTCGACCCGGCCGGTGTCCGTGATCAGCACGAGCATCAGGCGCGCGGGAGCCAGCGAGAGCAGCTCCACGTGCCGGACGGTGGACCGGGTCAGCGACGGGTACTGCACGACGGCGACCTGCCGGGTCAGCTGCGCGAGCAGCCGCACCGTGCGCGCCACGACGTCGTCGAGGTCGACGGCGCCCTCCAGGAAGTTCTGGATGGCCCGCCGCTCGGGCGCCGTCATCGGCTTGACGCCCGCCAGCTTGTCCACGAACAGCCGGTAGCCCTTGTCGGTGGGGATGCGCCCGGCGCTGGTGTGCGGCTGGGCGATGTACCCCTCGTCCTCGAGGGCCGCCATGTCGTTGCGGACGGTGGCCGGGGAGACGCCGAGGCTGTGCCGCTCGGTGAGCGCCTTGGAACCCACCGGCTCCTCGGTGCCCACGTAGTCCTGGACGATGGCGCGCAGCACCTGAAGCCTGCGTTCACTCAGCATTCGCGCGCACCTCCAGCACGTCTTCCCCTGTCCCTTCGGGTCGTCCCCCTGGCACTCTTCCCATGTGAGTGCCAGCATTCCCCGGCCCAGTGTACGGCTGTCGGGTACACACTGGGCAAGGTCGGGCCGCCGTACCGGGTCGTAGCGCTAGCGTCGCCGCTATGACCGTGACTTGGGAAGAGCTGGGGTGGGAACGGCTGGCCGCCGGGGTGGGGCGGTGCCGGCTGCCCGGCTGGGACTGCACCGCCGGCCTGGTGCTGGGCGCGGGGAAGGCGCTGATGGTGGACGCCGGGTCGAGCCTGGCCGAGGGGGCGCGGCTGCGGGCTCGGGCACAGGAACTGGCCGGCGGCCGTGTGACCCATCTCGCGCTGACCCACCCCCACTTCGACCACGTCCTCGGGGCGTCCGTGTTCGCCGGCGCCGAGGTGTACGCGGCGGTGGGCGCCGACTCCGTGTTCGCCCACGAGCGCGCGGAGCTGCGCAGGGACGCGATCGGGAACGGGCTCCCGGTGGCGGACGCGGACGAGGCGGTGGACGCGCTGACCCCACCACGGCACCTGGTCTCCGGCGAGTGGACCCTCGACCTCGGCGAGGGCCGGCAGGCGCTGCTGGCCAACGTGGGACCCGGTCACACCGCCTACGATCTCGCGGTCCTCGTCCCCGGCTCCCCGGAGGTCGTCTTCTGCGGTGACCTGGTGGAGGAGTCCGGTGAGCCCCAGGCGGGCCCGGACGCGGTCCCGTCCCGCTGGCCGGACGCGCTCGACCGGCTGCTGGCGCTCGGCGGTGAGGACGCACTGTACGTGCCGGGTCACGGAGCGGTGGTGGACGCGGGCTTCGTACGGTGTCAACGGGACGCGCTGGCAGCACGGTTCGGCGTGTCGTGAGCGTGATTCCGCGGGTTCTCCTATGGTCGTCCGAATGCGCCCACCCGCCTCCCGCCCCCGCCCCTCCCACGAGGGCCCTTCGGGCCCGCGCCCTCGTGTGTACTCCGCCGATCTGACCCCGCCGTGGAAGAAGCCGAAGCCCGTGCCGGAGGTACCGGCCGAGCCGGGCCTGGTGGTGGAGGAGCCCGGCACCGGGTTCTGCGGGGCGGTGATCGGCTGCGAGGCCGGCACGGTGACCCTGGAGGACCGCTTCGGCAAGCACCGGGTGTTCCCGCTGGAGCCGCGCGGCTTCCTGCTGGAGGGCAGGGCGGTGACGCTCGTACGCCCGTCGGCCGCCCCCGCCCGCCCCACCCGTACGGCATCCGGTTCGGTCGCCGTGCCGAACGCACGCGCGCGCGTGGCACGCGCCGGCCGCATCTACGTGGAGGGCCGGCACGACGCCGAGCTGGTCGAGAAGGTGTGGGGCGACGACCTGCGCGTCGAGGGCGTGGTCGTGGAGTACCTGGAGGGCGTGGACGACCTGCCGGCGATCGTCGCCGAGTTCGCCCCGGGCCCGGACGCCCGCCTGGGCGTCCTCGTGGACCACCTGGTCCCGGGGACGAAGGAATGGCGGATCGCGGAGTCGGTGACCAGTGACCACGCCCTGGTAGTCGGCCACCCGTACATCGACATCTGGGAGGCGGTGAAGCCGTCGTCCCTGGGCATCCGGGCGTGGCCGACGGTCCCGCGGGGCCAGGACTGGAAGACGGGCGTGTGCCGGGCCCTGGGCTGGCCGGAGAACACGGGCGCGGTGTGGCAGGCGATTCTGCGGCGGGTGGGGTCGTACAAGGACCTGGAGCCGGAGTTGCTGGGACGGGTGGAGGAACTGATCGACTTCGTCACGGCACCCGCGTAGGAGCCCGTCAGGGCGCCCACGGAGGAGTTCATGGGCGCCTACGGAGGAGTTCGTCACAGCGCCCGCGGAGGAGTTCGCGGGCGCAGACGAAGAAGCCCGTCGCGGCGCCCGCGGAGGAGTTCGCGGGCGCCGGCGAAGGAGCCCGTCACGGCGCCCGCGGAGGGAGTTCAGTCCACCAGGTCCCGCACCACCGCGTCCGCCAGCAGCCGCCCCCGCAGCGTCAGCACGGCCCGTCCCTCCTCGTACGGGCCGTCGTCCAGGAGCCCGGCCGCCAGCGCCCGGCGGGAGGCCGCGAGCCCCTCCTCCTTCAGCAGGGACAGCGGGACACCCTCACGCAGCCTCAGCTCCAGCAGGATCCGCTCCACCCGGCGGTCCTCCCCGGACAGCAGCTCCCGGCCCGCGCCCGGGGAGCGGCCGGAGGCGAGGGCCGCCGCGTAGGCGCCCGGGTGCTTCACGTTCCACCAGCGCACCCCGCCCACGTGCGAGTGCGCCCCGGGCCCGGCGCCCCACCAGTCGGCGCCCCGCCAGTACAGCTCGTTGTGCAGGCAGCGGCCCGCCTCGGAGGTGGCCCAGTTGGACACCTCGTACCAGTCGAAGCCCGCCCGGCTCAGTGCCTCCTCGGCGATCAGGTACCGGTCGGCGTGGGCGTCGTCGTCGGTCATCGGGATCTCGCCCCGGCGGATCCGGCGGGCGAGCTGGGTGCCCTCCTCGACGATGAGCGCGTAGGCGCTGATGTGGTCGGGACCGGCGCCGAGGGCGGCCTCCAGGGAGGCCCGCCAGTCGTCGTCGCTCTCACCGGGCGTGCCGTAGATCAGGTCCAGGTTGACGTGCGCGAAACCCGCCCTCCTGGCCTCCGCCACGCATGCCTCGGGGCGGCCGGGCGTGTGCGTGCGGTCGAGGACCCGCAGCACGTGCTGCCTGGCGCTCTGCATGCCGAAGGAGATCCGGTTGAAGCCGCCCTCGCGCAGGGTGGCGAGGTAGGCGGGGTCCACCGACTCCGGGTTCGCCTCCGTGGTGATCTCCGCGTCGGGGGCGAGCCCGAACTCGGCACGGATCACCCCCAGCATGCGTACCAGGTCGTCGGCGGCCAGCAGGGTGGGCGTACCGCCCCCGACGAAGACCGTACGGACCTCGCGCGGGTCGTCGCCCAGCACCTTCCGCGCCAGCCGGATCTCGTCCGCCAGCGTGTCCGCGTAGTTGTCCCGGGAGGCGAGCACGCCGCCCGTGCCGCGCAGCTCGGTCGCCGTGTAGGTGTTGAAGTCGCAGTAGCCGCAGCGGGTAGCGCAGTACGGGACGTGGAGGTAGAAACCGAGCGGGCGGCCCGCGGCCCCGGCGAGCGCGTGCGCGGGCAGCGCGCCGTCTGCGGGGACGGGCTCGCCGTCGGGGAGTGCGGAAGGCATGCCCCCATTGTCCCGTACCGGTGGCGTTACTCCGCCTGGAGCACCAGCAGGGCCAGGTCGTCCTCGGGAGCGCCGCCGCCGAAGTCGTGGACGAGGCGGCGGATCCTTTCCGCGATCAGCTCGGCGCTGAGCCCGGCGCAGCCGGACAGGGCGCGGGCGAGCCCGTCGCCGTCGTCGAACTGGCGGGAGCCGGAGCGCCGCTCGGTCACCCCGTCGGTGACGCACAGCAGGCTGTCGCCGGGCCGCAGCTCCAGGGTCTCGCTGGTGTACGTCTCGTCCTCCACGACCCCGAGGAGGGTCTGCGGGCGGGCGGCGGTGCGCACGCTGCCGTCGGGGCCGAGGACGAGCGGCAGCGGGTGGCCGGCGGAGGCGAGGGTGCAGCGAACCCCGCCGCCGTGCGGGGTCAGCTCGCCGTACAGCAGGGAGAGGAAGCGGGTCTGCGGGCCGTCCGCGGAGGCCAGGGGCCGGCCGCCGACGGCGACCAGGGCACGGGCGGCGGCGTCGGCGGCCTCGGTGGCGTCGTCCAGGAGCAGCTGGTTGAGGCGGTCGAGGACGTCGGCGACGCGGTAGCCCTCCCGGGCGAGGAGGCGCAGCCAGGGCCGGGCGAGGCCGATCACCACGGCCGCCTCCGGGCCCTTGCCCTGGACGTCGCCGACGGCGAAGCACCAGCGGCCGTCGCCCGCCGGGAACAGGTCGTAGAAGTCGCCGCTGGGGCCGCCCGTGTCGCACGGCTCGTAGACGAGCGCGCTGCTCACGCCGGGGATCTCGGCGACCGCGCCGGGCAGCAGGCCGCGTTGCAGGACGGCGCTGATGGTGGCCTGGCGGGCGTACTGGCGGGCCGCGCCGATGGCCAGGGCGACGCGGCGGCCGAGGTCCTCCACCAGTCCGATGACCTCGTCGGGGAAGCCGGCCGGTCCGCACCGGCCGATGACCAGCGTGCCGAGCGGCCGGCCGCCCGCGATCAGCCGGTACGACAGCGCCGTCCCGTGGGCGCCCTGCGGGCCGAGCGCGTGGCCGGGCCACGGGTAGGGCTCGGGGCCGGAGCGCAGTCCGTCCGGCGGGCCCGGCGGCTCCTTCTCCAGGGCGCACCGCAGTTCCTCGATGCGGGCCTCGCTGGCGTGCCAGACCCGGGCGGGCCCGCCGCCAGCGCCGCCGCGCACGCTCGCCTCGTCCTCCAGCCACACCGCGCACCAGTCGGCGAGCCGGGGGACGATCAGCTGGCCGGTGAGCGCGGCGACGAGGTTCTCGTCCAGCTGTCCGGCGAGCAGGTCGGACGCCTCGGCGAGGAAGGTAAGGGCGCCCCGGCCGAGCCAGTCCCGGTCGCCGTCGGCGCGGTGCGGTTGGGGGGCGAGGTCCCCGGCGACCTCCAGGGCGGGGTCCGGGGCGGGTCCGTCCAGGGCCTCGCTGCCGCCCGGGGGCAACCGCGCCCAGACGGTCTTGGCTCCGGCGCGGTAGGTGACGCCCCAGGACTCGGCGAGCGTGGCGACCAGGCGCAGCCCGCGCCCGTACTCGGGGGTGTCGTACGGCCCCTCGCCGCTCATGGCGTCGCGCGGGGCCCGTGAGGGGTGCTGGTCCCGTACCTCGATCACGAACGCGCCGGTGGTCTCCAGCCGCCAGTCGACCTGTACGTCGGTGCCGGCGTGCACGACGGCGTTGGTGACCAGCTCGCTGACGACGGCCATGGCGTCGTCGACCAGCCGGGCCGCAACGCCGGGCGCCTCGGTCAGCGCGGAACGCACCAGCGCGCGGGCCGAGCCCGGGGCGACGGGACTCCCGGGCAGGGTGGTCCGGCCCCGCCTCTCGCCGGGCCGGGCCTCGCTCTCCCGCTGCGTCGGTATGGCCGCCATGTCCATGCCGCCAGGGTGACAGACCGGCGGCATCTATAAGCGTTGAGTCACTGAAGTGTGCAGAAGTGGCAAGCTTTCGAGCGCCGGTGAGCGCAAAGTCCCCAAGGGGCGAGGGGAACCGCGCGACGAACCACGAACGTCCCGCGGCCCCCGGCAGTCCCCCAGCCGCCCCCTGCGGCCGGCGCTAGGACTCCCGCGCCCCCGCGTACATCTCCTCGATGAGGTTCTTGTACTCCCGCTCCACCACCGGCCGCTTCAGCTTCAGGCTCGGCGTGATCTCGCCGTGCTCCACATCGAGGTCCCGCGGCAGCAGCCGGAACTTCTTGATGGTCTGCCAGCGCTGGAGCCCGGCGTTGAGCTGCCGCACGTATCCGTCGACCATCTCGACCGTCTGCGGAGCGGCGACGATCTCGGCGTACGACCTGCCCTCCAGGCCGTTCTCCTTCGCCCACTCCTGGATCGCGAACTCGTCCAGGGCGATCAGGGCGGTGCAGTAGTTCCGGTCGGCGCCGTGGACGAGGATGTTGGACACGTACGGGCACACGCCCTTGAACTGGCCCTCGACCTCGGCCGGTGCGACGTACTTGCCGCCGGAGGTCTTGATGAGGTCCTTCTTGCGGTCGGTGATGCGCAGGTAGCCGTCGGGCGAGAGTTCGCCGATGTCGCCGGTGTGGAACCAGCCGTCGGACTCCAGCACCTCGGCGGTCTTCTCGGGCTGCTGGTGGTAGCCGTCCATGATGCCGGGGCCGCGCAGCAGGATCTCGCCGTCGTCGGCGATGCGGACCTCGGTACCGGGCAGCGGCTTGCCGACCGTGCCGGTGCGGTACGCCTCGCCCGGGTTGACGAAGGAGGCCGCGGAGGTCTCGGTGAGGCCGTAGCCCTCCAGGATGTGGATGCCGGCGCCGGCGAAGAAGTAACCGATCTCCGGGGCGAGCGCGGAGGCGCCGGAGACACAGGCGCGCAGCCGGCCGCCGAATGCCTCGCGGAGCTTGGCGTAGACGAGGGTGTCGGCGACCTTGTGCTTGGCGGCGAGCCCGAAGGGCGCCGAGGCGGTGCCGGTACGGCGGAAGTTGTCCTGGGTGACCTTGGCGTACTCGCGGGCGACCTCGGCGGCCCACTGGAAGATCTTGTACTTGGCCGGGCCGCCCTCGCGGGCCTTGGCCGCCACACCGTTGTAGACCTTCTCGAAGATGCGCGGCACGGCCGCCATGTACGTCGGCCGCACCACCGGGAGGTTCTCGATGATCTTGTCGACGCGGCCGTCGACCGCGGTGACGTGGCCGACCTCGATCTGCCCGGAGGTGAGCACCTTGCCGAAGACGTGCGCGAGCGGCAGCCACAGGTACTGCACGTCGTCGATGGTGACCAGGCCGGTCGAGGCGATGGCCTTCGCCATGTACGCCCAGTTGTCGTGCGGGAGCCGGACCCCCTTGGGGCGGCCGGTGGTACCGGAGGTGTAGATGAGGGTGGCGAGCTGGCCCTTGGTGATGGCGCCGACCCGCTCCTTGATCAGCTCCGGGTTCTTCTCCAGGTAGGCGGCGCCGCGCTGCTCCAGCTCGGCGAGGGAGATCACCCAGTCGTCCGTCTCGACGCCCGCGGGGTCGATGACGACGACCTTCGTGAGGGCGGGCAGCTCGGCGCGCCTCTCCACGGCCTTGGCGACCTGGGCCGCGTCCTCGGCGATCAGCACCCGGCTCTCGGAGTCGGACAGGATGAAGGATGACTCGTCGGCGTTGGTCTGCGGATAGACGGTTGTGGTCGCCCCGCCGGCGCACATGATGCCGAGGTCGGCGAGGATCCATTCGACGCGGGTGGAGGAGGCGAGGGCCACCCGCTGCTCGGACTGGACGCCCAGTTCGATGAGACCGGCCGCGATCGCGTACACCCGGTCGGCCGCCTGCGCCCAGCTGAGCGACTTCCATTCGTCGGGGCCCTGGCCGGAGGCAGGGGGCACCGGATAGCGGTACGCCTCGGCGTCCGGTGTGGCCGCCACGCGCTCCAGGAAGAGGGCTGCCACGGACGGCGGACGGTTCTCGATCAGGGTCTGTGTGTCGGTCACGACATCCTCCGGGGGCCCGCGACGGTGCGGCTGACTCGGTGCGGCTGGGTTAACTCACGGTATGGGGTCGGACTGTTGTTTAACTCGCGAGTAACTATCGAGCAGGGATCAGGGTAAGGCGCGACCGCCCGCTGCGTAAGGGGCATCGGCCTGTCACTTTCCACGCAGAGCGACGTTACGCGCGCGTAGGGGCCCGCCGCGCTTTCGCACGACGGGCCCCCACATGACCGGTTTGCGGACGTGACCGGTTGTTACCTCTGGTTACTTCTTGCCCTTGGCCGACCCCGCGCTGTCATCACTGGACAGCACGGCGATGAAGGCTTCCTGCGGAACCTCCACGGAACCCACCATCTTCATCCGCTTCTTGCCTTCCTTCTGCTTCTCGAGCAGCTTCCGCTTACGGGAGATGTCGCCGCCGTAACACTTGGCGAGGACGTCCTTGCGGATGGCGCGGATGGTCTCGCGGGCGATGACCCGGGAGCCGATGGCGGCCTGGACCGGCACCTCGAACGCCTGCCGCGGGATCAGCTCCTTGAGCTTGGCGACGAGCCGCACGCCGTACGCGTACGCCTGGTCCTTGTGGGTGATCGCCGAGAAGGCGTCCACCTTGTCGCCGTGCAGCAGGATGTCGACCTTGACCAGGCTGGAGGTCTGCTCGCCGGTGGGCTCGTAGTCGAGGGAGGCATAGCCGCGCGTCTTGGACTTCAGCTGGTCGAAGAAGTCGAAGACGATCTCGGCCAGCGGGAGGGTGTAGCGGATCTCGACCCGGTCCTCGGAGAGGTAGTCCATGCCGAGCAGGGTGCCGCGCCGGGTCTGGCACAGCTCCATGATCGAGCCGATGAACTCGGTCGGCGCCAGGATCGTGGCGCGCACGACCGGCTCGTAGACCTCGTCGATCTTGCCTTCGGGGAACTCGCTCGGGTTGGTGACGATGTGCTCGGTGCCGTCCTCCATGACCACGCGATAGACCACGTTCGGCGCGGTGGCGATCAGGTCGAGGCCGAACTCGCGCTCCAGCCGCTCCCGGATCACGTCCAGGTGCAGCAGGCCGAGGAAGCCGACGCGGAAGCCGAAACCGAGGGCGGCGGACGTCTCCGGCTCGTAGACCAGCGCGGCGTCGTTGAGCTGGAGCTTGTCCAGGGCCTCGCGCAGCTCCGGGTAGTCGGAGCCGTCCAGCGGATACAGACCGGAGAAGACCATCGGCTTCGGGTCCTTGTAACCGCCGAGGGCCTCGGTGGCACCCTTGTGCTGGCTGGTGACCGTGTCACCGACCTTGGACTGCCGGACATCCTTCACACCGGTGATCAGGTACCCCACCTCGCCGACGCCGAGGCCGTCCGCCGCGAGCATCTCGGGCGAGCTGACGCCGATCTCCAGCAGCTCGTGCGTCGCGCCGGTCGACATCATCCTGATGCGCTCGCGCCTGTTGAGCTGGCCGTCGATCACACGGACGTACGTCACGACACCGCGGTAGGAGTCGTAGACCGAGTCGAAGATCATCGCACGGGCGGGCGCGTCGGCGACCCCGACCGGCGCCGGGATCTCCTTGACGACCTTGTCCAGCAGCGCCTCCACGCCGAGACCGGTCTTCGCGGAGACCCTGAGCACATCCTCCGGGTCACAGCCGACCAGGTTCGCCAGCTCCTCGGCGAACTTCTCCGGCTGCGCGGCCGGCAGGTCGATCTTGTTCAGCACCGGGATGATCGTGAGGTCGTTCTCCATCGCCAGGTAGAGGTTGGCGAGGGTCTGCGCCTCGATGCCCTGGGCGGCGTCGACCAGGAGGATGGTCCCCTCGCAGGCGGCCAGCGACCGCGAGACCTCGTAGGTGAAGTCGACGTGCCCCGGGGTGTCGATCATGTTGAGGATGTGGGTCGTGCCCTGGTCGGGGCCCTCGGTCGGGGCCCAGGGCAGACGCACCGCCTGGGACTTGATCGTGATGCCGCGCTCGCGCTCGATGTCCATCCGGTCGAGGTACTGAGCACGCATCTGCCGCTGCTCGACCACACCGGTCAGCTGGAGCATCCGGTCGGCGAGAGTGGACTTGCCGTGGTCGATGTGCGCGATGATGCAGAAGTTGCGGATCAGAGCCGGGGCGGTACGGCTCGGCTCGGGCACATGGTTAGGGGTCGCGGGCACGCAGGGTCCTGTCTCTTGAGGCGCCTTATGCCTCGGGTCGGATCGTTACGTAGTCTCCATGGTCCCACGGGCAGGGACCGGGGGCCGTTTTGGGCCGTCCGGAGGGCCACTGGTACTGTAGATGGCTGTGCCTCATGCCCTCTCAGCGCGAGGCACGACAGGAAATTTCGGATCACCGGTTCGGGACCCGTGCGGCCCCGCACCAGAACCTGTAAAGGCTCCTTCGTGGCGAACATCAAGTCCCAGATCAAGCGGATCAAGACCAACGAGAAGGCTCGGCTGCGCAACAAGGCCGTCAAGTCCTCCCTGAAGACCGCGATCCGCAAGGCTCGCGAGGCCGCTGCCGCGGGTGACGTCGAGAAGGCCACCGAGCTGCAGCGCGCTGCCGCGCGTGCCCTCGACAAGGCCGTCTCGAAGGGCGTCATCCACAAGAACCAGGCCGCCAACAAGAAGTCGGCGCTTGCTTCCAAGGTCGTCGCCCTCAAGGGCTGAACTCCTTCCTGATCTGACCGCCGGAAGGACCCAGAGCGGGCCCTCTCTCATCCGCTCCCGTCCGGCACCCCGAGCCTGTTCGCGGCCTGCGTTCGCCACGCGGGAACGGGCTCACCAGCTGGCTCCGAAGGCCTCCGCACCTCTCCTTCCCCAAGGCAGGTGCGGGGGCCTTCGACATGCACAGGGCGTGTACAGGGCAAGCACAGTGCATGTACGGGGCGGGCACCGGACCGGGCGGGCACGGCATCTACCGGACCGGGCGGGCACCGGGACTCGGCGTCTACCGAACCGGGCGGGCACCGGGCGGGCGGGCACGGACCGGGGCACCGGACCGGGCGGGCACCAGTGTCGGCGTCTACCGAACCGGGCGGCCACCGGGCCGGGCGGGCACCGGACTCGGCGTCTCCCGGACCACCGGCACGCACGGGACACGGCACGAGCACCGGCCCGGATGGGCGGAGCACGCCGCGGGCAGGGCCGGGACGGCTACCCGGGGGGTGCCCGTCGACCGCCCCGGGCGGGGTCTGCCGGTCAGCTGTCGCAGGCGGGGTCTGCCGGTCGGCCTGGGTGAGGCCGGTGGGTTCGCAGCGGCTCGTCGGTGGTCCGAGGCCGGTTCCGTCAGCCCCGGCCCCTGGATCTCGCGGCCCGGGCGATGATCACGACCGCCTTCTCCAGCGCGTACTCGGGATCGTCACCGCCGCCCTTCACGCCCGCGTCCGCCTCGGCGACCGCTCTGAGCGCCACCGCGACCCCGTCCGGCGTCCACCCCCGCATCTGCTGCCGCACCCGGTCGATCTTCCACGGCGGCATCCCCAGCTCCCGCGCCAGATCGGCCGGCCGTCCCCCGCGCGCGGAGGACAGCTTTCCGATGGCCCGGACGCCCTGGGCCAGCGCGCTGGTGATCATCACCGGCGCCACGCCCGTCGCCAGCGACCACCTGAGCGCCTCCAGCGCCTCCGCCGTACGCCCCTCCACGGCCCGGTCGGCGACGGTGAAGCTCGACGCCTCGGCCCGCCCGGTGTAGTACCGCCCGACGACCGCCTCGTCGATCGTCCCCTCCACGTCGGCGACCAACTGCGAGGCCGCCGAGGCCAGCTCCCGCAGATCACTCCCGAGGGCGTCGCAGAGCGCCTGGCACGCCTCGGGGGTGGCCGACCGCCCGAAAGAGCGGAACTCCCCCCGCACGAAGGCCAGCCGGTCCGCCGGCTTGGTCATCTTCGGACAGGCCACCTCCCGCGCCCCCGCCTTGCGCGCGGCGTCCAGCAGCCCCTTGCCCTTGGCGCCGCCGGCGTGCAGCAGCACGAGCGTGATCTCCTCGGCCGGCGAGCCGAGGTACGCCTTCACGTCCTTGACCGTGTCGGCCGACAGGTCCTGCGCGTTGCGTACGACCACGACCTTGCGCTCGGCGAAGAGCGACGGGCTGGTCAGCTCGGCGAGCGTGCCGGGCTGCAGCTGGTCCGGGGTCAGGTCACGTACGTCCGTGTCGGCGTCGGTGGCCTTGGCGGCGGCCACCACCTCCTGCACGGCACGGTCGAGCAGGAGGTCCTCCTGGCCCACGGCGAGAGTCACCGGGGCGAGAGGGTCGTCATTCGCAGTCTTCCTGGCCATCGCTCAAAGCATCCCACGCCGCACTGACAACGAACCGGCCCCGGCACCCTGACCGGTCCCGGAGCGGACCCCGAGTCCGGCCCGGGGGTCACGGCTCCTCGCGCCAGCCGTCCCACTCCCCCGCGAACGCGTCCAGCTCGCCGGGGTCCAGCCGCTCACGCTCGTCCCGCAGGACCACCAGCCACTGGGCGTCCTCGGCGTCGTCCTCGCCGGCCAGCGCGTCCCGGACGAGCTGGGGCTCCTCGTCGATCCCGAACCTCTCCCCGAGCGCCTCGACCGCCTTCTCGGCGGCGTCGCGGTCGGGCAGCACCAGCACGTGTCTCACATCGCTCACGGGCCCATTCTCCGGCACCGCGCGCAAGCCCAAGGCCCAGGTCAGGCAGGCCGGCCTTGACTGCCGCCCTCGTCCCGGACAGTCGGCACACGGCCCAACTCGATCCCGAAGCAGTCCTGGTAAGCGGTCAGCACCTCCTCGTCGGTCTCCAGTTCCCGCGTCTCGTGCGTGCCGTCCGCGGCGGTCGTCTTGAACTTCCGCCCGCTGAGCGTGATCCGCCCTCCGTCCTCGGTGACCCGTGAGCACACCGACGACCGGGTGAAGTGCGACAGCGGCGAGGTGCTGTGCCACCAGGCGCCGGCCACGAAGTCCCCGAGCACCCGCGGGCGGGTCTCCAGCCGATACTGCGGCTTGCCGTCCTGGACGACGTCCAGGTCCCCCGCGCCCTGCCCGTCGGCACCGCGCACCCCGGCCGGGTCCGAGCCGGCCTCCACCACCTGGAAGGTGCCACCGGGATCATCCTGCTCCCCGCGCTCGGCGTAGGCCAGCGGCCAGTGGCTGTGCGCCCCGAACCCGACATCCGCGAGCCAGGTGTCCCCGTCCGCCGTCCGCACCCGCAGCGCGAGATGGTCGTAGGGGATCCCGAGCCGCCCCTCGTCGTCGTAGACACGTCCCGCGAGCAGATCCACCTCGTAACCGAGGGCGGCGAGCAACGTGCCGAAGGCCCCGTTCAGTTCGTAGCAGAAGCCGCCGCGCCGGCCCTCGGTCACCTTGTCCAGCAGCCGTGTCTCGTCCAGCGTGATCTCCTCTCCGAGGTGGATCGACAGGTTCTCGAAGGGGACGGTGCGCAGATGGCGCAGGTGCAGCTCGCGCAGCGCCTCACTGGTGGGCTGCCGCGGGCGCGTGCTACCGAGCCGGCGGAGATAGGCGTCGACCTGTGCTGATGTCATGTGCCCAGTCTCACCCTGTGCACCTGGCACGCGCGGGCCCCGATCATCGATTCTCTGCGGCCCCGGCCCGCTACGGGCCCCGCTGCTCCGGCCCTCGCCGATCTTCTCCGGCCCTGTCCGGCCCTCTTTGGCCCTCGCCGATCCTTTTCGGCACCACTCTCCGGCCCTCTCCGGCCTCTCTGGTCCTCTCCGGTTCTCCCGATCCCTGTCTAGTTCTCGCTCGTCACCCGTATCTCCCCGTTCCTCCCCCCGGTTCCGGTGACCGCGAGCGCGCCGTCCCGGTCGGTGCGCAGGACCACGGCTCCGCCGGTCCGCAGGGCGGCCACGGTCGCCGGTGCCGGGTGGCCATAGGGGTTGCCGGCACCGGCGGACACGAGCGCCACCCGGGGTGCCGCGAGGTGGATAAGTCGCGGGTCCTGGTAGGCCGAGCCGTGGTGGGCCACCTTCAGGACGTCGACTCCGGCCAGATCGGCGGCCGCCGGGGAACGCAGCAGCGCCTGCTGGGCCGACGGTTCGAGATCACCGAGCAGCAGCAGCCGCAGTCCGCCCGTGCGCACGAGCAGCGCGACGCTGGCGTCGTTCGGGCCTTCCGGCTCGAAGCCCGGGTCCGGCCAGGCCGGTTGCACCGGGGTGCCGGAGGGCGATCGCGGCCGCGGGCTCTGCCGTGGGCTCTGTGCCGGGGGCCACAGGACCCGCCAGGCGAGCGGTCCGGTGCGACGTTCCTCTCCCGCGACGGCCGTCGTGACCGGGATGCGCCGTTCGGCCGCCTGCCTTCGCACGAACTCCGCCTGCTCCGCCGGTTCAGCGAGGCCCGTGGTCTCGATCGCGGCCACCGAGCGGCCCCGCAGGACGCCGGGGAGCCCCGCCACATGGTCGGCGTGGAAGTGGGTGAGGACGAGAAGGGGGACACGGGTGACGCCCAGCCGCCGCAGGCACGCGTCGACCAGCGCCGGATCGGGTCCGGCGTCCACGACCACCCCGGCTCCCTCCCCCGCCGCCAGCACGGTGGCGTCGCCCTGCCCGACATCACACATCGCGAACCGCCAGCCCGGCGGCGGCCAGCCCGTGATCACCCGGGTCAGCGGCGCCGGCCGCGTCACCAGCAGCACGAGCAGCACTGCGAGCAGCCCGCACCACCCCGGGTGCCGCAGCAGCCTCCGCCCGGCCAGGACCACGGCCACGGTGACCGCCGCGAGGCCCAGTGCCCCCGGCCAGCTTCCCGGCCAGTCGATCCCCGCGCCGGGCAGCGCCGCCCCGGCCCGGGCGATCCCGGCGATCCACCCGGCGGGCCAACCGGCGCCCCACGCCAGCAGTCGGGCCACCGGCATCGCCACCGGCGCCGTCGCGAGCGCCGCGAACCCCAGCACCGTGGCGGGTGCCACCGCCACCTCGGCCAGCAGGTTGCACGGCACCGCCACCAGGCTCACCCGGGCCGACAGCACCGCCACGACCGGCGCGCACACGGCCTGCGCGGCGGCAGCCGCCGCCAGTGCCTCGGCGAGCCGCGGGGGCACCCGGCGTCGCCGCAACGCCTCGCTCCACCGGGGTGCCAGTACCAGCAGCGCGCCGGTGGCCAGCACCGACAGCAGGAAGCCGTAACCGCGGGCCAGCCACGGGTCGTACAGCACCAGCAGCAGAACGGCCGTGGCCAGCGCCGGGACCAGGGATCTACGGCGTCCGGTGGCCAGGGCGAGGAGCGCGACCGCGCCGCAGGCCGCGGCCCGCAGCACGCTGGGGTCAGGTCGGCAGACGACCACGAAGCCCAGCGTCAGCGCTGCCGCGAGCAGGGCCGTCGCCCGTAGTGAGAGGCCCAGACGGGGTGCCAGGCCACGGCGCTCGACCCGTTGGGCCAGCCCGGGCGGCCCGATGAGCAACGCGAGCAGGACGGTGAGGTTGCTGCCGGAGACGGCGAGCGTGTGCGCCAGGTCCGTCTCCTCGAAGGCGTGGTCGAGCTCCGGAGTGATCCGCGAGGTGTCCCCGACGACCAGTCCGGGAAGCAGCGCCCGCGCGTCCTCCGGCAGGTCCTCGGTCGCCTCCCGCAGGCCGGCCCTCAGTCGCCCCGCCAGCCGTTGCGGCCCGCTCGGCCCCGCCACGATCCGGGGCCGGGGCCGGCCACGCACCCGCAGCACGGCCGCTGTCCGGTCACCGCCGGCCAGCGCGGGCGCCAGCCGACCGCCGACCCGTAGCCGGGTGGACGGCAGCAGCCCGAGCCAGTCGGCCCGCCCACCCGGCCTCCGCTGTGCGCCGCCGGCCTGCGGCGGCTCGGCACCCCCGCTCCCCTCGGCACCCCCTTCCGGTGCCGGCACGTCCGCGTCGACGATCATCAGCACGGGCGTCCGGGTCCGGACACGGCTCCCGTCGGCCGCCTCCACACTTCGCAGCTCGGCCCGCGCCAGCACCGCCACGGGGGCCGCACGGTCGCCACGCACCCGTGGTCCGGTCAGCCAGGGATCACCGCTCACCTCGACCTCGGCGGTGACCGTCGCGAAGCTCCGGGCCAGCTCGGGCACCGGTCCGCGCCGCACGTCGGCCCCGTGCAGTCCGGCGGAGGTGGCTGCCGCGGCGGCACAGAGCAGCATCGCGGCGACGGTGACACGCGCCCAGTGGAAGCGGCCGTGCGCCCACCCGACCCGCCTGGTCCGCACGAACCGTCCCGGTCGCCGCACCGACAGCAGGAGAACCCCGCCGACCAGGCAGACGAGGGCGATCCCGGCGGTCCAGGCCACCGGTGCGTCGAGGGTCAGGGCCGCCGTGCCCCAGGCCGCGAGCGCGGGCGGCACCAGGCGCAGGTCCAGGGGGCCGGTGGTCCGACCGGTGTGCGCGGTCCCGCTCCGCTCGGGCTCGGCGCGCGGCGCGGTCCCGTCGAGCACGCGGCTCATGGCCGTACCAGGTCGCGCAGATCGGTGAACCTGCGGTCGCCGATGCCGTTGACCTCGCGCAGTTCGTCCACCGAGCGGAAACCACCGTGCTGGGTGCGGTAGTCGATGATGTGCCGGGCCAGCACCGGGCCGACTCCGGGCAGGGTGTCGAGCTGGTCCACGGTGGCCGTGTTGAGGGAGACGGGCGCCGCCGGGCCCGTGCCGGCGGGGCCGGAGAGCGGCCCGGTCGCCGGACCGGGCGGAGCGGTGGAACCGGCGGTGCCGCCGACGACGACCTGTTCACCGTCGACCAGGAAACGGGCGCGGTTGAGTCCTTCCGTGCTCACGCCCGGCCTGACCCCGCCCGCGGCTCGCAACGCGTCGGCCACCCGGGCACCGGACGGCAGCCGCCGGATCCCCGGTTCGCGGACCTTGCCGCTGACGTCCACGACGATCTCCGCGCCGGGTGTCGCGGCCGTGCCCGCGGCCGCTCCGGCCGTCGCTGCCTCGGTCTTCTCGGGGAAGTGGGCCTGAGCACGTACCACTTGAGGGGCGCTCACGGGCTGCGGCCGGCCTGCCCAGAAGTGCTGCACGGCGAAGACGGCGGCGGCCACGAGCACCACGGCGAGCGCCGCGACTCCTCGCCGCTCCACCCCGTACCGCGTTTGCAGCCACATCGGCATCCGCTCCCGCAGCGCCAGCCCCGCCCGCAGTCGCCACTCGGAGGCCCCCTGCGGCTCCTTCCACCCCTCCGGCTCCCCCTGCTTCTCCCGCTTCTCCCGCTCCTCCCGCTCCTCCCGCTCCTGCGAACCCTCCGGCTCCAACGGCTGCGGCACACCGGCCGGTTCAGGCTCCGGGAAGCCGCCCGTCGCCGATGCCTGCCTGTCCGAGCCGCCCAACGCCGATGCCGGGAACGCCGATCCCGGCAAGGCCGAGTCGCCCGACGCCGATGCCGGCCTGGCCGAGCCGTCCGGTACCCGCACCGGAACGGTGACCGGTCCCCGTGCGGCGGCGGTCGCCGCCCTCACCGTCGGCGGCAAGGGTGAGGGCAACGACGGCGACGGCGACGGCGACGGCGGTAACGGCAACGCATTCAGGGGCCTTTCCCGCTCCGGCGGCGCATTTCCCGACTCGCGCCACTGCACGCCCCGTTCCCCGAAGAGGAGTTCCGCCCGGCGACGCAGTTCCTCGGCGGGAGCGGACGAGCGGCGGCGGGCACGGCGGTGTTCGATGGCGCGGCGGTGTTCGTTGGCGCGGCTGTGGCGGACACGGCCGTCGGAGGCGGGGCCGCGGCCGGGGCCGCTGGTCGGAGTCGCGGTACGCGAACGGGATCGAAGTGCCATGCGAGGAGGATGGGGGATTCCGTCACCCCGCGATGATCTTGATGAATTCCCGTGGACCACGGCCCGGTTGTGGATAACTCCGCCACCCACACGGGTGAAGCCGGCCGGCCCGCGGCTAGCAACCGGCAGGCCGGGGCCGGGAGTCGCGTGTCAGCGAGGCGAGACGACCGCGCCCAGCAGACCGGGCCCGGTGTGAGCCCCGATCACCGCTCCGACCTCGCTGACATGCAGGTCGGCCAGGCCCGGGACGCGTACCCGCAGCCGGTCGGCGAGTGCGGCGGCACGCTCGGGGGCGGCCAGGTAGTGGACGGCGATGTCTGCCTCCGCGTTGCCCGCGCGCTCCGCGACGATCTCCTCAAGGCGGGCGATCGCCCTGGACGCCGTACGGACCTTTTCGAGCAGCTCGATGCGGCCGCCGTCCAGCTGGAGGAGTGGTTTGACGGCGAGCGCGGAGCCCAGCAGGGCCTGTGCGGCGCCGATACGGCCGCCACGGCGCAGATAGTCGAGGGTGTCGACGTAGAAGTAGGCGGACGTGCCCGCGGCCCGCTTCTCGGCGGCCGTGACGGCTTCGTCGATCGTGCCGCCCGTCTCCGCGGCCTCGGCGGCGGACAGCGCGCAGAAGCCGAGCGCCATCGCGACCATGCCGGTGTCCACGACCCGCACCGGCACCGGTGCCTCGCGCGCGGCGAGGACGGCCGCGTCGTAGGTGCCGGACAGTTCGGCGGACAGGTGCAGGGAGACGATGCCGGTCGCGCCGGACTCGGCGACCTTGCGGTAGGTCTCGGCGAACACCTGGGGGCTGGGCCGGGACGTGGTGACCGAGCGCCGCTTCTGCAGCGCCTGGGCCAGGGAGCGGGTGGAGATCTCGGTGCCCTCTTCGAGGGCCCGGTCGCCGAGGACCACGGTCAGCGGGACCGCGGTGATCCCATGACGCTCCATCGTCCGGTGCGGCAGGTAGGCCGTTGAATCGGTGACGATCGCGACATGGCGGGACATGAGCTGGAGGTTACCTGGCGTAGCGCTCACGTGGCAGCCCGGCCCCTGTCGTGCGGGCCTGGAACGGTCCGTTCATGTGGTGCTTTCAGGGCGGGGTTTCTTCTGCCAGGGGGAGGCGGGGCGCCATGAGGGCGGCGCGATGGCTTCCGGTGCGGGCTCCGCGGCGGCCCTGGCCCCGGCCGTCTTCGACCGGGTCCGCCCTGCGGCGGGGCCGTCGGCGGGGGCGCCCTCGGCGGGAGCGGACGCGTCGGGCCACTCCGGGGGCGCCTGGCCGGGCTCGCTCCGCGTCCAGTGGCGCAGGGCACCCGCTTCGATGTCGATCTGGGCGCTGAGGGTGTCCAGGTCGTCGTCGGAGAAGCGGCGGGCCCGGTCGCGGACGGCCCAGCGCAGGGAGTCTGCCGACTTGGTGATGCGCTCGGTGCGGCTGCGCAGTTCGGGCAGGTGGGCGGCGAGCGTGGCCCGGTCCGGCTCGGACTCCAGGCGCTTGAGGTCGCCGTCCAGTTCGTGTCCGTGCACGCTGAGCCGCTCGAAGAGGCCGAGGGACTCCTTCAGCGACTCGTCCTCGCTGACGCCGGCGCGCAGCGCGTCCTGCGTGGCGCGCATGGAGGTGCGCAACGCGAGCCGCAGCTGGGCGATCTCGGCGGCCGGCCCGAACTGGGCGAAGGACTTGGCGCGCAGGGTGTGGTCCTCGACCGTGCGGCGGGCCTGCGCGACGGTCCGGTCCACGCCGCGCTTGGCGGCACCGACCGCCTTGACCGTGGCGTAGGCGCCCAGGCCGATGAAGACCAGGAAGAGCAGGGCGAACACGGTCAGCACTACTTCCATGACGCTCCTCCTCCGGCAGCACGGCACGAGCCGCTGTGCTCTCCACGGTAAACGCAGCGGGCAGGCCCGGAGTTCCGCGAGGACCCCGAACCTGCCCGTAGGGGACTACCCCGACGCCGGTGGCTGCGGCGTCCGATGATCACGCCGGGACGATGTTCACCAGCTTCGGCGCCCGCACGATCACCTTGCGGATGCCCGCGTCGCCCAGCGCCGCCGCGACCTTCTCGTCGGCCAGCGCCACCTTCTCCAGTTCCTCCTCGGAGATGGCGGGCGGCACCTCCAGCCGGGCCTTGACCTTGCCCTTGATCTGCACGACACAGGTCACGGTCTCGTCGACGACGTAGGCCGGGTCGGCGACCGGGAAGTCCCGGTGGACGACCGAGTCGGTGTGGCCCAGCTTGCGCCACAGTTCCTCGGCGATGTGCGGGGCCAGCGGGGCGACCATCAGCACCAGCGGCTCGGCCACGGACCGCGGCACCGCACCGCCGGCCTTGGTCAGGTGGTTATTCAGCTCGGTGACCTTGGCGATGGCGGTGTTGAAGCGCAGGCCCTCCAGGTCCTGGCGGACGCCGTCGATGGCCTTGTGCAGGGCGCGCAGGGTCTCCTCGTCGGGCTCGGCGTCGGTGACGGTGACCTCGCCGGTGTTCTCGTCGACGATGTTGCGCCACAGCCGCTGCAGCAGCCGGAACTGGCCGACCACCGCGCGCGTGTCCCACGGCCGGGAGACGTCCAGCGGACCCATCGCCATCTCGTACAGGCGCAGCGTGTCGGCACCGTACTCGGCGGCGATCTCGTCCGGAGTCACCGCGTTCTTCAGGGACTTGCCCATCTTGCCCAGCAGACGGCTGACCTGCTCGCCCTGGTGGTAGTAGGCGCCGTCGCGCTCCTCCACCTCGGCGGCCGGCACCGCGATGCCCCGGCTGTCACGGTAGACGTATGCCTGGATCATGCCCTGGTTGAACAGCTTGTGGAACGGCTCCGCCGAGGAGACGTGGCCCAGGTCGTACAGGACCTTGGACCAGAAGCGCGCGTACAGCAGGTGCAGCACGGCGTGCTCGGCTCCGCCGACGTACAGGTCGACACCGCCGTGCGGCAGGCCCTCGCGCGGGCCCATCCAGTACTGCTCGATCTCCGGGTCGACCAGCTGCCGGTCGTTGTGCGGGTCCAGGTAGCGGAACTCGTACCAGCAGGAACCGGCCCAGTTGGGCATGGTGTTGGTCTCACGGCGGTACTTCTTGGGGCCGTCGCCCAGGTCCAGGGTGACGTTGACCCATTCCGCGTTGCGCGACAGCGGCGTCTCGGGCTGGGTGTCGGCGTCGTCCGGGTCGAAGGTGCGCGGGCTGTAGTCCTCGACCTCGGGCAGCTCCAGCGGCAGCATCGACTCGGGCAGCGCGTGGGCGGTGCCGTCCTCGTCGTAGACGATCGGGAAGGGCTCGCCCCAGTAGCGCTGCCGGCTGAACAGCCAGTCACGCAGCCGGAAGTTGACGGTGCCCTCGCCGATGCCCCGGTCCGCCAGCCACTCGGTGACGCGCGCCTTGGCCTCGGCGACACCCAGGCCGTTCAGCTGCACGTCGTCGCTGTCGGAGTTGACGATCTTCGCGTCGTAGGACACGAAGGCGTCGTCCCAGTCGGAGGTGTCCGTGCCGCGGCCGTCGGTCGGCTCGACCACGCAGCGGATCGGCAGCTCGAAGGCGCGCGCGAAGGCGAAGTCACGGGTGTCGTGACCCGGAACGGCCATGATCGCGCCGGTGCCGTAGCCCATCAGGACGTAGTCGGCGATGAAGACGGGGACCGGCTCGCCGTTGACCGGGTTGGTCGCGAACGCGCCGGTGAAGACGCCGGTCTTGTCCTTGGCCTCGGCCTGCCGCTCGACGTCGGACTTCGAGGCGGCCTGCGCGCGGTAGGCGGCGACGGCCTCGGCCGGGGTGGCGTGGCCGCCGGTCCACACCTGGTGCGTGCCCTCGGGCCACGCCTCGGGGGTGAACTTCTCGACCAGCGGGTGCTCGGGCGCCAGAACCATGTAGGTCGCGCCGAACAGGGTGTCCGGGCGGGTGGTGAAGATCGTGATGCGCTCGCCGTCGATCGGGAAGTCGACGCGGGCGCCCTCGCTGCGGCCGATCCAGTTGCGCTGCTGCAGCTTGATGGCCTCGGGCCAGTCCAGCCCCTCCAGGTCGTCCAGCAGCCGGTCGGCGTAGGCGGTGATGCGCATGTTCCACTGGCGCAGCTTGGCCTTGAAGACCGGGTAGTTGCCGCGCTCGGAACGGCCGTCGGCGGTGACCTCCTCGTTGGCCAGCACGGTCCCCAGGCCGGGGCACCAGTTGACGGGCGCGTCGGAGGCGTAGGCCAGGCGGTACCCGCCGAGGATGTCGGCGCGCTCGCGGGCGCTCAGCTCGCTCCACGCGCGCGTGGTGCCCGGAACGGCGCGCTCACCGGACTCGAACCGGGCGATCAGCTCGGAGATCGGGCGGGCCTTCCGGGCGTCCTCGTCGTACCAGGAGTTGAAGATCTGCAGGAAGATCCACTGGGTCCACTTGTAGTACTCCGGGTCGATCGTGGCGAACGACCGGCGCTTGTCGTGGCCCAGGCCCAGCCGGCGCAGCTGGGACTTCATGTTCTCGATGTTGGCCTCGGTGGACACGCGCGGGTGCGTGCCGGTCTGCACCGCGTACTGCTCGGCGGGCAGGCCGAAGGCGTCGAAGCCCAGGGTGTGCAGGACGTTGTGGCCGGTCATGCGCTGGAACCGGGCGTAGACGTCGGTGGCGATGTAGCCCAGCGGGTGGCCGACGTGCAGGCCCGCACCGGAGGGGTACGGGAACATGTCCATGATGAACTTCTTGGGCCTGGCGACCAGCTCGGGGTCGCCCGCCAGGTCACCCTTGGGATTCGGCGCCGCGTAGGTGCCGTCGGCGTCCCAGAAGTCCTGCCAGCGTGCCTCGATGTCGGCCGCCATGGCAGCCGTGTAGCGGTGCGGGGCGGCCTCCGCCGACGTAGCAGCGGCGGCAGCGGGGTTCGTCTCGCTCATGATCCTCTAAGCTCCATCGATCGTCTCTGCCTGCGGAAATGAAAAAGCCCCTCGCACAGGAGGGGACGCCGCGCCGGTGCCGACCTCACGGCTGAACCGGGGTCGGTACTGATCAGCGCGGCCCGCTAAGCAGAAGGCGTACGGCACGCATGGCGCTAGGGTACCGCAGCGCTTGAGCAAGCCGCGACGCGCTTGCGTATCCCTGATGGACATGTCACGAAGCCCGCCCACAGCTGAACAAAGGTCAGCGATTACTTCGCGTACCGTCCCCTAAGGGACACCCCGGCAATCAGATTGTGCGTTGATAACAACGCAATAACGCAAACCCTCGTACTGATCGGTATGACGCCACTTAGAGTGCGGCAGCGGGACCGCTTTCCCGGAACTGCTCGGAGTGCCCCCATGAACCCTCGTCGTAGTACCAGCTCGCTCCCCAAACCGGGCCGCTCGGCCTATGGGGTGGCATCCGCTGTCGTCCTGCTGCTCATACCCGTGGCCGTGCTGGTCGGAGGCAGCCAGTTCCGCGAGTTCTTGAACTTCGGCGCGGGCGTGCTGTCCCTCGTCTCGCTGAGCTGCTCGGTGATCTGGGGCCTGTTCGCCCAGGACCGGATCTTCCTGAACACACGGCAGCGGATCATCGGCCAGGCGGTGCACCGGACGACCGCGGTCGCCTCGATCGCGTTCCTGCTGCTGCACATCACCGCGAAGATCGCGCTCGGCCACACCCAGCTGATCGCCGCGATCATCCCGTTCTCGCTCGGCGTCTCCGGAATCGCCGGCCTGATCGGACTGGGCTCGCTCGCGGGCCTGCTGATGGTCTTCGTGGGCGTCACCGGCGCCCTGCGCAGCAACTTCGCCGCCCCGGCCCCGGTCGCCGCCCGCTGGCGGGCCATGCACATGCTGGCCTATCCGGCCTGGTGCGCGGCGCTCATCCACGGACTCTACGCGGGTCGCTCGGCCAAGCCGATCTTCGTGATCCTGTACTGCCTGTCCCTGCTCGGCGTGATGGGCGCCCTCGCGCTGCGCGCCGCGCCGCGCCCGGTCAAGCGCAAGGTCGCCGACCGGCTGGTTGCCCTGTTCGGCAGCTCGGAGCGGGCCGGGCTGGAGGACCTGGACGCCAGCCGCTCCAGGATGGCCGAGCCGGCGCCGGCCGGCTTCGGCGGCCGGCGGGAGCCGAGGCCCTCGCCCGCCGGCACGGCCGCTTCCCCGCTCTACCAGACCCCGGTCGCTCCGGCGGCCGAGCCCGCTTCCGGCTTCGCGGCGGCCTATCGCGCGGTGTCCACGCCGGGCCGCCCGCAGCAGCCCTTCGCGACGGACCGGACGGCCCGCATGGACCTGCCGACGGACCTGCGGCCCACGCAGGCCGTCCCGCGCGTGGACGGCCCCTCCAGCACCTCCGGCAGCTGGCCGATCCCGTCCCCGCCGCCGGTCGGCGAGGCACCGCCGTCCGCGTACGACCCGCTCCAGGACACCGGATACACCATTCCCGTCTACGGCAATTCGGGCGCCACCGGATACGGCGGAAGTGACGTGTACGACACCGGTGAGACAAACGGCCTCTACGGCACGTACAACCCGAGTGACACGTTCAACAGCGGTCCCGCCACCGAAACGCTGCCCGGTTCCTCCTACGAGACCCCGGGCTCGGGCGAACCTTGGAACACGCCTTCCGGAGGCTTTTAAGTGAACGAGGCCCTGCCCGACGTCCCCGAAGTCCGCGTGGTCGGACTTCCCCAGCTCACGTCGGGCTTCGACCTTGTGGAACGGCTCGATCTGCCCATGCATCTGAAGGTGCACGGGCCGCTCGACCCGCTGGGCGGCGAACAGCTCGCCCAGCTCGCCGAACGCATCAGCCTCAAGGGCCGCGGGGGCGCCGGCTTCCCCTTCCACAAGAAGCTGCGCTCTGTCGCCGAGTCGGCGATCAAGCGGGGGGTGCGGCCGGTCGTCGTGGTCAACGGCAGCGAGGACGAACCGGCCTGCCGCAAGGACACGGTGCTGATCAACCGTGCCCCGCACCTCATCCTGGACGGCGCGCTGCTGTGCGCCGAGGCGCTCGGCGCGCGCACCCTCGTCATCGGCGTCACCCGGGAGTCCACGCAGCGCTCCATGGAGGCCGCGCTCGCCGAACGAGGGCTGAGCAACAGCCGTAGATCGGCGCTGCGCGCGTGGGTGCAGCGCAATCCGGTGCGCATGGTCACCGGAGCCGCCGCCTCGCTGATCCGCTCGGTCGACGGCGGACCGGCGATCCCTCCCGGCCGCAAGATCAGCGCCTCGCAGACCGGCGTCGGCGGCGCGCCCACGCTGCTGTCGAACGCGGAGACGTTCGCGCAGCTGGCCATCGCCGCCCGCATCGGACCGGAGCGCTACGGCAACACGGGGCTGTACGACGAACCGGGCACCGTGATGCTCACCGTGTCCGGCGCGGTCGCCCGCCCGATGGTGATCGAGGCCCCCACGGGTGTGCCACTGCGCTACGTGCTGCAGCTCGCGGGCGCCCCGCCGGTGCCGCAGGGCGTGCTGACCGGCGGCTACCACGGCAAGTGGATCGACGCGGCGACCGTCGACGAGGCGGTCGTGTCCCGCAACTCCCTGGACGCGGTGGGCGGTTCGCTGGGCGCGGGCGCGATCCTGCCGATCAGCCAGGAGACGTGCCCGCTGGGCGAGTCGCTGCGGGTGGCGCAGTGGCTGGCCGAGGAGAGCGCCGGCCAGTGCGGGCCCTGCTATCTCGGACTGCCCGCCGCCGCGCGCGGCCTGGAGGACATCCTGAACGGCGGCGGGCCTGCCGCCCTGGAGGCGCTGAAACAGGTCGCGAAGAACGTCAAGCGGCGCGGTGCCTGTTCGCACCCGGACGGCTCGGCGATGTTCCTGGAGTCGACCATCAAGGCGTTCACCGACGACCTGGCCGCCCACGTCCTCGGAAACGGCTGCGGACGGCCCGTGGAAGGCGTCCTGCCGCTCTTCGAGGGGGGCAGGGCCCCCACGGGCGTTCTGGGGGGCGGAGAACCCGAGGAGAGCGGCGGCAGCCGTCAGAAGATCCACGTCGACTGGACCCTCTGCCGGGGCCACGGGCTGTGCGCGGACATCCTCCCGGAGGTGTTCGAGCTCGGTGCCGACGGTTTCCCGACCGTCGCCCAGGCGCAGGTGCCGCGCTACGCGGAGGCGAAGGCGCTGCGCGCGGTGCGCCGCTGCCCCGCGCTCGCCCTGCGCCTCGAGGAGGACACGCGCGGGCAGGCGCCGTCGCGCAATCTGCCGGTCCTCTCCCAGGGGCGCGGGCGGCGCGCGCTCGGCCGCTGAGCCGCACGAAGGGGCGGGCCACCCGGTTCGGGTGGCCCGCCCCTTCGTTCCACGGTGTTCTTTTTCACAACACGCCGAAGGCGGACCACCCGTCGGGTGATCCGCCTTCGAATTCTGTGGAGCTAAGGAGAATTGAACTCCTGACCTCTTGCATGCCATGCAAGCGCTCTACCAACTGAGCTATAGCCCCTTGTTTTGTTGTTTCGCCCGGTTCCCCCGGCGACGACGTAAACATTACAGGGCCGGGGGCGCAGCACCAAATCGGTTTCGGCTTCGCACCGATACGGCCGCTAATGTCGGCTTCATGACCATGATCGCGTCGTCCGCAGTGCACCGCCGGGCCACGGTCGCCCTGGGGGTGTGCCTGGTGTCGTTCACGGCGTTCTGGGCCGCTCAGCGGGCCGCACACGTGTCGATGATCGATCTGATGGTCTACCGGGCCGAGGGCGCCGCGGTGCGCGCCGGCGGCGATCTGTACGCCCTGCGCGCGACGGCCGCGCACCTGCCCACCACCTATCCGCCGTTCGCGGCCCTGCTGTTCACCCCGCTGCCCCTGCTGGACCCCGCGCTCCTGCGCACCCTGGCGACGGCCGGCAACCTCGCGTTGCTGGTGATGTTCGTACGGCTGTCGCTGAAACTCGTCGGCCACGCGCGCGGGGAGGCCGTCTGCTGGGTCGCGGCACCGGCCGTGTGGTGTGAGCCGGTGTGGACGACCCTGCGCTACGGCCAGATCAACCTGCTGCTGGCCGTCCTGGTGCTGTGGGACCTGACCCGCCGCCCCGCCGGCGGGTTCGACCGCTGGACGGGGGTGGGCCTCGGCCTGGCCACGGCGCTCAAGCTGACCCCCGCGCTCTTCCTGGCCCTCCTGCTCCTGGCCGGCGTCGTGGACCGTCTCAGGGGCGGGGGCGGGCAGCCGTGGCTGCGGCACGCGCGCGCGGCGGCCGTCGTGTTCGCCGGGGCGACCGCGCTGACGGCGGGCGTCCTGCCGTACGACTCCTGGCGGTTCTGGACGGACATGGTGTTCCGTGCGAGCCGGGTCGGGCAGGCGGAGGACACCGCCAACCAAGCCCTGCGCGGTGTTCTGGCCCGCCTTCTGCACACGCCCGACCCGGGAGCCCTCTGGGCGGTCTGCGCGGCCGTGGTGGCCGTCCTGGGCCTCGTGGTGGCCGTGCGGGCGGAGTTGCGGGGGCGGCGGCCCTGGGCGGTGTGCGCCTGCGCGGTCACCGCCCTGCTGATCAGCCCGGTGTCGTGGACGCACCACTGGGTGTGGTGCGTGCCACTGGTGCTGCTGTTGTGGACGTGCGGGCGCCGGACGACCGCCCTGGGCGCCCTGCTGGTCTTCTGCTCGTACGCCCCCTGGTGGGTGCCGCACGGGACCGGCCGGCCCGAACTTCACCTGGGGGAAACGGAGTTGTTGCTGTCCGCCGTGTACGGCGGGGCCGGCGCGCTCTTCCTCGCGCTGGCCCGGACATCGTTGCCGGGGCCCGGGCCGGACGGGGCCCGCGTCAAGCCGTGACGAACTGGTAGAACCTCTTGAGCGTGCAGTGCTCCTCCAGGAGCCGGCCGTAGATCGGCTCGCCCTCCAGTTCCCGGTACGTCTCGATGGGGTCGCCTTTTATGATCAGCGCCCGCGCGCATTCCTCGCACCAGTACTGGTAATCGGGATTGATCGGCTCCATGTCACGGACGATGGGCGTTCCGCTCCCGCACCAGTCGCACTTTCGCCTGTGTGCACCCATTGATCAGCTCCAGCTGTGGCCGCAGGCCGTGCACACGTAGGAGATTCCGCCATTGTCGCCGAGGACTTGCGCCACGTGCGCGGAACCGCAGGAAGGGCAACTCAGCCGGGTGGTCGTATCCCGAATCACCGCCGCACCGAGGAGGTGGCCGACCTCCTCGAGGATGCTCGCAGGCATCGCCACTCCCTCCCGTCGGGCCGCGCCCCCTTCCGGCCGTTTGATTCTGCCACGACCGGGCCAATACGGTCAGCGACGCCTCAGTACCAGTCCGGACACAGCCCCCACCGCGGCCGTTCCGGCCAGTACCCAGGCGCTTACCGAGAACGCCTCCGCCGAGGTATACGGCCGCACAGCCCCGAACGACTCAAGCCGGTTCAGGAACAGTGTGCCGAAAAACGCCACCCCGAGCAGCTGGCCGAGCTGCGCGACCGTCGCCAGCAGGCCGCTGGCGTCCGCCGCGTCCGCGGGCCGTACGGTGGCCAGCGCTCCGGTGAGCGTCGGGCTGAAGGCGAGCGCCAGCCCGGCGCCCGTGCCCGCGTACCCCGCGTACAGGACCGCTCCCCCGTCACCGCCGCCGTGGAAGGCGAGCCCCACCACGGCGACGGACACCGCGGTGAGCGTGAACCCGGCCGGAGCGAGGAGCCGCTGCCAGGCGGCCGGCCACTTCCGCCAGGTGAGGCTCACCGCGCCGAACACGGCGGCGGTCGGCGCGAAGCTCAGCCCGGCCCGCAGGGCGGTGTAGCCGAGGCCGCCCTGGACGTGCAGGGTCAGCGCGAAGAGGAAGCCGGCGTTGACCGACATCACGGCGAGGATCCGGAAGACGGCCCGGCCGATGCCGGGGTGCCGCAGCACCCGGGGCGCGATGAGCGCGGCACCGCCACGCCGGGCCAGCCGGGACTCGTGGCCGCGGAACACGGCGAACAGCACCCCGGACCCGGCCAGCGACAGCCAGGACCACAGCGGCCAGTCCTCCTCCTGCCCGAGCACCAGCGGCACCGTCAGCAGAGAGACGGCGGCACCGAGCAGCAGCAGCCCGGGCAGATCGAGCGCCCGGGCCCGTTCCCGCCCGCCCGCGCCGCCCAGCGGCAGGACCCGCCGGCCCAGCACGAGGAGCAGGGCGCCCACCGGCACGTTGACGAGGAACACCGGCCGCCAGCCGGTGCCGAACAGGTCGGCGCTGACCAGCACTCCGCCGGCGACCTGCCCGGCCGCAGCGCCGACGGCCAGGACAGCCGAGTAGGCGCCGAGCGCCCGCGCCCGGGCCTCTCCGACGAAGGAGCGCTGGATGAGGCTGAGCACCTGCGGGATCATCAGCGCCGAGCCCGCGCCCTGCACCAGCCGGAACACGATCAGCTCGGTCGAGCCCCGCGCCAGTCCACAGGCGAGCGAGGCCGCGGTGAACAGGGCCAGTCCGGCGAGGTGGACCCGTCCGTGACCGAGCCGGTCACCGAGCCGGGCACCGGTGATCAGGAGCACGGAGTAGGTGATGGTGTAGCCGGCGATCACGAGTTGCAGGTCGGCACCCGAGGCGTGCAGGTCGGAACCGATCGCGGGGGCCGCGACGTTCACGATGAAGACGTCCAGGGCGGCCATGAACAGGGCGGCCAGCAGCACACCGAGCAGCAGCCGGGGCCGGTTGTCAGTGGCGGGTGCTTCACTGTCCGTGACGGGTGATCCCGCTCGGTCAGCGGCCGGGGTGTCACTGTCAGTGGTGGATGATTCACTGATCGCAGGATCAGGGACGGGCTCGGCGCCCGGGCCGGTCCGGGATGTCGTCGTCATGGCGTCGAGCGTGACGACAAGCCGGTACCGGTGCCGAGTGCCCGCTGATGCTGGTACTGCCAGCACCTGGCAGGAGCGGGTCCGGGCGCGGACCATGGAGACGGGGACGACGGGGGCTGGACGATGGGGATCAGGACACAGCGACGCAGGCCGGAGCTCGCCGCCTTTCTGCGCACCAGGCGGGCCCGGGTCACACCGGCCGATGTGGGGATGCCGCCGGGGCTGCGGCGGCGCACGCCCGGGCTGCGACGGGAGGAGGTCGCGCAGCTCTCGGGCGTGGGCGTGACCTGGTACACG
Source organism: Streptomyces sp. NPDC053076 (assembly GCF_044546845.1). Classification (NCBI taxonomy): domain Bacteria; kingdom Bacillati; phylum Actinomycetota; class Actinomycetes; order Kitasatosporales; family Streptomycetaceae; genus Streptomyces; species Streptomyces sp. NPDC053076. The sequence continues at coordinate 524,499 of NZ_JBITZL010000002.1, read as the reverse complement.
TGGCTGGAGCAGGGCCGGCCGATCAACGCCTCGCCGCAGGTGCTGGACGCGGTCGCGCGCACGCTGCGGCTGGACCCGCCGGAGCGCGAGCACCTGTACCGGCTGGCGGAGGTGCCGTTCCAGCCGGATCCCGAGGGCCTGACCCGGCGGAGCAGTCCGGAGGTGCAGGGCATCATCGACGCTCTCGACCCGCTGCTGGCGGTGGTCTACAACCCGCGGTACGACGTCCTGGCCGCCAACGCGGCCTACCAGGACCTCTTCCTGGTGCCGCAGACCCTCGGGACCGGCCTGCCGAACGTGTTGTGGACGCTGTTCACCCTCCCGGAGGGGGCCTGCCCGCTGGTGCACCGCGAGGCGGAGCTGCCGCTGATGGTGGCGACCTTGCGGTCGTCCTACGGCAGACATGTGGGCGAGCCCGCCTGGGAGGAGTTCATAGGCGGGCTGTCGGCGGCGAGCCCCTGGTTCGCGGAGCTGTGGGCGAGCGGGGAGGTGGTGCCTCCGGGCCCCCGGGTGAAGACCTTCCGGCACGCGGCGGTGGGCGAGATGCGGATGACCTCGCAGTCGCTGTCCATCGACGGAATGCCCGAGTGCCGGATCTTGGTCTACGCCCCGGACGACGAGGCGGCACGGGGGAAGATCGCGCTGCTGCGGGCGCACAGAGAGCGGCTGTGGCCGCCGAAGCGCGAGGACGAGGAGGCCGAGGAGCTCATCGGCAGCTGAACGCAGAGAATCCCGCCCCCCCCCTGGGGGGACGGGATTCTCATCACCGATCTTTGACAACTCCACAGAGTGTCGATCAGTGGAGCTAAGGAGAATTGAACTCCTGACCTCCTGCATGCCATGCAGGCGCTCTACCAACTGAGCTATAGCCCCTTGCCACACGCGGCGGACCGCGTGTCTTGTTTCGCCCCGCTCGGCGGGGCGAACAAGAAGAACTTTAGCCTGTGACCTGCCGGAAAGTGAAATCCGGGTCGGGCAGCCGCGCGGGCGGTCAGTCGTCGTCGCCGAGAACGGGCTCCGGGAGGGTGCCCGCGTTGTGCTCCAGCAGGCGCCAGCCGCGGGCGCCCTCGCCGAGCACGGACCAGCAACAGTTGGAGAGGCCGCCGAGGCTCTCCCAGTGCCGGGCGTCCAGGCCGAGGAGCCGGCCGATGGTGGTGCGGATGGTGCCGCCGTGGCTGACGACGACGAGGGTGCCGTCCTCGGGCAGCTTCTCGGCATGCCGCAGGACGACGGGGGCGGCGCGGTCGGCGACCTCTGTCTCCAGTTCCCCGCCGCCGCGGCGGACCGCGTCACCGCGCTTCCAGGCGGTGTACTCCTCGCCGTAGCGGGCGATGATCTCCTCGTGCGTCAGCCCCTGCCAGACGCCCGCGTAGGTCTCGCGCAGGGCCTCGTCGTGGGTGACCTCGAGGCCGCTGAGCGCGGCCAGCTCGGCGGCCGTGTGCGCGGCCCGCCGCAGGTCCGAGGAGACGATCGCGTCCGGCCGCAGGGAGGCGAGCAGCCGGGCGGCGCGCCGGGCCTGGCCGATGCCGGTCTCGGTCAGCTCGACGTCCGTGGTGCCCTGGAAGCGGCGCTCCACGTTCCACAGGGTCTGGCCGTGCCGCCACAGGATGATGCGGCGGCCCCGGCCTTTGCGGTCGGTCACCTCGCCGGTGACGCTCATCACCATCCCCCGCCCGGCTCCTGGTCGGCCTCGGCGGCCTGCAGCTCGGCGTGCTCCTGGGCCTTGCCCCGGGTGGCCTTGGCGTCGGCGGGCAGCTCCAGCTCGGGGCAGTCCTTCCACAGCCGCTCCAGGGCGTAGAAGACGCGCTCCTCGCTGTGCTGGACGTGGACGACGATGTCGACATAGTCGAGCAGCACCCAGCGGGACTCACGGTCGCCCTCGCGGCGGACCGGCTTGGCGCCGAGTTCCTTCTGAAGGCGCTCCTCGATCTCGTCGACGATGGCCCTGACCTGGCGGTCGTTCGGGGCGGACGCCAGGAGGAAGGCGTCCGTGATCGACAGCACGTCGCTCACGTCGTAGGCGATCACGTCGTGGGCGAGCTTGTCGGCCGCCGCCTGGGCGGCGGCGTTGATGAGCTCAAGGGAACGGTTGGTGGCGGTCACTACATGGCTTTCCGTCGGCGGTCTTTTGACCTCAAGGGTCTCACGGACCGCCCGGGGCACCCCACGTGATTACGGCATCCCGTGAGGTGCCCCGGCCACGCGCCCCGGTGGGAGGCGGCCGGCGGTCAGGACGAGGACGGCTGGTAGTCGCCGCCGAGGACCACCGAGACGTCGGCGCCGGAGGAGACGCTGCCCTTGGTCACCGAGCCGGCGGGCAGGCCGAGGGTCTTGGCGACCTCGGCGGCGTCCGCCTTGTCGGCGGCGTCCGCGTAGAGCACCTTCGAGGTGGCCTGGGTGCCGGCGGCGCTGCCGCCCTCCAGGAAGGTGAAGCCGCCGTTGAGAAGCACGACACGGGCCTTCTCCGTGTCGTCCTTCACACCGGTGGCGTTCTGGACGGAGACCCGGACCGCGGAACCCGCACCGGGGCTCTTGGCGGTGCCCCCGAGGATGTCCTTCACCACGCTGTCGCTGGTCTGCGCGCTCAGCGTGCCGTCCGGCTGCACGGGCAGCAGGGCGGTCCTGTAGGCGCCGCTCTTGGCGAGTTCGGCGAGCTTGGCGAGGAAGGCGCCGAGGTCCTTGTCGGTGAGCGGCGGGTCCAGGATCTGTGCGAGCGTCTGCACGCTGGTGGTCGCGGACGAGGGGTCGGAGGACACCTTGCGCAGCACGCCCTGCATGACCTGGCCGAACCGCTGCAGTTGAGCGTTCTGGGACTCGCCGGCGGCCCGGTAGGTGGCGTAGGCGACGGCCATCTTGCCGCTGAGGGTCTGCCCCCGGCCCTGGTGGACGAGCGGCGCGGTGCCCTTCTTCTTGGCGTCCGGGTCGGGCACGTCGGTGTCGGTGTCGATCTCGATGTTGCCGACGAGGTCGACGAGGTTCTGCAGATAGGGGGTGTCCAGCCGCCAGGTGCCCTGGATGCTGGTGCCGAGAACGGTGTCGAGCTGGTCGCGGGTGCCGGAGGTGCCGTCGTCGTCCACGGACTTGGCGAGGGTCGTGGCGGAGCCGTCGTCCCCGGTCAGCGCCAGGGAGTTGGGCAGCAGGACCGTGGTGCCCTGCTTGGTGGTGGTGTTGTCGACCAGCAGCGCCGTGGAGGTGCCGCCCTTCGCGGTGTTGTGCAGGTGGACCACGAGCACGTCGCGTTTCTGGGCGGCCACGGGCGTGGCGGTGCCGTCCTTGCCGTCGGAGGAGGACAGGCCGGGCAGCTTCCCGGCGAACCACAGGTAGCCGACACCGCCGACCGCGACGAGGGCAAGGACGACGAGCAGGGCGATGAACCGGCTGCGGGTGCGGCGGCGGGCCTCCTCGCGGCGCTCGGTGCGGTTCTCGGTGAACTTCAGCCAGTCGATGACGTCCTCGGAGTCACCGTCCGGCTCCTCGACGAAGGCGAACTGCTCGGTGCGGTAGTCCGGTTCGTCCGACGTGGCGGGGTAGTCCGGTTCGTCCGGCGCGCTGCGGTAGTCCCGTTCGGCCGCCGCGCTGCGGTGCTCCGGTCCGTCCGGCGCGGGCTCGGTCTCCTGCGGGGTCCGGGTGTCCCCCGCGGGGCCGGCCTGCTGCGGGATGTAGGCGGTCTGCTCGGCGACCCGGGGCTGCTGACCGCTGCTCGCCGTCTGCCCGTAGGGGTCGTAGCCCGTGGCGTCCTGGGTGCCGGTGGCGTACGGGTCGTACGGGGGCCGGGAGCCGTAGGGGTCGTAGGCGGGCGGCTGCTGGCCGGAGCCGTAGGAGGACGCCGGCTGCTGCTGGCCGGTGGCGTACGGGTCATAGCCGTAGCCCTGCTGCTGGACGTACGGGTCGTACGCCGTCTGCTGGGACTGCGGAGCCTGCTGTGCCGGAAAAGTCTGCTGTGCCGGGGCCTGCCGGTACATGGGCCGGCCGTACTCGTCGTAGCCGACGAGTTCGTACGGGCCGTCTCCGTACCCCGCGTCGTATCGGTCGTTCACCGGTGCCCCTCTCGGCTCACTCGCCGCGGTACAGCTCGCGCTTGTCGATATAGCGCACGACTCCGTCCGGCACCATGTACCAGATGGGGTCTCCCTTGGCGACTCTCGCACGGCAGTCTGTGGAGGAGATGGCGAGCGCCGGCACCTCGACGAGCGAGACGCCGCCTTCCGGCAGGCCCGCGTCGGTGAGCTGGTGGCCGGGGCGGGTGACGCCGATGAAGTGTGCGAGGGAGAAGAGTTCCACCGAGTCGCGCCAGGTCAGCAGTTGGGCGAGAGCGTCGGCGCCGGTGATGAAGAACAGGTCCGTGTCGGGGTTGAGGGCCCGCAGGTCGCGCAGGGTGTCGACGGTGTAGGTGGGGCCGCCGCGGTCGATGTCGATGCGGCTGACGGAGAACTGCGGGTTCTCGGCGGTCGCGATGACCGTCATCAGGTAGCGGTCCTCGGCCGGGGAGACCTTGCGGTGGGACTTCTGCCACGGCTGGCCGGTGGGGACGAACACGACCTCGTCCAGCTGGAACTGCGCGGCGACCTCGCTGGCCGCCACCAGGTGCCCGTGGTGGATCGGGTCGAAGGTTCCGCCCATGACGCCCAGGCGCCGCTTGCCCGTGTGGGCGGGGCCGTTGCCCGGTCCGTACTGCGGGTGCTTCACCGTGTCGTCGGCCGTCTCGTGCGCCGGACCGGTAGGCATGTCCTGCTCTCCCATGCGTGCAGACCCTACCGGCCCGGTCTCGTGCGTCCGGCCGGGGACGGGGCCCCTGCTCAGCGGTCGCGGTTGAAGCGGGTGGTGATCCACAGCAGCAGGAGCAGGATGACCAGGGCGCCGCCGCCGGTGAGGGCCGGGTTCAGGCTGTCGTGGTTTCCGCCGTGCGGTTCGCCCTCGGCGGCAAGGGTGACCAACTGGGCTGCGGCGTCGTGGAAGCTCATCTTCGGCAGGACCTAACGCGTGTGGGCGGAATAAAGATGTCGGCCCATCGTAAGCGGGCGGGCCGGTGGCGATCACGCCGACTCCGCCGTCGGGGCCCGGGGGCACGGCGGGGCACCGGCGACGGGGGCGGTCCGCCGCCGCGAGGCGGGGAACTTTCGCCGCTCGTCAGTCGTCCTTCCGCTTGTAGCCGCGCAGGAGCAGCCAAGCGGTCAGTACACAGCCGAGGATCATCACGATCAGGACCACGCGGAGCAGATTTCCCGTCCCGTGCTGCTGGACGGCGCTCGTGGCGGCCTCGGTCAGCCGGGCTGCTGCGGGGTGGTGATCCATGGCGTGGGCTCCTTCGGGTGTCCTGCCTGACACGGTATCTCCGCCTAGGCTGGGCCCCGCCTCGGGGGCACAGTGGGCACTCACACGCACATGGGGGAAGACATGTCCGACGACGGCCACCAGCAGACGGGACGCGAACGCGTGCCGAGCAGGCAGCGCAGGCGCTTCCCGGGGATCTCCTCGCGGGCGTACGAGCATCCGGCGGACCGCTCGGCCCTGGTCGCGCTGCGCAAGCTGAGCGGGTTCGACACCGTCTTCAAGGCGCTCAGCGGGCTGCTGCCGGAGCGCAGCCTCAGGCTGCTGTTCCTGTCCGACTCGGTCAGGGTCTCCGAGCGGCAGTTCTCGCACCTGCACGACATGCTGCTGGACGCCTGTTACATCCTGGACCTGGAGAAGGTCCCGCCGATGTACGTGACGCAGGACCCGCAGCCGAACGCGATGTGCATCGGCCTGGACGAGCCGATCATCGTGGTCAGCACGGGCCTGGTGGAGCTGCTCGACGAGGAGGAGATGCGGGCGGTCGTCGGGCACGAGGTGGGACACGCGCTGTCCGGCCACTCGGTGTACCGCACGGTCCTGCTGTTCCTGACGAGCCTCGCGCTGAAGGTCGCCTGGATCCCGCTGGGCAATATCGCGATCATGGCGATCATCACGGCGCTGCGGGAGTGGTTCCGCAAGTCGGAGCTGTCCGCCGACCGGGCCGGGTTGCTGGTGGGCCAGGACGTCCGGGCATCCATGCGGGGCCTGATGAAGATCGCGGGCGGCAACCATCTGCACGAGATGAACGTGGACGCGTTCCTGGAGCAGGCCGAGGAGTACGACTCCGGCGGTGATCTGCGCGACTCGGTGCTGAAGATCCTGAACGTGCTGCCGCGCTCGCACCCGTTCACCACCGTGCGGGCCGCCGAGCTGAAGAAGTGGGCCGAGTCCCGGGACTACCAGCGGGTCATGGACGGCCACTACCCGCGGCGCAGCGAGGACAAGGACACCTCCGTCAGCGACTCCCTCCGGGAATCGGCGGCCAGCTACGCGAGCGATGTGAAGGGTTCCAAGGACCCGCTGATGAAGCTGGTCACGGATCTCGCGGGCGGTGCGGGCGACCTGGGCGGCCGGGTCCGGCGGGGCTTCGACGGCTTCCGGACACCGCCGCCGGCCAAGGGGGACGGCGCCCCCGGCGGTGACGACGGGGACGCCGTCCCCGGCGGAGACGAGAGGTAGGGGCCGCCCACAGCGGCACCCCCTCAGCGGCACCCCCTCAGCGGCGCCCCTCAGCGGCCTCCCTCCTCACCGCCGGGCCGCTTCGCCGCGGCTCGCCTCTCCGGTGCGGCCCACCCCCGGCCGCCCGGTGTCGCTCAGACGCTCGGCTGCGCCTTGGTGGACAGGGTCCCGCACACGGCCGTGGCGCTGTCCGACTCGTAGGGGTCGGTGCCCGCGGGGCCGCCCGACGTGGCCGTCCGGCCGGCCAGGAGGGGGCGCAGGTAGGCGGAGGAGTCCTCGGCGCAGGCGAGGGGGCCGGCCTGCGCGGAGGAGGTGACCAGCTGGAGCTGGTGGGTGCGCAGGTCGTCGCGGTCGAAGCGGAAGGTCAGCTCGCGGCGGACCGTGAACAGGGAGGCCAGGGTGTCGGCGGCGGCGCCGACGGGGCGCAGGGCGTAGACGAAGAGGTGGTCGGCGGTGACCTCCAGCGTCGCCGGGTCGGCCTCGGCGACCCGCAGGCTGCCCGAGACGCGGATCCCGTCGTCGGCGAGCCGGGCCCGGGCGGGGTCGATACGCACCACCCAGCCCGTGGGCGCGTGCCGGCCGTCCGCCGCCGGGTGGTCGAAGCTCTGGTCGAACTGGGCGAGCTGCTCGGAGTCGACCATGGCCCGGGCGGCGCGCACCTCCCGGCCGGTCAGCACCCCGGGGTAGAGCGAGGAGCGGACGAGGTAGTCCTTGACGGTGGTGAGGGCGGCCACCACCTGGCTGTCCGAGAAGTGGGCGGTGCTGCGCGAGGCCGGCAGGGGTATGCCCTCGGCGCCGACCGCGAACGAGGCGGCGGGGCTGTGCGCGTACAGGCTCGCGGCGTCGGCGGCGCCGGGGACCTTGCCCTGCGGGGCGAGCGGGATGACCGTCATCCGCAGGGGCTCCACGGACCGGCGGCCCTGCGGGGAGCTGTAGGGGTGGCGGACGCCCATATAGATCGCCGTCCCGAAGGCGAGGGCGATCAGCACGACGAGGATCAGGACCTGCCGGGTGAGTCCGCGGTGCAGGGGCGGGCGGCGGCGTACGGCGGGCGCGTGGTCGGCCATCCGCTCCCGGGCGGAGAATTCCTGGAGGCGGGCAGCGCGGACGAACGACTCGTCGAAGACGACGGATCGGTATTCGTCCTCAGCACCGCCGGGGCCGCCCTCGGGTGTCCCCTCCGGTGGGTCTCCAGGCCCGCCCATACCTTCAGAGTAGGTCTCGCGAGGCCCGGGTAAACGCCCCGCTGCACGACAACTTCTGACAGGTTCTCATCAGGCGCGGGAAGGGCGCTCAGGGGGAACGCGGGACGGCCGGGACGGCTGGCCGGGACTGCTCGGCGGAGGCGGCCGGAACGGACGCGCCACCCTGTTCCAGACCGGTCGAGGCGGGGGCGGGCACCCGGTCGCGGGTGCCCGAGGAGCCTCCACGGTAGACGGCGGCGAAGGCCAGGGCGACCATGCCGATGCCCATCACGACGGCGAGGATCCAGGCCACGGGGCGGTGCCAGCGGACCTGCTTGCCGTAGGGGCCGAAGGGGCCGTCACCGAGGACGTAGGTGTCGTCCGGCTCGTCATCCTCGCGATCTTGGCCGAATTCGGTGTCCTCGGGGCCGTAGCCGTCGTCGTAACGCTCGCCCCGGGCGCGGGCGCGGCGGGCCTCCGCCTCGGATGCCTCGGCTCTGGCCCGGGCGGCGGCCAGGAGCCGCTCGACGGCGGTCGGCTCGTGGACGGTGGCCGCCTGCACGAAGACCTCGTCGAAGACCACGGAGGCGAACTCTTCGTCCGACACCCCATGGTCGTGGTCGTCGTCGGGCTCCCAGCCGTCAGAAAACGGCGTGCCCCCCACATCCTCCGGCACGGATCCAGAGTAGACCTGGGGGGTCAATTTGGGCAGACGGTACGGAGATTCGTCTGCCTGGTGAGACGCCTTTCGGCCGGGCGCCGCGTCCGGCCGAGGGGCCGGGCGGACAGGGCCGAACGGGTGAACCTCAGCGGCGTACGTGCCCGTCGCCGGTGACGATGTACTTCGTGCTGGTCAGCTCCGGCAGACCCATCGGGCCGCGGGCGTGCAGCTTCTGGGTGGAGATGCCGATCTCGGCGCCGAAGCCGAACTGGCCGCCGTCGGTGAAGCGGGTGGAGGCGTTCACGGCGACGGTGGTGGAGTCGACCAGCTGGGTGAAGCGGCGGGCCGCCTGCTGGGAGGTGGTGACGATGGCCTCGGTGTGGCCGGAGGTCCACAGCCGGATGTGCTCGACGGCCCGGTCGAGGGAGTCGACGACGGCGGCGGCGATGTCGTAGGAGAGGTACTCGGTCTCCCAGTCCTCGGCGGTCGCCTCGACCACGGTGGCCTTGGAGTCCTTGGCGTAGGCCATGACCCGCTCGTCGGCGTGGACGGTGACGCCGGCCTCGGCCAGGGCGTCCAGGGCGCGGGGCAGGAACTCGGGGGCGATGTCCTGGTGGACGAGGAGGGTCTCGGCGGCGTTGCAGACGCTGACCCGCTGGGCCTTGGAGTTGATCAGGATCTCGACGGCCGTGTCGATGTCGGCCTGGGCGTCGACGTAGACGTGGCAGTTGCCGGTGCCGGTCTCGATCACGGGGACCGTCGACTCGTTGACGACGGTCCGGATCAGGGAGGCGCCGCCGCGCGGGATGAGGACGTCGACCAAGCCGCGGGCGCGCATCAGCTCGCGGACGGACTCGCGGCTCTCGCCGGGGACGAGCTGGACGGCGTCGGCGGGCAGTCCGGCACCGCCGACGGCGTCCCGGATCACCCGGACGAGGGCGGTGTTGGACTCGTAGGCGGAGGCGGAGCCGCGCAGCAGGACGGCGTTGCCGGACTTCAGGCAGAGGGCGGCGGCATCGACGGTGACGTTCGGGCGGGCCTCGTAGATGATCCCGACGACGCCGAGCGGGACGCGGACCTGGCGCAGGTCGATGCCGTTGGGGAGGGTGGAGCCGCGGACGACCTCGCCGACCGGGTCGGGCAGCTTCGCGACGTCGCGGACATCGGCGGCGATGGCGCGGATCCGCTCGGGGGTGAGGGTCAGCCGGTCGACGATGGCCTCGCTGGTGCCGTTCTCCCGGGCCTTGGCCACGTCCTTGGCGTTGGCCTCGACGATCTCGGCGGTCCGGACTTCCAGGGCGTCGGCGATGGCGAGCAGCGCGTCGTCCTTCACGGCGCGCGGGAGCGGCGCGAGGTCGGCGGCGGCGGCCTTGGCCCGGTAGGCGGCCTGGGTGACCGGGGACATCGAGTCGTACGGCGAGAGCGTGGTCATGAGGGAAGGGTAGTGCGCGGGGCGTCGCGCTTCAGCGGTCGTCCCACACCCCGAGACACCCCAAAAGGGGTGAAGTCTCCGGCCTGGGTGACGGCCGGCCGCCGCCTCCTCGGGCTCGGTCCCTTCCTCGCTCGCCCCTCGCCAGCTCGCCCGGTTCGCCCGGCTCAGCGGGGCTCGACCGGCTCGGCGGGCTCGGCGGGCTCGCCCGGTTCGCCCGGCTCCGCGGGCTCGACCGGCTCAGAACGGGTGCACGCCCACCGGTGTCGCCGGCGGGGGGCCGTATCCCTCGGCGAGGCGTTGGTGGTAGGTCTCGCGGTCGATGACCTCCAGGCCGACGATCTCCCAGGCGGGCAGACCGGCACTCTGCCGGTGCTCGCCCCACAGGCGCAGCGCCACGGCGGCGGCGTCGTGCAGGTCGCGGGCCTCTTCCCAGTACCGGATCTCCGCGTGGTCGGTCGCGTATCTGCTGGTCAGCAGGAAGGGGTGGTCGTGGGCGAGCTGTTCCAGGGCCCGCCGCAGGTCGGGCAGGGGGACCTTCTCCCCGGAGACGCTCAGGGTGACGTGCCACAGCCTGGGCAGGTCCTTGGGCTCCTCATAGGTGTCCCCGGCCGCGACGCTCGTCAGAGCACCGCGGGACGCCGCCCCAGGGCGCACTCGTCTCACGACGGCCTCCTTCACGCTTGGCCGGCAAGGCCCGCATGGCTCGCTTGGGCTCTTGACGGAACGTGTTCTTTCAACATGTCCCCGAGACAAAGTTGAGCAGGCCGCAGGGCTCCGCGTGGTGCTTTTACGGAACGTCCCCCACCGGGGGCGTTCCGTACGTCCTGTTTTACGAGCGGTTTTGCGAGAGTCACGCGTGCAGGAGCACCAGGTCGTCCCTGTGTACGACCTCGCGTTCGTACCCCGGGCCCAGCTCGCGTGCCAGCTCGTGGGTCGAACGCCCGATCAGTCGGGGGATCTCCTTGGAGTCGAAGTTGACGAGCCCCCGGGCCACCGCACGGCCCTGCGTGTCGCGCAGTTCGACGGGGTCGCCGGCGCTGAACTCGCCCTCGACGGCGGCGATTCCGGCCGGTAGGAGCGATGTGCGCCGCTTGACGACCGCGTCCACCGCGCCGTCGTCCAGGGTGAGGGCGCCCTGCGGGGTGGAGGCGTGCTGGAGCCAGAGGAGCCGGTCGGCGGAGCGTTTGCCGGTGGGGTGGAAGTAGGTGCCGGTGTCACCGCCGGCCAGGGCCTCGGCCGCGTGGACGGCACTGGTCAGCACCACGGGGATGCCGGCGGCGGCGGCGATGCGGGCGGCCTCCACCTTGGTGACCATGCCGCCGGTGCCGACGCCGGCCTTGCCCGTGCTGCCGATCTCGACGCCGGCGAGATCCTCCGGGCCCTTCACCTCCGCTATCCGGGAGGTGCCGGGCTTGCTGGGATCGCCGTCGTAGACGCCGTCGACGTCGGAGAGGAGGACCAGCAGGTCGGCGTGGACGAGGTGCGCGACGAGGGCGGCGAGGCGGTCGTTGTCACCGAAGCGGATCTCGTCGGTGGCGACGGTGTCGTTCTCGTTGACGATCGGCAAGGCGCCCATCGCGAGCAGCTTGTCGAGGGTGCGGGAGGCGTTGCGATGATGGGCGCGGCGACTCATGTCGTCGCTGGTGAGCAGGATTTGGCCGACGCGGACGCCGTAGCGGGCGAAGGAGGCGGTGTAGCGGGCGACGAGCAAGCCCTGGCCGACGCTCGCGGCGGCCTGCTGGCGGGCGAGGTCCTTGGGCCGGCGGCGCAGACCGAGCGGGGCGAGGCCGGCGGCGATGGCGCCGGAGGAAACCAGGACGACTTCCCTCTCCCCACCGCTGCGGCTCTTGGCCAGCACGTCGACCAGCGCGTCGACACGGTCGGCGTCCAGGCCGCCCGCGGCGGTGGTCAGGGAGGAGGAGCCCACCTTGACGACGATCCTGCGGGCCTCGCCCACGGCCTGCCTTGCCCTTGCCACCTTGCCTGCCGCCCCTCGCCTCGGTCCGCTGCACCGCTCGGAAATCTACGGGAAGCGGACCTCCCACCGCACATCGGTCCAGCTCCCGGACAGCACCGTTCGCGTCCCCGGCAAGGCCACGCACGCCGCCCCTGCCGCCCGGCGAACCGCACGGCAGACGGCATCGGGCGGGCACGGGGAGCGGCGCCCGGGCGGCACGGCGAGCACCGTCCGGGCGGCACAGCGAGCGGCGCCCGGGCGGCACGGCGAGCACCGTCCGGGCGGCACGGGGAGCGGCGTCCGGGCGGCACAGCGAGCGGCGTCCGGGCGGCACGGCGAGCGGCGTAACTGCGGCAGCAGCGTGAATGAACACAGGCGTGCTCCCGGGGCCCGGTGGTCGCGGCGGGTCGGTCAGCCGACACCCGCGCTGTCCGTCTCTCCGGCCGACGCGGTGCGCTGGCCCGGCACCGCGTCGGTCAGCTCGTCCGTCTCGGCGGGATCGGCGTTCGCCGCGCCCGGCCGGGACTGCTGGCCGACGTTGCGGGCCTCGGCCTTGAGGGCGAGGCCGGCGACCGCGGTGTTGAACTGGTCGATCGACCTCGGCTCGGCCGGCCCGAGCAGGTACTGCTTCAGCTCCGCGCGCGCGTCCGCGAGCGGGTCGGCGGCCGGGTCCCGTACGGCGTCCAGCAGTCCGCCCAGCTCGGCCGCGCCGTTGGACAGGATCACCGCGGCGCGCACGGCCGTGTTCTGCCGCTTGAACTCCCCGGCCCCCACCTCCGCGGAGTCGGTGACCGCGTACGGCTTGCCGCTCGCGATGAAGTCGGAGACCACCGAGGAGATGTCGGAGACCATCGCGTCGGAGACGTTGAAGCAGTCGTACAGGCGCGGCTGGGCGCCCTTGATGACGCGGTGCTCGTGCGACGGGAAGGAGCGCCAGTAGGCGTCGTTCCACTGGGCGCGCAGCCGGGCGATCTCCTCGTGCCGGGCCACGTCGACGATGCCGTCTCGGGTGGCCTCGGCCTCGTCGCCCTTGGTGCCGTCGGTGCCGGCCAGCTCGGCGAGCCGGGCCTCGGTGCGGGCCAGTTCGGCCTTGGCCCGGTCCATGGCGGCGCTGTCGGCGGTGAAGCGGGAGTCGGCGGCGCGTCCGGCGGCGGACTTCTCGACCAGGGCGGCGATGCGCTGATGGGCGGCCTTGGCGGCCTTGCTGACGTTGCCGGTGAACGGGTGCGGCTTGTACAGGACGCGGACCGGCGGGTCGGCGGCGATCAGCTTCGTCACGATGTTCTCGCCGGCGAGGACGATCGAGGTGTTGCCCGGGTTGCCGTCCCACCCCTCCCAGGTGGGGGCGTACAGGACCGTGGGGATACGGTCCTCGGGCACGCCGTGCCGGCTCCGGATGGGCGCGAGCTGGGGGCGGCCGACCTCCACGATGTCGTCGTCGCGGACGCCGACGTCGGCGAGGGCGTAGCGGTCACGGCCGGCCCGGCCGGCGGTCCACACCTCGTCGTAGACCTTGCTGTACGGGTTGACGCTGGCGAGCTTGTCGCTGTCGCCGTGGCCGATGAAGACGTGCTTCATGGTGGGCACGCGCAGCAGGTGGATGTTCTTGCCGACGTTGGCCGCGTACAGGGCGACGCGCACGGCCGACAGGTCCAGGTTCATCAGGTGCACCCCTCCGGGCACGCAGATGACGGGGACCGTGGTGGGCGCGAGGTGGCTCAGGATGACGCGCTCGCGGAGGATGATCAGCGGCCGGGTGTCCAGCTGCTCCATCGTCTCCAGCCACATGTTGACCTGGTAGGCGGAGTCCTTGGAGCCGGAGAAGTACAGGACCGTCTCGGGCCGGTAGCCGGTCAGCCATTCGTCCACGGCGGCGAGGACGGCGTCGGGCCGCGGCGGGATCTTCCGGCCGCGCACGTACGGCATGAGGACGAGGACGTACAGGCAGCCGAGGCCGGTGGTGAGGCCGATGCCGGTGAAGCCGGCGACGGTGGAGTGGAGACCGGCGGAGACCAGGATGCCGGCGACCGCCAGCAGGTCGAGGTGGAGCATCTTCTCCGCGGAGCGGTGCAGCAACCGGCGCGGCGGGGCGTCCGGGATGCGGACGCGGGCCTTCAGGTCGATGTTGCGGGTGGCGACCGGCATCCGGCGGCGGTTGCGGATGAGGGCGACCAGAGCGCTGTGGGGGGCCTGCAGTCCGTAGAAGGCGATGAAGCAGGCGACCGCGCCGTAGAAGATCAGGTCGTCCGAGAGGGACAGGCGGGCCAGCAGCAGGACCAGCAGCAGCTGCCTGATCAGGAAGCGGATCGACAGACCCGCCCGGACTTTGCTGAGGCGATTGATCAGGTAGCTGCCCTTGCGGTGCAGATAGTGGTCCGCCAGGTACGTCACGGCGGCCATGGCCGCGAAGGCGGGGACGCTCGGGACGAGCGCGGCCAGCATGAGCGCCGGGAAGCCCAGTATCAGGAGGGCCGCCGCGGCCAGCTCGGCCGCGTTGCCCACCCGGGCGACGCGAATAGCGGTGGATATCACGGAGAAACCTGCTCTGGGAGGGGGGAGTGCCAGTTTTTTCGGTGATGCCGGATATGCCGGTAGTTCACAGGGCGTACGAGATTTCGCGGTGTACGGATCAGGCCCCTGCGCGTACTCACGTGGATGAGCAGCCACAGAGGCCCGGCCTTTCAGAAAGCATGTGTCCGCAATGTCACATGTCTCCCTGTCGGGCCAGCAGCGCGGCGAGCGCCTGCTCGAAGCCGGACGCCTTGACGGCGCCCGCGGTGGGGTCCTGCTGACGGACGTCGATGACATGCCCGGTCAGCTCCGACAGCAGCACGTCGAGGGAGGTGCCGGCCACGGCCTCGGAGGAGAGCAGGGTGCTCGCGGGCTCCTCACCGAACGCCTTGGTGCGCATCGGCGTGGCGGTGCGCTCGGGATTGATGCAGTTGACGCGGATGCCGTCGGCGGCCCACTCGTCGGACAGCGCCTGGGTGAGGTTCACCATGGCCGCCTTGGTGGAGGAGTACAGGGAGTACTCGGCACGGCCGCGGGTGTAGCTGCTGGAGGTGTACAGCAGGAACTGGCCCTCGGTCTCGGCCAGGTACTTGTAGGAGGCGCGCGCGATCTGCACCGGGGCGAGGTAGTTGACCTTCAGCGCCTCCTCGACGGTGGCGCTGTCGGTCTCGGCGAGCTTGCCGATGCGCAGCACGCCCGCGGTGTTGACGACGTAGTCGATCCGGCCGGTCTCCGCGTACGCCGTGGACAGCGCGTCGTCGACCTCCGCCGGGTTCTCCACATGGGTGCCGGTGGTGGAGCGGCCCAGCGCGTAGACGTTCGCGCCGTAGGACTCGGCGAGTTCGGCGAGGTCCTTGCCGATGCCGTAGGAACCGCCGAAGATCACGAACGTCCTCCCGGTGAGGAGGTCGCGGTAGGCGTCCTCGCCGATCTGCTCGGGCGCGGCGGTGGAGGCGAGCTGGAACAGCTTGTCGGTGATGAAGACGTCGACCGGCTGCGTCACCTTCATGTTGTACTCGTCACCCGCGACGACGTGGATCGGCACGTCCGGCAGGTACTTGAGGACCACCGAGCAGTCGTCCGTGGCCACGAAGTTGGGGTCGCCGGCGGCGACCTCGTAGGCGTGGCTGATCGTGGACAGCTTGAACGCCTGCGGGGTCTGGCCGCGGCGCAGCCGCGAGCGGTCCGGGATCTCGGTGATGAACTCGCCGTCCTCGCCGTGCGTACGCGTGACGATGATGGTGTCCGCGGACGGGATGGCGACGTCCACGGCCTGGTAGCGCTCCAGCGCGGCCACGCAGTCGTCGATGACGCGCCGCGAGAGCAGCGGACGCACGGCGTCGTGGAAGAGGACGTTGAGGTCCTCGCCCTCGGACAGGCCCTCACCCAGCGCGACGATGGCACGCTCCGTGGTCTCGTTCCGAGTCGAGCCGCCCTCGATGACTTTCTTCACCTTGGTGAAGCCGGCCTTTGCGACGAGCTTCTCCACGTCGGGCACGTATCCCGGGGCCATCAGCACGATGACGTCATCGATCGAGTCGGCGCTCTCGAAGGTGGCCAGGGTGTGCTCGATGACTGCCTTTCCGGCGATCTTCAGCAACTGCTTGGGGATCGAAAGACCCACCCGCTGACCGGTTCCACCAGCCAGAATCACTGCGGTGGTACGGGGCTTTGCTATGTGCTGGGACACAGGTGACCTACCTTGGGGCGTCAGGGAACCGGGGAATGCTCCCACTTTCGGTAACCGCGATGCAAGGTGAGTGACCAGCACTCCATATGCGCACGCAACTTATTGTTCACCTCGCACTCCGGATGAATATCGGCAGGCGATGTGAACACCTGTGGAATTGCTGTGAGTAAGTCCACATATTCGGCTGAACGCGTTTAAGCGCGCGCCGGCCATCCCGGTCGGCGGTGCCCGAGGGCCCGTACGAGCTGCCCTGATGGCGCCTGGAGCAGGCTGCAAGCCGGGGCGGTGCCGCCCGCCGCCGAGATGACCGAAGCCGGCGTGGTGCCGATCGCGGCCGCCGACTCGACGCCGGACGAGCGTATGAACCTGCACACCCCGGACAGGCGGGATACACGAGTCCTTCATATGCGACACCGCACCGTTACGGACGCGGCGATAATACAGTCCGTTCAGCGGCCGACTTTCACGGAATTCCACATCGAAAGCCCGCGGCATTTTAGGCCCCGACCAGGGTGAATGATCGATTCATGGTGTCCGGGATCGAATTAAGGAGATTCTCAGGAAGTCCGGACAGCGCCTCGAAAGCGCGGGGCAGCCGGTCACGGTCACGGCCGTCCAGCACGGCCACGACGACCCGCCTCGGCACGGTGCCCCGGGCCCGGCGCTCGGCCGACGATCCCGCCGGTGCCGCCGCCGTCAGCCGGGGGCCGGCTTTCTCGTACGGTGGTCCGCGCGGTGTGTGCTCCAGCCGAGTTTCGTAGCCGGTGCGAAGTAGGCTCCGCGCGTACCGCCGTCACCGTGAGGTCATGATCCTGGCGAGCGGACGCAGCGTGACCAATGACGTGCACGCGGTCCAGCAGGGCGCCGCCCTCCACCCGGTGGCCGTCCCAGGTGTCGCGCTGGTGGCCTGGTCACTGCGGGGCTGCCGGGGCGTCCGGGACGGCGCGTCGGTCCGGCCGGCCGAACGGCAAAGATCCCTTGCGGCGCGGGAAAGCCCCCGTGCGACAAGGGATCTGATGGTATGTCCGGGGCGTCCTGTCAGGTGTCGGTCCTGTCGGGTGTCGTCCTGCCGCTCAGGCCGCGTGCCGGCTCCGGGGGCCGGAAGGCAGGGACTGCCGGCTCTCCAGGGGCCGGAAGACAGAAACGCGCGACACGCAGCGGACCTGGATCCTCTGCGTGTCGCGCGGTGCGGCTCAGCGGGGTGGGCCGGCGTAACCCGCCGAGGCCTCGACCGGTGGGGCCGGTGTTCGGCTCGTCGGGCGCCCGGCGGACGGGCAGTACGCCCTTACTCGAACGGGTCGAACTCGTCGTACTCCCGCGTCGCGTCGTCGCGCTCGGCCTGCTTGTCCCTGCGGCGCTGCGCCGCGGGCCGGGGCGCGTCGAGGCGGTGGTCCTCGCCGCGGCGGCCGAGCATCTCGGCGCCGGCCATGACGGTCGGCTCCCAGTCGAAGACGACCGCGTTCTCCTCGGGGCCGATGGCGACGCCGTCGCCCGCGCGGGCGCCCGCCTTCATCAGCCGCTCCTCCACCCCGAGGCGGTTGAGCCGGTCGGCGAGGTAGCCGACGGCCTCGTCGTTGTTGAAGTCGGTCTGCCGCACCCAGCGTTCGGGCTTCTCGCCGCGCACCCGGAACAGCAGCTCGCCGCCGGCCTCCTCGCGGACGACGGTGAAGCCCGCGTCGTCCACGGCCTTGGGCCGGATGACGATCCGGGTCGCCTCCTCCTTCGGCTTCGCGGCACGCGCCCCGGCGACCAGCTCACCGAGCGCGAAAGACAGCTCCCGCAGCCCGATGTGGGCCACGGCCGACACCTCGAAGACCCGGTAGCCACGGGCCTCCAGGTCGGGGCGGACCATCTGGGCGAGGTCCTTGCCGTCCGGTACGTCGACCTTGTTCATGACGACGATGCGGGGCCGGTTGTCGAGCCCGCCGTACTGCCGCAGCTCCTCCTCGATGATGTCGAGGTCGGAGACCGGGTCGCGGTCCGACTCCAGCGTCGCGGTGTCCAGCACGTGCACCAGGACGCTGCACCGCTCCACGTGCCGCAGGAACTCCAGGCCCAGACCGCGGCCCTGGCTGGCGCCGGGGATGAGACCGGGCACGTCGGCGATGGTGTACACGGTGGAGCCCGCGGTCACGACGCCCAGGTTCGGGACCAGCGTCGTGAACGGATAGTCGGCGATCTTCGGCTTGGCCGCGCTGAGCACGGAGATCAGCGAGGACTTGCCGGCGCTCGGGTAGCCGACGAGGGCCACGTCGGCGACGGTCTTCAGCTCCAGGACGATGTCCTGGAGCTCGCCGGGCACGCCCAGCAGCGCGAAGCCGGGCGCCTTGCGGCGGGCGGAGGCCAGCGCGGCGTTGCCGAGACCGCCCCGGCCGCCCTGCGCGGCGATGTACGAGGTGCCGTGGCCGACCAGGTCGGCGAGGACGTTGCCGGCCTTGTCCAGGACGACCGTGCCGTCCGGCACCGGCAGGACCAGGTCCTCGCCGTCCTTGCCGGAGCGATTGCCGCCCTCGCCGGGCTTGCCGTTGGTGGCCTTGCGGTGCGGGGAGTGGTGATAGTCGAGCAGCGTCGTGACCGACTGGTCGACGGTCAGGATGACGTCACCGCCACGGCCGCCGTTGCCGCCGTCGGGGCCGCCGAGCGGCTTGAACTTCTCACGGTGAACGGAGGCACAGCCGTGGCCTCCGCTACCCGCGGCGACATGCAGTTCGACGCGGTCCACGAAGGTGGTCATGGTTCAGTGCCTCCAGGAAGTGCGGGTATGTCTAGTTGTCAACACGCGAAAGGCGGACCCTCTTCCCAACCGGGAAGTGAGGTCCGCCTCGCGAAACGTTCGGTGCTGAATCAGACGATTCAGGCGACCGGAACGATGTTCACGACCTTGCGGCCACGGTGGGTACCAAACTCCACCGCACCGGCCTGGAGGGCGAACAGCGTGTCATCGCCGCCACGGCCGACACCGGCGCCGGGGTGGAAGTGGGTGCCGCGCTGGCGGACCAGGATCTCACCCGCGTTGACGACCTGACCGCCGAAGCGCTTCACGCCGAGCCGCTGGGCATTGGAGTCGCGACCGTTCCGGGTGGACGATGCGCCCTTCTTGTGTGCCATTTCTCCTCAGTCCCTTACTTCGCAGCCGTGGGGATCGACGTGACCTTGATCGCCGTGTACTGCTGGCGGTGGCCCTGCCGACGGCGGTAGCCGGTCTTGTTCTTGTAGCGCAGAATGTCGATCTTCTGGCCCTTGTGGTGGTCCACGACCTCGGCCTGGACCTTGATGCCGGCCAGCACCCACGGGTCGCTGGTCACAGCGTCGCCGTCGACAACGAGCAGGGTCGAGAGCTCGACCGTGTCGCCAACATTGGCAGTGGAAATCTTGTCAACCTCAACGATGTCGCCGACAGCAACCTTGTGCTGGCGACCACCGCTGCGCACGATGGCGTACACGCGGATCTCACTTTCGCTCGAAGAAACGGCACCCCCGCAGGCCAGTCGCCCGGGAAGACCACGGACGACCTCTCCCGGCCCGCCTTGCGCCCGGGAGGAAGAGGTTTACGGGGATGTGACGTGTGCAGTGGACACGCCGACGGTCCAGGTTACGGGGCCACGACCGAGAGGGTCAAACCGGGCCCCGGGGGTTGTGCGGACCGTCACTCGGGACGGACCTCACGGGCATGGGACGGGCACCACGTGGGGAGCCCGCACCACGGGTGCGGGACGGGCCCCACAGGTGCGCGGCCGGTCCGGTCGTGGGTGACCGGACCGGCCGCGGACCGCGGGTGTCAGTCCTCGTCGCCGGCGGTGGAGACCGTGGTGGTCTTCTTCGCCGTCGACTTCGCGGCGGCCGTCTTGGCGGTCTTCGTCGCCTTCTTGGCCGTCGTCTTCTTGGCGACCGTCTTCTTGGCGGCGGTCTTCTTGGCGGCGGTCTTCTTCGCCGTGGCCTTCTTGGCCGCCTTGCGGGCGGTCTTCTTGGCCGGCGCGACCTCCTCGGCCGCCGGCTCCCCGGCAGCCGCCTCCGCGGTCACCGGGGCCTGCGTCGCCGGAGCCTCCGCCGCCGTGGTCTCCTCGGCCGCGGCCGACGGGACGACCACGACGGCCGCCTCCTCGGACGCGGTCGGCGCGGTGGCCTTGCGCACCGCACGGCGGCGCGGGCGAGCTGGCGCGGCGGCGGTCTCGGCGGGCGCGGGGGCGGGTGCCTCCTCGGCCGGTGCCTCGGCGACGGGACGCTCGGCCGGTGCCTCGGGCGCGGCCTCCGGCACCGTCACCACGGTCGCCTCGGCGCCCGCGGGAGAACCGGCCGGGGCCGACACCTTCCGGGTCGCCCGGCGTCGCGTACGGCCCTTGGGCGCGGCCTCCTCGGCGGCCGGTGCCTCGGCCTGCGGCGCCGGGACCACCTGGTCCTCGGCGGCCGCGGGCTCGGCCAGCGCCTCGGCGGCCGACTCCGGCTGCACCGGGCGCGCAGCCGCCTCCTCGGCGGTGACGTCCTGTGCGGTCGGGGCCTCTTCCGGCGAAACCTCGGCCTTCGCGGCCTCGGCCTTCGCGGGCTCGGTCGTCCGGGCCTGACCACGAGCGGCCTCGGCCTTCGTGGCCTTCTCCGCCTTCGGCGCGCCCGCCGGAGCCGACGCCCGGCGGCCCGCCCGGCGCCGCGTACGGCCACGGCCGGCCGCCGCCTCCGCCTCGGCGACGCTGCTGTACAGCTCCTCGTCCGGCGTGAAGTCGGGCGCGGGCAGGGCGACCGGCTCGGCGACCTCGGCGGCCACCTCCACGGCGGTCTCCACCTCGGGCTCGACGGCCTCGCCGGTCTCGACGACCACGGCGGCGGTCTCGTGCACGTGCTCCTGGGCCTCGCCGCCCCGGCCGCCGCGCTTCTTGCGCCTGCCGCCGCCACCGTTCACGGTGGCCTGGTCCAGGTGGACGATGACACCGCGGCCGTTGCAGTGGACGCAGGTCTCCGAGAAGGACTCCAGCAGGCCCTGGCCGACCCGCTTGCGGGTCATCTGCACCAGGCCCAGCGAGGTCACCTCGGCCACCTGGTGCTTCGTACGGTCCCGGCCCAGGCACTCCAGCAGGCGGCGCAGCACCAGGTCGCGGTTCGACTCCAGGACCATGTCGATGAAGTCGATCACGATGATGCCGCCGAGGTCGCGCAGCCGCAGCTGACGCACGATCTCCTCGGCCGCCTCCAGGTTGTTCCTGGTGACCGTCTCCTCCAGGTTGCCGCCCTGGCCGGTGAACTTGCCGGTGTTGACGTCGACGACGACCATCGCCTCGGTCCGGTCGATCACCAGGGAACCGCCGCTGGGCAGCCAGACCTTACGGTCCAGCGCCTTGGCGAGCTGCTCGTCGATCCGGTAGGTGGCGAAGACGTCGATCTCGGACGTCCACTTCGACAGCCGGTCGGCCAGGTCGGGGGCGACGTGCGAGACGTACCCGTGGATGGTCGACCATGCCTCGTCACCGCTGACGACGACCTTGGTGAAGTCCTCGTTGAAGATGTCGCGCACGACCCGGACGGTCATGTCCGGCTCGCCGTACAGCAGCGTCGGCGCGTTGCCGGTCTTGGCCTTCTTCTGGATGTCCTCCCACTGCGCCTGCAGCCGCTCGACGTCCCGGCGCAGCTCGTCCTCGCTCGCGCCCTCGGCCGCGGTACGCACGATCACGCCCGCGTCCTCGGGGACGATCTTCTTGAGGATGGTCTTCAGCCGGGCCCGCTCGGTGTCGGGCAGCTTGCGGCTGATGCCGGTCATCGAGCCCTCGGGGACGTACACGAGGTAGCGGCCCGGCAGGGAGACCTGGCTGGTCAGTCGCGCGCCCTTGTGCCCGATCGGGTCCTTCGTCACCTGGACGAGGACCGACTGGCCGGACTTCAGGGCGGACTCGATACGGCGCGGGCCGTTGGCCATGCCCAGCGCCTCGAAGTTGACCTCACCGGCGTACAGGACGGCGTTGCGGCCCTTGCCGATGTCGATGAAGGCGGCCTCCATCGACGGCAGCACGTTCTGGACCTTGCCCAGGTAGACGTTGCCGACGTACGAGGTCGACTGCTCCTTGTTGACGTAGTGCTCGACGAGCACGCCGTCCTCCAGGACGCCGATCTGGGTACGGTCGCCGTGCTGGCGGACGACCATCACGCGCTCGACGGCCTCGCGGCGGGCCAGGAACTCGGCCTCGGTGATGATCGGGACGCGGCGGCGCCCCTGCTCACGGCCTTCCCGGCGGCGCTGCTTCTTGGCTTCCAGACGGGTCGAGCCCTTGATGGACTGCACCTCGTCGGACGGCTCGCTGGGCTTGCGCGGCTCGCGGACCTTGACGACCGTGCGCTCCGGGTCGTCGTCGGACGGCTCGGCGTCGAGGCCGGAGTCACCGGCGCGACGACGACGGCGACGGCGACGACGGCTGCTGGAGCTGGACCCGCCGTACTCCTCGCCGTGGGCCTCCTCGGTGTCCTCTTCCTCCTGCTCGGCGGTGTCCTCGGCGTCCTGCGCGGCCTGCTCGGCGGCCAGCTCGTCGGCCTCGGCGTCCGCGCCCTCGCCCTCGGCGGCGTCACCGCGACGGCGACGGCGGCCGCCACGGCGGCGACGGCGGCGCGCACCGGACTCCTCGAAGCCCTCGGCGCCCTCGGTCTCGTCGTCCTCGTCGCCCTCGGCGAGGTCCTCGGCGGACTCCGGGGCCTCCTCGGCCTCGTCCGGCTTCTCTTCCTCGGTGACGGCCTCGGCCGGCCGGGTCTCCTCGGCGGCGGCACCGCGGCGGCGCCGGCGCCGGCGGCCACCGGTCTCGACGCGCTCCTCCGCGTACTCCTCGGTCTCCTCCGGCTCGGTGGCCTCGGCGGCGGCCTCGGCGGCGGCCCGCTCCGGGGTCTGGAACCTGGGCTCGGTGAACACCGGCGCCTGGAAGACCGCGACGGCGGGGCGGGCGGGCCGGCGTCCGCCCTCGGTCTCGCCCTCGGCGGGCGCGGCGGTCTGCGGGGGCTCGGTGAAACCGGACGCGGCCCGTACGACCCGGCGCCGGGACCGGCGCGGCGCCCCGGTCTCGGCGGCAGGCTGCGGGGCCTCGGCGGCGGGGGCCGGCTCGGCCGTGGGCGCGGTCGCGGGCGCCTCGGGCCGTGCGGTCTCGGCGGCGGCCGGGGTCTCCTGGGCCGTCACCTCGGCGGCTTCCTCGCTTCCGGCCGTACCGGAGGGCGCGGCGCCCCGGCGGGTGGCACGGCGGCGGGTACGGCGCGGAGCGGCCTCCTCGGCGGCGGCCTCCTCGGCGGCGGGCGCTTCCTGCCCTGCCGGAGCGGCCTCGGTCTCCTGGACGGCCTCGGGCTCCGCGGCCACGGCGGCGGCCGGAGCCTCCTGCGCACCCTGCGGAGCGACGACGACGGAAGCCTCTTCGGCCCCCTGCGGAGCCGCGATGGGCGCCGACACCCGGCGCGTGGCACGCCGACGCGGACGCGCGGGCGCGGCCTCGGCGGCGGGGGCCTCGCCGGCGGACCCGGTCTCCGGGGCGGCCTCCGGCTCCGCGGCCACGGCGGCGGCCGGAGCCTCCTGCGCACCCTGCGGAGCGACGACGACGGAAGCCTCTTCGGCACCCTGCGGAGCGGCGATGGGCGCCGACACCCGGCGCGTGGCACGCCGACGCGGACGCGCGGGCGCGGCCTCGGCGGCGGGGGCGTCGGCGGCGGGCTCCTGGGCGGTCTGGGCCTCGACGGCGGTGGCCGTACCGGACGCGGCGGCGGCCGGGACCACGGTCTCAACGGCCTCGCCTGCGTCGGCTCCCGGCGCACCGGCGGGAGCCGACGCACGACGGGTCGCACGGCGGCGCGGACGTCCGGCGGGAGCGGCCTCGGCAGCCTTTTCCGTGGTCGCCTCCGCGGCGGGAGCCCCGGCAGGGGCCTGGGCGGCGGTGGTCTCGGTGGTCGCACCGGCCTCGGCACCGGCGACCGGCGCGGTGACGCTGCGCGTGGCCCGGCGCCGGGCGCGACGCGGTGCCGCCTCCTCGCCCACGACGACGGCGCCTGCCTCGGCGACGGACACCGGCTCCGCGGCGGACGCGGCCGGTACGACGGTCTCGACGGCCTCGGCGGACGTCGGCGCACCGGCGGGCGCGGACGCGCGGCGGGTGGCCCGGCGACGCGGACGCGCGGGGGCGGGCTCCTCGACGGCAGCGGGCTGTTCGGTCTCTTCGGTCACGTCTGCCTCGTCTGCCTCTTCTGCACCGGCGGTTTCGACAACCTCGTCCGTATCGGCAGCCTCGACCACCTCGGTGACCTCGTCGGCCTCCGCGGCCGGTATGGCCGGCACGGTGACCTCGGCGGGCGCCTCCCCGGCCGCGGGCGGGCCCGCCGGGCGCGAGGCGGCACGGCGACGCTTGCGCGGCGGCAGCGTGTCGCTGGGAGTGTTCAGTTCGGAACCCTCATGGGGTTCGGTCGGCTCGAGCATGCGGGCGTTTCTCCCGTCAGGCTCCCGGGCGCCGCACCTGGTCCGACGCCGGTCTCAGGGGACCGTCCGCCGTTGACGTCCGCGGCCCGCGCGAAGCGCGATGGCCGCCGTCCGGGGCGCGGGCGCCGCACGGGAGCACTCTGTGTCCTGTCTCGCCGGTTCCGTACGCCTTGTCGGTACGGCCTGGCGAAAGTCTTCTGGTGGGTGCGCTGCCCGACCCAGGTGGCTCCCGAGTACGAGGGCGGCGCTACGACGTCCGTCCCTACGCGGGACCTTCCGGCGTCGGCGCCGTCGCGGCGGCAACCGGTGAGGCCGTCAGGGCCTCGGCTGCCTCGCGGTCGGGCGCGAGCGGGTCGGTCACCGTGCCGGTCTCTTCATCGAACAGCCCCTGCGCCAGCCTGGTCACCGCTGCGGGGACCGGCGGCGCCAGGTCGGCCACGGCGCGGAGACCGGACAGGACGTCGTCGGGTCGTACGGCAGGCGTCACGTGCCGAACAACCAGCCGCAGTATCGCACAGGGGTGGTCGGTCGGCCTATCAGCCGGTGCACCGTGCGTTTCCAGGCTCACCACGGCCGGGCGGGCGTCGAAGGTGCGGACACCGTTCTTGGTCGTCCGCTGGACCTCGACGGTCTCGGCCCGGTTGAAGGACTCGACCGCGCGCTCGGCGTCGGCCGGGTCGACACCGTCCAGCCGCAGCTCCCAGACGGAGGCCGTCAGCCGGTCGGCGAGGCCCGAGGCCCGTGCCTCGACCGCATCGACGATGTCGAGCCCGGTGGGCAGCGACTCGTCGAGGAGGGCGCGCAGGAGCTCGGGGTCGCGCGGTGCGGTGAGCGCGATCTCCAGGTACTCCGCCTCACTGCCCGTGCCGGTGGGTGCGGCATTGGCGTACGACACCTTCGGGTGCGGCGTGAATCCGGCCGAGTACGCCATGGGCACCTCGGCGCGGCGCAGCGCACGCTCGAAGGCGCGCTGGAAGTCTCGGTGGCTGGTGAACCTCAGGCGGCCGCGCTTGGTGTAGCGCAGTCGGATGCGCTGCACCGCAGGTGCGGGCGGCGGGCCTTCGGGCTGTCGCTTGCCCAGTGTCCTAGTCCTTCGTGAGAGCGGTCGTGCTTCTACCAAGAGTACGTGTGTCGCGGGCCACGGGTTCCCGCCGGTCCCCCGCTGCCGGTCGCGGGGGCGCGCCGAAGAGCATCCGCCGGAACTCCGCGCGGGCCTGCCGCACCGTGTCCCGGGCCGAGGTCAGCGCCTCGCGCGTGACCCGACCCACCGCGCGCACGCCCGCGGCGACGGGCCGCAGGACGGCGTGCCGTACGGCGTGCCCGACCGGTGTGAGGACGGTCCGGTACACCCAGCGCACCGGCTCCACGAAGATCCACCGGAAGAGGGTCCCGAGCACCCGCCCGACGGCCCGCGAGATCCGTCCGGCCACCCGCCAGGCGTGCCCGAGGGCCTCCCCCACCTCGCGTGCGACGACGGCGAGAAACCGCCCGACGGGCGCCAGCACCCAGCGCCACAGCGCGAGCGCGGGCAGGACGAGCAGCACACGGGCGGTCCAGTACAGGGCCAGGCCGACCCCGGTGGCGAGCAGTGCGAGCAGCCGTCCGAGCCCGCGCGCGCACCAGGCGACGGCCCGGCCGACGGGCGCGAGGATCCAGGTGTACAGCCATCGCGCGGGCACGACGACGAGGTACCGCGCGAGCCAGGCGACGGCTGTGCTGACGCCGGTCCCGAGGGCCGCCAGTACCGCGCCGACGCCCTTCAGCAGCCAGGTCAGCGCATGCCCGGCCGGGCACAGCACGCGCGCGTACACCCACGCCAGCCCGGCGCCGATCCCGCGCGCCAGCCAGGCGACGGCGTGCCCGACGGGGGTGAGGACGTACCGGTGCAACCACAGCGCCGGTACGACGACGAGGACGCGGCCGAGCCATCCGAGCGCCTTGCCGAGGGGGACCAGGACGTACCGCCACAGGCCCACGAACGGCCACACGAACAGGGCCCTGCCGGTCCGCAGCAGGGCCCGCCCGAGCGGCCTGAGCACCGTGTCCCGCAGAAGCCGCCCGGTGACGACGAGCGCGTCCCACACCATCCGCACGGGCACGACCAGCACGAGGACGACGATCCGCACCGGCAGGCGGACTGCGACGACGAGGCACCCTTCCGGCGGTGCCGGCGGAGGCGGCGGGGACGGCGGTTTCTGAGGATCCATACAGGGGTAGACGCACGGACCGCCTGTCCGGATCCGGCTACGTCGTGCGGGCCTTGTACGCCTCCGGGTAGCGCGCCGTGAACTTCACGGCCACCACCAGCAGGGCGATGGGGACGACCCAGTTGAACCAGTCGTCCTGGGCCGGGTACCGCACGGCCAGCCAGGTCGAGACCGTCATGAGGACGAAGGCCGCCCCCCACACGGCCGTCAGCACGCGGTTGATGTGCGTGAAGACGGGCGAGTCCCACACCTCGCGGGGTGTCTGCTCGCGGGCGTACTGCGCGGTGAACGGGTCGACGAACAGCGACCCGAGCGCCACCACGGCCACCAGCCCGTTCGAGATGACCTGGGCGTACGTCTCCAGCCAGCGGAGCTGCCCGCGGTCCAGGGCCAGCGCGAGGACCGAGAGCACGGCGAAGAACACGATGCCGGTGAGGTCGAGGACGCGGAGGTTGCCGTGCAGCACGTCCTGTCCGGACAGGACGATCGAGGCGACCAGGGCGGCAAGGGCCGCGTACTCCCAGGTGCTGGGGCTCGCCACCACCCCGAAGATGATCCACGGGGCGAACGAGAGGAAGATGCCGCCCGCGCTGACGGGCTTCTTGGTCGGGGCCTTCGTCGCCGTCTGCTGAGCCATGGCGTTCCTCCCACCGGTCTGGCGGTCACCCCCTCCTCCCCTATCGTGCGGTCACTGGGTCGTCCACCGCCTGTCGTACGGTCCGGGCCGGTACACCGCCTGCCGTACGGTCCGGGCCCTACACCGCCTGCCGTGCGGTGCGGACGGTTGTTGATGTCGACGCCGACGACGTGAGGGGACCGACCCCGGCTTGGCCACGCCGGTACGCGCCCCTCGCCCCCCGGCCGGCGTGAGCATGCCCGTACGCCCCCGTTACCGGTCGTCCGGCCGCGGCAGGTCCTGTTCGGTCCAGATCGTCTTGCCGGTGGCGGTGTAGCGCGTACCCCAGTGGCGGGTCATCTGGGCGATGATGAACAGGCCCCGGCCTCCCTCGTCGTCGTTCGCGGCGTGCCGCAGATTGGGCGAGGTGTGGCCGGTGTCGGAGACCTCGCAGATCAGCCTCCGGTCGCGGATCAGACGTACCTGGACCGGCCCGCCGACATAGCGGATGGCGTTGGTGACCAGTTCACTGACGATGAGCTCGGTGGTGAATGCGAGGTCGCCCAGTCCCCACTCGCCGAGCTGCTTGCTGACGGCCGTGCGGATGGTGGACACCGCCGCCGGGTCCGGCAGCAGCGCCCACTCGGCGAACTGGTTCCGGTCGAGCCTGCGGGTACGGACCACGAGCAGTGTCGCGTCCACGTCCACCGCACCGGGCAGCAGAGTGGCCACCGCCCTGTCGCACAGCGTCTCCAGGGGCTCCCCCACGTCGGTGAGGACCCGGGACAACTGGGCGATCCCGGCGTCCCGGTCGTCGGCCGCCTGGAGCAGGCCGTCCGTGAAGAGAGCGACGATACTGCCCGGCGCGAGCTCCAGTTCCGTGCTCTGGTAGGGCAGGCCGGCGATTCCCAGCGGCGGTCCCGGCGGCAGCTCAGGACAGCCGACGACACCCGTCTGCGGTTCGACGACCGCCAGCGCGGGCTCCCCGGCCCGGGCCAGGTTGCACCCGCCCGAGACGGGGTCGTACACGGCGTACAGGCAGCTCACGGCGTGCGGCCGCCGGTTGTCGGGATCGGGGCCGGACCCGCCCTCCTGCATGCCCTGCTCGACCATGTCGTCCAGGCGGGACAGGAGTTCGTCCGGGGCCAGGTCCAGCCGGGCCAGGACGCGTACACCCGTGCGCAGGCGACCCATGGTGGCCGCGGCGCGCAGTCCGTGACCGAGCACGTCCCCGACGACCAGGCCGACCCGGGCGCCCGACAGGGGGATGACGTCGTACCAGTCGCCGCCCACCCCGGACCCGTTGTCGGCGGGCAGGTAGCGGCTCGCCGAGTCGACGGCGGTGTGCGGCGGCAGGCGGTGCGGAAGCATGCTCCGCTGCAGTTTGAGGGCCACGCTGTGGCCGCGGGTGACCACCGGCATCAGCACGACCCCGATCAGCAGGGCGCCCACACCCAGGACGGTGACCCCGCCCGTCCGGCCGAACACCGGCAGGTCGACGGTGGTCGTGCCGTACCCGGGCTTCGCGTAGACCACGAAGGTGGCGTACAGGAACAACAGAAGCATGATCAGTCCGCCCAGCCCCGGCAGCAGCCCCTTGAAGACCAGATCCCTGACGTTGAGGGTGAGGACCTTGCGGTGGTACCAGACGCAGGCGAAGCCGGTCAGCCCGTACTGGAACGCGATCGCGAGACCGACCGAGTCGATCGAGTCGGCGAGAACGTTCCGGCTGAACGACGACAGCAGGAGCAACACGGCGATCGCGGCCACTCCCATGCCGACCGTCCCCCAGGTCGGGGTGAGGAACCTGCGGTGGATCCGGGCGAACCGGGAGGGGACCGCCTTGTGGACCGCCATGGAGAAGACGGTCCTGGCCAGAGGCAGGATGGTGGTCTCGGCGGAAGCCAGCGCCGAGGTCAGCACCATCAGGATCAGCAGTTCCGACAGGAGCAGCCCGGTCTTGTCGGTCCCGAACACGGCCTCGCCCAGTCCGGAGAAGACGTCGTCCGAGTTCTGCGTGTTGCCGAGGCCGATGCCCGAGGAGCCGACTCCCGCGAACGCCTGCGCCGAGGTGGACACGAGCCCGTACATGATCAGGAGCAGGACGATGGACAACACCCCGGCCCGGCCGGGGACGCGCGTGCTGTCGACGGTCTCCTCGTTGACGGAGAACGCGGTGTCCCAGCCCCAGTAGATGAACACACCCGCGAGGACGCCCGTGGTCAGGGCCTTCGCCGAGGACACCTCGAACGGGTTGAACCAGGAGGCGGAGACGTGGATCGCCGTCGGGGGAGGGTCGGTGTAGACCCGGACCAGCGCGAAGACGGCGAAGACGACCAGCATCAGCACTTCCAGGCACAGCAGCCAGCGCTGCACGGCCGTCGAGAACCCGATGCCGACGTAGCAGATCGTGGTCAGTACGGCGATCCAGACGACGCCCGCCACGGTGGTCCACAGCCGGTCCTCCGCCAGATGGTCCAGGCCCACCAGCCGGAAGCCGTAGGCGGCGGCGACCTCGGCCAGGTTCGCCATGACGATGATGTTGGCGACGATGAGGCCCCAGCCGCCCATCCAGCCGGTGCGCGGCCCGAAGGCGCGGGTGGCCCAGGTGAAGGTGGTCCCGCAATCGGCGTCGCTCGCGTTGAGCTCCCGGTAGGCGTACGCGATCAGCAGCATCGGCAGGAACGCCAGCATCGTGACGATCGGGGCCTGCAGACCCACCCCGGCCACGATGATGCCCAGCGCGGCGGCCAGGCTGTACGCCGGACCGGCGGAGGCAAGGCCCACGGCCACCGAGGAGAACATGCCCAGGGCGTTGTTCTTGAGCCCCTTCCGGCCGGCCTTCGTCCCGGGCGCGGGGCGGCCGGCGGACTCGGCGCCACCAAAGTGCCTCACACTTGATTCCAACGCCGTGCCGCTCCCCTCCGCAACAGCGCGGGGACCGCGCGGCGGCCTCCGGTCACCCGACCGGGCGGCCCGGCACCCGGAGACTTGGCGGGTCGGCCACCGGGCATGCGTCATGCGGACGCCCCGTCCCGCCGGCCCCTCGCCCGGCGATCCCGACCGTCACCGGCACCGTCATCGGCTGCTCGGCCGTGGGGCCGGCCGGACAGGCCGCGGCTCCGGCCGCCCGCGGGGGCGACCGGAGCCGGGACCGGGGGTTGTACTCGGCCTGCCGCTTCACGATGCGGCCGATGACGATCTTGCGCTCCCGGGTGCCCCCGATCGGGCGCCTGGCCCGCTCAGTGCGCGTGGCCGCCCGAGGCGGGCGCCGGGGCCGCGTTCTTGACCGTCAAGGGCAACAGCTTCTTGCCCGTGGGGCCGATCTGGATGTGGGTGTCCATCTGCGGGCAGACACCGCAGTCGAAGCACGGCGTCCAGCGGCAGTCCTCGACCTCCGTCTCGTCGAGGGCGTCCTGCCAGTCCTCCCAGAGCCAGTCCTTGTCCAGGCCGGAGTCGAGGTGGTCCCAGGGCAGGACCTCCTCGTAGGTGCGCTCGCGGGTGGTGTACCAGTCGACGTCCACGCCGAAGGGGACGAGGGCCTTGTCCGCGCACGCCATCCAGCGGTCGTAGGAGAAGTGCTCGCGCCAACCGTCGAACCGGCCGCCGTCGTCGTACACCGCGCGGATGACGGCGCCGATGCGGCGGTCGCCCCGCGACAGGAGGCCCTCCACGATGCCCGGCTTGCCGTCGTGGTAGCGGAAGCCGATCGAGCGGCCGTACTTCTTGTCGCCGCGGATCTTGTCGCGCAGCTTCCCCAGACGCGCGTCCGTCTCCTCCGCGGAGAGCTGCGGCGCCCACTGGAAGGGGGTGTGGGGCTTCGGGACGAAGCCGCCGATCGAGACCGTGCAGCGGATGTCCCCCGAGCCGGAGACCTCGCGCCCCTTCTGGATGACGTGGGTCGCCATGTCGGCGATCTGGAGGACGTCCTCGTCGGTCTCCGTCGGCAGCCCGCACATGAAGTACAGCTTCACCTGGCGCCAGCCGTTGCCGTAGGCCGTCGCGACCGTACGGATCAGGTCCTCCTCCGAAACCATCTTGTTGATGACCTTGCGCATGCGCTCCGAGCCGCCCTCGGGGGCGAAGGTCAGGCCGGAGCGGCGGCCGTTGCGGGTCAGCTCGTTGGCCAGGTCGACGTTGAAGGCGTCCACTCGCGTCGACGGCAGGGACAGGCCGATCTTGTCGTCCTCGTAGCGGTCCGCCAGGCCCTTGGCGATGTCACCGATCTCGCTGTGGTCCGCGGAGGAGAGGGACAGCAGCCCGACCTCCTCGAAGCCCGTCGCCTTCAGGCCCTTGTCGACCATGTCACCGATGCCCGTGATGGAGCGCTCGCGCACCGGGCGGGTGATCATGCCGGCCTGGCAGAAGCGGCAGCCGCGGGTGCACCCGCGGAAGATCTCGACCGACATGCGCTCGTGCACGGTCTCGGCGAGGGGGACCAGGGGCTGCTTGGGGTACGGCCACTCGTCCAGGTCCATCACCGTGTGCTTGGAGACCCGCCACGGCACGCCCGACCGGTTGGGGACGACGCGGGCGATACGGCCGTCCGCCAGGTACTCGACGTCGTAGAACGCCGGGATGTAGACCGCGCCCGTCTTCGCCAGCCGCAGGAGGACCTCCTCGCGGCCGCCGGGGCGGCCCTGCGCCTTCCACTCGCGGATGATCCGGGTCATGTCGAGCACGGCCTGCTCGCCGTCGCCGATGATCGCCGCGTCGATGAAGTCCGCGATCGGCTCCGGGTTGAAGGCCGCGTGGCCGCCGGCCAGGACGATCGGGTCGTCGATCGTGCGGTCCCTGGACTCCAGCGGGATGCCCGCCAGGTCCAGGGCGGTGAGCATGTTCGTGTAGCCCAGCTCCGTGGAGAAGCTGAGGCCGAACACGTCGAACGCGCGAACCGGCCGGTGGCCGTCCACCGTGAACTGCGGGACGCCGTGCTCACGCATCAGCGCCTCCAGGTCCGGCCAGACGCTGTAGGTGCGCTCGGCGAGGACGCCCTCCCGCTCGTTGAGCACCTCGTAGAGGATCATGACGCCCTGGTTGGGCAGACCGACCTCGTAGGCGTCCGGGTACATGAGCGCCCAGCGGACGTCGCACTCGTCCCAGTCCTTGACGGTGGAGTTGAGTTCTCCTCCGACGTACTGGATCGGCTTCTGCACGTGCGGGAGCAGAGCTTCGAGCTGCGGGAAAACCGACTCGACAGGCATCTCGCGAACCTTCATGAGCTGACAGGGGTGACCACCAAGCGTAACCCGCCCGGAGGACTCCCCCTCACGCTCAGACGGACACCTTGGCCCTGATCTCGTTCCACAGGCCGGGCAGGTCGCTCTCCACGTCCGCCGCCCGCGCTTCCTCCCTGCCGTAGAGCAGCCCGTAGGTGAAGGTGCTCTCCCCCGCCGCGTGCGCCACCGCGGCCAGCTCGCGCAGGGTGCGGCGGGCCATGACGCTGTCCTGGTGTTCACCGAGCCGGCTGGTCAGCGACTTCATGGATTTGGCCAGCGAGCGGGCCGGGCCACCGAGGGCCGGGACGGCCGCCTCGCCGGCGTAGCGGGTGCGCTTGGCCTTCTTTCGGGCCTGGTGGACGGCGACGTCGCATTCCTCGCCGGGCGGCAGGTCGAGGGCCTCGGTGACCAGTCGGGAGACCTTGGCGAAGTCCTTGCGTGCGGCCTTGGCGAGCACCTTCTCCGGCTTGCGGGCGGCCTTCTTCCTCAGCGGCGGGTCGGCGAGCAGGGCGTCCAGACTGTCGAGCAGGGCCAGATAGCGGGCGGAGTCCAGGATCGCGACGAGGTGCCCGTGGACGCTGCTGTGCCTGGCGCTCGCCCAGGTGGTGAGCCGCCGGCGCACGGGGCCGGACACCGCGGCGGGCGGCAGGTCGTCCAGCGCGGTGAGCAGGCGCTCGGACAGCACCTCCTGGTCGCGGTCCGCGCCGAGCTCGCCCGCCAGCCACTTCAGCTCGACGGAGACCGGTTCGGTGACGGCGGGGTCGAGGACCGTGCGGTAGGTGCGGAAGGTGCTGCGCATCCGGCGGGTGGCCACCCGCATCTGGTGGACGGCGTCCGGCACGTCCCGGCGGACGCCCGGATCGTGTCCGAGGATCGCCTCGCGCTGTTCGCGCACGTAGGCGAGGACGTGGTCGCCGGCGGTCACCGGCTTGGCCTGCCGCCCGGAGCCGGGCCGCCGGCCGCCGGTCTGCTCCAGTGCCCGGGCCAGCTTCGACGGGGACTTCGACGGCCGTACGCCCGCCTTGCGCAGGCGCTTGTCCACCTGGTCGAGGAAGGCCGGATCACCGCCGTCGGCCAGTTCCACCTCGATCTCGGTCCACTGGGCGCTCCCCCCCTTGCCGGCGAGCCGGTCGGCGGTCACGGTGTCGACGCTCGCCTCGGCCAGCAGGGCGCCGTCTGCGTCGACCAGGTGGCGTACGTCGCGGGCGGAGCGGAGTCTGACGACGGGGACCAGCTCGGTGCCGCGGACCCGGGAGCGGACCAGTGCGGCGATCTCGTCGGGCACGGTGTCGGACAGCGGTGCCCGGATCTCGTCCCGGACTCCCGGGGCGACCGGGAACTTCAGGTGCCAGCCGGCGTCCGATCCTCCGGTACGGCGCCGCAGGGTGAGGCCCGCGGCGGCCAGTCGCTGGTCGGCGGTGTCGTAGTAGGTGGCGTCCAGCTCGACCAGGCCCCTGTCCAGGACCTCCGCGATCTTTCCTACGCCGGTCAGGTCGGGCAGCCCGCTGTCATCGGATTCGTACTTGCGCTCGATCTCGCGTTTCGTATCCGCCATGGATCGAATCTAGTGGCAGCCGAGCCCATATGGCAGAGCGCCGCCTTGGTGAACGGCGGGGTCGCGCGGAGATCACGAGGCGGCGAGTGCCCGGGGCCGGGGCGGGTGGCCGGGGAGCGCGGGGCCGGGTGCGGGCGGGGTGCTTGGCTCGCCCCCCGGGGTCCGGGGCCGGCTCACCCCGGGCCCGGGGTGGGCTCGGGGTGACGGACGGTGCGGCCTCGGTCTACGCCGACATCGGGCGCTGCACCTTGATCGACTGCAACAGCCCGATCGCGACCCACACCGCGAACATCGACGAGCCGCCGTACGACACGAAGGGCAGGGGCAGGCCGGTGACCGGCATGATGCCGAGGGTCATGCCGATGTTCTCGAAGGACTGGAAGGCGAACCAGGCGACGATCCCGGCGGCCACGATCGTCCCGTACAGCTCGGTCGAGTCGCGTGCTATCCGGCAGGCGCGCCACAGGAGGACCCCGAGGAGGAAGATGATCAGGCCCGCGCCGAGGAAGCCCAGTTCCTCCCCCGCGACCGTGAACACGAAGTCGGTCTGCTGCTCGGGCACGAACTGGCCTGTGGTCTGCGAGCCGTGGAAGAGCCCGGCACCGGTGAGCCCGCCGGATCCGATGGCGATACGGGCCTGGTTGGTGTTGTAGCCGACGCCCGCCGGATCCAGGTCCGGGTTGGCGAAGGCCGCGAACCGGTTGATCTGGTACTCGTCCAGGATGTGCAGCTGCCAGATGGCCACACAGCCGACCACCCCGGCCACGAGCAGGCCGAAGACCCAGCGGTTGGAGGATCCGGAGGCCAGCAGCACGCCCAGGATGATCGCCACCATGGCCAGGACCGAGCCGAGGTCGGGCATGAGCAGCAGGATCAGGATCGGTACGGCGGCCAGGCACAGCGACTGGAACACGGTCCGGTGGTCGGGGTACGGCTTGTCGCCCGCGTCCACGCGTGCGGCCAGCATCATCGCCATGCCCAGGATGATCGACACCTTGAGGAACTCGGCGGGCTGGAGCGAGAAGCCGCCGATGACGAGCCAGTTGCGCTGGCCGTTGATCGTCGCCCCCAGCGGGGTGAGGACGACCAGGGCGAGGAGCACCGACAGGCCGTAGAGGATCGGCACGGCGTTGCGCAGGGCCCGGTGGCCGAGCCAGACCGTGGCGATCATCAGGGCGATCCCGATGCCGAGGTTCATCAGGTGCCGGACCAGGAAGAAGTACGGGTCGCCCTGGTTGAGCTCGGTGCGGTTGCGGGTCGCCGAGTAGACCAGCAGGGAGCCCATCAGGGACAGCGCGGTGGCCGCGAGCAGTATCGGCCAGTCCAGCCGGCGGGTGAGCGAGTCGCGGGCGAAGATCTTCGTCCAGCCGGCCCGCTCGGGGCCGTACCCGGAGACGGAGAAGCTGTTCGTGCCGGTCATGCGGGCATCCTCCGGCTTCCCCGCGGGCGGTGCCCGCGGCGCCTGCGGGTGTCGCGGTTGCCCGTGGTGGGCGAGGGCGTGGTACCGGCGGGCTGCTGGTCGTCACCGTTGGTGGGGTTGTCCTTCTGGGCGGCCTCGGCGTCCTTCGCCGGATCGCCGGTGACCTTCGGGGCGGCGATGGTGCCGTCCGCGCGGACCTTGGGCAGGTCCTTCTGCGGCTCGGGCAGCATCGCCTTCTTGTCGTCGATGGAGCCGTCGGCCCGGACGCCGTAGAGCGCGCTGTAGATGTTGCGCACCGCCTCACCGGAGGCACCGGAACCCGTACCGGCCTGGGCGATCGTCATGATCACCGTGTAGTCCTTGGAGTAGGTGGCCAGCCAGGAGGTGGTCTGCTTGCCGTAGACCTCGGCCGTACCGGTCTTGGCGTGCAGCGGGATCTTGTCCTGCGGCCAGCCGCCGAACTTCCAGGCCGCCGTACCGCGGGTGATGACGCCCGCGAAGGCGTCGTCCATGCCCTTGAGGGTGGCCTGGCTGACCGGCAGCCTGCCGCTCTTCTTCGGCTTGATGGGCGTGACGGTCTTGCCGTCCGCGCTGATGATCGCCTTGCCGATGGTCGGGTGGTACATCGTGCCGCCGTTGGCGACGGCACCGTAGATCACGGCCTCCTGGATCGGCGTGACGAGGGTGTCACCCTGGCCGATGGAGTAGTTGATCGAGTCGCCCTCGCGCATCTTGTTGCCTTCGAGGCAGTTCTCGTAGGCGATCTTCTCGACGTACGAGCCGTCCTTCTTGCCGGTCCTGCACCAGGCGTCCTTGTTGGCCTTCCAGTAGTCCAGCTTCCACTGGCGGTCCGGGACCCGGCCGGTGACCTCGTTGGGCAGGTCGAGCCCGGTCTCCTTGCCGAGGCCGAACTGGTGGGCCGCCCTGTAGAAGTAGTCCTTCGGCTGGCCCTTCTTGGGGTTGATGCCGCCGTCCCTCTTCCACTCCTTGTCGGCGAGACCGTAGAAGACGGTGTCGCAGGAGACCTCCAGGGCGCGGCCGAGGGAGATGGGACCGAAGTTCTCGCCCTCGAAGTTCTTGAAGACCTGGCCGCCCACCGAGTAGGAACTGGTGCACGGGTAGCGGCCGTCGAAGGGGTAGCCGGCCTCGACCGCGGCGGCCGTGGAGACCACCTTGAACGTCGAGCCGGGCGCGGCCTGACCCTGTATGGCCCTGTTGAGCAGGGGGTAGTCCGAGTTCTTGCCGGTGAGGGCCTTGTAGTCCTTGGCCGAGATGCCGCCGACCCAGACGTTCGGGTCGTACGTCGGTGCCGAGGCCATCGCGACGACCCGGCCGGTCTTGGCCTCCATCACGACGACGGCACCGGAGTCGGCCTTGTAGTTCGTCCCGGTGATCTTGTCGAACTGCTGGCGCGCGGTCTTCATCGCCTTGTCCAGCTCGTACTCCGCGACCCGCTGGACCCTGGAGTCGATGCTGGTGACCAGGTTCGAACCGGGCTCGGCCGCGTCCGACTTGGCCTTGCCGATGACCCGGCCGAGGTTGTCGACCTCGTAGCGGGTGACGCCGGCCTTGCCGCGCAGCATCTTGTCGTACGTCCGCTCCAGTCCGGAGCGGCCGACCATGTCGGAGCGCAGGTACGGCGAGTCGGTGTCCTTGGCCTTCTGGATCTCGTCGTCGGTGACGGGCGAGAGATAGCCCAGGACCTGCGCGGTGTTGGACTTGCCGGGGCCCGCGTAGCGGCGGACGGCCTCGGGCTCGGCGGTGATGCCGGGGAAGTCCTCGGAACGCTCACGGATCTGCAGGGCCTGCTTGGCCGTTGCCTCGTCGGTGATGGGGATCGGCTGGTACGGCGAGCCGTTCCAGCAGGGCTGGGGGGTCTTGGCGTCGCACAGCCGGACCTTCTGCTCGACCTCCGTGGGGCTCATGCCGAGGACGCCGGCCAGCTTGCTGAGGACGGCCTTGCCGTCGTCCTTCTGCTTCAGCAGGTCGGTGCGGGAGGCGGAGACCACCAGGCGGGTCTCGTTGTCCGCGAGGGGCACGCCGCGGGCGTCCAGGATGTCGCCGCGCACGGCGGGGTCGACCACCTGCTGGACGTGGTTGCCGGACGCCTCCCTCTGGTATTCGGCACCCTCGCGGATCTGCAGGTACCACAGCCGGCCGCCGAGCGTGCCGAGGAGGGAGAGTACGAGAATCTGGATCACGACGAGCCGGATCTGGACCCGTGGGGTCCGACCGGTCTCGGGGATGTTGGTCACTGCGGCTGCCTCCCCCTCTCAGTGCACGGACATCTGTGCGCGAAGCGCGTCTGTACGAACCGGCTGCACGCGTACGAATGATGAACGACCCGCCGGTGAGCCCGCGTTCCGCGCAAGCTGACCCGTTCGGGTGAACTCCGCGCCCCTCACAGCCGCTTGACCCCCTTGATCCGGCCGACCCGGGCGGAGCGGGTGCGGGCCTTGGCCTTCAGCGTTCCGAGGCCGCCACGCTGGCCGCCGATGCGCAGGCCGGTGCCGGAGGAGAGCCAGCCGGAGGAGATGTCACCGGCCTTGGCCGCGGGGCCGGTCTCGGTGAGCGGGTCGTTGTCGGCTCGGCGGGCCAGCCACATGACCCCGGGCACCACGAACGGGGCGAGGAGCAGGTCGTACAGGGCTGCCGAGATCAGCAGGCTGGTCAGGCCGACGTGCCGGGCGGCGGTGTCACCGACCAGGGCGCCCACCCCGGCGTAGAGCAGGGTGGAGCCGATGGCGGCGGCGACCACGACGGCCATGGGGCCGGTCGCCGACTTCAGCCGGCCGTTCTCCGGCCGGATGAGCCCGGCGAAGTAGCCGGTGACGCACAGGACGAGGGCGTAGCGGCCGGCCGCGTGGTCGGCGGGCGGGGCCAGGTCGGCGAGCAGGCCGGCGCCGAAACCGACGAGGGCGCCGCCCACATGGCCGTACACCATCGCCAGGCCGAGGACGGTGAGCAGCAGCAGGTCGGGGACGGCACCGGGCAGGTGCAGCCGGGCGAGGACGCTGACCTGGATCACCAGGGCCACCACGACCAGCGCGCTGGAGAGCAGGATCCGGTTGACACGCATGGGATTCAAGCTCCTACTGCTGCTGGTCGGTGCCGGAGGCGTCCGCCGACGGGGTGACCGTGACGGTCACCGTCGGCGTCGGGACCGGCTTCGGTTTGGTCGGGAGCACGGTGTCGCGCGGGTCCTTGTGCGGGGCCTGGACGACCACGCCGACGATGTCGAGCTTGGTGAAGCCGACGTAGGGGGTGACGTAGAGGGTGCGGGTGAGGCCGCCGCCGGAGGGGTCGACACGGGAGACCACGCCGACCGGGACGCCGGGCACGAACGGCCGGTCGGCCTGGGAGCCGAAGGTGACGAGCCGGTCGCCCTTCTTCACCTCCGCCTTGCCGTTGAGCAGTTCCACGCGCAGCGGCCGGTCGCCCTGGCCGGAGGCGAAGCCGAGTTCGTCGCTGCCCTCCATGCGGGTGCCGACGGTGAAGTCGGGGTCGTTGGCGAGCAGCACCGTGGAGGTGCCGGGACCGACGGTGGTGACGCGGCCGACCAGGCCGTCGCCGTTGAGCACGGTCATGTCCCGTTTGATGCCGTCGTCGGCACCGGCGTCGATGGTGATGGTCCAGGAGAAGCCCTGTGCCGACCCTATGGCGATG
Organism: Streptomyces sp. NPDC053076; assembly: GCF_044546845.1. Taxonomy (NCBI): domain Bacteria; kingdom Bacillati; phylum Actinomycetota; class Actinomycetes; order Kitasatosporales; family Streptomycetaceae; genus Streptomyces; species Streptomyces sp. NPDC053076. Next base: position 485,455 of record NZ_JBITZL010000002.1, on the reverse strand, counting down.
ACCTGGGCACCCTTGATGCCGTACTGCCCCTCGCCGGCGACCTTCAGCAGCTTGTCGAGTTGCCCCAGGCGGCTGCGGTTGCGGTCGTCGCTGCCGAGCTTGGCCTTGAGGGCCGCGTTCTCCTTCTCCAGTGCGGCGAGCCGGTCGTGCCGGCTGCCCGAGTCGCGGATCGCGGAGACGGCGTTGCCCACCGGGTCGACCGCGGAGCTCAGCCCGTCCTCGACCGGGCCGAACGCCGCTGCCGCGGCGTGCCGGGCACCGTCGACCGGGGAGTTCCGGCCTCCGCGGATGTCCACCGTGATCAACGCGAACGCGATGGCGATCAGCAGGACCAGGAGCAGCCGGCTCTCTTTCGTGTCCCTCACGTGCGGCGGCCGTGCCCTTCCTCAAGTAGGAATGCGGGGACCCCCGGAAAACGCGAATGGTGCGGCGCGAACCGAAGAGGGCCCATTTGGGGGAGCTTATGCCTCTATATCAACGATCCGCCGCACGAGAGGAGAACGTCTCGTACGGCGGAATCGAAGAGTTACGTCATCTGCGCGGCTGGGCGTCCAGAACCTGCTGCAGTGCCTCGAACTCCTCGACGCACTTCCCGGAGCCGAGCGCGACGCTGTCCAGCGGGTCCTCGGCGATGTGGATCGGCATGCCGGTCTCCCGGCGCAGCCGCTCGTCGAGCCCGCGCAGCAGGGCTCCGCCACCGGTCAGAACGATTCCTCGGTCCATGATGTCGCCGGACAGCTCCGGCGGGCACTTGTCGAGGGTGGTCTTCACCGCGTCCACGATCGCGTTGACCGGCTCCTCGATCGCCTTGCGGACCTCGGCCGCCGAGATGACGACGGTCTTCGGCAGCCCGGACACCAGGTCCCGGCCGCGGACTTCGGTGTGCTCGTCGGTGTCGAGGTCGTACGCCGAACCGATCGTGATCTTGATCTGCTCGGCCGTGCGCTCACCCAGCAGAAGGCTGTATTCCTTCTTGATGTACTGGATGATCGCGTTGTCCAGTTCGTCGCCGGCGACGCGGATGGACTGGGCGGTGACGATGCCGCCGAGGGAGATGACCGCGACCTCCGTGGTGCCACCGCCGATGTCCACCACCATGTTGCCCGTGGCCTCGTGGACCGGCAGGCCGGAGCCGATGGCGGCGGCCATGGGCTCCTCGATGATGTGCACCTGGCGGGCACCGGCCTGGGAGGACGCCTCGATGACCGCGCGGCGCTCGACGCCCGTGATGCCCGAGGGCACGCAGACGACGACCCGCGGCCGGGCCAGGTACCGCCGCTTGTGGATCTTCAGGATGAAATAGCGGAGCATCCGCTCGGTGATCTCGAAGTCGGCGATCACGCCGTCCTTCAGCGGGCGGACGGCCACGATGTTGCCCGGCGTCCGGCCGATCATCTTCTTCGCTTCGGCACCGACCGCGAGGATCCCACCCGTGTTGGTGTTGATCGCCACGACGGACGGCTCGTTCAGTACGATCCCGCGACCCCTGACGTACACCAGCGTGTTGGCGGTCCCGAGGTCGACAGCCATGTCACGGCCGATGAACGACATTGAGTTCCCCATCCGGATTCATCTGGCCTTCCTGACTATGTGAGGGCATATCAGGTCGGCGAGGCGGGTGCTGTGACGTGAAGGCTTCCATCGTAAACGCGCCTGCACGAACACTGCGCGAGGGTCTCCGCCATTGTCACCAGATGGCGTGCCGCCTCGCTTGTGGAGACGGGCGTTCGGGGACGCTCGTTCCCTCGATCGCCGGTACGCGTGCCAGAAAGATCGGGGTCCGGGAGACGGGCTGCCGGACGCTCCGTCACGGCCCGCCGGCACCCCGCCGGGCCATCCGGCGTTACGCGCGACCCGGGAAGAAGATCTTCACCTCGCGCTCGGCGGACTCCTCGGAGTCGGAGGCGTGGATCAGGTTCTCGCGGACGATCACACCGTAGTCACCGCGGATCGAACCCGGCGCGGCGGCGATCGGGTCGGTCGGTCCCGCCAGCTGGCGCACGCCCTCGATCACCCGCTCGCCCTCCACGATCAGCGCGACGACCGGCCCCGAGGACATGAACTCGACCAGCGGCTCGTAGAACGGCTTGCCGACGTGCTCGGCGTAGTGCTGCTCCAGCGTGGCCCGCTCCAGGGTGCGCAGTTCCAGCGCGGTGATCCGCCAGCCCGCCTTGCGCTCGATACGGCTGATGATCTCGCCGGTCAGGCCACGACGGACGGCGTCGGGCTTGAGGAGGACGAGGGTGCGCTGGCTCACGGGGGGCTCCTTACGCGACGTGCGGGGTGCGGTGGGACGAGGTTACAGGGCGTGTCGGGGCGCCTGTCACGCAGCGTCAGCCGTGGAGGAGGAGGACTCCGCCCGGGCCGCGAATCGGGCCTTCGCCTCGTCCACCTTTCGCCCGAAGTGCACCGATGCCCACCACAGCGCCGCGAACACCGCGCCCATGAAGAACATGGTCGGGACGAAGACGCCGGAGGCGATCAGGGCGAGCTGGAGGGCCCAGCCGAGAGCCACCCCGCCGGGGCGGGTGACCATGCCGCACAGCAGCACGCACACCAGCATGGCGACACCGCTGACCAGCCACACCGTCGAGGTGGACAGGTCCGGGTCCTTCATGGCGACGAGCCCGGCGAAGCCGATGACGAAGAACTCGCCGATCAGGGTCGATGCACAGAGCGTACGCATCCTCGAGTCTCAGCCCTTCCCCAGCAGCAGCCGGGCCTCGCCGACCGTGATGACGGATCCGGTGACCAGCACACCGCCGCCCGCGAACTCGCCCTCCTCCTCGGCCAGCGTGATCGCGGCCTCCAGGGCGTCCGGCAGCCGCGGCTCCACCTGCACCCGCTCGTCGCCGAACACCTCGACGGCGATCGCGGCCAACTCGTCCGCGTCCATGGCACGGTGGGTGGAGTTCTGGGTGACGACCACCTCGGCGAAGATCGGCTCGAACGCCTCCAGCAGCCCCCGCACGTTCTTGTCGCCGCTCGCGCCCACGACGCCGACCAGCCGGGTGAAGTCGAACGCCTCGCGCACGGCCTCGGCGGTGGCCACGGCGCCCGCGGGATTGTGCGCGGCGTCCAGCACGACCGTCGGGGAACGCCGTACCACCTCCAGGCGGCCCGGCGAGGAGACGGCCGCGAACGCCTTCCGCACGGTGTCGATGTCCAGCGGCTCCGCGCGCTGTGCGCCGACGCCGAAGAACGCCTCCACGGCGGCCAGTGCGACGGCCGCGTTGTGCGCCTGGTAGGCGCCGTGCAGCGGGAGGTACACCTCGGAGTACTCGCCGCCGAGGCCGCGCAGGGTGAGCAACTGCCCGCCGACGGCGACCTGACGGGCCACCACGCCGAACTCCAGGCCCTCGCGGGCCACGGTGGCGTCCACCTCGACGGCCTTCTTCAGCAGCACCTGCGCCGCGTCCACCGGCTGCTGGGCCAGGATGACGGTGGCGTCCTGCTTGATGATGCCGCTCTTCTCGGAGGCGATCGCCGCGGGCGTCTCACCGAGCCGGTCGGTGTGGTCGAGATCGATGGGGGTCACGACGGCGACATCGCCGTCGATCACGTTGGTGGCGTCCCAGGAGCCGCCCATGCCGACCTCGACGACGGCGACGTCCACGGGCGCGTCGGCGAAGGCGGCGTACGCCATGCCGGTGAGGACCTCGAAGAAGGACAGGCGGTACTCCTGCGCGGAGTCGACCATCTCGACGTACGGCTTGATGTCGAGGTACGTCTCGATGAACCGCTCGGCGGAGATCGGGGCGCCGTCCAGGCTGATCCGCTCGGTGATCGACTGCACGTGCGGGCTGGTGTAGCGGCCGGTGCGCAGCTCGAAGGCGCCGAGCAGGGCCTCGACCATGCGGGCGGTGGAAGTCTTGCCGTTCGTGCCCGTGATGTGGATCGAGGGGTACGAGCGCTGGGGCTCGCCCAGGACGTCCATCAGCGCGGCGATACGGGCGACCGAGGGCTCCAGCTTGGTCTCGCCCCAGCGGGTGGCCAGCTCCGCCTCGACGTCGCGCAGGGCCTTGTCGACCTCCGGGTCCTCCGGGCGTGCGGGTACGTCGGCCTGCGGCCGGCCTCCCTGGGTGCGCAGGGTGCGGCTGCCGGCCTCGATGACCGCGAGGTCGGGGTCGCGGTCGGTCTCGGCCTCGATGATGTCGTCGAAGCCGTCGAGGGGGTCGGGCCGGTCGTTTTCGTGCGGGACGTCGCTCACGGGTTCAGTCTACGGAGGGGACGGTGGCTTCGCGGCGCCGGTATCGGGTGGCTTGTCCTGCCGGCCGACCGCGGCCGGGCCGTGGCAGGGCCGCGGGGCTCCCTGCGCCCCTGACGGGGCGCGCGAAAGCCCCCGGAACCTCGCGGTCGCGGGGGCCTTCGGCGGCGTACGGAGGCTTACGCCTGCGGCAGCCGGTTCAGCTGCGCCTGGATGCGGGCGATGTCCTCGTCCGCCTTGGCGAGGCGCGTGCGGATCTTGTCCACCACGTTCTCCGGGGCCTTCGCGAGGAACGCCTCGTTGCCGAGCTTGGCCGTGGCCTGGGCCTTCTCCTTCTCGGCCGCCGCCAGGTCCTTCGCCAGGCGCTTGCGCTCCGCGGCGACGTCGATCGTGCCGGAGAGGTCGAGGGCGACCTCCGCCCCGGAGACCGGCAGGGTGGCCGTCGCCGTGAAGGACTCGCCCTCCGGCTGCAGGCGCAGCAGCTGCCGGATGGCGGCCTCGTGCGGGGCGAGGGCCGTGCCGTCCAGGGTCAGGCGGGCCGGGACCCGCTGGCCGGGCTGGAGGCCCTGGTCGGCGCGGAAGCGGCGGACCTCGGTGATGACCGACTGGAGGGTGGAGATCTCCTGCTCGGCCGCCGCGTCACGGAAGCCGCTGTCGTTCGGCCACTCGGCGATCACCACCGACTCGCCGCCCGTCAGCGTCGTCCAGAGGGTCTCCGTGACGAACGGGACGACCGGGTGCAGCAGCCTCAGCGTGACGTCCAGGACCTCGCCCAGGACCCGCTTGGAGACCTCGGCCGGCTCACCGCCCGCCTGGAAGACCGTCTTGGACAGCTCGACGTACCAGTCGAAGACCTCGTCCCACGCGAAGTGGAAGAGGGCGTCGGAGAGCTTCGCGAACTGGAAGTCCTCGTAGTGGGCGTCGACTTCGGCGACCACGGAGTTCAGCCGGGACAGGATCCAGCGGTCCGTCGCCGACATGGCCGACGGGTCCGGCAGCGGGCCTTCCACCGTCGCGCCGTTCATCAGCGCGAAGCGGGTCGCGTTCCAGATCTTGTTGGCGAAGTTGCGGGAGCCCTGGACCCAGTCCTCACCGATCGGGACGTCGACGCCCGGGTTGGCGCCGCGGGCCAGGGTGAAGCGCAGGGCGTCGGAGCCGTACTTGTCCATCCAGTCCAGCGGGTTGACCGCGTTGCCGAAGGACTTCGACATCTTCTTGCCGAACTGGTCGCGGACCATGCCGTGCAGGGCGATGGTGTGGAACGGCGGAGTGCCGTCCATCGCGTACAGGCCGAACATCATCATCCGGGCGACCCAGAAGAAGAGGATGTCGTAGCCGGTGACCAGGACGGAGTTCGGGTAGAACTTCGCGAGCGACTCGGTCTGTTCGGGCCAGCCGAGGGTGGAGAACGGCCACAGGCCGGAGGAGAACCAGGTGTCGAGGACGTCGGTGTCCTGGTGCCAGCCCTCGCCGGTGGGCGGCTGCTCGTCCGGGCCGACGCAGACGACCTCGCCGTTCGGGCCGTACCAGACGGGGATGCGGTGGCCCCACCACAACTGGCGCGAGATGCACCAGTCGTGGAGGTTATCGACCCAGTCGAAGTACCGCTTCTCCATCTCCTGCGGGTGGATCTTGACGCGGCCGTCACGGACGGCGTCGCCCGCCGCCTTCGCCAGCGGGCCGACCTTGACCCACCACTGCATGGACAGGCGCGGCTCGATGGTGGTCTTGCAGCGCGAGCAGTGGCCGACGGAGTGGACGTACGGCCGCTTCTCGGCGACGATCCGGCCCTCGGCGCGCAGCGCGGCGACGATCGCCGAGCGGGCCTCCAGGCGGTCCATGCCCTGGAAGGGGCCGTGGACGGTGATGACGGCGTGCTCGTCCATCACGGTGATGGACGGCAGGCCGTGGCGCTGGCCGATCTCGAAGTCGTTCGGGTCGTGGGCCGGGGTGACCTTGACGGCGCCGGTACCGAACTCGGGGTCGACGTGCTCGTCGGCGACGACCGGGATGGAACGGTCGGTCAGCGGCAGCCTGATGAGCTTGCCGACGAGGTGCTTGTAGCGCTCGTCCCCGGGGTGGACGGCGACGGCGGTGTCACCCAGCATCGTCTCGGCACGGGTGGTGGCGACGACGATGGTCTCGTCACCCTCGCCGTACTTCATGGAGACGAGCTCGCCGTCGTCGTCCTGGTACTCGACCTCGATGTCCGAGATCGCCGTCAGACAGCGCGGGCACCAGTTGATGATGCGCTCGGCGCGGTAGATCAGCTCGTCGTCGTAGAGCTTCTTGAAGATGGTCTGGACGGCCTGGGACAGGCCCTCGTCCATGGTGAAGCGCTCACGCGACCAGGCGACGCCGTCGCCGAGGCGGCGCATCTGCCCGGAGATCTGTCCGCCGGACTCGCCCTTCCACTGCCAGACGCGCTCGACGAACGCCTCCCGGCCGAGGTCGTGCCGTGACTTGCCCTCCTTGCCCAGCTCGCGCTCGACGACGTTCTGGGTGGCGATGCCGGCGTGGTCCATGCCGGGCTGCCACAGCGTCTCGAAGCCCTGCATGCGCTTGCGGCGGGTCAGGGCGTCGATGAGGGTGTGCTCGAAGGCGTGGCCCAGGTGCAGGCTGCCCGTGACGTTCGGCGGCGGGATGACGACGGTGAACGGAGGCTTGTCGCTCTTCGCGTCCGCCTCGAAGTAACCGCGCTCTACCCAGCGCTCGTACAGCGGCCCCTCTACATCGGCCGGCGCGTACTGGGTCGGCAGTTCGGAGTCGGGCGCGGGTGGCTGCTGCTGAGCGTTCTCGGTCACGGGGGTCAGTTTAGAGGTGTCACGGGGCGGTCCCGAAACGCGTTTGTTCTGTAACGGTGCGGCCCCCGGTGCCGTGCGTCCTCCGGGCCTGGGTCAGGATGTCAGGAACACATAAGCTTCTGGAGGGGAACCCAGGAATGAGTCACAACCAGCCGGGCCCGTACGGCCAGCAGCCCCAGCAGCCGGGCCCGTACGGCCAGCAGGGGCAGCCTGGGCCGTACGGCCAGCCGGGCCCCTACGGCCAGCAGCCGCAGGCTCCGCAGCCCGGCTATGGGTACCCCCAGCAGGCTCCCGCGGCCCCGCCGCAGCCCGGTTACGGCTACCCGCAGCAGGGCGTACCGCAGCAGCCGGCCCCGTACGGCCAGCAGCAGCCGTTCGGCGTGCCCCAGCCCCCGCAGCCGGCCGGCGGGAAGAAGAAGACGGGTCTGATCATCGGCGCGGTGGCCGTGGTCGCCGCCCTGGCTGTGGGTGCGTACTTCGTGATCGGCGGCAGCGGCGGCGTCGCGGACGACGGGCCGCACAAGCTCACGGCTCCGGAGACGGTGCTGACGGAGTACAAGAAGAAGGACGGCAAGAGCGACACGATGACGGACGAGGATCTGAAGGACGCCGAGAAGTGGGGCGTGCACGATCCGCAGGACGTCAGTGCGCAGTACCAGTCCGGGGACGACGACAATCCGCTGAGCCTGAAGATGATCCAGTTCGGCGGTGTCTACGGCACGATCGACGACCCCGAGAAGACCGTCGACGCGATGTTCGCCTACATGAAGAGCGAGTCCCAGAAGGACAGCGACAGCAAGGACGTCGCCCTGAAGGGCGAGCCGAAGAAGTACGAGCCGGCCGGGCTCAACGGCGCGGTCCTCAAGTGCCAGCAGGCCACGGCACCCACGGGCAGCAGCTCCGGCGGGCCCAAGGACGTGACGATGTCGATCTGCATCTGGGGCGACCACAGCACCCTCGGCCTCGTCATGCCGATGGATATCGCAAGCCTCGCGGCGGGCAGGAGCGGCGACCCGGCCGTCGACGCCGAACTGGCCGCCAAGTTCCGCAACGAGGTCCGCGTCAAGGTCTGACGTCGTCGTGAGACACGCGAAGGGCCCCGGCCGGTCGGCCGGGGCCCTTCGCGTGCGTCCGTCTGTTACGCCGTCTTCTGCTCCCCCGAGCCCCGCCCGCGGGCGTCGCGCGGGATGAGGGTGGGGTTGACGTTGGAGAGGACCACGTCGGCGGTGATGACGACGCGGGCGACGTCCTTGCGGGACGGGACCTCGTACATCACGCCCTGGAGGACCTCCTCCATGATGGCGCGCAGGCCGCGGGCGCCGGTCTGGCGGAGGATGGCCTGGTCGGCGATGGCCTCCAGCGCCTCGCGCTCGAAGTCCAGCTCCACGCCGTCGAGTTCGAACAGGCGCTGGTACTGCTTGACCAGCGCGTTGCGGGGCTCGACCAGGATCTTCAGGAGCGCTTCCCGGTCCAGGTTGTGGACCGAGGTGATGACGGGGAGACGGCCGATGAACTCGGGGATCATGCCGAACTTGACCAGGTCCTCCGGCATGACGTCCTCGAAGACGTCCTTGGCCTCCAGCTCGCGCTTCGAGAGGATCGTGGCGCCGAAGCCGATGCCCTTCGCGCCCGCCCTCGCCTCGATGATCTTCTCCAGGCCGGCGAAGGCACCACCCACGATGAACAGGACGTTCGTCGTGTCGATCTGGATGAACTCCTGGTGGGGGTGCTTGCGGCCGCCCTGGGGCGGGACGGAGGCCGTGGTGCCCTCGAGGATCTTCAGCAACGCCTGCTGGACGCCCTCGCCGGAGACGTCGCGGGTGATCGACGGGTTCTCGCTCTTGCGGGCGACCTTGTCGATCTCGTCGATGTAGATGATGCCCGTCTCGGCCTTCTTGACGTCGTAGTCCGCCGCCTGGATGAGCTTCAGCAGGATGTTCTCGACGTCCTCGCCCACATACCCCGCCTCCGTGAGCGCCGTGGCGTCGGCGATCGCGAACGGCACGTTCAGCATGCGCGCCAGCGTCTGCGCGAGGAGGGTCTTGCCCGAGCCCGTGGGGCCCAGCAGCAGGATGTTGGACTTCGCCAGCTCGATCGCGTCGTCCCGGCCGCTCGCGCCGCCGTTCTCACCGGCCTGGACCCGCTTGTAGTGGTTGTACACCGCGACGGACAGGGCCTTCTTGGCGGCCTCCTGGCCGACCACGTAGCCCTCGAGGAACTCGTAGATCTCGCGGGGCTTGGGCAGCTCCTCCCAGCGGACCTCGCTGGTCTCCGCGAGCTCTTCCTCGATGATCTCGTTGCAGAGATCGATGCACTCGTCGCAGATGTACACACCGGGCCCTGCGATGAGCTTCTTGACCTGCTTCTGGCTCTTGCCACAGAACGAGCACTTGAGCAGATCGCCGCCGTCACCGATGCGTGCCACGGTGTGCTTCCCCTTCGCCTGGGAGACGCCTGGACGTTACAAGTCCAGCGGCTCCTGGTGCTGCCTTATGTCCGACGGTACCTTGCCGGACCGGGTGTTCGGGCCCCCCTTGGCAGGGTTCACTTTGACGTGCACCGCGCCAAGGGGGGCCGGAAGTGCTCGGTTCCGCGTCAGCGGACCGCGCTGTTGTTCAGCTTGCGGGTGGAGATGATCTGGTCGACGAGGCCGTACTCCAGCGCCTCCTCGGCCGTGAGGATCTTGTCGCGCTCGATGTCCTCGCGGATCTTCTCGAGCGGCTGGTTCGAGTGCTTGGCCAGCATGTCCTCCAGCTGCTCACGCATCCGGGTGAACTCGTTGGCGATGATCTCCAGGTCGGAGAGCTGACCGCGGCCGGTGGAGCCGGCCGGCTGGTGGATCAGTACGCGCGAGTTCGGCAGCGCCATGCGCTTGCCGGGCGTACCGGCGGCGAGCAGGATGGCCGCGGCGGAGGCCGCCTGGCCCATGCAGACCGTCTGGATGTCGGGCTTCACGAACTGCATCGTGTCGTAGATCGCCGTCAGGGCGGTCATGTCGCCACCGGGGCTGTTGATGTAGATCGAGATGTCCCGGTCCGGGTCCATCGACTCCAGGCACAGCAGCTGCGCCATGACGTCGTTGGCGGAGGCGTCGTCGATCTGGACGCCCAGGAAGATCACCCGCTCCTCGAAGAGCTTCGCGTACGGATCGTACTCGCGGATGCCCTGGGAGGTGCGCTCGACGAAGCGCGGGATCACGTAGCGGCTGTCGGGGCGGGGCCCTTCGTACATGCCGCTGGCGGCGCCGGGGAAGTTGGTCATGGGGTGTTCACCGTCCTGGTGGCGTTCTGGGGGCTTCGGTCTCGGCCGTGCGTGGCGTGGCCGGGCAGGTCAGGCACCGGTGCCGCCGCCTCCCGGAACACCCGAGGCGTGCGTGATGATCTCGTCAATGAGACCGTACTCCTTGGCCTCTGCCGGGGTGAACCAGCGGTCGCGGTCGCCGTCGCGGACGATCGTCTCGACGGACTGGCCGGAGTGGAGCGCGGTCAGCTCGGACATGGTCTTCTTGGTGCGCAGCAGGTACTGGGCCTGGATCTTGATGTCCGAGACCGTACCGCCCAGGCCCGCGGAGCCCTGGTGCATCATGATGTCCGTGTGCGGCAGGGCGAAGCGCTTGCCGGCGGTGCCGCCGGTGAGCAGGAACTGGCCCATCGAGGCCGCCATGCCCATGCCGATCGTGACCACGTCGTTCGGGATGTACTGCATGGTGTCGTAGATCGCCATGCCGGCCGTCACCGAACCGCCGGGGCTGTTGATGTAGAGGTAGATGTCCTTGTCGGGGTCGGCCGCAAGGAGAAGCAGCTGTGCGGTGATCTTGTTGGCGATGTCGTCGTCAACCTGCTGGCCGAGGAAGATGATCCGCTCGCCGAGCAGCCGGTTGTAGACCTGGTCGCCGAGGCCACCACCGATGGAAGGCTCGCCGGCGGCGGAGGGCATCAGATTCGTCACGTATCCACCTGCTCGTCTTACGACGGCGCCGGGCCGTCTCACGTCGTCCTGCCGGAGGCTTGGAGGGGGGTTTCAGGAGACTCCCCTGCCCCCGTATTCATGGACCCTAACGCTCAGGTCCCTTCGGGGAATCCCGGAGATGGGAGTGTTCGCCGGGGGCGTAGCGCTCGCACGGGGGCCAGGGCGGTTCGTGGAGGGGCGGGCGGCGCCCCGCGTCGCCGGGCCGCGGGCGCGTGGTGGCGGCTGGGCGGCGCCCTGCGTCGCCGGGCCGCGGGCGCGTGGTGGCGGCGGCTGGCACTCGCGCCGCCGGGCCGCGTGCCGCATCGCCCCAGGCCCCTGCGGCCGGGCCGGCCCACCGGGGGACGACACGGGCCCCCGGGAGACACTCCCAGGGGCCCGTCCGCGTCGTCAGAGGCGCCGTAGGGCGGTTCAGCCCTCGGTGCTCTCCTCGGAGGTCTCCGACGTCTCGGCGGTGGCCGACGCCTCGGCGGCCTCGGTCTCCTCCTCGTCGTCGCCCAGGTCGACGACCTCGCCGTTGGTGTCCTTCACCGTGGCGGCCTCGACCACGACGGCCAGGGCCTTGCCACGGGCCACCTCGCCGACCAGGAGCGGCACCTGGCCGCCCTCGACGACGGCCTGGGCGAACTGGTCGGGGGACATGCCGGAGGAGGCCGCACGCCGCATGAGGTGCTCGGTGAGCTCCTCCTGGTTGACGTTCAGCTGCTCCTTCTTGACCAGCTCGTCGAGGACGAACTGGGTCTTGATGCCCTTGACCGCGGCCTCGCGGGTCTCGGTCTCGAACTCCTCGGCGGTCTTGCCCTGGATCTCCAGGTACTTGTCGAGGGTGAGGCCCATCTGGCCGAGCTGGTGGTGCTCCAGGTTGTGCTTGCGGGTGTTGATCTCGTCCTCGAGGAGCTTCTCGGGGACGGGGACCTCCACCAGCTCCAGCAGCTTCTCCAGGACGCGCTCCTGGGCCTGCGTGGCCTGGTCGAACTGCTTCATGTTGGCGAGGCGCTTACGGCTGTCGGCCTTCAGCTCCTCCAGGGTGTCGAACTCGGAGGCGAGCTGCGCGAACTCGTCGTCCAGCTCGGGCAGTTCACGGGCGGCGACCTGGGTGACCTTGACGGTGACCTCGGCCTCCTTGCCCGCGGCGGAGCCACCCTTCAGCTCGGAGGTGAAGGTGGCCTCCTCGCCGGCGGACTTGCCCTTGACGGCGTCGTCGATGCCGTCCAGCAGCTCGCCGGACCCGATGGTGTAGGAGACGCCGTTGGCGATGCCGTCCTCCAGCACCTCGCCGTCGACCTTGGCCTCCAGGTCGATGGTGACGACGTCGCCGTCCTCGGCCGCGCGCTCCACCGGGGAGGTGGAGGCGAAGCGCTCACGGAGCTGCTCGACCGACTTCTCGATGTCCTCGTCGGTGACCTCGACGGCGTCGACCTCGACCTCGATACCGGAGTAGTCCGGGATCTCCACGGCCGGGCGGACGTCGACCTCGGCGGTGAAGTTCAGCGTCTCGCCGTCCTTCAGCTCGGTGATGTCCACCTCGGGCTGGCCCAGCGGGCTCAGCTCGGCCTCGTTGACCGCCTCGGTGTAGAACTTGGGCAGCGCGTCGTTGACGGCCTCCTCCAGCACCGCACCGCGGCCGAACCGCTGGTCGATCACTCGGGCGGGGATCTTGCCCTTACGGAAGCCCTTCACCGTGACCTGCTGGTTGATCTTCTTGTACGCCGCGTCGAGGCTGTCCTTGAGCTCCTCGAAGGGCACCTCGACAGTGAGCCGAACCCGGGTCGGGTTCAGGGTCTCCACGGCGCTCTTCACGGTTCGGTCTCCTTGTGGCTGACTTCTTGGGTTCTGCCGGAGCCAGACTGGTCCGGCGGATTTCGCCGCCCGGAGGAGTTCGTAGGCCGAGTGGGCCGGGACACACGGGCGGGCAGCTTGCATAGTAACCGCAGCCGGTCAGCGCCCCAAAAGGCGATCATCCCGACGTCATGTGCCGGTGGTCGGGGTGGCGGGATTTGAACCCACGGCCTTCCGCTCCCAAAGCGGACGCGCTACCAAGCTGCGCCACACCCCGTCTGGTGCGACACGTAGGGTACATGCCCCGGCCCTTCCCGTCGGCCGTATTCCTCCAGGCGGCACGCCCGGATCGCCCGGTGCCGAAGTCGTTGGCCTCGGCGCCCGGCGACCCGCTACGATGCCTTCAGTGCCGCGGTCACCGACCTGCGGCGCCCTGCTGCGGGCGTAGCTCAATGGTAGAGCCCTAGTCTTCCAAACTAGCTACGCGGGTTCGATTCCCGTCGCCCGCTCTGTGTGCCGAAGGCCCAGGTGAGAGGTTGATCTCCTCTTCCTGGGCCTTCGGCCGTTCCGGGGGTCGCTCAGCCGTCCGTGTCCCCCGCGTGCCCCTTCGGCCGGCGACGCCGCTTCAGAGCGTTCACGATCACCCCGTCCACCGCGTCGGCGATCTCCCGTTCACGGCGGTCGGAGGTGTGCTGATAGATCAGCGCCGCACGGGTCGAGCTGTGGCCGAGCCGGGTCATCAGCTCGCGCGTGCCGGCGTTCGTCTGGGACGCCAGCGTGTTGCCCGTGTGCCGAAGATCATGAAATCGGAGCCCCTTGATGCCCGCCTCGGCGCACGCCTTGTGCCACAGCCCGTTGAAGTGGTTCCGGCGAGGTGTGGCCCCTTTCGCGCCGACGAAGACGCGACCGACGACGCCGGCCGCCCGCTCCCGCCCGAGAGGCAGTCACACAGTGCATGAGGTCAGAACACGTCGTGGCTGGGACGGTCGGCTAATGGCCCCGCCTGTAGCCCGCCGGACAACGGTCTTAAAGTCTGTGCATGCATCTGGACGAGGGACGAAGGGCCGCCGAGGCCGGGGACTGGATAGCCGCGGGGCACGCCTTCGTCCGAGCCGCCATGGAGGGCAGTGCGCAGGGCGCCGAGCTGGCGACTCGGGTAACCGTCGAACTCGTACCGCTGGCGGACAGCGGGTCGGTGGAGGCCGCCGCGCTGCTCGCCGGGATCTATCTGGAGTATTCCCACGAGTCGGCCCTGCCCATGGCCGTGCGTTATGCGCGCGCGGCGGCCGAGGCCGGGCACCCGGCCGGACAGCGCACCTACGGGTACATGCTGATGATGGGTCTCGGCGTCGAAGAGGACCGCGAGCGTGCCGCCGAGCTGTTCCGGGCGGCTGCCGAGGGCGGGGACGCCTACGGCAGGTTCAACCTCGCCCAACTGATCGACGATCCCGACGAGTCCCTACGGCTGTTCGAGGCTGCCGCGCGGGAGGGGATCGTCGTCGCCGGTGCCGTGCTCGCAGACCGGCTGTCAGCGCTGGACCGGGACGAGGAGGCACTGGGTTGGTACGTCTGGGCGGCCGAGCGCGGGCATAAAGGGGCGATGAATGCCGCCGCCTGCTGGTACCGCGACGGCTTCGGCACCGCGCCGGACCCGGTTCAGGCGGTGCGCTGGTTCTTCGTCATGCTCGCGCACGGCGACGGAGACGGCATCCACGAGGCGATCCAGCTGGCGAAGGCCGGGGCCCTGGACGAGGAGCAGATGCGCGAGGCCGGGCGGCTCGCCGGCGATCCCGGGGCGGCGGAGGCCCTGATCAGCACGGTCCTGGGTGATGGTCGGGCCTGAGGCCCTGAAAGCGCGGCGGACACCGCGCCTTCGGAGATCGACACGCACGTGTGGGTCGGCGGCCGGGAACGTGTGGTCCGGCGGCCGGGGCAGAGCACTCGCACGAGTGACGTCCCGGCTCGGCCATCCGCGGACGGTGTTCAGCTCGGGCCCGCCGGCTCCCCCACCGGGTCAGAACCTGATCGAGTTGATGGACTCCGCTATCGAGTTCAGGAAGCGGTCGATCGATGGCGCCATGCCGGTCGAGGCCAGGAAGAAACCGAAGAGGATCGCGACGATGGCGGGGCCGGCCTTGATGTTCCCCCCTCGGATCAGCACCACCAGGATGATCGCCAACAGCAGCACCACAGACAGTGAAATGGCCACAACTGATCACACCCTCGGTCGGTCCGCTCTCCCGGCCCGGAGGTACGGCCCGCGCACCCCCGCCAGAACCATCGTGCCACCAACCCGGCCGCCGTATGCGGCTCGTGACACAACGTCGGACGACGACCCGGTTCGGGCGATCTTCCGCACAGTAATTCGAGCGGCCACCCACACGTGACTCACCGATGAATTACGCGACTTCGTTTCCGTGTCCACACATCTTGTGCGCAGGTAATTCGAATTGACGGCACAGGGGTCACGTATGCCCCAATTAGTCAGGATCAATCGGGACATCAAGGGCGAACTGGCGACCCGCGTGTGCGCACCATCACGTGAACACGGGAGGCAAGTTCGGTAAATCAATGGGCATCCGAACGCGATAACCAGGAATGACCGGGACGTTTTACGAAATCCCTCGGCCGGCGCTAGGGTGCCTGAGATGTTTGACGCCGCCTCGTCCCCCGGCCAGAACCGCAGGCCGCTCCCCCCGGCACAGTCGCCGGCGGACGGAGTGCCCGGTCCGCGTACCCCGATGAGTACGCAGGAGCAGCCGCAGCGGCAGACGGCGCCCGACAGACCCGGCAGACAGCGCGACGCGTTCTTCGACAACGCCAAGTACCTGGCCATCGTGCTCGTCGCGATGGGCCACTCGTGGGAGCCGCTGAAGGACGACAGCCGGATCCTGGAGGCCGCGTACACCGTCGTGTACGGCTTCCACATGCCGGCGTTCATCCTCATCTCCGGCTACTTCTCGCGCAGTTTCGACATGCGCCCGGACCGGCTGAAGCGGCTCATCACCGGAGTCGCCGTGCCGTACGTCCTGTTCGAGACGGCGTACCCGCTCTTCAAGAACCTCGTCACCGGCTCCCACGAGGACATCAGCCTTCTCGACCCCTGGTATCTGACCTGGTTCCTGGTCGCCCTGTTCGTCTGGCGGCTGACCACGCCCGTCTGGAAACTGATGCGCCGGCCGCTGCCGGTGGCCCTGGCCATCGCCATGCTGGCGACCGTCAGCCCGGACATCGGTGACGACCTCGATCTCCAGCGCGTCCTGCAGTTCCTGCCGTACTTCGTGCTCGGCCTGTGCATGAAGGCCGAGCACTTCCAGCTGGCGCGCCGCCGTTGGGTGCGGATCGCCTCGGTGCCGGTGTTCGGGGCGGCGCTGGCGTTCGGCTGGTGGGCGGTGCCGCGCATGAGCACCGGGTGGTTCTACCACCGTGACTCGGCACAGGAGCTGGGCGCCCCCTGGTGGTGCGGCCCGGTGATGACGCTCGCGATAATGGGCTGCTCGCTGGCGCTGACGGCCTGCTTCTTCGCCTGGGTGCCGGGCCGGAAGACGTGGTTCACGGCGCTCGGCGGGGGCACGCTCTACGGCTACCTGCTGCACGGCTTTCTGGTGAAGTTCGGCGACTACCGCGGCTGGTTCGAGCACTCCTGGCTGCACCGTCCGTTCGGCGAGATCCTGGTGACCGTGCTCGCCGCGGCCGCCGTCACGGTGCTGTGCACGCGGCCGGTGCAGCGTGTCTTCCGCTTCGCGATGGAGCCGAGGATGGAGTGGGCGTTCCGGCAGGACGCGGCCGGCCTGGCCCGCGAGCGGCACCGGCAGCGGGAGAAGGTCAGCGCCTAGCCGGGTCCGGTTCGGGGTCCGGTTCCGGTTCCACGCCGAGAAGTGCGCGCATCCGTGCGTACTTCTCGGTCAGCCGCTTCCGGGTCGGCTCGTCGAGCACCGCGAGGCGCCGCGGATCGGCGTTGTGCGCCAGGTCGGCCCGCTTCACCAGCAGCGCGCCGGGGGTGGCGAGGATCCGGTCGGCGTACGCCTCCGGCGGCTCGCCGGGCCGCTTGGTGAGGGCCCGCACGACGGCCTTGGTGCGCTCGGTGAGGGCGGCCGTGGCCAGCCATTCCTCGCTCAGCGCGGCGTCCTCCACGGAGTCGTGCAGCCAGGCCGCCGCGATCTGCTCCGGGTCGCCGCCGCGGACGCGGACGCCCTCGGCGACGGCCGCGAGGTGCTCGGCGTACGGCCGTCCGGCCTTGTCGCTCTGGCCGTCATGGGCGGCTCGGGCGAGGGCCTCGACCTCGGCGAGGGTGAGGTGGGTCATGCCCTCAGTGTCTCCTGCCGGGGTGCGAGGCGGAGGGGTTTCGCCTGCCCGCGGCCCGAGGGCGGGGGGACGCGCGGCGGGAGCGCGGGCAACCGGGCCTCCAGCCCCCTCCGCCCACGGCCGCGCGGCATCCCGGGGCATCACCGCCGCCGACCCCGCCTTCTGATTCAGCGGGGGAACCGGGCGTCCGCCCCCTCCGCCCACGGCCGGGCGAGGGCGTCATCTGCGCCGTCCCCGCCTTCGGCTCAGCGGGCGGCGGCCGCCTCGCGGCAGATCAGCAGCAGCGCCCGGTCGTCGTTGACGTCCTTGGCGACCGCTTCGATGAGATGCCAGGCGGCGCCGTGGAAGCCCCCGGCCACATAGCGGTCGGCCTCGCCGGTGAGCCGGTCGATGCCCTCCACGATGTCCCGGTCGGAGGTCTCCACCAGTCCGTCCGTGAACAGCATCAACACGTCCCCGGGGCGCAGCGAGCCCTTCACGGGGTCGAACTGGGCGCCGTCGTACACACCGAGCAGCGGACCCTCGGCCACCTTCTCCTCCCAGCGCCCGCTGCCCGCGCTCAGCTGGAGCCCCGGCGGATGGCCGGCGGAGTACAGCTCGTAGTCCCCGGAGTCCAGGTCCAGGACCAGGTGGATGGAGGTGGCGAAGCCCTCGTCCCAGTCCTGGCGGAGCAGATAGCCGTTGGCGGCCGGCAGGAAGGCGTGCGGGGGCAGGGAGCCGACGAGACCGCCGAAGGCGCCGGACAGCAGCAGGGCGCGCGAGCCGGCGTCCATGCCCTTGCCGGACACGTCGGTCAGCACGACCTCCAGCGTCCGGCCGCCGTTCGTGCGGGACGCGACGACGAAGTCACCGGAGAAGGACTGGCCGCCCGCCGGGCGCAGTGCCATCTCGTGATGCCAGCCCTTGGGCAGCTTCGGCAGCTTGCTCTGCACCCGGATCCGCTCGCGCAGGTCGAACAGCATGGTGCCGCCGCGCCGCCAGGGCACGCCGACCCGGCTGCGGAACTGCGCGGTCAGCAGCCCGAAGAAGCCGCACGCGGCGACCACCAGGACGATGCCCGGGGTGACCCGGGAGGGCCCCTCGGTGTACGGGCCGAGCCGCACCGACTCCACGATCAGCGCGGTGGCCGCCGCCGCGTACAGGCCGAGCAGGCTCGCCGGGCGCAGCAGCAGACCGCCGGCGACGATCGGCAGCACCAGGGTGGCCGGGGAGCACCACACCGATTCGAGGAGCGTCATGGCCGCGAGGACCGGGACGGTCAGCAGCAGCCCGGCGAAGGCGATCCAGTCGGAGCCGTCGCCACGGAAGTAGTCCACGGCGCTTCTGCGCATGCCGACGCGGGCCCGGTGCCACTGCATCTTCCACCGGGCCGTGAACTTCTCGGCCTTCGCTCGCCGCTGTCGTCCTGCTGCCATCAGTTCGGGACCCTATCCAGCCGACCGGCCGCTTGGCACGGGAGGTCCCACTTGTCCCCCGCGCGAGGTTCCGCTTCGGCGTTCGTCCGGCTGGTCGTAGCGCGCACCGGCGGGGGGAAATTCGCTGGCTCGTCCCCCTACGCCCTGATAGGCATGGCCCATGGGGACTGAGCACGGAACCGAGTTGAAGAGGCTGCGCCCGGAGGAGTTCGACCGGTGGTGGGACCACCTGTTCCGTGCCTTCGGCGGCGGCCCCGCCTCGTCCGAGGAACGCGAACTGGACAAGTCGGTCACCGAGTTCGACCGCTCCCTGGCCGTCTGGGACGGGGACACGCTCGTGGGCACGTCCGGGGCCTTCAGCTTCCGGATGACCGTGCCGGGCGGGGCGGTGGTGCCCACCGCCGGCGTGACGATGGTCAGCGTGGCCGCGACGCACCGGCGGCGCGGGGTGCTGACCTCGATGATGCGGCGGCTGCTGGACGACGCGCGCGCCAAGGGGGAGCCACTGGCCGCGCTGTTCGCCTCCGAGCCCGCGATCTACGGCCGCTACGGGTACGGCTCGGCGACCTTCCAGCTCAGCGCCGAGATCGACACCGGCCGGGTGACACTGGCACTGCCCGAGGGCACCGACGAGGTGCGCGTGCGCTACGCGCCGCCCGCCGACGTCCTCGACGAGTGCGAGGCGGTGTACGCGGCCCTGGTGCCCCACCGCCCCGGCATGCTGGCGCGACAGCCCGGCTGGGAGCGGGCCGGTCTGCTGGACCCGGAGAGCGGGCGGGACGGGGCGTCGGCCCTGCAGTGCGTGCTGACCGAACGGGACGGCGAGGTCACCGGGTACGCGCGCTTCCGCACCAAGATGGGCTGGGGGCCGAGCGGTCACGACGGCACGGTGACCCTGGAGAGCCTGGCCGCGCTCGATCCGGCGAGCGAGGCCGCGCTGTGGCGTTTCCTGTTCGGCATCGACCTGATGACGACGCTGAAGCTGCGGAGCCGGCCGGTCGACGACGCCTGGCAGCACCTGGTCTCCGACATCCGCCGCTGCCGGGTGCAGTCGAGGGACGCCGGGTACGTCCGTCTCGTGGACGTGGGCGCGGCCCTGTCGGCCCGCACGTATCCGGCACCCGTCGACGTCGTCTTCGAGGTCGAGGACGCCTTCTGCCCGTGGAACACGGGGCGTTGGCGGCTGACGGGCGACCCGAAGGGCGCGTCGTGCGAGCGTACGACCGACGCGGCCGATCTCGCGCTGTCCGCACGGGAGCTGGGAGCGGCCTACCTGGGCGGGGTGACCCTGCTGTCGCTGGCGGCGGCCGGGCGGGTGCGGGAGCTGCGGCCGGGGGCACTGGCGGAGGCGTCGGTGGCGTTCGGCTCACCGGTGGCCCCGTGGCTGCCCCACGGCTTCTAGGGAACGCGCCCGCCGATCACGGTTCCTGGCAGCCGGGGCACCAGAAGAGGTTGCGGGCGGCGAGGCCGGCGGTGCGGATCTCGTCGCCGCAGACGAGGCAGGGCAGGTTCGCGCGGCGGTAGACGTACACCTCGCCGCCGTGGTCGTCCACGCGGGGTGGGCGGCCCATCGCCTCCGGGGTGTGCTCGGGGCGGACGGTGTCGATCCGGTTGTTCCGCACGCCCTCCCGCATCAGCTCGACCAGGTCGGCCCAGAGGGCGTCCCACTCGGCCGGGGTGATGTCCCGGCCCGCACGGTACGGGTCGATGCCGTGCCGGAAGAGCACCTCGGCGCGGTAGACGTTGCCGACGCCGGCGACGACGTTCTGGTCCATGAGGAGCGCGGCGATGGTCGTACGGCTGCGGGAGATCCGCCGGTACGCCGCGCCCGGGTCGGCGTCCGCGCGCAGCGGGTCGGGGCCGAGCCGGGCGTGGATCGCGGTCTTCTCGGCGTCCGTGATGAGGGCGCAGGTGGTCGGGCCGCGCAGATCGACGTACGCCGTGGCGTTCGCGAGCCGGAGCCGGACGGTGTCC
Source organism: Streptomyces sp. NPDC053076 (assembly GCF_044546845.1). Taxonomy (NCBI): domain Bacteria; kingdom Bacillati; phylum Actinomycetota; class Actinomycetes; order Kitasatosporales; family Streptomycetaceae; genus Streptomyces; species Streptomyces sp. NPDC053076. The sequence continues at coordinate 465,005 of NZ_JBITZL010000002.1, read as the reverse complement.
GTCGGCGGGGGCGCGGGGGCGTCACCGAAGCCGACCTTGCCGAAGAGGCCGAGGTGGATGTGGACCCACTCGGCGGCCCGGAAGCCCAGGAAGAGGTGCTTGCCGTGGGCCTCGGTGGCGGTCAGCTCGGTGCCGTCCAGGAGGACGGCGGCGTCGGAGAACTTGCCCTGGGGGCTGGTGACCCGGGGGGCCGTGCCCGAGAAGCGGTCGGCGTAGTCGTGCGCCAGCCGGTGAATCGTGTGCCCCTCTGGCACCGTTCCCTGTTCCTTCCAGCCCCCCGGGGGAGAGCTCAGTCCTGCTGCGGGTGGTGGGCCGGGATCGGGGGGAGGTCGCCCGTGGTCTCGTACGCCGACAGCATGTCGATGCGGCGGACGTGGCGCTCGTCACCGGAGAACGGGGTGTTCAGGAAGACCTCGACGAACTTGGTCGACTCCTCCGTGCTGTGCATACGCGCACCCACGGCCACCACGTTGGCGTTGTTGTGCTGGCGGCCGAGCGCCGCCGTCTCCTCGCTCCAGGCCAGCGCGGCGCGCACGCCCTTCACCTTGTTCGCGGCGATCTGCTCACCGTTGCCGGAACCGCCGATCACGATGCCGAGGGCGTCCGGGTCCGCCGCCGCCTTCTCCGCGGCGCGCAGGCAGAACGGCGGATAGTCGTCCTGGGCGTCGTAGATGTGGGGCCCGCAGTCGACGGGCTCGTGGCCGGCGGTCTTCAGCCACTCGACGAGGTGGTTCTTCAGTTCGTAGCCCGCATGGTCCGAGCCGAGATACACGCGCATGCCACGAGTGTGACACGGCTGTTCCGGGGCAGCAGCCCCGGGTGTGGACGCGGAATCCACGGCCAAAATGTGAGCCAGACCATAGAACCTCAAGGGAACCTCAAGTAACGATACGGAATCAGAGGTTCCCGAATTCGTTCGCCTCGGATTCACTGGACCGACTCGTACACCGCTCGTGCGATGTCCCGTACCCAGCCCCACAACGGCACCCCCGCTCGTACGGGAAACGCTCCACCGGCGCAAAGGAAATCCGTCCATGACCCCTGGTTCCGGACTTCAAGCAGGCCTCAAGAACCGCCATCTCACGATGATCGCCATCGGAGGTGTGATCGGTGCCGGACTCTTCGTCGGCTCCAGCTCGGGCATCGCCACGGCGGGCCCCGGCATCCTGCTGTCCTACGCCCTCGTCGGCACCCTCGTCGTCCTCGTGATGCGGATGCTCGGCGAGATGTCCGCTGCCAACCCCACCTCCGGCTCCTTCTCCGCGCACGCCGACCGTGCCCTCGGCCGCTGGGCCGGGTTCTCCATCGGCTGGCTGTACTGGTTCTTCTGGGTCGTCGTGCTCGCCGTCGAGGCGACCGCCGGCGCCAAGATCCTCGAAGGCTGGGTCCCGGCCGTCCCGCAATGGGGCTGGGCGCTGATCGTGATGTTCGTCCTGACCGCCACCAACCTGGTCTCCGTCGGTTCCTACGGCGAGTTCGAGTTCTGGTTCGCCGGTATCAAGGTCGTGGCGATCGGCGCGTTCATCGTCGTCGGCCTGCTGGCCGTGTTCGGCGTGCTGCCGGGCGTGCACGCCGACAAGGCGAGCTTCGGCAACCTGACCGGCGAGGGCGGCTTCCTGCCACACGGTCCGGGCGCGATCCTCACCGGTGTTCTGCTGGTCGTCTTCTCCTTCATGGGCAGCGAGATCGCCACCCTGGCGGCCGGCGAGTCCGAGGACCCGCAGAAGGCGGTCACCAAGTCCACCAACAGCATCATCTGGCGTATCGGCGTCTTCTACCTGGGCTCGATCCTCGTCGTGGTCTCGCTGCTGCCGTGGAACGACCCGTCCATCAAGAAGGACGGCTCCTACGTCGCCGCGCTGAACTCCCTCGGCATCGCGCACGCCGGCGAGGTCATGAACGTCATCGTGCTGACCTCGGTGCTGTCCTGCCTCAACTCCGGCCTCTACACGGCCTCCCGGATGGCCTTCTCGCTCGGCCAGCGCGGTGACGCGCCCAAGGCGTTCGCCCGCACCACCTCCCGCGGTGTTCCGCGGACCGCGATCCTCGCCTCGGTCGTCTTCGGCTTCGTGGCGGTCTTCTTCAACTACCAGTACCCGGACACCGTCTTCCTCTTCCTGCTCAACTCCAGCGGCGCGGTGGCCCTGTTCGTGTGGCTGGCCATCTGCTTCTCGCAGCTGCGGATGCGGAAGATCCTCCAGCGCGAGGCACCGGAGAAGCTCGTCGTGAAGATGTGGCTGTACCCGTACCTGACCTGGGCGACGGCCGCGATGATCGTGTTCGTCCTGGTCTACATGCTGTTCGACACCGAACACGACGGCCGGGAGACGGTGCTGCTGTCCCTGCTGGTCGCGGCGGTCGTGCTGGTGATCTCGGCGGTGAAGCAGAAGCTCCAGGCGAACCGTCCGGCCCCCGCCGCCGAGGCCCCGGCCGACAAGGTCTCCATCGGCTGATCCGGTCCCGGACCGGACCGTCCGCAGCGGACTCCGCCACAACGCACATGGCCGCACAACCTGACGAAGGTGTCAGGGTGTGCGGCCATGCCGCGTTCCGCGGACCTACGGCGTGGGTGCCTAGCGCTCGCCGGCGAACTTCCAGGCGGTGGGCAGCACGCCCATCGCCAGCACGGCCTTGAGGGCGTCACCGATCAGGAACGGGGTGAGGCCGGCCGCGATCGCCTCGGACGCGGACATGTGGGCCGCCAGCGCCAGGTAGGGCACGCCGACCGCGTAGATGACGGCCTCGCCGAGGATCATCGTGCCGGCCATACGCAGCGGGGAGCGGTCGGCGCCGCGGCGGGCCAGGGCGCCGACGAGGGCGGAGGCGAGCAGCATGCCGAGGATGTAGCCGAAGGAGACCATGCCCGCGCCGGAGTCGCCGTTCGCGAACCAGGGCATGCCGGCCACACCGGCGACCGCGTAGAGAGCGAGGGAGGCGAAGCCGCGGCGGGCGCCGAGGGTGGTGCCGACGAGCAGTGCGGCGAAGGTCTGGCCGGTCACCGGCACCGGGGAGCCGGGGACCGGCACCGACAGCTGGGCCGCGAGGCCGGTGAGCGCGGCGCCGCCGACGACGAGGGCGGCATCGCGGACGCGGGAGGACGGCAGCAGGTCGGCGAGGACTGCGCCGGGGCGGGCGACGGCGGTGGCGGTGGCGGTGCTCATGGGGACTCCGCGGGTGACGAGTACATGCTGGGACACGGTGACGCTATCCCAGCCGACTCGGGCCGATCACCGTCAGCGCTCGACAAAGGACGGAGCGAGAGCTTCGTGGGCTCCGGACAAAGACCGCCGGTCACACCGGGCGGGGCGTGACACTGATCACTGAGGCAGGGACGTTTCCCTCACGCGGTGCGGGCGCCGCGGGCTGTGCGGTTTCGCCAAACGAACCCTGGTCGTCTGGTCGGATTCACCTCTCCTGCCCTACTCTTCCAGCCATGGTCGCCCAGTCCCGGTACCTCACCTCGCGTCGCTATGTCGACCTGCGACGCCAGGGCACGGCCACCTGTCGCCGTCCGGGGTAGGGGCGGGCTCTTCGGCGCGCCTCGCCCGCTTTCGAGTCTCCGAGACGTGTCGGCCCCGTTCCCGAGGACGGTCCTCCATGCCCCGTACCGCGCTTCCCGCCCTTGCCTCCCCCGTCCCGCGTGCCGCCGACAGCGACCGGCGGCGCACCAGTGCCAGCGTCGTGCTGCGGTCCGTGCTGGAGCACGGACCGGTGGCCCGCAGCACCATCGCCCGGCTGACCGGGCTGTCGCCGGCGTCGGTGACCGAGCACTGTGCCCGGCTCGCCGAGCGGGGCCTGATCCGGGAGTCCGCCGCGGCCCGCCGCTCGAACGGGGTGGGCCGGCCGCACGTCCCGCTGGACCTGGACGACAGCCGCTTCCTGGTCGCCGGGGTGCACGTGGCCGTGCCGTACACCACGGTGGCGCTGCTGGACCTACGCGGCCGGGTGGTGGCCCGGCAGGAGCTGCGGCACGGGGGGACCGAGCCCGGCCGGGTGCTGGCGCGGGCCGCCGACGGCCTCGCGGGGCTGCTCGCCGAGGTGCCGGACCGCCGTCCGCTGGGGGTCGGGGTGGCGGTGGGCGGCTGGGTGGACCGGGAGACCGGCACCGTGATCGAGCACGGGTTGCTGGGCTGGCGGGAAGTGCCCGTGCGGGAGCTGCTCGGCGCCCGCACGGGTCTGCCGGTCCAGGTGGACGGCCACGCACGGGCGTTGGTGAACGGGGAGCGGCTGTTCGGGCGGGCCCGGGGCAGCCGCAGCGTGCTGCACCTGTTCGTGGGCAACATGGTCGACGCGGCCTTCGCGACCAATGACGAGGTGCACCACGGTCCGCGCTCGGCGGCCGGGGCGATCGCCCATCTGCCGGTGCCGGGCGGCACCGAGCCGTGCGCGTGCGGCCGTACCGGCTGCCTCCAGGCGGAGTTGAGCGAGCGGACGCTGTGCCGGCGGGCCCGGGCGGCCGGGGTGACCGACTCGGCCAATCCGATGCATGTGGTGGCCGCGGCGGCGGGCGGGGACGCGGTGGCCCGGCGGCTGCTGGTGGACCGGGCGCGGATGACCGGGCGGGCGGCCGGGCTGCTGCTGGACGTGCTGAACCCGGAGACCGTCGTGGTGACCGAGGTGGGCGTCATGCACTTCGAGGACTGCCTGAACGCGCTGCGGGAAGCGGCCGGAGACAGCCGTGCGGCGTCCGTACTGCCGACGAGTTTCCCGGATTCGGTACTGGCGGTGGCGGGTGGATCCGTCATGTTCGACGTGCTGTTCCGGGATCCGCTGAGTGCGTCACCTGAGCCTATTTAATTCAGAAACTCGGAATGTTGACAGGAGTCGCTCATGGCCGGGAACATGCTGGTCATGGACGTACTCATCAGCTGTCGCACCTTCTGTTGCTGACATATTGCCGCGCATGAAGCGCGTGTTTCTCGCTGTGTGAGTTTCCCTTCTCCGGCCTGCCGTCCCGGAATTCTTCCTGCCTTTCCCCTCTTTTTCCCCTGGGAGTCCTCCCATGCACCGTCGTGCCTTTCTCACCTCCCTGGCCGGGGCGTCCGCCGCCGTCGCGGGCCTCAGCGGCTGCGCCAAGGGCGATGCCTCCGCCGACACCGGGGGCGCCGCCACCGAGCCGCTCGCCGCCAAAGTCCCGGCCGGCACCAGTCTGAAGATCACCTCCTACCTGGGCCAGCAGCAGCTCCAGTTCAAGCTGGCGAAGCTGCCCGAGCTGCCCTTCACGGTGTCGAGCTGGGCGAACATCGGGGCGGGCCCGGATGTGATCAACGCCTTCCGCGCCCATTCCCTGGACCTCGCCAACAACGCGGGTATCCCGCCGATCCAGGCGCACTACCAGGGCTTCGACGCGAAGATCGTGGCGATCGACATCACCCGCAAGCCCAACTACCTCTTCGCCACCAAGCCCGGCAGCGACATCCGCACGATCGAGGAATTCCGGGGCAAGCGGCTCGCCTTCTCCCAGGGGCAGGCCCAGGGTGTCGTCCTGCTGCGGGCGCTGAAGCAGGCCGGCCTGAAGTACGACGAGGTGAAGCTGGTCCCGCTGACCAGCAACCAGTTCCTGACCGCGCTGCAGTCCGGCCAGGTGGACATCGCCCCGCTCGCCAACAACCAGGCGCCGGCGTACCTCAAGCAGTACGAGGGGAAGGGCGCCCACGTCATCCGGACCGGCGTCGTCGACCTGCTCAACCTGCTGTGGGCGCCGCAGGCGGTGCTGAACGACCCGGCGAAGGCAGCCGCGATCGCCGCCTACATCCCCCAGTGGGCCAAGGGCCAGGTGTGGACGTACGAGCACCCGGACGTATGGAACGAGGAGTTCTACGTCAAGACGCAGAACCTGACCCTGGAGCAGGCGAAGTCCATCACCGCCCTCACCAACAAGCCCCTCTTCCCGCCCAGCTGGGACGAGGCGATCAAGTGGGAGCAGGAGACCGCCGATCTGCTCGCCGAGGGCGGCTTCGTGAAGAAGTTCGACGTGTCCTCGCTCTTCGACCACCGCTTCGAGTCCATCGCCGCCAAGGCCGTACCGGCGGAGTACCGGAGGTGACCGCCGTGACCACGACGACGACAGCCCCTGCGGCGCAGGCCGCCGAGGAACTTCCCCAGGTCCGCCGGCGCCGCCGGCTCTCCCCCGGCCGTCAACTGCCCGCCGCCCGGCTCATCGGCCCGCTGCTGCTGCTCGTCCTGTGGGCCGCCGCCTCGGCCGCCGGAACGCTCGACACGGGTGCCGTTCCGGCGCCCTGGACGGTCCTGCGAACCGCCGGCCATCTGTGGACCGACGGCACCCTGCCCACCGATGTGCTGACCTCCCTGGAGCGAGCCGGCTACGGTTTCGCGATCGGCCTGACCGCCGGGGTGCTGCTCGCCCTGGCCTCCGGCCTCAGCCGGGCCGGTGAAGCGCTGATCGACGGGACCGTGCAGCTCAACCGGGCGATCCCCACCCTCGGTCTGATCCCGCTGTTCATCCTCTGGCTGGGCATCGGGGAAACCTTCAAGATCGCCATCATCGCGATCGTCGTCTACGTCCCGATCTATCTGAACACGCACGCCGCGCTGTCCGGCATCGACAGCCGCTTCGTCGAACTCGCCGAGGTCCAGGGCCTGTCGAGGTTCGCCTTCATCCGTCAGGTCGTGATCCCCGGCGCGCTGCCCGGCTTCTTCGTGGGACTCCGGCTCGGCGTCACCGGCTCCTGGCTGGGCCTGGTGGTCCTGGAGCAGATCAACGCCACCAGCGGCCTCGGCTACCTGATGTTCCAGGCGCAGAACTACGGCCAGAGCGACGTCATCCTGGTCGGCCTGCTGATCTACGGCGCCTTCGGCCTGGTCTCCGACAGCGTGGTCCGACTCATCGAACGGAGGGTGCTGTCATGGCGCCGCACACTGAGCAGCTGACCCGGCCCACCGTCCGGCTGCGCGGACTGACCCGGTCGTTCGGGGGCCGTACGGTCCTCGACGGCATCGACCTCGACCTGCCCGCCGGACAGTTCACGGCCCTGCTCGGCCACAGCGGCTCGGGCAAGTCCACCCTGCTGCGCGCGGTCGCCGGCCTGGACCACGGGGTGACCGGAAGCGGGCAGCTCACCGCGCCCGAACGGGTCTCCGTGGTGTTCCAGGACTCCCGGCTGCTGCCCTGGCGCCGGGTGCTGGACAACGTCCTGCTCGGCCTGGACGGCAAGGACGCCGGGGAACGCGGCCGGGCCGCGCTGCGGGAGGTCGGGCTGGGCGGCCGCGAGCGGGCCTGGCCGGGCGAGCTGTCCGGCGGCGAGGCCCAGCGGGCGGCGCTGGCCCGCTCCCTGGTGCGCGATCCCGAACTCCTGCTCGCGGACGAGCCGTTCGGCGCGCTGGACGCGCTCACCCGGATCCGGATGCACAACCTGCTGCGCGACCTGTGGAAGCGCCACCGGCCGTCCGTGCTGCTGGTCACCCACGACGTGGACGAGGCGATCGTGCTCGCCGACCGGGTCCTCGTCCTGGACCAGGGCCGGATCGGCCTCGACCTGGCCATCGACCACCCCCACCCGCGCTCCTACCGCGAGCCGGTGCTGGGCGCCTACCGCGAGCGGCTGCTGGCCGCGCTCGGTGTCACGGAGGACCACGCATGACCAGACAGCTCCATCTGAACGCGTTCCTGATGAACACCGGCCACCACGAAGCGTCCTGGCGGCTGCCGGAGAGTGATCCGTACGCGCACGTCGACCTCGCCCACTACGTCGGCCTGGCACGGACCGCCGAACGCGGCACCTTCGACTCCCTCTTCCTCGCCGACGGCCCCCAGCTGTGGAACAACCTGGCCCAGCGGCCGGCCGGCGCCCTGGAACCGCTCACCCTGCTGACCGCGCTGGCGACGGCCACGGAGCACATCGGCCTGATCGCCACCGCGTCCACCTCCTACAACTCCCCCTACAACCTGGCCCGCAAGTTCGCCTCGCTGGACATCATCAGCGGCGGCCGGGCCGGCTGGAACATCGTCACCACCGCCGGCGTCGAGGCCGCCCGCAACTTCGGCCTGGACGCCGAGCCCGCGCACGCCGAGCGGTACGCGCGCGCCGCCGAGTTCCTGGACGTGTCCCTCAAGCTGTGGGACAGCTGGGAGGACGACGCGGTCGTCGCCGACAAGGCGGCCGGCGTCTGGGGCGACGACAGCAAGATCCACCCGCCCCGGCACAAGGGGACGTACTTCAGCGTCGCCGGGGCCCTCAACGTGCCGCGCACCCCGCAGGGCTATCCGCTCCTGGTCCAGGCGGGGTCCTCGGCGGACGGCAAGGCGTTCGCCGCCCGGTACGCGGAGGCGGTGTTCACCGCCCAGCAGACCCTCGCCGACGCGCAGGAGTTCTACGCCGGCCTCAAGTCCCTCACCGGGCAGGCCGGACGCGACCCCGGGCACATCAAGGTGCTGCCCGGCATCGTCCCGGTGCTCGGGTCCACCGAGGCCGAGGCACGGGCCGCCGAGCAGCTGCTGGAGGACCACATCGTGTACGACCACGGGGTGGGCCGCCTGGAGAGCCTGCTGCACCTGGAGCCCGGGACGCTGGAGCTGGACGCCCCGCTGCCCGCCGGACTGGCACCCGAGTCCGCCATCGAGGGGGCCAAGAGCCGCTACACGCTCGTGGTCGAGCTGGCCCGGCGCGAGCGGCTGACCGTGCGGCAGCTGGTCGGGCGGCTCGGCGGCGGGCGCGGGCACCTCACCTTCGCCGGGACGCCCGAGCAGGTCGCCGACCAGATCGAGACCTGGTTCACGCAGGGTGCCGCCGACGGTTTCAACATCATGCCGGCCGTGCTGCCCTCCGGCCTGGACGCCTTCGTCGAACACGTCGTACCGCTCCTGCGCGCCCGTGGCCTGCTGCGCACCGAGTACGGGCCCCGCCAGACCCTGCGGGAGCGCTACGGCCTGCCCCGCCCCGCCAACCAGTACCTGACCCCCGCGTTCGCCTGAGAGGAACCCTCATGTCCATCGAGATCACCAAGGTCACCGCACGCATCGGCGCCCGGGTCTCCGGCGTCGACATCTCCGGACCGCTCGCCCCGGAGCAGGTCGGCGCGATCCGCGAGGCGCTCAACGTCCACAAGGCGCTGGTCTTCGACGACGTCCGCCTGGACGACGCAGGCCAGCAGGCGTTCGCCCGCCATCTCGGCGACCTGACCACCGCCCACCCGACCGTCGGCGCGGTCGACGGCGCCCCGAACGTGCTGCCGGTCGACAGCGAGCGGGGCCGCGCCAACCACTGGCACACCGACGTCACCTTCGTCCTCAACCCGCCGCAGGCCAGCACCCTGCGCTCGCTGACCGTTCCGCCGTACGGCGGCGAGACGCTGATCGCCAACGCGGCGGCGGCCTACCGCGATCTGCCCGAGCCGCTGCGCCGTCTGGCCGACACCTTGTGGGCCGAGCACACCAACGACTACGACTACGCGGTGCCGGACGAGGAGATCGACGAGGAGAAGGCCGCCCAGCGCGCCCGGTTCACCTCGATCACGTACCGCACCGCGCACCCCGTGGTCCGCGTGCATCCCCTGACCGGCGAGCGCGGGCTGTTCATCGGCGGGTTCGCGCAGCGGATCACGGGCCTGTCGGCGGGCGAGTCCCGCAAGATCCTCGACCTGCTCCAGGCGTACGTCACCCGCCCGGAGAACGTGCTGCGCCACCGCTGGTCGGAGAACCAGCTGGTGCTCTTCGACAACCGCATCACCCAGCACTACGCCATCGACAACTACGACGGGCGGCCGCGGCGCCTGCACCGGGTGACCGTCGCCGGTGACGTCCCGGTCGGCATCGAGGGCAAGGAGAGCTACTCGATCGAGGGTGACGCCTCGCACTACACCCCCGTGGCCGCGTAACCGGGGGTTCACCCTGCGTGCAGCGGGTGTCCGTATAGTGGGCGGCCCCTTCGCCTGAGCGGACGGGCCGCCCACACTGGCGGGGTTTTTGCCCGCCTATTGCACTGGGAGAGCCGCGCCCCATGCCCAGCAGCACCACCACGGAGACACCGCCGCAGCAGCGAGCGGACGGCTCCCTCTCCCACGGCCTCAAGCAGCGCCACCTGTCCATGATCGCTCTCGGCGGGGTGATCGGCGCCGGGTTGTTCGTCGGTTCCGGCGCGGGCATCGCCGCCGCCGGCCCGTCCATCGTGGTCGCCTACGCGGTCTCCGGCCTGCTGGTGATGCTGGTCATGCGGATGCTCGGCGAGATGTCGGCCGCGTACCCGTCGTCGGGGTCGTTCTCGGCGCACGCCGAGCGGGCGATCGGCCCGTGGGCCGGCTTCACCGCGGGCTGGTCCTTCTGGGTGCTGCTGTGCACGGCGGTCGGCCTGGAGGGCATCGGCGCCGCGAGCATCGTCCAGGGCTGGCTGCCGGGCACCCCGCAGTGGATGTGGGTGGCGCTGTTCATGGTGGTGTTCTGCGGGGCGAACCTGACCGCCGTGAAGAACTTCGGCGAGTTCGAGTTCTGGTTCGCCGCGCTCAAGGTCGGCGCGATCTCCCTCTTCCTGATCCTCGGCGTGCTGGCCATCGCCGGCGTACTGCCGGGCACCGACTCCCCCGGCGCGTCGCACCTGACGGACTTCATGCCGAACGGCAGCGAGGGCCTGCTGGTGGGCCTGCTCGCCTCGGTCTTCGCGTACGGCGGCCTGGAGACGGTCACCATCGCGGCGGCCGAGTCGGAGAATCCGGTCCGGGGCGTCGCGTCCGCCGTCCGTACGGCGATGTGGCGCATCGCCCTGTTCTACATCGGCTCGATGGCGGTCGCCGTCACCCTGGTGCCGTGGGACGCCAAGGAGGTCGTGGAGAAGGGTCCGTACGTCGCCACGCTCGACCACCTGGACATCCCCGGCGCGGGCCAGCTGATGAACGTGGTCGTCCTGGCCGCCCTGCTGTCCGCGATGAACGCCAACATCTACGGCGCCTCCCGCATCGCCTACTCGCTGGTCGAGCGCGGCCAGGGCCCGAAGGCGCTGTCCAGGCTGTCCGGCGGAGTGCCCCGGATCGCGGTCCTCACCTCGTGCGTCCTCGGTTTCGTCTGCGTGCTGCTCAACTACTGGCGCCCGGACGACATCTTCCGCTGGCTGCTGAACATGATCGGCGCGGTCATCCTGGTCGTCTGGATCTTCATCGCCGTGTCCCAGCTGCGGCTGCGCCGCCGCATCGAGCGCGAGGCCCCCGAGAAGCTCGTCGTGCGCATGTGGGCGTTCCCGTGGCTGACCTGGGTCGCGCTGGCCGGCATGACCGCGATCTTCGTCCTGATGGCCCGCGAGCCGGACACCCGTGTCCAGCTGTACTCGACGGGCGGCATGACCCTGCTCCTGGCCGCGGTCGGCTACGGCTGGCAGCGGGCGCGCGCCCGGCGCTGAGACCTGCTCCGGCCGGCGACCGGCGAGGCCCCCACGTGCGACACGTGGGGGCCTTTCTGTTACTCCGAAGCACTTATTGCTAGCGTGTAGTTGCAAGATACTTGCAATAAGGTTCCGGAGGGGACACCCATGCCCGTCTACACGTTGCCCGACCTGCCCTACGACTACTCCGCGCTCGCTCCCGTGATCAGTCCCGAGATCATCGAGCTGCACCACGACAAGCACCACGCGGCCTATGTGAAGGGCGCCAACGACACCCTGGAGCAGCTGGCCGAGGCGCGGGACAAGGAGACGTGGGGTTCGATCAACGGCCTGGAGAAGAACCTGGCCTTCCACCTGTCCGGGCACATCCTGCACTCGATCTACTGGCAGAACATGACCGGCCCCAAGGACGGCGGCGGCGAGCCGCTGGCCGCCGACGGCGTGGGTGACCTGGCCGACGCGATCACGCGGTCCTTCGGCTCCTTCGCCGGCTTCAAGGCGCAGCTGTCCAAGGCCGCGGCCACCACCCAGGGCTCGGGCTGGGGCGTGCTCGCCCATGAGCCGCTCAGCGGCCGGCTGATCGTGGAGCAGGTCTACGACCACCAGGGCAACGTCGGCCAGGGCGCCACCCCGATCCTGGTCTTCGACGCCTGGGAGCACGCCTTCTACCTCCAGTACCGGAACCAGAAGGTGGACTTCATCGAGGCGATGTGGCAGGTGGTCAACTGGCAGGATGTCGCCCGCCGGTACGAGGCCGCCAAGTCCCGCGCGGACGTGCTGCTGCTCGCGCCCTGAGCGGCCCCGGATCGTCCTGCCTCGTGATCGTCTTCTCACCCTTCACGGCGGCAGGCGGATGAAAGGAGACCCCCGCGAGGACGTGACTCGCGGGGGTCTTCCCCACCCCCCGACTCCACCGATCCGTCGACGCCGAGTTCAACCGGGCATCCGTATCCGGGAAATGCCCTGGCCGACGAGGCTTGCGGGTATGAACTCACTGACCGTGCGCGCGGCGCGCCGGAGCGCCCGGCACCCCTGGCGGGCCCTCCTCGGCTGGCTGCTGTCCGTGGGGTGACGGTCGCCATGGACCGGGGCCTGTTGCGGCGGCCGTGACGGGGTGCAGCCGGGCGGCGGACGGGCCCGCCGCGCCGGCGGCACCGGGCCCGTCTCAGGGGGTCACAGGTTGCTGAAGTCGGGGCCCTTGGTACGGGAACGCTTGATCTCGTAGAAGCCCGGGACCGAGGCCACTGCGATCGTGCCGTCCCACAGGCGGGCCGCCTCCTCGCCCTTGGGGGCGGGGGTGACGACCGGGCCGAAGAAGGCGATCTGCTCGCCGCCGGGTCCCGGAACCGCGATGACGGGGGTGCCGACGTCCTGGCCGACCTTCTCGATGCCCTCCTTGTGGGAGGCGCGCAGCTCGGCGTCGAACTCGAAGTCCTCCTGCTCGGCGTACTCGATCAGCTCGGCGGGCAGTCCCACGTCCGCGAGCGCGCCGGCGATGGCCTCCACGGTCGCGCCCTCGCCGTTGTTGTGGACGCGGGTGCCGAGCGCGGTGTAGAGCGGGCCGAGGATGTCGTCGCCGTGCTTCTGCCAGGCCGCGGTGACCACGCGCACCGGCTTCCACGCCTGGGTCGCGAGCATGTCCCGGTAGTCCTCGGGCAGCTCGTCCAGCTTGTCCTCGTTGAGGACGGCGAGGCTCATGACGTGCCAGCGGACCTCGATGTCACGGACCTTCTCCACCTCCAGCACCCAGCGGGAGGTCATCCAGGCCCAGGGGCACAGCGGATCGAACCAGAAGTCGACGGGGGTCTTGCCGGACGAGCGAGCGGTCTCGGACATGGTGCTCCTCAGCGAAAAGGTCTTTTGAAGGGGCAACGACGTCGGCGGGACCGGCATTCCCTGGTGCCCACCGTCAGGAGCGCATGGCAGGATCGCTCCTGTTCAGCCACCACTGACGCGACCACGAGGGAGTGCCGCCCGTGCCCGGTGAGAATCTGTCCCGCGACGAGGCCCGGGAGCGGGCCGCCCTGCTGTCCGTCGACGGGTACGACGTGTCCCTGGACCTGAGGTCCGCCGTCGGCGACGGGAACGGCGAGCCGCGCACGTTCCGCTCGGTGACCACCATCCGCTTCCGCTGCACCGAGCCGGGGGCGTCCAGCTTCGCCGACCTGATCGCGCCGGGCGTCACCGCCGTCTCGCTCAACGGCCGGGACCTGGATCCGGGAGAGGTCTTCGACGGCTCGCGGATCGCGCTGGAGGACCTGGCCGCGGAGAACGAGCTGGTGGTGGACGCGCAGTGCGCCTACTCCCGCACCGGCGAGGGCCTGCACCGCTTCGTCGACCCGGAGGACGGCGAGGTCTACCTGTACACGCAGTACGAGCCGGCCGACTCCCGCCGCGTGTTCGCGAACTTCGAGCAGCCGGATCTGAAGGCGCCGTACCGCTTCGAGGTGCGGGCGCCCGAGGGCTGGACGGTGTGGAGCAACGGCGCCGGTGAACTCGACGACGGTGTCTGGCGGTTCGCGGAGACCAAGCCGATCTCGACGTACATCACGTGTGTGGTGGCGGGCCCGTACCACTATGTGACGGACTCCTACACCCGCACCTTCGAGGACGGCTCGAAGCTGGAGATCCCGCTGGGCGCGATGTGCCGCAAGGGCCTCGCCCCGCACTTCGACGCCGAGGACGTCTTCCTGGTCACCAAGCAGGGCCTGGACTTCTTCCACGACCACTTCGACTACCCGTACCCGTTCGGGAAGTACGACCAGTCCTTCGTGCCGGAGTACAACCTGGGTGCGATGGAGAACCCGGGTCTGGTGACCTTCCGGGAGGAGTACATCTTCCGCGGGAAGGTGACACAGGCGTCGTACGAGGCGCGGGCCAACGTCATCCTGCACGAGATGGCGCACATGTGGTTCGGCGACCTGGTCACCATGGTGTGGTGGGACGACCTGTGGCTGAAGGAGTCCTTCGCGGACTTCATGGGCACGTTCGCGAACGTGGGCGCCACCCGCTTCAAGGACGCCTGGACCACCTTCGCCAACCGCCGCAAGGCCTGGGCCTACCGCGCGGACCAGCTGCCCTCCACGCATCCGATCACGGCGGACATCCGGGACCTTCAGGACGCCAAGCTGAACTTCGACGGCATCACCTACGCCAAGGGTGCCTCGGTGCTGAAGCAGCTGGTGGCGTACGTCGGCCAGGACGCGTTCCTGGAGGGCGCCCGGCGTTACTTCAAGCGCCACGCGTACGGCAACACGCGCCTGGACGACCTGCTGTCGGTGCTGGGCGAGACGAGCGGCCGGGACATGACGCAGTGGTCCCGGTCCTGGCTGGAGACGGCGGGGGTGAACTCGCTGACCCCGCAGGTGCTGCTGGACACCACGGGCGGCCGGATCGCCGAGCTGGCCGTGGTCCAGGAGGCTCCGGAGGCGTACCCGACGCTGCGCCCGCACCGGGTCGCCGTGGGCCTGTACCGCCGTACGCCCCAGGGCACGCTGGAGCGGTACGCGCGCGTGGAGACGGACGTGCACGAGCCGCGTACGGTCGTGGCCGAGCTGGCGGGCGCCGAGGCGCCGGAACTGGTGCTGGTCAACGACGACGACCTGACCTACTGCAAGATCCGTTTCGACGAGACCTCGCTGGCGACCCTGCGGACGCACCTGGGCGCGCTGACCGACCCGCTGGCCCGGGCGCTGTGCTGGTCGGCGCTGTGGAACCTGACCCGGGACGGGCTGCTGCCGGCGCGGGAGTTCATCGACCTGGTGCTGCGCTTCGCCGGCCGCGAGTCGGACATCGGTGTGCTCCAGATGCTGCACGCCTGGGCGAACTCGGCGCTGGTGCACTACGTGGCGCCCGCCTGGCGGGAGACCGGCGGGGAGCTGCTGGCCGAGGGCGCGCTGCGGGAGCTGCGGGCGGCCGGGCCGGGCAGTGAGCACCAGCTGGCCTGGGCGCGGTTCTTCGCGGCCGTGGCCGCCACGGAGCCGGACCGGAAGCTGCTGAGGGATCTGCTGGACGGCACGACCGAGGTCGAGGGGCTGGAGGTGGACCAGGAACTGCGCTGGGCGTTCCTGGAGCCGCTGGCGACGCACGGCGCGGCCGACGAATCGGTGCTGGCGGCGGAACTGGCCCGCGACGACACTGCGTCCGGCAAGCGGCACCAGGTGCGCTGCCTGGCCGCGCGCCCGTCGGCGGCGGTCAAGGCGCAGGCGTGGGCCCAGGTGGTGGAGGCGGACACGCTGTCCAACGCGCTGGTGGAGGCGACGATCGCGGGCTTCGCCCAGCCGTCGCAGCGGGAGCTGACCGCGCCGTACGCGCAGCTGTACTTCGCCGCGATCGAGCGGGTGTGGCGCGAGCGGTCGATCCAGATCGGCATGGACGTGGTGCGGGGCCTGTTCCCGGCGCTGCAGGACCGTCCGGAGACCCTGGACGCGACGGACGCGTGGCTGGCGGCGCACGAGGACGCGGCCCCGGCGCTGCGCCGGCTGGTGCTGGAGGCACGGGACGACCTGGCGCGGGCGCTGCGCGCACAGGCGTGCGATGCGGCGGCCTCCGACCACTGATCTTTGGCCTGAGCTTGCCCGGTCGGTGACCGTTACGAAATTCGGGCAAACGCAGCCGTAACCCCTGGTCCGCACCCGATCGGACCAGGGGTTTTCGGTGCCTACTCGGCACCCGAACACCTGACCTTTAGTCCCGTCTTGTCCGCATTTCTCGACGGCCGTGTAACAGCGGTTAAAGGCGGGACCCGGCGCGGGAATCCCGACGCCATGACCCACAACACCCCGCTCTCCCCCCGTCCCCTGCACCACCTCTCCGACGTCCACCGCCGCGTCCTGACGACGGCCCAGCTGCGCGCCCACGGCGTGCCCTCGGCCGCACTGAGCGAGCAGTGCCGCCCCAACGGCCCGTGGCGGGAGCTGCTCCCGAACGTGATCCTGCTGCACCCCGGCCCGCCCACCGGCGAGGAGCGGCTGCACGGCGCCCTGCTGTACGCCGCTCGCGCGGCGGAGCCGGGCGTCCCGGTCCAGCCGACGGCCGAGAGCCCGCACCGGCCGGTGTACGCGGAGGCGGTGATCACCGGGCTGGCGGCGCTGACCCTGCACGGCTTCTCGACCACCCCGCCGCTGACCTCGCTGGACCACGTGGACGTCCTGGTGCCGCGGTCGCGCCGACCGCGCTCCACGGGCTACGTCCGCGTCCTGCGCACCTCCGCCCTGCCCACCCCGCAGGCGGTGACGGGGCTGCCGGTGGCGCCGGTGCCGCGGGCGCTGGCGGACGCGGTGGCGGAGCTGACGGACGCGGAGGCGGTACGCCGGCTGCTGACCGAGTCGGTGCGCGGCGGCCACTGCGAACCGGCCGCCGTCGTCCGGGAGTTGAACCAGGCGAAGCTGCTGAGCCGCCCGCACGTGGTGGACGCGGTGGACGCGCTGCTGGCGGAGGGCCGCTCGATCGCCGAGGACCGGCTGTACCGGATGGTGCGCGAGTACGGCCTGCCCGACCCGGTCTGGAACGTCGACCTGCGCCTGCCCGGCGGCCCGCACCTGGGCGGTCTGGACGCCTACTGGCCGGAGCAGGCGGTCGCCGTCGAACTCGACACCCGCGCGCCCCGTCAGGACGACGACGCGCTGTGGTCGGAGTACGCCCGCAAGCGGGAGCACCTGGAGCGTCTCGGCATCACGGTCGTGTACATCACGCCGAGGAAGCTCCGGGAGTCCCTGGAGCAGCAGGCGGCGGTGGTGCGGACGGCGCTGATGGCGTCCGGCGACCGCGACCCGGCCGCCTACGTCGTGGTGCTGCCCCGGTCGTGACGGGCCGGGACCGGCGGGCAGGGGGGCGCCGGAAAGACCGTCAGGAGGGGAGCGGAGGGGCCACCGGGCCACAGGCCGGCGGCCCCTCCGCAGGTGTGCCGCCGCCGGGCCACTTGTGCTGCGCCGCCCGGGTGAGGGTTCACCGCAACGGACCAGCGGGACGGGCGGAGCCGGGCGGACCGCGATACAGGAGAGTCATGAGAAAGCCCCGAATAGCGGCCGGCGCGTGCTCCCTCCTCCTCGCGGCCGCCTGCGCGTTCGCCGCCCCCGCGACGGCTCAAGTGGCGTCCCGGGCCGTGGCCGGCGGCTATGTGGCCCTCGGCGACTCCTACTCCTCCGGTGTCGGCGCCGGCGACTACCTGGCCTCCGGCAAGGAGTGCAAGCGCAGCAGCCGGGCGTACCCCGTGCTGTGGGCCGAGGCCCACGCGCCGACGACCTTCAGCTTCGCCGCGTGCAACGGCGCCGACGCGAAGGAGGTCCTGACCGAGCAGCTCGGCCACCTCAGCGCCCGCACCGGCCTGGTCACCCTCACCGTCGGCGGCAGCGACACGGGCTTCGTCGGCGTCCTGGCGACCTGCGCGTTGGGCGGCCCCCAACGGTGCCTGTCCGCCGTCTCCCGTTCCCGCGCCGTCATGGACAGCACGCTCGCGGGCGACCTCGACGTCCTCTACACCGCCATCCGGAACCGGGCACCCGCCGCCCGTGTCGTGGTGCTCGGCTACCCGCACCTCTACCACCTGCGGGGCAGCTGTGCGCTGGGCCTCCAGGACGGTGCACGCACCACCCTCAACGACGCCGTGGACCACCTCAACGCGGTGATCGCCCAGCGCGCCGCCCTCCACGGGTTCACCTTCGCCGACGTGACCGCCGCCTTCACTGGCCACGAGATCTGCTCGTCCAGCCCGTGGCTGCACAGCGTCGACGTGCTGGCGATCACCGAGTCGTACCACCCGACGGCACCGGGGCAGTCGCTCGGCTACCTGCCGGCCCTCACCCGCGCGTCCTGAATCACGCCTCGCACCCACGGCCCGCCGACGGTGACCCCAGTCCGGGGATCCGGGGAGGGCCGGGGCCGGGGGCCGGGGTCTACAGCGGCTCGGGCAGCGCCGGCAGGCGCGAGGCCCGGGTGTGGACGCCGTCGAGCAGCGCGGCGTACGCCGCGATCATCCGCGTACGGCTGAAGCGTTCACGGCTCGCCGCCGACGCCGGGGCGAGTCCGGCGCGGCCGGCGACCGCCGCCGTCCAGGCCAGCGCGATGGCCTCGGGGTCCTGCGAGGTCACGAAACCGTGGCCCCGGACGATCTCCGCGCTGTCGCCGACGTCCGTCGTCACGGGAACGGCGCCGCACATCATGCCCTCGATCAGGCACAGCGGCGCCGCCTCCCCGGAAGCGGAGGTCAGGGCGACGACGTCGGCGCCGGCGTAGACGGTCTCCATGTCGCGGCGTACGCCGAGGAGGCGGACCCGTCCGGCGAGATGCCGGTCCGCGCCGAACGCGCTCGCGATGTCGGCTGCCAGGGCGGGGTTCGCGCCGTCCATGCCCGCGCCGCACATCAGGACCCGGCCCTCGGGCTCACGGGCGAGCCAGGCTCGGGCGGCCCGCAGAAGGAGCGGGACGTTCTTCATCGTGGCGTAACGGGCCGCGAAGACGATCACCGGTGCCGCGGCCGGGATGCCCAGGGACGCGCGGAAGGCGAGCCGGGCCGCCGCGTCCGGGCGGAAGCGCAGCAGGTCCACCCCGTTGGGGATGACGTGCAGCAGTTCGCGCGGGATGCCGGCGGCCTCGTACGCGGCCCGTGTGGACTCGGCGCAGCACACGCAGGCCACCACCGTGCCGTCGGCGATGGCGGCCTTCAGCTCGTCCAGGGCGGGGCCCTGGTTCTCCGGGTCGGAGCGATGCAGGCAGACCACGACCGGACGGCGGGGCAGCCCGGCCTGGTTGAGCAGCGCCAGCGGCTGCTCCTTCAGCGAGAGGATCACGTCGGCCGCGGCCATCGACCGTGCGGTCTCGGCCAGCTCCGGCCCGCTGAAAACATGCGCCGCGACCGTGCCGTCCACCAGGCCGGCGGTGCGGCCCAGGGAGGTGACGCCGACCGCGCCGGCGGTCAGCGCCCGGTAGCAGGCGTCGTCCTCCATGCGCTGCCGGGTGGCCTCGCGGTGGACCTCGCCATGGATGCTGAGTACCTGGTGGGACTGGCCGCCCTCGGCCAGTCCCAGAACGATGTCGGAGTGCACGATCCGGGCTCCCCCGGAGAAGAACCCCTCATAGACCGACAGCACACGCAGTTCGTGCCGAGCGCGCACACGACCACCCGCCTCGCATAAATGATCGAAAAGATCCAGCCATCCCCGTTCACAGCGGGTTAGCCGATATGAGGCGGTACGGACATTGCGTGCGAGTTAACGCAGAACTACGCGAATGAAACGTCGGCTAACAGAATTCCTTCTCGATCACGGGCCCCGGCTCGCCCGTCCAGTCCGCGTTGAGATTGAGGGCGAGGGCATGGCGTCCGTCCGCCGTCGTCACGGCCGAGGACGTGGAGCCGTGGATGCCGCCGTCGTGGCCCCAGACGTGGACACCGCAGGTCAGCCTGGTGTCCATCAGGCCGAGGCCGTAGCGGACGTTCGGGACTCCGTCGATCTTCACCGTCGTCTTCATCTCCTTCAGCTGGCGCGCCGGCAGGAGCTTTCCGCGCAGCAGGGCGCCGTAGAAACGGTCCAGGTCCGCGGAGTCCGAGATCATTTCGCCTGCCGAGGAGGCGAGGGAGGGGTTGAGGGTCGTGACGTCGTACGTCGGGCCCGTCGCCGCCGCGGCGAGTTTGGAGTAGGCGCGGCTGCTCGGCCGCGGGACGGTGACCCTGGTGCCGGGGACGGAGGTGGCCGTCAGGTGCAGGGGGGCGATGACGCGGCGGTTGATCTCGGTGGCGTAGGAGCGGCCCGTCACCTTCTCGATCACCATGCCGGCCAGGACGTAGTTGGTGTTGGAGTAGCTCCAGGACGTGCCCGGCGCGAACTCCGGCTCGTGCCGCATCGCGATCGCCACCAGGGTGCCCGGGGCGAGGGTGTCGTAGCGGTGCCGGAAGAAGCCGTCCTTGAGGAAGTGGGCGCGGCCGAAGTCGTCGTCGGACGTGTAGTCGTAGATGCCGCTGGTGTGGTTGAGCAACTGGCGGACGGTGATGCGGCGGCCGTCGTGTCCGTGACCGCGCACCGTGCCGGGCAGCCACCGGTCGACCTTGTCGTCCAGGGAGAGCCGGCCCTCCGCCTCCAGCTGGAGCAGGACGGTGGCCACGAAGGTCTTGGTGATGCTGCCGACACGGTAGCGGTCGGCGGCCGAGCGGGGCTTGCCCGTGCGCAGGTCGCCGACGCCCGCCGTGGTGGACCAGGTGCCGTGGGCGTCCCGCACGGTGGCGGTCACGCCGGGTACGCCGGCCTCGACCGCCGCCTCGATCGCCTCGCGGGTGGCCGAGTGGCCGCCGCCGGAGTGGCGTGCCGAAGCGGCCGCGGCCGGGGCAGCCAGGGCCGCCGTGATAAGCAGGGCGGTGCTGCCCACGAGAGTCGCGCGTACGCGCATGTGTTCCCCCAACCGGTGATGTGTGGTGCGGTCGGGGGTAGGGACCCGGGGGTGCGGCGGGAGGGTTGCCCCGGTGGGGTCGGTTGAGTGACTTTCAGCCTTTCTTGGTGGATCACGGGGGCCGGGGCGGGCACGGAGTGGATCGCGCGGGGCCGGGGCGGGCACGGAGTGGATCGCGCGGGGCCGGGGCCGGTCACTCCTCGTTCATCTACTGGGGCAGGGGAAGGTCCTTCAGGCGTCCGTGCGGGGGGCGTTCGCGCCACAGCCGCAGGGCCACGTCGACCAGGCGTACGCGGGTGAGCCCGGGCACGGCGTCCAGGTCCTGCCAGGCGGCGAAGTCGGTGGAACCGCCGATCTCGTACCGGAGTTCGCCGCCGGTCACCTCGCCCTCGTAGACGATGCGCAGCCCGTGGTGGTCGGTACGGCGCAGCGGGCGCCCGCCGGGGAAGACACGCCGGGAGGAGTCGACGCCGAGGAGACCGGTCACCTCGATGCGGTAGCCGGTCTCCTCGGTGACCTCGCGGCGGACGGTGTCGTACGGGTCCTCGCCGTGCTCCATGCCGCCGCCGGGCAGCACCCACTCGGGCGTGCCGTCGGGTCCCGGTGAGCGGGCGAGCAGGATCTGTCCGTCACGAACGCACACGGCGTAGGCCGCCACCCTCAACTTCCTTCGCATTCCCTGACGTTAGCGGGCGGATTGGCCGGTGAGTACTGCGGCGGGGACCAGCGCAGCGGCAGGGCGGCCGGGGTCCGGCGGGCCTCGGTGAGGGTGAAGCGGACGGCGCGGGTGCCGTCGGGGGCGAACTCGGTGCGGGCCTCGCCGGTGAGCTGGAGGGTGGTGCCCGTGTCCCAGTCCAGGAAGAGCAGGCCGGCGCGCGGGTCGGCGCGCAGGTTGCCGAGGCTGAGGAACATGGCGTTGCCGGAGTAGTCGGGCCAGGCCAGCTCGCGCGGTGAGGTGACGCGGACGAAACCGGGGTTGCCGCCGCGATGGCTGACGTCGGCGCCGGCGTCGTGCGTGGTGGCGAGGAAGAAGGTGTCGGCCGCGCGGATCGACTCCGCCGAGGAAGGGTCCAGTTCGGTCAGCCGGCGGGGGGTGCCCGGGACCCGGTCGGCGACCACCTCGTACGACTCCCTGCGCTGGATGTACTGGGGGCAGTTGGAGAAGACCCGGTCGGCCTCGACGGCGAAGCCCCGTGCCGTCGGCCTCAGCCTGCCGTTGAGGCGCATACGGCGGCGGGTGCGGGGGTCCAGGGCGATGGTGCCGATCGGGGTGCCGGGGGTCCTCAGGGCCGTGGCGAGCGGGTCGGGACCGTCGTTCGGGAACGGGGCGCGCCGCGGGGGAAGGGCAGGGGCGCCACTTCGCGCCCACCCGCCGGACCCCCGCCCGGCACCGGTGTCCACGGACATCTGCCGGGGCCCGGTGGCCCGGACGAAGCCCGGGGGCCCCGTGAGCGGTGAGGCCCACACCCGCCCCGTCCCCGGGTCCGCCGCCCCCACCACCAGCAGGGGCTGGAGCTCCAGGAAGGCCGCGGCGACCACCTTGATGTCCTGACCCAGGGAACGCCCCACGTGGTCGGCGCGCTCGCGGACGCCGACCAGGTCCTGCACCGCCCGCGAGCCCGCGTGATAGACGCCCATCTCTAGAAGAAGCCGCAGGTGGGGGCGGAGGCGTAGGGGGCGGGGGCGTCCCCGGCGCCGTGCGGTACGGAGATCTCCAGACGGGTGCCGTCGGGGTCGTGGAAGAAGATCCCGCCCGAGGCCGAGCCCTCGCGGTGGGCCACCACGCCGTCGTGGGCGAACTCCACGCCGGCCGCCCGCAGTGCCGCCTCGTACGCGCGGACCCGGTCCACCGAGTCGACGGTGTAGGCGAGGTGGTGCAGTCCGGCCCGGCCGCCGTCGTACGGCTCCCGCGCCTGCTGCCAGAGGGTGAGGACGAGCTCGCCGCCGTCGCCGTGGCCGCTGCCGTCGCCGTGGCCGCTGCCGTCGCCGAGGAAGGCGTAGCGCCGGCCGTCCTCCTCGCCCGCGGAGAGCAGGGCGAAGCCGAGGACGTCCCGGTAGAAGGCGAGCGAGCGGTCGAGGTCGGTGACGTTGAGGCCGGTGTGGCCGGTGCGCAAGCTCATGGTTCTCCCCTTCGACGTGCCTGCCGCGCAGGCATCTCTAACCGTCGTCAGCCACAGTAGAAGGTTAGTTCCGACCCGGTCAACCGGTCACGTACGCTTGACCGGTTAGTCGAGGAGGAATGCCCGATGTCCACCGCCCGAGACCCCCGCCCGCTCACCGGCGAGCCCCTCGCGCTCGATCTGCTCAACACCCGCTGGAACAGGGACGGCGTCACCCAGGACCTGCTCGCGGACCCGGCGGGGCTCGCGGTGTGGCTCGACGGCAACGGGCTGGCCGGCACCCACCCGGCCGACGCGGAGGTGCTGCGCCATCTGCGCACGGCGCGCGAGGCACTCAAGGCCGCGGTGGACGGGTCACCGCGGCAGGCGGCGCCGCTGGTGGACGCCGTACTGGAGCACGGGCGCATCCGGGCCCGGCTGACCGCCGGCGGTCCGGCCGAGGAGCCCGAGTTCGCCGACCCGTCGTGGGCCCCGGCCTGGCTCGCCGCCCGGAACTACCTGGAGTTGCTCACGCGGGCTCCGGAGCGGATCCGCACCTGCGCCGGCGGCAGCTGCATCCTGCACTTCTACGACACCTCCCGGAACGGCACCCGCCGCTGGTGCTCGATGGCCGCGTGCGGCAACCGGGCGAAGGCGTCCCGCCATTACGCGCGTTCGAAGGACAACTGAGTAAATACCAGGCTATCGACGCCTGAACCGCTCAAATCCCATCGCGGGTTTTCCCCATACGTTCATCTCGTTTCGGTCAACGGTCCCCAAATTCCGGACCCTTCGGTAAAGCTGAGCGCTCTCGTCCGCTCGTTCCTTTACCTGAGGGATGCCGATGACCCACACCCCCGAGCGTGATCCCATATCCGGCCCGAGACGCCTGGCCCGCATAGCCGTGGCCGTGGGCGTGGTGGCCGCCCTCTCCGCGGCGGGACCGATACCCCTGGCCCTCGCCGCGGACACTTCCCCATCGCTCGACGCGCGGGAGGTGTCCCCCTCCGCCCCGGCCGCCGGCCAAGGCGTCAAGTCCGCTCATGACAAGCTCGGTTCGGACGACGCCGACGCGCTCGCCGCGGCCAAGGCCGACGGCGCCAAGAACATCACGATGATGATCGCGACCGCCCCGGGGCAGACCGAGCAGGTCGCCCGGGAGCTGGACGCGGTCAAGGGCGGCTCGGTGGGCCGCAGCTACGACAAGGTCGGTTACGTGCGGGCCACCGTGCCCACCGGCAAGGCCGACGCGGCCATCAAGGCGGCGGCGGGACTCTCCTCGGTGCACGCCATCGACCTCAGGCGGGAGATCCCGCTCGACGACCCGGCGCCGGGCGCGGACACCGCCGCCAAGTCCGCGAAGGCGACGGGGGCGTACCCGGCACCGGGCAGGAACACCCCGGCGGAGAACCCGTACAACCCCTCCTTCGAGACCGGAGCCGTCGATTTCGTCGACGCGCACCCGAAGGCGGACGGCCGCGGTGTCACCATCGGCATCCTCGACTCCGGCGTCGACCTCGGCCATCCGGCGCTGCAGAAGACCACCACCGGCGAGCGCAAGATCGTCGACTGGGTCACCGCGACCGACCCGATCCTCGACAGCGACGGCACCTGGCGCCGGATGACCAACCCGGTCAGCGGGCCGTCCTTCAGCTACGGCGGCGCGGCCTGGACGGCGCCCGCGGGCGACTACCAGGTCAGCCTGTTCCGCGAGTCCGCGACGGCCGGCGGCGACGCCAAGGGCGACGCCAACCGCGACGGCGACACCACCGACGCCTGGGGCATCCTCTACGACCCGGCCGCCGGCACCGTCCGCGTCGACCTGAACAACAACCTCGACTTCACCGACGACGCACCCATGAAGCCGTACAAGGACGGCTACCAGATCGGGTACTTCGGCACCGACGACCCGAAGACCGACGTCGTCGAGCGGCAGCCGTTCGTCGTGCAGATCCGCAAGGACGTGCCCACCGACCCGTACGGCGGCGACTGGGTCGGCAAGAAGGCCGACTTCGTCAACATCGGCGTCATCGAGTCCGAGCACGGCACGCACGTGGCCGGCATCACCGCCGCCCACGGACTGTTCGGCGGCAGGATGAACGGCGCCGCCCCGGGCGCGAAGATCGTCTCCTCCCGGGCCTGCACCTGGACCGGCGGCTGCACCAACGTCGCGCTCACCGAGGGCATGATCGACCTCGTCGCCAACCGCGGCGTCGACATCGTCAACATGTCGATCGGCGGCCTGCCGGCACTGAACGACGGCAACAACGCGCGCGCCGAGCTGTACACCCGGCTCATCGACACCTACGGCGTCCAGCTGGTGATCTCCGCGGGCAACTCCGGCCCCGGCGCCAACACCATCGGCGACCCCGGCCTCGCGGACAAGGTGATCTCGGTCGGCGCGGCCATCTCCAAGGAGACCTGGGCCGCCAACTACGGCTCGGCCGTCGCGAAGAAGTACGCGATGATGCCCTTCTCCTCGCGCGGCCCCCGTGAGGACGGCGGCTTCACCCCGACGCTGAGCGCGCCCGGCGCCGCGATCAACACCACGCAGACCTGGCTGCCGGGCTCCCCGGTCGCCGAGGCGGGCTACTCGCTGCCGGCCGGCTACTCGATGCTCCAGGGCACCTCGATGGCCTCCCCGCAGGCCGCCGGCGCCTCCGCGCTGCTGCTGAGCGCCGCGAAGCAGAAGGGCATCGACCTCACCCCGGCCAAGCTGCGCACGGCGCTGACCTCGACCGCCGACCACATCAAGGATGTGCAGGCGTACGAGGAGGGCGCGGGTCTGATCAACATCGTGGACGCGTGGGACGCCATCCGTGACGACGCCACCGCCCACGACTACACGGTCAAGGCCCCGGTCGACACCGCGATCGACTACGCCCTGAAGACCCCGGGCTTCGGCACCGGCCTCTACGACCGCGAGGGCGGCCTGAAGGCGGGCCAGAAGAAGACGTACGACGTCACCATCACCCGCACCTCCGGCCCGGACAAGGCCGTCCGGCACGAGCTGCACTTCGAGAACAACGCCGGGCACACCTTCCGGATCGTCGGCGACGACGTCGTCGGGCTGCCGCTGAACCGGCCGGTGACCGTCAAGGTGCAGGCCGCCCCGGAGTCGGCGGGCATCAAGAGCGCGATCCTGGAGGTCGACGACCCGAAGACCGAGGGCATCGACAGGCAGGTCCTCTCCACCGTCGTGGTCTCGGACCCGGTGCGCTACACCCAGTCCGCCACCGGTTCGGTCCAGCGCAACAGCACGCGGTCGTACTTCCTGACCGTGCCCGAGGGCGCGACGTCGCTGGAGGTCGCGATCGGCGGGCTGAAGGACAAGAGCCAGACCCGGTTCATCGCCATCCACCCGTACGGCGTCCCGTCGGACAACACCGGCACCCCGTACTGCTACAACAACTACCTGGACGGCAACGGCTGCAAGCCCGACGTGCGCTCGTACGCGGCCCCGCAGGCCGGCGTCTGGGAGGTCGAGGTCGAGGCGCGCCGCACCTCACCGCTGCTCGACAACCCGTACAAGCTGGACGTCACCGTCCTCGGCGCGGCCTTCGACCCGGAGACCGTGACCGTCCCCGAGGCCAAGGCCGGCACCCCGGTGACCGCCTCCTGGAAGGTGACCAACAAGTACGCCGCGCTGGACGGCAAGCTCGTCGGCGGCCCGCTCGGCTCCGCCAAGTCGGCCCGGCCGGCCATCAAGGAGGGCGAGACGCAGACCAGCACGGTGGTCGTCCCCGCCGGTGCGACCTCGCTCGACGTCGCCATCGGGGGCGTCTCGGACACGGCGGCCGACCTGGACCTGACGGTGTACGACGCGTCCGGCAAGGAGGTCGGCAAGTCCGCCGACGGTGATGCGGAGGAGGCGGTCTCGGTGCCGTCCCCGGCCGCCGGCACCTACACCATCGAGGTCGTGGGCTACTCGGTCCCGTCCGGCTCCACCGACTACGACTACCGGGACGTGTTCTTCTCCTCCGCGCTCGGTTCCGTCACGGTCGGCGACTCGGCCCCCGTCGAGCTGGGCACGGGCGCGTCGGCGACGGTGACCGGCCAGGTCACAGCCGCCGCCGAGGCTCCGGCCGGCCGCGAGTTCTTCGGCCGGGTGCAGCTGGTGAACGCGCACGGCACGGTCGTCGGCGTCGGCAGTGTGAAGATCGAGAAGGTCACGCCGTAACGGGCTGACGCGAAGGTCACGCCGTAACGGGCTGACGCGAAGGTCACGCCGTAACGGGGTGACGCGAAGGGGAGGGGCGGGTGGCCTGACGGACACCCGCCCCTCTTCCTTGCTCGTCCCGGTTCTTCTCCGCCCCACCGGGCCGGGTCCGGTTTCTCTTCGTCCCGCCCGGCCGGCCCCGGCTCTTGCTCTTCCCGCCCGGCCGGGCCCGGTTCTTCCTCCTCCCACCCGGCCGGGCCCGGTTCTTCCTCTTCCCGCCCGGCCGGGTCCGGCGATCCGGGGGTCCGGTCGGGACGGCTCCCTCCCGGCTCAGGAGGCGTCGTCGGAGGGGCAGGACAGAGCGCGGGAGCCGGGCAGGGCCTCGGTGATCCAGGCGCGCTCGGCGGCCACGCGGGCGTCGCCGACGGCCCACAGGCTCGCGTACCGCTCGCCCCGAGCGACCGTGACGAGCGCGTGCTGTCCCGTGCGCGGCGCCGGCCACGCGCCCGCGTCGAGCAGGAAGCCGACCTCGGCCGGGCCGTGCGCGGGCCGGTAGGAACGGCTCACGGTCAGCGTGACCCGGCTCCGGGCGGAGTCCTCCTGCCGCTCCACCCGCGTCACCGTTCCCTCCACGACCAGCCGGGAGCAGGCCAGTTCGCGTTCCGGGTCCGCCGGCCGCTCGCCGGTTGCGGACGTGCCGCTCGCGGCGTCGGCACTCTTGGACGCGCCGCCGTCGTCGTCCGTCAGGCCACCCTGCGTCACCAGCCGGCCGAAGCCCAGGGCCAGGGAGAACACCGCGACACCGGCGAGCGAGCCGAGCGCGATCCGCACGGCCCGACGGGGCCCACTCGCCCGCCCCGGCCGCGGCGGACGGGCCGGCCGGGCAGGGCGGACACGGCGGACACGGCTCCGGGGGCGGCGAGGGCGAGCAGAAGCCCCGGCCCGCACGGCACCGCTGACCACCGCCGTCCCTCCAACCGCCGCATCACCGACCGCCGGTTCTCCGGCTGCCGGTTCTCCGGCTGCCGCGTCACCGGCCCCCGGCTCTCCGACCTCTGTCCCTCCGGCCTCCGCATCCCCGGCCGCCGCATCACCGGTCCCCGGCTCTCCGACCTGCGTCCCTCCGACCTCGGTTCCGGCCTCCGCATCCCCGGCCGCGACCGCCGTCTCCCCGGCCACCGCGCCTCCGACCACGACGCCCCCGGCCGCCGCGTCCCCAGCCGCCCTGCCCCGGGCCACCGCGGCCCCGGACCGCTCCTCCCCCTCCTCTCCCGTCAGTGCCTCGGCCAGCCACGCCAGTCGGTCCCGCAGCACCGCCACGTCGGTCTCGGCCGCCCGGTGTTCGGCGAGGAAGGCGGGGTCACGGTGGGCCTCCTCGGGCAGCGGGTCGCCCGTGATCGCGGCCATCAGCGCGTCCATCCCGTCGTACTCCTCGCGGTTCCCGTGCTTCCTGTAGTCCTCGCGGTTCCCGTGGTCCCCGTACTCCTCGCGGCTCCCCTTGTCCTCGCGGTTCCCTTGCCCCTCGTGGTTCTCCTGCCTCCCGTACGCCCCGTTGCCCCCGGCGTTTGCGGCGTCCCGCGCGTCCTCGTGTTCGGCGGGCATGTCACACCACCTCGTCCCCGTGCAGCCGGTCGCGCAGCGCGCGGACCGCCGTGTGCAGCCTGCTCTTCACCGTGCCCTCCGGGACACCCAGCTCCTCGGCGATGCCCCGCACCGGCAGGTCGGCGAAGAAACGCAGCACGACCACCTGCCGCTGGGCGGCCGGCAGCTCGTCCAGGCCCCGGGCGACGGCGAGGGAGAGCAGGCTGGTCTCCTCGCCGGAGGGGTGCGCCGGCTCGCGCAGCGCGGCCAGCCGCTCCCCCAGCCGTTCCTGGCGCCGCTTGGCCCGGTGCCAGTCCATGGCCAGATTGGAGGCGACCACCGCGGCCCACGCCGACACGTCCCGCGGTGCCTCGCGACCGCTCGCCGTCCGCTCCAGCAGCCGCAGCCGTACCTGCTGTACCCCGTCCGGCAGGTCGGACTGCGGCACCCCGCCGAGCGCGAGCACCGCCCGCACCCGCCGTTCCTGGGCCGCGTCCAGCGGATCGTCGCCGGCAGGGCCGGGTATGCCGGTCCCACCGGTCCCACCGCTCCGGTCCGTGCCGACGACGGACGATCCCTGGTCGCGGCGCGCCTTTCCGCGCAGCACAAGCCACCCCCTCACGCGTTTGCCCCTACGACGCGGCCGCGAGCCGAAACGTTCGGCCCGGCGGAGCCGGTCGCCGAGGCGTACGTCACACCTTCGTATGGCCGGAGCCCGCACGGGCAGGGGCGGGACAGCACAGCTTCCGGCGCGGGCCCACCGCGGAGGGAATTTCTGCAGCTCAGCGGCGTGCCAGGTGGACATACGGAACCGTATGCGGGGAGATCGTGTCCCATTCCTCGGGCACGGGCTGCAAAGAATTGGACAGCTGGACCGGGGTCGGCCGCATCATGGAAAAGCCCCGGTCAGGCAAGAGACATACAGAGGGAGTCGCTGTGAGGGTCGGAATCGTCGGAGCCACCGGTCAGGTGGGCACGGTCATGCGCAGGATCCTCGTGGAGCGGAACTTCCCGGTCACGGAGCTGCGCCTGTTCGCCTCGGCCCGTTCCGCCGGGTCCGTGCTGGACGGCGTGACGGTGGAGGACGCGACGACCGCCGACTACACCGGCCTGGACATCGTGCTCTTCTCGGCGGGCGGCGCGACCTCCAAGGCGCTGGCCGAAAAGGTGGCCGCGCAGGGCGCCGTCGTGATCGACAACTCCTCGGCCTGGCGCAAGGACCCCGAGGTCCCGCTGGTGGTCTCCGAGGTGAACCCGCACGCGATCGCCGACCGTCCCAAGGGCATCATCGCCAACCCGAACTGCACGACGATGGCGGCGATGCCCGTGCTCAGGCCGCTGCACGAGGAGGCCGGTCTGGAGGCGCTGGTCGTCGCCACCTACCAGGCGGTGTCCGGCTCGGGTCTCGCGGGCGTGGCCGAGCTGCACGGCCAGGTGCAGAAGGTGGCGGCCGAGGCCGACAGGCTCACCCACGACGGCTCGGCGGTCGACTTCCCCGAGCCGCAGGTCTACAAGCGCGCCATCGCCTTCAACGTGCTCCCGCTGGCGGGCAACATCGTCGACGACGGTCTGAACGAGACCGACGAGGAGCAGAAGCTGCGCAACGAGTCCCGCAAGATCCTGGAGATTCCCGAGCTGAAGGTCTCCGGCACCTGCGTGCGCGTGCCGGTCTTCTCCGGCCACTCCCTCCAGGTCAACGCCCGGTTCGCGCGCCCGATCTCCCCGGAGCGTGCCACCGAGCTGCTGGCGAAGGCGCCGGGCGTCGCCCTCTCCGACATCCCGACCCCGCTGCAGGCGGCCGGACAGGACCCGTCGTACGTCGGCCGTATCCGCCGCGACGAGACGGCGCAGAACGGTCTCGCCCTGTTCATCTCCAACGACAACCTCCGCAAGGGCGCCGCGCTGAACGCGGTGCAGATCGCGGAGCTGGTGGCGGCGGAGCTGTCCTCGAAGGCGAAGTAACGCACCTACGCGGCACAGGGGCGGTCACGGTCACGTGGCCGCCCCTTCCGCGTGACGGCCCGGGATGAGGGCCGCCGCCCCCGCGAGAACGCGCCTGTGACCAGTACGGCGGTCAGGGCCACTCCGTCCGCCGGTGGCCGCAGGCCGGCGCGCACCTCCCGCGTGACCTGACCCTGTCCAGGTGAGCGGGGCGTGAGCCGTTCGAGATGCCGAGCGATCGATGGGCGGCTAGCGTGTTGGAGGAGGGCCGCGATCGGGCGGTGTGCCCCGCCATCGGCGAGTGCCCTGTTCACCGGGGCCGGCAGCCCCACCGGCACAGGCCGTGCCTGTCGCCCCCACAGCAGCACCCAGGACCGCGCAGTGCGCGTTCGCACCGCGTCAGCGGCCATCGCCCCCGTACCGGAAACCCCCACGAGGGCGTCGAAGGAAGGTAGGCCCATGAAAGCACAACGCGTGAGGCGTCTCTTCGCGATATCCGCGGCCGGCGTTCTCCTGGCCGGCGGCGCCACGCTCAGCGTGGCGGGTACGGCCTCGGCCGCGACCCCGCACCAGGTCACCACCAACCGCGGCTGCGGCTGGTACGGCAACTGCGGCGGTTACGGTTACGACTTCTTCGGCAACGGCTTCCGCAACGGCTTCTACGGCACCGGCGTCGTAGTGGTCGTGGTGGGCTGATCGCGGTCGCGGACCCCGCGTCCGCCACGCCCGGACCGGAGCCGGACGGGCCTCTCGCCCGTCCGGCTCCGGCATGCCCGCGGGGCCTAGAGGCTCCGGTCCGACCTTTCCGACCTTGGGGCTCCGGTCCGTCGGTGCTCAGGACCCGCGCACCTCGTACAGGAAGCAGCCGTACTCCACCGCCCGGACGTGCACCAGGGCCACCTCCGGGTCGTCGAAGGCCGCCGCGAGGGCGGGCGGGAAGTCGTCCGGATCCGCCACCAGCCGGCCGCCGAGGATCCGGCCGTCGGCCGAGTAGCGGCGCAGCGTGCGGTGGTCGTTGGTGAACGGCAGGACCCCGCCGGCCGGGCCCGGGCACTCCTCGGCGTGGATGAAGACCGGTCCCTGCTCGTCGTAGGCGCCCGGGTCGGCGCCCGTCTCGGCCGCCCAGCGGCGCAGCGGCGCGTACGAGACGAGAGCGATCCGCTCCCCGGGGGTGCTGTGGCGCAGACAGCAGCGCAGGGGCGCGCCGCCCTCCGCGTCGGTGAACGGGGCCATGGGCCGGCCGGCGTCGTCCGCAGTGCGCAGCTCCTTGAGGGCCGCGGGGGCGATGGGGTGTGCGATGTGCGTCGTCATGCCCTCAGGGTCCCGCCGCGCCACCGTGCCCACCGGCGGGATAAGGACATCGCGTTCCGCGCGGATCCCATGGAAGGATGGCGCAACCGACACATAACGAGGAGTTGACCGGGTGCCTGGCACAAATCTGACTCGCGACGAGGCGCGGCAGCGGGCCGAGCTGCTCTCCGTCGACTCGTACGAGATCGATCTCGACCTCTCCGGCGCGCAGGAGGGCGGGACCTACCGGTCCGTGACCACGGTGCGCTTCGACGTGGCCCGCGGCGGTGCCGAGTCCTTCATCGACCTGGTCGCCCCGGCCGTCCACGAGGTGATCCTCAACGGCGACCAGCTGGACCCCGACGAGGTCTTCGAGGACTCGCGGATCGCCCTGCCGGGACTGCTGGCGGGCCGCAACGTCCTGCGGGTCGTCGCGGACTGCGCCTACACCAACACCGGTGAGGGCCTGCACCGCTTCGTGGACCCGGTGGACGAGCAGGCATACCTGTACACCCAGTTCGAGGTCCCGGACGCCCGCCGCGTCTTCGCCTCCTTCGAACAGCCGGATCTGAAGGCCACCTTCCGGTTCACCGTGAAGGCGCCCGAGGGCTGGACCGTCGTCTCCAATTCGCCGACCCCGGAGCCGAAGGACCACGTCTGGGCCTTCGACCCGACCCCGCGCATCTCGACGTACGTCACCGCGCTGATCGTCGGCCCGTACCACTCCGTGCACAGCGTGTACGAGAAGGACGGCCGGTCCGTCCCGCTCGGCGTGTACTGCCGCCCCTCGCTCGCCGAGTTCCTCGACTCGGACGCGATCTTCGAGGTGACCCGGCAGGGCTTCGACTGGTTCCAGGAGAAGTTCGACTACGCCTACCCCTTCGAGAAGTACGACCAGCTCTTCGTGCCCGAGTTCAACGCGGGTGCCATGGAGAACGCGGGCGCGGTCACCCTCCGGGACCAGTACGTCTTCCGGTCCAAGGTGACCGACGCGGCCTACGAGATGCGGGCCGCCACGATCCTGCACGAGCTGGCCCACATGTGGTTCGGCGACCTGGTCACCATGGAGTGGTGGAACGACCTGTGGCTGAACGAGTCGTTCGCCACCTACGCCGAGGTCGCCTGCCAGGCCGCCGCGCCCGGCTCGAAGTGGCCGCAGGCGTGGACCACGTTCGCGAACTCGATGAAGACCTGGGCGTACCGGCAGGACCAGCTGCCGTCCACGCACCCGATCATGGCGGAGATCCGCGACCTGGACGACGTGCTCGTCAACTTCGACGGCATCACCTACGCCAAGGGCGCGAGCGTGCTCAAGCAGCTGGTGGCGTACGTCGGCGAGGACGAGTTCTTCAAGGGTGTGCAGGCGTACTTCAAGCGGCACGCGTACGGCAACACCCGCCTGTCCGACCTGCTGGGCGCCCTGGAGGAGACCTCCGGCCGCGACCTGAAGACCTGGTCGAAGAAGTGGCTGGAGACCGCCGGCATCAACGTCCTGCGGCCCGAGATCGCCACCGGCACCGACGGGGTCATCACCTCCTTCGCCGTCCGCCAGGAGGCCCCGGCACTGCCGGCCGGCGCCCAGGGGGAGCCGACCCTGCGCCCGCACCGCATCGCGATCGGCCTGTACGACGTCGACGAGGCGAGCGGCAAGCTGGTGCGCACCGAGCGGATCGAACTGGACGTCGACGGCGAGCTGACGGCCGTGCCGCAGCTGAGCGGCAAGCGCCGCCCGGCGGTCGTCCTGCTCAACGACGACGACCTGTCCTACGCCAAGGTCCGCCTGGACGAGGAGTCGCTGAGGACCGTCACCGAGCGCCTCGGTGACTTCGAGGCGTCCCTGCCGCGTGCCCTGTGCTGGGCGTCGGCCTGGGACATGACGCGGGACGCCGAGCTGGCCACCCGCGACTACCTCGCGCTGGTGCTGTCCGGCATCGGCAAGGAGTCCGACATCGGCGTCGTGCAGTCCCTGCACCGCCAGGTGAAGCTGGCCATCGACCTGTACGCCGACCCGGCCGCCCGGGACGCCCTGCTGACCCGCTGGACGGACGCGACGCTGGCCCACCTGCGCGCGGCCGAGCCGGGCAGCGACCACCAGCTGGCCTGGGCACGCGCCTTCGCGGCGTCGGCCCGGACGCCGGAGCAGGTGGACCTGCTGGACGCCCTGCTGGACGGCGCGACGACCATCGAGGGCCTGGCCGTCGACACGGAGCTGCGCTGGGCCTTCGTGGAGCGGCTGGTGGCCGTCGGGCACTACGACGAGGCGGACATCGCGGCCGAGTACGAGCGGGACAGGACGGCGGCCGGTGAGCGGCACGCGGCCACCGCCCGCGCGTCCCGTCCGACGCCGGAGGCGAAGGCGGAGGCGTGGTCCTCGGTCATCGACTCCGACAAGCTGCCCAACGCCGTGCAGGAGGCCGTGATCAGCGGCTTCGTGCAGACGGACCAGCGGGAGCTGCTCGCGCCGTACACGGACGCGTACTTCGAGGTCCTCAAGGATGTCTGGGAGGCCCGTTCGCACGAGATGGCCCAGCAGATCGCCATCGGCCTGTACCCGGCGGTCCAGGTCTCCGCGGAGACCCTGGCCAAGACGGACACCTGGCTGGCCGCGGCCGAGCCGAGCGCGGCCCTGCGCCGCCTCGTCTCGGAGTCGCGCTCGGGCATCGAGCGCGCGCTGAAGGCCCAGGCGGCGGACGCCGCGGCGGCCTAGCGGGACGTCTGTGGGGGGCGCTCGGTGCCGCACCGGGCGCCCCCCGTCTGTCCCCACACCCCGGACGTGCCCGCCGTGGGCGGTGTGTCCCGGAGCCGCGTGGCGCCGCCGTCGGCGGTGTCCCGGAGGGCTCCGAGCAGTCCGTCCTCACACCCGGGTGGCGCCGCCGTCGGCGGTGTCCCGGAGGGCCCTGAGCACCCGGCGCACCGCCCGTCCGGACTCCCCGCCCTTGCGTACGGCCGCCACCACGTGCCGTACCGGCCGGTCCGGGCCCAGTTCCCGCAGGACCACGCCCGCCCGTCGGCCGGCCGCCATGCGCATACCAGCGCGACGCCCATGCCCGCCTCCACCATGGCCAGGATCGCGGTCCAGCCGGAGGCCGAGTGCCCCTGGCGGGGGCTGAAGCCGGCCGCCTCGCATGAGGGTGTTTAGGGCGCCCGCTCACGGTCACGCGACTGATGAGAGCCGAACTGCCGGCGAGCGCAGATCCCGCCCGCCCGTGAGATGGGGCGGGCCCGGGGCGTCCCGGCACCGCCTCGCCGGACGCACCCTCGCGTGCGACGCGCACGCGATCGCCCAGTGCACGAGGAAAGGCGTACTCATGACGGAGTTCCACCCCGCCACCACCACGGACTCGGGCGCGCCCGTCGAGAGCGACGAGCACTCACTCACCGCGGGTCCCGGCGGGCCCATCCTGCTCCAGGACGCCTACCTGATCGAGCAGATGGCGCAGTTCAACCGGGAGCGGATCCCCGAGCGCCAGCCGCATGCCAAGGGAAGCGGCGCCTTCGGTCACTTCGAGGTGACCCACGACGTCAGCGCCTTCACCAAGGCGGCCCTGTTCCAGCCGGGTGTCCGCACCGATCTGGTCGTCCGTTTCTCGACCGTCGCGGGCGAGCGCGGCAGCCCGGACACCTGGCGCGACCCGCGCGGCTTCGCGGTGAAGTTCTACACCAGCGAAGGCAACTACGACATGGTCGGCAACAACACGCCGGTGTTCTTCGTGAAGGACCCGATGAAGTTCCAGCACTTCATCCGGTCGCAGAAGCGCCGCGCGGACAACAACCTGCGCGACCACGACATGCAGTGGGACTTCTGGACCCTCTCCCCGGAGTCCGCCCACCAGGTCACCTGGCTGATGGGCGACCGCGGCATCCCGCGGACCTGGCGCCACATGAACGGCTACACGTCCCACACGTACATGTGGATCAACGCCGCCGGTGAACGCTTCTGGGTCAAGTACCACTTCAAGACCGACCAGGGCATCGAGTTCCTCACCCAGCACGAGGCCGACCAGATGGCCGCCGCCGACACGGACTACCACACCCGGGACCTGTTCGAGCACATCCGGGACGGCGACTTCCCGAGCTGGACCCTGTACGTCCAGGTGATGCCGTACGCGGAAGCCGCGGACTACCGCTTCAACCCGTTCGACCTGACCAAGGTGTGGCCGCACGGGGACTACCCGCTCATCCCCGTCGGGCGCATGACGCTCGACCGGAACCCCACCGACAACCACGCCCAGATCGAGCAGGCGGCCTTCCAGCCGAACAACTTCGTCCCCGGCATCGGCCCGAGCCCGGACCGCATGCTGCTGGCCCGGCTGTTCTCGTACGCGGACGCCCACCGCTACCGCATCGGCGCCAACTACCAGCAGCTCCCGGTGAACGCCCCGGTCGTCGACGTCCACACGTACTCCAAGGACGGGGCGATGGCCTACCGGAACACGACCGACCCGGTCTACGCCCCCAACTCCAAGGGCGGCCCCGCGGCCGACACCGAGCGCTACGGATCCCCGCCGAGCTGGGCGGTCGACGGCGAGATCACCCGCGCCGCCTACGTCTCCCATCCGGAGGACGACGACTGGGGGCAGCCCGGCACCATGGTGCGCGAGGTCCTGGACGACGCCGCCCGCGACCGGCTGGTCGACAACGTCGTCGGTCACCTCCTCAACGGAGTCACCGAACCGGTCCTCGAACGTGCCTTCACCTACTGGTCGAACATCGACGAGACCATCGGCAAGCGCATCGCCGACGGCGTACGCGCCAAGGCCGGCGAGAAGGATCCGAAGGCCGCCGAGCAGGCGAACCCCGCGCGACGCTCCATGCAGGAGAAGGCGTGAAGCCCGCCCAGCGCTCCACGCACGAGAGGGCGTGAACCCCGCGCGGTGAGGAGTCGTCAGCGGCGGGCGCCCGCGCCGAGCACCACCCCGGCCAGGACCAGCGCCAGGCACAGCAGTTGAGGCCATCCGGTGTGCTCGCCGAGCACGGCCCAGGACAGCAGGGCCACGAAGGACTCCAGCAGGACGTACCGGGCGTGGCGCCGGAACAGGTGCCCCTGCTGCCAGGTCCGCCGGGCACCGAAGGGGGCGAGGGCGAGCAGTGCGATCACCCAGCGCCAGAACGCGTGCTGGACGGGCGGGACGCTGTCGTGCAGGCCGCGTGCGGTGACGAAGCTGCCGGACCGGACGACCGTGGCGAGGGCGGCACAGGCGAGGCCGACGAGAGCGGCGGCCCGCCCCGGGTGAGTGGGGCGGGCCGCCGGGGCGGTGGGGGTCCGGTGTGCGGCTGCGGTCACAGGGGGCCTTTCCGTACGGGGGATCGGGTGGATGCCCCTACCGTCGCCGCGCCGGAACTGTCAGGTCCATCGAATCTTTGCGACTGTTCCTTTCAGTCCGCCTGAACGATCGCACCTCCCCGCCTCCGAGCTGTCCCGCCACCGTCGCTGCGAACGCCAGCGCCATGCCCATCGTCTGCACCGGTGTGAGCGCCTGGCCGAGGGCCGCCCAGCCGACGACCGCCGCCGTCAGCGGGGACAGCGGGCCGAGGAATCCGGCCTGGGTCACGGTGAGCCGGCCGATCCCGCGGAACCAGAGCCAGTAGGCGACGGCCGTGTTGGCCAGGGCGAGATAGAGGTAGCCGCCGACGGCACGACCGTCGAGGGCGGGCGGGGCGCCCTCGGTCAGGGCCGCCAGCGGTGCGATGAGCAGTCCGCCCGCGGTGAGCTGCCAGCCGGTGAGCGCCAGCGGGCCGACTCCGGCGGGGCGGCCCCAGCGCTTGGTCAGCACGGTGCCGGTGGCCATGGCGGCGGTGGAGGCGAGGGCCGCGAGGACGCCGATGAGGTCGAGTGCCCCGGCCCCCTTCAGCACGACGAGGCTGACGCCGAACGCGGCCACCACCCCGGTGAGCAGTGTGCGGGGGGCCGGCCGCTGACCGAGCAGCAGCGCCGAGAGCCCGACGACGAGCAGCGGGCCGACCGAGCCGACGACCGCCGCCATGCCGCCGGGCAGGCGGTACGCCGCGACGAACAGCAGCGGGAAGAAGGCTCCGATGTTCAGCGCCCCGAGCACGGCCGCCTTGGCCCACCAGGCGCCGCGCGGCAGCACCCGGGTGACGGCGAGCAGGAGCAGCCCGGCGGGCAGGGCGCGCATCAGGGCCGTGAACAGCGGGCGGTCCGGCGGCAGGAACTCGGTGGTGACCGCGTAGGTGGTTCCCCACGAGACAGGGGCGAGCGCGGTGACGGCTATGACGGCGGTGGTGGCGGTCGCCGAGGATCCGGCCGGGCGGAGGGTGGCCATGGAGGGCTCCTGTCGAATGGGGCACGCGTTTGATCGCTGATAAGTAGCTTAGCGCTAAGCTACTTAGAGTCAAGTGGCTTGCTTGCGGACAAGCGGAACACCGTCGATACTCACCGCATGCAGTCACAACCAGCGGACTCCGTCGACGCGATCATCGAGCAGTGGGCGCGGGTGCGGCCCGACCTGGACACCCGGGCGATGGAGGTCTTCGGCCGGATCTTCCGGCTCTCCCGCGCGATGGGCGACCGGATGGAGAAGGCGTACAAGCCCTACGGCATCTCGCGCGGTGAGTTCGACGTCCTGGCCACCCTGCGCCGCTCCGGCGAGCCCTACGCCCTCTCACCGCGCCAGCTGTCGGCCGCGCTCATGCTCACCACCGGCGGGATGACCGGCCGTCTCGACAAGCTGGAGCGCGCCGGACTGCTGCGCCGCTCCCCCGATCCGCACGACCGGCGCGGCCTCCAGGTGACCCTCACCGAGGAGGGGCTGCGGCTGATCGACGAGGCGGTGGCCGCGGGCCTGGCGGAGGAGAGCGCCGCCCTGACCGCCCTGAACGCCGAACAGGCCGACCAACTGGCCGGCCTGCTGCGGGAGTTGCTGAACGCGACGCCCGAGTAGCCGACGAGCCGCCTGGGCCCGCGTGCCGGGGGGTGCCCCTATCAGCGTGACCCCCGCGGGTGGGGGTTTGCAGAAGTCCCCGTCCCGGAGCATCGCGCACAGGACGTCAGCCCGGCGTCTGGCGGGACAGAGCAAGGCCTGAGTGTGGTGGATCCCCTGGGCGATGGTCGGCCGGCGCCGACGTGCCCCGTGAGCCCGCGGTGAGTTTCCGGTGAGCCCTCGCCGCGACTGTTGGGTCATCGCCGGATCCGCCGCGGACCGGCCATCGGACAGGGAGCGACGATGAACGTTCTGACCGGCAAGACGGCACTGGTGACCGGCGGCTCGCGGGGAATCGGCCGGGCGGTCGCGCTGCGGCTGGCGGCCGAGGGCGCGCTGGTCGCCGTCCACTACGGCGGCAACGACCAGGCGGCCAAGGAGGTCGTGGGGCAGATCGAGGAAGCGGGCGGCCGGGCGTTCGTGATCCGAGCGCGGTTCGGCGAGGCCGGCGCGGTGGACCGGCTGTTCGAGGAACTGACCGTGGGGCTGGCGGGGGCCGGGCTGGACATCCTGGTCAACAACGCGGGCATCAGCTCGGGCAACTCGATCTCGCAGGTCACCGAGGAGGAGTTCGGCAGGCTGATGGAGATCAACGTCGCTACCCCGTTCTTCGTGGTCCAGCGCGCGTTGGCACTGCTGAACGAAGGTGGACGCATCATCAACATGGGCTCCACGGCCAGCCGGTTCGCCGTCTCCACCCAGATCGGCTACACGATCAGCAAGGCGGCGCTGGAGTCGATGGCACCGTCGCTGGCCAACGAGCTCGGCCGTCGCGGCATCACGGTGAACACGGTCGCGCCGGGCGCCGTGCGGACCGACATGACCGCGGGCTACACCTCCGTCCCCGAGGTGGTGGCCGCGCTGGAGTCGATCACCGCGCTGGGGCGGCTGGGCGAGCCGGAGGACATCTCGGACGTCGTTGCGTTCCTGGCCGGTCCGCAGGGCCGCTGGGTGACCGGTCAGACCCTCGACGTCTCGGGCGGGACCTTTCTCGGCCCGATCACCCCTTGATCCTTCTCGCCGATGAATAATCTCCGGCATGCGGTTCGGAATCCTCGGCGAGACTCGGGCATGGCACGGCGACGGCGGCGAGGTCCCGTTGGGCGGACCGGCCCGACGGGCTCTGCTGGCCCTGCTGTTGGTGCGCCCCGGAGATGTCGTCTCGACGGACCGGCTGGCTGACGAGATCGACCCCACCGGGGCGCTTTCGGCGCATTCGCTGCAGTCCCAGGTGTCCAGGCTCCGTACCGCACTGGGCGCCGGGGCGGCGATCGAACGCGCCGGCGCGGGGTACCGGATCGTGGTCGATCCGGACGATGTGGACACCTCCCGGTTCGAGCGCTTGGCCGGCGAGGGCCGTGCGGCGCTCGCCGGCGGCGACGCCGGACGGGCGGTCGTGCTGCTGCGCGAGGCGCTGGAGCTGTGGCGGGGACCGGCGCTGGCCGACCTGCCCGAGAGCGAGACGGCCCGGGCCGTCGCCGTGCGGCTGGAAGAACGTCGGCTCGGGGCACTCGAAGACCGCATCGAAGCGGGGCTACGGCTCGGTGAGCACAGGACGGTCGTACCTGAGCTGCGCGAACTGGTCGGCTGTCATCCACTCCGTGAACGGCTGGCGGGGTTGCTGATGCGGGCGCTGTTCGCCGAGGGCGGGCAGGCCGAGGCGCTGGTGGTGTTCGAAGAGACCCGGCGGCATCTGGCCGACGAGCTGGGCGTCGATCCCTCGGCCGAACTGACGGCGCTGCACCGGGAGCTGCTGAGCATCGATCCGACGGCGTCGCCCGCCGCTCCGCCCGCCCAACTGACGAATTTCGTGGGGCGCGCCGATGAGGTGAGTGAGGTCGCCGAGGCGTTGCGGGTGGCTCGGCTGGTCACCCTCCTCGGGCCGGGCGGCGTCGGCAAGACCCGGCTGTCCGTCGAGGTCGCGGGTGTCGGGGGCGCTGCCGGCCAGGTGTGCTTCGTGGAGCTGGCACCGCTGCGCGACGGCGCCGGCCTGCCGCATGCCCTGCTGGGCGCGCTCGGCCTGCGGGAGAACGGGCTCCAGATGGACGGCGGCGCGAAGGCGCCGGTCGATCGTCTGATCGCGGCGCTGTCCGACCAAGTGCTGCTGCTCGTCCTGGACAACTGCGAGCACCTTGTCGACGACATCGCGAGGCTGGCGGCGCGGCTGCTGGCGACCTGCCCGCGGCTGCGTGTGCTGGCGACGAGCCGGGAGCCGCTCGGCATCATCGGCGAGCACCTCTACCCCGTACGGCCGCTCGACGAGGACGCGGCCGTACGACTGTTCACCGAGCGGGCCGGTGCCGTGCGGCGCGGCTTCACCGCCGACTCCGCGGTCGTGCGGCGGATCTGCGCGGCGCTGGACGACCTGCCGCTGGCCATCGAGCTCGCGGCGGCACGGTCACGCACCCTGGACATCGACGACCTGGCGGAGCGACTGGACGACCTCCTCGCCGTCGGCGCCCGCGGCAACCGCACGGCGGACGAGCGGCACCGCACGCTGCGCTCGGTGGTCGCATGGAGCTGGGACCTGCTCTCCGCGCCCGAGCAGCGGGCCGCGCGGCGGTTCACCGTCTTCGCCGGGGGCGCGACGGCCCAGTCCGCGGTCCGGGTGTGCGGCACCGACGCTGAGACGCTGGAGGCTCTGGCCGACAAGTCGCTGCTGGAGGTCGCGGGCGGCCGCTACCGGATGCTGGAGACGATCCGCGCGTACGGTGCCGAACGGCTCGACGCGGCGGGCGAACGCGAGTCCGTGCGGCGCGCCCACGCCCAGCGCCTGGTGGAGCTCGTGCGGTTGGCCGACCCGCATCTGCGGCGGGCCGAGCAGCTGGAGTGGCTGCCCGTGGTCGCCGCCGAGCACGATGACCTTCTGGCGGCGCTGCGCTGGGCAGTCGAGCAGCCGGCAGTACAGACGGCCTTCGAGCTGCTCGCCGCGGCGTTCAACTACCTGTGGATCCGGGGTGCGTCCGCGTCAGTCGCGCCGCTGGCGATCGCACTGCTCGCATCGGTGGGCGAGGCGGTCCCCGACGGGCTCGGCGAGGAGTACGCGACGTGCGTACTGCTCGCCGGAGCGGCGTCGGCCACGGGCGAAGCCGGGGGGCAGGTGTGGCAACGGCACCGTGCGACGGCCGGCAAGGCGCTGATGGCCGCGTGGCCCGGCGACCGCTCGGGCCGCTATCCGGTCGTCCTGCTGCTGTGGATGATGCGGAACGCAGGCGGACCGGACCCGCAGGGTGCGTACGCGCTCGTCTCGTCCCAGCGCGACTGTCCCGAGCCGTGGGCGCGGGCCGCCGCCCACTATGTGGCGGGGTTCGGGCACCTCGGCCGGCGGGATCCCGCCGCGGCCGAAGACGCCTTCAGCCAGGCGCTGGAGGGATTCCGTTCGCTCGGTGACCGCTGGGGCATGGCGCTGGCCCTCGACACGCTGGCCGGCGTGGCCGGCGCGCGCCGTGACCGGAGGCGGGCGATCGCGCTGACCGACGAGGCCCTGGTGCTCACCGAACAACTCGGCGCCCTGGAGGACAGCGCCGACCTGCTGGTCAACCGGGGCGATCACCTCGCCGGGGACGACGCGGCGGGGGCACGTACCGCCTATGCGGACGCCGCCGCGCTCGCCCGCCGCGCCGGCAGCTCCACCTACCTGGCGGCTGCGCTCCGCGGGCTCGGCGACATCGCTCTGGAGGCGGGCGACCTGGCAGAGGCGGAACGGCTCTACGGCGAGGCGCTGGAGCGGATCGATCCGCACTGGATCAAAGGCCTGGGGCCCCGGGTGCGCGCGCTCATCGGCCTCGGTCGCGTCGCGGCGGCCCGGAGCCACCACACGGAGGCGCGCAAGCACTACCGGCAAGCCGCCGAGGTCGCCGACACGGCCGGGGCGCACGCCCCGGAGGTGCTGCGCATGCTGGGGTTGCCCGAGAAGGCCGTGGAATCCGTCCTCGAGGCCGTGGCCGCGGACCGGTGAGGCGGATCGTTCCTCCGCGGGGAGCGGGCGAGCCCGGTGAGCCCACGGTGAGCCCGCGGTGAGCGCTCCCGTGGAGAGTCTGAGGCATGACGGACCTCAAGGTACTGATCTCCGGCGCCTCCGTCGCCGGCCCCGCGCTCGCCTACTGGCTCCATCGGCATGGTTTCCAGGCCACCATCGTGGAGCGCGCCCCCGCGCTCCGCGACGGCGGCTACGCCGTCGACTTCCGCGGCGAGGCCCACCTGACGGTCCTGCGCCGCATGGGCATCCTGGCCGACCTCGAGCGCGTCCGGACGGGCATGGGATCGATGTCCTACGTCAACAGGGCGGGCAAGCCGCAGGCCGAGCTGCCCGCGGACATGTTCGCCGGGGACATCGAGATCCTCCGGGGCGACCTGGCCCGGATCCTGTACGACGCCACCAGGGAGCGTACCGAGTACGTCTTCGGCGACTCCATCACTTCGCTCACCGAGGACGCCCATGGCGTGACCGTGTCCTTCGAGCACGGTGCGGCG
This sequence comes from Streptomyces sp. NPDC053076, assembly GCF_044546845.1. Lineage (NCBI taxonomy): Bacteria > Bacillati > Actinomycetota > Actinomycetes > Kitasatosporales > Streptomycetaceae > Streptomyces > Streptomyces sp. NPDC053076. The sequence continues at coordinate 421,819 of NZ_JBITZL010000002.1, read as the reverse complement.
CGCCGGTTCGACCTGGTGGTCGGCGCCGACGGGCTGCACTCCGGCACCCGCCGCCTGGCGTTCGGTCCGGAGGAACGCTTCGTGAAGCACCTGGGCGTGCACTGCGCGGTCTTCACCACCGCCAATCACCTCGGGCTCGACCGCACCGGGCACGCCTACCGCACCGCGGGCAGGCTCGTCGCGCTCCACAGCGCCCGCCACAACACCGAGGCCAGGGCCGTCTTCTACTTCGCCGCGCCGCAGCTGGATGTGGACCGCCGTGACGTGGCGCGGCAACAGGCAGTCCTCGCCGAGACCTTCGCCGGGAACGGCTGGGAGAGCGACAGGCTGCTGCAGGACATGCGGTACGCGCCCGATTTCTACTTCGACTCGGTCGGCCAGGTCCATATGGACACCTGGTCCCGCGGCCGGGTCGCCCTGATCGGCGACGCCGCCTACTGCCCGTCCTCCCTGTCGGGCATGGGGTCGGGCCTCGCTCTGGTCGGCGCGTACGTCCTCGCGGGCGAGCTGGCCGCCGCGCGCGGTGACCACCGCGTCGCGTTCGGGCGGTACGAGGAGGAAATGCGCGAGTATGCGCTGGGCTGTCAGAAGATGGGGGACGGGGTCGCCAAGCTGATGGTCCCGGGAAGCCGCGCCATGGCCACGCTCCTCAACCGCTATTACAAGATCATGCCTTACCTGCCGGGCAAGAACATGGCCTCCAAGATCGCCCGCAAGGCCGCTGAGAACATCACGCTCCGCGAGTACCCGGCATGTGCCCGGCGTTGAGCGCGCGACTCGGAGGTGGATCCGAGCAGGGCGGCGCCGGTCGCGCCGGCGACCTCGCCCTGAACGGCGGCTCCTGAAAGGCGCGAGGTGGTGGCTCGGCCGGACGCCGCGCACCGGCGGCATCACCGACGGGGTACGGCAGTCATCACCTCCCGCTCACCGTGTGCTCGGCCTGTCGGACCGTCATCACTTGATGGTGGTGTCGCCGAGGGCCTCCAGCACTCGGCGGAGGCCCTCGGCGGTCCTGTCGACCAGGTCGCGGTCCACGTCGGCGAGCAGCTGTGCGTAGTTCGCCAGATGATCGGCGAAGGCGGCCCGGGTGATCTCGTGTCCGTGTTCGGTGAGGCGGATCTTGATGGTGCGCCGGTCGCCGCCATCCCGTACCCGCTCGACCAGGCCCTTGGCCTCCATCTTGTCGATGCGGTTGGTGATCGCACCGGAGGTCACCATGGATGCCTTGAGGAAGGCCCCGGCGGTGAGAGTGTAGGGCGGCCCCGAGCGCTGCAGCGTGGTGAGCACGTCGAACTCGCCATGCTCCACGCCGTGTGCGGCGGCCGCGGCCCTTGCGGACTTGTCGACCACCCGGGCCAGCCGCTGGATCCGCCCGAAGAGCTGCACCGGCCAGAGATCCTCCACCACGTCGGGGCGCTCCTCAGCCCACTGACCGATGATCGTGTCCACGACATCGCTCATACCGTCACTCCCCTCAAGGGACATCTTCTCAACGTTAAGACACTTGACGTTGAGAGTATCGAACTGCTTTTATCTTAACGTTGAGATTATCAAGGTTGAACGACAGGAGCGCCCCGATGTCCGAACTCGCTCTCCACCCCACCGCCCAGGACCTCCTCTTCCGCCAAGCCCGCACCGCCAACACCTTCACCGCCGAGCCGGTGACCGAGGACCAGGTCCAGGCGATCTACGACCTGGTCAAGTACGCCCCTACCGCCTACAACCAGTCGCCGCTGCGGGTGGTCCTGGTCCGCTCCGGCGAGGCCCGCAAGCGGCTCGTCGACCGCATGGACGAGGGAAACCGGCGCAAGACCGAGTCCGCGCCGCTGATCGCGATCCTCGCCGCCGACAACGAGTTCCATGAGGAGCTCCCCGCGCTGCTCCCGCACTTCCCACAGGCCAAGGACCTCTTGTTCGCCGACCGTCCGGTCCGCGAGGAGTCCGCGCTGCTCAACGCGACGCTGCAGGCGGCGTACTTCATCCTCGGCGTGCGGGCGGCGGGGCTGGCCGCGGGGCCGATGACCGGCTTCGACTTCCCTGGTGTGCAGAAGGAGTTCCTGGACGACGACCACACGCCGCTGATGGTCGTGAACATCGGCCGCCCCGGAGCGGACGCCTGGTTCCCGCGCTCGCCGCGGCTCGCCTACCACGAGGTCGTCACCACGGTCTGAGCTGCCCGAGCAGCTTGGCCCGCCGGAACCGCCCACCTGTCTTCCCAGAGCCCTCCCCGCCGACTCGCTCACATCCCGGAGCCTGCCATGTCTCTGCTTGCCCGCCCCCGCCCCGCCGCGCAGGCGCCGGCCCCCGCCACTCCGGCTTCGCGCCATGTCCCTGCCGCATGGCTGGCATTGCTGGCCACCCCGGTCGCCGCGAGCGCCAACAGCCCGGTTCTGATCCTGCCCGACATGGCTGGCTCGCTCGGCATCCCTACGGCCACGGCGACCTGGCTCGTCACGGTCTTCGCCTGGGCCATGGCCGTCGGCACCCCGCTGATGGCGGCCCTGCTGCGCCGCCGCGGCCTGGGCGACACGCTCCGGCTGAGCGCGGCCCTGATCGTGGTCGGCACCGCGGTCGTCGCCGTGGCGCCCTGGCTGCCGCTGGCCATGGCAGGCCGGGCGGCCCAGGCGGTGGGCGGCGCGGGCCTGGTCACCGCGGCGATGAGCCTGGCGGGCTCAGTCCGCCGAATGGGGGTGATCACGGCGGGCTTCGGGACGCTGGGCGCGATCGGGCCCCTGCTCGGCTCGGCGATCGCGGACACCGCCTCCTGGCGGGCGTCCCTCGCCGTCGGGGCGGTCGCCCTCCTGGCCCTGCCGGCGGTCATGCGCCGCGCCGACCTGTCCGCACCCGAGCAGAGCACCCCCTTCGACGGCCGGGGCGCTGCCCTGCTGGTTCTGACGGCGACGGCCCTCGTATTCATCACGCGCCACCCGCTCCCGGCGGTGGCCGCCTCCCTGCTGACGACCGCGCTACTGGCCCTGCACATCCGGTCACCCCACGGGCTTCGTCCCCGCCGCACTGCTGCGAACCCGAGCCTTCACCCTCTCCGCCCTACTCGCCTGCACCTTCGCGACCTCGTACTTCACGCTGCTCTTCACCATCCCGCAGTTGCTGCGCGACCGTACCGACTGGTCGACCTCCACGATCGGCACCGGCCAACTGGTCGCCCTCCTCGCGGGCTCCGTGCTCTCCACGGTGCTGGCCGCGGTCTCGGCCCGCCTGGGCCGCCCACGCGTCCTGACGATCCTGCTCACGGTCGGAGCGCTGGCCCCGCTCACCGCCGTGCTGACCCCTTGGGCGCCGCTGCTCCTGCTGGTCGCGACGCTGGCCGTCTTCACGACGAGCGCGGGCCAGGCCACGCTCGCGGTATACGCCACCCAGGCCGCGCCGACCACTCAACGTCCCACCGCGATAGGCCTGTTCAACCTCTGCTACCAGCTGGGCGGTGCCTTCGGCCCGGCGATCGCAGCCATGATCACGCTCGGCGCCTGACACGCCCCGAGTCGGTCCCATCCCACTCTCACACTCAGGAGCACCCTCATGAACGAGGAAACACCCACCATGCCCGCGACCACGACCCCGCTCGAGGCGGTGCTGACCCGCCACGCAGATGCCGAGACCTGCGCCGACCCGAGCAGCGTGATGACCCTGCTGGCCGACTCGGACGGCACCGCAGGCGGCTGCACGAGCTACCGCTCCACCTTCGCGAAGGGTGCGATAGGGGCACCTGCCCACTTCCACACCCGGGCATCGGAGCTCTTCTTCGTCATCAGCGGCGCCCTCCAGGTCCTGGTGGGCGAGGAAGTCACCGTGCTCGAGGCGGGCGACTTCCTCTCCGTACCGCCGCACACCCCGCACGCCTTCGCGGCCGCCCCGGGCCGCGAAGCGGATGTCCTGTTCGTCTTCACCCCCGGTATGGGCAGGTTCGACTACCTGCGCCTGCTCGGCCGGGTGATGCGCGGCGAGGCGGACCCGAAGGAGATCGCCGAGTCCTCGGAACGCTTCGACAACCACTACGTCGACAGCCCGGTCTGGCGCGCCGCCCTGGAGCGTTCCGCGTGATCGACTCCACGACCCGGATCCGGGTGGCCAGGCCCTCACGGGACCTCGCTGGGACAAGGACGGCGTGACCGTCGCCGACCCCGACGGGTACCTGCTCGTCCTGTGCTCACGCAACTGGACCATCTGAACCCGCGGCCACCCAGCGGCCCGGCGGACTTGCCCGCCTGCACCAGGACGCCTGACGGTAGCCGTCCGGTGCAGGCGGGCTGTCGCCGCCCAAGCCATCGACTCGACACGGGGAGAAAGCCCTGCCAACTCCGAAGGCCAGGCGCCCCGTTGCGCGGCCACCAAGAAGGTAATGGGGAGGCCGGGCGGGGTGGGCCGCAGGCGGGCGGTGAGGGTGGACGCCGGTGTCAGGCCGCGGGGCGGCCCACAGGTGTTGACCTACGCTTGTTGGCATGCCGGCCAGCACCGAGAACCAGCCCGCGGCCCCGTCCCCGTCCCGCCGCTCCGACGCCACCCGCACCGCCATCCTCGCCGCCGCCCGCGAGCGCTTCGCCTCCGACGGCTACGAGCGGGCCACCATCCGGGCCATCGCCAGGGACGCGCGGATCGACCCGTCCATGGTGATGCGGTACTTCGGCAGCAAGGAGGGGCTCTTCGCCGCGGCCGTCGCGCTCGACCCGCGGCTGCCGGACCTGGCGCGCGTGCCGCGGGACGAGGTCGGCCGCGCGCTGGTGGACCACTTCCTCGGCCTGTGGGAGGAGAACGAACAGCTGACGGCCGTCCTCCGGGTCGGCGCCACCAACGAGGCCGGGGCCGAGCGGATGCGGCGCGTCTTCCAGGAACAGCTGCTGCCGGTGGCCCGGCAGGTGTGCCCCGATCCCGAGCAGGCGCCCGCCCGGGCCGCGCTGTGTGCCGCGCAGCTGCTGGGGCTGGCCCTCACCCGCTTCGTGCTGCGGCTGCCGCCGGCCCGGGCGCTCGCGCGGGAGGAGCTGGTGGCCTGGCTGGGCCCGACGGTGCAGCGGTATCTGACCGCGCCGAACCCCTGACCGGCCGGGCGGACGAAAACGCCGGGGGCGCCGGTCTCACCCGGGTACGCGCGCGTGCGTACCGACGGGAGGACGGGCGCCCCCGGCGATCGAACCAGTGGGTCCGGTCAGGCCTTGGCCCGGGCGTCGGACTTCACGTTGATGTTGGAGGAGGTGGTGTCCTTCTTGGCCCGCGACTTGTCCAGCGCCATGACCAGCCCGGCGATCACCACGAACAGCACGACCGGGAGAAAGACGTAGAGGCCCAGCGTCTGGATGACGCTCAGGCCCTTGCCTGGGTCGTCACCGTCGTCGCGGGCCAGCGCGAGCGCGGGGGACGACATGAGCAGCATCATCAGCGTCGTACCGGCAGCCAGGGCGCCGGCGCGCAGGGCGTTCTTCTTGTCCACGGAATCAAGTTAGCGAACCGCAGTCGGGCCCGCGCGCTCGGGGTGCCTTACCGGGGCAGGGCGCGCCCGCGCCGGTCGGCGGAACACCTGCGCCCGTGGCGCCTCACCCGGGCAGGGCGCTCACTCCGGTCGGCGGAACATCTGCGCCCCTGGTACCTCACCCGGGCAGGGCGCGCCTGCGCCGGTCGGCGGAACGCCTGCGCCCCTCGCGCCTCACCCTGGCAAGGCGCTCACTCCGGTCGGCGGAAGACCTCCAGCAGGCCCCGCAGCCGGGGCGAGGCCACCAGGTCCTCCAGCGGCACCGGCCGGCCCTCGCGGTCCGCGATCGGCAGCCGCCAGTTCGGGTACTGGTCCCAGGTGCCCGGCAGGTTCTGCGGACGGCGGTCGCCGGTGCCGTCCGGGAGCCAGACGCCGATCAGCCGGGCGGGAGTGCGCAGCAGGAAGCGGTGGACGGCGCGGATCTCCTCCTCCTCGTCGGAACCGGGCGGTCCGGCCGCCGGGCTGTCCAGCAGGCCGAGGCTGCCCAGCAGGGCGAGCCACTCGGCGGCGTCGGCGGTGGCCTCGGCGCGTTCCTCTGCCGCCGAACGGGTGAGCAGGCCGAGGCGGTCGCGCAGGTCCACGTGGTCGCCGGTGAGCCGGGCGGCGGTGGGCGGCAGGTCGTGGGTGGTGGCCGTGGCCAGGCAGTCGGCGCGCCAGCGCTCGGGGGGCAGCGGGTGGCCGTCGCCCTCCCAGTCGCGCTCGAACCAGAGCACGGAGGTGCCGAGCACCCCGCGCCGCTGGAGTGCCTCGCGCACGCCCGGCTCGACGGTGCCCAGGTCCTCGCCGATCACGACCGCCCCGGCGCGGGCGGCCTCCAGGGTGAGGATCGCGAGCATGGCGTCGGCGTCGTAGCGGACGTAGGTGCCCTCGGTGGGTGGGCGGCCCTGGGGAACCCACCAGAGCCGGAACAGGCCCATGACGTGGTCGATGCGCAGGGCGCCGGCGTAGCGGAAGAGGGCGCGCAGGAGGTCGCGGTAGGGGGCGTGGCCGGTGGCGGCGAGCCGGTCGGGGCGCCAGGGCGGCAGCCCCCAGTCCTGGCCGCGTGCGTTGAAGGCGTCCGGTGGGGCGCCGACGGACATGCCGGCGGCGAACACGTCCTGCTGGGCCCAGGCGTCGGCGCCGGCCGGGTGCACGCCGACGGCGAGGTCGTGCACGATCCCGACGGGCATGCCGGCCTCGCGGGCGGCGCGCTGGGCGGCCCGGAGCTGGCCGTCGGTGAGCCAGGCGAGGCGGGCGTGGAAGGAGACCCGGTCGGCGAGTTCGGTGCGGGCGCGGGCGGTGGCGGCGGAGCGGGGGTCGCGCAGCCCGTCCGGCCAGCGGTGCCAGTCGGAACCGTGGACCTCGGCGAGGGCGCACCAGGTGGCGTGGTCGTCGAGGGCCTGGCCGTGGGCGGCGCGGAAGGCGTCGTAGGCGGCCTGCCGGCCGGGGCCCAGGGGGGTGGCCAGGACCAGCTCCAGCGCCTCCCGCTTCAGTTCCCACACGGCGTCGCGGTCGATGAGGGCGCCCTTGTCGAGGACGTCGGCGCGCAGCCGGGCGGCCCGCTCCAGCAGCCCGCTCAGTCGCGCGCGGTCCTCGGCGTAGGCGAACTCGGGGATGTCCTCGACGCGCAGGTGGACGGGGTCGGGGAAGCGGCGGGAGGAGGGACGGTAGGGGGAGGGGTCGGTGGGGGCGCCGGGTACGGCCGCGTGCAGCGGGTTGACCTGGACGAATCCGGCGCCGGCGGTGTGTCCTGCCCAGCCGGCCAGCTCGGCGAGGTCGGCGAGGTCGCCCATGCCCCAGGAGCGGTGGGAGAGCAGCGAGTACAGCTGGACGAGGAGGCCGTGGGAGCGGCCGGGCGGGGCGGGCAGCCGGTCCGGGGCGACGACGAGGCACGCCTGGCCGGTCCGCCCGTCGGGGGCGGTGGCGGTCAGCCGGTGGACGCCGAGCGGGAGGTCCGCGGCCTCGTCCCGGATCTCTCCGTGTTCCGTCTCGACGCTCAGCCGGGTGCCGGCGGGCAGGGCGGTGAGGGCGGCGGGCGGTTCGGCGCCGGCCCACTGGACCACGGTGGGCGGCAGCAGGCGCTCGCGCAGTTCGCGTTCCCGGGCGGTGAGGGCGGCGCGTACGGCGGCCGGGCCGGTCGCGTCGACGCCGAGGGCGGCGAGGGCGGCGGTGACGGCGCAGGCGGGGACCTGGACGGTACGGTCCGGGGCCGGGCGGTAGGCGGTGGCGACCCCGTGCAGCTCGGCGAGCCGGGCGAGGTCCGAGGAGTGCGTGCCGGGGGGCTCGTCGGGCGCCGCGGTCATCTACAGCCCCGGTGCGAAGGAGACCGGGACCGGGTCGGGCTCGCTGGTCAGCGGTGCGGCCTCGGCGAGCGGGGGCTCGCTGGTCAGCGGCTCGGCGTCGGGCAGCGGCGGCTCACTGGTCAGCGGCGCCTGGGTGCAGGCGCTCTCGGCGCTGAAGACGCACAGCGGCGCCGCGTCGGTCCGGGCCGCGGGGTCCGCCGCGCGTTCGCGCCGGGCGGCTTCGTACTGGGCCGGTTTGTACCGGGCGGGTTTGTACTGGGGCGGGATCGAGACAGGTGCCGGTGCGGCCACGGGGCCTCCTTGTCGGTGCGCCGGACGATGCTCCGGCTTCGGACGGTCAACGGCAGCCCTACCCCGTGAGCCCCGAGCCACGCGCGGCAAAACGCGGGGCGGGGTGATCCGGCGCCTGCCCGGCGGTGGCTGCCGGCGCCCTCCGCGGCCCGCGGCGCCTCGTGCCACCGCCCGCGTCGGGCTTGACCGGTACACCGTCCACGGCGCCCCTGACCGGTTCCGGTGCGCGCGGTGCGGGGCCCGCCCGGGGGAGGCTCCGGTGCCGGACCCGGGGCGGGCCGGGCGCCGGAGGGGCACGGGGTTTCGGCCCGGCCCCCGCGCGCACCGGTGCCTGCCCGACGGCGGCGGGCACCTCCGCACACGAACGAGCCCGGACCGACTAGGCGGAGATGCCGTCGATCCGGGCCATGGCATCATCCGCGCCGTACGGTTGCAGGTACGGCAGCCAGCGTGGATCCCGATGCCCGGTCCCGATGATGCGCCAGGCCAGCCCGGAGGGCGGGGCCGGTTTGTGGCGCAGCCGCCAGCCCAGCTCGACGAGGTGGCGGTCGGCCTTGACGTGGTTGCAGCGGCGACAGGAGGCCACCACGTTGTCCCAGCGGTGTTGTCCCCCGCGGCTGCGCGGGATGACGTGGTCGACGCTGGTTGCGACGCCACCGCAGTACATGCACCGGCCCCCGTCCCGGGCGAACAGCGCCCGGCGGGTAAGAGGAACGGGCCCCCGATAGGGAACCCGGACGAATCGCTTGAGCCGGACCACGCTGGGTGCGGGGACTGTGACGGTTGCGCTGTGCAGATAGGCGCCGGATTCCTCGAGGGAGACAGCCTTGTTCTCCAGGACGAGGACGAGCGCGCGGCGGAGCGGTACGACGCCGAGCGGCTCGTACGACGCGTTGAGGACCAGGACATGCGGCACGGGTGCCTCCTTGGGCGTCGGCGGCGCGTGGCTTGCGCCGGGACGATCTGCAGTCAGTCTCCCCTCATGCCTGGTGGAAGCGCCACCATGTCCCGGTAACGGGCTGGGAGTGTTTTCGACCACACCTGATTCATCCCCCGGACCGCGGCCTGTTCAAGCCCGCGTGAGCCGTGTCTCTCCTTCCCGCCTCCTGTGCCGATCGGCCCGAGGCACACACGATGCCCCGTTAGTGTGGTTGTCCTGTCCGTCCGGTGACCTTTTCGTGACCTTGACCGCACGCCGGTACGGACCGCGCAGCACCTTGGAGGTACCTGCCGTGTCGTCCCTGCCCGCCGTCCTGCTGGCCGCCGGTGCGTCGCCGTCCCCGTCGCCGTCCCCCTCGGGGTCCACGGCCCCGGCCGTGCCGTCGCTCCAGGACGCCCAGGAGAGCGCGACGAACGCGGCGAGCTGGGTCGAGCGGAACTGGTCGACGTGGCTCGCGATGGGTCTGCAGATCCTGCTGATCGTGGTCGTGGCGGTGGCGCTCCGGGCGGCGGTGCGACGGGCGATCAGCAAGCTGATCGACCGGATGGGCCGCGCCCCGCAGACCTCGGAAGGCGGTGCGCTGGGCGGGCTGCTGGTCAATGCCGAACGGCGTCGGCAGCGCTCGGCGGCGATCGGCTCGGTGCTGCGCTCGGTGGCGAGCTTCCTCATCCTCGGCACGGCCGCGCTGATGGTGCTGGGCACCTTCAAGATCAACCTTGCGCCGTTGCTGGCGTCGGCCGGTGTCGCGGGCGTGGCGATCGGTTTCGGCGCGCGGAACCTGGTCACGGACTTCCTGTCCGGCGTTTTCATGATCCTGGAGGACCAGTACGGCGTCGGTGACGTGATCGACGCGGGTGTGGCCTCCGGCGAGGTGATCGAGGTCGGGCTGCGTGTGACCAAGCTGCGCGGCGACAGCGGTGAGATCTGGTACGTCCGCAACGGCGAGGTCAAGCGGATCGGGAACCTGTCGCAGGGCTGGGCGACGGCCGGGGTCGACGTGACCGTGAAGGCGAGCGAGGACCCGGACAAGGTCAAGGCCACGCTGGACGAGGTCGCCGAGAAGATGACCAAGGAAGAGCCCTGGAACGAGCTGCTGTGGAGCCCCATCGAGGTGCTCGGCCTCGACTCGGTGCTGATCGACTCCATGGTGGTGCGGGTGTCGGCCAGGACGATGCCCGGCAAGTCGGTGACGGTGGAGCGGGAGCTGCGCTGGCGGATCAAGCGGGCGTTCGACGCGGCGAGCATCCGCATCGTGGGCGGCGCGACGGCGGTCGAGGACGTGGAGGACACCCCGGACGCGACGGCGACGGTGGCGGCCCCGTCGGTGTACTCCAACGCGGACTCCCCGCAGGCGGCGGCGACGGCACCGATCGCCCCCCAGCGGTCGACGCCTCCGGCGAAGTAGCCGAACGGTTCAGCACGCTCGTTCACCCGCGCCGCCGTCGGCATCCCCCTCCGCGCCCGCGTCTGCAGCGCCGCCTGGCGTCCGCGCACGCCGTCTCCCCCGCCTCGTCGTCCGGCACAGCGCCACGACCGCGCTCGCCCTGCGCAGCCCCCGCCTGCGGACCGGACAAGCCGACAAGCGCACAAGGGGGGCGGCAAACTGCGCATGCAGGCGCTCTGACCAGCGAAGACCACCTCCGTGACGCACGCGTGACGCGGCCCTGACGCGGCTCGGGCCACAGATCGTCCACACAGGAACCCCGCGTTCCGTCCACATCCGCTGATCCTTTAGGGTCACCACCACAACGGGCCCTTGTTCTGGAGCGCCATGCCGCCCAGGGGCCCGTCTCGAATGTGGGGAAGCATGCGAAAGCTCGCCATGGGTACCGCCCTGTCCGGTGCCCTCGCCCTGGCCGGCCTGGCCGCGCCCGCCGCCTCGGCGGCCGGTACGCCGGACCTCAAGTTCTCCGGCGTGACCGTGAACCACGGCAAGCCGGTCGTGGTGGGCACCACCGAGGCGGTGACCGTACCGGTCTCGTACACCCTGACCCGGCCCAAGAACCTGGTCATCGACCAGAAGAAGACCGTGCAGGCGGTGATGCTGTACCTCGGCACCCTGAAGTCGATGGACAACGACCTGAGCCCGGACACGCCACCCGTCTGCGAGGCGACCGCCACGACCGGCACGACGGTCACCGAGAACTGCACCGAGAAGATCCTCGCCGATCCGGGCATGTCTCTGTACGAGGCCGCCGACGCCGCCACCTGGAAGGCGGCGGGCATCTACGTGCACAGCGACGAGACCGTCTCGGACGACTACCTGCACAGCGAGAACGACATGACGGCCTGGGGCGGCCTCGCCTCGGTGAAGGTGCTGCGCGCCACCCGGCTGACCACCGACGCAGCCCCGGAGCCCGTGGTGAAGGGCGGGACGCTGACCGTCAAGGGCAAGCTGACGCGCGCGAACTGGACGGCCGGCAAGTACACCGGTTACCAGGGGCAGAAGGTCGTCCTCCAGTTCAAGGCGGACGGCGGCTCGTACACGAACCTCAAGACGATCACCTCCGGCACCGGGGGCGCCCTGTCCACCACCGTGAAGGCGACCCGGAGCGGCGGCTACCGCTTCGTCTTCGCCGGTACGGCCTCCACGGCCGCGAAGACGTCCGTCGGCGACCACGTGACGGTCAAGTAGTCCGCGGCGGTCGCGCAGTCCCGTGACGGTCGCGTAGTCCATGGCGGTCGCGTAGTCCGTGACGGTCGCGTAGTCCGTGGCAGTCGCGTAGTCGCCGAGGGCCACCCGTGCCCCGCCACCGACGCCCCCGAGGTAACGACTCTGTTGCCTCGGGGGCGTTGTCTATTGACGCCCCCTTCGTCCTCGGCTTACGTTCCTCCCACCCAAATAGGAAACTTTCCTAACAGTGATCTTCGGGCGGCCGGTGATCAAGACTGGACGTCGCGCCGAGGTCACTGAAAAGCTGGGCGGCTGGAAAGGCAGGTGTCGACCCCATGGCAGGAACCGCCGGTACGCCGGGCACCCCGCGCGTCCTGCGCGCCATGAACGACCGCGCCGCCCTGGACCTGCTGCTGGAGCACGGGCCGCTGTCACGCACCCGGATCGGCAAGCTCACCGGCCTGTCCAAGCCCACCGCCTCGCAGCTGCTGGCCCGCCTGGAGGCGGCCGGACTCGTGCGGGTCACCGGCACCAGCGAGGGCCGGCCGGGCCCCAACGCCCAGCTGTACGCGGTCAATCCCGGTGCCGCGTACGCCGCCGGACTCGATGTCACCCCGGACCGCATCCGCGCCGCGGTCGCCGACGTGACCGGCCGCACGGTCGGCGAGCACGAGCTGCCCACCCCCGGCCGGCGACCGGCGCAACCGGTCGCCCAGCAGGTCACCGACGCCCTCGACGGCGCCGTCAAGGCCGCCGGGCTCGCCCGGTCCGACGTGCACCGGCTGGTCATCGGCACACCCGGTGCCTTCGACCCCAACACCGGGCGGCTGCGTTACGCCTCCCACCTGCCCGGCTGGCACTCCCCCACGCTGCTCGACGAACTCGCGGCGGCGCTGCCGATGCCGGTGGAGTACGAGAACGACGTCAACCTCGTCGCCATCGCCGAACAGCGGCTCGGCGCTGCCCGCGGCCACGCGGACTTCGTGCTGCTGTGGAACGAGGAGGGCCTCGGCGCCGCCCTGGTCCTCGGCGGCCGGCTGCACCGCGGCTGGACCGGCGGGGCCGGCGAGGTCGGTTTCCTGCCGGTGCCGGGCACCCCGCTGGTGCGGCAGGTCACCAAGGCCAACAGCGGCGGCTACCAGGAACTCGCGGGCTCCCAGGCCGTACCGAAGCTGGCCCGGGAACTCGGCATCGCGGACGTCCCCGCGGGACCGCACACCGATGCCGCCGCCGAACTCGTGGCCCGCGCCGCCGACCACGCGGGCGGCCCCCACCGGGAACTGCTCCAGGCGTACGCCACCCGGCTGGCCACCGGTCTCGCCTCGCTCGTCTCCGTCCTCGACCCCGAACTCGTCGTCCTCAGCGGCTCCGCCCTGACGGCCGGTGGCGAGGTGCTGCGCGCCCTCGTCCAGGCCGAGCTGGAGGAGCTGGCCGCGGCCCGGCCCCGGCTGGTCGTCGGCGACGTCCGCGAACACCCCGTGCTGCGCGGCGCACTGGAGTCCGCGCTCGCCGCCACCCGCGACGAGGTCTTCGACACCTCACGCTGAACCCCGCGCACCCCGGCAGCACCTTCTCTTCCGTCCACCCGTCCCTGGGAGACCTCGCCATGCCCGAAGTCATACCGTCGATCGCCCGAAAAACGGCTTTTGCCCTGACCGCGTCGCTGGCCCTGCTCACCACCGCCTGTACCGGCCAGTCCGGCTCCGGCGCCTCGGACGACCCGTCGAAGGACACGACGATCAACTTCTGGCACGCCTGGAGCGCGCCGAACGAGGTGAAGGCGGTCAAATCGCTGGTCGCCGGCTTCGAACAGGCCCACCCCCACATCCACGTGAACGTCGTCGGCAACATGACCGACGACAAGATCAACCAGGCGCTGCGCGCCGGCGGCGACAAGGCCCCGGACGTGATCTCGTCCTTCACCACCAACAACGTGGGCAGGTTCTGTTCCTCGGGCGCGCTGGTGGATCTGAACCCGTTCTTCAAGAGGTCGGACATCGACCCGGAGAAGACGTTCCCGAAGCCGATGAACGAGTACACCCGGTTCGACGGGAACCGCTGCGCGGTGCCGCTGCTGGGCGACGCGTACGGCCTCTACTACAACAAGACGGCGTTCGCCGAGGCCGGTATCAAGACCCCGCCGAAGACCTGGTCCGCATTCGAGGCGGACGCCAAGAAGCTGACCATCACCCGGGGCGACGGCTACCAGCAGCTCGGGTTCATGCCGAACTATCACGGCTGGGAGTCCACGACCGAGCACTACTTCGGGCAGTTCTCGCCGACCTACTTCGACCAGGACGGCAAGTCGAACATCGCCAAGGACCCCGCGTTCGAAAAGGGCTTCACCCTCCAGAAGAAGCTCGTGGACGAACTCGGCGGATTCCAGAAGCTGGAGAGGTTCCGGGCCACGCTGGGCGACGAGTGGGGCGCCAGGCACCCGTTCCACACCGGTCAGGTCGCCATGCAGCTCGACGGCGAGTGGCGGCTCGGAATGGCCGAGGAGGCCAAGCCGGAGTTCGAGATCGGCGTGGCCCCGCTGCCCGTCCCGGACGACCAGGCCGACCAGTACGGCAAGGGCTACATCACCGGCACCATCGCGGGCATCGCCGCCACCAGTCACAAGCAGAACGCGGCCTGGGAGCTGGTGAAGTACATGACGACGGACACGGACGCGGTGGTCGGCTTCGCCAACGACATCCACAACGTGCCCTCCACGTTCGCCGCGCTGAAGTCCCCGAAGCTGAAGTACGACCCGCGGTTCAAGACCTTCCTCGACATCGCCGGCAACCCGAACTCCACCAGCACGCCCGCCTCGGTCAACGGCGGTGTGTACCTGGTGACGATCCAGCAGTTCGGCTACGACTACGAGAGCGGCAAGGCCACCGACCTGAAGGCCGGGCTGAAGAAGACGGCCGCGCAGATCGACACGGACATCGCGCAGGCGCAGTGATGAGCACCGTCACCCTCGCGTCGAAACGCCGGCGCTCGGCCCTCGTCACCCTCGCCTTCATGTCACCGTGGCTGATCGGCTTCGCGGTCTTCTTCGCCTACCCGCTGATCTCCACGGCCTACTTCTCCTTCATGCACTACGACGGCTTCCGGCCGCCGCGGTGGAGCGGCGGGAAGAACTGGACGTACGTCTTCGAGCACTACCCGCTGTTCTGGCCCGCCCTGCGCAACACGCTGTGGCTGGTCGTCGTGGTGGTGACCCTCCGGGTGCTCTTCGGGCTCGGCATCGGCCTGCTCATCACCAGGATCAAGACGGGGACGGGCGTCTTCCGCACCCTGTTCTACCTGCCGTACCTCGCCCCGCCGGTCGCCGCGACCATGGCCTTCGCCTTCCTGCTCAACCCCGGTACGGGCCCGGTCGACTCCCTTCTGGAGAAGGTCGGTGTCCCCGCACCGGGCTGGTTCACCGACCCCGCCTGGTCCAAGCCGGCCCTGACCCTGCTCTTCCTGTGGGGCGTCGGCGACCTGATGGTCATCTTCATGGCCGCGCTGCTCGACGTACCGGCGGAGCAGTACGAGGCGGCCGAGCTGGACGGCGCGTCCGCGTGGCAGCGTTTCCGCTACGTCACGCTGCCGAACATCTCCCCCATCGTGATGTTCGCCGTGGTCACCGGCGTGATCCAGACCATGCAGTGCTACACGCAGCCGCTGGTCGCGGGGAAGGTCGCCTCCGGTGTGATCCAGGGCGCGGGCACCCAGTTCGAGCCCGGCTACCCCGACAAGTCCACACTCACCCTCCCCCAGCTCGTCTACAACCTCGGCTTCCAGCGCTTCGACTACGGCTCGGCCTGCGTGGTGGCGCTGGTGCTGTTCGCCCTGTCGATGGCGTTCACCGCGCTGCTGATGCGGCGCCGGGGCGGCCTGATCCAGGCAGGTGACTGACCATGACCCAAGTACTGCGGCAGCCGGTGAAACCGGCGCCGCTCGTCTCCGGGGCCGAACGCACCGCCCGCCGCAAGGCGGTGCTGGAGTGGATCGCGGTCCACTCGCTCGGTGTCGCCGCCGCGCTGTTCTTCACGCTGCCGTTCGTGTTCGTGTTCCTGACCTCGCTGATGAGCGACAGCCAGGCCCTGAGCCGGGACCTGATCCCGCACACCTGGGAGTGGGGCAACTACCGGAAGGTCTTCGACACGCCCGGCTTCCTCACCTGGTGGAAGAACACGCTGCTCTACGCCGGGCTGGGCACCGTCCTGACCGTGGTGTCCTCGCTCCCGGTGGCGTACGCGCTCGCCAAGTTCCGCTTCCGGGGCCGCAATCTGTCGCTCATGCTGGTGATCTCGATGATGATGCTGCCGCCGCAGGTGGTCGTCATCCCGATGTACCTGTTCTGGGCGAAGCAGCTGGACCTGTCGGGCACCCTGTGGCCGCTGATCGTCCCGATGGCGTTCGGGGACGCGTTCTCCGTCTTCCTGCTGCGCCAGTTCCTGATGACGATCCCGAACGAGTACCTGGACGCGGCGAAGGTGGACGGCTGCGGCGACCTCAGGACCCTGCTGCGGGTGGTCCTGCCGATGGCGAAGCCGGGCATCGCCGCCGTGGCCCTCTTCCAGTTCTTCTCCGCCTGGAACGACTACTTCGGCCCGCAGATCTACGCCTCGGAGAACCCCGGCGCCTGGACCCTGTCCTACGGCCTGGAGTCCTTCAAGGGCGCCCACCACACCGACTGGAACCTGACCATGGCAGCGACGGTGCTGGTCATGGCCCCCGTGATCCTCGTGTTCTTCTTCGCCCAGAAGGCGTTCGTCGAGGGCGTCACGCTCACCGGAGTGAAGGGTTGAACCTCGTATGAAACTCACCGTGGTCGGCGGAGGCTCGACCTACACCCCCGAACTCATCGACGGTTTCGCGCGCCTCAGGGACACCCTGCCCATCGAGGAACTCGTCCTCGTGGACCCGGCCGCCGAACGCCTGGCACTGGTGGGCCCACTGGCCCGCCGCATCTTCGCCAAGCAGGGCCACGCCGGCCGGATCGTCACCACCGACGACCTGGACGCGGGTGTCGACGGCGCCGACGCCGTCCTGCTCCAGCTGCGCGTCGGCGGCCAGGCGGCCCGCGAGCAGGACGAGACCTGGCCGCTGGAGTGCGGCTGTATCGGCCAGGAGACCACCGGCGCGGGCGGCCTGGCCAAGGCCCTGCGCACCGTCCCGGTCGTCCTCGACATCGCCGAACGGGTCCGCCGTGCCAACCCGCGGGCGTGGATCATCGACTTCACCAACCCGGTCGGCATCGTCACCCGTGCCCTGCTCCAGGCCGGGCACCGGGCGGTCGGCCTGTGCAACGTGGCGATCGGCTTCCAGCGGAAGTTCGCGGCCCTGCTGGGCGCGGCACCGGCCGATGTGCATCTGGCCCATGTGGGCCTGAACCACCTCACCTGGGAAACAGGTGTGCGACTGGGGGGCCCGGAAGGCGAGAACGTCCTGCCGAAGCTCCTGGCCGAGCACGGCGAGGCCATCGCCGACGACGTCCGTCTGCCCCGCCCCCTGCTGGACCGCCTGGGCGTGATCCCCTCCTACTACCTGCGCTACTACTACGCGCACGACGAGGTCGTCCGCGAACTGCGCTCCAAGCCGTCCCGGGCCGCGGAGGTGGCCGCCATGGAGCGGGAACTGCTGGCGATGTACGGCGACCCGGCCCTGGACGAGAAGCCGGCGCTGCTCGCCAAGCGCGGCGGCGCCTTCTACTCGGAGGCGGCCGTCGACCTGGCGGCGGCGCTGCTCGGCGGCGGAGGAAGCCCGTACCAGGTGGTGAACACGCTCAACAGGGGCACGCTGCCCTTCCTCCCGGACGACGCGGTGATCGAGGTGCAGGCGGCGGTCGGCCCGCAGGGACCGGTCCCGCTGCCGGTGCCGGAGCTGGACCCCCTCTTCGCGGGCCTGATCGCGAACGTGACGGCGTACGAGGACCTGGCGCTGGAGGCGGCCCTGCGCGGCGGCCGGGACCGCGTCTTCCGCGCGCTGCTCTCGCACCCCCTGATCGGCCAGTACGCGTACGCCGACACCCTCACCGACCGGCTCGTCGCACACAACCGGGAGCACCTGGCGTGGGCCTGACCGCACAGCCGCCGACGGTTCTCGCCATCGACGCGGGCAACAGCAAGACCGACGTGGCCGTCGTCACCGCCGCCGGCGAGGTCCTGGCCACGGCCCGTGGCGGCGGCTTCCGGCCGCCCGCGGTGGGGGTGCCGGCGGCGCTGGACGCGCTGGCCGAACCGGTCGCGCGCGCCTTCGCGGACGCGGGTGTGCCGTCCGTCTCCCATGTGTCGGCCTGCCTGGCCAACGCCGACCTCCCGGTGGAGGAGCAGCAGCTGGCGGAAGCCCTGCACGCGCGCGCGTGGGGGACGTCGGTGGAGGTCCGCAACGACACCTTCGCGATCCTGCGCGCGGGCGTCGCCGAGCCGCGCGGTGTGGCGGTGGTGTGCGGGGCGGGCATCAACTGCGTGGGCATGCGCCCCGACGGCCGTACCGCCCGCTTCCCGGCCATCGGCCGTATCTCCGGTGACTGGGGCGGCGGCTGGGGCCTGGCCGAGGAGGCCCTGTGGCACGCGGCCCGCGCGGAGGACGGCCGCGGTGAACCCACCTCCCTCGTCCGCACCCTCCCCGCGTACTTCGGCCTGCCGACCATGTACGCGCTCATCGAGGCCCTGCACCTGCAGCACATCGGCCACGACCGGCGGCACGAGCTGGCCCCCGTCCTCTTCGCCACGGCGGCGGACGGTGACCGGGTGGCCCGCACGCTCGTCACCCGGCTCGCGGAGGAGGTCACGGTGATGGCCACGGTCGCCCTCAGCCGCCTGGACCTCCTCACCGAGGAGACCCCGGTGCTGCTGGGCGGCGGGGTCCTCACGGGCGGCCACGCCCAGCTGAACGACACCGTCCGCGACCTCCTGGCCGTCCGCGCCCCCAAGGCCACCGCGCGCATCGTCACGGCGAGCCCGGTCCTGGGCGCGGCCCTGCTGGGCCTGGACCGGCTGGGGGCGGGGCCCAAGGCCCAGGAGCGGGCGCGAGGGCACTGGGAGCCGGACCGACCCGAGTCGTCGCCGGAGGGGAGCCGGGCAACAATGTGACCTGAAGGGCGGGCCCGTCCTCGGGAGGCACCATGAGCACATCGGCCGAGCCAAGGGTGTCCGGCCTTGAGGTCCGGTCCATCGACTACGTCCCGCTGGACGAGCGGCACGGGAAACTGTGGCATCTGGGTCCGCTGTGGTTCATGTCCAACGCCCAGATCGCCACCCTGGCGGTGGGGCTGGTCAGCATCACCGAGGGCGGCAACCTCGTCTGGTCTCTGCTGGCCATCGTCTCCGGCACCGTGATCGGCACGTTCTTCATGGCGTTCCACTCGGCCCAGGGCCCCCAGCTGGGCCTGCCGCAGATGATCCAGTCGCGGCCGCAGTTCGGCTACGTCGGCGCCCTGCTGGTGTGGCTCTTCGCCTATGTGCAGTACGCGGGGTTCAACGTCTTCAACAGCAGCCTCGCCGCCGAGGCCCTGCACACCACGGTGCACGGGGGCGTCAAGCTGTGGGTGGTGGTGGTCACCGTGGTGGCGCTGGCCGTCGCGCTGGTGGGCTACGACGTCATCCACAAGGCCGAGCGGTTCCTGACGTACCTCTTCCTGGTGATCTTCGGGATCTTCACCGTGGGCGTCCTGGTCACCCTGCACTACCCCGCGGGCTCCTTCGACCTGGGCGCCTTCAAGTGGACGCCTTTCCTCGCCCAGTTCGGCGTGGTCGCGGGCTACCAGATCAGCTGGGCCATCTACGTCTCGGACTACTCCCGCTACCTCCCGCCGGACGTGACCGTCCGCAAGACCTTCTACTGGACCTACTTCGGCTCCGCGCTCGGCGGGGTCTGGCTGATGGTGCTCGGGACGCTGCTGGCCGCCTGGGCCGGCAAGGACTTCGACACGATCCCGTCGATCGACAACGCGGGTGACAAGGTGTTCAGCGGGTTCGGCGCGATCGTGCTGCTGTTCTCGGCACTGGGCCTGGTGTCGGTGACCGCGCTGAACATGTACGGCGGGTCGCTGACCCTCATCAGCGCCATCGACTCCTTCAGACGGGTCCGGCCGACGCTCGCCGTACGACTGGTCACCCTCGCGTTCACCGCCGCGCTCTCGCTCGTCGGCGCGCTGGCCGCGACGTCGAACTTCCTGGAGAACTTCGAGAACTTCCTGCTGCTGGTGCTCTACCTGTTCATCCCGTGGACCGCGGTGAACCTCATGGACTACTACGTGGTGCGCCGCGGGCACTACGCCATCGCCGAGATCTTCAACCCGAACGGCATCTACGGGCGGTGGGGCTGGCACGGCATCATCGCGTACCTCGTCGGCTTCGCCGTCATGGTCCCCTTCTTCTCCGTCGGGACCCTGTACGTCGGTCCCGCCGCCGAGGCGCTCGGCGGAGCCGACATCTCCCTGTTCATCGGGCTGCCGGTCTCCGCCCTGCTGTACTGGTGGCTGACCCGGTCGATCGACGTGGCGGCCGAGACCCGCCTGGCCGAGGCGGAGGCGGCGGAACTGGAGCAGGCCGCCCACGAACACCGGGAACCCTGAGCGGCGGCGGGCACCGGGCGCCCCGGGCGGCACCCGGCACCCGGCACCCGGCACCCGGCACCCGGCACCCGGCACCCGCGGGGAACCGAACAAACGCACCCGGCGTATTCATGAGCGGCGCACGCTGCGATCCGATCAAGATCCAGTGAAGGCCGGTGCGGATTGCCGGCCCGGGCGGCGATACTTGGCGGCGAACAGATGACCATGGGGGAGGTCGAGTGACACACCCGCCGAAGAGCAGCGCGCCGCCGCCGACCGTATTCGCCGGCCTCCCCGGATCCACCGGCGTCCCCGGTACGCCCGGCGCCCCCGGTACGCCCGGCGCCCCCGGTACACCCGGCGTTCCCGCCCAGCCCGGGCGGCCCGGCACCGCCGTCGCGGCCGTGCCGCCGCCCGCGCGCCGGACCGCCTTCGCCGAGGGTGCCGAGCGAGTGCGGGCCGCCGCGACGACCGAGCCGGGGCGGCTGCGGATCATCGGTGCGGTGCTGGCCCTGGTGGTCGTCGCCTTCGGGGCGGTCACCGCCTGGCAGACCAGTGCGCGCTCGGCCGCCGCCGACGACGTGCTGCGCCGCAGCCAGCCGCTCAGCTCCGGGGCGGCCGGCATCTACCGGTCGCTGGCCGACGCCAACACCGCCGCCTCCAGCGGCTTCCTGGCGGGCGGCCAGGAGAACGCGGGCTCCCGCGACCGGTACGAGAAGGACATCCGGACCGCCGCCGCCGGGCTCGTCACCGCCGCCGCCAACGCCGAGCCCGGATCGGCCTCCGAGGCGACCATCGCCAGGCTGAACCGGCTGCTGCCCGAGTACAAGGGCCTCATCGAGCGGGCCCGGACGTACAACCGGCAGGGCTATCCGGTGGGCGGCGCCTATCTGCGGTACGCCAACGAGAAGATGCAGAAGGAGATGCTCCCGGCGGCGGAGACGCTCTACACCACGGAGAACCGCCGGCTCGACGCCGACTACGGGGACGCGAGACCGTACCCCTGGACGGCGATCACGCTCGGCCTGCTCGCCCTCGCCGTGCTCGGCCTGGCCCAGCACCGGATGTACCGGCGCACCAACCGCGTCCTCAACCACGGCCTGGTCGCCGCCTCCGCCGCGACCACCGTCGCCCTGCTGTGGCTGGTCGTCGGACACGCGGTCGCCCGGTCCGGGCTCGACGGCTCCTACGACCACGGGATCCGCTCGCTCAACGTGCTGCACGACGCCCGCATCGCCTCCCTGAAGGCACGCGGGAACGAGAACCTGAGCCTGGTGGCGCGCGGCGCGGAGACCATCACGGTCGACGGCAAGCCGTACGACGCCTACTACTACGCCTTCGACAAGGACATGACCGTGCTCGGCGCAGGGCTGTCCGAGGCCGCGAAGCTCGCCGACGACCAGGGGGGCACCACACCGGTCGAGGCGGCCCAGGGGAACATGGCGGTGTGGAAGCAGCGCCACGCCTCGGCCCGGGCCGAGGACGAGAACGGCAACTACCAGCAGGCCCTGGACAAGGTGATCGGCGCCAAGGGCGCGACCGGCGAGTGCTTCGACAGCGTCGACCGCAATCTCGCCCGGGCCATCGACCACGAGCAGGCCGAGTTCCGGCAGGCGGCCACCGACGGACGCGACGCCATGACCGGCCTGCCGGTGGGCGCCGCCGTCCTCGCGGTGCTGGCAGCGGCCGGCGCCGTCGCCGGCATCGGACGCAGACTTTCGGAGTACCGGTGACAGGGGGCAAGGCGATGTACGTGAGCCGTGCGCGGACCTCCCTGCGGGGCTGGGGCGGGGTCGCCGCCATGGCGGTGCTGTGCGCGCTGGCGCTCGCGTTCGCCCTGCTGCTGCCGTGCACCCAGAAGACGCCGGACGCCCCGCGGCAGGCCGGACGGAGGCTCGCCACCGGCACCCAGGCCCGCGTCGACGGGTGCGAGGACGCCGAGGCGCACCGGCAGACGCTCGCCCCCTCCGGCGCCGACGGGCCGACGATCGCCGCCATCAAGGCCCGCACGGGCGCCAAGCGCAAACTGATCGTGGGCGTGGACCAGAACAGCTACCACTGGGGCTACCGCAACCCGAACACCGAGGGCGCCCAGCTGGAGGGTTTCGACATCGACCTGGCGCATCAGATCGCGCAGGACATCCTCGGCGACCCGGACGCGGTGCAGTTCAAGGCGATCCCGACCAGCCGGCGCATCCCCGCGATCCAGGACGGGCGCGTGGACATGGTCGTACGTACCATGACGATCACCTGCGAACGGCTCCAGCAGGTCGCGTTCTCCGCCCCCTACTTCAAGACCGGCCAGCAGGTCCTCGCGTCCAAGTCGTCGCCGGTGACCGGCTACAACGACTCGCTGGCGCGCAAGAAGGTGTGCACGGCGGCCGGTTCGACCGCGTACGCCAAGCTGGACGCCGACAAGAAGGCCGGCCGGCTGCCCGCCTCCACGGACATCTCCACCACCGTCCCCAGCCAGCTGGACTGCCTGGTCCGGCTGCAACTCGGTGAAGCGGACGCGGTGGTGACCGACGGCGCGCTCGCCGCGAGCCAGGCCGCCCAGGACCCGACCGTCGAACTGAAGGGCGCGGCGTTCACGGAGGAGTACTACGGCGTGGCGATGAAGGAGGACGCCACCGATCTGGTACGCCGGGTCAACCGCGTTCTGGTGGACTATCGCGCGCACGGCTGGCAGACGTCGTACGACAGGTGGCTGTCGGCGACACTGGGCGAGGACCCGTCCGCGTCGAAGCCGCCCGAGCCGCAGTACCTGCGCGGCAGTTGAACCACACCCGACCGGAACACACAGCAAGCGAGAGGTGATCGATGGGCGTCACGGACCCCGCCGGGCCGGTGATGGACCGGGACGAGGTGGACCGTGCGCTGGCGCGGCTCGGCCAGGAGCACGAGGCGATCGAGACCTCGCTGCTGGCCCTGCAGGACCATGCGGGCCGCAGACTCCTCGAAGGTGCCGAGCTGGCTGGCGTCACCAAGGAACGCTGGCAGGCCGCGGACGACCGGATCACCCTGCTGTGGGGGTACTTCGACGCCTACACGGCCGCGCTGCGCTCCGCCCGGGAGATCCGCGCCCGGCGCCGCTGGTCCAGCCGCGAGGATCTGGCGGAGCTGACCGGGCTGCTGCGCGGCGAGTCGGTGACCGTCACCGGAAGCGCGCACGGCAGGCTGAGCGAGTCGTTCACGCTGTCCGCGCTGGTGGACCGGATGAACGAGCTGTACGCGACGAGCCTGGACGTGATCGTCGCCGCCGACGCCGTGTGGTCGGCGCTGCCCGCGCGGATCGATTTACTCGCCGCGGAACTCCAGCGCACCCGGGGACTCGCGCACTCCGTCGGGGTGCGCCCGGGTGAGCATCCGGCCGGGGACGACCTGGAGCGGATCACGCGCACGCTGACCAGGCTGCGCGAGGACGTCGTCGCCGACCCGCTCGCGTTCTGGGTGCCGACCGAGGGCAGTTCGGCGCCCGGCGGCGGACGCCCGGACACGACGGTGTACGACCGTGAGGCGCGCGCCCTGGAGGACGTGCGCCGGGAGATCGACGCGGTGCTGACGGTGCGCCAGGACGCCGAGACGCGGCTGATCCGGCTGCGGGACGTCCTCTCGCGCGCGGACCGCACGCTCGCCGAGGCCCGCACCGCGCGCGGCGAGGTGCTGGCGAAGATCGCCGCGACGGAGGTGCCGGTGGTGAGCGGGCCGCCGACCGCGCTCCAGGAGCAGCTGGCGACCGCCGCCGAGTACCGCAGGCAGGCCCAGTGGCACCGGCTCTCCCCGCTGCTGGAGTCCCTGGAGCGCAAGGCGGAGGACGAACTGCTGCGCGCCCGCGAGTCGTTGACCGCGGTCACCGCGCCGCTCGCGGTCCGCGCCGAGCTGCGCGGCCGGCTCGACGCCTACCGGGCGAAGACCGTCCGGCACGGCCTGGCCGAGGACCCGCTGCTCATCGAGCGGTACGACGCGGCCCGCCGCATGTTGTGGAGCGCGCCCTGCGACCTGCGCGTGGCCGAGCAGGCCGTGCTGCGCTACCAGCAGGCGGCGGCGGAGGCACTCGGCAGCGTGCGCGCGCCGCAGGACCGTAAGGGGGACCAGTCATGAGTCAGCCGGGGCAGACCTGCCAGCGGCCGGGCTGCGAGGGCACGTACGAGGACGTCGGCGGCGGCGAGCTGTACTGCGACACGTGCGGTCTGGCGCCGGTCGTCTCCGCGAGCGGGATGGTCGGCTCGCCCCCGACCGGCGTCACCAAAGGCTCGGTGAGCTCGGGCAGTTCGCGCAGCTCCCGCAGTTCCCGTACCTCCTCGCAGTCGTCGAGGTCGCGCCGCTCGGTGTCCGGGCGGCTCTCCCGGTCGGTGTCGGGGAAGTCCACGGGCCGCTCGGTGTCGGTGCGCAGCTCGGGGTCCTCGTCCGGCACCTCCACCCGCGGGCGGCTGGGCGTCGGTCTGGTCTCCGTGCCGCAGGTGCCGCGGCCCGACCCGCGCGCGATGGTGCTGGAGAACCCGGAGGTGCCCGAGCGCAAGCGGTTCTGCTCGCGGTCGGACTGCGGGGCGCCGGTCGGCCGGGCCCGGGGCGACCGGCCGGGCCGCACGGAAGGTTTCTGCACCAAGTGCGGGCACCCGTACTCCTTCGTGCCCAAGCTGAAGGCCGGGGACATCGTGCACGGCCAGTACGAGGTCGCGGGGTGTCTCGCGCACGGTGGGCTCGGCTGGGTCTACCTGGCGGTGGACCGGGCCGTCTCCGACCGGTGGGTGGTGCTCAAGGGCCTGCTGGACACCGGCGACCAGGACGCGATGGCCGCGGCCATCTCCGAGCGGCGCTTCCTCGCGGAGATCGAGCACGCCAACATCGTGCGGATCTACAACTTCGTGGAACACCTGGACCAGCGCACCGGCTCCCTCGACGGCTACATCGTCATGGAGTACGTCGGCGGCAAGTCCCTGAAGGAGATCGCCAACGCCCGCCGGGCACCGGACGGCCGGCGCGACCCGCTGCCGGTGGAACAGGCGTGCGCCTACGGTATCGAGGCCCTGGAGGCGCTCGGCCATCTGCACAGCCGGAACCTGCTGTACTGCGACTTCAAGGTCGACAACGCCATCCAGACCGAGGACCAGCTCAAGCTGATCGACATGGGCGCGGTCCGCAGGATGGACGACGAGGAGTCGGCGATCTACGGCACGGTCGGCTACCAGGCGCCGGAGGTCGCCGAGACCGGCCCGTCGGTGGCCAGCGACCTCTACACGGTGGGCCGCACCCTGGCGGTGCTCACCTTCGACTTCCAGGGCTACACGACCGTCTACGCCGACTCCCTGCCCGACCCCGACACCATCGAGGTCTTCCGCCGCTACGAGTCCTTCTACCGGCTGCTCGTCCGCGCCACCGACCCCGATCCGGCCCGCCGGTTCGCCTCCGCGCAGGAGATGGCCGAACAGCTGACGGGCGTGCTGCGGGAGGTCGTCTCGCTTCAGACCGGTCGGGCCCGGCCCGCGCTGTCGACGCTGTTCGGACCCGAAGTGAAGGTCACGGACACGGAGTTGTTCCCGCTGCCGGACGGGGAGGTGTCCCGGCTGGGGGCGCGGCCGGCACGGGCGGCGCGCAAGCGCGGGCAGGCCCCCGCCCCGGCCCTCGTCCCGCCGGCCCTGGTCAAGCCCGTCGACACGCCCGTCGCGGCGCTCGCCCTGCCGGTCCCGCTGGTCGACCCGGCCGATCCCAACGCCGGTTTCCTGGCGGGCCTGATGACCTCCGCGCCGGCCGAGCTGATGGGCGCGCTGGCCGCGGCGCCCGCGCAGACCGTGGAGACCCGGCTGCGGCAGATCCGCGCCCGGCTGGAGAGCGGCGACCACCAGGGCGCGCTGATGAGTCTGGCCGAACTGGACGGAGAACGGCCCGACGACTGGCGGGTGGTGTGGTATCGGGGTGTGGCCGCCCTGGTCACCGGCGACTTCGAGGGCGCCGCGCTCTCCTTCGACGCGATCTACGACGCCTTCCCCGGCGAGGCCCCGCCCAAGCTGGCGCTCGGCCTGTGCGCGGAGGTGCTCGGCCAGCTGGACAACGCGGCCGAGTACTACCGCCTGGTGTGGACGACCGATCCGAGCTTTGTGAGCGCCGCGTTCGGGCTGGCCCGGGTACAGCTCGCGGCCGGGGACCGGCGTGGCGCGGTGACGACGCTGGAGTCGGTGCCGGAGTCCTCCATCCACTACACGGCCGCCCGGGTCGCCGCCGTCCGGGCCCGGATCGGACAGCGCACGGCGGGCCCCGGTGACGTACCGTTCCTGGACGACCTGACGGCCGCCGCCGGGCAGGTCGAGGCACTCCAGGTCTACGGTCTGGACCCGGCCCGGCGCGAACGGCTGTCGGCGGAGGTGCTCGGCTGCGCGCTGGACTGGATACTCTCCGGGGGTCAGGGCGCCGGGACCGCCGCCGGAAGCAGAGTGCTGCTGGGCAGCGGTCTGGACGAGCGGGGTCTGCGCTTCGGCCTGGAGCGCGCCTATCGCACGCTGGCCCGGCTGGCGCCCGGCGGTGAAGAGAGGATCGAGCTGGTGGAACGGGCCAACCGTTACCGCCCCCGGACGTGGGTGTAAGTCGATGTCGCAGATGCCCCGGCAGGCCGCACTGCCGAAGTGCCCGAGCTGCGCGGAGCCCGTGGAGTCGGGCGACCTGTTCTGCGGAGCGTGCGGACAGGACCTGTCGGTGGTGGCCGTGCCGCCGCAGGACCATCCGACGCTCGCCATGACCGGCTCCGCCGCGCCCGGGGACGGTGTGGACTGGCCCGCTCCCGAGCCGGCCGGCTCCGGCAGCCCGCCCTCGGCGCATCTGCCGACGGACCTGCCGGGCACCGACTCGGGTGACACGCCACTGCCCGGACATCAGTGCGGATCCGGTGAGTCCGCCGGGTCCGGGGTGCGGTTCGACCGGCCGGCGGAGCCCGACGAGTACCCGTTGCAGGCGCCGGACCCGCGGCTGGCCGCCGGTGCCGCCGCGCCGGCGGACCCGGCGCAGGTGTGCGTGGCCTGCCGGGCGGGCCGGGTGGACGACGACGGCTACTGCGAGAACTGCGGGCACGCCCAACCGCGCGAACGCGACCACCTGGAACGGGAGACGGGTCCGGTCGCCGCAGTCAGTGACCGGGGGCTGCGCCACCACCGCAACGAGGACGCCTTCGCCGTCGGCCACACCTCGCTGCCCGACGGCACCCCGGCGGTCATGGCGATCGTCTGCGACGGCGTGTCCTCCGCGACCCGCCCGGACGACGCCTCCCTGGCCGCCTCCCAGGCCGCCGGTGACATCCTGCTGGCCGCGCTGCCGCGCGGCACCCACCCGCAGCAGGCGATGCACGAGGCGATCGTCGCCGCCGCGGAGGCCGTCAACGCGCTCGCCGAGGAGCCCGCCACGGCCCGCGAGCACGCCCCGCACCAGAACGCGCCGGCCTGCACGATCGTCGGCGCGGTGGTCACCTCCGGACTGCTGGTCGTGGGCTGGGTCGGTGACAGCCGCGTCTACTGGGTGCCCACCGATCGCGGCGCACCGCCCGCCCGGCTGACCGAGGACGACTCCTGGGCCGCGCAGATGGTCGCCGCCGGGCTGATGAGCGAGGCCGAGGCGTACGCCGACGAGCGCGCCCACGCCATCACCGGCTGGCTCGGCGCGGACGCCTACGAACTGGAGCCGCACACCGCCTGCTTCAAGCCGGACCGGCCCGGCGCGGTGCTGGTGTGCACCGACGGCCTGTGGAACTACGCCGAGACGGCCGAGGAGATGTCCGACATCGTCCCGCCGGACGCGGCGGCCCGCCCACTGCACTCGGCCCGGGTACTGGTCGGGCACGCCCTGGACGGCGGGGGCCACGACAACGTAACAGTGGCGGTCCTGCCGTTCCCGGCACCGCCGCAGGGGGCAGGATCGGCCTGAGGGCCGTACAGGACGGGAATACGGCACGGGGAAGCCGAGGCAGACCGGAGGGGACCGGTCCGCCGACAGTCATCGCCTCGCGTCAGCGGGGTGTCCGAGGGGGATGCGATCAAGCATGGCCAATTTCGCGAAGTCGAACGTGCCGCGGTTCTCGGTGGACGTCTACCAGAACGAGTACCTGCCCGAGGGCGGCACCGAGGTCAACGCCATCGTCACGGTGACCGCGACCGGCGGCGGCACCATCGGCGCCGCGGTCTCCGCGCCCGTGTACACACCGGGGCAGCGGCCCTCCGCCGCGGTGGCCGTCATGGTCGACTGCTCCGGGTCCATGGACTACCCGCCGACCAAGATGCGCAACGCCCGGGACGCCACGGCCGCCGCGATCGACACCCTGCGCGACGGCACCCACTTCGCGGTGATCGACGGCACGCACGTCGCCAGGGAGGTCTATCCGGGCGGCGGGCGGCTCGCGGTCGCCGACAGCACCACCCGCGAGCAGGCCAAGCTGGCGCTGCGCCGGCTGAGCGCGGGCGGCGGTACGGCCATCGGCACCTGGCTGCGGCTCGCCGACCGGCTGCTGTCCGCGGCGGACGTCAGCATCCGGCACGGCATCCTGCTCACCGACGGCCGCAACGAGCACGAGTCACCGGAGGACCTGCGGGCCGCGCTCGACGCCTGCGCCGGCCGGTTCACCTGTGACGCGCGGGGCGTGGGCACCGACTGGGAAGTGAAAGAAGTCACAGGGATCGCCTCCGCGTTGCTCGGCACCGCCGACATCGTCGCCGACCCGGCGGGCCTCGCCGCCGACTTCACGCGGATGATGGAGACGGCGATGGGCAAGGAGGTCGCCGACGTCGCCCTGCGGGTGTGGACGCCGGTCGGCACGACCATCCGGTTCGTCAAGCAAGTCGCTCCCACGGTGGAGGACTTGACCGGCCGCCGCGCCGAGGCAGGGCCGCGGGCCGGGGACTACCCGACCGGGTCGTGGGGCGACGAGTCCCGGGACTACCACCTGTGCGTGACGGTCCCGCCGGCCGGGCTCGGCCGGGAGATGCTCGCCGCGCGCGTATCCCTGGTGGTGCCGCAGGCCGGGGGCGCCTCCGCCGGGGGAGGGGCGGCGCACCACCTCGGCGCGCAGGGACTCGTACGGGCCGTGTGGACCGACGACATGGCCGCCTCCACCTCGATCAGCCCCCAAGTCGCCCATTACACCGGGCAGGCGGAACTGGCCCAAGCCATCCAGCAAGGGATCGATCTGCGCAAAGCGGGCGATTTCGATGGAGCAACGGCCAAACTGGGGCGCGCGGTTCAGCTCGCGAGCGCCTCGGGGAACGCCGATACTGCGAAACTGCTTGCGAAGGTGGTGGACGTGGTCGACGCCGCGACAGGTACTGTGCGGTTGAAGACGAGGGTCGCGGAGGCGGACGAGATGACTCTGGAGACCCGGTCCACAAAGACTGTTCGTGTAAAGAAGTGACCCTGGAAGCGACCCGAGCGATCCAGGCCGACCCTTAGGAGAAGGGGAAGCACCGACATGCCGACCTGCCCGAACGGACACCAGTCGGGTTCCGACGACTGGTGCGAGGTCTGCGGTCACCGCATGGCCGGTGCCGTACCTCCGCCCCCGCCGCCCCCGCCCGCCGGTGGCGGCTACGGCTTCCCGCCGCCCGCCGGCCCGAGCGGTCCCGGTGGCCAGGCCGGCGGGGGGCGCCCGCACCCTGGCGCCGCGCCGGAACCGGAGCTGTGCCCGCAGTGCCGTACGCCCCGCGAGGGTGGCGCGCCCTTCTGCGAGGAGTGCCGGTGGAACTTCCTGACCAACACGGCGACCTCGTACACCCCGGCCGCTCCGCGCCCGCCGCAGCCGCGGTTCCAGCCGCCGAGCGCGACGTACGGCAGCGGTGACGCGTACGAGTACCAGGGCTCGCGGCCCTCGCAGATGAACCGGCCCGCCGAGCCGATCCCGTCGTTCGGCAGCGAGCCGTCGGGGCCGACGCCGTTCGGCGGCGACCGCGCCCCGTCCGGCCCGCCGACCACCCCCGGCCCCTCGGGACCGCCCGCGTTCGGCACCGGCAACCAGCGCCCGCCGGGGCCCCCGCCGGCCTTCGGCCAGGGCCCGGCGCAGGGTCAGGGCCCGAGGCAGGGCCCGGGTCAAGGTCAGGGCCCGGGTCAAGGTCAGGGCCCGGGTCAAGGTCAGGGCCCGGGTGCCGGTGGCCCCTCCGGTCCGTCCGGGTTCGGTGGCGGCCGGGGACAAGGCCCCGGCGACCCGTCCGGCTTCGGTGGCGGCCAGGGGCAGGGCCCCGGCGGCCCTTCCGGGTTCGGTGGCGGTCCGGGTCAGGGTCAGGGTCAGGGCCCGGGTGCCGGTGGCCCCTCCGGCCCGTCCGGCTTCGGTGGCGGCCGGGGACAAGGCCCCGGCGACCCGTCCGGGTTCGGTGGCGGCCAGGGGCAGGGCCCCGGCGGCCCTTCCGGGTTCGGTGGCGGTCCAGGTCAAGGTCAGGGTCAGGGCCCGGGTGCCGGTGGCCCCTCCGGCCCGTCCGGCTTCGGTGGCGGCCAGGGGCAGGGCCCCGGCGGCCCCTCCGGGTTCGGTGGCGGTCCGGGCCAGGGTCCCGGTGGGCCCGGCGGTTCGTCGGCCTTCGGGGGTGCCCCCTCCGGTCCCGGTGGATCCGCTCAGCCCGGCCCCGGCCCCTCCGGCTTCGGCGATCCCTCTCGTCCGGTACCGCCGCCGCCCGGGCCGACGCCGCCCGCCGGCCCGCCCGGGCCGACGCCGCCCGCCGGCCCCGGCGGTGCCCCGCAGGCGTTCCAGCAGTCCGGGGCGTCGGCTCCGCCCGCGTTCCCGCAGGAGACCGGCCGGCCCCCGGCCGGCGGCCCGCCCTCCGGCGGCCCCTCCTTCGGCGGCAGTGACGACTGGGTGCTCTCCCCGCCGTCGTCCTCCGGTCCGGCCGGACCGGGCCAGGGGCCCGGCGGCCAGGGCGGTTACGGCTATCCGCAGCCCGGCGGCACCCAGGCGCCGCCCGGACCGGGTGGCTTCCCCCAGGCGCCCCAGGCGCCCCAGACGTCGCAGCGGACCACCTGGACCGCGACCGTCGGCCCGGACCGCGAGTACTTCATGGCGATGATGCACCGCTCCGGCCCCGAGGCCGCGGGTCTGAACCTGCCCGCGTACTCGCCGGAGCAGCAGCGCACGCTCAACGGCAATCAGATCTCGATCGGGCGCCGTCGGCACTCCACCGGCGACACCCCCGACATCGACCTGTCGGTGCCCCCGGAGGACCCGGGCGTCTCGCACCAGCACGCGGTGCTCGTGCAGCAGCCGGACGGCAGCTGGGCGGTCGTCGACCAGAACTCGACGAACGGCACCACGGTCAACATGTCGGAGGAACCGATCCAGCCGTTCGTGCCGGTCCCGCTCCAGGACGGCGACCGGGTGCACGTGGGCGCCTGGACGACGATCACCGTCCGCCGGGGCTGAGAAGCGGGATCCCGCCGGGTCGGGGGATCAGGGCAGGGGCCAGGCGTACGGCCCCTCCGGGTCGTCCAGCCACGCCCAGGCGTACTCGCCGCCGACTGTGACCCCGTACCGTCCGCGGCCCGGTTCGCCCTCCCGCTGCCACAGGGAGTACGCCTCCAGCGGATCGAGGGTGCCCCGGGTCAGCGCGAGCAGGAAGTGGAACGGCTCCTGCTCGCGGGCCCGGTTCGGCAGCCCGGCCAGACAGACGCCCTCGGGCTCCGCCCTGTGCTCGCCGCGCAGCGGCACGAAGAAGGCGGCCTGGGGCAGGAAGCGGCCCTCGGCGTGCTCCGCGTCCCGCACGGTCAGCACGAGCAGGCCGGTGGCGAGCGGAGTCAGGACGCGCGCGCCGGGGCGGCACTGGGCGAGCCAGGCCCGCGGCACGGTGCGCAGCTCGCAGGTGGCGATGATCCGGTCGAAGGGGGCGCGTTCGGGCGCCCCGCGCGCGCCGTCGCCGGTGACCACGGCCGGCTGGTGGCCGGCCGCCGCCAGGTGCCGCCGGGCCGACTCGGTGATCTCCGGGTCCAGGTCGACGGTGGTGACGAGCGCGTCGGCGCCGAGCCGGTGGGCGAGCAGGGCCGCGTTGTAGCCGGTGCCGGCGCCCACCTCCAGGACCCGGTGGCCGTCCTCGACGCGCAGGGCGACCAGCATCCGTGCCATCAGGGAGGGCTGGCTGCTGGAGGAGAGCAGCTCGCCGTCGCGCAGCCGGGTGGCCAGTGGGACGTCCTCGTAGGCGCCGCGCACCCAGCGTTCCCGGGCCGCCGGGTCAAGGCTCTCGCCCCAGCGGCGTTCGTAGCCGCGCGGTCCTGCGACGTAGTAGTAGGGCACGAACAGATGCCGGGGCACCGCCGCGAACGCCTCCCGCCACGCCGGGTCTTCGGCCCAGGCCCCCTCGGCGTCGATCTCCCGCACCAGCGCGGCCCGCGCCGCGGCGGCGAGAGCTTCGATCCCGGAGTCGTAGGCGCCCATGGTGTCCACAGTAGGGGCGAGCGGGCCCGGTCCTAAGCCTTGAGTCCTGGGTCGCCCCGTCTGAGACCATGGACAGGTGAATGAGATTCGGCGCGGCACGCTTCAGGAGCAGACCTTCTACGAGCAGGTCGGCGGGGAGGAGACCTTCCGCCGGCTCGTCCACCGTTTCTACGAGGGCGTCGCCGGGGACCCGATCCTGAAGCCGATGTACCCGGAGGAGGACCTGGGGCCGGCCGAGGAACGGCTGACCCTGTTCCTGATGCAGTACTGGGGCGGGCCCACCACCTACAGCGACAACCGCGGCCACCCCCGGCTGCGTATGCGGCACGCCCCGTTCACCGTGGACCGGGCGGCGCACGACGCCTGGCTGCGGCACATGCGGGTGGCCGTGGACGAGCTGGGGCTGTCCGAGGAGCACGAGCGGACGCTGTGGAACTACCTGACGTACGCCGCCGCCTCGATGGTGAACACCCCGGACTGACGGGTCGCCGCTGAGGGTCGAGTGCCGGTCACTGGCCGCCGTTCCCGGCGAGCCGGACGCCGGTGCCCGATGGCCGAGAACGCCGAAGGGGCGGCGCAGCCCGACGGGTGCCGGTGTACGCCGTCCTCGGGCGGGACGAGGTGCGGGAGGTGGCCCGCGCTGTCCTGGCGGTTACTTCGGGTCGCGGCTGAACGTCGAGGACGACCAGACGTACCCGAGCGCCGCGAGACCCAGGCACCAGGCGACGGCGAGCCACCCGTTGTGGCCGATCTCGCTGCCGAGCAGCAGGCCCCGGAGGGTTTCGATGGCGGGGCTGAACGGCTGGTACTCGGCGATCGGCTGGAACCAGCCCGGCATCGCATGGACCGGGACGAACGCGCTGGAGAGCAGTGGCAGCAGGATCATCGGCATGGCGTTGTTGCTGGCGGCCTCGGCGTTCGGGCTGATCAGGCCCATGCCGACCGCGATCCAGGTGAGCGCCGTGGCGAAGAGCACGAGCAGCCCGAACGCCGCGAGCCATTCCAGGACGGTGGCGTCCGTGGAGCGGAAGCCGATGGCGACGGCGACGGCGCCGACGAGGACCACGCTGATGATCGACTGAAGCACGCTGCCGACGACGTGCCCGACGAGCACGGAGCCGCGGTGGATCGCCATCGTGCGGAAGCGGGCGATGATGCCTTCGGTCATGTCGTTGGCGACGGAGACCGCGGTGCCGACCACGGTGCTGCCGATGGTCATCAGCAGCAGCCCCGGGACGATGTAGGCGATGTATCTCGAGCGGTCCGGACCGCCGCCGCCGATGCCCGCGCTCATGGTGTCGCCGAAGATGTAGACGAAGAGCAGCAACAGCATGATCGGGGTGAGCAGCAGGTTCAGGGTGAGCGACGGGTAGCGCCGGGCGTGCAGGAGATTGCGGCGCAGCATCGTGGTCGAGTCGCGCACGGCGAGGGAGAGGGAGCTCATCGGGCGGTCTCCTTGGGCGGGCTGGACTGGCTGGACTGGTTGGGCCGGCCGGGCCGGCTGGACTGGCTGGGCAGACCGGGCCGGCTGGACTGGCTGGGCAGGCCGGGCTGGTGGTCGGTGCCGGTCAGGGCGAAGAAGACGTCGTCGAGGTCGGGGGTGTGCACGGTCAGCTCGTCGGCTTCGATGCCGGCGGAGTCCAACCGGTCGAGGACGGCGCGCAGTTCACGCTGGCTGCCGTCGCTGGGGATCCGCAGCGTGAGGGATTCGTCGATGGGGGTCCCCCCGCTCGAGCGAAGCCGGGAGCCGGGGAGGGGGACCTCGCGCAGTGCGGAGGCGGCGGTCCGGTACGCGGCCGGATCGGTGAAACGGAGGCGGACGTGTCCGCCGGGGATGAGCCGTTTCAGTTCCTCGGCGGTGCCCTGGGCTGCGATCTTGCCGTCGTGGAGCACCGCGATGCGGTCGGCTAGCTCGTCGGCCTCGTCCAGGTACTGGGTGGTGAGGAAGACGGTGACGCCGTCGGTGACCAGTTCGCGGACGATCTGCCACATGGTGTGCCGGGAGCGCGGGTCGAGACCGGTGGTCGGCTCGTCCAGGAAGATGATCCGCGGGTCGCCGACCAGGGTCATGGCGATGTCCAGGCGGCGCTTCATGCCGCCGGAGTAGGTGGCGGCGGGCTTCTTCGCGGCCTCGGCCAGGTCGAAGCGTTCCAGCAGCTCTGCGGCGACCCGTCGTCCCGCGCGCTTGGGCAGGTGGTGCAGGTCCGCCATGAGGAGCATGTTCTCCTCACCGGTGATCAGGCCGTCCACGGCGGAGAACTGTCCGGTGACACCGATCGCGGCGCGCACGGCCTGCGCAGCGGTGGCGAGGTCGTGGCCGCCGACGTGCAGGTCGCCGGCGTCCGCGGTGATGAGGGTGGAGAGGATCTTCACGACGGTGGTCTTGCCGGCGCCGTTCGGGCCGAGCAGGGAGAAGATCGTTCCCTCCGGAACGGCAAGGTCGACACCGTCGAGGACGACCTTGTCGCCGTAGGACTTGCGCAGTCCGTTCGCCGCGATGGCCAGGTTGGTCATGAGGGGTGCTCCCTTTCCCGGGCTGCTCACAGGCTGCGGGCGGTGATGTTGCCGTAGGCGGTGGTGGCGTGGATGGCCAGGCCGGCGGCGCCGTCGCTGTTCTTGAGCGCGTTGTGGATCCGGCCGTAGGAGGTGCCGGCGTCCAGCGATGCGGAGACGCCGCGGGCGGCGCCCACCGAGATCTCGCCGTGCTCGGTGCGCAGCGTGACCGTGCCGCGCACGGCCTCGGTGATGTGGATGTCGCCCTTCTGGGTGCTGATCTCCGCGGGGCCGCCCAGGCGGCCGACCGCGAGGTCGCCGGCGAGGAGGGTGAGGCGGGCGCCGTCGGTCTCGTCGAGCTTGACCGTGCCGTGCGCGCCCTCGAAGGCGACGTCGCCGAGCCGGCCGACGCCCCGGAACTCGGCGCTGGCCGCCTTCGCCTCGACGCGGGAGCCGGCGGGGAGCTGGACGGTCACCTCGATGGCTCCGGAAGGGCCGAGGATCTGGTTCTTCGCCGAAGCCTTGACCCGCAGGACGCCGTCGACGTACTCGACGGTGGTCTGCTCGGCCACCTTCACATCACGGCTCCGGGAAGCGTCGGCGGGCACGATCTCGACCGTGGTGTCGGCCCGGTCGGCGGCGATGAACCGGAGATGTCCCGCGGGGATGTCGAGGACGACGGAGATCGGGTCGGGGGTGTCGAACTTCTGCATCGTGCTCTCCCGTTGACTCGTTGTTTCGAACACAGGAAACGCTACGTTGCGTTCGGAAATCGCTCAAGCAGTCTGTTGCACACATTCCTCATTCTTGCAGGTCAGACTAGAGAAATCATTGCAACGGATGAGAATTCAACGCAACAATGACCGGCCGACTCGTTGCAACGATGCAAAGTGAACGCTACGTCGAGGCAGCCAGGAGCACACGGGGACACGATCCGCCGAGCGTCTCGTCCGCACCATGAGCGCGGGAAGGACCGCCCGCCCTCTCACCCGCCATCGCGGCAGGGTTATGGCGTGACGTGGATACGGCGTGACGTCGACACGGCGTGGCGAGGATGCGGGGTGCCGGGGTGCCGGGGGTGCGACGTGCCGGGCGCACGGGGTGCCCGGGGGCACGGGGTGCCCGGTGCACGGGGGGCGCGGGGTGCCCGGAGGGGGCGCGGGGTGCCCGGGGGGGGGCGCGGGGTGCCCGGGGGCGGGCGTGGGCAGGCGAAACAGGCCGCTGAACCGGAACCGGGCCGAGGAGAAGCGCGCGGCTCAGCGCACGCTGAGGCCGAGGGAGCCTAGGGCCGCCTGGCGCACGGCCACCGAGCCGTACGGCGTGCGCAGCCGCAGCCACGCCCCCGAAGCGAACAGCCCGGTGTCCCCGGGCTGGGTCCCCGGGCGCAGGAAGCCCAGTGCCTGGGCGGCGTGGACGGCCCGGACGGGCAGCCGGGTGCCCGTGATCTGCCGGGACCAGATGTCCCGTCCGATCCGGTCCAGCTCCGCGCGGGTACGCCTCTCGGGCCCGAGCTCCTCGGTGCGGGAACGGAACTCGGCCACCACTTCGGCGACCGTGGCGCGCAGCGCGTCCGGGGCGGGCAGCCCGGACTCAGGCTGCCAGCCGGTGCGTGGCGGGAGCACACCGGCCCACGGAGGTCCCGTGACCGCGCCCGGGACGGCGGCGGTGGCCGCCCGCTCGTCGACAGACTCCAGGAACTCACCGGCGGAGACGGTCACATCGAGGGAGACGTCGAGCCCGTCCTCGTACGGCTTGGCCAGCCGCACCGCGCGGACGGCCAGCACCTCGAAGGACGGCGGCCGGCCGAAGACGGCGAGGGCCGTGCCGGCCGCCTGCAGTCGCACCGCTGCTCCACGGTCGTAGTGGAGCAGCCGGGAGAGGAAGGCGGCGAGGTCCGCCGCCTCCGTCTCGTCGGCCAGGTGCAGCACCGTCATGCGGCGACGGCCTCCTCGTCGGCCCCGTCCGTGTACTCCTGGAGGAACTCGCGCTCCTCCGCGGTGATCCGGCGCGGCCGCTGAGCCTCGAAGTCGAACGGTACGACCACCGTCGAGGCCCGTACGTAGACCTGGTCGTCGTCCTTCACCTCGTAGGTGATGGTGAAGGACGCGGCCTTGATCTCGCTGACCCACAGCTCGATGTCGACCGGGTGGTGCCGGTGGACGAGCTGCCGCTTGTAGTCGATCTCGTGGCGCGCCACCACGGACCCCTGCTTGAACTCCTTGTCCGGGCGGAACAGGAAGTTGATCCGGGCTTCCTCCAGGTAGCGGATGAAGACCGCGTTGTTGACATGTCCGTACGCGTCCATGTCGGACCAGCGCAAGGGACAGCGGTAGAGGTGGCGCAAGACCGATCAGCCCCGGGTCAGCTTCTTGTAGGTGGCACGGTGCGGACGCGCGGCGTCCGGACCGAGCCGCTCGATCTTGTTCTTCTCGTACGACTCGAAGTTGCCCTCGAACCAGAACCACTTCGACTCACCCTCGTAGGCGAGGATGTGCGTCGCGACGCGGTCGAGGAACCACCGGTCGTGGGAGACGACGACGGCGCAGCCGGGGAAGTCCAGCAGCGCGTTCTCCAGGCTGGAGAGGGTCTCGACATCGAGGTCGTTGGTGGGCTCGTCGAGGAGCAGCAGGTTGCCGCCCTGCTTCAGGGTCAGCGCCAGGTTGAGCCGGTTGCGCTCACCGCCGGAGAGCACGCCGGCCGGCTTCTGCTGGTCCGGGCCCTTGAAGCCGAATGCCGACACATACGCCCGGCTCGGCATCTCGACCTGGCCGACGTTGATGTAGTCGAGCCCGTCGGACACGACCTCCCACAGCGTCTTCTTCGGGTCGATGTTCTCGCGGCTCTGGTCGACGTAGGAGATCTTCACGGTCTCGCCGACCTTGATGTCGCCGGAGTCCGGGGTCTCCAGGCCCTGGATCATCTTGAACAGCGTGGTCTTGCCGGCGCCGTTCGGGCCGATGACACCGACGATGCCGTTGCGCGGCAGCGTGAAGGACAGCCCGTCGACGAGCATCTTCTCGCCGAAGCCCTTGTGCAGGTCGTCGACCTCGACCACGACACTGCCCAGGCGCGGGCCCGGCGGGATCTGGATCTCCTCGAAGTCCAGCTTCCGCATCTTGTCGGCCTCGGCGGCCATCTCCTCGTACCGTGCGAGACGGGCCTTGGACTTGGCCTGGCGCCCCTTGGCGTTGGAGCGGACCCACTCCAGCTCTTCCTTGAGCCGCTTCTGCCGCTTGGCGTCCTTCTGGCCCTCGACCTTGAGGCGGGCGGCCTTGCTCTCCAGGTACTTGGAGTAGTTGCCCTCGTAGCCGTGCAGGCGGCCGCGGTCGACCTCGCAGATCCAGCCGGCGACGTTGTCCAGGAAGTACCGGTCGTGGGTGACGGCCACGACGGTGCCCGGGTACTTGGCCAGGTGCTGCTCCAGCCAGTTCACCGACTCGGCGTCGAGGTGGTTGGTGGGCTCGTCGAGGAGCAGCAGGTCGGGCTGCTCCAGCAGCAGCTTGCAGAGCGCGACGCGGCGCTTCTCGCCACCGGAGAGGTTGGTGACGGGCCAGTCGCCGGGCGGGCAGCCGAGGGCGTCCATGGCCTGCTCCAGCTGGGCGTCCAGGTCCCAGGCGTTGGCGTGGTCCAGTTCCTCCTGGAGCTTGCCCATCTCGTCGAGCAGCGCGTCGGAGTAGTCGGTCGCCATCAGCTCGGCGATCTCGTTGAACCGGTCGAGCTTGCCCTTGATCGAGGCGACACCCTCCTGGACGTTCTCCAGGACGGTCTTCTCCTCGTTCAGCGGGGGCTCCTGGAGCAGGATGCCCACGGTGTAACCGGGCGAGAGGAAGGCGTCGCCGTTGGACGGCTGCTCCAGTCCCGCCATGATCTTCAGCACGGTCGACTTACCGGCACCGTTCGGACCGACGACGCCGATCTTCGCCCCCGGCAGGAAGCTCAGGGTGACGTCGTCGAGGATCACCTTGTCGCCGTGCGCTTTGCGCGCCTTGCGCATGGTGTAAATGAACTCAGCCAAGAGAAACCGTCCGGCAGCTTGAAATCTGGCAGTGGGCAGATACACCCCATCTTGCCTGACGGCTACCCCTGGGGGGAAACCCGTTACCTCGGAGAGCCCTGACCTGGGGCTTCGCTGCCACTGCCCCGGTGTCATTCGCCCGCCTCGGTCTCCCTCCTGCGCAGCACGACCAGGACCGCGCCGCCGATCACGACCAGTCCGATGGCCACCCCCGCGATCATGGGAGTGATCGCGGAGCCGCCGGTCGCGGCCAGGTCGGTGGGGTCGACGGTGCTGCCGCCGACCGTGGCCGGGCTGGGCTCGTTGGGCAGCTGGGCCGCCTGCGTGGTGATCGAACCCTGCGTCTTGCAGTCCAGGACACCGGTGAAGCGGTGGCTGAAGCCGTACGGACCGGTGATCGTGAAGTCGTAGGTCTGGTCCTCCTGGAGCGGCACGGTCACCGTGCGGGAGGCGCCCGCGGGGATCGTGTGTTCGGCCCCCATCAGCTGGAAGGTGAACGGCTCGTCGCCCTTGTTGACCGTGGTGATGTCCACGCCGCCCTTGGCGCAGTTCTTGCGGGCCGAGACCGCCGGTATGGCGCCCTTGGCCGCCCAGCCGGCCGTGACGGTCGCGGAGACGGTGGACTCGCTGGAGCCGGCCAGGATCTGCGTCTGGCTGCGGCTCTCGGAGGCGAAGGCCCGGCCCACCGGCACGGTCGTCGACGCCTGCACGGTCAGCTGGGCCGTGCCTTCCCCGCCACCGGCGTGGTCGGACCCGTCAGCCGTGTCCTCGGGGATGTCGAAGAACAGCTGGCTGCCGTCCTTCGCCGAGTCGATCACCTTGCCGGTCTTGTCGGTGATCCGCACGCCACTGCCGGCCGGGTCCGCCGGCGGGCTCACCGTGACCGCGCTCGCGTTGGTGTGCACGGTCACCGGTCCGAGCCGGTCGCCGGGCCGGCCGGAGACCGCGGGCGGGTCCAGGGTGAGCGAGGCCCGCGGCTCGGCGGCGCCTCGGGCGCTCTTCTGCAGGTAGTCGGCGAGCTTCTCCGCCTGCGGGTCGACGGCGTCGACCTCGGCGCCGTCGGAGTAGCGCCAGATGGCCACCTGGGTGCCGGCCGCCGCGTCCTGCTCGGTCAGCCCGCTCGTGCCCGCCTGACGGGCGAGCGCGGCGAGGTCGTTGACCTGGGGGTAGGAGTGCTCCAGGATCCAGTGGATCCGGCCCGCGTCCTTGTTGGTGCCCAGCGAGGTACCGCTCCAGGGCGTCTCCTGGTATCTGGCGTCCCGCTGGGTCGGGTTGTGGAGGTCCACGCAGTACGTCTGCAGGGTGCCGCCACCGTCCACGGACATCTCGAACAGGCCCGCCGACACCCGCTGGTCGCCACCGTCCTGGTGGATCACGGCCTCGCCGTAGGTTTTCAGACCGTTGATCGTGGCCGTCGCCCCGCCCTGGGTCTGCGGTGTCCCGTCGGCCACGGCCGTACCGGCGCCGGACAGCACACCGGCCGCCATGAGGCCCGACACCGTGGTGACGGCGGCCAGACGGCTCTTTCCGGTGGACCGGCAGAACCCAGAGAGCGCAGCAAGCACAGAATTCCCCTTCGAGCAGGACCCGTTGGACGTGGGGGACGGTCCCACCAGCAGAATCAGCAGCCCCTAGGGGCACGCCCCGGCATCCTATGGATCAGCCGGAGTACGACCCGCCGATCGGATCATCCGATGGGCGATCCGATCCGCAATCGTTATCGCCGGGACGGTCCGTGAGCCTGTCCGCATCGACAAATGCATCGGTACATACAGCGTGTTCACGCAGTACGCACAGGACGTTCAGAGTCGTCCGGCAACCGCCCGCGAGACTTCGCCGCGAACTGACGTCACGTCACCGCCACTGCGGCTTGGTCTTGTTGTGGGTTCTGCCCGTCCTGCCGGTCCGCCGGGCGCGGTGCCTCCCAGTTCGGCTCCGGCCGGGCCGCCGCCGGCGTGCCCTCCGGCTTGGCCGCGCGCTGGAAGAGCGCCGTACCACGCGCCAGATCGTGACCGATCGCCACGGCGTCGATGTCGGCGGAGGTCCACTGCTGTTGTCCCTCCCGCACCTCCGTGCGCACCTTCAACCGGCCCTGGACGACGACCGGCTGGCCCACCTCCACACACGCGGCCACGTTCACCGCGAGCTGGCGGTTGGCCCACACCGTGAAGAAGTTGGTGTGCCCGTCCGTCCACGCGCTCTTCTCCCGGTCCCAGTAGCGAGCGGTCACCGCGAGCCGGAACCTGGCCGACGGCCCCGCCGCCAGCTCCCGGTACAACGGCTGGGTCGCCACGTTCCCCACCACACAGACGATCGTCTCGTTCATGTCCTCGCTCCCCTCCCCCGCCCAGCCCTTCCGGCCGGGCGGACGCGCGTACGGGCCCGTCCCGTACGGCTGCGTCTGCCGTGCCGGCGCGTATGACTGCCGTACGCGCCCGCACGTCCCGCCGACCGCCCGCACCGGCCCGCCGTGTCTTCTGCCGGACCCGCCGTGCGATCGCCGTGACCTCAGACTGCCTCCGCCGGGCCGAGCCCGCTGAGCGCTGTGGACGACCGCCCACCTGTGGAAAACTCCGCCGCCCGCACGAGTGACCCCCGCCTCTCGCGCCCGTCACCCACCCGTCACCAGCTGCCCTCCGACCCCACCCCTCCCAGCCGCCCTCGCCCCCGGCCCCTCACCGGGCGTCCTCTCACCCCAGGCGTCACAGCTCCCCTCCCGCCCAACACCCTGCCGGCTGCCCTGTCACCCCAGGCGTCACGGCTCCCCTCGCACCCAATCCCCTGCCGTCCGTCCTCACCTCACCCCGGCCCGAACGACCCTCCCGTACTGCTCCCGGACCTCGCGGTACCGCAACAGCTCCGACGCCACCGGATCGAGTACCCGGGCCCGGCCGCAGCTCGCCGCCGCCTCCCGCAGCCGCCGTTCCGCCTCCTGGCCGTAGCGCCGCGCGGGCCCCCGGGCCGCCATCCGGCAGCCCCACTCCACCAGCGGCCCGCCGACGATCCCGCACACCATCAACAGCACCGGAACACCCAGGTTGGGCGCCATCACCCCGGCGATCTGCCCCGCCAGCCACGCGCCGCCCACGATCTGCAGCAGCGTCATCGCGGCCTGGACCAGTACGGCCACCGGCCACCAGCCCGGCCGCGGCGGGCGGCCCGGCGGGAGCCCCGCCCGCGCCGCCAGCTCGTCCAACGCCTCGGACAGCCCCTGTGAACCACGTACGGCCGCCTCGCGCACTGCCTGGGCCCACGGCGTGGGCAGCCCGGCCGAGGCCCGGTCGGAGACCGTCCGGACCGCCTGTTCCACCCGCTGACGGGCTGTGGCCTCCTTGTCCGCCTGGTTGCGTACCGCGAGGCGACCCGTCGTGGACTCGCCACGGCCCTGGTACCAGCGCCACAGGCGCAGCCAGGGAGTGCCGCAGGCGCGGTTGGCGTTGCGCAGCCAGGCGCGCTCCGCGGCCTCGCCCGCCGCGGTGGCGCCCACCGCGTC
Organism: Streptomyces sp. NPDC053076; assembly: GCF_044546845.1. Lineage (NCBI taxonomy): Bacteria > Bacillati > Actinomycetota > Actinomycetes > Kitasatosporales > Streptomycetaceae > Streptomyces > Streptomyces sp. NPDC053076. Next base: position 379,300 of record NZ_JBITZL010000002.1, on the reverse strand, counting down.
GGCGAGCCGCGCGGCGAACTCCTCGCGCGCGTCCTCGCTGAGACCGGTCCGCCGCCCGGCGGCGTACACGGGCCGCAGCTCGGCGGCGGCGGCGTCCACGTCGGCCGCCACCCGGCGGGCCGCCGCGCCGCGTTCCGCCACGAACTCGCCGAGCACCTCCCGGAGGTCGCCCACGCCGTCGCCGGTGAGCGCGGACAGCGCCATCACCGTCGCACCCGGTTCGCCGTGCTCGCCGAGCGCGATGCCGTCCTCGTCCAGCAGCCGCCGCAGGTCGTCCAGGACCTGGTCGGCGGCGTCCCCGGGCAGCCGATCCACCTGGTTCAGGACGATGAACATGACCTCCGCGTGGCCGGCCAGCGGCCGCAGGTAACGCTCGTGCAGGACGGCGTCCGCGTACTTCTCGGGGTCGACCACCCAGATGACCGCGTCCACCAGCTTCAGGATCCGGTCGACCTGTTCGCGGTGCTGCACGGCGGCGGAGTCGTGGTCGGGCAGGTCGACAAGCACCAGTCCACGCAACTGTCCCTCGTTGTCCGGGCTGTGCAGCGGCCGGCGGCGCAGCCGGCCCGGGATGCCCAGCCGGTCGATGAGGGCCGCCGCGCCGTCGCTCCAGCTGCACGCGATGGGGGCGGCCGTGGTCGGGCGGCGTACGCCGGTCTCCGAAATCGCCACTCCGGCAAGGGCGTTGAACAGCTGTGACTTGCCGCTGCCGGTGGCGCCGGCGAGGGCGACGACGGTGTGCCGGCCGGAGAGTTTGCGGCGGGCGGCGGCCTCGTCCAGGACCCGGCCCGCCTCGGCGAGCGCCTGGCCGTCCAGGCGGGTACGGGAGAGTCCGACGAGTTCGCGCAGGGCGTCCAGGCGTGAGCGCAGCGGGCCGTCGTACGCCAGCGGGGCGGGGGTGTGGCTGCCGGGTCCGCGTTGGCTGTGTTCCGCGGCGGAGGCTCGCTCGGCGGCGAGGGCGGCGGAGGTGGCCTCGGTGACGCGCCGCGCGATGAGCCCGTCGTCCCAGTTCTCCGAGGACCCGGGGTCGGCGTCCTTGCCGGTGTCGGTGGAAGGCGCCCCGCTGCGGGAGGCGGTAGTGGTGTCGGCGGCGGTAGTGGAGGTCTTCGCCCTGGGGGGCGTGGCGTCGGCTGCGGGGCGGGGCTTCGCGGAGAGGGGCTTCTGAGAGGGCGACTTCTGGGCAGGCGACTTCTGGGAAGGCGACTGTTCGGAGTGGGACTGCGGGCGGGGGAGCGTGACGCCTTCCTCGGCGCCGCGCCAGCGCGCGGGACGGTCACGCTCGGCGTTCTCGCCCCGCACGCGCGCGTGACGCTCCGGGGCCCCGCTCACGTCCTTCTCGGCGCTCTGGCCTTCCGCTCCGTCCTGACCTTTCTCGGCGTTCAGGCCCGTCTCGGCGTTCAGGCCGTCCCCGTCCTTTCGGCCGTCCTCGTCCCTTAGGCCGTCCTCGCCCCTTCGGCCGTCCTCGTCCCTTCGGCCGTCCGCGCCGCTCGGTTCCCTCTCACTCCTCTCCCCGCTCTCACCCCGCTCGCTCGTCACGCGCGCGTGGCGTCCGCCGCCGACGTCCCGGCTCTCACCTCGGCCCTCTTCGTGGCCGTCGCCGTCGTCCCCGGCCCGCTGTCCGGAAGGCTCACCACTCCTGCCCTCGCCCTCCTCCTGGCCCTCGGCCGCACGCCGGCCCTCCTCCTGGCCCTCGGCCGCACGCTGGCCCTCCCCCTGGCCTTGGCTCTGGCCTTGGCTCTGGCCTTGGTTCTGGCCTTCGGAGCGGCTGATGACGGCGGGCCGGAGGTCCGCAGTGCGGTCGGTGCGGGAACGGTCGGCGCCGCGAGGTTCCTTCACGAGGCTCAGACGCACCTGAGGGATGCCGCCGGTGCGCTCGGCCGTGTCCATGGCGCCCGAGCCGGTGTGAACGCTGTGTTCCGAGGACCCGGTGTCGCCGCTGCCGCTGCCGTGGTCGGTGCGCCTCATGTGGTCGGTGTGCTCCGTGTGGTTCTGGTCAGTGACGGCGGTCACCGGTCACCTCTCCTTCTGCAGTACGGACAGCGCGGCGATGAGTTCGGCCTGGGGCTCGGGACGGACGTCCAGGGCGTCGAGCGGCGCGAGGCGCCGCTCGCGTTCGGCGTGCATGACGCGGTCCACGTGCTCGATGAGCAGCCGTCCCGCCCGGTCGCGCAGCCGCAGCACGCCGTGCGCGCCGAGCCGCTCGGCGAGCCCCTCGCCGGCGGTACGCGCCCTGCGCCCGCCCAGCACCGCCGTGGCGACGAGGGCGGCGACGACCTCCGGGTCCGGTGCGCCGGTGCGCTCCAGGACCCGCACCTCGTCCTCGGCGTACTCCTCCAGTTCCCGTCGCCAGCGCCGGGCCGCGAGCCCGATGCGGTGCTCGGCGCTCTCCAGCGAGGTGCCGCGACCGGCGAGCTCCGGGGCACCGGCGGCGGGCTCGCGCCGCCAGGCGTCGTCGACTCGTTCGTCGGCGGCGGTGACGGCGCACAACAGCAGGGCGGCCAGGCTCTCCACGAGGGCGTCGAGGAGTTCCCCGGCGGTGCAGTCCAGGGGGAAGGCGCGCCACCGCTTGAGGGCGTCCCCGGCGAGTACGGCGCCGGCCTGGAGGCGTGCCCGCACGCGCGCGTGCTCGCTGTCGTAGGCGCCCTCCACGGCGGAGGTGAGCCGGAGGGCCGCCGCGTACTGGGCTGCGGCGGCGCTGGCCAGCTCGGGCATGCGGGACTTGAGCGAGTCGAGCAGGCCGTGGGCCGTACGGGCCATGACGTGCTGGCGGGCGGCGGCGTCCTGGGCGTGGTGGACGAGCCAGCTCTTCAGGGGTGCGACGGCGGTCGCGGGCAGCAGGCCGGCACCCCAGGCGGACTCGGGCAGCTCGGGCACGGTGAAGCGGGGTACGTCGCCGAGGCCGGCCTTGGTCAGCAGGGCGCCGTACTGCCGGGAGACCTCTGAGACGACCTGGTGGGGTACCCGGTCCAGGACGGTGATGAGGGTCGCGTCGTACTCCTTGGCGGTGCGCAGCAGGTGCCAGGGGACGGCGTCGGCGTAGCGGGCGGCCGTCGTGACCATGATCCAGATGTCGGCGGCGCAGATCAGCTCCGCGGCGAGGACGCGGTTGTCCGCGATCAGGGAGTCGACGTCGGGGGCGTCGAGCAGGGCGAGCCCGCGCGGGAGGGAGTCGACGGTCTCGACACGCAGCACGCGCGCGGGCTCCTCGTCCTGGAGGAGGAATTCGTCGGTGGGGTCCCGGTGGGGGGACCACACGCGGGTCAGTTCGGGGAGCACACGCATGCCGCTGAACCAGTGATGGTCCTCCGGATGGCAGACGAGGACCGGGGTCCTGGTGGTCGGCCGGAGCACGCCCGCCTCGCTCACCCGCCGGCCGACGAGGGAGTTCACGAGCGTCGACTTGCCCGCGCCCGTGGAGCCGCCGACGACGGCCAGCAGCGGCGCCTCGGGCCGCCGCAATCGGGGCACGAGGTAGTCGTCGAGCTGCGCGAGGAGTTCGTCGCGGTTGGCACGCGCGCGTGGCGCCCCGGCCAGGGGGAGCGGAAAGCGTGCGGCGGCAACACGGTCGCGCAGACCGGAAAGTGTGTCGAGCAGCTGAGGCCGTACGTCCAAGGTCACCACATGTGAAGAATGCCCAATTTTAGGGGAATTCTGAAGCATATGGACATGTCTGCGCGCCGACGGAACAGAAAGGACAGATGGGATGACCGGGACACGGGCGCTGTCCAGGCATAACGAGTGCACAACACCCGGTGCGACAGGCGGCAAAAGCGGTGCGCGATTCGCACCTGCCTGCGATTATCAGGACCGCTTCACCGAACCTCCACATTGAGCCACGGAGGGGAAGCGACAGGGTCAAGGATCCGGGAGCCCTATCCTTGTCCCCGGCAACGTCACGGATCGACCCTCACAGGGCACCAGGCACGAGGCCACCCACCGGCCCCCGTAGCTCAGTGGATAGAGCAGGCGCCTTCTAAGCGCTTGGCCGCAGGTTCGAGTCCTGCCGGGGGCGCCCTCTGTGACCAGCGAAAACGCCCCGCAGGGGATCTCCCCTCCAGGGCGTTTCGCGTCTCTGACGGCAACGCTGACGGCAACGGGCCCGTCACTCATCGTCGGCGAGCAGGCTCCCCAGCTGATCCAGAGCGGCACGCTTCTCGGTCATGTCGGCATGCGCATAAATGTTCATGATCACGTCCAGGGCGCTGTGCCCGACGATGTCGCGAATGATGTGCGGCGGGGCGCCAAGGCCGAGAAGCAGCGTCACGCAGGTGTGCCGGAGGTCGTGGAGACGCACGTCCAGACTGAGCCTCTCCCGGATCGGGTAGAAGTGCCGGTTCAGGTTCCGGGGCTCGATCGGGGTCCCCCGTCTGGGGGTGAAGACCAGACCGGTTTCCCGCCACTGCTCCCCCGCCACCCGGCGCTCCTCGTCCTGGCGCACACGGTGCCGGCGGAGCGCGTCGACGCACACGACGGGGAGGGGTACGGGCCGCTCCGAGCGACGCGCCTTGGGCGCGGTCAACGTCAACTCACCGTTGACCCGCTGCAGGCCGTACGGATCTCCAGCGGCGATCCCCCCTTCAGGTTTACATCCGACCAGTGCAGCGCCAGCAGCTCACCACGCCGCAGACCGAGGTACAGCGCGAGCACGTAGGCCGCACTCAGGCGGTCGTCGCGCACGTCACCCAGGAGCTTCTTGGCCTCGGTGACGGACAGGCCGCGGCCGACCCGGTACCGGGGAGTCTGCAGCTGCACGAGCTTGGCGAGGTTGCGCTGCACGAGCTCCTCGCGAACCGCGTGCTGGAGGGCGTTCCGCAGCACCGCGTGAAGATACTGGACCAGGCGGGGAGACAGCCGCCGCTCACAGCATCGCTTGGGGGTGGCGGCACAGCAGCGGCGCGCGCCGGCCGGACGGGCGACGTCACGCTTCTGCGCCAGTCAGTACCAGACGGGGCGCCGCCGATCTGCGGGATCTTGGCGAACATCACGGTGGCGGCGGAGGTGTCGACGGGGACCTGACGCGCGGTGGATCACTCCTCTATAGGTGCTGAACTCTATCACTCATGTACATGAGCACCATGAAGAAGTGTGTATTACTCCTATACATGAGTCAACCTCCCGCGAAGAAGAACTCGCAGCGGGCTGGACGGAGTTGAGCGTGTGTCAGTCCTCAGCCGGGATCTTGTACTCGAAAACGAACTGGTCAGCGGCCATGAGGGTGTCGCAGACCTCGACCACCCGCCCCTCGGTCGTACGCGCCTCACGGATCAGATGAACCAGCGGCGCACCCGCGCTCAGCGCGAGCTCGGATGCCTCCGCCTTCGAGGCCGGACGCGCCTGGAGGGTCTCAACGAACTCGGCGAACTCGTGTCCGTGGTCTTCTAGTCGGGCGTAGATGCCACCCCCGCCAGGGTTCTCGGCGAACAGCTCGGGGATGTCCTTCACGACGTCCCATGGGAGGTACGACGTCGCCGTCTCGACGGGAGTGCCGTTGCGGAAGTAGAGGCGACGCCGGGCAAGCACCTGGGTGCCGGCGGGGACGGCCAGTCGCCGGGCGGCATCCTCTGGGGCCTCCATGGGACCGATGTACAGGACGCTCACCTTGGCCGTGGCACCAGACTGCGCGAACTCGGCAAGGTAAGCGGCCTTGCCACCACTGCGATGCGAGCGCCGGAAGCGATCGGAGGACCGATGCCGCACCGGCGGGCGATCCTTCACGATCGAGCCCTTGCCGTGCCGGGTCTCCACGAGCCCGCTGGCACGCACCTCAACCATGGCCTTGCGAATCGTGCCGCCCGAAACGCCGTAGCGCTCGACCAGCTCGGACTCGCTCGGCACCATCTCACCAGGCTTGAGGACACCGGCCCGGATCTGCTGGACGATTTCCTCGGCGATCTGTACGTACCGAGGTACGGACCTCTCACCTCCTACCGCGGTTCCCATAGTCCTTCTCTTCCTCCTATGCTCCTGTACATGAGTAGCAGCGCCCAGGAAGGCCAGTCAACGCCACTGCACTCCGTGTCTGTCGCCGGTGTGGTGGTGCGCGAGGACGGCCGACTCCTGGCGATTCGCCGCGCGGACAACGGCACTTGGGAACTTCCCGGCGGCGTACTCGAACTCAAGGAGACCTCAGAGGCCGGCGTCGCCCCCGAGATCCTGGAGAAGACCGGCATTCACGTCGAGGTGGACGAACTGACCGGGGGTCTACAAGAACACGACCCGGGGCGTCGTTGCCCTGGTCTTCAGGTGCAAGCCCTCCGGCGGGGCCGAGCGCACGTCCAGCGAGTCGACCGCCGTCGACTGGCTCACGCCGGAAGAAGTGTCGGAGCGCATGTCGGAAGTCTTCGCCGTCCGCCTCCTGGACGCACTGGACAGCGATGGCCCGCACGTACGCAGTCACGACGGCAAGCACCTACTTCGCCGATAGGGGGCGGTCATGACGGCGGAGAACACCTCGGCCAGGGAACCCAGCCATCTCGCCGAGTCGAGAGGCGTCTACGGGTTTCTCGACGAGATACGGCAACGCCCTGGCATGTGGGTGCGTCACCGCTCCCTCCAGCACCTGGACTCAATCCTGATTGGCTACAGAGTCGCGATGGAAGTCCACGGCGTCCACGAGGACGACTTCCCCTTCTGGGGTGTCGACGACCGAGGCCCGTTCGAAGAGTGGCTGCAGCAGCGTCGCGGCCAGCACAGCGCTCTGGGATGGCCGGTCGAGATCGAGCGTGACGCCGAAGCAGCGGGCGTACCAGCGATCGAGCTGTTCTTCAGCCTCCTCGACGAGTACCGAGCCGAGCAGTCCCGGTCTGTCGAGTCTCAGTTGATGATTGACGGGTTGGCGTCGGGTGATGCTTGACGTCTGCCCTAGACGATCTTCCGGCGGTTGTGTTCGCCGGACTTGCGGACCACCACCTCCTTCCTGGTGACACGGGGAACGGTGGTGATCAGCTCTTGGCCGTGGAAGACGCGGATGGTGTCCTCGCTCAGGTGGGCGGTGACGACCTGGTGGGCATAGCCGCGGCCGAGCTGGATGCGTTGTCCGGCGACCATGAAGCCGCCGACGCTGCTGACCGTCCGCTCGGCGATCTGCTCGGCGGGCGGAGGCAGCAGCGGTGGCGGCCCGGCCGGACGCCCGCCTTGCAGGCGCCCGCAGGCCGAGGGCGGCAGCGGGCTGGGCAGGGTGGCCTGCAGAACACGCTGCTCGTTGAGGACCTGCAACACTTTGCCGTCGAGCCGGAGGGTGACCCGCAGTCCGGCGAACGGCCAGCCGACCAGGACCTTGTCACCGCCCAGGCCGACGTAGCCGAGCGCATTCACGGTCCGGTCCACCTCCACCGCCCCCTTCGTGTCCTTCACCGGGCCGAGGTCGTCCGCCCAGGGGCCGGCAGGTCGGGCGTCTCCGCCGGCCAGCAGGGCTTTAAGGTCCCGGCCGGACAGCTTCGAGGGCAGCGTCTTGTGCCGGCCGCCGCCGATGAGGACGTGCAGCCGGTTCACGTCGATCCGCAACGTCACCGTGGTGCCGGCCAGCGCCGGGCCGAACCAGATCTGCTGCCCACGCAAGCTCGGGTTCCCCGACGCGGGAACCACCCGCTCCACCTCGATCGCGCCGACCTCGCCCTCGGCCATCGGCCAGGAAACCGGCTCGGCCGCAGGCAGTGGAACATCCGGAGCCGGGACCGGGTCGAGGCGGGCGGGCAGGACCACCGGCAACGCGTCCTGCTCGGACCGCGGCCTGGGAACGAAGCGACTGGCCGGGACGGCCATGTCCAGGGCCTGATGCGGCCGCATCCGGTTGTAGTCCTCCAGCCAGGCATCCACCACCGCCTGCGCTGTCGCCAGGTCGACGAACGGTGCATGGCCGTCCAGGAGTTCACGCCGCAGAGTCTGGTGGAAGCGCTCGATCTTCCCCGTGGTCGTCGGGGACTGCGGCTTCGTCAGCCGGTGGGTGATGCCATTCTCCCGGCAGATCCGGTCGAACATCGACTCGCCCGGCTTGCCGGGACTGAAGCGGGCGGTGAACTGCTTGCCATTGTCGGTCAGCACCTCTGCGGGCACTCCGAACCGCACCAGCGCCTCACCGAAGGCCAGACACACCACCCGGGCCGTGGCCCGCTGCACCACCTTCGCGATCACCATGAACCGCGAGTGGTCATCGATCCCGGTGACCATCTTGCACTCACTGCCATCGGCCGGCAGGACGCCGCCGACGATGTCCATCTGCCACAGCTCCATCGCCGCCGACCGCTCCCACCTGCGGTAATCCGACCGGCGACGCCTACGCACCCCGGGCTCGACCAGACCGTTGCGGACCAGGACCCGGTAGACCGTCGCCCGGGACGGCACCGGCGTGATGCCCCTGCGCTCCGGCTCGTGCACCAGCCGCCGGGGACCCCAGCCGGGATGCCGGCGCCGTAACTCACACACCACCGCCTCCACCTCCCCGGCGATCCGGTGCGGACACGAGGCCGGCCGGTGCGACCGGTCCGCCAGCCCCGGCAGACCCGACTGCCCGTACTTGCGCACCCACGAGTGCACCGACTGCCTCGACACCCCATACCGGGCCGCGACTTGAGTGACCGGAACCCCCGCGGCGACCTCCATCACCGCGTGATACCGCTGCTCGACCACGCTCAACTCCACCAGCACGGCCCCGGCCCTCCCTGCACGCGAATACGACGCGCACAGCCAAGCCGAGGCAAGCGGTGTCAAGCATCAGGCGAAGCCACAACGTCAAGCATCAACCGAGACAAGACACAAGCGCCTGATCCCAGCGGGATAAAACCTTCTCTCCATCATCGAGCCCCGGCTGCGCTCCGCTCCGCCGGGCGCGCTTCCCGGCTCCGCTGCGCGCCGCGCTCCTGCCTTCGGCCCGCTCGCGCGCGCTGCGCCGACGCGCGCCCACGTGTGGATAGGGCCGGGTGGCCATGAGTCGATCACCGCATAGCGCGGCAAAGCTCAAAGAAGTGCCTCCGGCGGGGGCGCTCAGGCTCCGAGATGGCGGGGGCGCCGTTCGCGAGTGCCGGCCGAGTTGTGGCGTGCGCGGGGAGCTCCCATCCCGTCTGCCATCGACCCAGGCGAAGCCGAGCAGACGCGGCCCATGGCGTCCAGGTCGTTCGTACAGTGGCGCGCTCCACCTGGACGCCAGGAACCACGTCTGCTCCACGGTGTGTGGGTCGACGGCGTACGGGATGGAAGCGGGGGTGAGTGGTGGGTGCTGGGGGTGCGCATCGAGATCGAGGGCGACATGGTCACCCTGGCACCACCGACCGACCCTACGGCGATCGACCATCATCAGACTTGTGTGACGTTCGCCACTACTAAATCGGGACGAAGGTTGTGTAGCTACACGCATCTATGGCTGCGTTAGGGTGGGGTTGGCAGAGCTTGTCAGTGTGGTGTGATAAGGCGACGCAAAGGTGCAGGTCAAGCGGTCACTGTCTCGTAGCTAGAGGTAGCTCAAGTTGACCCTAGTTAGCCTGAGTTGGCCTGCGGGGACCGCCATGCCAAGGACTCGGGCTTTGCCTCGGCGGAAACGTACTGTCGCGGTCGTGCCCTACCGTTGGAGCACCAACACCGAAGGGCGCGCCCGCCTTTGGCAAGGGGAATCGGGCGCGCCCTTCTGACAACCAAGGAGGACGTATGCCCATCCTGGGCTTCGGCGGACTGTCGGTGCTTGACACCCACCTGCTTGACACTGTCGCACGCGGGCGTCACAGTTTCAAGAAGATCATGATCCCGCTGGCCGTGGTCGTGGCGTGTGTGATCAACGCCGACGCGGTGACCGCTCTCGTTCGCCAGGCTACGTGGCTGGTGGTCGCCCTGATCGTTCTGATCGTCGTACAGGCGATCGCTGCGCGCTTCCCGCAGTCGCGTGTCAAGCCCGTCGGCATTGCCTGACATCGACAGCTGACACCAACAGCGGCGAACACGACCGGACGAGAGCGGCTCCCAGCGGTCGGTAGGCCCTCCTAGGGCTGGGATTCTTCCAGCCCTCAGGGAGCCCTTGATCGACCTGATAAGGATGAGGCCAGACCTCAAAGCTTTCACCTCGTACGGGCGCCGTCCTCACGGTGGGGCGGCGCCCGTCGCCTTGCCTCGGTCCCAAAACTCCAGCCCGGAGCCGCTACGCCGCACACGTTCCCAAAGAGCAGGTCGCCCTGGGCATGTCATGCGGCATCATGCGCGTGTGGAGATTGCTCGCTTAGTGCTCGACTACCTCAAGGTCATCATCTGGCCCGCTGTGACCGTAGTAATCGTTTACGGCTTCCGAAGCCAGCTCAGAGACCTCATACGCAGAGTTCGGATGCTGAGCGCGCCAGGTGTTGACGCTGAGTTCTCCAACGAGGTCATCGCTGCCAGCGCAGATGCAGAGGTGGCGGTACTGAACAATCACCTTGGGGGTCCCGACCAAACTGAGTTGCCGCCCGCACTCGACCACGGGGCACAACCCGCGGCGCCGCCTGGGGCAGATTCCACCGGCCGGCCACAGGGCTCGTTCGTCCGCGCTTACTACAGGGTGGCTCCAGACGACGACCCTCTCCTGACCCTCGCAGAGACGCACTCAAACGCCGCAGTCGTCGCAGCCTTCCTAGGAGTAGAGGCCCAGCTGCGACGACTTGAAGATCAATATCTACCGGCATCACGATTTCGGTTGCCGGTCAGGCGCCTAGCCGAGCGACTAGACCTGCCCCCCGACATCAGAGCATCGATCATCGAGCTAAGCCAAGTGCGCAACGAAGTCACCCATGGCCAACGCTACGCTGTGACTCCTGAGGCGGCCCGTACTTATGTCCGCAGCTGTCGAGAGATGATCGATTGGCTTGAAGAGCGTGGGCACCAGCAGATGATGTTCGACCTCGATTAGGCAGGCACGGGCCGCAGGCCAGAGACCTAGCTGTCCGTCTCAGTTTCCGTCTCATTCAGGGGTGGACGCCGACGTTCAGGAGAGTTCGGCCGTCGGCTGTCGTTGAACGGCCGGACGGACATAGACCCAGGTGAACGCCCCGGCATCAGGCCAGCCAGACCACCAACAGACTTGGAAAGCGTGTTGACGCAACCGCTGCCTAACACCAGCTCAGAGTGCTCACACGGCGCCTCTCTGGGCGCGCCGCCGGGTCAACTGTTCGTCGATATCATTGATGAAGAGAGCGAGGAGGTCCCCCTCCTTCACCTGCCTGCCGCTGTGCCCGAAATCTCGGCGAATTGCGGACAAGAGTTCCTCGAAGCTAAATATCGTATCCTCAGCTTCGGGAACTTGCGCTTCCCGCTTAAATTTTGACCAGGCAAGCAGAACATCGTCGGAAGCCCACGTAATTAGATCTGGCGTGATTTCCCGCAGGAACTGTGCCACTTCATCTGCGTTCGAAGAGTCGGGGTTCATGACCGTCCTCATGAGCCCACTTACGAGCCTGGTGTAGACGGGGATTTTACTGGCTCGAATTTCTGCCTCGACGGACTTCCGGCGTTCGAGGTAGCGTCCAATGACCAATGTGGCAACGGTTACGAGAACCGTTGCCATCGCCGTTACGGCTGCAGCAGCAACCGTAGGGTTCACGCCATGGAAAACTTGTCGCCCCACGTACCTCGCCAAGAAGGCTACGCCCTCCACCGCACCAAACAGCAGGGCGGCAAGGACTGCGAGGCTACCTATCCCCTTGATGAATGCGCGCATGGGTGCACTGTGGCACGACGCCCAGCGTCGACGAGACGAATCGGCGGCAAGAGCCGGTGGTCTACAGCCGCCTCGGGCCTTCCGGTACCCACCCGGGCAGGAGGCCGCGCGGAGCTGGCGTTCCGTGGCCGCACCACAAGCGCACCAGATCGAACGGGGAACAGCGGGGAACCACGGTGAAGACCAGCGGCGCCGACGACGGCGCAGAGCAACCATCAGCGCAGGTCAGCGTCTGAATCGACCGCAACTGATCTCAGCTTCCCAAGCTGAGGGCGCGCACCCTGTCTACGGCGACGGTCGCCGCAGTCCAAGTTCTCTCTGCTAAGCGATGGTGGAACCGCTCGGGGTGGTTTGGGCGTTTGAGCTGTGTGAATGGGGCTGTGTTCCTAGGCTGGATCGCCTGTGGCCGTGAAGATCGGGGGACAAGTGAGCACCGAGATAGTGCAGTTGGTGGAGCAGGCGGGGCCGTATCTGTCGACTGCGGTGGGCGCGTACGGGGCGGCGGTGTTCTCTCGGGCGGAGAGCGCGGCGGTGGATGCCACGGCGAATCTGGGGCGGGGCATCCTGCAAGCGGTGTGGCGCCGCCGTGATGCGCAGGGCCGGGCGGAGCTGGAAGCCGCGGTCCAGGACGCGGCCGAGGCGCCGGAGGATGCGGACGCTGCGGCCGCTGTGCGTCAGCAGGTCAAGCGTGCGTTGCGCGAGGACGCCGAGTTGCTGGCCGAGCTGGCCCGGATACTGCCCGCGGCCGGGGAGACGGTGAACGTGACGGCCTCGGGTGAGCGGTCGATCGCCGCGAAGACCATCGGCACGGCCGTCACCGGAGACCACACGACGATCCAGCCATGACAGACGGTGCGGTAGCCGGGGGCGGCGGTCTGCAGGCGACGGGCGCCCGGTCCATGGCGGTGGGCGGTGATGTCGGTGTGGCGATCACCGGGGACGGGGCCCGGGTGGTGGTGCTGCCGGCCGAGGCGGTGCGCTGGGCCAGGGAGGTGGAGGCGCCGCCGGGGGCCGGGAATCTGCCCGGGTCCGCGTCCGGGGTGTTCGTCGGACGCCAGGACGAGCTGGCCGAGTTGCGCCGGCTGCTTGCCGCCGAAGGGGAGGCTGCGGTCACCCAGGTGTCCGGGACGCGGGCGATTCATGGGCTGGGCGGGATCGGCAAGAGCACGCTCGCCCTGCACTACGCCCACACCTTCCGGCGCACGTACACGCTGGTGTGGTGGATCAACGCCGCGAGCACCGAGCAGATCGTCACCAGCCTGGCCGCCCTGGCTGTGCGGCTGTGCCCGCAGTGGGCCGCCACCGTAGGGGTGCAGGAGCGGGCGGCGTGGGCGATCCTGTGGCTGCAGTGGCATCCCGGTTGGCTACTCGTGTTCGACAACGTCGAAGACCCCACCGACCTGCGCCACTACCTCGGCACGCTCCCGGACGGGCATCACCTGGCCACCAGCCGCATCGCGACCGGCTGGCACGCCATCGCCCCCGCCATGCCCCTGGGCCTGCTGGATGCCGAGGCGGCCGTGGGCCTGCTGTGCACCCTCGCCTTCGGGCCGCAGCACACCCTCACACCACAGCAGCGCCGGGACGCCGCCGCCCTTGCCACCGACCTCGGCTACCTGCCGCTGGCGCTGGAACAGGCCGGCGCCTACCTCTTCGAGACCGGCACCTCGCTGGCCGATTACCGGCAAATGCTGGGGCACGTCATGGACACGGCTGCAGGCGGGATCGATCCCGAGCGGAGCATCGCTCGGATCTGGCACCACACCCTGACCGCCATCGAACGCCGCGACCCCCAGGCCGTCACGCTCCTCGACGCCATCGCCTGGCTGGCACCCGACGACATTCCCCGGGCCATGCTCGCCCCGCTCTGCCCCGACCCGCTCACCCTCGGCGAGGCCCTGGGCGCCCTGCACGCGTACAACATGATCGCCTACAGTGCCGACCGCCAGGACGTCAGTGTCCACCGTCTCGTGCAGACCGTTCTGCGCCACCGACCCGCCACCGACCCCGACGGCTACCCACCCGGTCGGCGAGACGCCGAACACCTCATCCAGCAGGCCCTGCCCGACGAGGACACCGACACCTCACGGTGGGAGCGGCTCCTTCCCCACGTCGTTGCCGTCGCCGATTCCACACCACCCGACAGCCCGGCATCGACCGAAACGGCGGGCGCCTATCATGCCGCCGCTCAATACCTGTACCGCCAAGGGCGCGACTCCCACACCATCCCCCTGCGCAAAACCACCCTCGCCCAGTACGAGCAGATCCTGGGCGACACCCACCCCTACACCCTGGCCAGCCGCAATAACCTCGCTCGCGCCTACCGGGTGGCGGGGGACCTGGAGCGGGCCATCCCCCTGTACGAGGCCACACTCACCCAGCGCGAGCAGGTCCTGGGCGACACCCACCCCGACACCCTAATCAGCCGCAACAACCTCGCCTACGCCTATCAGTCGGCGGGAGATCTGCAACGGGCCATCCCCCTGTACGAGGCCACACTCACCCAGCGCGAGCAGGTCCTGGGCGACACCCACCCCAACACCCTGACCAGCCGCAACAACCTCGCCAGCGCCTACCAGTCGGCGGGAGATCTGCAACGGGCCATCCCCCTGTACGAGGCCACACTCACCCAGCGCGAGCAGGTCCTGGGCGACACCCACCCCAACACCCTGAC
>NZ_JBITZL010000002.1:335460-364863 GCF_044546845.1 Streptomyces sp. NPDC053076 | reverse complement strand
CTGACCAGCCGCAACAACCTCGCCAGCGCCTACCAGTCGGCGGGAGATCTGCAACGGGCCATCCCCCTGTACGAGACCGCACTCACCCAGCGCGAGCAGGTCCTGGGCGACACCCACCCCCAAACCCTGACCACCCGCAACAACCTCGCCTACGCCTACCGAGCTACCCAAGCCGTACAGCAGAGAAGTACAGCAACCTCAACGACCGCAGCTGACGCACAGCAACCTTGTACGGCCGATTGACCAGCCCAACAGACCTCAATGGCCACCCAGCCGATAGTTCGGGACGAAGAAGTCACCGCGCAATGTCTCGTCACCGCGGTTCCGCCGCCGCAGCCTGCTCTGACAGACGCCGATCGAGCAGCGTGGCTGATGCCGGTGGGGGCAGCGCTACACACGCGCGCCTGATCGGTTAACGCACCCGCCATCGTGGCAGACTGTCGTCGGCCGGGGCTCAGACCTGGGCCCGCCGCACGCCAGTGCACGCGATCAGCCTGCTGCCGTCATCGGTGAGGAACAGCATGAACGTCCACGAGCCATCGGCAGTCCTGATCTGCCCCAGGCGAACCGGCTGCTGATGCCGACCGAGCAGCTCCACGCTGCGGTCCAAGTTCGTGGTCTCGATGCCCCTACGCCGCGTGAGCCGCAACCGGCGTCCATAGACAAGGGCGAGCGACTCGGCGGACGTAGTCCCGTCCCAGACCACGTAGGAGCCGCCGCAGCGGAGCGCCAGCAGAGCGGCTCCAGACGCCTCATCGCTACCGACCAGCAGTCGTTCGAGTCGCTCCCGCTCCACGCCCCGTCACCCCCACCCGGATCCTGCTGTACAGCAGCCGGATACAGCAACCACAGCAACCAGCCCCACCCCGTAGCGCCCCCTTGAGGCCAGAACGCAACCTGTATGACCCTCTCCGACCCATCTCTCTAGAGCTACGGATCAGAAGTTCCCCGTGCCACGCCCGTGCCAGACCCAGCGGCGAGCCACGGGGGACGCTGGTCGCCGACGGTGACGGATCCCCTCCCTGCCTAAGTGGCGGTTCCGCAGCTCGACGCCACACTCCCCTCACCTGGCTCCTAAAGCGGTGCTTCTCGTCGCCCATTCAGAGCGAGGGAGAGAAGTCGGCGGACTGGTCCAGGTGAAACGGTGACCCCGCACGGGTCGGAACCCATCCCTGCTGGAGCGCGACCGTGATGGCGTCGGCGACATGGGAGGGCAGAACTGGGTTGCCTGGACGTGATAGCCAGTTGCCGGTGTGAGGTTGATTCGTGGTGACGATCAGGGTCGTCCCAGAGTGCTCCGCATGCTCCACGGCATACGTACACGGCGACCAGCAGAGCGCCTGACTGTAGGTGGGCCTGCGTCGCAGCCGCCAGCGGTAGCTCGTGCCGTCGACGACTATGCGTCGTGACCCTTGCGTCCGAGCGCCATATCTCCCCCTCATTGCCCACATGCTACGGCCAACGCAAAGTGGAGCGCGGTGCGACGTCAGGGCCGACAACGACAGAAGCCCACGGCATCCGACGTGGTCAGAGCCGTGAGCTTCTTCTGTCCTGCTGGTCAGCGGTCCTCAGGAGCGATGGGGGTCGCGCACCGCCAGGAGGTGACCGCGGCTGACTGCAACGCGGAGCACGTCCCGCAACGCCCTGGTCAGCTCCCTCGCCAGCCGTTGCAAGTCCTCCGGGCCGACGTCCTGGTCGTCGAGGGTGGCGGAGGCGTGGTCCAGCAACTCGGCCGCCGTCCCCAGTTGCACCTCTTCGAGGTTGTCCGCCAGGCGGGACATGTAGCCAGCCTTGTCGTCGGTGTCCAAGTAGCAGGGCTTCCCCTCCGGCCCCGACCACGGAAGGAGTCGCAGTTCGTTGGGTGCTGTCATCGTTGGGTTCCCCTCTCATCGGTCACGTCGTGGGTGGTGAAGACCGCGTCGACGCGATCGCCTGGGAACACGAGTAGCGCGGCCTCGACGACTCGACCGGTGGAGTCGGTGGCGACCCGTGTGATCGCGAGGGTTGCCGCCGTTGGGCCGATCCGGAGGGCCGATGCCTCGTCCGGTGTCGGTGGACGAGCACATACCGTCTCCCGGACGGTTGCCGGTGCCGAGCCGAGGACGGCGAATCGCGTGGCCGTGTCCCGCCATGAGGTGTCGTCGCCCAGCACGCCGGCCGGTGCCAGGTCGCGCGGGATGTAAATGCGGGCCAGACCGTGCGGTGAGTCTCCCTCGTGGCTGAGGCAGAAGAACTCAGCGAGAGGGCTGCCCGTCGGCACCCTCAGCAAGGACGTCAGATGGCCGTCTGCCTGCACTGTGGCGGTGCGAACAGTGACGTGCATGGCCGCTTCAGCGGCGGTCCAGGGATCCAGCGTTCCCCATCCCCCGACGTACACGATCTTACGGAGGGAGCGGCGGACGAAGTTGCCTTTTCCGTGGATCTTCTCGACAAGACCTTCGCCCTGGAGGACCGCTAGGGCACTTCGCAGTGTGGCCGTACTGACCTTGTATCGGTCGGCGAGGTCTGCCTCGGACGGCAGGCGTCCACCCGGTTTGACTGCGCCGGTTGTGATCTGGTGCCGGAGATCGTCGGCGATGTCGTGATGGCGTGAAGGCACGGACCGGGTCACCGCCTTCTCTGCACGCGAACGGCGGCGAGCCTGGTTCGCGTGTGTATGGTCAGCAGCTCGCCCGACTCGAAGAGGAGTCGTTTGGCGCCTTGAGGGAGTTGGATCAGATCCATAACCCGGCACGCTGTGCCGCCCAGTTGAATGACGTCGCCGCGCTGCACGGTGGTCGCCGTGACCTCGACCGTGACCACCAGCGCGCCGCCCGGTGCCCAGCCGCTCACCGTTGCTCCTCCCTGGGCTTTGAGTGGCCCGGGATCGAGTGACACGGGCACGCGCACGTCTCATAGACAACCGGCAGGTCGATCGGCGCGGAGACGGGAGAGGACTCCGCGCAGAGCGGGTGTGTGCCGATACGGCAGGCGGTCGACCGGTAGGGGACGGCCGAGGCATCGGTGACGCCAAGCTGCTGACGTGGAGACATCAGCGGGCCTCCGCCAGGGTCGACCAGGCTTCAGCCGGCAGATGGGAAGCGACGACCACCGCCCGTGGCCGTACTCGTTCCTCCCAAGCCAGCACGTAGGGGCGGACGAGTTCGTTGTCCTCCCCCGCAAGCGGGAGTCGATGGTCGACGATGTCGGAAGCCCGGCCCAGTGGCCGCCTAGGCGCATCGACGGACGCCGGGCAGGCAGGGGCGACCGTCGCCCGGGAGGTCGTTAAGGGGCGGCGGTGCCTGCCCTTAGGGGCGTACCGCGCTCTGGTGAGCGAGACGGCACGGCGGATACGGTTGAGCACGCTGCTCAGCTCCTATCGCTGATGGCTCGGTCCCCCCACATCGCCCGTCGCGGGGACCGCTTTGTGTACGACCGCCCAGAGGGTGCGGCCGTCCAGGCTGGTGGCGAGGAGGCCGAACCGATCGGCCTCGGCCACCACTTCCAGGGCCTCCCGCCATAAGTCGGCGGAGAGCGCTTCCGGTATCTCCGCTTCGACCGACGTGTACCGGTCGTGCTCCTCCACGCGCGCGGGGAGCCCGACGGCGGACAGCCGGGCGGCGATGGCCGCCACGCGGGATCCCGAAGCGGGCACAGGGCAGCCTCCGTCAACCGGCGATCACTTCCAGTGAAGCTAGTTAACTAGATTAGAGCTAGTGGACTAGATTTTCCATATGCTTGAGCAGCCGCCCTATCTCCGCATCGCCGACGAACTCCGGCGCCGGATCGCGGAGCACGTATGGGAGCCCGGGGACCGTCTGCCTTCCCGCGCCCAGATCGGCCAGGAGTACGGGGTCGGCGAGAACGTGGTTCGCCGGGCTCAGGAGCTGCTGATTTCCCAGGGTGTGCTGGAGGGCCGCGCCGGTTCGGGCACGTACGTCGCCGAGCCCCGGCAGCGCGTGCGGGTGGTTCGATCGTCCGCGCGTGAGCGGCCCGACGGGTCTCCGTTCCGGGCGGACATGAAGGCTGTGGGCAGACAAGGAGATTGGGAGAGCCGGACTGAGGCCAAGGTGCCGGCTCCGGCGGACATCGCGGCGCGGCTCGGCATCGCCGAGGGCGACCTGTGCGTCCGGACGACGTACGAGTTCCTGGCCGACGGCAGGCCGGTGCAGCTGTCGACGAGTTGGGAGCCGTACGACCTCACCGCCGGCACTCCCGTTGTCCTCCCGGAGGGAGGGCCGCACGCCGGGGCTGGGGTCGTGAACCGCATGGCCGCGATCGGTGTCACCGTCAGCCACGCCGTGGAGCAGCCGGAGCCGAGGCAGGCGACCGCCGAGGAGGCGTCACTCCTGGGCATCCAGAAGGCCGCGCTCGTCACGCACATCCGGCGGACGTACTACAGCGACGAGGGACGGCCCGTGGAGACGGCGGACATCGTGGTGCCCGCCGCTCACTGCGAGATCGTCTACGAGATTCCGATCAATCGATGACGGTTCTGGGCCGTTGCGCTCCCAGTGATTATCCATCACACCTCCCGCACCCCTGTGGCTCCGTAGGATTTCGCGTACCAGGGCCGGAGTCAGTGCCCGAGTGGTCGCATCCACGCGTTCGGACCTATCGATCGATACGAGTCCCAGCGTGGTCTATGACAGTCCGGTAAGGCAGTACCAACGGTGGTACGAAACCCAGCCTCGCTACAGCCACAGTGCGCGCCACGAGGGGAGAAGTCAGCCTCGTATACGAGGCTTTTTGTGATCTTGATGCCTCGATCCGGTCTCTAACGGATACTTGGTCGCCGCCAGTCGAATGCGTGCCGAAGGCTGGCTCATGAGACGCCGAGCACGGGAAGAGGAGCAGGTCAGCAAGGGTGCGATATGTGACCCGCTAAGCGCCTTCTAAGCGCTTGGCCGCAGGTTCGAGTCCTGCCGGGGGCGCAAGTCTCCGCCCTCCCGCTCGGGAGGGCTTTTTGCTGGTCAGAGCGGGGTGGGCCGACACGACGAAGCCCCGGACGCGCTCCTGATGATCAAGAGCAGGTTCCGGGGCTGTCCGGAAGGGTCACGTCCTGGACGCGCACGGCTACGGCTTCCCAAGGGACATACGGGGCCCGACCGGGACCGAACCAGCCTGGGCCGGGCCCCATTCGCGTGCTGGTCAGCTCGACATGTCGGCGAACATGCCAGGCTCGTACGAACCCCCCGGGTTGTGCACGATCACGTTCATCCGGGTGGCCGCGTTGATCAGGGCGACCAGGCAGACCAGCGCACCGACCTGGTCGTCGTCGTAGTGCTTGCGCACCTCGGCCCAGGTTTCGTCGGACACGCCCTGCTCGCCGAGCCGGGTGCCCTCTTCGGCAAGCGCCAGCGCGGCCCGCTCCGCCTCGGTGAACACGGTGGAATGGCGCCAGGCGGCGACCAGGTTGAGCCGGAGCGCGGTCTCACCGGCGGCCGCTGCCTCCTTGGTGTGGATGTCGACGCAGAAGCCGCAGCCGTTGATCTGGCCCACCCGCAGTTCCACCAGTTCCCTCAGGGTCTTGGGCAGCGTCGACTGTTCCAGGGGCAACGAGGCGTTGTAGAACCGCTTGGCGATCTTCGCGGCGGTCGGGCTGTCGAACAGGTTGAAACGGGGTTCCATGATGTCGTCCTCACTGTGGAATTGCGTGCCGCGCGGATCGCCCGCGGCGTCCTGACGAGCACGAGATGCCGGCCGCCCGGTCCTTGTGACAGCGCGGTGATGTGGCGTAGGACACCGGTCTTGGGTGTCACGGAGCGGCTGGGGTTGATGTCTTGTGCGTGACACGGTCGAGAGCGAACAGCGGGAACCGGCTATGAGCGAGCGCAGCGAGCGGACACGGAACACAGCCGAGCCGCCCGCCCGTGACGGCCACGTGGACTCCGCCACCTCGGCGTTCGTCGCCCATCGCAACCTGCTGCTCCCCGTCGCCTACCAGATGCTCGGCTCTGCCGCCGACGCCGAGGACGTTCTGCAGGAGACATGGCTGCGCTGGGCGGGCGTCGACCTCCACACGGTGCGGGACCAGCGCGCCTACCTGGTCCGGATGACCACCCGGCAGGCGCTGAGCCGACTACGCACGCTCCGTCGGCGCAAGGAGTCCTACGTCGGCCCCTGGTTGCCCGAACCCCTGCTGACCGCGCCCGACGTGGCCGACGATGTCGAGCTGGCCGACAGCATCTCGATGGCCATGCTGCTGGTGCTGGAGACGCTCACCCCCACCGAGCGGGCGGTGTTCGTGCTGCGCGAAGTGTTCGGTCTGGACTACGACGAGATCGCGGAAGCCGTCGACAAGAGCCCCGACGCGGTCCGCCGGATCGCGCACCGGGCACGAGCACACGTAGCTGCGCGCCGGCCGCGCGAAGTCGTCTCTCCGGCCGAGACCCGCGGCGCACTCGAGGCGTTCCTACGGGCCGTTGAAACCGGCGACCTGCAGCGCCTGCTCGACATGATCGCGCCAGATGTCGTCTTGCTGACGGACGGTGGCGGAACAGTCAGGCCGCGCCGGCGCCCGTCGTGGGCGCCGACAGGGTGGCCCGCGTGCTGGGCAGGATCGATGCCACGGTGTCGCTGCAGCCGACACCGGTCAATGGGTACCCGGCGCTCACTCTCCGGCGGGAGCAAGGTCGATACCGTCCTGGCGGTGCGCCTCGACGGCGGCCTCATCACCGGGCTCTACGCCGTGCGCAATCCCGAGAAGCTGTCACGCATCGACCGCGAGACCCCTGTGAGCCGCTGAGTCCCTCCCATGGCCTCGGCGAACATACGGGCAGAAGACAACCGGCAGAACGAACTGATATGTCTGGAGTCTGAGTTGAGCCTCACCGTCAACGACCGCCTGGAAATCCACGAGGTGATCGCACTCCATGGTCACCTGAGTGACGCACCGACGTCATCGTCCGCGAGGACGGTGACGGCGCCCGGGCATGGTCGAAGGGCATCGCCTTGAACCAGGACGGCTCGCGGTTGTGGCCAAGGCCACCGTCACGTGCAACCAGAAGGAGATGCGCCAGCAGATCGCCCGCCTCAAGACCAAGGCCGCGGAGCTGAAGCGGCTTGGGGAGAACGCGGCGGCCAGGAAGGCACTGAGCGACGCGGCCGCCCTCCAGAGGAGGCTCGGCGCGTGCATCAAGGCCGAGGACGAGCAGAGCAAGCCGTGCCCCGGCTGAGCCTCCGGTTTCCTCGCGTGGCGCCGCCCGACCCGTTCCACGGGGGGTGGCGCCACACGCTTGTCCGGCCCTGGACCCGGCTGAAGCTGCTCGTCGCCTCCGGGATGCGCAACAGCGTCATCGACTACGGCGCCGCGGAGGCGGCGCACGGGGTCACCGTGTGCGGTACGGCGAGTTCCAGCACCCCGCCGGTCGAGCTGACCTGGGCCCTGCTGCTCGGTCTCGCCCGGGCTCGCACACGCGCCGCCCGCTGGGCGACTCGAAGACGTGCGGGGGGGCAGTACGGCCTTACGCGCGCTGCGCCACACCCGTCGGATGACGGAGCCGGCGACGATGCCACCCGACTCCCCCTGGCAGAGCAGATCACCCGGCTGGAGCCGTTGCCGGATCGACGAGCGAGCACCGAACCGCTTCTCCACACGCCGAGTTGCAGAGCGATCGAATTCCTGAAGCGGGTGTCGCTTCACGCTCCGTCGTTTCGACTGCGGAGCCCGTACTGAGAAGCGTCGGTAAAGATGAGCCGTGGCGAACTACTGATCATCATCAGAGAGCCCAGGCCGAGTGCCACACGCCCGAGCACTGCGGTGCCCTCCCAGTAGTGCGGGGACCCGAAGACCACCCAAGCACCCAACGCGATGCCTGCGATCAAGACCGCCAGTCCGCTGATACGACGTAAGCCGTGACTCATGGGCTCATCCTTGCCCATGGCGGATCAGTGCTCAACTGCCGAAGCGCCACCTCCCATCGCCTTTGGCCGCCGGGATGCCTTCCCCGCGGATGACGGACAGCCGGCGGATCTGCCGATCGCCGGCCGGGCCGTCAAGGCATGTTTGCCGGATGGCTTCCTGGCCCTCCCCGGCTCGGAGCCCATGGACCCGAACCTAGTGTCACCAGTGGGCCACCGCGCGGGCCGCCTCGGCCGGACATGCCCGGGGGCAGGCCAGGGCCCCGTATCCCGTTCCGTGAAAGGGAGATACCCGGACGAAATCCGTTACCTGCGGTGCGCGGGGAGCGTTAAGGAAACGTGCGGCCGCGTCGGTGCGGGCGCGTTTATCGACTGTCGACTCAAAGGAGAACCGTGATGTCTCGCATCGCGAAGGTGGCGACCCTCAGTCTGGGCACATCCGCCCTGGTCCTCAGCGGGGCCGGTCTGGCCTCGGCCGCCGCGGATGCCAGCGGCGCAGCCATCAACTCGCCCGGCGTGGTTGCGGGGAACGAGGTCCAGGCGCCCGTCCACGTGCCGGTGAACCTGTGCGGGAACACCGTGAGCGCGCTCTTCAGTCTGATGAACCCGTCCTCCGGCAACGCCTGCGGCAACGCCGACGGTCAGTAGGACGTCGAGGACCACTACGGCCTCTGATCACAGCCCACGCCCCACAGCAGCAAACACACGGCTGAGCCCTTGGCGGAGTCCGACCGCCGGGCTCAGCCGTACGTGTGCCTCTCTCGGGTAGCGGCAGATGCCCATGCCCTCCACCTGATCCGCGCCACAGCAGGGACCATGCCCTGCTGCCGGGCCCCGCACCTCTGCCCGAACCCCTGCTGCGCCGGCGCAGCCGCCGCACCGACGTTCATGCACTCGTGCGTCGTGACGGTTCCCCCCGATGTGGTCACCACTCCGGCAGGTCCGTCCGCATGGCCCCGCGGCCCGGCGTCCCTTCCGCACGGTACGGCCCCGGTCTCCTATCCGTGACCCGGGGTGCAAGGTAGCGGCGGCCACAGAAACTCGCCTTCGCGGCCCGGCCGTCGTTGGGGGCTCGGCCCGAGACGGAACGTACGATTGGACATCGGGCCGACCGGAGAGCGGCGAGGGCTCAAGTTGCCGGCGAATTGAGCAAAGAGCTGATCATCAGCCCTCGCAGCGAGCGCGTGCGAGAGGAGCTGGCGGAAGCCGCTGCCTGGAGCGCGTACGCGGCGGAGCTTCGCGAGGTGCTCGGAGCCGCGATTGAGAAGAGCGGCGCAGACCTCCTGGAGGTGGGCGGGCTGCTGGTGAGCGAGCCCCTTCTCGAAGAGCACCGCGGCCTGCGCAACGGTGCGGAGGTCCGGCCGCCGCAAGCGATAGGTCTCGCCGAGGGAATGGCAGCCGGGCACGGGCCGTGTTGTCAGCTCGCCGCACCCGGGAGACTTCAGATCGAGTCGGGGTGGGACGCAGCGGTACACCCCCGGCCTTCGACGTCCCGGGGTCCACCCGGGACGTCGAAGGCCGGTCCTGGCCGGTGCCCCGCTGTGGGACTCTCTCGCACCCGCACCCACCGCGGTCCCCACGCCCGCGCAATTCCCCCCACCCGCCCATCGGTCGTCCGGCTCACATGACAGCCCATCGGGTTTCACAGCATGACGCGACCGTGGCCGACGCCGGTGGGGTCGGCGGGCAGCGCGGAGTCCGCTGGGCGCCACACTGCGGCCGAGGGTGCTTCTGGAGTGACCGTCGGCTGTGATCGGATGGCACGGGTGGGAGCCGCATGGTCCTTGGACACCACCGGGCGGATCAGCATCCACAGCAGGTAGGCAAGGCCGACGGCGGCGGCGGCGCCCACGGCGCCCCACAGCAGCAGTGACAGGGTTCCGTGCCGGTGGCCCTCAGTGCGGGGTGTGTGTCTGCCGAAGCGTCGGCGAAGGAACTGGACCGCCGAATTCCCCAGGTTCCACAGCATGAGCAGGGCACCGAGCAGCGGCAGCAGGAGGAAGAGGATCTGCACGCAGGCCGCCGCTGTGCTCAGCACGGGTGTGGCGCTGGTGGTGGCCCTGCTGACGAGCGTGACGGAAGCGGCCCACGCAGTGGTCGCCATCCGGGGCAGGCGGAAGACGATGATGCCGAGTTGCGTTCCGATGGCGGGCAGTACCGTGAGGACCCAGATCGTGACGACGACCTGGGGCCACCGCTTGAGGGCCTGGAGCCGCTCCTCCGGTGGGCGTCGCAGGAGAGTGCGGCGCAGGATGGGGCCGATGTACTTGAACAGGTCCGGGATGCCGACCAGGTCCGAGATGATGTAGTAGCCGTCGAATCGCAGGGTCGGCACAAGCTGCTGGAACATCTCGAGGTTGACGAGCAGGATCGCAGCCAGCAGTACCGGGGACGGACTGTGGAGGTGCAGCGCGATCAGACCGAGGATGAACAGACTGTTGAAGTAGACGCCGCCCAGGTCGGTGCGCAGTCGTCCGACGCGGTCAAGTCGATAGGAGTTGGTGACATCCGTGTAGAAGGCCGGCCACACCAGGTAGAGCCCGCACCCCATGGCCCCGGGGCGTACCTTCCCGTAACGGCAAGCCGAGGCGTGGCCGATCTCGTGGAAGGCGGCGGACGCCAGAGCCAGTCCGATCATGGTGAGAGTGCCGCCGGGGTCGGACATCACCGCGATCATGGCGAGGCCGGCGTCCTGAGTGGCGAAGAGGTAGATCTCGGTCGCCAGGAACGTCGATACGGCCAAGAGCACGAGGAGGGGCTGGAACAGCCAGGAAAAGATCCCCGCGATGATCCAGGCGCCGTTTTCGGATACCACTGCGGTGCGGTGGCGGAGACCGAGGAACGAGTGCTGCGTCTTGGGGAAGTCGGCGAGGGTGCCGTCGCTTCGCGTGGTGATCCCCAGCGGTGCGAGCTTGTTGTCGAGCACGAAGGCCACATGGTCGGCGGCGAACGTACGACCCGTGGTCCGGGTCAGTTCCTGCGCCACCCGGTCGAGGAGCTGACGGCCGTCGCCCGATCTGGTCTCCTCGGCCTGGTGTCGCTCCAGACTCCTGGCGGTCTTGTAGAGCACGTCGGGCAGTTGGATGACCTGCCCGTCGAAGCGGTGCACCAGGTGGGGTGGCTGGCGGTATCCGGAACCGGCGAACTCGCCTACCAGCTCGGTTCCCTCGGTGAGCCTGGGCACTGCCCCGACGAGGGCAGGCGGCTCCGACTGAACCGGCGTGGGTGCTTGCGTACTGATGGCGATCTCCCAAGGGGAATAGTTCTCCCGCCGGGGCCTCGCGGCGGCCGGCCCCGTTTGTGCTCCTCCGCCCGCGATGGACGCGGTTTCGAGCCGCCGGCCACAGTCCCGGCTGCAGGGCCTTTCCTGTGCACCGGTACCTTCGTCACGGTGACCGCGGCCGGTGCGGGGGACCCGTGCGCCTATGGTGGCGATGAACGCAGCCGACGCGCTCATCGTGCCGCTGGTTTCGGAGCCGAGGCCCAGCGCCGAGCAACCCCTGCGTGCCGTCGACATGCGACACACCGGCCCGGCGGGCATGGGTGACCGTGGCTCCGCCACCGTTACCGCGTACGTCACGGCCTGCGGGGAGTTGGATGTGGTGTGTGCTGTTGCCGCAGGGCCGTGGCACCCGGCGAGACGCCCGGCGCCGCTTCGGGCGCCGGAAGCACACGCCTTCATGAGCGTGGTCCGACATGAGGACAGCGGCCGGGGACAGGGTGCCCCGGCCGCTGCCGCCACTACTAGAAGGTGGTGCTGGCCACGGAGGCGCTGCAGTCACGCTGCTGGTTCTGGGTTCCGAGCAGGGTGGTGAGGATGCCGGACGGCTGGAGCTGCTGGCTCGTGCAGACCGGGTTGCTGACGATGTTGCTGCCGCCGTTGTCGCCGCCGCCGTGGCCGCCGTCGCCGTAGCCGCCGTCGTCGCCGCCACCGCCGTAGAAGGCGGACAGCACCGCGCGCTCCGGCAGCATCTCGCCCGTCAGGCCGTCGAGCTCTTCAAAGCTGATCTTCGACACGGAATTTCTTCCCTTCGGTTTTCTGCGATGGAGTCCCGCCGTTGCGGAATCCCCGTAAGCACGATTTAACACCCGGACCAACGACCCCACCCGGCAAGAAGATTTGCGCCTTCACCCGTATGGCCAAAAGTTGCCACAGATGGAGCAAGAGGAAAGACATGCATCCTTTGCCGGATCAATGCAGAGTGCTGATCCGTGACTGCTCCGCACTGAACGCGGTATGGGGCCGACACGAAAGCAGCGGCCGGGGACAGGGTGCCCCGGCCGCTGCCGCCACTACTAGAAGGTGGTGCTGGCCACGGAGGCGCTGCAGTCACGCTGCTGGTTCTGGGTCCCCAGGAGGGCGGTGAGGATGCCGGCCGGCTGGAGCTGCTGGCTCGTGCAGACCGGGTTGCTGACGATGTTGCTGCCGCCGTTGTCGCCGCCGCCACCGTAGAAGGCGGACAGCACCGCGCGCTCCGGCAGCATCTCGCCCGTCAGGCCGTCGAGCTCTTCAAAGCTGATCTTCGACACGGAATTTCTTCCCTTCGGTTTTCTGCGATGGAGTCCCGCCGTTGCGGAATCCCCGTGAGCAGGATTGAACACCCAGATCAACGACCCTTCCAGCAGGAGGATTCGCGCCTTCACCCATATGGCCAGGAGTTGCCACAGATGGAGCAACGGAAAATACAAGTCTCATCTATCAGCTCAATGCGCATTGCCGATCCGTCATTGATCTGCTGCGCGCTTGGTGGCCGTCGGCGCGCAATGTGAGGAACCCGCCGAATGAGCCTGATCCCATGTCACCCGCGTCAGCTCATTCGTACCGGTAGATCCGGTCGACATCCTCCAGTTCGCCCGGAGTCACGTCCCACGGCGGCAGCTTCTGGTGCCGTGCCACGATCCGGTCGTGCTGCTCCTCACCGGGGCCCGGCGGTGTCTCGGGAAGATAGCGGGCCCCGGGGTGCCGGCGCTGCCAGCGGTACCACTGCAGGTCGATGAAGGCGTGGTGCAGCCAGAAGACGGGATCGTTGACGGAGGCGGCGCCGAGCATGGCCCCGCCGACCCAGCGGTGCACCCGGTTGTGGTTGTGCCAGGAGGCGCTGCCCCGCCCGGTGCCCCAGCCCTCCAGTTTGTTGCGGAAACCTCGCGTGACCGTCGAGTCCCAGGGCGCGACGTCGTAGGCGGGATCCTGCAGCGCCCACTCCAGTTCGTCCTTCGTGGGCAGGTCGATCGGATCACGCGAGTGGCCGAGGTCCCGGGTGAGGAACACCTCGTCGGTCACGCCCACCCTGATGGTCCAGTGGCCCTCCTGGTAGGCGAACGGGCCGGTCATCACCTGGTGGTCGGAGCGGCGCCCGTCCCCGCCGAGGAGGTCCGCCGTCCAGGGGAGGGAGGTGGTCGTGCGGTCGCGCGTCCAGTCCCAGTACGGAACGGTCACCGAGGAGTCCACACGGCGCAGCGCCTCCTCCAGATCGAGCAGGAACCGGCGGTGCCAGGGCAGGAAGGAGGGCGCCATGTGCGCGGGGCGCAGTCCCTGCTCGCCGTCAGAGGCGAAATACTGGATGTGTGTTCGCACGAACTCGTCGTACTGGCCTAGCCGCTTGACCTCCAGCAGCGCGTTGACGAACCGGCGCATCTCGTCTCTCGTGAGCGTGCCGACGTCCTTACGCACGTACGTCATGCCGGCCCCCCCGTGTGCGGGTGTCCCGCGCCGTCCACGTCCTGAGCAAGGTCGCGCAGCCGCCGTCCTGGGCCGAGTTCCTCGACGGCGGCGCGGGCGGCCTCGAGCGGTGTCCGGTACGACCGGTAGTGGTCGACCATGCTCAGCCAGGTGTCGTCGGCGCGGCGCATCAGGTGCAGAGGGCGGCCGTCCACGGTGACGTGCCACTGACCGTGTACGGCCTTGCCGCGGGCGGGGGTCCACACACCTCGGATGCGGCTGCCGCGATGGGTCTGGTCGAAGGCGGTGTGGCCCGACTTGTCCTCGGGTGCGGATCCCGGGCGCGAAGGCAGGCATGCCTCGGCCATGGGGGCCAGGACGGCGGCGAGCGCGCAGGCGAGCAGACGGCGCGCCGTATTCCGCCGTGTTCTGCCCGCCGGTCCCGACCGCACCGGGCCCGGTGCTCCGTCCTCGGTACCCGCCGGTTCTCCACCGACGCTGACGACCATGGCTCACTCCTCGTACGGTCCGGTTGTCCGGAGCCGTAACTGCCGAACTCCCGGCGCGGTCACCGTCACGCGGCCAGGTAGGTGATCACCGGCGGTCGGGGCGAGCGCGTCGTCGACGCGGTAAAGCCGTCACCGAGGACGTGTATCCAGCGGTCCGGCAGGCCTGGGCCGGGAGGGCGGCGTCCTGGCCGTGCACACGGAGAATCGGCCCTCGAACACTGCCGAGGGCCGACTTCGTACGGCGTGGTCCCAGCCCTACAGCGACACCTTGCCGTGCACCGGCTCGGCGTGCTTCACCGTGGTCGCCGCCTCCTTCACCGTGTGAACCAGCGAGTCCTTGCCGTCGGTGGCGAGCAAGTCCCGCCCGGCCTGCAGGTGCGCCACCTCGTGGGGGACCTTGGTGTCGAGGGCGCCGCTGAGAGTGGCGGGCACCGAGTCGGGGGCGCCTGCGGCGAACGCGGGAGCGGCGACGCCGACGGCGATCAAGGACCCGGCAAGGGCGGCGGCGACCTTCATGGACTTCATCGTGTTTCCTTTCCTCGGCAACGCAGGCTGCCGGCGGGAGAGTCTGTCACCGTGTCTAACGAGCTCTGACCGGGGCGGAAACTGGAGACCCGGAAGATTACGAGTCCTCATATGAGATCTATGCGGACCGGGTCCGGAAAGCGATACGACCGGGGAGCGTGACGCCCCGCACGGGAAGCACCGGCGCCGAGGGCGACGTGCCGGGGAGCGTCGGAGCCGACGGGCCGCTGCCGGACAGCGCTGAGGCTGACACGTCGGTCTTGCAACCGGTGCCGGCCGTTGTGCGCCTCGGGCACGGCGTTCAGCAGGCCGGTGACCGTGATGAACTCACCTCCGGGCGCGCCGAGTTACTGAGGCGACATCCGCCGCCCTCCGCAGTGGGGCTCTGGGCAGGGCGGCGGTCCGACGCAATGCGCGGCACTGGGCCGGGTTGTTGCGCCAACAGGATGATCTCAGACCGGAAGACCGCCTTCACGCTTCCGACACACCTGCCGGATATCTCGGGATTCCACCGGATTTGTACGCTTGATGACTAAAGTCGCGATCCTTCCGACACATCTCTTTCCGGTGGCCACATCGCATCCGTGCTGTCGCCGCCACCGCCACCTGTTCCGAAGGGGCAACGACGGTCATGCGCCATTCCCTGGGTCCGCTGCTTCGCAGTGCGACAGTGGGCGTTCTCTCCGTTGCCGTCTTCTGGGCTCCCGACCGCTCCACGGCCGCCGCGCCGGCGGCGCCGCAGGGCGGCAGCCTCGCGTTCACCCAGCGGTACCGCGCGCACCAGCACGGCGGCGTCATTCGCGCGGCCAACGCCTCCATCACCTGCCGCAAGACCAGGAGGTGCGCGGACGCGCGGGCGGGCGGACGCGGGGTGAACGGCGACTTCGACATGTTCTACATCGACGTGGACCATGACCCGAACACCTACAACTCCTCCCGCGCGGAGGTTCGCCTGCCACGCGGCTCCCGAGTGACGTACGCGCGCCTGTACTGGGGCGGCAATCTGCGCGTGGGCGAGCAGAAGCCGTCCAAGGACAACGGGCGGGTGCTGATCGCCGAGCCCGGCGGGAGGTACAAGGAAGTCCTCGCGGACACGGTGATCGGGCATCGCAAGGCAGACGGCATGGACGCCTTCCAGGCCTCGGCGAACGTGACGCGGCTGGTACGGGACAGCGTGCCGGGCCTGTACACGGTGGCCCAGGTCAACGTGGCGAGCGGCAGGTCGAGGGCCGGGGCCTGGGGCGGCTGGACGCTGGTGGTGGCGTACGAGAACCCGGCGGAGCCGCTGCGGGACATCGCGCTCTGGGACGGTTTCGTATCGCTGAGGTCCAGCCCGGGACAGAAGATCCGGCTGCGCAACCTGAACTTCGCGGCGGGCGCGGGAGGCCGCGCGGGGGTGGTGGCGTACAACGGCGACCGCGCCCTCACCGGCGACTCGCTCACCCTGGCGACCGGCCGGCCCGGTTCCGCTCCCATCGGCCTCACCAACCCGGCCAATCCCCGCGACGACTTCCTGAACTCCACCATCAGCGAGCCGAAGGGGACGGCCCCGGCGCGTGTGCCGGCATACGCCAACACCCTGGGCTACGACTCCGACGTCTTCGATCTCGGCAGAGGTCTCAAGCACGCCGGAGACCAACTGACCTTCCGGCTGAGGTCCCAGCGGAACGCGGCGTGGGCCGGTGTCCTCTTCGCCGCCGTGGACGCCCGGCGGTGAACGCATCGCCGCCCATCCCGAGGCCATCGTGAGTGAGGAACCGTGCACATGCCACCGTCGTCCCCCGGCCCCCGGCCGCGGGTCCTGCATCTCACCCAGCCGGTGGACGGCGGGGTCGCGCGCGTGGTGACGGACCTGGTCCGAGCACAGCTGGCGGACGGCCTGCACGTCACCGTCGCCTGCCCCGACAGTGCGCTCTCCGTGAAGCTGCGGGCGCTCGGCGCGCACGTACGGCACTGGCACGCGGCACGGTCGCCGGGTCCGTCACTCGTGCGGGAGGTGCGGCATCTCGCGCTGCTGATCGACGAGGTACGCCCCGACCTGGTGCACGCGCACAGCTCGAAGGCCGGGCTCGCCGGGCGGCTTGCGGTGCGCGGGCGGATTCCGACGGTCTTCCAGCCGCACGCCTGGTCGTTCGAGGCGGTCGGCGGGGCCACCGGGAGCCTCGCGCTCCGATGGGAGCGATGGGGGGCGCGTTGGGCCGCACGGGTGTTGTGCGTAAGCGAGGCGGAACGCGCCACCGGCGTACGCGCCGGGATCGCCGGCCGGTGGGTCGTCGTCCCCAACGGCATCGATCCCGGACGCTTCCACCCGGCCGCCGCCGGCGCCGTACGGGCCGGGCTCGCGCCGCTCGCCGGTCTCCCCGCGGCGGCGCCGCTGGCAGTGTGCGTGGGGCGGCTGTGCCGGCAGAAGGGGCAGGACGTACTCCTGCGGGCGTGGGACGCCGTCGTGCGCGAGGTGCCCGACGCCCGCCTCGTCCTGGTCGGCGACGGACCGGACCACGACCGGCTTCGGGAAGGCGCGCCGGCATCCGTGCTGTTCACGGGAGCCGTCGCCGACGCCTCCCCCTGGTACCAGGCCGCCGATCTCGTGGTTCTGCCGTCCCGCTGGGAGGGCATGGCGCTGGCCCCGCTGGAGGCGATGGCCTGCGGTCGGCCCGTGGTGGTCACGGACGTCGACGGAGCCCGCGAGAGCCTGCCGCCCTCCTTCGCCGCCCGGTGCCTGGTCCCCCCGGACGACCCGGTGGTGCTGGCCGGGGCCGTCACCCAGTTGCTGCTCGACGCGCCGCTGCGCGAGGCGCTCGGCGCGCAAGCCCGTCGGCACGTGCTGTCGGCCCACGACGTGCGGCACACCGCCGAGGCCGTCGCGCACTGCTACCGCGACGTGCTCGGCACAGGGCCCACAGCCGAAGGGGCGCGCCCGTCCCGAGCGGTCGAGCGCGCCGAGACGAACCAGACCACACAGCGCGTCGCGTCCACCGAGCACAGGGAGCCGAACCCATCGTGACCGCCGAACCTACCGCCCCCTCCCCCGGCGTACAGCCG
The DNA here is from genome assembly GCF_044546845.1 of Streptomyces sp. NPDC053076. Classification (NCBI taxonomy): domain Bacteria; kingdom Bacillati; phylum Actinomycetota; class Actinomycetes; order Kitasatosporales; family Streptomycetaceae; genus Streptomyces; species Streptomyces sp. NPDC053076. The sequence continues at coordinate 347,286 of NZ_JBITZL010000002.1, read as the reverse complement.
CTGAACCATCCGTCCTCGCCGGTCTCGGTCCTGCCGCAGCGCGGCACGGCCACCGCTTCCCGGTTCCCCGCCCCGCGGCCTTGGGCGCGGCCGGACTCCCCGGTGCCGCTGCTCGTCGCGGACGGCGTCGCCGCCCTGCTGGGCAGCCTGGCACTCACCGAGGATCAGCAGCACCCGCTGCTCGTGGCCCTGCTGATCGTCGCATCGCTGCTGCTGCGCCCCCACGGTGGCCGGCCTCCGGTGCCGGCGCTACTGGAGGAGCTGCCCGCACTGTGGGGCCGCGTCGCGGTGGTCTGGCTGGCGCTCACGGCGCTGGTGGCGGTGTACCGGCCGGAGCGGGCCCTGTCCGTCGGCACCGTGCTGACGGGTTTCGCCCTGCAGGCGGTGGCGGGCTGTGCGCTGCGCGGCGCCGTGCACGGGTGGCGGCGCGCCGCACTGCTGCGCCACCCGCACACCGCACTCCTGGTCGGCCCGGGGGCGACCGCGCAGCGTGTGGCCGCCGCCGTACTGCGGCACCCGCGCTGCGGCGTACGGCCGGTGGGCATCGTCGCCGAGAAGGCGGACGGCACCGAGAGCCTGCCGGTGCTGACGACCGGCGAGGAGGTCAAGCGGGCGGTCATCCAGAACGGGGTGCGGGCGGTGCTGGCCGTTCACCCCTGCGTACGCACCGAACAGGGAGGACTGCTGGGGGAGCTGGCCGAGTCGGGCTGCGTGGTGTGGGAGGTCGACGCCGACTCCCCGTCGTACGCGGCGAGGGAGCGGCTTGCCGGGTTCTCCTGCCGACGTCTGGACATGTCCCCGGCACGCCGCGACAGCGTGGGCAAGCGGATGCTCGACGTCCTCGTGTCGGGGACGTTGCTGCTGCTGGTCAGTCCTCTGCTGCTGACGTGCGCGGTGGCGCTGCGGATCAGCGACGGGCCGGGCGTGGTGTTCCGGCAGGAGCGCATCGGCAGGAACGGGAGGCCGTTCACCCTGCTGAAGTTCCGTACGCATCGTCCGGTGGACGAGCATGAGTCGGCGACCCGGTGGAGCGTGGCGAACGAGAACGAGATGCGCTGGTTCTGCCGCATGCTGCGGCGCACCTCGCTCGACGAGCTGCTCCAGCTGTGGAACGTGCTCCGGGGTGACATGAGCCTGGTCGGCCCCCGCCCCGAACGCCCTTATTTCGTCGCGCAGTTCAGTCAGACCTACCCGGGTTACGCGGCGCGCCACCGCATGCGGACCGGCATCACCGGCCTCGCCCAGATCCAAGGGCTGCGCGGCGACACCTCGATCGAGGACCGCAGCCGGTTCGACAACGCCTACATCGACAACTGGTCGCTGTGGCAGGACGTCTGCATTCTGCTGCGCACCGCGGTCTCGCTGGTACGTCCGACGGGGAGCTGAGACGTGAGCCACGCCCTGACCCCGTTCCCGCGCCGCGTCGCCGCGTCGGCACCGGTGCTGCCCGCGGTGGCCGTGCTCGCCCTGCTGGCCCTGCCGCTGACGCCGGGCGGCGCGGGGCCCGCCGACGTGGTGTCCGGGCTGATGGTGGTGTACTGCGTGATCCGTCTCCTGCGCGAACGGCGGCGCCCGCTGTCGCGCACGGCGGCCGTGGTGCTGGGTCTGCCCGTCGTGGGACTCGCTCTCGCCGCCATGGGGACGTCCTCGCCGCAGGCCGGGCTCGCCGGCCTCGGCCGCTATCTGCAGATCTTCGTGCTCGTCCCGGCGGCCGTGCTGATGCTGGTCCGCGACCGGACCGGCTTCCGGGTACTGGCCTGGTCGTTCGTGGGGCTGGCGCTGTGCCAGGGCGCCGTCGGCGTGCACCAGTACCTCACCCGGACCGGCGCCTCCTACCAGGGCGAGGACATCCGGGCGGTCGGCACGTTCGGGCCGCAGGACGTGATGGGCATGGCGACAGTGGTCTCCCTCGGCCTGGTGTGCGCGGTCGGGATCGCTCTGGGCCGGACGTCCGCACGGCAGCGGGCCATCGCCGCCGGGTGCGCTCTGGCACTGCTGGCTCCGCTCGCGGTCTCCTTCAGCCGGGGCGCGTGGATCGCGACGGCGCTGACGTGCACCGTGCAGTTGGTGACGGCCGGGCTGCGGCGCGCCCTGAAGGTGGCCGCGGCCGCGGCCGCCGCGGGCGTGATCCTGATGGGCGGCTTCGGGGTCGGCACGGCGCTGTTGCAGCAGCGGGTCAACAGCATCGCGCAGGTCACCCACGCCCCCGACCAGTCCGTCGTCGACCGGTACACCTTGTGGGCGTCCGCCACCGGCATATGGCGTCAGCACCCGCTGACCGGTGTCGGCCTGAAGGGCTTTCCGCAGTACCGGGACGGGCACGCCACCCTGGCGCTGTCGTCGGGCGCCGAGATCGCGGGCGCGGGAGCGGCGTACCGCAGGCAGCCGCTGCTGTCGCCGCACAACATGTACCTGCTGGTGCTGAGCGAGCAGGGCCTGGTCGGGCTGCTGGGGCTGGCCGGGAGCTGGCTGGCGCTGCTGGTGTGCGGACTGCGGAGGTTGCTGCACGACCGGGACCGCGGCACTGGACCCGACTGCGCGCTCGTCGCCTGCGGGCTGCTGGTCTGGCTGCTGACCGACTTCGTGTACGGGGACATCGGCGGCCCCTCGACCGTGCTGACCGCCATGGGCCTGGGGCTGGTGGCGTGGTGGGCGCTGGCCGGCGAGGAGCGGGGGGACGTCCTGCCGAAGGGCGGGATGCGCGAGCGCGCCGAGGAGGCGGTGGCGCGATGACGGTGAGACCTTCGCACACCCCCGGATCGGGAACCGGCGGTGCGGCAACCGTACCCTCGGCGCGTGCCGCCCCCCTGACCGGGGACGGCACCCAGGCCACCTCGGCCTCCCGGAAGTTCCTCGCCAGGGCCACGCTCGTCACGGCGTCCCTGTCCATCGCCGGTTCCGTTCTCGGCCTGGTGCGCGACCAGGCCCTGGCGCGGCTGTTCGGTGCCGGGAGCGACACGGACGCCTTCCTGGTCGCGTGGACCGTGCCCGAGTTCGCCGCCACGCTGCTCATCGAGGACGGGCTGGCGCTGATCCTGATCCCGGCGTTCAGCATGGCGCTGGCCCGCCGTGCCCAGGGCGCCCCGGGCGACCCGGTCCGCGCCCTGGTCGCCGCCACCCTGCCCCGCCTGGGCCTTGCCTTCGCCGCGGTGGCTGCGGTGGTCGCGGGCACGGCTCCCTACCTGGTCCGGGCCCTGGCGCCCGGCCTGCCCGACCCGCGGCTCGCCGCCGACTGCACCCGGCTCACGGCGATCTGCGTGCTGGCCTTCGGGCTCGCCGGGTACTGCAGCGCCGCCCTGCGGGCACACCGCCGCTTCCTCGCGCCCGCGGCGATCTACGTCGCCTACAACGCGGGCATCATCGCTGCGATGTTCCTGCTCGGCGCACGCTGGGGCGTGCGTTCCGCCGCGGCCGGGGTCGCGGCGGGCGGCTGTCTGATGGTGGCGGTACAACTCCCCTCCCTCTGGCGGCAGCTGACATCACCCACGCGGCCGCCGCGCGGGACCGGCGCCGACGTCGAGGGCCGGCCGGTGCAATTCGCCCTGGTCGCCTCCGTGCTCCTGTTCGCCCTGTGCCGCCAGTCACAGGTCCTCGTCGAGCGCTTCCTCGCCTCGCACCTGCCCGCCGGGGCCATCTCGCACCTGAACTACGCGCAGAAGGTCGCCCAGATCCCGATGACGCTGTCGCTCATGGTGTGCACCGTCACCTTCCCGGTGGTGGCACGGGCGCTCGCGGACGGCGACACCGAACGGGCCCGCAGCCGCGTGCAGCGGGATCTGGCGGTGGCCTCCTGTGGGGTGCTGCTGGGCATGTCCGCGGTGATCGCCTGTGCCCCTCAGATGGTCGAACTGCTCTTCCAGCGGGGCGCTTTCACGGCGAGCGACACCGCGGCCACGGCCGACGTCATGCGCGTGTACGCCCTCGGGCTGCTGGGCCAGACCCTGGTCGGCGCCCTGACCCGGTCGTACTTCTCCACGGGCCGGCCCAGCTGGTACCCCCTCGGCGCGATGGCCGCGGGCATCGCCGTGACGTCCGGGACCGGCGCCGCGACCGTGGGCACCTGGGGTGTGTCGGGCATCGCCGCGGCCAACGCCCTCGGCATCACCGTCACGGCCGCCCTGCTGCTCGCCGGCCTGCGGGGGCCCCGGAACGGCCCGCACAGCCTCTCGATCCGCATCCGCCCGGTACTGGCCGGGCTGAGCAGGCCGGTATACGCGGCGGTCGTCGCCACCGTCGCCGGGGCGTTCGTCGCCGGCCGGCTGCAGTCCCCGGTGGCGGGCCTCATGACCGGCTGCCTGACCGTGGCCGCCGTCTTCGTCCCCCTCGCCTGGGCCTCGGGCGCCCAGGCCTTCGCATCCGCACTGCGCTCCGTACGCACCCTCACCCGAAGGCTCTCCCATGGCCACTTCCGTTGATCCCGTCGACACCGGCAGACTCCCGGCCCCCCGCCCGGATCCGGTCCCATGGGTGGCCATGTACCACTCGGTGGGGGACTGCTCGGACGACCCGTACCGCATCACGGTCACGCCCGAGCGGCTCGACCGGCAGCTGGCCTGGCTGCGCCGGCGGGGGCTGCGCGGGGTGTCCGTGGCCGAGCTGCTCGCCGCCCGCGCCCGGGGCGAGGGGCAGGGCCTGGCCGGGCTCACCTTCGACGACGGGTACGCCGACTTCGTCACCGACGCCCTGCCGCTGCTGCGCCGCTGGAACTGCGGAGCCACCCTCTTCGTCCTGCCCGGGCGGCTCGGCGGTGACAACGCCTGGGACCCGCTCGGCCCGCGCAAACCGCTGCTGACCGCGGACGGCATCCGGCACGCTGCCGCCGAGGGCGTGGAGATCGGCTCGCACGGGCTGACGCACGTCGACCTCACCCGGGCGGACGACCTCACCGTCAAGAACGAGGTCACCGAGAGCCGCGCGCTGCTCGAGGAGTTGGCCGGCGTCCGGATCGACGGCTTCTGCTACCCGTACGGCACGGTCGACGCCCGCGCCGTCGAAGCCGTACGGGAAGCGGGATACGCCTACGCCTGCGCCATCGATCCCGGTCCGCTGACCGGACCGTACGCCCTGCCGCGTGTGCACGTCGGCCAGAACGACACGGCCTGGCGCCTCTACCTCAAGCACCGGCTGCACCGGCTGCGCCGGCGCACGGTGAAGGGTCTGTGATGAAGGCCCTGCACATCATCACCGGCCTCGGCGTCGGCGGGGCCGAGCAGCAGCTGCGCCTGCTGCTGCGCCACCTGCCCGTCGACTGCGACGTCGTGACGCTCACCCACCCCGGTGCGGTCGCCGAGGGCCTCACCACCGACGGCGTCCGTGTCGTGCATCTCGGCATGGGCGGCAACCGCGACCTGGCCGCGCTCCCGCGCCTGGTCCGGATGATCCGGGCAGGCGGCTACGACCTGGTCCACACGCACCTGTACCGGGCCTGCGTCTATGGCCGGCTCGCCGCACGCATCGCCGGGGTGCGTGCGGTCGTCGCCACCGAACACTCCCTGGGCGACTCGCAGATGGAGGGCCGCCGGCTGACGGCGGGGGTGCGCGCGCTGTACCTCGCCAGCGAGCGACTCGGCTCGGTGACGGTCGCCGTCTCCCCCAGTGTGGCCGACCGCCTGAAGCGCTGGGGGGTGCCCGCACCCCGCATCCAGGTCGTCCCGAACGGCATCGACCTGGACTGCTTCCGCTTCGACCAGGAGCGGCGCGAGCGCACCCGCCGACGCCTCGGCCTGCCGGAGGCCGCGTGGGTCGTCGGCGGTGTCGGCCGGCTGACCCGGGGGAAGCGGTTCGACGTCCTCGTCCACGCGCTGGCCCGGCTCCCGGACGACCACTGGCTGCTGCTGGTGGGTGGCGGCCCCGAGGAGCACGTCCTGCGCCGCATGGCGCACGAGGCCGGCGTGGCCGAGCGCGTCCTGTTCACCGGCGAGCGCCCCTACGTCCCGGACGGCTCCCCCGGCCCCGACCTGCCCTCGCTCGCCTGTGCGATGGACCTGCTCGCGTCCCCGTCCGCGGAGGAGTCCTTCGGCCTGGCGGCCGTGGAGGCGCTGGCCTCCGGCCTGCCGGTGCTCTACACCTCCTGCCCGGCGATCGAGGACCTGCCGCCACCGGCCGCCACCGGCACCCGGCGGGTGTCCGGCGGCCCCGAGGCGTACGCCCGCGCGATCACCGTCGTGCGGGCGGCGGGCCCCCGGCCGCGCACGGCCCCCGAGGCCGCGCGCCGCTACAGCATCACCCGCAGCGCAGACCGTCTCCTGGACGTGTATGCAGCAGCGGTCTCCGGCTCCTCGTCCCTCTCACCTTCGGGAGCAAGCCCGTCATGACCGACACACCGACCGACACACCGACCCGTACGTGGCGCCCGTCCCTGGCCCCTGTCAGGAGGCTGCCGGCCTGGTCCGTACTCGCGGCCGGCACCCTTGTCGGCGGCCTGCTCGGCGGCGGGTACGGCATGCTGACCCCTCCGACGTACACGGCCACCAGCTACGTCGTCGTGGTACCGACGGGGAAGACCGAGGCGAGCTCGGCCCTCGGTTTCGCGCAGGCGTACGGCCGGGTCGCCACGCAGCTCGCGGTGCTGGCGGACGCGCGGGCGCGGGCGGGCGTGCCGGTGCCCACGCTGCAGCGGAGCGTGCAGGCGGCGACCTCACCGGACGCTCCGATGGTCGCCGTGTCGGCCACCTCCTCGCGCCCGCGTCTCGCCTCGAACATGGCCAACGCCGTCTCCCAGGCGCTGACCCGGCAGGCGAACGCCGCCAAGGGCAGCACCCATGTCCAGCTCGTGCAGTTCTCGAAGGCGGCCAAGCCGACCGAACCGAGCTCCGCGTCGTCGAAGGTGACCACTCTGGTGGGCGCGGGCGCGGGCGGGCTGCTGTGCGGCTTGGCGCTGCTCGCGCGGCCGAGGCGGACCCGCCGGGACGACGACCCCGTCCCCGCCGCCTCGGTGCCCGGCCCGGCCGCCGCCGCCGATGTGCACGGCCAACGGTGACCGCGGTGTACCCGGCCCGCCTCGTCACGCTAGTCGCCAAGCCACCAGTCGAAGCTGAGGCAGGGCCTCCCGCCGAGCCAGTGCTCGACCCATGCGCCTGCCCATGTGCCCAGGTCCAGCCCCGCGCAGCGCGCCGAGGTCGGCGGTGTGATGGGCGCGGTGGGCGTCGGGACGGGGGTGGCGGGCGCCTCGTCGGTGCGGCCGAAGAGGAAGGACCGGTAGACGAGGGACGAGCCCGGATTGCTCCTGCACCGCCACACGCCGTGCGGGCAGTAGTCGGTCAGCGTGTTGTAGAGCGGCTTGTGCTCGTCCATCCACGCGAGCATGCGCCTCATGTACGCGGCATTGTCGCCGTTGCGGGAGAGCCCCCATTCCGGGTAGGAGACGGGTTTGCCGTGGGCCTTGGCGAATTCCACGTGTGCCTGAAGTCCGTAGGGCTCGTTCACCTGCTGGTCGAACGACATCCCGGTCGGCTGGTCGTAGGAATCCATGCCGATGATGTCGACCGTGTCGTCCCCGGGGTAACACTGCGTCCAGGGAACGGCGTCCCGGCCTCGGCTCGGTGCGAAATCGAACCGGAACCTCTGCCCGGGCACCGAACGCATGGTGGTGACGATCCTTTTCCAGTACGTCTTCCACGCCTCGGGGTCGGGCCCGCAGCGATGGGTGTAGGTGACGCCGTTCATCTCCCAGCCGAGCACGAGAACCGTGTCCGGCACCTGCAGCCGGACCAGTCGCTCGGCCAGGGCGCGGAAGTGATGGTCGAACTCTCCCGCCGCGCCTCGCCGCACGAGCTGCTGGACGCCGGCGTCGGAGACGCTCTCCTCGTTGCGCTCCTGCAGAGGGACGTTCAGGACGAGCATCCGGTCGGCCTTCTCGTTGCGCCAGTGCGCCCACGCGGAGAGGAAGCCGAGGTCACCCTCGATGTCGCTCCAGTGGTTGCCGGGCAGATAGGTGTGGCCGACGCGGAGCTCGGAACCGCCCAGCCAGCGGCTGAGCAGCGGGATGCGGGCCACGCCGTCGGCGTCGGAGCCGAGGAAGGCTCCGAAGGCCGGCCAGCGCTCGGCGGGCACCGGAGGGGTCACCGCGGGTGGTTTCGGCAGCACCGGGACAGCCGGAGGGGTGGGGGCCGGTGGAGTGACCGGGGGTGCGGGAACGGCCGGAACGGCCGCCACGGGTCTCGCCGGGGGCTGCACCGGAGCGGAAGGAGGAGCGGGGCCCAGCACCTCCACCTCCGCCGCGGTACCGGCGGCCAGGACCGCGGACACGACGACCGCCGCCGCCCCCACGGCCAGCCGGCGGACCCGGGCCCGCTTGCGCTGCGGCGCCATGTCTGCACCTTTCTTCACCCTTGTCTGTATTCAGGTCTCGTTCCCCATATTGACACTTTGTCATATTCAGTCAGGCATGAGAAAGCCAAGAGCGCCAACGCCACTGCGGCTTTCGAGGCCTGCGCTCGCCCGTGCGGGTGAGCCGATCCGGAAGAAGAGAGGAAGCCGTGTCGCTACTCGACACCCGGGTCCCCGCCGTACTGCTGCGGATCGACCGGAATCCCTTCCACCACGGAACCCTGGGGGCCGTGCGTTCGCTCGGCAGGGCGGGAGTGGAGGTGCATGTCGTCGCCGATGCGACGGGCAGTCCCGTCCGCAGGTCTCGTTACGTGCGCCGGATGCATCCCCCGCCGCTCCCGGGAGCCTCCCTGGACGACATCCTCACCGTGCTGCGCCGTGTCGCCGACCGGATCGCGCGTCCCGCCGTCCTGATCCCGCTGGACGACGCGACCGCGATCGCCGCGGCACGGATGCGGGACGAACTGGCACCCTCCTACCTCCTGCCGGCGATGCCCTGCACGCTGGCCGAACGCGTCGCCGACAAGGCGGAACTGACCGCCGTCTGCGCGTCCACGGACGTCCCGTACCCGGTGACGCTGGTCCCGGACAGCCCGGCGGGGGTCGCCGACGCCGCGCGGCGGCTCGGGCTGCCGATGGTGGCGAAGTGGAGTCGGCCCTGGCTGCTGCCCGCCGGCAGGGGGCTGCGCAGCACGATGCTGGTGCACTCCGCACAGCACGCCCGGGAGCTGTACCTGCGCACCGAGGAGGCGGGCAGCAGGCTGCTGCTGCAGGCGTACCTGCCGCCGGGACCGGACCGGGACTGGTTCTTCCACGGCTACGCCGACCACGCGGGCACCGTGCGCGCGGGCGGGCCGGGCCGCAAGCAGCTGGCCTGGCCGCGCGGCGCGGGGGTGACCGCGGTCGGCTGCTGGACGCCCAACCCGCAGCTGCGGGCGCTGGCGGAGCGTCTCACCGGCGAGCTGGGCTACCGCGGCGTCTTCGACCTCGACTTCCGCCGCTGCGGCACGACGGGCCGCTACCACCTCCTCGACTTCAACCCGCGCCCCGGCGCCCAGTTCCGGCTCTTTGCGGACAGCGCGGGGCTCGACGTCGTTCGCGCCCTGCACCTGGACCTGACGGGCCGTCCCCTGCCGGACGGGGACCCGATGACCGGCCGGGCGTTCGTGGTGGAGAACTACGCGCCGTTCGCCGCGCTGCGTCCGTCGCCGGGTGGGCGCGAACTGGCCTGGTACGCCCGGGACGACCGCGTGCCCGGATGGGCGATGTGGGGCCTGTGGTGCCGCCATGTGTCCCGCCGGCTGCGGGAGCGGCTGGGCGCGACGCCTGCGGCACCGGCACCACCCCTGATCCCCCGGGCGGCCACTCCCGCCCTGACCAGCGACGAGAGAGCGAGCAGTTGATGCAGTATGACCTTGTGGTGGTGGGTGCAGGCCCGTACGGCCTGTCAATCGCCTCCCACGCGGCGGCCACCGGGCTGAACCTGCGCGTGTTCGGCCGGCCCATGGCGTCCTGGCGGGACCACATGCCCCGCGGCATGTTCCTGAAGTCGGAACCGTGGGCGTCCAACCTCTCCGATCCGGGCGGGCGCTGGCGTCTGGACGTGTACTGCGCGGAGCAGGGCCTGGCGGCACGCCATGCGGAGCCGATCCCGGTGGAGGCGTTCGCGGCGTACGGCCTGTGGTTCGCGCGCCATGCCCTGCCGGAGCTGGACGAGCGCATGGTGACCCGGGTGGCGCCCGGGCCCCACGGCTTCACGGTGGTCACCGAGGACGAGGAGGTGCTGCACGCACGGGCGGTGGCGCTGGCGGTCGGTGTGATGCCGTTCGTCGAGGTACCGGCGGCACTGCGCGGACTGCACCCCGCGCTGGTGACGCACAGCAGCCACCACAGCGACCTCGACCGCTTCCGCGACAGCGACGTCACAGTGATCGGCGGCGGCCAGGCGGCCCTGGAGACCGCGGCGCTGCTCGCCGAGCAGGGCACCCGGGTACGAGTACTGGCGCGGGCGGACGGGCTGCGGTGGAACGATGTGCCGCCGCCCCTGGAGCGCCCCGTGTGGCAGAACATCCGTTCCCCGCACAGCGGCCTCGGCCCCGGCTGGCGGAACTGGTTCTACAGCGAGCGCCCCGGCCTTTTCCGGCACCTGCCGGAGCAGACCCGGCAACGCATCGCGGCCACGGCACTGGGGCCGGCGGGGGCATGGTGGGTCCGGGACCGGGTGGAGGGCACAGTGGAGTTGCTGCCGGGCCACGAGGTCATCTCGGCCGCCGTGGTGCCGGGCGGTGTGCGGCTGGAGACGATGAGCCGCAAGGGCGTCCTGCGGACCCTGGAGACCGAACACGTCATCGCCGCCACGGGCTTCCGGGCGCGCTGCGACCGGCTGGGACTGCTCTCCGGTGATCTTCGCGGGACGCTGACGACCCTGCCCGACGGGTCTCCCGCGGTCAGGCGCGACTTCGAGTCCTCCCAGCCCGGCCTGTTCCTCGCGGGCCTGGTGACCGCCTCCGGCTTCGGGCCGGCCATGCGCTTCGTCCAGGGCGCGACCTTCACGGCGGCGGCGCTCGTCCGAGGGGTACGCCGCCGGCTCGGGAAGACCCCGATGGGCGGGACGATCCCCGTACCGGGTGGCAGCAGCCGAGGCTGGTCACCGTCACCGGTGCGCCGCTGACGGAGCAGCCTGCGCAGGCACCGCTGGGCCGCTGACGGACATCCGGTCGTCAGCGGCCCAGCGGCCCGAGGGGGCACGGGTACCGGGCGGGTCGCGTCCGGCACCCCGGAACGGCTACCGCTGGGACGCGGTGCGGCGGCCACGGCGGTACAGCATCGCCCCGCCAGTGAGCAGTGCGGCGCTGACGGCGGAGGTCGCCAGCAGGGTCTTGCTGCCGGTCTCGGCCAGCTGGGGAGGTCCGCCGGGCTGCTCCTCGCCGGCCGGAGGGAGCGTCTGGCTGCGCGTGGGAGAAGGTGTCGGACGCGGCGTCTCAGTGACGCGCGTGGGAGGTGTGGGAGTGCTGGGCGAAGGCGGCACACTCGCACTTGGCACAGGCGTGTCGACGTAGGCGGACTCGTTGCCGCAGCCGTTGCCGGTCGCGGAGTTGAGCAGGGCGACCGCGTTGACGGAGTTGCCGCACACGTTCACCGGCACCTCGACCGGCACCTGCACGTTGTTCCCGGCCAGCACACCGGGCGAACCCTGGGCGCCTCCCACCGCCTGCGAGCCCGTGCCGCTGCCGCCGGCCGAAGGCGTCACCCCCGCACCCGACGTGGGGGACGCGGCGTTGGCGCAGGCGTTGCCGGTCGCGGAGTTGAGCAGGGCGACCCCGCCGACGGTGTTGCCGCACACGTTCACCGGCACCTCGACCGGCACCTGCACGTTGTTCCCGGCCAGCACACCGGGCGAATCCTGGGCGCCTCCCACCGCCTGCGAGCCCGTGCCGCTGCCGCCGGCCGAAGGCGTCACCCCCGCACCCGACGTGGGGGACGCGGCGTTGGCGCAGG
>NZ_JBITZL010000002.1:0-335363 GCF_044546845.1 Streptomyces sp. NPDC053076 | reverse complement strand
AGGCGTTGCCGGTCGCGGAGTTGAGCAGGGCGACCCCGTTGACGGTGTTGCCGCACACGTTCACCGGCACCTCGACCGGCACCTGCACGTTGTTCCCGGCCAGCACACCGGGCGAATTCTGGGCGCCTCCCACCGCGTGCGAGTCGGCGAGGGCGGAGCTGCAGGAGAGGGAGAGAATGCCCGAGGCGGCGGCCGCCGCGAGCACTCCCCTGCTCAGGGTCTGTCGCAATGTGGTTGTCTTCCTGCTTGAAGAATTGGGAAAGCCGGCCTTGGAACGAAGATCGACGTCCAAGGCCGGCCATGACACAGCCGGGGCAGTTTGACCGATCCGCCGAACAGGTCGATCGGAATGCGCACGGGACATGGATGACGTTCCGATACCTCGGGCACGGCCGCGTACCGCAGCCCTTCCCGGGAAGGCCCGGGCGGAGGAGTCGGCTCAGCGTTCCTTGCCATCCGCGACGGTCGGTCCGTTATCGCTACCGGTGGCAAGTGCCATGGGAGCGGCAGTCACCGGCATACCGAGTGCACAAGCTCTTGAGCACCGCGCGTTCCTTTCTCGTGGCGTCGCCTGCCCACTGCTTCATCAACCCGGCGACGGAGAATTGGTTGCGGGGATTCACCCGCTCGGCGGCAGATCCGGAAAGGCAGGGGATTACGTCGCCGACTCCGACGGCGCCGTGCGAGTCGCCACCCGACCGGCTACGACACCACGTCCTTCCGGGCGAAACCGCGGAACGCCAGGGCGAACAGCACCAGGGCGTACGTCATGGAGACCGCGGTGCCCTGGATCATGCCGGACCACTCCGGGGTCGGCTGGACGGCGTCGGCCCAGGCGAACTGCCAGTGCGCGGGCAGGAAGTCGCGCCAGTGGCCGAGGGCGGTGACGGCGTCCAGCACGTTGCCGACGATGGTCAGGCCGACTGCGCCGCCGACCGCGCCGAGCGGGGCGTCCGTCCGGGTCGACAGCCAGAAAGCGAGCCCGGCGGTGACCATTTGGGACATGAAGATGTACGCCACCACGACCGCGAGGCGCTGTGCGGCGGTGCCGGTGTCCAGCGCGCCGCCCGTCGGAATCTGCAGCGGGCCCCAGCCGTAGGCGGCCGTACCGGCCGCGAGGGCGATCACCGGGAGCAGGATCATCGCGGCCAGGCTCAGCCCGAGGGCCACGACGAGCTTGGACCACAGGAGCCTGGCCCGGGGCACGGGTGCGGCGAGCAGATAGCGCAGCGAGGACCAGCTCGCCTCGGAGGCGACCGTGTCCCCGCAGAACAGGGCGACCGGGATGACCAGGAGGAAGCCCGCGGAGACGAACAGGTTCACGGCGGCGAAGTTGGCACCGGAGGCGGTGGCCGTGTCCATCAGCGTGATCCGGTCGTTCCGGCCGCCCGGGTCGCCGCCGATCGCGAAGGCGATCAGCAGCACGAACGGCAGCAGGGCCAGGACCGCGCCCATGACGAGCGTGCGGCGCCGCTTGAGCTGGCGGACCAGCTCGACCCGCAGCGGCAGGGTGCGCCCCGCCTGATAGCCGGAGGCGACCTCGGTGAGCGTGCTCATGCGGAACCTCCGATCAGGGTGAGGAAGGCGTCTTCCAGGCGGCGGTGCGGGCCGACCGAGGCGACCGGCACCGCCAGCCGCACCAGCTCCACGACCAGCTGCTCGGCCGTGCCGCCCGCTTCGAGCCGGATCAGCAGCCCGTCGTCGGTGCGCACGGCGGAGGCGACGCCGTCCAGCGTGGCCACCTTCTCCACCACCGGCTCCTCCACCGGTGTGGCGGTGCCGACCAGCAGGGTGTCGCCGGAGCCGACGATCTCCCGGACCGGGCCGGCCTGCACCAGCCGGCCGCGGTCCATCACCACCAGGTGGGTGCAGGACTGCTCCACCTCGGCCAGCAGGTGGCTGGAGACGATCACCGTGCGGCCGCCGGCCGCGTAGCGGATCATCACCTCGCGCATCTCGCGGATCTGGGGCGGGTCCAGGCCGTTGGTGGGCTCGTCCAGGATGAGCAGGTCGGGCAGGCCGAGCATGGCCTGGGCGATGGCCAGGCGCTGGCGCATGCCCTGGGAGTACGTGCGCACCGCGCGGGCGAGCGCGTCGCCCAGCCCGGCGATCTCCAGGGCCTCGTCCAGATGGGCGTCCTCGGGCGGGCGGCCGGTGGCCCGCCAGTACAGCTCCAGGTTCTCCCGGCCGGACAGGTGCGGCAGGAAGCCCGCGCCCTCCACGAAGGCGCCGACCCGGGAGAGCATCGACGCGCCCGGCCGGATCGCGTGGCCGAAGACGCGGATCTCGCCCTCGTCCGGCCGGATCAGGCCCATCAGCATGCGCAGGGTGGTGGTCTTGCCCGCGCCGTTCGGGCCGAGCAGACCGAGGACCTGGCCCTTCTCCACCCGGAAGGAGAGGTCCCGGACGGCGTACCGGTCGGTGGACCCGGCGTACCGCTTGCTCAAGTCCTCGATTACCAGCGGGACCTCGGCCAGCTCCGGGTCGGGTGCCGGGGCGGCCGTGCGGCGGCGGGCGGTGAGCAGCAGGGCGAGGGCGGCGACCGCGCCGGCCGCGGGCAGCCACCAGACCCAGGCGGGCAGGGGCGCGGCGGCGGTGGTGACGGCGGCGGCCGTCGGCACGCTCAGGTCTCCCTTCAGGGAGACGGTGTAGGTGGCCGGGGCGGCCGGTGAGGCGTAGCCGAGGTCGGTGGAGGCGAGGACCAGGCGGAGCCGGTGGCCCTTCTGCACCTCGTGGTCGATCGCCGGGAGGGTGAGGGTGACGTCCTTGCCGGCCTTGGCACCGGTCACCCGGAAGGGGGCGACGAGCTGGGCGGGCAGCACCTGCCGCGTGCCGTCGGGGCCGACGTCGTAGACCTTGCCGAACAGGACGGCGTCGTCGCGGGTGGAGGTGATGCGGACGGTGGCCGTCGGGGCGCCGGTGATGCGCAGGTCGTGGGTGAGGGGTGCCGAGTCGAAGTGCGCGTACTGACCGGGGAAGTCCAGGGAGACGCCGACGCCGAGTGCCGAGAGCTGGGCGAGGCCGCCGGAGCCGCCGAGGCCGGGCAGCGCGGAGACGCCGGGCGGGCTGGCGCCGGCCGGGTTGGCGACGTGCTGCCCGCCGCCGGTGAGGGTGATGGCGCGCCGGTGGTCGTGCAGGCCCGGGTAGGTGTCGGCGCTCGCGCCGCGCAGCTGGGCCGTGCCGTCGGTCGAGTCGACGCCACCGGTGCGGGTGATCCGGAAGGCCGGTCCGGTGTCGGCGCCCTTGTCGTCCTTCAGATACCGGTCGAACCAGGCACGCACGCGTGCCTCGACGCGGCCGGTCTCCATGTCGCCGCCGTCGTGTCCGCCAGCGATCCAGTCGACGTCGACGGGGGCGCCGTTCGCACGGATCGCCTTCTCGGCCGCGTCGGCCTGGTCGAGGGTGAACAGGGAGTCCGTCTGGCCCTGCACCAGCAGGGTGGGCACCTTGATGCCGGCGCCGACGGCGGACGGCGAGCGCTCCTCCAGCAGCTTCCGGGCGGCCGGGTCCGGGGCGCCGGACTCGGCGACCCGGTCGTACATCCGGCACAGCGTGGGCGTGAACTCGGCGCAGCCTCCGCCGGTGTTGACGAAGACGCCGGCCCACAGTTTCTTGAAGACGCCGTTCGGGAACAGGGCGTCCGCGAGGTTCCAGTAGGTGATCGCCGGGGCGATGGCGTCGACCCGCCGGTCGTGTCCGGCGGCGAGCAGGGAGACCGCGCCGCCGTAGGAGCCGCCGGCCATGCCCACGCGCGGGTCGCCGGGCTTGTCGAGCCGGACCTCGGGCCGCTTCGCGAGCCAGTCGATGAGCCGGGATACGTCGGCGACCTCACCCTGCGGGTCGTTGAGCCCGATCTTTCCGGTGGACCTGCCGAAGCCGCGCGCGGACCAGGTCAGGACCGCGTACCCGTCCTGGGCGAGGTTCTCGGCCTGCCGCCGCACGTCGTCCTTGCTGCCGCCGAAGCCGTGCGCGAGCAGGACGGCGGGGTGCCGGCCGGCGCCGGCCGGGGTGAAGTACGAGGTGTCCAGGCGCACCCCGTCGACCGCCATGACCCGGTCGCTGCGGTGCACGGCACGCGTGTCGTCGGAGGCGACGGCCGCCGTCCACGTCCCGGCGCCGGCCAGCACCACGACGGCGGCCACGGCGGCGGCCAGCCGCCGCGGCCCGCGCGGCAGCGTCCGCAGCCCACGAGGTCGAAGATCCATGCGTCAACGGTACGGGCCCGCACCGACAACCGCTGCTACCGCCGGACGGAACTCCGTGCCCTCCCTGGGGCGTACGGGAGGCCGCCGCGTACTTCGGGCGCGGTACGAAGAGCCATGGGTTCCGTCGTCATCCGCCGGGCCGCCTCCGTCGCCGAAGTCGCGGCCGCCGAGTACCTGTTCGATCATCCGGTGCGCACGGAGTGGGCGGAGCGTTTCCTCACCTGCGCCGGGCACCATCTGCTGCCGGCGTACGCGGACGGTGTCGTCACCGGTTTCGTCAGCGGAGTGGAGACGGTCCACCCCGGCAAGGGCACCGAGATGTCCCGGTACGAGCGCGGTACGTGACGCCGCCGCCCCCGTCGTCCCAGTGGCATGGGTGGCGGGGGCGGCGGGGTGGGGCCGGGGGTGTCGGGGGAGTTCACCCCCGGCGGCGGATCAGCCCTGGGCCCCGTCGGCGACCGGGGCGTGCACCGGGCCGCCCTGGGCCGGGATGCCCTGGGCCGGGCCGCCCTGGGCCGGGATGCCCTGGGCCGGGACGGTCACCGGCGTCTCCGGGATCTGCCCGTCCGCCGGGATCGTCACCAGCCAGCGGGTGTCGCGCCGAGGACGCAGGTACAGGGCCCAGTACAGGGTGGCGGCGGCGGTGATGCCGCCGGTCCACAGCAGGTAGCCGGTCTCCTGCTGGGTCAGGATGTACGCCAGGACGGCGATGAGCAGGACCGGCACCGCGGGCCACAGCGGCATCCGCCAGGCGGACGTGTGCTTGTGGGAGCCGCGGCGGCCGAGCAGGGCGGCGACCGCGACCAGCAGGTACATGCCGGTCACCGAGACACCGGTGACGCCGTACAGGGTGTCCAGGTTGACGAAGCAGAGCAGCGCGCCGGGGACACCGACCGCGAGGGTGGCCACCCAGGGGGAGCCGAAGCGGCCGAGCCGGGAGAACACGGTGTTGACCGGGTCGGGCCACGCCTTGTCGCGGGCGGAGGCGAACAGGACGCGGGAGTTCTGGATGACCATGACGATGCCCGCGTTGATGATGGCGAGGGCCACGCAGAGGCTGACGAAGGTGCCGACCGCGGAGTTGGACCAGGCGGTGACCATGGCGCTGATGTCGCCGCCGGTCAGCTCCTGGAGGTCACCGGCGCCCATGGTGATCGCGGCGACCGGCACCAGGATGACCACGGTGGAGATGGCGAGGGTGGCGAGGACCGTGCGGGCGACGTTGCGGCGCGGGTTCTCCAGTTCCTCGGAGAGGTAGACGGCCGTCGAGAAGCCCTGGGTGACGAAGAGGGCGATGGCGAGCCCGGAGACGACCAGCATGGCCGTCACGGTGTCCGTGTGGCCGTTCTCGCCGGCCACCTGCAGGGAGACGAGGCTGCCGACACCGCGGTGGCCGTGCGTGAAGCCCAGCAGGGCGACGACACCGGCGGCGATGACCTCCAGGACCAGGAAGATGCCGGTGATCCAGGCGTTGGCGCGCAGGTCGAGCAGGCCGGCGAGGGTGGCGAGCAGCATCACGCCGGCGCCGGTCAGGGACGGGTCCAGGTGGACGATCGGGGCGAGGTAGTCCGCCGTGCCCATCGCGATCACCGGCGGCACGATCATCACGACCAGCAGGGAGAGCACGAAGACCAGCCAGCCCGCGAGCCGCCCGGCCATCGTCGACACCATGGCGTACTCGCCGCCCGCGCTGGGGATGAGGGTGCCCAGCTCCGAGTAGCAGAAGGCCACAGCGATACAGAGGAGGGAGCCGATGGCGATGGTGAGGGCGGTGGCGGTGCCGAGGGAGCCGAACAGATCCGGGACGACCACGAAGAGCGTGGAGGCGGGCGTGACGCACGACAGCGTCAGCAGGGTGCCGCCGACGACACCGATGGACCGCTTCAGCCCCGGTGCGGGGGCCGTCGGGGTGTCGGCCACGGACTTCTGGAGCGTGTCGGTCATACGGCGGTTCCGATCGACTGGTGCGACTGAGGGTGGGGCTCGGGAGCGCTATCGCCTCCGGCGGATCGTCGTACGTTCGCTTCGTCCGCTCCCGGCGCTGCATAGGGAACCCCGACGAAAACCGTCACGTCAATGGCTGGTTACCTTCGGAATCCGCACCACCGGAACATCGCGCGCCGCATCACATTCCCAGGTCGTGACGCCCTATAGGGGCATCCATCAAGCTTCAAGTGAAAGTGACCTTGCTTTCAAAGGTCATCTCACCTCCTGCCCTTTGCCGCCCGTTTCCTCCACGTAAAACGAGAACCGCAGCTCACGGCGCGAAAAAAAGTCGGCTCGTCCGCTATCCGGACGGGCAAACCGGTCGCGCCCATGCCGACCGGGCGCACCGGGCCGGTTCGAGGACGCCTGCGGCAAGGACTCGCCAGGGGCGCGGCCACCGGCGCATCCTCGATCGGCATGGACGAGCAGCAGCGGAAGCAGGGGTGAACGCACCGGCGCCCCGCCCTCTCCCGAACGGGACAGGACGGGGCGCCGTACGGCGTCAGTGGTTGCGCGGGAAGCCCAGGTCCACGCCCGCCGGGGCGTCGGCCGGGTCGGGCCAGCGCGTGGTGACGACCTTGCCGCGGGTGTAGAAGTGCGTGCCGTCGTTGCCGTAGATGTGGTGGCCGCCGAAGAGCGAGTCCTTCCAGCCGCCGAAGGAGTGGTAGCCCACCGGCACCGGGATCGGCACGTTCACGCCGACCATGCCCGCCTCGATCTCCAGCTGGAAGCGGCGGGCGGCGCCGCCGTCCCGGGTGAAGATCGCGGTGCCGTTGCCGAACGGCGAGGCGTTGATGAGGGCCACGCCGTCCTCGTAGGTGTCGACGCGCAGCACGCACAGCACCGGGCCGAAGATCTCGTCCTGGTACGCCTTCGCGCTGGTCGGCACCCTGTCCAGCAGCGAGATGCCGATCCAGTGGCCGTCCTCGAAGCCCTCGACGGTGTAGCCGGTGCCGTCGAGCACGACCTCGGCGCCCTCGGCGGCGGCGCCCTCGACGTAGGAGGCGACCTTGTCCCGGTGGACCTTCGTGATGAGCGGGCCCATCTCGCTGGTCGGGTCGTTGCCCGGACCGATCTTGATCTTCTCGGCGCGCTCGCGGATCTTCTCCACCAGCGTGTCGCCGATGGCGCCCACGGCCACGACGGCCGAGATGGCCATGCAGCGCTCACCCGCGGAGCCGTAGGCCGCCGAGACCGCCGCGTCGGCCGCCGCGTCCAGGTCGGCGTCCGGCAGGACCAGCATGTGGTTCTTGGCGCCGCCGAGGGCCTGCACGCGCTTGCCGTTGGCGGAGGCGGTGGTGTGGATGTAGCGGGCGATCGGGGTCGAGCCGACGAAGGAGACGGCCTTGACGTCCGGGTGCTCCAGCAGGCGGTCGACGGCCACCTTGTCGCCGTGCACGACGTTGAAGACACCGTCCGGCAGGCCGGCCTCCGAGAGCAGCTCGGCGATCTTGAGGGAGGCCGAGGGGTCCTTCTCGGACGGCTTCAGGATGAAGGTGTTGCCGGTCGCGATGGCGATCGGGAACATCCACATCGGGACCATCGCCGGGAAGTTGAACGGCGTGATGCCCGCGACGACACCGAGCGGCTGGCGGATGGAGGAGACGTCGACCCGGTTCGCGACCTGGGTGGACAGCTCGCCCTTCAGCTGCACGTTGATACCGCAGGCCAGGTCGACGATCTCCAGGCCGCGCGCGACCTCGCCGAGCGCGTCCGAGTGCACCTTGCCGTGCTCGGCGGTGATCAGCTCGGCGATCTCGTCGCGGTGCGCGTCGAGCAGCGCGCGGAACCGGAACAGGATGGTCGTGCGCTGGGCGAGCGAGGACTGGCCCCAGGTGGCGAAGGCGTCCTTGGCCGCCGCGACGGCCGCGTCCACCTCCTCGACCGACGCGAACGCGACCTTCGTGGTCACCGCGCCGGTCGCCGGGTCGGTGACCGGCCCGTACGTACCCGACGCACCTTCGACGGTCTTGCCGCCGATCCAGTGGTTGACGATCTTCGTCATGCCCAGAGACTCCTTCTTACAGATGGCGGCGTCGGGTCGAGACGTGCCGTTCGTACAGCTCACGTGCCTTGACCGCAGACGGTCGGGTCGCGGTCTCGGCCACAGGAACATCCCACCAGGCCTGCGCCGGAGGCGCGCCCGACACAGTGTCGGACGTTTCGGTCTCCACGTAGACACATGTGGGAGTGTCGGCGGCCCGCGCCTCGACGAGCGCCGCCCGCAGTTCCCGTACGGTCTTCGCGCGCAGCACCCGCATGCCGAGGCTGGCGGCGTTGGCGGCGAGGTCCACGGGGAGCGGGGCGCCCGTGAGGGACCCCCCGTCCGCCGGGAACCGGTAGGCCGTGCCGAACCGCTCACCGCCCACCGACTCCGACAGACCGCCGATGGACGCGTACCCGTGGTTCTGCACGAGCAGGATCTTGATCGCGATGCCCTCCTGCACGGCGGTCACGATCTCCGTCGGCATCATCAGATAGGTGCCGTCGCCGACCAGCGCCCACACGTTCCGCTCGGGCGCGGCGAGCCGCACGCCGATCGCGGCCGGGATCTCGTAGCCCATGCAGGAGTAGCCGTACTCCAGGTGGTACTGGTCGTACGACCGCGCCCGCCACAGCTTGTGCAGGTCGCCCGGGAGCGAGCCGGCCGCGTTGATGATGATGTCCGACTCGTCCACCAGGGCGTCCAGGGCGCCGACGACCTGCGGCTGGGTCGGCCGTACGTCGGGTTCGTCCGCCTCGAAGCAGGCGTCGACGCGCTGTTCCCAGCGTTCCTTGTCCTCGGTGTACTCGGTGACGTAGGAGTCGGCGACCCGGTGCCCGTGCATCACCAGGGCCTCGGTCAGCTCGCCCAGGCCGCTGCGGGCGTCCGCGACCAGCGGGAGTCCGGCCAGCTTGTGGCCGTCGAAGGGCGCGATGTTGAGGTTCAGGAAGCGGACGGCCGGGTTCTCGAAGAGGGTGCCGGAGGCGGTGGTGAAGTCGGTGTAGCGGGTGCCCACGCCGATCACCAGGTCCGCGGTGCGCGCCAGCTCGTCGGCGGTCGCGGTGCCGGTGTGGCCGATCCCGCCGACGTCCTGCGGGTGGTCGTGGCGGAGCGAGCCCTTGCCGGCCTGGGTGGAGGCGACCGGGATGCGGGTCTCCGACACGAACTCCGCCAGGGCTTCCTCCGCCCGGCTGTGGTGGACTCCGCCGCCGGCGACGACCAGCGGCCGGCGCGCCGCCCGGATCGCCCGGACCGCCTCCGCCAGCTCGGTGGGGTCCGCGCCCGGCCGCCGTACGGTCCACACGCGCTCGGCGAAGAACTCCTCCGGCCAGTCGTACGCCTCGGCCTGGACGTCCTGCGGCAGGGCGAGCGTCACCGCACCGGTCTCGACGGGGTCGGTGAGGACCCGCATGGCCTGGAGGGCCGAGGGGATCAGGGCCTCCGGCCGGGTGATGCGGTCGAAGTACCTCGACACCGGACGCAGGGTGTCGTTGACCGAGACGTCGCCCGCGTACGGCACCTCCAGCTGTTGCAGGACCGGATCGGCGGGGCGGGTGGCGAAGACGTCGCCGGGGAGGAGCAGGACCGGGAGGTGGTTGATGGTGGCCAGGGCGGCGCCGGTGACGAGGTTGGTGGCGCCGGGGCCGATCGAGGTCGTCACCGCGTGCGTGGACAGGCGGTTGGACTGGCGGGCGTAGCCGACCGCCGCGTGCACCATGGCCTGTTCGTTGCGGCCCTGGTGGTACGGCATGACGTCCGCGTACTCGATGAGTGCCTGGCCGAGCCCGGCGACGTTGCCGTGGCCGAAGATGCCCCAGGTGGCGCCGATCAGCCGCGCTCGCCCGCCGTCCCGCTCGGTGTACTGGGCGGCGAGGAAGCGGACAAGCGCCTGGGCGACGGTCAGCCGGATCGTCATCGGTAGCCCCCTGTGCCTTCTACGTGATCGGGGTGGAAGCAGATCCGCCACTCCCGGGTCTCGCCCGGGCCCGCCATGACGTTCAGGTAGTACATGTCATGGCCGGGCTGGGCGATGGACGGGCCGTGCCAGCCGTCGGGAACGAGGACGGCGTCGCCGGAGCGGACCTCGGCGAGCACGTCGCAGCCGCCCTCGCGCGAGGGGAACACGCGCTGGTAGCCGAGCCCGTTCGGGCCGTCGATCTCGAAGTAGTAGATCTCCTCCAGCTCGGACTCCTCGCCCGGCCGGTGCTCGTCGTGCTTGTGCGGCGGGTAGGAGGACCAGTGGCCGCCCGGGGTGATCACCTCGACGGCGATCAGCTTGTCGCAGTCGAAGGAGTCGGCGGAGGCGAAGTTGCGCACCCGGCGGGCGCAGGTGCCACTGCCGCGCTCCTCGACGGGAACCTCCGGCGCGGGGCCGTAGCGGGCGGGGAGTCGTCGCTCGCACTTCGCTCCTGCCAGGGCGAAGCGGCCTCCCGCGCCGGAGGCGATCTGGACCCGGGTGTCCCGGGGGGCGTACACAAAGTCGGAGACGTCCGCGAACACATTGTCCCGGCCCAGGAGTTGGAACTCGATCTGCTCAGGTGACCCGGCCTCGATTTGTACGGTACATCCGCCTTCCAGCGGAAGCACGATCCACTCACTGTCCCCGGTGGTGAACGTATGGCTGCCGCCGGGCGCCAACTCGACGACACGCAGGCTGCTGTGTGTCCAGCCGGCCAACTTGGGGTCGATGTCGACGGCGTACTGGGCGTTCGCGGTGGCGCCCCTGGGCAGGTGCAGGTCGGTGCTGGTCATGCGGCCCTCACAGCAGTCCTACGGCGGTGTCCACGGCGGCGGCCACGTCGCCGTCCGCCGGGTACAGCAGCGAGCGGCCGACCACCAGGCCGCGCACGGTGGGAAGTCGGAGCGCGCCACGCCACTTCTCGTAGGCGGCGTCCTGGTCCTCGGGCGAGTCACCGATGTCCCCGCCGAGCAGTACGGCGGGCAGTGTGGAGGTCTCCATGACCCGGGCCATGTCGTCGGGGTTGTCGGTGACCGGCACCTTGAGCCAGGTGTAGGCCGAGGAGCCGCCGAGGCCGGAGGCGATGGCGATGGATCTGGTGACCGCCTCGGCGGACAGGTCGTTCGTCAGCTTCCCCTCGGGGCCGCGGCGGCTGATGAACGGCTCGACGAACACCGGCAGTCGACGCGCGGCCATGGCGTCGACGGCACGGGCGGTGGACTCCAGGGTGGTGAGGGAGCCCGGGTCGGTGTAGTCGACTCGCAGCAGCAGCTTGCCCGCGTCGAAGCCGAGCCGCTCGATGTCCTCGGGGCGGTGGCCGGTGAACCGGTCGTCGAGTTCGAAGCTCGCACCCTGCAGACCGCCGCGGTTCATCGAGCCCATGACGACCTTGTGGTCCAGGGCGCCGAGGAGGAGCAGGTCGTCCAGGATGTCGGCGGTGGCGAGGACGCCGTCGACGCCGGGCCGGGACAGCGCGAGGCAGAGGCGTTCCAGCAGGTCGGCGCGGTTGGCCATGGCGAGCCCCCGGTCGCCGACGCCGAGGGCGCCGCGGGCCGGGTGGTCGGCGGCGACGATCATCAGCCGGCCGTTCTCGTTCAGCAGGGGCCTGCGGGCCCGGCGGGCGGCGGCCTCGGCGATCGCCTCGGGGTGGCGGGTGCGGACGCGGACGAGTTCGGCGACGTCGACACGGGGACGACGGCCGGCGTCCCCGCCCTCGGCGTGCGCGCCCGCGACCCGGCCGGCCCTCACAGGACCGCTCCGGCGTCGAGCGCGGCGGCCACCTCGTCCGGGGTCGGCATCGCGGAGGAGCATGCGAGACGGGAAGCGACGATGGCGCCGGCCGCGTTGGCGTGCCGCATGATCGTCTCCAGATCCCAGCCGGCCAGCAGGCCGTGGCAGAGCGAACCGCCGAAGGCGTCTCCGGCGCCGAGGCCGTTGAGGACCGTGACGGGCAGCGGCGGGACCTCCGCGGACTCGCCGGCGCGGTCGACGGCGAGGACCCCCTTGGGCCCCTGCTTGACGACGGCCAGCTCGACCCCGGCGTCCAGCAGCGCGCGGGCGGCGGCGTGCGGCTCACGCACCCCGGTGGCGACCTCCACCTCGTCCAGGTTGCCGACGGCGACGGTGGCGTGGCGCAGGGCCTCGGCGTAGAAGGGGCGGGCCTCGTCGGGGTGGCTCCAGAACATGGGGCGCCAGTCCAGGTCGAGGACCGTGGTCCCCGCCTTGGCCCGGTGGGCGAGGGCCGCGAGGGTGGCCGTACGGCTCGGCTCCTCGCTCAGGCCGGTGCCGGTGACCCAGAAGATCCGCGTGCGGCGGACGGCGTCGAGGTCCAGCTCGTGGGCGTCGATCTCCAGGTCGGGCGCCTTGGGCTGCCGGTAGAAGTAGAGCGGGAAGTCGTCCGGCGGGAAGACCTCGCAGAAGGTGACCGGGGTCGGCAGCCCGGGCACGGCGGTGACCCAGCGGTCGTCGACGCCGAAGCCGCGCAGCGCCTCGTGCAGATAGGCGCCGAACGGGTCGTCGCCGGTGCGTGTGATCACGGCGGTGCGCCGGCCGAGCCGGGCCGCGGCGACCGCGACGTTCGTCGCCGATCCGCCGAGGAACTTGCCGAAGGACGACACCTGGGCGAGCGGGACTCCGGTCTGCAGCGGGTAGAGGTCCACTCCGATCCGCCCCATGGTGATCAGGTCGTAGGCCATCGGCTTCCCTTCGTCATGGCTCTCCCCGGCTTTCTAGCCCGTCCACCGAACCCTGTCAATGTTTTGTCCAGACATTCGGACCAGGTGATGGCCGGAGTGTCACAAACACCTCCTTCCTGTCACACATGTCGCGTGTACGCGGGCTCTCGGCCACACCCGGTCAACAGGGGCCTTCGTCTGTCGCTCCGCCTCGTTCACGAGGCACAGGCTTGGTGATCGCCAGCGCAGCGCCCGGTCCCCCCGGCGGCCGTTTCAGGCCGCCGCCGCGGCGCGCGCAGGGAGGTGCAACTCATGACCGACCGAAGGCTCTGGTCCTACAAGGAGATCGCGGCGCACATCCGGGTGCAGCCGGACACCGTACGGTCCTATCGCAAGCACGGGCTGCTGCCCCCGCCCGACCATGTCGAGGGCGGCAAGCCCTACTGGTACGCCGACACCGTCCGCGCCTGGGTCGCCTCCCGCCCCGGCAACCGGGCCCGCAGGGACGGCTGACCCCCGGCGGCGGGGACCGGGATGCCGCCGGGCCGTCAGCTCCAGGGCTCGATGACGGTGACCCCCGCTCCCGGTGCCGTGCCCATCGCCGCGAGTGCCGCCGGGGCCGCGTCGAGCGTGATCGTCCGGGTCACCAGGAGGCCGGGGCGCAGCACGCCGGTGCGGACCAGGTGGAGCATGCCGGGGTAGGCGTGGGCGGCCATGCCGTGGCTGCCGAGGAGCTCGAGCTCCAGGGCGATCGCACGGGCCAGCGGGACCGGGGTGGTGCCGTC
Organism: Streptomyces sp. NPDC053076; assembly: GCF_044546845.1. Lineage (NCBI taxonomy): Bacteria > Bacillati > Actinomycetota > Actinomycetes > Kitasatosporales > Streptomycetaceae > Streptomyces > Streptomyces sp. NPDC053076. The sequence continues at coordinate 321,771 of NZ_JBITZL010000002.1, read as the reverse complement.
GGCCGAGGGCAGCAGACCGACCTGGACGTGCCGGCCGCGGCGGCGCAGTCCGTTCACGGAGGCGGCGCAGGTGGCGGGCGAGCCCAGGGCGTCGAGCGAGAGATGGGCTCCGCCGCCGGTCAGCTCGCGGACGGCGGCGGCCGGGTCGGGCACAGCGGTCGCGTCCAGGCACTGCGCGGCGCCGGACTTCCGCGCCAGCTCCAGGGCCCGGCGGGACACGTCGACCGCGACCACCCGGGCGCCCGAGGCCGCCGCGATCATCACCGCCGACAGGCCGACCCCGCCGCAGCCGTGCACCGCGACCCACTCCCCGGCCGCCACCCGGCCCTGCTGCACCACGGCCCGGAAGGCGGTGGCGAAGCGGCAGCCGAGGGCGGCGGCGGTGGTGTACGCCATGTCGTCCGGGAGCGCGACGAGATTGACGTCGGCGTGGTCGAGCGCGACGTACTCGGCGAAGGAGCCCCAGTGATGGAACCCGGGCTGGGTCTGCCGTTCGCACACCTGCTGGTCGCCCGCCGCGCAGGAGGGGCAGGCGCCGCAGGCGCAGACGAACGGCACGGTGACCCGGTCACCGGGCCGCCACCGGGTCACCAGCTCGCCCACCGCCTCGACGGCACCGGCGAGTTCATGCCCCGGCACATGCGGCAGCGTGATGTCCGGATCGTGCCCCATCCAGCCGTGCCAGTCGCTGCGGCACAGGCCGCTCGCCTCTACCCGGACGACCACTCCGTGGGGGGCCGGGTGGGGGTCGGGCACCTCGCGCACCTCGGCGGGTTCGCCGTACCGCTCGAAGACCATGGCTCGCATGCGCGCTCCTTCCGGAAGCCTCCGCGCAGGCTAGACGCTCCGGGGCCCACCGGACTGTGCGGCCAGTGCCGGTTCGCCGTGGCCGGCCGTGCCGCTCCCCGCGGCCCTGGGCGCGTCCCGCTCACCTCACTCAGGCCGAACCGCCGGTGGAAGCGCCGCAGGGGCGCCGGGGCCCACCAGGTGGCGCGGCCGGTCAGACGCATGATGGACGGGACCAGCAGACTGCGGACCACCATCGCGTCCATGAGCACCGCGAGCGCGATGCCGAGGCCCAGCATCTTGGTGTTGGTGACCCGGGAGGTGCCAATGGTGTTCCTCGCGGTAGCGGCGGACGATGAACAGGGCGTAGTCGATGGCGAGGCCCAGGCCGAGGGCCGTGGTGAGGTTCAGTGCGAAGACCGAGACGTCGGTGAAGGCCGTGAGGCCCCGCAGCACCGCGTTCGTCCCGAGGATGGCGACGATGCCGATGCCCAGCGGGAGCAGGGCCGCGACCGCGCTGCCGAAGACCATGACCAGCAGCACCAGGGTGACCGGCAGGGCGATCAGCTCGGCGCGGGTGAGGTCCTCCTTGGATCGCGGCGGTGTGTCGACTTCGGTCATCGTGCCGTGTCCCCTTCACCCTGACCAGCACGGCCGCGCGCGAGCACGGCAGCATGGATCAGCCATTGCCATAGACTGGCAAACACGAGAGATCGCTCGCGTTTCATCAGAATGCGAGCGACCACTCGCGTTTGTCAATCGCGTCCTGAGAGCTGGGGATAACGCGTGCCCGACAACACCGAGAAGGAGCAGCAGCCGCGCCGCCGCCAGGCGCGCGGCGAACGGCGCATCGCACAGCTGCTCCAAGCCGCCGCCCAGGTCTTCTGCACCACCGGCTACACCGCCGCCAGCACCAACGCCATCGCCCGCGAGGCGGGCGTCTCCCCCGGCACGCTCTACCAGTTCTTCCCGAACAAAGAGGCGATCGCCGTCGAGCTGGGCGACCGCCTGGCGCACGAGATGCGGGAGGCGTACGGCGAAGCGCTGGCCCCGGTCGACCCCGCCACCCCGCTGGAGGAGGCGATCGGTTCGGCCGTCGACCGGTTCATGGCCTTCAACACCGAACACCCGGTCTTCTACGCGCTCATGCACGGGCCCGACATCCCGGGCCGGATGGCCGAGGCCCATGACCAGCTGCACACGGCCGTGACCGGCCGGATCGAGGCGCTGCTCACCTCCCTCATGCCCGCGGCCGCGCCGGTCGACGTGACCCGGACCGCCCACGTCTGCCTCGGCGTCTACAAGGCCGGCCTGGAACTCGTGCTCGCCCACGAGGGCGCCGAGCGCGCGGCCTACGTCCAGGAGACCAAGGACGTGCTGATCCGCTACCTGGAGCCCCTGGTGGGCGACCGGCCCGGCCGCGCGTGACGCGGCGCGGCACGCCCGTCGGCGCCACAGGGCCCCGCCGCTGGAGAAATACCCCCTAGGGGTATAGAGTGAGGAGCTGTGGGGTTCCCCCGTGGACCCCTCGGCCCCACACGCCTCGACGAGGAGTAACGACATGAGCGCCCAGACCGACACCCCGGGCTCCGTCACCACCGTCTACAAGGTCACCGGCATGAGCTGCGGCCACTGCGAGGGTTCCGTCTCCGCTGAGCTCTCCCAGCTCCCGGGTGTCAGCTCGGTGAAGGCGGTGGCGTCGACCGGTGAGGTGACCGTCGTCTCCGAGACCCCCCTGGACGACGAGGCCGTGCGCGCCGCCGTCGACGAGGCCGGCTTCGAGCTGGCCGGCAGGGCCTGAGAAAGACTCTTCCCTTTCCCGACCGGGCCGTGCCGACCAGCTGATACTGGATCCGTACGGTCCGGTCCGATGTCTGGAGTCCGGACATGACCAGCACCACAGCCAAGACAGCGCCGGCGACAGCCGACGGCGACCAGGTCGAACTGCTCATCGGCGGGATGACCTGCGCCTCCTGCGCCGCCCGCGTGGAGAAGAAGCTCAACCGGATGGACGGCGTGAGCGCCACCGTCAACTTCGCCACCGAGAAGGCCAAGGTCACCTTCGCGGACGGCGTCCAGGTCGCCGACCTGATCGCCACCGTGGAGAAGACGGGCTACACCGCCGAGGAACCCGCGCCGCCCAAGCCCGCGCCCGAGGCGGAGGCACAGCCCCCCGGACGGGATTCCGAACTGGGCGCCGTCCGGCACCGCCTGCTCGTCTCCGCGCTGCTCGCCGCCCCCGTGGTCCTGCTCGCGATGATCCCCGCGCTCCAGTTCGACAACTGGCAGTGGCTCTCACTCACCCTCGCCGCACCGGTCGTCGTCTGGGGCGGCGCCCCCTTCCACCGGGCCGCCTGGACCAACCTCCGGCACGGCGCCGCCACCATGGACACCCTCGTCTCCGTCGGCACGCTGGCCGCGTTCGGCTGGTCGCTGTGGGCCCTGTTCCTCGGCGACGCGGGCATGACCGGCATGCACGACGAGTTCCGCTTCACCGTCTCGCGCATGGACGGCGCCTCCACCATCTACCTGGAGGTCGCCGCCGGAGTCGTCGCCCTGATCCTGCTCGGCCGCTATCTGGAGGCCCGCTCCAAGCGGCGCGCCGGGGCCGCCCTGAAGGCCCTGATGGAGCTGGGCGCCAAGGACGTGGCGGTGCTGCGGGAGGGCCGCGAGGTACGCGTGCCGGTGTCGTCCCTGGCCGTCGGCGACCGGTTCGCCGTACGGCCCGGCGAGAAGATCGCCACCGACGGCACGGTGGTGGAGGGCGTCAGCGCGGTCGACGCGTCCATGCTGACCGGCGAGTCGGTGCCGGTCGACGTCGGGCCGGGCGACCGGGTCACCGGTGCCACGGTCAACGCGGGCGGCCGGCTGGTCGTGGAGGCCACCCGGGTCGGATCGGACACCCAGCTCGCCCGCATGGCGAAGCTGGTGGAGGACGCGCAGAACGGCAAGGCCGAGGTGCAGCGGCTCGCCGACCGGATCTCCGCCGTCTTCGTCCCCGTGGTCATCCTCATCGCGCTCGGCACCTTCGGCACCTGGCTGGGCGTCACCGGTGACCCGGTCGCCGCGTTCACGGCCGCCGTCGCCGTGCTGATCATCGCCTGCCCCTGCGCGCTGGGCCTCGCCACGCCGACCGCGCTGATGGTCGGCACCGGGCGCGGCGCCCAGCTCGGCATCCTGATCAAGGGCCCCGAGGTCCTGGAGGCCACGCGCCGCGTGGACACGGTCGTGCTCGACAAGACCGGCACCGTCACCACCGGCCGGATGAGCCTCCAGACGGTGTACGCCGCCGACGGCGAGGACGAGAAGGAGCTGCTGCGGCTCGCGGGCGCCCTGGAGCACGCCTCCGAGCATCCCGTGGCCCGTGCGATCGCCGCGGGCGCCGAGGAGCGCGCCGGGCAGCTGCCGCCGGTCGAGCACTTCGAGAACGTGCCCGGACGCGGCGTCCGCGGGCGCGTGGACGGCCGTGAGGTGGCCGTGGGGCGCCTGTACGACGAGCTGCCGCAGGACGTGGCCCGCGCAGCCCGTGAGGCCGAGCGGCAGGGCCGTACGGCCGTCGTGGCGGGCTGGGACGGACGGGCCCGCGGGGTGCTGGCGGTCGCCGACGCGGTCAAGGAGACCAGCGCCGAGGCGGTCCGCGAACTGCGCGGGCTCGGCCTGACACCGGTGCTGCTCACCGGGGACAACCGCACGGTCGCCGAGGCGGTCGCGAAGAGTGTCGGCATCGACTCGCACCACGTGTACGCCGAGGTGCTGCCCGAGGACAAGGTGGAGGTCGTACGACGGCTGCAACGCGAGGGACGGTCCGTGGCCATGGTCGGCGACGGTGTGAACGACGCCGCCGCGCTCGCCACCGCCGATCTGGGCCTGGCCATGGGCACGGGCACGGACGCGGCGATCGAGGCCGGCGATCTGACGCTGGTGCGCGGGGACCTGCGGGTGGCCGCGGACGCGATCCGGCTGTCCCGCCGGACGCTGGCCACCATCAAGGGCAATCTGGTGTGGGCCTTCGGATACAACGTCGCCGCGCTGCCGCTGGCCGCCGCCGGACTGCTCAACCCGATGATCGCCGGAGCGGCGATGGCCTTCTCCTCGGTCTTCGTGGTGACCAACAGTCTGCGGCTGCGCGCCTTCCGGTGAACCGGAGGCAATTACCCGGATCGATGTCCCGGTCCCCCTGGAGTCCGACGCGCGCCTCACATAAGCTCTTCACAAGGCTCGCGCATCATCCTTACGCTTGGGCCCCGATCACCATATCGGGGCTCTTGCGCACCTAAGGGACATATGCAAGAGACGCAGATCACAGTGATGCGAACGTAACCATCGAAGGGGTTCGAAGGTCTAAGTTGGCGATGTCAGACCAGCGTCTTGGGGGGCGCTGACTGGCATCTGAGGATGTCTTGGGGGACTTCCTCAGATGGGGGTACCTCCCTGCTCCCACGGAGTGGAGAGCTTGGGGGAGCGTTGCCGGGGCACGTACACCGGGAAGCTTTGAGCGGCCCTCCCAGCGTGCGTTGTCCCGGCAGATCGCATCGCATCACTGGAGCACGGCGAGTTCTGCTCGTTGTGCTCAAGACAGCGAATTCAGGCGCTGTCCTCTCCGAGCGCCCGGCCGGATCCCGTGGGGGGAATCCGCACCGGGACATGGGAAGGCGCCCTGGTCGTCGGCCCGTGGGGGGACCGGCGTCAGGGCGCCTTCCGCTTTTCTCCGCCTCTTCGTCACCGGCTCAGGACCCGCCCTGCCGGGCAGGCCCTGGTACGCGGTGTGCTCAGCGCTCCTCGACCGGAACGAAGTCGCGCTCGACGACGCCCGTGTAGATCTGGCGCGGGCGGCCGATGCGGGAACCCGGCTCCTTGATCATCTCGGTCCACTGGGCGATCCAGCCCGGCAGCCGGCCCAGGGCGAACAGGACCGTGAACATCTCGGTCGGGAAGCCCATGGCCCGGTAGATCAGACCGGTGTAGAAGTCCACGTTCGGGTAGAGCTTGCGCTCGACGAAGTAGTCGTCGGAGAGCGCGTGCTCCTCCAGCTTCAGGGCGATGTCGAGCAGCTCGTCCGACTTGCCCAGCGCGGAGAGCACGTCGTGCGCGGCGGCCTTGATGATCTTGGCGCGCGGGTCGAAGTTCTTGTAGACCCGGTGGCCGAAGCCCATCAGGCGGACGCCGTCCTCCTTGTTCTTCACCTTGCGGATGAAGGTGTCGACGTCGGAGCCGGAGTCGCGGATGCCCTCGAGCATCTCCAGCACGGACTGGTTGGCGCCGCCGTGCAGCGGGCCCCACAGGGCGCTGATGCCGGCCGAGATCGACGCGAACATGTTGGCCTGCGAGGAGCCGACCAGGCGGACCGTGGAGGTCGAACAGTTCTGCTCGTGATCGGCGTGCAGGATCAGCAGCTTGTCCAGCGCGGCCACCACGACCGGGTCCAGGTCGTACTCGTCCGCCGGGACCGAGAAGGTCATGCGCAGGAAGTTCTCGACGTAGCCGAGGTCGTTGCGCGGGTAGACGAACGGGTGGCCGATCGACTTCTTGTAGGCGTACGCCGCGATCGTCGGAAGCTTGGCGAGCAGCCGGATCGTGGAGAGGTCGCGCTGCTTCTCGTCGAACGGGTTGTGGCTGTCCTGGTAGAAGGTGGACAGCGCCGAGACGACCGAGGACAGCATCGCCATCGGGTGGGCGTCGCGCGGGAACCCCTTGTAGAAGTTCTTGACGTCCTCGTGCAGCAGGGTGTGCCGCGTGATGTCGTTCTTGAACGTCGTCAGCTCGTCGACGGTCGGAAGCTCACCGTTGATCAGCAGGTACGCCACCTCGAGGAAGGTGGAGCGCTCGGCCAGCTGCTCGATGGGGTAGCCGCGGTAGCGGAGGATGCCCGCCTCGCCGTCGAGGTAGGTGACAGCGGATTTATAGGCGGCCGTGTTGCCGTAACCGCTGTCCAGCGTCACCAGACCGGTCTGGGTGCGGAGCTTCCCGATGTCGAAGCCCTTGTCGCCGACGGTGCTGTCGACCACCGGGTAGGTGTACTCGCCGTCGCCGTACCGCAGTACTACAGAGTTGTCGCTCACGTCTTCCCTCACCGACGTAGTGCCTCATCTTCGAGGTGCCCTGACTGTCTCTACCATCCCCCATTTGGCTCAGGAGAGTGCACTCGGGGTCGACCATTGGGCCTATTGGCGGCACTCAGTGCCGTCAACCTGCTCATCCTGCCCCCTCGGAGGGCCATCTGGAAATGCTCTGTGACCTTCCCGACTCGTTTGATCGATCATTTTTGCCGAGCCTGAAGTCGAGGGCCGTGCAGCGCCGTCCGGCCGACACCGTGCGCACCGCCTGCCCGATCGCCTTGCGTGAACCGACGAGGACGACCAGCCGTCGGGCCCGGGTGACCGCCGTGTACAGCAGGTTCCGCTGGAGCATCATCCATGCCCCGGTGGTGACCGGAATCACCACGGCGGGATATTCGCTCCCCTGCGAACGGTGGATGGTCACCGCGTACGCGTGGGCCAGTTCGTCCAGTTCGTCGAATTCGTACGGAACCTCCTCGTCCTCGTCCGTCAGCACCGTCAGCCGCTGGTCGTCCGGGTCGAGCGAGGTGACGACGCCCACGGTGCCGTTGAAGACACCGTTCTTGCCCTTCTCGTAATTGTTGCGAATCTGGGTGACCTTGTCGCCGACCCGGAAGACCCGGCCGCCGAACCGCTTCTCCGGCAGATCGGGGCGCCCGGGCGTGATGGCCTGTTGGAGCAGTCCGTTGAGCGCGCCCGCGCCGGCCGGTCCCCGGTGCATCGGCGCGAGCACCTGGACGTCCCGACGCGGATCCAGCCCGAACTTGGCCGGGATCCGCCGCGCGGCCACATCGACGGTCAGCCGGCCGGCGGCCTCGGTGTCGTCCTCGACGAAGAGGAAGAAGTCCTTCAGGCCGTCGGTGAGCGGATGTTGTCCCGCGTTGATCCGGTGCGCGTTGGTGACCACGCCGGACTGCTGGGCCTGGCGGAAGACCCGGGTGAGCCGGACGGCCGGGACGGGGCTCCCCTCGGCGAGCAGGTCCCGCAGCACCTCCCCGGCGCCCACGCTGGGCAGCTGGTCGACGTCCCCCACGAACAGCAGACGGGCCCCCGGCGGTACGGCCTTCACCAGCTTGTTGGCCAGCAGCAGGTCCAGCATCGACGCCTCGTCCACGACCACCAGGTCGGCGTCGAGCGGCCGGTCCCGGTCATAGGCGGCGTCCCCGCCGGGCTTGAGCTCCAGCAGCCGGTGGACGGTGGACGCCTCGGCGCCGGTCAGCTCGGACAGCCGCTTGGCCGCGCGGCCGGTCGGGGCGGCCAGCAGCACCTTGGCCCGCCTGGCCCGGGCCAGCTCCACGATCGAGCGCACGGTGAACGACTTGCCGCACCCCGGCCCGCCGGTCAGCACGGCGACCTTCTCGGTCAGCGCCAGCCTGACGGCCGCCTCCTGCTCGGGCGCGAGGTCGGCCCCGGTGCGCGATCTCAGCCAGCTGAGGGCCTTGTCCCAGTCCACGTCCCGGAAGCCCGGCATCCGGTCCTGGTCCGTCCGCAGCAGCCGCAGCAGCTGACCGGCCAGGGACAGTTCGGCGCGGTGGAAGGGCACGAGATAGACGGCGCTGACGGGCTCCGAGTCACCGTCGGGGCCGGGCACCTTCTCCCGTACGACCCCCGGGTCGGCCCCCTCCGCCGGGATCTCGGACAGCTCGGCGAGACACTCGATGACCAGCCCGGTGTCGACCTGGAGGAGCTTGACGGCATCGGCGATCAGCCGCTCCTCCGGCAGGAAGCAGTGTCCCTGATCGGCGGACTGCGACAGCGCGTACTGCAGGCCGGCCTTCACGCGCTCGGGGCTGTCGTGCGGGATGCCGACCGACTGGGCGATCTTGTCGGCGGTGAGGAAGCCGATGCCCCAGACGTCGGCGGCGAGCCGGTAGGGCTGCTCCTTCACGACGGAGATCGACGCGTCGCCGTACTTCTTGTAGATCCGCACGGCGATGGACGTGGACACCTCGACGGTCTGGAGGAACAGCATGACCTCCTTGATCGCCTTCTGTTCCTCCCACGCGTCGGCGATCTTCCTGGTGCGCTTCGGCCCGAGCCCCGGCACCTCGATCAGCCGCTCGGGCTCCTCCTCGATGACCCGGAGGGTGTCCAGGCCGAAGTGCTGGGTGATCCGGTCGGCGAAGACCGGTCCGATCCCCTTGACCAGACCGGACCCCAGATAACGCCGGATGCCCTGGACGGTGGCGGGCAGGAGGGTGGTGTAGTTCTCGACGTGGAACTGCTTGCCGTACTGGGGGTGGGACCCCCAGCGGCCCTCCATCCGCAGGGACTCCCCCACCTGGGCGCCGAGCAGCGCGCCGACGACCGTGAGAAGGTCCCCGGCGCCTCTGCCGGTGTCGACGCGGGCGACCGTGTAGCCGTTCTCCTCGTTGGCGTACGTGATCCGCTCCAGGACGCCTTCGAGCACGGCGAGACGCCGTTCGCCCGCGGAGTTCCCCGCCTGTCGGTCCATGATCCGACGGTACCGGTGGGGTCCGACAACGGGTACGGGCCCCTGTCAGAGGGAGTCCGCGCGCGCGGGCCGGCGGCGGGGATGCTCCTTGAGGGCTTCGAGGAAGGTGGTGAAGGCGGGGGCGGCGAAGGTGAGGGTGGCTCGGGCGGGGGTCTTCGAGTCGCGGACGGCTATCCGGGTGGTGGAGGTCGCGATCTCTACGCAGGCGTTGCCGTCGCCCTCGCCCGAGTAGGACGACTTCCGCCAGTGGCCGGGGGGGATCATGGGCAATTCACAGCTCCTTCGCCAGCCCGTGGATGAAGTCGCGAGACCGGTCGGGGTCGAGTGAGACTGCCTCCAGCTTACGGAAGCGCGTTCGATAGGCGGTCAGCTGGGCTTCGGAATCGACGAAGACCGAGCCATGCGGTGCGTCCCGCACCACCGTGTCCAGCTTCGGCAGGGTGCCGCTCATGTATGTCATGGTGCCCGAGGCCCTGTTGAAGCCGTCCAGGTCGAAGGGGATGACACGCAGAGTGATGTGGTCGGCCTCGGAGAGGTCCAGAAGGCGGACCAGTTGCGCTTGTGACGCCGGGCGGTCGCCGACCCTGATCCGCAGCGCTGCCTCGTGGATGACCACTTCATAGCCAACGGTGGCCTGTTGGCGGCTCAGACGGTGGCGCACGCGCAACTCCAGTTCGCCAGGTGTGAGTTCCGGGACCCGCGAGGAGAAGACCGCGCGGGCGTAGTCCTCCGTCTGCAACATGCCCGGGACGTACAGGATCGCCACCTCGTACACGTGCGTGGCGTGGTGTTCCATCTCGGCGAGATCCAGGAACGATGTGGGCAGCAGACCTCGGTACTCTTCCCACCAGCCGCGTGTCCGGTCCGTGGCGATGGCTACGAGGGCGTCGATGAACTCGGCGTCCGTGCAGGCGTAATGGGAAGCCAGCCGACGCAGTCGCTCCTCGCTCACCCCAGTGAGTCCCGCTTCGATGTGGCTGATCTGAACCCTGTTCGCCCCCAGTAGGGCCGCCGCCTGCACAGCGGTGAGCCCGGCCGCTTCACGGAGCCTGCGCAATTCGGTACCCAGACGCACCTGACGTGCTGTTGGTTCGCGCCTCTGCACCATGGCTGCTCCTCCACTTTCGGGGGCGGTTCACGCGATCAGCTTGCTACGGGTTACACGTTACCCCTACCGTCGGTGACGCGACGCACACGCAGCGGAAGCGCACCGCGCCGTCCTGCCCGGACGGCCGCGGCAATGCCACCGCGCGCGGAATCCTCTCTCACCGACCGGAGTTGATGACGCATGCCCGAGAACGAGACGTGGGACTACACGCTCTACATCCCCAACGACCTCAGAGCGGTGCCGGTCTGCCGCCGCACCTTGCGCGCGATCCTGACGGCGCACGGGCTGCCCGGCCTCGCGGACACGGCGGAGCTGCTCGCGGCGGAGCTGGTCTCCAACGCCGTACGGCACACCAAGGGACCGGCGGCACTGCGGGTGCGGCGGTCGCCGCAGGGGCCGGTGTGGATCGGGGCGTGGGACACCGACCCCGAACCGCCGCCACCGCCACGGCCGTTGGGGCAGGTGGCGGAGGTGGAGGACGGACGGGGGCTGGGACTCGTCGTGGCCTGCGCGGAGTACTGGGGCTGGCAGCCCTCGGCACGGTTCGGGGACCGGGGGAAGTACGTGTGGTGCGAGCTGGCGGCGGCGTGACGGCGGCCGACGTGCCCGACGCCGTCGGGGAAGGGATGAACGCCCGCACGGACCCCGACCGGCTGGAGGTCACGGACCGACGGGCCGTACACGCCGCGGACGCCGTGGAGCCGTCCGGCGGACATGAGCGAGTGGCCGCAGGATGCCGACGTGTGGACGTGGCGCCGATCTTGTGTACGAGCCGCAAGGGCGGCGGGGGCGGTTACCGGCCAGTACAGAGGACTTCGTACGCTCCCTTGCGACCAACTCAAGCTCTACCTGGGGGAATCTCCTCATGACCAAGCGCTTTTCCGCCCTCGCCGTCTCCGCGGCCATCGCCGGCGGCTTCCTCCTCACGTCGGTGCCCGCTCACGCCGCCCCGGCGGCCGGCCAGGTCGCGGTCTCGGCCAGGGCCACCGTCACGTGTGACCAGGGCCAGATGCGTCAGCAGATCGCCAACCTCAAGAGCAAGGCCGCGAAGCTGAAGCAGCTAGGCGAGACCGCGGCGGCCAGGAAGGCGCTCGCCGACGCGGCCGCCGTCCAGAAGAGGCTCGACGCGTGCGTCAAGGCCGAGGACGAAGCGAGCAAGCCGTTCCCCGGCTAGGTCTCCGGCTCGCCGCGGCGCCGCCCGTCCCGTTAGGGGACGGGCGGCGCCGCACGCTTTTCCGGCCCGCCGACGCGGAAAATCCCTACCGTGATGCCCCGAGTCGGCGGCAGACTCGGCTCATGGACGGCATGGGGGCGTTCCGGGAGGCGGTCACCGCGTGGGCGGCCGGTGGGCCCGGCGGCCCCGCGCGCGAGTCGGCCGCGCGGCTGTCCGTCCGGACGGCCGTCCTGCTCGAAGGGCCGAGCGACGTCGCGGCGGTCGGCGCGCTGGCCGCGCGCCGCGGACGCGACCTGGAGGCCGAGGGAGTCTGCGTCCTGTCGATGGGCGGGGCGATGAGCGTCGGGCGCTTCGCCCCTCTCCTCGGTGCCTCCGGTCTGGGCCTCCGCCTCACGGGCCTGTGCGACGAAGCGGAGCGCCGCTACTACGCTCGCGGCTGGGAGCGGGCCGGTGCGGCACCGCAGGGGTTCTTCGTCTGCGCGGCGGATCTGGAGGACGAGCTGATCCGCGCGCTGGGTGTGGCGCGGGTGGCGGAGCTGGTCCGGGCCGAGGGTGACCTGCGCGCCCTGCAGACCTTCCTGCGCCAGCCCGCGCAGCGGGGCCGTACCACGCAGCAGCAGTTGCGGCGTTTCCTGGGCACGAAGAAGGGGCGCAAGATCCGGTACGGCCGCGTCCTCGTCGAAGCGCTCGAGCCCGACCGTGTGCCCGCTCCGCTCGACGGGCTGCTCGCCGGCCTCTGACCGCCGTCACCGCCACCCCGTCGATTGGCGCGGGCATGCCACCCACCCCGCTCGGCGGCGGCCCGGACCCTCCAGCGCCGGTCACGATCCGGTTTCGGGATGGGGGCAGGGGGTTGCCGATCGACGTGTAATCGATTCCAATCCTCTTCTGAAGCGATCGTGTAATCGATTCCATGAACCCACGAGGAGGTGGGGCCGACCATGGCGAGCATCAAGGACGTCGCTGCCGCTGCGGGGGTGTCCGTGGCCACCGTGTCGCGGGTGCTGAACGAGCACCCGTCCGTCAGCGCCGACGCACGCACGCGCGTGCTGGCCGCCGTGGCCGCCCTGGGGTACCGCCCCAACGCCGTCGCCCGGTCCCTGCGTACCGACCAGACCCACACCCTCGGCCTGGTCATCAGCGACGTGATGAACCCGTACTTCACCGAACTGGCCCGCTTCGTCGAGGAGGAGGCCCGGGCGCTCGGCTACAGCGTGATCATCGGCAACGCCGACGAGCGGCCCGAGTTGCAGGACCACCACGTGCGCAACCTGCTCGACCGGCGGATCGACGGGCTGCTCGTGTCACCGACCGACGGCGGCTCACCGCTCATGCTGGACGCCGCGCGCGGGGGCACCCCGATGGTGTTCGTGGACCGGTGGATCCCCGGAGTGGACGTGCCGGTCGTACGGTCCGACGGACGGGCGGCCGTACGGGACCTCGTGGCGCACCTGTACCGGCTGGGGCACCGGCGGCTCGCCATCATCGCGGGACCCGCCGCCACCACCACCGGCAGCGAGCGTGTCGAGGCGTTCCGGGCCGCCCTGGCCGAGCACGGGCTTCCGCTCCCGGACGCCTACACGGGCCAGGGCGATTTCCAGGCGGAGAGCGGGCGGCGGGTCACCGAGGGGTTCCTGGACCTGCCGGAGCCGCCCGAGGTCGTCTTCGCGGCCGACAACCTGATGGCGCTCGGCGCGCTGGACGCCGTACGCGCGCGTGGGCTGCGCGTGCCCGACGGCATGGCGCTGGCCGCGTTCGACGACATCCCCTGGTTCGTGCACACCGATCCACCCGTCACCGCGATCGCCCAGCCCACCGGTGAGCTGGGACGGGCCGCCGTACGGGCCCTGGTGGACCGGATCGAGGGGCGTACCCCGCGCTCCGTCACGCTGCCCGCCCGGCTCGTCGTGCGCCGCTCGTGCGGAGAGCCGGCCGCCCCGTTCCCCACCCAGTCCCCCTCCCCAGTGCAAAGGAGCACGTCGTGAGCGACCCGGACGAGTTGCTGCGCATCGAGGGCATACGCAAGACCTTCCCCGGCGTGGTCGCGCTCGACGGCGTCGACTTCGCTCTGCGCCGGGGCGAGGTCCATGTGCTGCTCGGTGAGAACGGCGCCGGCAAGAGCACGCTCATCAAGACGCTCTCCGGTGCCCATACGCCCGACTCCGGGCGGATCCTTGTCGGCGGCCGGGAGGTGCGCATCCACGGCGCCCAGGACGCCGAGCGGCTCGGGATCGCCACCATCTACCAGGAGTTCAACCTGGTGCCGGACCTGACCGTCGCCGAGAACATCTTCCTGGGGCGCCAGCCGCGCCGGTTCGGGATGATCGACCGGAAGCGGATGGAGGCCGAGGCCGAGACCCTGCTCAAGCGCGTCGGGGTCAGTGTCTCGCCACGCGCGCGCGTGCGGGAACTCGGCATCGCCCGCCTCCAGATGGTCGAGATCGCCAAGGCGCTCAGCCTGGACGCGCGCGTGCTCATCATGGACGAGCCGACCGCCGTGCTCACCTCGGAGGAGGTGGAGAGGCTCTTCGCCATCGTGCGGTCGCTGCGCGCGGACGGCGTGGGGATCGTCTTCATCACCCATCATCTGGAGGAGATCGCCGCCCTGGGGGACCGGGTCACCGTCATCCGGGACGGCCGCAGCGTCGGACAGGTGCCCGCCGCCACGCCCGAGGCCGACCTCGTACGGCTGATGGTGGGACGGTCCATCGAACAGCAGTACCCGCGGGAGCGGCCCGAGAAGGGCGCCGCACTGCTCAGCGTCGAGGGGCTCACCCGCGACGGGGTCTTCCACGACGTGAGTTTCGACGTGCACGCCGGTGAGGTGGTCGGCATCGCGGGGCTCGTGGGGGCCGGGCGGACGGAGGTCGTACGGGCCGTGTTCGGTGCGGACCCCTACGACGACGGTGTCGTGCGGGTCTCCGGATCCCGGCTCAAGCGCCATGACGTGAACGCCGCCATGGCCGCCGGGATCGGGCTCGTCCCGGAGGACCGCAAGGGCCAGGGGCTCGTGCTGGACGCCTCCGTCGCGGAGAACCTGGGTCTGGTGACGCTGCGGTCGGCGACCCGGGCCGGGATCGTGGACCGCGGGGCGCAGTACTCGGCGGCCGAGCGGATGGCCGGACAGCTGGGGGTCCGCATGGCGGGCCTCGGGCAGCACGTGCGGACCCTGTCCGGCGGCAACCAGCAGAAGGTCGTCATCGGCAAGTGGCTGCTGGCCGACTCCAAGGTGCTGATCCTGGACGAGCCGACCCGCGGGATCGACGTCGGCGCCAAGGTCGAGATCTACCAGTTGATCAACGAACTGACCGCCGCCGGGGCCGCCGTACTGATGATCTCCAGCGATCTCCCGGAGGTGCTCGGCATGAGCGACCGGGTGCTGGTGATGGCCCAGGGCCGGATCGCCGGTGAACTCACGGCCGACGAGGCCACGCAGGACGCGGTGATGTCCCTCGCCGTCAGCACCCCCACCACCGAGAAGGAGGCCCCCCGTGGCCACTGACACGCTCAAGGGCAGGGCGGGCGCGAGTGGCGCCCCCGGGGCCCTGCGCCGGCTGCTCCTCGACAACGGCGCCCTCACCGCGCTGATCGTCCTCGTCATCGCGCTGTCGGCGCTGTCGGGCGACTTCCTGACGACGGACAACCTGCTCAACATCGGCGTCCAGGCGGCCGTGACGGCGATCCTCGCCTTCGGTGTGACCTTCGTGATCGTCTCGGCGGGCATCGACCTGTCGGTCGGCTCGGTGGCCGCGCTGTCGGCGACCATGCTGGCCTGGAGCGCCACCCAGCACGGCGTGCCGGTCGCCCTGGCGGTCGTCCTCGCCCTGGCCACCGGCATCGCGGCCGGACTGGTGAACGGTTTCCTCATCGCCTACGGCAAGCTGCCGCCGTTCATCGCGACACTGGCCCTGCTGTCGGTGGGCCGCGGTCTGGCCCTGGTGATCTCGAAGGGCTCCCCCATCGCCTTCCCCGGCTCCGTCTCGCACCTCGGGGACACCCTCGGCGGCTGGCTGCCGGTACCGGTGCTGGTCATGGTGGTGATGGGGCTGCTCGCCGCGTTCGTGCTCGGGCGGACCTACATCGGCCGGTCCATGTACGCGATCGGCGGCAACGAGGAGGCCGCGCGGCTGTCGGGTCTGCGCGTGCAGCGGCAGAAGCTCGCGATCTACGCCCTGTCCGGGGTGTTCGCCGCGGTGGCGGGCGTCGTGCTGGCCGCCCGGCTGTCCTCGGCGCAGCCGCAGGCCGCCGACGGCTACGAACTGGACGCGATCGCCGCGGTCGTCATCGGCGGCGCCTCGCTGGCGGGCGGCACCGGAAAGGCGTCCGGCACGCTGATCGGCGCGCTGATCCTGGCGGTGCTGCGCAACGGCCTGAACCTGCTGTCGGTGTCGGCGTTCTGGCAGCAGGTCGTGATCGGTGTCGTGATCGCGCTGGCGGTGCTGCTGGACACCGTGCGCCGCAAGGCGGGGGCGACTCCCCTGGCCGCCGGCACGGGTGGCGGGAACAAGCGCAAGCAGGCGGCGACCTATGTGCTCGCCGCCGTGGTCACGGTCGCCGTCGTCGGCGCCACCTCCTTCCTGCACGGCGGTACCTCCTCGTCCACGAACCCGAGGATGGGGCTGTCCCTGTCCACGCTCAACAACCCCTTCTTCGTGCAGATCCGGGCGGGTGCCCAGGCCGAGGCGAAGCGGCTGGGCGTGGACCTGACCGTCACGGACGCCCAGAACGACGCCTCCCAGCAGGCCAACCAGTTGCAGAACTTCACGAGTTCGAACCTGGGCGCGATCATCGTCAACCCGGTGGACTCGGACGCGGCGGGCAACTCCGTGAAGGCCGCCGACCAGGCCGAGATCCCGGTCGTCGCCGTCGACCGGGGCGTCAACAAGGCGTCGGTGGACACCCTGGTGGCCTCCGACAACGTCGCCGGGGGTGAGCTGGCCGCGAAGACCGTCGCCGAGAAGCTCGGCGGCTCGGGCAGGATCGTCATCCTGCAGGGGCAGGCGGGCACGTCGGCGGCCCGGGAGCGGGCGGCCGGGTTCGCCCGGGGCCTCAAGGCGTACCCGGGTATCCGGGTGCTGGCCCAGCAGCCCGCCGACTTCGACCGCACCAAGGGCCTCGACGTGATGTCGAACCTGCTCCAGGCCCACCCGGACGTGCAGGGCGTCATCGCCGCCAACGACGAGATGGCCCTCGGCGCGATCAAGGCGCTCGGCTCAAGGGCCGGCAAGTCCGTGCAGGTCGTCGGCTTCGACGGCACCCCGGACGGACTGACGGCGGTCAAGGACGGCACGCTGTACGCGTCGGTCGCCCAGCAGCCCACGCAGCTGGGCAGGATCGCCGTGGACAACGCCCTGAAGGCGGTCAGGGGCGAGAAGGTGGCGCCGACGGTGAAGGTGCCGGTGAAGGTGGTCACGAAGGACAACGTGGCCGGCTTCAGCGGCTGACACGGACGCACGGGCGGGCGGCCTCCGGAGGGCTTTCGGGGGCGGCCCGCCTGCCGTCATCTCTCAGGGGAGTCAACTGATGTACGACTACGACCTCTTGGTCGTGGGATCGGCCAACGCCGACCTGGTGATCGACGTCGAGCGGCGGCCGGCCGCCGGCGAGACGGTGCTCGGCGGCGACCTGGCCGTGCACCCGGGTGGCAAGGGCGCCAACCAGGCGGTCGCCGCCGCCCGGCTGGACGCGCGGACGGCCCTGCTGGCACGGATCGGCGACGACGGCCACGGCCGGCTGCTGCTCGACTCGCTGCGCGCGGCCGGGGTCGACACGGTGGGCGTGCTGGTGGGGGGCGCCCCGACGGGTGTCGCGCTCATCACCGTCGACCCTGAGGGCGACAACAGCATCGTGGTGTCTCCGGGCGCCAACTCCCGGCTGCGGCCCGCGGACGTCCGGGCGGCCACGAGCCTCTTCCACGCCTCGCGGGTGGTGTCGGCGCAGCTGGAGATCCCGCTGGAGACGGTCGTGGAGGTGGTGCGGAACCTGGCGCCGGGCAGCCGGTTCGTGCTGAACCCGTCCCCGCCGCGTGAGCTGCCCGCGGAGGTGCTGGCGGCCTGCGATCCGCTGATCGTGAACGAGCACGAGGCGCGGGTGATCCTCGGTGCCGCCCGCGTGAGCGGGGAACCCGCGGACTGGGCTCGGCTGCTGCTGGCCAGGGGTCCGCGCTCGGTGGTGGTGACGCTGGGCGCGCGGGGGGCGCTGGTGTGCGACGGCTCGGGCGTGACCCGGGTGCCGTCGGTGAAGGTGGACGCGGTGGACACGACGGGGGCCGGGGACGCGTTCACGGCCGCCCTGGCCTGGAAACTGGGCGCGGGTGCCGCCTTGGCCGAGGCGGCGGCCCACGCGGCCCGGGTGGGTGCGGCGGCCGTGACGAAGCGGGGCGCGCAGGAGTCGTACCCGACGGCGGAGGAGGTCGACGCGCTGTGAAGAGGGCGGGGATCCTCAACCGCCGTCTCGCCGGGGCGCTGGCCGGACTGGGTCACGGGCACGAGGTGCTGGTCTGTGACGCGGGTATGCCGATACCCGACGGCCCCCGGGTGGTGGACCTCGCCTTCCGCGCCGGTGTGCCCTCCTTCGCCGAGGTGCTGGACGGCCTGCTGGCCGAACTGGTGGTGGAGGGCGCCACGGCGGCGGAGGAGATACGGGCGGCCAATCCCGCGGCGACGGCACTGCTCCAGGGCCGCTTCCCGGACCTGGCCCTCGTCCCGCACGAGCGGCTCAAGGAACTGTCGGCGGGCGCACGGCTGGTGGTCCGCACCGGCGAGGCCCGTCCGTACGCGAACGTGCTGCTGCGCTGCGGGGTGTTCTTCTAGGTCTCGTCGGATCACGCCGGGCTGATCCCGACGAAAGACCCTGGTCCTCCCGGCGCTCCGGACGTTTCGAGGGGGCGCCTCCGGCCCGTCGGCCTGACACGCCCCCTCGGCTTTCCCCACCCCGGTCGGAACCCGACCCCCCCAGGGTCCCCCGTGGTTCCGACGACAGATACGACACGAAAGACGCGGGAAGGGTTGCACGGCCTTCCAAGATTTTTCGCGCGCCGGCGGATCACCGGCGGATCACGTGCTCCACGAACCGCTCGGCCGTCTCCGCCAGCACCTCCCGCCCGTCCCGGGCCCACAGCCGCTCGTTGAACAGCTCGACCTCGATGGGGCCGGTGTAACCGGCCGCCTCCACGTACCCCTTCCACTCCCGCATGTCGATCGCTCCGTCGCCGAGCCGGCCGCGGCCGGTCAGGGCGCCCTCGGGGAGGGGGGTGGTCCAGTCGGCGAGCTGGAAGGAGTGGATACGGCCCGTCGCGCCCGCGCGGGCGATCTGGGCGGGGGCCCGGTCGTCCCACCAGACGTGGTACGTGTCCACGGTCACCCCGACCTGGTGAGCGGGAAAGCGTTCGGCGAGGTCCAGGGCCTGAGCGAGGGTGGAGACCACACAGCGGTCGGCGGCGTACATGGGGTGCAGGGCCTCGATGGCGAGGCGTACGCCGCGGTCCTCGGCGTAGGGGGCCAGTTCGGTCAGGGCGTCGGCGACGCGTTCCCGGGCCGCCCGCAGGTCCTTGGCGCCGGGCGGGAGGCCACCCGCCACCAGGACCAGGGTGTCCGTGCCGAGCGTGGCCGCCTCGTCGACCGCGCGGCGGTTGTCGGCCAGGGCCGCCGCGCGTTCCTCCGGGCCGAGGGCCGTGAGGAAACCGCCGCGGCACAGGGTCGTCACCGCCAGGCCGGCGTCGCGGACCAGCTTCGCCGTCTCCGCGACGCCGAACGCCCGCACCGGCTCACGCCACAGGCCGACCTGCCCGATACCCAGCGCGGCGCACGCGTCGGCCAGTTCGGGCAGCGACAGCTGCTTCACGGTCATCTGGTTGATGCTCAAGCGCGCCAGATCGGTCATTGCTCCACCCCGTACAGCGACAGAAGGTTCCTGATCCTTTTCTCGGCCAGCTCGGGGTCCGGGAACAGGCCCAGGCGGTCGGCGAGTTCGTAGGCGCGGGCGAGGTGCGGGAGGGAGCGGGCCGACTGGAGGCCGCCGACCATGGCGAAGTGCGACTGGTGGCCCGCGAGCCAGGCGAGGAGGACGACCCCCGTCTTGTAGAAGCGGGTGGGCGGCTGGAAGAGGTGCCGGGACAGCTCCACGGTGGGGTCGAGGAGTTCACGGAAGCCCTTGACGTCACCGGTGTCCAGGACCCGTACCGCCTGCGCCGCGAGCGGGCCCAGCGGGTCGAAGACGCCGAGCAGGGCATGGCTGAAACCGTTGCCGTCGCCCGCGATCAGCTCGGGGTAGCCGAAGTCGTCGCCCGTGTAGCAGCGCACGCCCCGCGGCAGCCGGCGCCTGAGGTCGATCTCGCGCCGTGCGTCCAGCAGGGAGATCTTGACGCCGTCGACCTTGCCGGGGTGCGCGGCGACGACCTCCAGGAAGGTGCCGGTGGCCGCGTCCGGATCGGCCGAGCCCCAGTAACCCTCCAGGGCCGGGTCGAACATCGGGCCCAGCCAGTGCAGGATCACCGGTCCGGCGGCCTGGCGCAGGAGGTGGCCGTAGATCTCCAGGTAGTCCTCGGGGCCGGTGGCGGTGGCGGCCAGCGCCCTGGACGCCATGAGGACGGCCTGGGCGCCCGCCTCCTCGACCACGGCGAGCTGTTCCTCGTAGGCCGCGCGGATCTCGGTGAGCGTGCCGCCGGTGAGCTGGTCGGTGCCGACTCCGCAGGCGATCCGGCCGCCCACGCCACGCGCCTCCGTCGCGCTGCGCCGGATCAGTTCGGCCGCGGCCGCCCAGTCCAGGCCCATGCCCCGCTGGGCGGTGTCCATCGCCTCGGCCACGCCCAGGCCGTGGGACCACAGATGGCGGCGGAAGGCGAGGGTGGCGTCCCAGTCGACGGCGGCGGGCGAGTCGGGCGAGACGTCCGCGTACGGGTCGGCGACGACGTGGGCCGCCGAGTAGAGCGTGCGGGAGGTGAAGGGGGTGCCGGGGGTGACGGCGAGCGGCCGGGTGCGCGGCCGGTACGTCCGCACGGTGCGGTCGGCGGCGGGCAGCCGGACGGTCACAGCGCGATCTCCGGTACGTCGATGCGGCGGCCCTCGGCGGAGGACCTCAGGCCCAGTTCGGCGAGCTGCACGCCGCGGGCGCCGGCCAGCAGGTCCCAGTGATAGGGGGCGTCGGCGTAGACGTGCTTGAGGAACAGCTCCCACTGGGCCTTGAAGCCGTTGTCGAACTCGGCGTTGTCGGGCACCTCCTGCCACTGGTCGCGGAAGACCTCGGTGATGGGGACGTCCGGGTTCCACACGGGCTTGGGCGTGGTGCCGCGGTGCTGCGCGCGGCAGCCGCGCAGACCGGCCACGGCCGATCCCTCCGTGCCGTCGACCTGGAACTCCACCAGCTCGTCGCGGTGGACGCGCACGGCCCAGGAGGAGTTGATCTGGGCGACGGCGCCGCCCTCCAGTTCGAAGATGCCGTAGGCGGCGTCGTCGGCGGTGGCGTCATAGGACTGGCCCCGTTCGTCCCAGCGCCGCGGGATGTGGGTGGTGGCCAGGGCCTGGACGGCCGTCACGCGGCCGAACAGTTCGCGGAGCACGTATTCCCAGTGCGGGAACATGTCGACGACGATGCCACCGCCTTCCTCGGCACGGTAGTTCCAGGACGGGCGCTGGGCGGGCTGCCGGTCGCCCTCGAAGACCCAGTAGCCGAACTCGCCCCGCACGGACAGGACGCGGCCGAAGAAGCCGTCGTCGACGAGCCGCTTCAGCTTCAGCAGGCCCGGCAGGAAGATCTTGTCCTGGACGACGCCGTGCCTGACGCCCTTGTCGTGGGCGAGGCGGGCGAGGGCGAGGGCTCCGTCGAGGCCGGTGGCGGTGGGCTTCTCGGTGTAGACGTGCTTGCCGGCCGTGATCGCCCTGGTGAGGGCCTCCTCGCGGGCGGAGGTGACCTGGGAGTCGAAGTAGATGTCGACGGAGCGGTCGGCGAGGACGGCGTCCACGTCGGTGCAGACGTGGTCGAGGCCGTGCCGCTCGGCGATCTCGCGCAGGGCGTGCTCGCGGCGGCCGAGGAGGATCGGCTCGGGCCAGAGCACGGTGCCGTCGCCGAGGTCGAGGCCGCCCTGATCGCGCAGGGCGAGGATCGACCGGACGAGGTGCTGGCGGTAGCCCATGCGCCCGGTCACGCCGTTCATGGCGATACGCACCGTCTTGCGTGTCACGTCAGTCCCCTTCGCGGGCGCCGGGCGCCCCGTTCCGTGGCCGCGCCCCTCGCACAGCAAGCGCTTGCTGTCTCCGGGCGAAGCTAGCCTCCGGACGCGGTCCGTACAAGACCGTGTCCGCTTCGAGTTGTTCGAGGGGGCGAACAACCCGGGCCCGTGGCCTTAAGGTCTGCTCGGAACCAGGACCCCTGCCTGGCTGTCTACGAGGGCGTACCAGCTGTCTACGAGACGTACCGGCTGGCTGCGAGGACGTACGACGAGATGCGCGACCGGAGGACGACGAGATGACGGTGACCCTGGCGGACGTGGCGGCCCGCGCCCAGGTCTCCCCCGCGACGGTGTCGCGCGTGCTGAACGGCAACTACCCGGTGGCCGCCACCACGCGCGAGCGGGTGCTGCGGGCCGTGGACGAACTGGACTACGTCCTCAACGGTCCGGCCAGCGCGCTCGCCGCGGCCACCTCCGACCTGGTCGGCATCCTCGTCAACGACATCGCCGACCCCTTCTTCGGGATCATGGCGAGCGCGATCCAGGCCGAGATCGGCGGACCGGGCGGGCGTGCGGGCGGGGAACGCCTGGCGGTCGTCTGCAACACCGGCGGCTCTCCCGAGCGCGAGCTGACGTATCTCACCCTGCTCCAGCGGCAGCGGGCCGCGGCCGTGGTACTGACCGGCGGGGCCGTGGAGCGCGCGCCGCACGCGGCGGCCGTCGCGGCGAAACTGCGGAAGCTGTCGGAGGCCGGGACCCGGGTGGTGCTGTGCGGGCGCCCGCCGGCGCCGGACACCCACGCCATCGCGCTGACCTTCGAGAACCGGGGCGGGGCCCGCGCCCTCACCGGCCATCTGATCGGCCTCGGCCACCGCCGGCTCGGCTACATCGCCGGCCCCGGGGAACGGACGACCACCCGGCACCGGCTGGAGGGCCACCGCGCGGCCCTGGCCGCGGCCGGCATCGAGGAGCACCCCGGCTGGACCGTGTACGGCCGCTACGACCGGCAGTCCGGCTACGAGGCCACGCTGGAACTGCTGCGCCGCGATCCCTCCCTGACGGCGATCGTGGCCGCGAACGACTCCGTGGCCCTCGGCGCCTGCGCCGCCCTGCGCGAGTCCGGGCTGCGCGTCCCCGCGGACGTGTCGGTCGCCGGCTTCGACGACCTGCCCTTCAGCATCGACGCGGTGCCGTCCCTGACGACGGTCCGGCTGCCGCTGGCGGAGGCCGGGGCACGGGCCGGCCGCATCGCGACGGGCCGCGAGGAACCCCCGCCCGGGGGGATCGCCTCGGTGCGCGGCGAGTTGATGGTGCGAGCCTCCACCGGGGTCCCCCGAGCCTGACCACGGACGCGCGGACCTGACCACGGACGCATGGCCTGGCCACGGACGCGTGGCTGCTTCCAGGACCGTCGGCCAGGGCCGGCCGCCGGAATTGCATGGACCCGGCGACTGAGGGGTACTTTCCGTGCCCATGAAGCTGGCGTTCTCCACTCTCGGTGTCCCCGGGCTGCCCGTCCCGGATGTCCTGGCCCTCGCGGCCGCGCACGGTTATCACGGGGTCGAACTGCGCGCCCATCCGGAGGAGCCCGTGCACCCGGGCCTGTCCCCCGCCCAACGGGCGGAGGTCGCGGCCCTGTTCCGGGGCGCGGGCATCGAGGTGCTCGGCCTCGCCGGGTACGCGCGCGTCGCCGCCCCGGGCGAGGACGCGCCCGTGCTGGCGGAGCTCCGGGACCTCCTCCGGCTCGCCCACGACCTGGGCGCGCCCTTCGTCCGGGTCTTCCCCGGCGCCGACCCGGACCGGCCCCGCGAGGAGTCGGACGCGATCGCCGCCCGGCGGCTCGGCACCGCCGCCGAGGACGCCTCCGCGCTCGGCGTCCGGATCCTGCTGGAGACCCACGACTCGCACCGCACCGGCGCCGACGCGATCCGGATCCTCGGCCCGGTCGGGCACCGGCAGGTGGGCGCGCTGTGGGACGTCATGCACACCTGGCTGGGCGGCGAGCAGCCCTCGGACAGCTACGCGGCCCTCGCCCCGCACCTGGGCTACGTCCAGGTCAAGGACATCGCCTCCGCCGAGGACACCACCCCGCTGCCGCTCGGCAGCGGGGTGCTGCCCCTCACCGAGTGCGTGGACGTCCTGTCCCGGCACAACTGGGACGGCTGGCTGTGCTGGGAGTACGAGAAGCGCTGGTACGAGTCGGCCGCACCGCTTCCGGGACTGCTGGACGGGGGCCGGGAACACCTGCTGAGGGTGCTGGGCGAAGCGTCGTAGTCCGCCCGGCCGGGTCCGTCGCGGCCGGGCGCGGGCGCGCGGGCGGCTAATTCGCTGGCCGGGGCTTCGGTACCCGGTTAGCCTCCCCCGGTGATCCAGCCGCCGGTGCCGTGCGCCCGCTTCCGCTCATGAGCCTCACCCGCTCGCTCGTCGACGTACGTCCGCTGCGCACCTCGCCCCTGTTCCGGCGGCTGCTGATCGGGCGGACCGTGTCCGTGCTCGGCGGGTTCATGACCATGGTGACGGTCATGTACCAGGTGTGGGACATGACCCACAGCACCGCCTGGACCGGTGCGGTCGGGCTCGCGCAGGCCCTGCCCCTGGTGGTGTTCGGCCTGTTCGCCGGGGCGTGGGCGGACCGGGCCGACCGGCGGCGGGTCTTCCTCGCGGCCACCGTCGGCCAGGCGGCCTGCTCCCTGCTGCTCGCGGTGCAGGGTTTCACCGGGCACGTGCCGGCGGCCGGGATACTGCTGCTCGTCGCCGTGCAGTCGGCCTTCGGCGCGCTCGGCGGGCCGGCCGCCGGGGTGTTCCTGCCGCGTCTGCTGCCCAAGGAGCAGGTGGCCGCCGGTCTGGCGCTGCAACAGGTGGCCGGCCAGTCGATGATGCTGCTCGGGCCCGCGCTGGCCGGTGTGCTGCTGGGCTGGTTCGGCATCGGTGTGTGCTACCTGCTGGACGCCCTCAGCTTCGGCCTCGCCTTCTACGGCGCCTTCGGGCTGCCCGCGCTGCCGCCCGAGGGCGAGCCGTCGCGGGCGGGGCTGCACGGGGTGCTGGACGGGCTGCGGTTCCTGGCCGGGCACCGGGTGGTGCGGGGCGCGCTGATCACCGATCTCGCCGTCACCGTGCTGTCGTTCCCGGTGAGCCTGTTCCCGCTGGTCAACGCCGAACGATTCGGCGGTGACCCGCGCACCCTCGGCCTGTTCCTGTCGGCGCTCGCGGTGGGCGGGGTCGTGGCGACCGGGCTGTCCGGCGCGCTGATCCGGCTCGGCCGGCCGGGCCGGGTGATGCTGTGCGCGTCCGCCACCTGGGGCACGGCCCTGGTCCTCCTCGGTCTCTCCGCCGGCCCCTGGACCGGTCTCGCGCTGCTGGTGGTCGCCGGGGCGGCGGACGCCACGGCGGTGGTCTCCCGCTCCACACTCGTGCAGACCCGCACCCCGGACGCGCTGCTCGGCCGGGTCACCGCGGCCGAGCAGATCGTCGGCCAGGCGGGCCCGAGCCTGGGCAATGCGCGCGGCGGTCTGCTCGCGGGCTGGACGTCCGGGGTGACCGCCCTGGTCACCGGCGGGGTGCTGTGCGTGCTGGCGGTCGCCGGGGTGGCCGCGACGACGCCGGAGCTGCGCGCGGGAGGCGGGCCCGCCACCGAGCCGGGCGGACCGTGAGCGGCCCACCGCCCACCGTCAGCCGGTGGCGGGCAGCGCCGCGAACGCCTCGTGGAAGCCGGGGAACGTCTTGCGCACGCAGCCGGGGTCGTCGTACGTCAGGCCGGGTGTGCGCAGGCCGGTCACGGCGAAGGACATCACGACGCGGTGGTCGCCGAAGGACTTGATCTGCACGTCCGGTGCGGGCGCGCCCGGGTGGATCTCGATCCGGTCGGGGCCGGTCATGACCGCCACACCGAGCCGCCGGAGGTTGTCCGCGCACGCCTGAAGACGGTCGCACTCCTTCACCCGGGTGTTGCCGACGTCCTCGATGCGGACCCCGTCGGCCGCGGCGGCGAGGCAGAGCGCGCGGGCGGTGATGGACCTGGAACCGGGGATGTCGACTGCGGGCATGGCCGCATGACGACGGCTCGTCCGCGCCCCGGTCCCGGATGTCCAGGAGCTGGACGCGCCCCCCGTGAATACCCGGCCGGGGGCCGCTTCCTGGTTACTGTGCATTCCCTTGACGGAAAGAAACTTCCCGGATATTGGTGACTCCTCGGAAGTTTCCTTCAGCGGTTCTCCTCTGGAAGGAGCGCACGTGCACGACACCAGCACGGGAAGCGACACCGGCACGGGAAGCGATGCCGGCACGGGCAGCACGGGACACACCGCACGGCCGTCCAGACGCGCCGTCCTCGCCGCGACCGCGGGCCTCACCGCCGCACTGACCGTACCGACGACCGCCCACGCCGCCACCCGCAGCGCCGACGACGAACGCCGGCTGCGCGCCCTGATCTCCCGTATGACGCTGGAGGAGAAGGTCGGCCAGCTCTTCGTGATGCGGGTCTACGGCCATTCCGCCACCGCTCCGGACCAGGCGGACATCGACGCCAACCTGAAGGAGATCGGCGTCCGCACCGCCGCCGAGCTGATCGCGAAGTACCGGGTCGGCGGGATCATCTACTTCACCTGGGCGCACAACACCCGCGACCCGCACCAGATCGCCGACCTGTCCAACGGCATCCAGCAGGTCTCGCTGGACCAGCCGCGCGGCCTGCCGGTGCTCATCGCCACCGACCAGGAGCACGGCGCGGTGTGCCGGGTCGGCGCGCCCGCCACCCTCTTCCCCGGCGCGATGGCGATCGGCGCCGGCCGCTCCCGCTCCGACGCCCGCGCCCTCGGCCGGATCTCCGGGGCCGAGCTGCGCGCGATGGGCATCAACCAGGACTACTCCCCCGACGCCGACGTGAACGTCAACCCGGCCAACCCGGTGATCGGCGTACGGTCCTTCGGTGCCGACCCGGAGGCGGTCGCCGGGCTGGTGGCCGCCGAGGTGAAGGGTTATCAGGCGTCGTGGGTCGCGGCGACCGCCAAGCACTTCCCCGGCCACGGTGACACCGCCGTCGACAGCCACTACGGCTTCCCGGTCATCACCCACAGCCGGGAACTGTGGGAGAAGCTGGACGCGGTGCCGTTCCGGGCCGCGATCCGGGCGGGCATCGACTCGATCATGACCGCGCACATCCAGTTCCCGGCGCTGGACGACTCCGGCGACCCGGCCACCCTCTCCCAGCCGATCCTCACCGGCATCCTGCGCGGCGAACTCGGCTACGACGGCGTCGTCATCACCGACTCCCTCGGGATGCAGGGCGTGCGCACGAAGTACGGCGACGACCGGGTGCCGGTGCTCGCGCTCAAGGCCGGCGTGGACCAGCTGCTCAACCCGCCGTCGCTGGACGTCGCCTGGAACGCGGTGCTGAAGGCCGTCCAGGACGGCGAGCTGACCGAGGCCCGGCTGGACGAATCGATCCTGCGCATTCTGCGCCTGAAGGCCCGGCGCAATGTGCTCGACCACCCCTGGGCGAGTCCGGCGGCCGTCGACCGCACGGTGGGAACCACGTCCCATCTGGCCACCGCCGACCGCATCGCCGAACGCACCACGACCCTGCTGGTCAACGAGGACGGCGTCCTGCCCTTCGACCGCCGCCGGCAGCGCCGGCTCCTGGTCGTCGGCGCCGACCCGGCCTCCCCGTCCGGCACCACCGGCCCGCCCACCGGCGTCCTGGCCGCCGCCCTCACCGAACTGGGCTTCACGGCCACGGCCCTGTCCACCGGGACCGCGCCCTCCGCCGCGACCGTCGACAAGGCGGTCACGGCCGCGCGGGACGCGGACGCGGTGATCGTCGCCACCTACAACGTGACGGCGAACAACTCCCAGCAGATGCTGGTGGAGCGCCTCGTGGCGATGGGCAAGCCGGTGGCCGTGGTGGCGATCCGCAACCCGTACGACGTCGCGCAGCTCCCCTCCGCCAAGGCATGCCTGGCCACCTACTGCTGGACGGACGTCGAACTGCGCGCCGCCGCACGGGTGATCGCCGGCCGGGTGGCGCCGCGCGGCAGGCTGCCGGTGCCGGTGCAGCGCGCGGACGACCCGGCACAGGTGCTGTACCCGATCGGACACGGGCTGACGTACCAGGGCCTCTCGTGAAGACCGGGGCGGCCGGTCCGCCGCGGCCCGTTCAGGGCCGCAGCGCGGGCTCCCGCTCCACGTCCCGGCCGTCCAGCCGGGCGTCGTACGTCGCCAGGGGCTCGGCCTGGGCCACGGCGGCCGGGGTGGCTCCCGCCCACTTCAGGATGCGGGCCGTGGCGAGGTCCTTCTGGGCCGGAACCAGCCCCGCCACGTTCGCGCCGTGGTTCAGGCCGGGTGCGGTGAAGACGTAGGAGTCGCGGGCGCCCGCGCCGACGTGGAAGCGTTCCGCGCCCCAGGGGTCGTTCTGGCCGTAGACGAAGATCATGTGCGTGGCGTGGTGCCGTACCCATGTGTCCACGTCCCGCATCGCCCCCGGCTGGAAGCGCATCGGGATGGAGCGGGGCACGTAGGTGCGCGGCGGCTGGTAGCCGTACCGGACCAGGTGCTTGTCGATGTGCGGGAAGTGGATGGTCGGCGCGCCCAGCTGGGTGCCGGCCTGGTAGTAGTACGGCGTGTACTGCGCGAGGCCCTGGTCGGTGTAGGCGGAGAAGCCGGAGATGGTGTCGATGGAGGCCCAGATCTCCTCGTCGCCGGCCGTCGCCGCGTCCGCCGGGATCGTGTCGCAGTCCTTGAGCAGGCTGTACTGCCAGAAGCCCCACACGTAGTCGAGGACGACCGCCTCGTACGCCCGGTCCAGGCTGCCGACGGTGTCGAAGGTGTAGCCCTTCCCGGCGGCGTACTCGGCGTACTTCTTCTCCAGTGGCGCCCGGCGCACCAGCGCCTCCCGCTGCACGGCGTTCAGCCGGTCCCGGCACTCCTCGGTGCCGACCCGGGCGAAGAAGCGGTCGTAGGCCGAGTCCTCCTTGTTCACGACGTCGTCGGGGGCCACGTACGCCACCACCCCGTCCATGTCCCGCGGGTAGAAGCGCTCGTAGTAGGTGGCCGTCATGCCGCCCTTGGAGCCGCCGGTGGCCAGCCAGTTGGCGGAGTAGACCGCTTTCAGCGCCTGGTACACGCGGTGCTGGTCGCTCGCCGCCTGCCAGATGTCGAGCTTGGACCAGTCGGCCGGTTGGGGGCGGGAGGGGGTGAAGTAGCGGTATTCCAGGGAGACCTGGTTGCCGTCCGTGATGCGGGTGGGCTCGCTGCGGGACGGGGTGGTGGAGACGTTGTAGCCGCTGGTGTAGAAGACCGTGGGGCGGCTCGTGTCCTTGTGCAGCACGGTGATGCGCTGCTGGAAGGTGCCCCGGCCGGGATGGCGGTGGTCGATCGGCTGGGTGTAGTCCAGGACGAAGTACCGGTAGCCGGGGTACGGCTTCTCCTGGATCAGGCTCATGCCGGGTATCGACAGGAGCCGGTCCTTGATGTCGGTGGGCTCGGACCCGGCGGCGGTGGCCGCACCGGCCGCCGTGCTCAACGTGCTGATGAGCACCGTGAACGCGAGCAGCCACCTGAGCGCCTTGCGCATGCGCACTCTCCCCTGTGAGACAGATGTGCGCCGGAAGCTATCCCAGCAACTGCGTTCTCAACAGAGGTAATTGAGCGGTTCGCCGTACGCCCTCAGCACAGGATCCAGCCGGAGCTGATCGAGTACCGGGGACCCACCGCGCCCTTGATCCAGACGCACCGGTGGCCGGCGTGCACGGTCACCGGGCCGGCGTGGTGCCGGTAGCGGCCCTTGTCGACGACGGGCCGGTTGCCGCGCGCCTGCACGCTGACCGACATGGTCTGGGCGGCGCCGGGGTGCCGGGCCACGGTGACGGCGCAGACGTAGTCGCCGCTCTTGTAGACGTGGGTGACGCCGGTTCTGAACGGCAGGGTCCGCACCTCGCGTCCGGCACAGCCGGCGGCCGAGGCGGCCTGCGCGGTACCCGTCGCCGTGAGCGCGAGCGCGCCGGACGCGGCCAGCACGGCCGCACCCAGTGCCAGCCGCCGGCGTATTCCACCACTGCCCATTGTCGTCCTCCCCGTCACGGTCACGCTCCCCAGTGCCCGTACTGATGTACGGACGCACGGATGTGTCGGATGGTTGCACGACCGTCAGGCAGGCACGTCGGCCGGGTCCCGGCGCGGACCCGGCGCCGGAGGCTCAGCGGGACGCGCCGACCGGCTCCTCGGGCTCGGCCTCGCCGACGAAGGTCCGCCACAGCTCGGCGTACCGGCCGCCGCGGGCCAGCAGTTCCTCGTGGGTGCCGTCCTCGGCGACCCGGCCGTGGTCCATCACCACCACCCGGTCCGCGCGGGCCGCGGTGGTCAGGCGGTGGGCCACCACCAGCGTCGTACGGCGGCCCGCGAGGCGGTCGGTGGCCTGGTTGACCTGTGCCTCGGTGGCCAGGTCCAGGGCGGCCGTGGCCTCGTCCAGCAGCAGGATGTCCGGGTCGACCAGTTCGGCGCGGGCGAGGGCGATCAGCTGGCGCTGGCCCGCCGAGAGGTTGCGGCCGCGTTCGGTGACCTCGTGCAGGTAGCCGCCCTCCAGCGTGGCGATCATCTCGTGCGCGCCGACCGCCCGGGCCGCGGCCTCCACCTCGGCGTCCGTGGCGTCGGGGCGGCCGTAGGCGATGGCGTCGCGGACGGTGCCCGGGAAGAGGTACGCCTCCTGCGGGACGACCCCGAGCCGGTGCCGGTAGGAGGTGAGGTCCAGGACGCGCAGATCCGTGCCGTCGGCCGTGACCCGCCCGGCGGTGGGGTCGTAGAACCGCGCCACCAGTTTGACGAGGGTGGACTTGCCGGCGCCCGTCTCCCCGACGAAGGCCACCGTCTGCCCGGCCGGTATCCGCAGGTCGATGCCGGACAGTGCCTCTTCCTCGGCGCCGTAGGCGAAGTGCACGTCCTCGAAGGCGATGTCCCCGCGCAGCGACGACACGACGAGGGGCTCCTCGGCGGGCTTCGTGGACGTCGGCTCGCGCAGCAGCTCCTGGATGCGGCCCAGCGAGACCGTGGCCTGCTGGTAGCCGTCGAAGACCTGGGAGAGCTGCTGGACGGGTGCGAAGAACAGGTCGATGTAGAGCAGGTAGGCCACCAGGGCGCCCGTGGTGAGCGTGGCCGCCTCCACCCGGCCCGCGCCCGCGATCAGCACGGCCGCCGCGGCGACCGAGGACAGCAGCTGCACGAACGGGAAGTAGACCGATATCAGCCGCTGGCCGCGGATGCGGGCGCTGCGGTAGCCGTCGCTGCGCTCGGCGAACCGCCGGCCGCCGTCCCGCTCCCGCCGGAACGCCTGCACGATCCGCAGTCCGGCCACGGTCTCCTGGAGGTCGGCGTTCACCGCCGAGACCCGCTCACGGGCCAGTTCGTACGCCTTCACGCTCGCCCGGCGGAAGAAGAAGGTGGCCACGGCCAGCGGGGGCAGGGTGACGAAGACGACGAGGGCGAGCTGCACGTCGAGCACCAGCAGGGCGACCATGATGCCGAAGAAGGTGACGACCGAGACGAACGCCGTGACCAGGCCCGTCTGGAGGAACGTCGACAAGGCGTCGACGTCGGTCGTCATGCGCGTCATGATCCGGCCGGTCAGCTCGCGCTCGTAGTAGTCCAGGCCGAGCCGCTGGAGCTGGGCGAAGATCTTCAGCCGCAGCGTGTACAGCACGCGTTCGCCGGTGCGGCCGGTCATCCGGGTCTCGCCGATCTGCGCGGCCCACTGCACCACCACGGTCAGCAGGCCGAGCAGGGCGGCCGACCACACCGCGCCGATCGCCATCCTGGTGACACCGGAGTCGATGCCGTGCCGGATCAGCACCGGCAGCAGCAGGCCGGAGCCGGCGTCCACGGCGACCAGCAGCAGGCTGACGAGCAGGGGCGGCCCGAACCCGCGCAGCAGCCGGCGCAGGCCGTAGGACTCCTCGGGCAGGACCGCGCGGTCCTCGTCGACGTCCGGGGTCTCGGTGGCCGGTGGCAGCGCCTCGACCTGGGCGAGGAGCTGCGGGGTCGCCGGGGTGCCGGCGAGCGCCGGGTCCTTCGGCGCACGGTCGCCGGTCCACAGCCGGGGGGTCACGCCCCGCTCGGCGTCGAACTCGGCGTCCAGCTCCTCGCGGACGGAGGTCTCCTCCGGCGGCGCGGCCGGGACGGCGTGGCCCGGGGAGACGCCGCCCAGCTCGTCCGGGTCGGTGAGCAGGCGGCGGTACAGGGGCGAGCGCTCCTGGAGTTCCTCGTGGGTGCCGAGGTCGGCGAGCCGGCCGCCGTCCAGCACGGCGATGCGGTCGGCGAGGTTCAGGGTGGAGCGGCGGTGGGCGATGAGCAGGGTGGTGCGGCCCTCCATCACCTGCTTCAGCGCCTCGTGGATCTCGTGCTCGACCCGGGCGTCCACGGCCGAGGTGGCGTCGTCCAGGACCAGCAGGCGCGGGTCGGTGAGCAGGGCGCGGGCGAGCGCGACGCGCTGACGCTGGCCACCGGAGAGGGTCAGGCCCTGCTCGCCGACCGTGGTGTCGTAGCCGTCGGGCAGCTCCGCGATGAAACGGTCCGCCTGGGCGGCGCGGGCAGCTGTCTCTATCTCCTCCCGCGTGGCGTCCGGGCGGCCGTAGGCGATGTTGTTGCGGACGGTGTCGGAGAAGAGAAACGAATCTTCCGGGACCAGGCCGATCGCGGCCCGGAGCGACTCCAGGGTCAGCTCGCGGACGTCGTGGCCGCCGATCAGGACGGCGCCGCGGTCGACGTCGTAGAAGCGCGGCAGGAGCAGGGAGAGGGTGGACTTGCCGGAACCGGAGGAGCCGACGACGGCCAGGGTCTCGCCGGGGCGGATCTCGAGGCTGAGCCCGTCGAGGACGGGGCGCTCACGGTCGTACCCGAAGGAGACGTCGTCGAACTCGACCGTCGCGGGCGCGTCGGCGGGCAGCTCCTTGGTGCCGTCCCTCAGGGTCGGCTCGGTGTCGATCAGCTCCAGGACGCGCTCGGTGCCGGCGCGGGCCTGCTGGCCGACGGTGAGGACCATCGCGAGCATCCGGACCGGGCCGACCAGCTGGGCCAGGTAGGTGGAGAAGGCCACGAAGGTGCCGAGCGTGATGTGACCGCGTACGGCGAGCCAGCCGCCGAGGGCCAGCATGGCGACCTGGCCGAGCGCCGGCACGGCCTGGAGGGCCGGGGTGAACTTGCTGTTCAGGCGGATCGTGCGCAGGCGGCCCGCGAAGAGGCGGCGGCCGACCTCGCGCAGCTTGCCGGTCTCCTGGTCCTCCTGCCCGAAGCCCTTCACCACGCGGACGCCGCTCACCGCGCCGTCGACCACTCCGGCGACCGCGGCGGCCTGGGCCTGGGCGTACCAGGTGGCGGGGTGCAGCCTGCTGCGGCTGCGCCTGGCGATCCAGCCGAGGGCGGGTGCGACGGCCAGGGCGACCAGGGTCAGCGGCAGCGACAGCCAGCCCATGATCACCAGGGAGATCAGGAAGAGCAGGACGTTCCCGATGGTCATCGGGAGCATGAAGAGCAGGCCCTGGATCAGCTGGAGGTCACTGGTGGCCCGGCCGACGACCTGCCCGGTGGACAGCTCGTCCTGGCGGCGGCCGTCCAGCCGGGTGATCGTGTCGTACATCTCGGTGCGCAGGTCGTGCTGGACGTCCAGGGCGAGCCGGCCGCCGTAGAAGCGGCGGACGTAGGTGAGGGCGTAGACGAGGACGGCCGCGCCTACGAGGGCCCCGGCCCACGGGGTCATGGCGCGGCTGTGGTCGCCGACCACGTCATCGATGATCACCTTGGTGATCAGCGGCACGACGGCCAGTACGGCCATGCCGGCCAGGGAGGACCCAAGGGCGAGGATCACGTCCTTGGGATAGCGCCAGGCATAACTCGCCAGCCGTCCTGCCCATCCCCGTTGCGGTGCCACGCGGGTGCCTTCCTGTCGGCCTGCTCATCCGGAAGGCGTCAACACCCGCGGCGGGGGATTTCATCCCGCGTTAACAATTCCGGGACACGGCCGGTCGGCGGGTGCGGTGCCGTTCCGTCCGGTCGCACCGTTCCCCGCACGGCCGTCGTGGCCGGTCGCGGTCTCGGCGGGGACGGCCGGGCCGCCGGTGTGGATTGCCCGCACGGCGGTCCTGGCCGGTCGCGCCGTCCCCCGCGACCCCTTGAGGTGGGCCGCGGCTCGCTTGCGGGTGGGCCGCGGCTCGGGGGTCAGAGTCGTACCCGGAGGCAGGAGAAGCGGGTCGCCTGTGCCGCGCCCTGGTTGTCGTCGCTCACCAGGAGGACCCGCAGGCGGCCCCGGTGGTCACGGCCGGTGACCGTCATCCCCTCGATGGCGTCCAGCCACGACCGTCACCGCAGGACGGGACGGTGTCCGCCGGGAGACCGTCCCGTGAAGCCCCGGCCCGCGTGCGCCCTTGCGTCAGCCCCGCGGCGGCACCGGGACGGGCGCCTCGTCCGGCCTGCTCGTCGGGGTGTACAGCCTGGTGGACGGCGTGGTCGGCACGAGGTCCTCGTGGATGGCCTTGGCGACGTTCTGGATCGTGGTCACGCCGTAGTCCATCGTGCTGTTGTCCTGCGTCAGCACCGTGATCATGTAATCGTGGCCGGCGCCGTTGAACGTGCCCAGGCTGTGCACCCGCCAGCCGTGCGTGGAGCGCTCCAGCCAGCCGTTCTTGACGTGCACGGCGACCGAGGACGGCGCGCCGGCGGGCGTACCCCAGCGCTGGTCGGAGACGACCTGCCCCATCAACTTCAGTATGTAGGAGCGGGAGTTGTCGCTCAGCACGCTGTTCTTGGCGGTGACGAGCCTGAGCAGCTTCTGCTCGTCGGTGACGTTCTCCCGGGTCAGTCCCCAGTAACCGTCCGCGCCGGGCACGGTATTCGTCATCCCGGCAGCGGTGAGGAAACCCTGGATTTTCGCCACTCCGAGCTGCTTCCACAGCTTGCTCGTCGCGTCGTTGTCCGACTGGGTGATCATCGCCGTGGCGAGTGCGGCCTCGTCGTCGGTCAGGTACCGGTTGGTCTTCTTCGCGTCCCACAGCAGCGTGGCGAGCACGGTGACCTTGACGGTGCTGGCCGAGTCGAAGGCCGTGGTGGCGTTCAGCGTGCAGGTGGTGTCGGTGGACCGGTCGTACAGGCCGACGGCGACGGTGCCGGTGCGGCCCGCGAGCGCCGCGGTGATGTCCGTCCTCAGCTCGGCGGCGAGGCCCGCCTTGGCGGACGTACAGCTGACGGCGGGCGTGGGTGCCGCGGCGGCCGGGGTGGCGGCGACGGCCGGCAGGAGCAGCGTCGCGCCGAGGACGGTCGCCAGTGCCCCGGCTCGGCCGGGTATGCGGTGAGTCGTGCGGGTCATGAAGAGCTTCCCCCTGAACGTCGTGCGGGCGTACCGCGAACGTGCCGTCGGGCGCCTTCCCCGCGCCGGCGGGTTCGGCTGACGGAAGGCCGGACGGCTGTACACATGTTCGCAGCAAGGGAGTTGAGGGGGCCCTGGGGGGTCGGGCAGACGTCGAGCCGCGATTGGGGCCCACGGCGGCACGGTCGCCGCCGGCAACTCCGGGACCTTCGCCGTCACCGGCGGCGACACCGTGGCGCTCACCGTGCCGGCCGGCCAGCGACTTCCACGACCGGCTGGCCATCGGCCTTCGCGACCGGCCGGCCATCGGCCTTCGCGACCGGCCGAGCAGCCCCCTTCGCGACCGGCCGGCCAGCGGCCAACGCGACCGGCCGAGCAGCCGCCTTCGCGACCGGCCGATCAGCGGCCTTCGTGGTCTGCCCGACCAGCCGCCATCGCGCGGAAGCGGCACCGGTGCACGGTGGCCGCCGCGGGGCCCGCCGGGGGCCACCGCGGGGGCCGGGCGTCAGCCCTTCGGCGGCACCGCGACGAACGCCTCGCGCGGCTGGGTGGTCGGGACGAAGCGGGCGGTGGTGGTCGGCACCAGGTCCTTGTGGATGGCCTTGGCGACGTTCTGAATGGTGGTCACGCCGTAACCCATGGTGCTGTTGTCCTGCGTCAGCACCGTGATCATGTAGTCGTGGCCAGCGCCGTTGAAGGTGCCCAGGCTGTGCACCCGCCAGCCGTGCGTCGAGCGCTGCAGCCAGCCGTTCTTGACGTGCACGGCGACCGAGGACGGCGCGCCGGCGGGCGTGCCCCAGCGCTGGTCGGAGACGACCTGCCCCATCAACTTCAGTATGTAGGAGCGGGAGTTGTCGCTCAGCACGCTGTTCTTGGCGGTGACGAGCCTGAGCAGCTTCTGCTCGTCGGTGACGTTCTCCCGGGTCAGCCCCCAGTAACCGTCCGCGCCCGGCACGGTCTTCGTCATCCCGGCGGCGGACAGGAAGCCCTTGACCTTCGTCAGGCCCAACTGCTTCCACAGCTTGCTGGTCGCGTCGTTGTCGGACCGGGTGATCATGGCCGTGGCGAGCGACTGCTCGGTGCTCGTCAGGTACCGGTTGTGCTTCTTGGCGTCCCACAGCAGCGTGGCGAGCACGGTGACCTTGACGGTGCTGGCCGAGTCGTAGGCGCTGGTGGCACGCAGGGTGCAGGTCGTCTTGGTGCTGCGGTCGTACAGACCGACGGCGACGGTGCCCTTGCGGTTCGCCAGGGCGGCCGTGATGTCCTTCTTCAGCTTGGCGGCGAGGCCCGCCTTGGCGGACGTACAGGTCACCGCGGGCGCGACCGCCGCGGCCGGGGTGGCGGCGGTGACGGCCGGTATGACCAGCGCGGCACTGACGGCAACCGCGAGCGCCCCGGCCCGGCCGGGTATGCGGGAAGTCATGGAAAGTCCCCCTTGAATGTCGTACGGACGTCCCCCTGAACGCCGTCGAGCGCACTCATGCGCTGCCTGACTGGACTCGCCAGGGGGACCGAAAGTTGTACGCATGTTCGGGGAAAGGGACGTGCCTCACCGGGCCCTCGCCGGCCCGCGGGGTCCGGACGGGGCTCGCACGGCTTCCGCGACGGGGGGGTGGAGGCGGCTGAGCGGACCCCGGGCGGCGGCGCCTGCGCGGTGGCCGGCGTCCGCGGGCGGCGGCCGGTGTCCGTCCGTCCGGCTACGTCACCGCGGTCAGCGTCGCGTAGACCACGACGTTGCCCAGGTAGCCGGTGCGCTTGGTGTAGCCGCCACCGCAGGTGATCAAGCGGAGTTCGGGCCGGCCGGATCCGCCGTAGACCTTCTCGCTGGGGAACTTCTCCCGGTCGTACAGCTCGACGGCGCGGACGGCGAACACCGCCGTCCGCCGGTCCGCCCGGCGGATCTCGATGGTGGCGCCCCGGGCCAGGGTGCCGAGATCGTAGAAGACACCGGGGTCTCCGGTGGGTGTGTCCACATGCCCGGTGGCGACGGCGGTTCCCGCCGAGCCGGGAGCCGTGCCGTCGCCGTACCAGCCGACGGGGCCGGGTCCGCCGGCCGGTGGGGGCCGTAGCGCACCTGCCGCGTCGAGGCCCACGCGGGTCATCGGGGCGTCCACACCGATAGCGGCGATCCGGAGCCGGACCGGATCGGCGGGGGGCAGCGGACGGACCGTGCGGCTGGTGGGGTGTGCGGAGGCCGAAAAGGCCTGGGCCGCCGACGGTCGCGGCGGCTCCCCGTCGTGGACCCCGTTGAGCAGCATGGCACCCGCCGTCATCACGCAGGTGAGGAGGAGCCCGAGGGGGCTCAACGCGTCTCGGGGAGCGTTGGTGTGATGTCCGGGTGCCATCGCGCGGCCCTTTGCTTCACGGCGGGTGCGGCGCAGCGGGTGGTGTGGGCCTCGCGGCCATTGGAGGGAGCCCGTTCGGGGGCCGGTCACAGGCCGAGGCGGGCGGGACCGCCGGCGGGGTCGGACGGTCAGGTCCGGTTGCCGTTCGGGCGGCGGCGCAGCCAGACCACGCCTCCGGCGGCGGCCGTGACGAGCAGCCCGCCGCCCAGGACGAGCTCCGTGCCCATGTCCTCGTCCGGTCCGAAACCGGCGCTGACCGAGCCGGCCGGAGGGCGGCCGGTGACCCTGTACGTCTCCGTGAGCCGGGTCAGTGGCGGACACTTCAGGGTGATGGTGTCGCTGCTGCCCGGCCTGGCTCCCTCCGGGATCCGGAACTGGCCGGTCAGCTCCCCCTCCTCGTCGCCTTCGAAGAGGTGAAACTCTCCACCCACCTCGGACCAGCCCTTTCCGTAGTCCGCGTCGGGGTCGCAGGCGCTCGTACTGACCGTGACCGTGGAGCCCGGGTGGGCGTTCCATGAGTCGATACGGACATCCGAGTCATCGGCGGCGGCAGCGGCCGGGATCTGCAGTCCGAGAGCACTGAGAGCCAGGCCGATCCCCGCACCCAGGTGTGTGTAACGCATGCGACTCCTCCAACGGAACAGTGTCCGGCCTGTCTGCGCGGCGCCTCTCCTGTGTTCCGCTCACGAGGCAACCGACAGTCCGTCAGTTCCGCAACCTGACGCAGCGCCGGATGTGTCACCCGGTCAGGTGCCGCGGCGTCCCGTCCCGGCCGCTTGCGCAGGTCACCGCCTGCGGAGATCACGGATGCGCATCACCCTCCGCCCCGTCCCCATCACGGTGACAGCCGACCGGGCGGTCCCACGCGATCTGGACCGCCCATCGGGGCCGCTCCCGCATCTCCGGCGCCGTGACGGACGTGCCGTGACCGGCACCCCGGTGGCGGCCGCCGCACGGCCCACGCGGCTCGCCGGAGGGGTGACCGGCCGTGACGCCGCCGAGGTCGCCGTCGCGGCCTCGCCGTCACCTGCGCTCTCGCGGCACGCCGGTCCGCCGCTCGGTCAGCCCAGATGTGTCGGGGCGAACATTCGCAGCACCGCCGGGAGGACGACCACCGAGGGGCCGGGCGCAGACAGTGTCTTCGCCAGGTCCGCCTCCAGGGCCTCCGGCGTCGTACGCACCCCCGGCACCCCGAAGGACTCGGCCAGCGCCACATTGTCGGGGCGGGTCAGTTCCGTCGCCGTCGCCTCGCCGAACGCGTCGGTTATGTACTCGCGCAGGATGCCGTAGCCGCCGTCGTCGACGATCAGCCAGGTGACGTTCAGGTCGTACTGGCGGGCCGTGGCCAGCTCGGCGATCGAGTACAGGGCGCCGCCGTCGCCCGACACCGCCAGCACCGGGCGGGTCGGGTCGACGGCGGTAGGAGTAGGGGGACGCGATATGGCAGCCATTGCTATACCGGAACGCCCTGTCCATGCATCATGTTCAGCCAGGGACTACCGAATATCACCCATCCAGAGCCGCCGCCCCAGCTCGTCGAGGTCCGCCCGCCGCTCTTCGTACTCGGGCAGCGCGATCCGCAGCAGTCGCCAGAAGTCCTCCCGGTGCCCGGACACTTTCACGTGGGCCAGTTCGTGGGCGAGGACGTAGTCGATCAGATGCATGGGCAGCTGGAAGAGCGGCCACCCGAGACTCATCAGCCCCTTGGCGCCCGCCGCGTCCTGCGGCGGCCGATAAGAACCCCACCGGTCCCCCAGGTCCCGCACCTCGAATTCCGGCTCGGTCACACCCATGCGGGCTGCCCAGGGCTGAAGCCGGTGTCCCGTCCAGTTCCGGCCGGCCCTGCAGTACCAGTCGATCAGCGCCGCCCGTCCCGCCTGGGGCTCCGCCGCCAGATCCGGGCCCATGACGAGGCGCCCCGCGATCAGCCGGACTCCTCCGCCCACCCCCTCCTCACCGGACACGGCCAGTCGGTACGTCCTCCCCAGGTAGCGGAAGACCTCTCCGTCGGCGAGCTGCTTGACGGGGCTGAGCGGGCGCGTGCGCTCCCGCTCCCGCCGCTTGGTGAGCAGCCAGTCCCGGTGCGCGCGGACGAACTGCTCCGCCTCGGCCGTCGAGCGCCCGGCCGGGGTGTGCAGGGTGAGGGTCGCGTCGGTCTCGACGGTCAGTGCGAACCGTTTCCTTCGCGCGCTGGCACACACCCGAAGAGACAGCCCGTCCACAGTGAGGTGGGATTCGGGGGCGGGGTACGTCGAGGGATCGGCAGGCGCGGTCACCCGCCTATTCTCCCCTCGCCCTGCTCCGGAACTGCCGCAGGTTGTCCTGCGCGAAGGACGCCAGGCGCTCGGCCGCATTCTCCAACGACGCCCAGTCCCCGCCCACGGGCCGGACATCGGTACTGAGCAAGACTTCCTGGAGGTCCCCGGCCAGCATGCTGATGTCCTGGTGCTGCCCTTGGTACGACGCCCTGGCCATGACCCCGGTGGCGACGTCGCACACCTTGCCCGTGAGCCGCCTGACGTCTCCGCCACCGGCGAGCCTGATCCCGGGGGTGTCCTCCAGGATCTGCTCCACCAGTCGGTACACCCTCTGTTCGAGCGGCGTGAGACCGGCGAGTTCCGGGGACTCCTCCTGCTCCTGCCTGGCCTCCTCGATCAGCGGGCCGAACTCCTCGATCTGCTCCTCGAAGCGACCCGGCATCGTGCGCAGGATCTCTTCCAGGCGCTTGGAGAGCCGCTCGTACTTCGCGGGGTCCTCCCGCTTCGTCCGCTCCTCCAGGTGGAAGCGGAGCGCATGGCCCATCTCCGCCGCAGCCTCCTGCGGCGGCAGCCGTCGCACGGCATCGTCGAAGGTGAGAGCCGTGAGCGAGACCGGCGGGATGACCTGGTCGATCTCCGGCCCTTCGAGGTGATCCGCGATCATCGCCCGGACCTTGCGCCCGTACCGGCGCAGGGTGAACGTGCCGCCCTCATCGTCCCGGCACAGCCGCCGCACCCGCTTCTGGAGCAGGCTCCAACGCCGGGCGTCCGCCACGTAGTCCAGGGCCTCCTCGTGCGGAAGGACGCGTTCGAGGGTGGCGAGGAACTCGTGCAGCACCTCGTCGAAGCCGAACCGTAGGTCTTCGGGTTGCAGTGCGAGGGCAGCGGGCCCCAGCTTGGCGAGCTGGTCGAGCTGCGCGTCGTCGATGCCGTTCTGCCGCAAGAAGTCGCGGACCTCCTGGGCGGCGGGGCCGAGTTTGTCCACCTCGTAGGACAGATCGCGCATGGTGTCGGTGACGTCGGCATTCCGGTACCCGGCAAGTGCACTGGAGAGGTGCTCGAAGACGCCGTAGTAGTCGACGACGTAACCGACCTCCTTGCCGGGTGAGGTGCGGTTGACACGTGCGACGGCCTGAAGTAGCTCGGCGTCCCGGATCGGCCGGTCCAGGTAGAGCACCTGTTCGCGCGGGGCGTCGAACCCCGTGAGCAGCATGGACTTCACGATCAGAAACGCGATGGGGCTGTCAGGGTGCACGGGGTCGGGCACCGAGGTGGGGAGCGACGGCGGTTCGCTGTTCGCGGCCTCGGACCACGGGGTGTGCATACCGCCGGCGGGACCGGTGGGCGGAGTCGAGGTCTGCGGTGGATTGAAGGGGGTGACCGCGACCCACTCCGGATCGGGCGCCAGCTCTGGGAACGCCTTCTGGAAGCGCTCGGTGTACGCCTCCTGGCGACCGGCGTCCGTCCACTCCCTCCATTCCCCGCGCTTGTGGCCGGAGCCCGGGGAGATGACGGGAACGAAGTCGATCCGCCGCAGCAGCGCCCGGAACCGGTAAGCCTGGTGGAGATAGCGCTGTCTGGCGGACAGCTTCTCCGGAGGTATCCCCGTCACCGACTCGGGGTCGAACTCGGCCAACCGCGCGAGCAGTTCGTCACGGGCCTTGCGCAGAGCGTGGTGGTACTGCACGGCCGCCTTCCGGCTGACGGCCGCGACCTGTGCCTTGAAGCCGCCGGGCAGCACGGTGGTCACCCAGTGCTCCAGCATGTCCTCGGCCTTCGCCTCGATCAGGGGAACGGACTCGGCGACGTCCCGCTCGGTGGGCCACCGCTTGAGCAGCGCGGCCCGCTCCTCGGGGGTGCGGTCCCGGACGAGGTCGTCGAACCCCCTGTCGAGGACCTCCCCGTCACGGACCTCGCCCTCCCCGGTCCGCCCCTCGTAGCGGATGCGGACAACGACGCCGTCGTGCTCGGCGTCCTCCATCCGGTACTCGTCGAGGAAGCCCCGCGGCGAGTCCCCCCGCCCGAAGATCCGGCGCGTGTCCTCCTCACGCCCGGTGATGATCGGCGTACCCGTGAACCCGATCTTTGCGGCGTTCGGGATCGCCTTGCGCAGGGCGGCGTGTAGGACGCTGGTGTGGGAGCGGTGTGCCTCGTCGACGAGGACGAGGATGTCCGGTGAGGTGTTGCACTCGGGGAAGTCCGGTACGGGGCCTGGACCTTTGTCCTCGCTCGGGTCCGTTCCCTCTCCCGTCAGGTCCCGGTCGTCCCCGCTGCCTTCGGCGTCTCCGGCGAAGGTGAAACCGTTCCCGTACTTCTGGATCATGCCGAAGACGACGCGCCGCCCGCCGTCGCGCAGCAGCCCCTCCATCTGCGTCCGGGTTTCCGCCGTCTCGACGTCGGACTCGCTGAGTTTCAGCGTCCGTGAGAGTTGGGTCTGCAACTGGGTGCGGTCAGTGACCACGACCACCATGAACTCGCTGAGCCGATGGTGTAGATGCACTCGCCGCACCAGGAACGTCATGGTCAGCGACTTGCCGGAGCCCTGCGTGTGCCAGATGACACCGCCGCGCTCGTCCTCGGTGTCACGCCCGGTCCGGACTCGTCCGGTCAGCAGTCTGCGTACGGCCTTCTCGGCGGCCCGGTACTGCTGGTGCCGGGCGACGGCCTTCACGGTCCGCACGGCCCCGCCGTCCGCCCCCGACTCGATGGCCATCGGGATCACGTAGTGCCGTACGACGTTGAGCAAGGCGGCCGGCCGCAGGACCACACCGACGAGCTTCTGCTGCTCGCCGAGCGGCGCGGGCGCGGCCGGGTCGGCGCCGTCCGCGAGCAGCCCCGCGGCACGCAGCTCCCGCCGCAGGGTGCTCTCCTCCTCCGGTTCGACGCTGCGCCACGGGTGAAAGTGCTCGGGCTCGGAGGTGACGGTGCCCAGGTGGGCGGTCTCGCCGGTCGCGGCGACCAAGAGCTGCACCGTCCGGAACAGTTCCGGCACACCGGCGGGGACCGGGGCACCGGTGGCGCCGAGGTCCAGAACGGGATTTCCGGCGTAGTGCCGGAGATCGAGCACGGCGCTGCGGACGGGCTCGGCGAGATCGGGGCTCTTGCACTCGACGGCCACGAGCGGAATGCCGTTCACGAAGAGGACGACGTCGAGTATCGACAGCTCACCGGAGCGGCTGCGCACGCGGAGCTGGTCGACGACGGTGAAGGTGTTGCGCGTGACAAGGTCCGGATGCCACTCGACGTACTGGACGGTGGCGGACGGACCGCCGTGCGCGGCGGAGGGCGAGGGAAGCGTCCAGCCGTGGAGCAGCATGTCGGTGGCGGCGAGGTTCGCATGCACGACGCCCTTGCCGAGGGAGAGGGAGGCAAGTTCGCCGACCGCCCGCCGGATGTCGTCCTCGCCCATCCAGGGCTGGCCGTCACTGCCCCGGAGGTTGATCCTCCGCAGCGCGGGTCCGAGCT
Source organism: Streptomyces sp. NPDC053076 (assembly GCF_044546845.1). Lineage (NCBI taxonomy): Bacteria > Bacillati > Actinomycetota > Actinomycetes > Kitasatosporales > Streptomycetaceae > Streptomyces > Streptomyces sp. NPDC053076. The sequence goes on along the minus strand of NZ_JBITZL010000002.1, from coordinate 278,620 downwards.
GGTCGACGAGGAGCGGCACGGCCGCGTCGAGCGTGTCCAGCTCCACCCCCGGGACGTGCGTCCATCCCATGGCCTCCAACTGCGCGATTAACGGCCGCTCCACCTCGTCCCGCTCGACGTGCACCACCACAGCCCCGCGCCTCTCCGTATGTCCAGCAATTCCCGGAGATCCATTCTGCGCCCAGGAGGCGGGGTGAGGGGAAGAGCGTCAGCCGTAGGACGTGGCTGAGCGCGGACGTACGGGGCTTTGTGCTGGTACGGCCGCACGTTCGGCGCGGGCGGGCGGGTCAGGTGCCGAGGTCCTCTTCCGGGACGGCGCCGGAGGCCTCGTCGTTCCGGGGCGCTGGGAGACGCGCTCCCCTGCTGCGGGCGATGCGATGCACGTCGTGGAGCGATTCGACCAAGCGAGCAGCCAGGAAGCGGAGTTGTGGCGCAGTGGCCTTGTCGTCACTCAGGAGGTCGGCGGCATGGCCGAGAAGGTCGTCGGCCATGTCGAGCTGGACGGCTTCGACCTTGTCGGCAACGCGGGACAGATAGCCAGTGCCTGCGTTGTCGGTGAGGAGATAGCACGGGTTGCCGTCGAGGTTGGACCAGGGGAGGAGGCGGGGCCGGCTGACCGTCGTGGCGGCGGGGTCATGGCTCTCATAGATCATGCAGCGACCACCTCGGCGCTGCGGCTTAGGAGCGGGCCGACGTCGACACCATGGATGCGCCTTGGCCCTGTGTCGACGCCGTGCACGGCGATCCAGAGGGCCCGGCGCCGTGGGCGCTGCCGCCTGGCCTGCTCACGGCGTTCGTGGGCGAGGAGGTAGGGGCGGACGAGCCGGGAGTCCTCGCCGTGAAGGAGGGTCTCGTGCGGGGAGGGGCGGCGGCTGGGCTCGACGGGGACGGTCGGCACAGGGGTGGGCCGCGCCGCTCCCCCGGCGCGGTGCCGGTTCCGGTGCCGGTGCCGCCCGGAAGCGGGCCACAGCAGCCGCAGCATCGGCTCGACGAGGCGGGCGATACGGTGCAACACGTCTTCAACTCCGGTGAGATTGAGGGCCATGCCCCCGGGCCGTCGGTAGCGGACGCGGGGGTCTTCCGTACCCGAAGGCAAGTCGACATGCATGGACATCGCTGTGTAGCGATCCACTCACAGAGTGAGACCGGCCGGACTAGGCTCGCCAGGGGGTCGGAGGTGACAACGCATCTGTCACACGGGAGTTGACGATGAGTAACATCTATGGGGAGTGGTTGAAGGCGCAGCGCGAAGCGGCCGGGCTGACGCAACAGGAGCTGGCGACGGCCGCCGTCATGACGCGTTCGCACATCGCCCACATCGAGGCGGGCCGGCGCACCCCGTCCAAGGAGGACGCAAGACGCCTCGACAGGGCGCTGAACACGGGCGATGTGCTCAGCAGCTTCCTGCCGGATGCCGACAGCGCGGTGGCGAAGCACTTCGAAGCGGCCCACGCACTCGAACAACAGGCTGTCGAGATCCGAGAGTTCGCTCTCTCCTTCGTGCCCGGCATCCTCCAGACCGAAGGGTACGCGCGTGCGGTCCTGAGCCCCTCTTACCCACCAGTGAGCGAAGAGGAATGTGACAGGCTCGTTGTCACACGGCTGGAGCGGGCGAAGATCCTTGAGGACCCCGTGTCACCAGTAGTGTGGGCGCTTCTGGACCAGAGCGTCCTGGACCGGCCGATCGGCGGCCCAGAGGTCATGGCCGAGCAGATCACACACATCGTCAGGCTGGCGGAGTCAAGACGGGTACGCGTGCACGTACTACCGCGCTCTCTGGGGTTCCACCCCCTGTTGGAGAGCATGCTGACGCTGATGTGGTTCGACGATCAGCCGCCGGTGGCATACAGCGAGGGGGTTCGCATGGGGAAGGTGCACGACTCCCCGGCCATGGTTCAGGAGCTGCAAGGCCGTTACGATCTTGCACTGAGCGACGCACTGCCACTCAAGGAGTCACTGGCCCTACTGAGGGCGACAGCAAAGGATTACGGACGTCATGACTGAACCGATCATCTCGAACACTGCTGCGCTGACCGGCTGGCGGAGGTCCACCTACAGCGGCAGCGAGGGCGGCAGCTGCCTGGAGGTCCTGGACAACCACCCCGCAGGTGTACCTGTTCGCGACTCCAAGGTCCCGGCGGGGCCCGCATTGGTCTTCCAGTCAGCTGGGTGGGTGTCGTTCGTCGCAGCGGTCAAGGTCGGAACCCTTCCCTCCTGACCACTCCCCACCACTATGCGTGCAGCCTTTCGCCCCACAGCTAGGGCCGGACGTTGCTCAGGCCGCCACAGCGGAATCCACGGCCCGGCCCGACAGCAGGTCGTCCATGAGCCCCTGCTTCAGTTTGCTCAACTTACCGAGTTCACTAGTTTCACGGCTGATCTGCTTGTCGCAAACAGCGAGTGCTCCAACCACTCGCTCCTGCTCGGGCAGTGGCGGGTAGGGAACTGGCATCGCCTTAAGTTGCGAAGAACTAATGGATGCCAGGTTAGTCGTCTGCTTCGCCACGCTTAGGAAGTAGGCGCGCCCGACCTGAGATGCCATGTAGGCAGCAAGGAAGTCCGGAATTACGAGCTTATCATTACAGCGAACACGGAACACGTGATTCTGATGCAGACACGGTTCAATTCGCCCGTCCCAAACCGCCCCACGACCGACTTTGTCGAGATCCCCTCCCTCTGTTACTAGTACATCACCAGCCTGCAGCCGGTACCTCTTCGCGTCACCAGGAGTAACGCGAACCCTCTTCATTTCAGCGGTTGAAACAAATCCGTCCTGAACATTCGCAACTCGCAAATACGGAAGCTCAACCGAGCCGCCAGCCGCCGTTCCTCCGAGAGCAAGACCGCCACCTACCTCAGCAACTGACTCTAGGGGCCTCACGGCCCAGGCGCCCTGCCCTGCCCCAGCGGGAGAGAACAACGATGACACCAGTCCCTGGCGAACGCTGCGGAGCTTGGCGACCGATGCCGCGATAGCCCGCTCCAGCGCTGTGACGCTGTCGAACACGTCAACGATTCGCTTCTGCGCAGCCACCGGAATCAACGGGAACGGCAGCGCCCCGAATCGGTCGCCTCCCAGGTGAGCAATGCTGGTCGTCTGTTTGGCGATCGCCGCGAAGACCCCGGTTGCTAGCCAGCGCTCGAAGACCACCTGGGCATACGCCGGAATAACATCAGCACTTGGCCGGAAGCGGATAAGAGTGTTCTGAAAGCAGAAAGCTCCCTCCGCTCGGTCGTAGATTGCGCTGCGGCCAACGAGCTCCAGACTCTGCCCCTCATTCAGCAGGATATCACCAGGCTTGAGTCCATATGTCTCGCGCTCCGCATTAGTGAATCCCATCGTATTCACATTCGCATAGTCGATCCGCCCCAGATGAACGTTCGCCACGCGCAAATAAGGGAATTGCCCAGGAAGGTCCCGAGCTGCCGGTGAGAGCTGCTTTCCCATGCGCACTTCACCAACGTCCCGAACTTTGGGCCACTGGATCTCGACGCTATCCCGCATAACCCAGCTCCTCCAGGTAGCTATCCAACTTCCCCGCCGCAGCTTCCCGCCCCGCTCGAATCTCCCTCAACGAAACGGCGTACTTCTGCTCCCACGTCTCATAAGACGCCGCCAGCTCCCGCTGCCACCGCACCACGTGCCCGTCCAGCTTCGCCGCCAGGTCGTCCCGCAGCAGGTCGAGCACCACCCGGCGCTCCCCCTCCGCGTCCAGCTCCGCCCGCGCCCGGAACAACCGCGGCGACTCCTCCCCCAGCGTCGGCGGGTCGCTCGGGTACGGATAGCGGTGGAAGTCCGCCTCAAGGCGTTTGATGTCGGCGCCCGCCTTCGTGCGCGCCTTCTTCACCTTTGCCAGCTCAGCCGTGAGCTTGGCCAACTCCTCTGCACTCAGCACGACTTCCTCCGCGTTGACCTCGCCCTCGGCCTGGTCGCCGTCGGCCTCCGCTTCCTCCCCACCCCCCGAAAGTCGCGCGCTCAGCTCCTTGAACCGTGCGTCCGCCTCCGCCTTGCGCGCGTCCGCCTCCGCCAGCTCCTCCAGGAACTGCGGGACGATCGCGGCGACCACCTTGTGGTCGTACGCCTGACGTCGTTCCGCGGCCGTCCGCGGCCGCAGTTTCTTCGTCCGCGCGTCCTGTTCCGGCGAGAGCATCGTGTCGACGTTCTCGACCCACCCGTCGACGACGCCCCCGAATCCGTTCTCCGACAGCGCGAGCAGGTCGTACTTGGCGTCGTACCACCAGCCCGCGACCGCGCCCGCCAACGCATACCGGTCCAGCAGACCGACCCGTCCCAGCCGTTCCCCGAACGACTTCATCAGCTGTCCCCGCACCGCCATCAGCGCGGCCTTGCGCTCGGAGGACGTAGACGAAGCGAGAGCTTCGGGTTTGGCCGCCACCGCCTCCAGCCGGAGGGCGGCCTCCTCCTCCCACCACTTGCCGAACTCCGCCCGCAGCGCCTCCTCCCGGGGCCGGGCCAGTTCGCCCAGATCGGGACGGCCGCCCGCCGCCTCGTCCCGGAAGTCGACGTAGGCCGGGTCCGCCGGCTCCCGTTCCATGAACAGATCGGTCATCCCGATCCCGTACGAGTCGAGCAGCGGCTTCTTCGCCTCGATCTCCGCGCGCGGCACCCCGCCCACCAAGTGTGCCCGCACGTCCTGCGGCTCGGGCGGCGGCGTGTTGTCTACGTACCGGCGGATGTTGAGGTTGTCGTCGTTGGCGGCGAGTTCCTCGCGGGTCATGATCCGCGAGAAGCCGGGTACCTCCTCGTACGCGTGGAACGTCGAGACGATCTTCTCGGCGTGCTCGGGGAGCAGGACGTTCTGCGCCCGCTCCGCGTGGAACTCGCGGTCGGCGTTGATGAACAGCACCTTGCCCTCCCGCGCCGGGTCCTTCCGGCCCGGCGGCCGGAGCACCAGGATGCAGGCCGGGATGCCGGTCCCGTAGAAGAGGTTCGGGGCGAGGCCGATGACCGCCTCGATGGTGTCCTTCTCCAGCAGCTCCGTGCGGATAGTCTTCTCACCGCCGCCACGGAAAAGCACCCCGTGCGGCATGACCGTGATCACCATGCCGCCGCGGGAGCCCTCCCGCTTGGTCTCCCACAGCATGTGCTGGAGGAACATCAGGTCGGCCTTGCCGCGCTCGCTCGTCGCCCCGTACTTGCCACGCTCGGCCGGGTGCGCCAGGTCCGCAAGGGTGTAGTCCAATGAGAACGGGGGATTACTCAGTACTCCGTCGAAGCGGTCCTCGTCCGAGCGCGGAACGTGCGCCGGCTGCGAGAGCGTGTCCCCGGTGGCCAGGTCGAAGCGGCGCACCCCATGCAGGACCATGTTCATCGTCGACATGATCCAGGAGCCGGAGTTGGCGTCCTGCCCGGCGAAGAACATCGACGACGTGTCGCCGCCGTGCTCCTCCACATACTCTGCCGCATGGATGAGCATGCCGCCCGAGCCGACGCACGGGTCGTAGATCCTCATGTTCTCGGTGGGGGCGAGGAGCTCGACCATCATGCGGACCACGGCGCGCGGGGTGTAGAACTCGCCGCCCTTGCGCCCGGCGGTGTCCGCGAACTCCTTGATCAGGTACTCGTACGCGGCACCGATCAGGTCGGGGAACTCGAAGTCCTCCGTGCGCAGTCGGATCCGCCCGAAGTGCGCGATGAGGAGCTGCAGGCGCTGGTCGGCGAGCTTGGCCGCGCCGGACGCAGCGCCCGATCCACCGATGCGGTTGAAATCGAGGTGATCGAAGAGGCCCTTGAGTTTCGCGTTCTGGCTCTCGAGCGCTTGCAGCGCGGGACGCAGCGCCTTCTCGTTGATGTTGTAGGGGACGGCGGAGATCCTGCGCCAACGAGCCTCCTCCGGCACGTACAGCACATCGCGCTTGCGGTAGGGGCCCGGCTGCTCCAGGTAACCGGGAACGTCCTCGTCGGCAAGCTTCAGCTCCTCGACGGCGTACCGCTTGATCCGTTCCCTGGCCGCCTCGAACTCGTCGTTGGCCCGCTTCAGGAAGAGCAGTCCGAAGATGTAGTCCTTGTACTCGGAGGCGTCCATCGTGCCGCGCAGAATGTCCGCAGCAGCCCACAGATGCCGTTCCAGCTGGGCGAGCGTGAGCTTGGCCACTTACGAGACTCCCTACGACCAGACCTGAGATGACGGAGAGACCCTATGACCCCGCCGGGGCCATACCGAAATCAGCTCGTGATCATGGCCGGGAAGGGTCAGTACGTGTCGATGTGCAGCGCCTTCTCCACGAACTCGTGCACGTCCGTGTACGGATCCTTGTCCCACTTGTTCGCATGTGCCGGGTGCTGGTTGTTCATCCGCTCGGCGTTCTCCCGCGCCGTCTTGTAGCGCTTCAGAATCTGGTGCGGCAGGACGACCTTGGGAGTCTTGGCATCCTGAGAGCCCCGCTGGAACGGGAGCCGCTCGGCCGCCCCGTCGCACACCCCGGCAAACGAGCCGCTGACCGGCTTGTAGTGCGCGAGGCGCCACACCTCGAAGCACGGATGCGAGAAGGCGACGCCGATGCCCGCCTTCTCCGCCTGCTTCAGCGCGTCGCGGATGTACTTGTAGTTGTCGTGGTCGAAGAGGCACCAGACCTGAGGCAGGTACTTCTCCTCCAGCTTGGCCCGCTTCGCCTTGCGGTCCTCTTCACGCTTCAGTCTGATCGCCTGCTCCACGAGGTCGAGCGGCTTGCGCCCACTGTCCGCCCTGCGGTTGGCGATGTGCATCTCCACCAGGACTTCGTCGGCGAGGGGGACGCCCTGGTCCTTGAGGATGTCGAGATACGAGGGCTCGGTCACCTTGCCCTCGGTGAAAATGAAGACTTGGCGCTTGCGCTGTCCGCCCCGCCGGGCCGGACGCTCCCAGGAGTCCTTGCCTTTCTGCGCCCGCCCCATCAGTCGCGCCCCGCCCCGTCCGCTCGCTCACCTGTCTCGTCGTACGTGCCGGCCTCGCGCGCCACCAGCAGCCGCCGCGCGATCTGTCCTTCCAGAAGGGCCGGAACCCCACCGAAGGCCCCCGCGAGATAGGACTGCGTGAGGTCCTCGTCCTCACCCGGCTCCACATCGGTGAGCGGATACAGCTCGGTCGCCCCGTCCTTGTCCTTCTCCGTCAGCCACACCTGCGCCGGGTCGAGGAGCCGCTCACCGCTCGGGGTGGTGAGCACCGTCGCGTCGTGCGACGTGAAGACCAGCTGGGCGCCCTTCGGGTTTGCGTACGGGTCGTGGAAGAGCCTGACGACCTCGGCTGCGAAGCGGGAGTGCAGGCTGGCGTCGAGTTCGTCGATGAGCAGGACCGCGCCCTCGTCGAGGGCGAGGAGCAGAGGGCCCAGGAGGGCGAACCAGGACCGGGTGCCGTAGGACTCCTCCTGCCAGTCGAAGGACACGTCCCCGGCGGCCGAGTGGTGCGTCAGCTTCACCGTGTCCTGGCCCGGGCGCTCCTGGACGACCGTCGCTCCCGTGATGCCGAGGTCGGCGACCCTCAGCAGCTCCTGGATCCTGGTGGCCCTCGGACCGGACAGTTCCTTCGTGGTGTACCGCGCGCGCTCGTCCCGCTCGACCTCCGGGCTGATCATCCAGAAGTTGCGGCGGAACCAGTGGAAGAGCGGCGAGAGCTGCGGGTGGTTGTCCGTCCCGGCCGTGGAGAGCAGCAGCGCGTTCGGCCGCGTGCGCCGTACGAGCTGGGCGCGGTCCCTGACCCGTCCACCGGGCCACTTGAAGACGTCCGGACGGGAGGCGTCGCGGTCGAGCCATTCCTGACGGCGACCGCGCGGGTAGCTGTGCAGCCATTCGGACTCGACACGGGTGGCGCCGAGCTCGAAGCCGTACGTCCAGCGGACCGAGTCCATGACGACGTCGACCTCGAAGAAGGAGGGTTCACTCTCGCTCTTGGGACTCAGGGCGAAGACCTGGCGCGGGATGCCGTCGTAAGAGGCCCAGCGGGCATAGGAGTTGAGGACCGCGTTACGCATGTCGGTCATCGCGGTCAGCACGTTCGACTTACCGGAGGCGTTGGCCCCGAAGATGCCGATCAGCGGGAGGACGGAGATGGATCCTCCGCCCGCAAGATCCACCGGATTCGCCGACCCGCCCTGCTCGTCGGCAGGCGCGACGAAGGACAGCTCCTGCTCGTCTCGCAGGGACCGTACGTTCCCGACGCGGAACCTCAGCAGCACGCTGTCCTCCTCTCCGGGCCCAGGGTAATGGCCGCAGCTGACATCGGCCCTGCCGGGACGCCTGCGACCTCACGGAACATATCCCTTCAAGGTCACCGCGAACAGCCGATCGTGTGATCAGTTCGAGCCCATATGCGTCGGCGCGAACATCCGCAGCACCGCCGGCAGGACGACCACCGACGGACCCGGGGCCGCCAGGGCCTTCGTCAGGTCCTCCTCCAGCGCCTCCGGGGTGGTACGGACGCCCGGTACGCCGAAGGACTCCGCCAGGGCCACGTAGTCCGGACGGGTCAGTTCCGTCGCTGTCGGCTGGCCGAAGGCGTCCGTCATGTACTCGCGGAGGATGCCGTAGCCGCCGTCGTCGATGATCAGCCAGGTGACGTTCAGGTCGTACTGCTTCGCCGTCGCGAGCTCGGCGATCGAGTACAGGGCGCCGCCGTCTCCCGAGACCGCCAGCACCGGGCGGGTCGGGTCCGCCGTTGCCGCGCCGAGGGCCGCGGGGAAGCCGTAGCCGAGGCCGCCCGCGCCCTGGGCCGAGTGCATCGTGTTGGGGCCCTGCGCGTCGAAGGCGGACCAGGCCCAGTAGGCCAGGATCGTCATGTCCCAGAAGGACGGGGAGCCGGCGGGCAGGGCGCGGCGGACCGCCGCCAGCACGTTCTGCTCCAGGGTGAGTTCCTGGCTCGCGATGCGGCCGGCGACCTCGGCCAGAAGCTCCCGCACCCGCTGCGGTGCCGTGTCGTCCGCGCGCCCCTCCACCGTCTCCAGCAGCGCCTGGAGGGCGAGGCGGGCGTCCGCGTGGATGCCGAGGGCCGGGTGGTTGGACTCCAGTTTGCCGAGGTCCGCCTCGATCTGGATCACCCGGCCCCGGGGCTGGAACGTGTGGTAGTTGGAGGACAGTTCGCCAAGGCCCGAGCCGACCACCAGGAGCACGTCCGCGTCCTCCAGGAAGTCCGTCGTGTGCCGGTCCTCCAGCCAGGACTGCAACGACAGGGGGTGGTTCCAGGGGAACGCGCCCTTGCCGCCGAAGGTCGTCACGACCGGTGCCTGAAGCCTCTCGGCCAGCCGGAGCAGCTTGCCCGACGCGTCGGCACGTACGACCCCGCCGCCCGCGATGATCGCCGGGCGGGCCGCGCGGGACAGCAGGTCGGCGGCCACCGCGGTGAGTTCGGGGCGCGGGGCCAGGTCGTCCGGGGTCGCGTCCATCGCCGTCACCACCGGCAGCGCGGTCTCCGCCAGCAGGACGTCCTGCGGGATCTCCACCCACACCGGGCCGTGCGGCACGGTCAGCGCCGACTTCCAGGCCGCCGCGATCGCGGAGGGGATCTGTGACGGGGTGCGGACGGTGTGGACCGACTTGACCACGCCCCGGAAGGAGGCCGCCTGGTCCGGGAGTTCGTGCAGGTAGCCGTGCCGGCCGCCGCCCAGACCGGCCGTCGGGATCTGACTGCTGATCGCCAGGACGGGGGCGGAGGCCGCCGCCGCCTCCTGGAGCGCCGCCAGCGAGGTCAGCGCGCCCGGGCCCGTCGAGAGCAGGAGCGGGGCCGCCTCGCCGGTGATCCTGCCGTACGCGTCGGCCGCGAAGCCCGCGTTGTTCTCCACCCGCAGGCCGATGTAGCGCAGCGAGGAGCGGCGCAGGGCGTCGAACATGCCGAGGGCGTGCTGGCCGGGCAGGCCGAAGACGGTGGTCGCGCCGAGCCCGGCCAGTGTCTCCACGACCAGGTCTCCGCCGTTGCGCCCCGGGGGAGGGTTCAGGGCGGCGGTGATCTGCGCCTGCGTCGGGCGGAGTACCAGGTCGTGGTCGTGAGTCACTTCGCTTCCGCGTCCTTCCGGGCCGCCGCGATCTGGCGGCTCATGATGGTGGTCAGTTCGTACGCCGTGTGGGAGGCCGCGACCGAGGTGATCTCGGCGTGGTCGTAGGCGGGGGCCACCTCGACGACGTCCGCGGAGACCAGGTTGCAGGAGGCCAGGCCGCGCAGGATCTCCAGCAGCTCGCGGGAGGTCATGCCGCCCGCCTCCGGGGTGCCGGTGCCGGGGGCGTGGGCCGGGTCGAGGCAGTCGATGTCGATGGAGATGTACAGCGGGCGGTCGCCGATGCGCTGGCGCAGCTGGTCGGCGACCTCGTCGGCGCCGCGGCGGTAGACGTCCGCGGAGGTGACGATGCCGAAGCCCATCTTCTCGTCGTCGGTGAGGTCCTGCTTGCCGTACAGCGGGCCGCGGGTGCCGACGTGGGAGAGGGCGGAGGTGTCGAGGATGCCCTCCTCCACCGCGCGGCGGAACGGGGTGCCGTGCGTGTACTCGGCGCCGAAGTAGGTGTCCCAGGTGTCCAGGTGCGCGTCGAAGTGCAGCAGGGCGACCGGGCCGTGCTTCTTCGCCACCGAGCGCAGCAGCGGCAGGGCGATGGTGTGGTCGCCGCCGAGGGTCATCAGGCGGGCGCCGGTGCCGAGCAGGTCGTCGGCGGCGGCCTCGATGGTGTCCACGGCCTCGTTGATGTTGAACGGGTTCACGGCGATGTCACCGCCGTCCGCGACCTGGGCGAGGGCGAAGGGGGAGGCGTCCTGGGCCGGGTTGTAGGGGCGCAGCAGCCGGGACGCCTCGCGGATGGCGTTGCCGCCGAAGCGGGCGCCCGGCCGGTACGAGACGCCGGAGTCGAACGGCACGCCCACGACGGCGACGTCGGCGGTGCCGACCTCGTCCAGACGGGGCAGCCGGGCGAAGGTCGCGGGGCCGGCGTACCGCGGGACGCGGGAGGAGTCGACAGGGCCGCGGGGCGTCTCGTTGCTGCTCATGATGAAATGCCTTCTTTCTTGCGCTTCGTCGCGCATGCACTGCTTTTCATACGACTCTACTGGTGAGCCGGTACCGGTTCGGACGCGAGTTCGGGAGATCGTCCGGCGAGGCGGTCGCGCCAGGCGGCGAGGACCGTCTCATCGGTGGGCTTCGTCGCCAGGGAGACGGCGACGTAGACCGCGAGGGAGGCCAGCAGGCCGTAGTAGACGGGCTCGTTGGCGAGGATGCCGTAGCCGGCCATCAGGCCGATGACGGCGAGGCCGCCGACCACGACGGAGGCCAGCGCGCCCTGGACGGTGCCGCGCTTCCACAGCAGGCCGCCGAGGATGGGGACGAGCAGCCCGCCGACGAGGAGGTCGTAGGCCAGGGTCAGCGCCTCGACCACGTTGTTCAGCGCGATCGCGGTGCCGATCACGGCCACGCCCATGACCAGGATGAAGGCGCGGTTGCCCGCGACCTCGTCATGCTGGTCGCCGTCCCGCCGTACGATCCCGCGCACCCGCGACCAGATGTCGTTGTTGGCGACGGTGGCGCAGGCGATCAGGGCGCCGGAGGAGGTCGACATCACGGCGGCCAGGGCGGCGGCCAGCACCAGGCCGCGCACACCGACGGGGAGTTCGTCCTTGACGATGGTGGCGAAGGCGTCGTCGGGGCTGCCGAGCTTCGGATAGATCACCTTGGCGGCCGTGCCGATCACCGCGCCGGCGAGGGCGTAGACCAGACAGTAGGTCCCGGCCACCGTGCCGCCCCACCTGGCGGTCCTGTCGCTGCGGGCGGTGAACACGCGCTGCCAGATGTCCTGGCCGATCAGCATGCCGAACGTGTAGATCAGGACGTAGGTGAAGATCGTCTCGCCGCCGATGCCCAGCGGGTCGAAGTACTCGGTCGGCAGCTTGGCCTTCATCTCACCGAAGCCGCCCGCCTTGACGACGGCGATCGGCAGCAGGAGCAGCAGCACGCCGATGGTCTTGACGACGAACTGGACCATGTCGGTCAGCGTGATGGACCACATCCCGCCGAGGGTCGAGTACGCGACGACGATCGAGCCGCCGAGGATGATCGCGATCGTCCGGTTCAGGTCGAACAGGACGTCGAAGATCGTGGCGTAGGCGATGGTGGAGGTCACCGCGAGCATGAGGGTGTACGCCCACATGACCACGCCGGAGATGACGCCGGCCCGGCCGCCGTAGCGCAGGTCGAGCATCTCGGAGACGGTGTAGACCTTCAGCCGGGCGATGCGCGCGGAGAAGAAGACGGACAGGGCGAGCAGGCCGAGGCCGATGGTGAAGACCATCCAGGCGCCGGAGAGGCCGTACTGGTAGCCGAGGCCCACACCGCCGATGGTGGACGCGCCGCCGAGAACGATCGCCGCCATGGTGCCGGAGTACATGGCGGGGCCGAGGCGTCGGCCGGCCACCAGGAACTCGCTCTTGGACCTGGCGCGGCGCATGCCCCACCAGCCCATGGCCAGCATGCCGGCGAGATAGACGACGATCACTGTGTAGTCGACGGCCATGTGGGGCCCTCCTTCGCGCACTGTCCGGTGGCGTGTCGTGCAGATGCTTCGGGGATGTGCCGGCAGCGGCTGCGGGGACATCCGCCCGTACCCGCGGCTGCCGTGCTCACTTGACAGTAGGTGGCCGGAAAGCGACTGCGAAGTGTACGTTTCATCCATATGCACGGGGCGGGATGGAGGGAACGCACACCATGCCGGAAACGATCGCCCCAGCGGTCCCACCGACCCCACCGGTAGCGCTTCAGGCGCTGCTGGCCCGGGAGGATCTCGCCCTGCGGCAGATCGCCGGACCGGCCGGCCCGGAGACGGTGATCCACTGGGCGCACACCTCGGAGATGGCCGACCCGTACCCCTATCTGCTGGGCGGCGAGCTACTGCTCACCGCCGGGGTGCACGTCCCGGAAACGGCTGTCACCGCCACCGGCACCGGCACCACCGACACCGGCACCGACACAGCCACCGGCACCGAAGCCACGGGCACCACCGGCACCACCGGCACCACCGGCACCAGCACCTACTTCGACGACTACGTCTCGCGGATCGTGGCGGCGGGCGGCGCGGCCCTCGGCTTCGGGGTGGCCCCGGTGCACGACACGGTCCCGCGCGCCCTGGTCGCCGCCTGCGACCGCCACGGCCTGCCGCTGCTGGAGGTCCCGCCGCAGACCACGTTCTCCGGCGTGGCCCGCGCGGTCTGGCAGCTGATGGCGCAGGCCCGGCTGGCCGAGCTGCGCCGCGTCACCGAGGCCCAGCAGAGCCTCGCGGCAGCCGCCTCCCGGCCGGATCCGGTGCCTTCGGTACTGCGCCAGCTGGCCCAGCGCCTGGGTGGCCGCGCGGTGCTGTACGGCCCGGACGGCACGGAGGTCGCGGCGGCGGGCCGGGAGACACCGGAGGGCGCGGGGGCGGCACTGGCGGAGCTGGCCGCCGTGGTCCGGCCGACGGCCCACCCCGACCGCTCCACGACCACCGCACCGACCACCTCCACGGCCGGCCCACAGCGCACCCCCGCCCCACCGGCCACCCGACCACAGCCCTCCTCCACCACCCCACCGACCGCCCCCACCGCCGGCCCACAGCGCACCCCCGCCCCACCACCCATCCCCACCGCCCGACCACAGCGCGCCACCGCCGCACCGACCACCCCCACCGCCCCGGCCGCTCCCGGGCCCCGGCCGCAGCCCGGCTCTTCCGCCCCGGCCGCCGTCGGCCGGCCGCAGCCCACCTCCGCCACCGACGCCTTCGGGGACGCTCATCTCGCCGTGTACGCCCTCGGTGCCGGTGAGGGGTTCGTGCTCGGGGTGGCCACCTCGCGGCGTGAGCCCGGCGATCACACCATCGCCTCCGTCGCCTCCGTGCTGCTGGCCCTGCTGACCGGGGAGCATCACAGCGGAGCCGGCGCCGCCCGGTCCTCCGCGCTCGTGCGGCTGCTGCTGGGCGCCCCGCCGGATGAGGTGGCCCCCCTGCTCGGCACCGGCCGGTGGCTCGTCGTGCACGCCCGGCCGGAGACCCAGGCGCCGGACCCGGTCGCCGCCTCCGCGCTCGGCGCCGCCCTGGGTTCGGCGCTGGTCGACCTCGGCCGTGAGGTCGTACGGGTGCTGGTGCCCGCGGACCGGGACCCGGCCCCGCAGCCCGGCTGGACGGTCGGCGTGAGCGCCCCGGCCGAGCCGCACGACTGGCCGGCCGCCGACACCCAGGCCGCCCGCGCCCTCGCCCGGGCCCGCGCCACCCGTGCCCCGCTGCTCAGGCACGCCGCCCGGCCGGCGCTGGCGGACCTGGTGCCGCGGGCGGACGCCGAGACGCACGCCCGCACCCTGCTCGCACCCCTCGCGGCACAGCCCGCGCTCGCCGAGACCTTGCGCACCTGGCTCTCACTGCACGGCAGTTGGGACCGTACGGCGGTGGCGCTGGGCGTGCACCGCAACACCGTGCGGCAGCGGATCGCCCGCTGCGCCGCGCAGTTGGCCGCCGACCTGGACGACCCGGACGTACGCATGGAGCTGTGGTTCGCGCTGCGGCGGGGCTGACGGCAGGGGCGAGTGAGACCCGTCCCAGCGGGCGATATGCCGAAGACTCCCGCGACCCACTGCCCCACAATGGAAGGCATGCCGATATCCGGGACACCCAGCCGCGCCCAGCTCGTCGATCACCTGGTGCGAACCCGTATCGCGGGGGACGTCGCCACGCCCCGCGAGAACAACCTCTCCCACTACCGTCAGCTCGCCAACGGGGTCCGCAACTTCTGGCTCGGCCTCGAGTTGGGCGACCGCTGGACGGACGAGCAGGACGTGCTCGCGGTCATGGCCGAGCGGGTGGGTGTCAACGACGACCCGGAGTACCGGTACGGGCAGGACACCATCGACCCCGAACTGACGGTGGACGCGCTGGAGCGGATGGCGGCGCGGCTGCGCAAGGCGGCCGAGGGGTGCCAGCGGGTGCTGTTCGCGACCGGCCACCCGGGTGGCCTGCTGGACGTGCACCGGGCCACGGCCGCCGCGCTGCGCGCGGCCGGCTGCGAGATCGTGGTCATCCCGGACGGGCTGCAGACGGACGAGGGTTACGTGATGCAGTTCGCGGACGTGGCCGTGCTGGAGCACGGGGCGACGCTGTGGCACACCCACTCCGGGGAGCCGATGCGGGCCATTCTGACGGGACTTGAGCGCGAGGGACGCCCGCTGCCGGACCTGGTGGTCGCCGACCACGGCTGGGCCGGGTACGCGGGACAGCACGGTGTCGACTCCGTGGGGTACGCCGACTGCAACGACCCGGCCCTGTTCCTCGCCGAGGCCGAGGGCACCGTGCAGGTGGTGGTGCCGCTCGACGACCATGTGGTCAGCCCGCGCCACTACGACCCCATGACGGCGTATCTGCTCGCCGCGGCGAACCTGTCCTGACGGGGCGGCAGCATGCGGTGCGGCCCCGCTGACGGGGCCGCACATGATGGTCAGTTCGTGGTCGGGTCAGTGACCGCCACCTCCTCCACCACCACCGTGGCCGCCGCCACCGCCGCCGTGGCCGCCGCCACCGCCGCCGTGGTCGCCACCGCCGCCGTGGTCGCCGCCACCGTAGCCGCCATCGCCGTGGTCGCCACCGTAGCCGCCGTGGTCGCCACCGTAGCCGCCGTCGTCTCCGCCGTAGCCGCCGTTGTCGCCCCAGCCGTAGTCGTCGTCATCGTCGTCCGACCAGCTGTTGTTGCCGTGGTCGCCCCAGTCAGAGCTGTAGGAACCGTGGTCGCTGTGGTCGGAGGCGAAGGCGCTTCCGGCTGTGCCGAGCGCGGCCCCGCCGGCCAGCAGAAGGCCGGAGGCGGACAACGCGACAAGACGCCTCGTGCGCTGTGATCCCATGGGTATACCTTCTATCTCCATCGTCTCTCGCGGCTCCGGGAAGAGGAGCGAGGTGGATGGCCGTCGCCGCGGCAAACCGAGAAACGTGCGGCGCGGTCTTCAGATGTCACCGCAGGATTTTCGAACGGAACGGCGCACTCGCCGAGGCCCTCACAGCCCACCCGCGCGTGGTCACGCCATCGGGTACTGCGGCCGGGGCACCGAGGTTCCGGAAACCCGTGTAGGGAGCATGCCGTTCGCTGCGGCTCTCACTCGAAGAGCCTAGTCCCGCTCGCGTCACACGTCATCTCGAACGGCGCCCCCGTCACAGCTGTCTCGGGACCCGGACCACACCCTCCTGGATGACCGTGATGGCGAGCCGTCCGTCCTGGGTGTAGATGCGCGCCTGGCCGAGGCCGCGACCGCCGTGCGCGGAGGGCGACTCCTGGTCGTACAGCAGCCACTCGTCGGCACGGAAGGGCCGGTGGAACCACATCGCGTGGTCCAGCGAGGCGCCCACCACGTCGCCGACGGCCCAGCCGCCGCGTCCGTGTGCGAGCAGCACGGAGTCCAGCAGGGTCATGTCGGAGACATAGGTGGCGAGGACGATGTGCAGCAGGGGTTCGTCTATGGCGCCTTCGAGCTTGCCGTTGGTGCGGAACCACACCTGGGAGTGCGGTTCGCGCGGCTCGCCGTACTGCCCGTACGGCGGCTCGTCCACGTACCTGAGGTCGATCGCCTCGCGGGCCTCCAGGAACCTCTCGACGACGTCGGGGGCCAGGTGGCCGTAGCCGCGCAGTCGCTCCTGGGAGGTGGGCAGGGTCGCCGGGTCGGACGAGGCGGGCATCGGCGTCTGGTGCTCCAGCCCCTCCTCGTACACCTGGAAGGACGCCGAGAGGTGGAAGATCGGCTTGCCGTGCTGGACGGCGACCACGCGGCGGGTGGTGAAGGACCGGCCGTCACGGATGCGGTCCACGGTGTAGACGATCGGCGCACCGGGGTCGCCGGGGCGCAGGAAGTACGCGTGCAGCGAGTGGGCGGGCCGGTCCGCGGGGACCGTCCGCCCGGCGGCGACCAGCGCCTGCGCCGCCACCTGTCCGCCGAAGACGCGGGGGACGACGGCGGAGCGGGACTGGCCGCGGAAGATGTTCTCCTCGATCTGCTCCAGGTCGAGCAGATCGAGGAGATCCTGAAGTGCCTGGCTCATGGCTCGTAGGTGTACCGGCCGGCGATCGCGGGGACCTTACAGACCCATGTCCTTGGCGATGATCGTCTTCATGATCTCGCTGGTGCCGCCGTAGATGCGGTTGACACGGTTGTCCGCGTACAGGCGGGCGATCGGGTACTCGTTCATGTAGCCGTAGCCGCCGTGCAGCTGGAGGCAGCGGTCGATGACGCGGTGGGCGACCTCGGTGCAGAAGAGCTTCGCGGAGGCGGCCTCGGCGGGGGTCAGCTCACCGGCGTCCAGTGCCTCCGTCGCGCGGTCGGCGACCGCCTCGGCGGCGTCCACCTCGGCCTGGCAGGCGGCCAGCTCGAACTTGGTGTTCTGGAAGTGGGCGACCGGCTTGCCGAAGACGGTGCGCTCCTGCACGTACTGCTTGGCGAACCGGACGGCGGCCTTGGCCTGCGCGTAGGCGCCGAAGGCGATGCCCCAGCGCTCGGAGGCCAGGTTGTGGCCGAGGTAGTAGAAGCCCTTGTTCTCCTCGCCCAGCAGGTCCTCGACCGGCACCTTGACGTCGACGAAGGCCAGCTCGGCGGTGTCGGAGGTCTTCAGGCCCAGCTTGTCGAGCTTGCGGCCGACGGAGTAGCCCTCGGACTTGGTGTCCACGGCGAACAGGGAGATGCCGTGGCGGCGGTCCTCGGCGGTGGGCGCGGCGGTGCGGGCGCAGACGATGACCTTGTCGGCGTGCACGCCGCCGGTGATGAAGGTCTTCGCGCCGTTGAGGACGTAGTGCGTGCCGTCCTCGGAGAGCTTGGCGGTGGACTTCATGCCCGCGAGGTCGGAGCCGGTGCCCGGCTCCGTCATCGCGATGGCCCACATCTCCTCGCCGGTGACGAACTTCGGCAGGTAGCGCTTCTTCTGCTCGTCGGTGGCGAGCATCTTGATGTACGGCAGGGCGAGCAGCACGTGCACGCCGGAGCCGCCGAACTGGACGCCCGCACGGGCCGTCTCCTCGTACAGGACGGCCTCGAACTTGTGGCTGTCCAGGCCCGCGCCGCCGAACTCCTCGGGCACGTTGATGCCGAAGATGCCCAGCTCGCCCAGCTTGTAGTAGAAGTCGCGCGGCGCCTGACCGGCGGCGAACCACTCGTCGTAGACGGGGACGACCTCGGCCTCGATGAAGGCGCGAAGGGTCTCCCGGAACGCCTCGTGATCCTCGTTGAACACCGTACGGCGCACGCCGCCCACCTCCACGTCTGTCTAAGCGCTTGCTCAGACTCGAAGATACCGGTGAGTAGGGGGAGGCGTCCAGGGTGAGCTGTGCCACCCGCCCGGCACGGGCGGGCGATGTCCCCACGCCGGGTGCGCACCGGCGCTGACCGCCGGTGCCAGGCGCGCCGGCCCGCCTGGGCTCAGCCCCCGGCCGTCCCCGCCGCCGCGAACGCCCCCCGCGCCATCCGGTGCAGCAGCTCCGCCGTGGTCCCCCGGCCGGGGAGCGTGCCCGCGCGCCCCAGGTGGGGCGTGGAGTTCAGCAGGCCGAAGACCGAGTGGACGGCCGAGCGGGCGGCCGGCTCGGTCAGCGCCGGGTACACCTCGCGGACCACCTCCACCCACAGCTCGACGTACTGCCGCTGGAGCTGCCGCACCAGCTTGCGGTCGCTGTCGCGCAGCCGGTCCAGCTCCCGGTCGTGCAGGGTGATCAGGGGCCGGTCGTCGAGCGCGAAGTCGATGTGGCCCTCGATCAGCGAGTCCAGGACCGCCGGGGCGCCGGTGGCCCCGTCCGCCTCCGCCAGACGGCGCTTGGCCCCGGTGAGCAGCTGCCCGCTGATGCCGACCAGCAACTCGGCGAGCATCGCGTCCTTGCCCGGGAAGTGCCGGTACAGACCGGGGCCGCTGATGCCGACCGCGGCGCCTATCTCGTCGACCCCCACGCCGTGGAAACCGCGCTCGGCGAAGAGCCGGGCGGCCTCCTTCAGGATCTGCTCGCGGCGGGTCGGGGCGTCGGTTCTGCTGACCATGCCGACAATTCTAGACAGCGAGGTTAGCGGTCGTTAACCTGAAGGAAATGGTTAACGCTCATTAACCGGTTCGATCACCGGGTGAGGGGACCGCAGGATGCACGAGGCACCGGAGCTTCACAGCGCGGCAGATCCCGCGTCGGAAGCGTGGCGGGCCAACGAGGAAGCCCATCTCGCACTCGTCGGGGAGCTGCGCGCCAAACTGGCCGCCGCGGCCCTCGGCGGCGGTGAGAAAGCGCGAGCCCGGCACACGGCGCGCGGCAAGCTGCTGCCCAGGGACAGGGTGGACACCCTGCTCGACCCGGGCTCGCCCTTCCTCGAGCTGGCCCCGCTCGCGGCCGACGGGATGTACGACGGGCAGGCGCCGGCCGCCGGGGTGATCGCCGGGATCGGGCGGGTCGCCGGGCGCGAGTGCGTGATCGTCGCCAACGACGCCACGGTCAAGGGCGGCACGTACTACCCGATGACGGTCAAGAAGCACCTGCGCGCCCAGGAGGTGGCCCTGGACAACCGGCTGCCGTGCGTCTACCTGGTCGACTCCGGCGGAGCCTTCCTGCCCATGCAGGACGAGGTCTTCCCCGACCGGGACCACTTCGGCCGGATCTTCTACAACCAGGCCCGGATGTCCGGCGCCGGGATCCCGCAGATCGCGGCGGTGCTCGGCTCGTGCACGGCCGGCGGCGCGTACGTCCCGGCGATGAGCGACGAGGCGGTGATCGTCCGCGACCAGGGGACGATCTTCCTCGGCGGGCCCCCGCTGGTGAAGGCGGCCACCGGTGAGGTCGTGACGGCGGAGGAGCTGGGCGGCGGCGAGGTGCACTCGCGGATCTCGGGCGTCACCGACCACCTCGCCGAGGACGACGCGCACGCCCTCAGGATCGTCCGGAACATCGTGGCCACGCTCCCGGCCCGGCAGCCGCTGCCCTGGGAGGTGCGGGCGTCCGTCGAGCCGAAGGTGGATCCGTACGGGCTCTACGGCGCGGTCCCGGTCGACTCCCGCACCCCCTACGACGTCCGCGAGATCATCGCGCGCGTGGTCGACGGCTCGCGTTTCTCCGAGTTCAAGAGCGAGTTCGGGCAGACGCTGATCACCGGGTTCGCCCGGATCCACGGCCACCCGGTCGGGATCGTCGCCAACAACGGCATCCTGTTCTCCGAGTCCGCCCAGAAGGGCGCCCACTTCATCGAGCTGTGCGACCAGCGCGGGATCCCGCTGGTGTTCCTGCAGAACATCTCCGGGTTCATGGTCGGCAAGGACTACGAGGCGGGCGGCATCGCCAAGCACGGCGCCAAGATGGTGACAGCGGTGGCCTGCACGCGCGTGCCGAAGCTGACGGTCGTCGTCGGCGGCTCGTACGGCGCGGGCAACTACTCGATGTGCGGCCGGGCCTACTCCCCCCGGTTCCTGTGGATGTGGCCCAACGCCAAGATCTCGGTCATGGGCGGCGAGCAGGCCGCGTCCGTGCTGGCGACCGTCAAGCGGGACCAGCTTCAGGCGCGCGGCGAGGAGTGGCCCGTCGAGGACGAGGAGTCCTTCAAGGCGCCGATCCGCGCGCAGTACGAGCACCAGGGCAACGCCTACTACGCCACCGCCCGGCTCTGGGACGACGGCGTGATCGACCCGCTGGACACCCGTCAGGTGCTGGGACTCGCCCTGACGGCCTGTGCCAACGCGCCGCTGGGAGATCCCCAGTTCGGCGTCTTCCGGATGTGAGGAGGGGAACCGTGTTCGACACAGTGCTGGTCGCCAACCGGGGCGAGATCGCCGTACGCGTCATCCGTACGCTCCGCTCGCTGGGCGTGCGCTCGGTGGCGGTCTTCTCCGACGCCGACGCGGACGCGCGGCACGTCCGGGAGGCCGACACGGCGGTACGGATCGGTCCGGCGCCGGCCGCCGAGAGCTATCTGTCGGTGGAGCGGCTGCTCGAGGCCGCCGCCCGCACCGGCGCCCAGGCGGTGCACCCGGGTTACGGCTTCCTCGCCGAGAACGCGGGTTTCGCGCGCGCGTGCGAGGAGGCGGGTCTGGTGTTCATCGGCCCGTCGGCGGACGCGATCGCGCTCATGGGCGACAAGATCCGCGCCAAGGAGACGGTGCAGGCGGCCGGGGTGCCGGTGGTGCCCGGCTCCAGCGGCAGCGGGCTGAGCGACGATCAACTCGCCGATGCGGCGCGGGAGATCGGGATGCCGGTACTGCTGAAGCCGTCCGCCGGCGGTGGCGGCAAGGGCATGCGGCTCGTGCGGGACGCCGGCAGGCTGGCCGACGAGATCGCCGCCGCCCGCCGCGAGGCCCGCGCCTCCTTCGGCGACGACACGCTCCTGGTGGAGCGGTGGATCGACCGCCCCCGGCACATCGAGATCCAGGTGCTGGCCGACGGCCACGGGAACGTCGTCCACCTCGGCGAGCGCGAGTGCTCGCTCCAGCGGCGCCACCAGAAGATCATCGAGGAGGCGCCCAGCGTGCTCCTCGACGAGGCGACCCGGGCCGCGATGGGCGAGGCGGCCGTGCAGGCGGCCCGCTCGTGCGGCTACCGGGGCGCGGGCACGGTGGAGTTCATCGTGCCGGGCGGGGACCCGTCGCAGTACTA
Organism: Streptomyces sp. NPDC053076; assembly: GCF_044546845.1. Lineage (NCBI taxonomy): Bacteria > Bacillati > Actinomycetota > Actinomycetes > Kitasatosporales > Streptomycetaceae > Streptomyces > Streptomyces sp. NPDC053076. The sequence continues at coordinate 257,063 of NZ_JBITZL010000002.1, read as the reverse complement.
CTTCATGGAGATGAACACCCGTCTCCAGGTGGAGCACCCGGTCACCGAGCTGATCACGGGCCTGGACCTGGTGGAATGGCAGCTGCGGGTGGCGGCCGGGGAGAAGCTGGGCTTCGCGCAGGAGGACGTGACCCTGACGGGGCACGCGGTCGAGGCGCGGATCTGCGCCGAGGACCCCGCGCGCGGCTTCCTGCCGTCCGGCGGCACGGTGCTGCTGCTGAACGAGCCGCAGGGCGAGGGCGTCCGCACCGACTCCGGGCTCAGCGAGGGCACCGAGGTGGGCAGCCTGTACGACCCGATGCTGTCCAAGGTGATCGCCTACGGCCCCGACCGCGAGACGGCGCTGCGCAGGCTCCGGGCGGCCCTCGCGGAGACGGTCACGCTGGGCGTGCAGACCAACGCGGGCTTCCTGCGCAGGCTGCTGGCCCACCCGTCCGTCGTCCAGGGGGACCTGGACACCGGGCTGGTGGAGCGGGTGGTGGACGAGCTCGTCCCGGCCGAGGTGCCGGAGGAGGTGTACGAGGCGGCGGCGGCCGTACGGATGCAGCAGCTGCAGCCCCGTACGGACGGCTGGACCGACCCCTTCTCGGTGCCGAGCGGCTGGCGGCTGGGCGGCACCCCGAAGCCGCCCGCCTTCCACCTGCGGGTGCAGGACCCGGTGACGTACCTCCCGCGCGGCAGCCACACCGTGGGCGAGGACCGGGTGAGCGTCACCCTGGACGGCGTCCGGCACGCCTTCCGCCGCGCCGGTGACTGGATCGGCCGGGACGGCGACGCCTGGCACGTGCGGGACCACGACCCGGTGGCGGACTCGCTGGGCCGCGCGGCCCACGCGGGCGCCGACTCGCTGACCGCGCCCATGCCCGGCACGGTCACCGTGGTCAAGGTGGCCGTCGGCGACGAGGTGGCCGCCGGCCAGAGCCTGCTGGTGGTGGAGGCGATGAAGATGGAGCACGTCATCTCCGCCCCGCACGCCGGCACGGTCGCCGAGCTGGACGTGGCGCCCGGCACGACGGTCGCCATGGACCAGGTGCTGGCCGTCATCGCACCGCACGAGGAGGTGGCGCAGTGACCGCCGAGGGACTGCCCATGGTCGTACCGGCGCCGGACCTGCCCGAGCGGGTGCGGATCTACGAGGTCGGCGCGCGTGACGGACTGCAGAACGAGAAGCGGACCGTGCCGGCCGAGATCAAGGCGGAGTTCATCCGCCGGCTCGCCGACGCGGGCCTGACCACCATCGAGGCGACGAGCTTCGTGCACCCCAAGTGGGTGCCCCAGCTCGCCGACGCCGAGCAGCTGTTCCCGATGGTCAGTGACCTGCCGGGCGTCGCGCTGCCGGTGCTGGTGCCCAACCAGCGGGGCCTTGACCGGGCACTGGCGCTCGGCGCCGACCGGGTCGCCGTGTTCGCCAGCGCCACCGAGTCCTTCGCCAAGGCCAACCTCAACCGCACGGTGGACGAGTCGCTGGCCGTGTTCGCGCCGGTGGTCCGGCAGGCGAAGGACCGGGGCGTGCACGTGCGCGGCTATGTGTCGATGTGCTTCGGCGACCCCTGGGAGGGTGCCGTCCCGCCGCACCAGGTCGCCCGGGTCTGCGCGGCCCTGCGGGACATGGGCTGCGACGAGCTGAGCCTCGGCGACACGATCGGCGTGGCCACCCCGGGCCATGTGCGCGAACTGCTCGGCCTGCTCACCGAGGAGGGCGTGCCGACCCACATGATCGGCGTGCACTTCCACGACACCTACGGCCAGGCGCTCGCCAACACCCTGGCAGCCCTCCAGCACGGTGTGACCACGGTGGACGCCTCCGCCGGCGGTCTCGGCGGCTGCCCGTACGCCAAGTCCGCCACCGGCAACCTCGCCACCGAAGACCTCGTATGGATGCTGCACGGACTCGGCATCGAGACAGGGGTCGATCTCGGCCGTCTGACCGCCACCAGCGTGTGGATGGCCGCCCATCTGGACCGGCCCAGCCCGTCCCGTACCGTCCGCGCTCTCTCCCACAAGGACCAGTGATCAGCATGGACCACCGTCTCAGCCCCGAGCTGGAGGAACTCCGCCGCACGGTGGAGGAGTTCGCGCACGACGTCGTGGCGCCGAAGATCGGCGACTTCTACGAGCGGCACGAGTTCCCCTACGAGATCGTCCGCGAGATGGGCCGCATGGGCCTGTTCGGGCTGCCGTTCCCGGAGGAGTACGGCGGGATGGGCGGCGACTATCTGGCGCTCGGCATCGCCCTGGAGGAGCTGGCCCGGGTGGACTCCTCGGTGGCCATCACCCTGGAGGCGGGTGTCTCGCTGGGCGCGATGCCCCTGCACCTCTTCGGCACGCAGGAGCAGAAGCGCGAGTGGCTGCCCCGCCTGTGCGCCGGCGAGATCCTGGGCGCGTTCGGCCTGACCGAGCCGGACGGCGGCAGCGACGCCGGGGCGACCCGCACCACGGCCCGCCTGGACCCGGACACGGACGAGTGGGTGATCAACGGCACGAAGTGCTTCATCACCAACTCCGGCACGGACATCACGGGTCTGGTCACGGTCACCGCGGTCACCGGCCGCAAGCCGGACGGCCGCCCGGAGATCTCGGCGATCATCGTCCCGTCCGGCACGCCGGGCTTCACGGTGGCGGCGCCCTACTCGAAGGTCGGCTGGAACGCCTCGGACACCCGTGAGCTGTCCTTCCAGGACGTGCGGGTGCCGGCTGCGAACCTGCTCGGTGAAGAGGGGCGTGGCTACGCCCAGTTCCTGCGCATCCTGGACGAGGGCCGCATCGCGATCGCGGCGCTCGGGACGGGGCTGGCCCAGGGCTGCGTGGACGAGTCGGTGAAGTACGCGAAGGAGCGCCACGCCTTCGGCCGTCCGATCGGCGCCAACCAGGCCATCCAGTTCAAGATCGCCGACATGGAGATGAAGGCCCACACGGCCCGGCTGGCCTGGCGCGACGCCGCCTCCCGCCTGGTGGCGGGCGAGCCGTTCAAGAAGGAGGCGGCCCTGGCCAAGCTGTACTCCTCCACGGTCGCCGTCGACAACGCCCGCGAGGCCACCCAGATCCACGGCGGCTACGGCTTCATGAACGAGTACCCGGTGGCCCGCATGTGGCGCGACTCCAAGATCCTGGAGATCGGCGAGGGCACGAGCGAGGTCCAGCGGATGCTGATCGCCCGGGAGCTGGGGCTCGTGGGCTGAGGGCGACGACCGACGGCCCGGACACCCGTGAAGGGGTGTCCGGGCCGTCGGCGTGCCCGGGACTCACCGGGTCACGGACCGTGCGGTCGCCGGGGTCACTTGCGCCGGGTGAAGCGGACGTCGAGGCCGCAGGGGGTGTCGGGGTCGTCGGTGGCGCACAGGGTCTTGCCGTCGTCGACGACCGCGAGGAGCAGGGCACACTGCCAGGACTTCCGCTCGAAGCCGAGACCGATCCATGAACCGGACTTCGTCGTCTTCGAGACCTGGGTGCCGGAGTCGCCGTCCGTGAAGAAGCCCCAGCTGCCCTTGGAGGGGCCGCCCGGGCACTTGCTGTCCGCGAGCTTCCCGGAGTCGAGACCGGACGACGTGAACGTCCGGTCGGACGAGAAGGACAGCGCTTCGCCGTCGGCCCCCTGCCACCGGCCGACGATCCGGTCCAGCGGTACCGTCGCGGTCTCCTCGGACGCACACGCGGCGAGGAGCAGGAGCGGTACGGCGAGGACGGCGGCGCGGCGGGGACGGGTCAGCATTCTGAGCACGTTTTTCATCCTAGAGGTGGGGCGGGACCCGGGGGGCCGGGGTCCGTCGGGACCCCGGCCCCCCGGGTCACCGGGGTGCGCCGGTCATTCGAGCCAGTCGGAATAGTTGACGCAACTGTTGAGCGGCCACTTCTCCTCCCAGGAGAAGTCCTCCTTCACCGCGGCGCCGAAGGTGTCGGTGAACGCGGGGTTCCAGGACCGGGGGATGACGTGGGTCGCCGACCGCCAGTCGGATGTGTTGTTCACGTGGAAACTCAGCGTGACGGACTTGTCCTTCTTGTTGATCGACTTGATCTGGGCGGATCCGCTGTAGGAGCCGAGGAAGGCGTCCGCCTGGTTCTCCGTCCCCAGACCGCCGTTGGTCAGCACGCCGAGCACGTCGTTGGCCGCTCCGCGCAGCGAGTTGAAGTGGTACCAGGGGCTGCCCGGATCAGGGCCCTTGTCCTGGTACACCAGCGGCGCGGCCTCCTTGGCGAAGGGAGCCTTCATCCCCTTGTCCCGGGCCTGTCCCACGAGCTTCGCCCGCAGGTCGGAGACCGTCGGGTCGACCGCCAGGATCGCCGTGAAGGCGTCGCCGCCGCGGAAGTCCTGGTGGTCGCTGAGCGGGTAGCCGCCGCCCCACAGCCAGCCGAGGAACAGCGAGCGCGAGTGCTCCCACTGGTTGGCGGCCTTCGGGTCCGAGGTGATGCCCCAGTCAGGGATGCCGGCGAACAGGTCGACGGGCTTGCCGATCGGATTGAACGGCAGGTCCCACGACTTGGTGATGTAGTTGTACGTCGCTCCCGGCTGCCAGCGCTGACCGCTGCCGACCCAGCCGCTGGAGCCGGTCGGCGCGGTGCCGTAGCCGCCTCCGCCGCCTCCGCCCCCGGAACCGATCGTGTCGATCACGGCGCCGAGCACACCGAGCACACCGCCGAGGACGCCGCCGAGCACGGCGCCGATGGCCCCGAGGATGCCGCCGAGGCCGTCCGAGGTGCCGCTCGGGTCGGAGTTGGTCACCGGAGTGTTGCTGGCGTAGGCGTACCCGTTGAGCGTCTGCGGCTTGTCCGGTTCCAGCAGCGGGTCGACGCTGAGGAACCGGCCGGTGGCCGGGTCGTACTGCCGGGCGCCGAGCTGGGTGAGCCCGGTCGTCGTGTCCGCGGGCTTGCCGAGGAAGCCCTTGTCGTCGGGCCAGCTGCCGGACGCCGTGCCGCGCGGTGCGCCGAAGGGCGCCGTGTAGCGCTTGACGTAGGCCAGCGTGTCCGAGGCGATCGCGAGGCTCGACGTGCCGTGGTTGTCGCCGGCGAGGAAGCAGAGCTTCGTGCCGGTCTGCCCCGGGGTCGAGGTGCGGACGCCGATGACGGTCTCGCCCGCCTTGTAGCTGCGGGCGCCGGACAGCGCCTTGGTGGCGCCGTTGCCGCTGACCTTGAGCCGGACCTCGGTCGTGCCGAGGTAGAGGACGGTCTCGCCGTCCGTGGTGGTGGGCCGCCGGACGAGCAGCTCCCCGCCGGCGTCGTACAGGTAGCCGGTGCCGGTCGCGGGCTTGCCGCCGGCGGCGGGCTCGCTCGCGGAGGCCACGGCGCCCTCGGCGTTCCAGACCAGGGTCTGGGTGCCCTGCGTACCGGGCCTCGTCTCGGTGTTGCCGGTGTTGTCGTAGGTGTACGGCACCGTCTTCGAGCCGCTCACCGTCGAGGAGAGGGCGTGCGGCTGGCCCTTGGCCGTGCCGTACTTGTAGTCGGTGGTGACGTCACCCGAGGCGCTGTGCTCCACCTGCTGGGAGCGCAGTCCGGAGTCGTTGTACTGGTAGCTCGTCCAGTACGGGGCGGCCCCGCCGAGGTTGGCCGTGCTGCGGCCGGAGGCGGCGCAGTCGGCGGTCTTCGGCGTCCATGCCTCGCTCAGCCGGCGGTAGCCGTCGTAGGCGAAGCACTGGTAGTCCTCCTTGCCCGCCCCGCCCAGCGTGGTGCCGTCGAAGACGGACGTGATGTTGCCGGCGTCGTCCTGGCCGTACTTCAGCTCCTGGAGCATGTAGCCGTGCACGTCGTCGGTGACGTACGACCGGGTCAGGCGGCGGGTGCCGGCCTCGTAGTCGTTGTTGAGATAGACCTTCTTCGCGTTGGTGGGGTCGGTGGCCAGCGTCAGCTGGCGCGCGTCACCGAGCGGCGAGTAGGCGACCCCCTGGAGGTAGCCCGTGGTGCCCTTGGCGGTCTGTACCTGGCCGAGGGCGTCGTAGGTGTACGACACGGTCTCGGCGGGCAGCCCGGCCACGGCGGGCGCGGCGGCCTGCTTCACGGTGCCGTCGAGGTTGTAGCCGGTGGAGAAGGACAGGGTGCTGGGCACACCCGCGGCGACCAGCGGGTCACCGGAGGGCAGGACCAGCTTGTTCCCGGTCACCTTGTAGAGGGCGTCGAAGGCCGTGACCTGCTGGGTGTACGCCTTGCCGGTGACTCCGCCGTCGTAGCGCACGGCCGTGTCCTGCTGGCCCTTGGCGAGCTGGTCGAAGGTCCAGGCCGCCAGCTTGTTGCCGTCGGTCTTGGACGTCTGCCACATGCCGGTCTTGCGACCGAGGACGTCGTACTCGAACAGCAGCGACTTGCCGCGACTATCGGTGGACTTGACCGCCTGGTCCAGCTCGTCGTACTCGGTGACGGTCTCGCCCTTGTCGGGGTCGGTGACCGACACCTGACGGCCGAAGAGGTCGTACTTGTACGTCCACGCGGACTTGTCCTGCGCGGTGATCGTCTTCTGCCGGTCCGCGCCGTCGTAGCCGTAGAGCGTGGTCATGAAGTCGGTACCGGTCGGCTTGGGTCCGGCGTAGTCGCGGCGCTCGACCGTCTTGCCGAGCGCGTTGGTGACGACGGCACCGGCCGAGCCGCCCGCCGGGGCACTGGTGAGGACCGTGTCGCCCAGGTAGGTGGTGTCGACCGACCACTTGGCGACCCCGTAGGTCCTGGTGGTCGCCTTGACCGCGCGCCCCATGCCGTCGTAGACCGTGTCGGTCTGCTTGGGCGCCTGGCCGCCGTCGATCTGGACCAGTGTGCCGGAGGGGGCGGACTTGTCGTCCCAGATGTCCGACTGGGCGGTCACGGCCAGGCCGCGTCCGTCGTACAGGGTCTGGGCGATGATCCGGCCGCCCACGCCGGACGGCGCCTGCACCTGGCGGGTGCGCAGCAGGGAGTCGTAGATCTCGTAGGTGGTGTTGTAGCCGGAGCCGTCGCCCTTGATCGAGGCGCTGGACACCCAGGGCAGCGAGGTCGACTTGACGCTGTAGCCGTAGACGTAGTTGGCGGACTTGTTCAGGGCCCGGGAGCGGTTGGGCAGCCACACGCCGGTGACCCGGCCCAGGCTGTCGTACTCCGTCTCGGTGACCTTGCCGTTGGCGTCGGTGACCTTCAGGTCCGCGCCGGTGGCGAAGTCCTTGGCGGTGACCGTCTGGAACTTCTTGGCGTTGCCGACCGTCGTCCTGGTCAGCGGGCCGGCGGCCGGCGGGTCGTAGGCCGTGGTGGAGACGGTCACGTCGTCGGCGTTCTTGACCAGGGTGGGCCGGCCGAGCGCGTCGTACTCGGTGACGGCCGTCTGCTGCCACTGCGGCTGGTCGTCGCCGCCGTACCCCTGGACGCGGCCGGCCCAGCGGGCGTCGCCCTTGGTGGGCTTCTGCGTGGGCGACCAGGTGAGGGTGTCGTAGGCGGTGGCCTTGTCGGACACCACGTCACCGGCACGGCTGTGGTCGGCGGGCAGATCGAGCGCCGAGTCGGCGACCGAGCAGGCCCTGGCGACGATCCGGGTCCGCGAGACCAGCGCGATCAGTCCGGTGTCCTCGTTGCGGGCGTACCAGGTGCGGGTGCACTTCTCGTCGCCGGTCACCGAGTCGTCGCCGCGGTCCTCCACGGTGACGGGCATGCCGTAGTCGTCGTACGTGGTGGCCGTGGTGCGCACCCGGTCGTACGGCGTCAGCTTGCTGGTGATGCGGTTGCGGGCGTGGGAGGCACCGACGCGCAGGTAGTACGCCTCGGTGTCGGCGTACGACTTGTGCTGGGTGGCCGTGCGCTTGGACCAGGGGTCGTTGACGGTGCCGGACACCTCGTCGGCGCCGTCGTAGGAGACGGACTCCCGCGTGAAGCCGGCGTACTGGTCGGAGTCGGTGATCTCGGCGGCCTTCACACCGGTGACCGTGACGGTCTTGCGCTTGTCCGGGTCGACGGTCTTGCCGTCGGAGCCGAGCACGCGGTCGCCGTCCATGCCCCGCAGGAACACCGACACCGTCTTGGACTGGACGCCGTCGGACGGGCCGGTGAGGTGGGTGACCCGGCTGAAGCCGCGCCACTGGGACCAGGTGCGCTCCTTGGCGGGGGTCAGCGGGTCGTCGTTGTAGTGCCAGGCGCCGCCGCCGGAGTACTGGTAGGTGTGCTGCACTGCCTCGGAGCCGCCCAGCGGGTCCGTGGTCCGCACCGCGCTGACCGGGTACTTCTGGAACCAGTCGAGGATCGGGGTCTGCTCGCCGTTGGGCGACCAGTAGACGGGGTAGCAGCGCTTGGTGTTCTCGTCGGGCTGCGGCATGGTCTGCCCGGCCACGCAGTCGGCCGGCATGTAGTCGACGATCGTCTGCGCGCCGGTCTCGGACACGATCGTCTTCAGCCGCGGCCGTTCGAAGGACAGGATGTCGTCGCTCGGGCTGTCCACCCGGTTGGGCAGGAAGACGTGCGAGAACTTGACCGGGTCGAGGGCGATGTCGGTGCCGTGCTTGCCGGTGTGCCTGATCTCGTCCAGCCACAGCGACTGGTCGGTGGAGTCACCGGTGTCGCCCGGGTCGAGGTAGAGCTGCTTGAGTTCCCAGCTGTCCACGGGCGCGAAGGCGGGGGTGGCCGCCGCCGCGTCCCAGGCGTAGGTGCTGACGCCGGTGAGCCGCTTGCGGGTGAAGAACGTCGGGCTGTCCAGGTACGGGCACTTGTCGCCGTCCTTGCAGATCCGGTCGAACGGCACGTCGGGCCAGTTGTCCCGGGTGTCCTCGGTCAGCGAGTCGCAGCCCGTGCCGGAGGCGACGCAGCGCTCGGCGTAGGAGAGGACGACCTTGTGCGAGGCGGCGGGGGTGGCGGAGAACAGGGCCCCGGCGCGCTGGCCGTAGCGGATCTCCTTCAGGTAGCCGCCACGGGTGTACGGCGTACCGGTGTTGTCGTCGCCCAGCAAGTCGTAGTTGTTGGTCTCGTCCTCGTACCAGTACGACATGGCGTTGCCGTGGGTGTCCTCGACGTAGTCGAGGTTCCAGCGCCAGGCCTGCTTCTTGTCGCGGCCCGAGAACGACGTGCCGTCGGAGTAGCCCGGTTCGCCCTCGTCGTCACCGAACACGGGGACGGTCCACACCGACTTGGTGCGGTCGTCGGTGCCCGCGCCGTCGAGCTTGTTCAGGCCGAAGACGTACTTGGTGCCGTCGCCGGTGACGACGGTCCAGTACTCGCCGTTGTCGTCGCCGTTGGACGCGCCGGTGGAGTGCGTGACCTTCGAGGCGTCGTCGTTCTTCAGCCGCCACTCGCCGGTCGTGTCGTCCTTGACCAGCTCGGTGGCCTTGCCGTTGAGCACCAGCGAGGCGTTGTCGTACTTCCAGCACAGGTCGTACTTGCCGTCCTGGCCGTCGTCGTCGCAGGAGCCGTACTTGCGCTCGACGTACGACGAGGTGATGTCGAAGCCCTCGCCGACCTGGGTGCCCTGGTTGTTCGTGGTCGCGGTACGGCCGTCCACGCTGCCCGAGTCGTAGGAGATCTCCAGCTGCGGGGCCGGTCCGGCGGCGGCCTGAGGCGCCTTGAGCGGGTAACTCCAGGTGAAGGTACCGGAGCTGTTGCCGGCCTCCCAGGTGGAGGACGCGGACAGCGGGGTCGCCTTGTAGTCGCCGTCGGCGGAGGCGCTGCCGGCGGCCACGGCCAGCATCATCGTCTGCCCGCCGGCCAGGGCGGCCGGCGCGGACCCGGTGGACTTCGCGGCGGGCTTGGCGGAGGCACCCGCGCTGAACGCCAGGTCCGCGGTGACGCGTTCGGTGTCACGGGAGTTGACGGTGCGGACCGGCGTCGCGGAACGGCACTTGCCCGTCTTCACCGAGGCCGGATCGGCGGCGCAGTCGGGCAGGCGGAGCACGGAGAGCCGGCCGGCCCAGTCACCGCCGTAGGCGGAGGCGAAGTCCGAGTAGTCGATGCCGAGCCTGGCCCGGCCACCGCCCCGGGGACCGGTCACCTTGAGCACGACGCCCTTGACGCCGAGAGCCCTGGCGGTCTTCTGGTCCAGCACCTCGACGGAGACGGAGGCGGCGCGCGGCTTGCCCCGTCCGGCCGGCGGGGCGAGGGTGACGGGCAGTCCGCCGGCCTCGGCGTTCGCGGCGCCGGCGGCGGGCAGGGTCAGCCGGGTGGTGCCGTGAGCGGGCCAGGCGGTCTTGCGGGCCCGGTCCTTCTCGGCGCGCGCGGCGGCCTTGCGGTCCGCCTCCGCGGCGGACTTCACGGTCGCCGCGGACCTGGCGTCGTTCCTGGCCTTGAACGGCACCACGTCCTGGGCGTGCGGCGCCGACAGCTCGGGGCGGCCCAGCGGGTCACGGTCGGCGGCTATCGCCGCGGCGGGCGCGAGCAGACCGGGCAGCATGCTCAGGCTGACGATCGTGCTGACCCGGCGCAGCCAGGGCACCCGGGCGGGCCCGGTGCGATCCGGTACGAGCCGCACCGGTGGTCGATATGGCATGGAATCCCTTGTCTGAAAAGGTCAAATGGGGTGCAGCGCGGGGCCCGGCGTGACGGTGTGTGCAGGGCCCGCGTGGAATCGGGACGCGCTCATCGGCGCGCGGACGCGTCCGGCCGGCCCGGGCGGGTTCTCCGCCCGGGCCGGCCGGTGGCGGGTCAGCCGTCGAGGACCTGCGAGCGGATCTGGTCGGCGGTCATCGCGCCGGTCCACACCCGCAGGGTCTCCAGGGCGCCGGGCAGGTAGTGCCCGGTGGTGCCGCCTTGGCTGCCGCGGCCCACGGAGAGGGAGCCGGAGCCGTACTGCGGGGCGGTGAAGCCGGCCGCGCCCTCGGAGGGCTGGTCGAACTCGCCGACGTACAGGTGGAGCTTGCCGTAGCGGGTCTCCGTCTTGGTGGCGTCGTTCGGGTCGGTCCACTCCCAGGCTTCCTGGGCGTCGAAGACGCCGGTGACCTGGACCCAGGTGTCGGTCTCGGCGACGTCACCGGCGGGCACCTCGGCGCTCTGGGTGACCTTTCCGTCGCTGCCGACGGCGGTGCGGGTGAACTTCCACTGGTAGACGCCGTCAGCGGGCTTGACCACCCACAGCGCCCAGGAGGACTCGCCCGCGCCGGCCTGCTGCGCGGCGACCTGGGCCTGGTAGCCGACCGGCTTGCCGGCCAGCTTGGCGGCGTCGAGCCTGACCCGGGTGGAGACGGTGAAGGAGCCGCTCTCGTCCACGACCGGTCCGGTCATGGCCGCGTAGCCGGTGCTGCCGTCCAGGACCAGGGCGTTGTTCTCGCCGTCCAGGGTGGCGCCGGAGCCCGACAGCGTCATGTTCCCGACGCCGTACGACGAGACCTCCTTGACCTGGGTCCCGGTGGAGGCGCCCGCGTCCCAGGCGGCCACCAACTCGTTGGCGGGCACGCCGTCCTGCAGCAACTGCGCCTGCTCGGCGATCTCGTCCGGGGTCAGCACGCGCTGCCAGACGTTGACCTCGTCGATACGACCGCGGAAGTGCTCGCCCCACGTACCGCCGACCAGCGAGCGGCCGATCTGCAGACCACCGGTGGAGACCCAGGGCTGGTAGGCACTCGACAGCGAGTTGAGCACCACCGGCTTGCCCTGCGGCCGGCCGTTGACGAACAGCTGGATGGTGTCGTTCGTCTTGTCGGTGTCGTTCTTGGTGTCGAAGACCGCGGACAGGTGCGTCCACACCTTCAGCGGCGGGTTGGTGGCGTCGCCGAGCGAGCGCAGGTAGACGGGGCTGTCCTTGACGTCACCGGCCGTCCGGTTGAACACCCACTTCTTGTAGCTCGCCGAGTAGTAGAGGGTGAACGCCGACCCGTAGGTGCCCGGAGCCGTCATCACCACCCGGGTCTGTGAGGCGTCCGTGAGGTAGACCCAGCTGGAGACGGTGAAGGAGTCCTTCGTGTTCACCGCCGGTGCGGCGGTGGCCGCGTAGCCCTGCTGCTTGGCCGGGTCGGTGCTGTCCAGCCACAGGGAGGAGTCGGCGTCGCCACGGCGGGCCAGCGAGGACCATCCGGCGCCGGCGGTGTAGAGGGTGGCGTCGTGCCGGGTGCCCTCGGTCGCGGTGTCCTTGGCGAGGGTCGCGGTGGAGCCGGACTGGGCGTCGTCGAAGTGCCAGGTGCCGGTCGGCCCGGCCGCCGGGGCCACCTTGAAGGTGAACTCGGCCGGTGAGCCCCAGCGGTTGCGTACGTCCTTGGCCTCGACCGACAGCACCTGCGTGCCCGACAGCGACGGTGTCACGTTGCCGACGGTGACCTTGGACCCGGTGACCTCCTTGGTGTCCTTGGCCGACGTGGTCAGCAGCCGCCAGCGGTAGCCGCTGATGTCCTTGTCCGCGGCGTTGGGGGCGAAGGTGAAGCTGCCCGGTGTACCCGGACCGCCCTTGCCCTCGCAGAGGTTGGCCGTGCACTGGGTGTACGGGGTGCCCGTGGTGATGGTGGGGGCCTTCGGCGCCGTCGAGTCGATCTTGAAGTAGCACCAGGAGGAGTACGACGAGAACAGATCACCGGACTTGCCGCCGTAGGACCAGTGCGACTGGGTGCGCGAGCGCAGCCGGTACAGGCCGCCGTCGGCCCGGTTGGAGGTGCGCAGCTTCTCCAGGGTCTCGTCCGGGTCCCAGCCGCTGTCCGGGCGGTATCCCGTCCACACCTCGTGCCAGGCCGCGTCGTCCCCGCGTTCCACGACGAACTCCGCCTGCAGCGAGCCCTCCTCGTCACCCAGGTGCGCCTCGACCTGGGTCTGCACCCGGGCCTGGACCATCGGGTCGACCCGCGTGACGATGAGCGGGTCGGAGGAGGACGTCTTGCAGTACGCGGTGGTGCCGTCGCCCGGGATCACCCCGACGCTGCTCGGCACACCCGGCTTGAAGGCGTAGTTCACCTTGAGCTCGGCGTTGTCGTCGAACCGCTTCCACGCCTCGGGGTCCGACTCGTCCTTGGCCCGCAGCATCAGCGTCAGCCGCGAGATCTTGCCGTCGGCGAAGCTGCGCACGGTGGAGGCGAGGTTCTCGTCGGACTCGTCCGGGTTGTCGTTGAACTCGATCCACTCATCGGGCTGGTCCGGGCTGCACTGGGTGCCCCGGCCCGCCGAGACCAGCCGGTCACCCATCTGGTCCAGCTGCGACGGCCCCGGCCACCGGGTGCCCTCGGAGATGTTGTCGGTGCGCTCCAGGTCGACCCACTTGGGGTCGCAGCTGAAGGACCACGTCTCGTGGGCACGGAAGGTGGCGTCCAGGATGTACTTGCCGGCCAGCTTCGAGGGCGAGAACTCGAAGTACATGCGGTTGGTGTAGTTGCTGCCGCAGTAGTACGGGCCCGACACGCTGCACCGGCCGACGCCGTAGTCACCGTCGAACTGCCAGAACTTGTCACCGTCGGAGGACAGCACGGTCCGCTCCGACACCCCCAGACCGACCGAGGGGTCGATCCGCACCGGGTACACGGTGTCGTCACCGCGCAGCAGCCCCAGGTCGGGCTTGACGCTGACCGAGTCACCGGTGACCTTCACCGGCATCACCGCACTGGCGTCACCGGCACCGGGCTGGGTGCCCTCCTCGACCGGATCGGGCACCTCCCCCGAGGCGGTGCCGGCGGCCTTCGCGGAGTCCGCGGCGCCCGTGCCGGCCACGGCGACCCGTGCCAGTTGGGTGTGCGCGCCGTCCGCGGCGTCCGCGGTCCGGCCCGCGGAGTCCCACATCTGCCCGGCCGGGCCCTTGAACACGGTGTTGCCGTCCGCGTCGACCGCCCGCAGACCACCGCCGGCACCCGGCGTCAGTTCCAGGTCGGTCGTCGAGGCCGACAGCCGGATCTGCTCCAGCGCCGGATTGGCCGCCGCCTGGGCGGACTTGACGACGAGCACCTCTCGGTAGCCCTCCGCCGTGGCCGTCAGCTCCAGGTCGACACCGTTCAGCACCTCCGGGTACACGGCCCTCGCGCCCTCCAGGCGCGGCTCGGGCAGCTTGCCCGGCCAGTTCAGCCGCAGCGAGCCCCGCTCGTTGCCCAGGCGAACCATGCCGGTGTCGCCGCCCCCGGAGAACGACAGGTCCACCACCGCGGCCCTGGGGCCCACGGTTCCGTCCGCGTGCCGCACCAGCGTGGCGTCCACCGGGTCCCACGAGCCGTCTTCGTCGTGCACCCGCTGGGGTACCGCGGACTGCGTCAGCGTGAACGTGCCGTCCGGGTTCGCCATCGTCGTCGAGTACTCCGTCCGCTCGGCGGTGACCTCGACCTGCTCACCGGTGGCAGCCGCGCGGGCGGCGGCGGTGCCGTGGTCGAGTCCGGCCCGGCCGGCCGCGGCCGTCGCCGTGCCCGCGAGCGCCGCGGCGCTCGCCGTGAACGGCCCCAGGGACGCGAGGAGGGCCATCGAAGTGACGCCCGTCGTCAGGGCGAGCACGCCTCGACTTCGTCTTCGTCGTTCCGTTATTTCACGTATGTGCAACCGCATTGGCTCATCTCCCCCACATTTTCATGTGATCTTCATAAGGCCGGGATATTCAACACCGGCGTGATCACGGGGACAAGGGGGAGCGATCACGATCGCAATGCAGCCGGGGGGCGACCGTTCGACCCGGCCCCGGGCCCTGGACAGCAAGTGAGGTTAGGCTAACCTGACCTCTGAACTCGTCCGGCGGGCAGACCGCCCCGTTCGAAAGCAGTCATACCCATGTCCCAAGCCCGTGCCACCCACTTCACTCGCCGCGGCATCCTCGCCGCGGGAGGCGCCCTCGGACTCGGTGCCGCGCTCGCCGCCTGCGGGGACGACAAGGGCAAAGACAGTGACTCCGGCACGGCCGCCAAGAACGGCGAGTCGGGCCCCTGGGCCTTCAAGGACGACCGCGGCACGGCGGTGAAGCTGGACAAGGTCCCCGCGAACATCGTCGCGTTCACCGGCGTGGGCGCCGCGCTGTACGACTACGGCATCCAGGTCAAGGGTGTCTTCGGCCCGACGAAGACCACCGCGGGCAAGCCCGACGTGCAGGCCGGCGACATGGACATCAGCAAGGTGACGGTCCTCGGCAACACCTGGGGCCAGTTCAACATCGAGAAGTACGCGTCGCTCGCGCCGGACGTGCTCATCTCGACCATGTTCGACGACGCCGGCACCCTCTGGTACGTCCCCGACGAGTCGAAGAAGAAGATCGCCCAACTGGCCCCCAGCGTCGGCATCTCCGTCTACGACCGCCAGCTCACCCAGCCGTTGCAGCGCATGTGGGACCTCGCCGCGTCGCTCGGCGCGGACATGAAGGCCACCGAGGTGACCGGCGCCAAGAAGCGGTTCGAGGACGCCGCGGCCCGGCTGCGCGCCGCCGCCAAGGCCAAGCCCGACGTGAAGGTGATGGCGGGCAGCGCCAGCGACCAGCTGTTCTACGTCTCCGGCACCGACCTCTCCATCGACCTGGAGTACTTCAAGGCCCTCGGCGTGAACTTCGTGGAGCCGCCGGAGAGTGCCAAGAAGCAGGGCGGCGGCTGGTACGAGTCGCTCAGCTGGGAGAACGTCGACAAGTACCGGGCCGACATCATCATGATGGACGACCGCACCTCGGCCATCCAGCCCGCCGACATCACCAAGGCGACCTGGAAGAAGCTGCCCGCGGTCAAGGCCGGCCAGGTCATCGCCCGCTCCCCGGAGCCGATCCTGTCCTACGACAAGTGCGTGCCGCTGCTCACGAGCCTGGCCGAGGCCCTGGAGAAGGCCGAGAAGGTCGGCTAGGCGCTTCGCCGCGAGGACCGACCGAGCGCCGGGTCCCTCCTCGCAGCCGTTGAACTGCCGGCCGGCCGTGGCCGGTCGCGCCCGGTACGACCCCGCGCCCCTCCGGGGCGCGCCCCACCGCCCTCTGGAGCCCCCTCAGGAGCCGCAGATGACAACGGCCGTAGCCGCCCCGTTCCGTTTCTTCTCCCTTCAGGTCGTACGGACGAGGCGGCTCGGCCCGTCTCTGCTCCGGGTCACCTTCGCCGGTGCCGATCTGCACGCCTTCCGTTCCGACGGTCATGACCAGTCGCTCTCACTGTTCCTGCCGCACCCGGGCCAGCCCGAGCCGGTCGTCCCGCTGGAGCTGGGCGACGGCTGGTGGCAGGGCTGGCGTGAACTGCCGGACGACGTACGGGCGGTGATGCGCTCGTACACCCTGCGGGCCCTGCGGCGGGACGCCCTGGGCCACACGGCCGAGATCGACATCGACTTCGCCCTGCACGGCGTCGGG
The DNA here is from genome assembly GCF_044546845.1 of Streptomyces sp. NPDC053076. Taxonomy (NCBI): domain Bacteria; kingdom Bacillati; phylum Actinomycetota; class Actinomycetes; order Kitasatosporales; family Streptomycetaceae; genus Streptomyces; species Streptomyces sp. NPDC053076. The sequence goes on along the minus strand of NZ_JBITZL010000002.1, from coordinate 240,952 downwards.
CCCGGCGCCTCCGCCGCGCCCGCCGGCCCGGCCTCCCGCTGGGCCGCGCGCGCCGCCGCCGGCGACCGGGTCCTGCTGCTCGGACCGGCCGTCGCCGACAACCGCGCGATCCGCTTCCGTCCGCCCGAGGGCACCGACCTCGTCGTGCTGTGCGGCGACGAGACGGCCGTGCCGGCCGCGACCGCGATCCTCGAGTCGCTCCCCGCCGGGACCCGGGTCCGCGCCTGGCTGGAGGTCCCGCACGCCGGTGACATCCAGGACGTACGCACGGAGGCGGACGCGGAGATCACGTGGCTCGTACGGCACGACGGGTCCCCCACGGCCGTCGACGCCGTACGGGCCGCCCGGCTGCCGGAAGCCGAACGGCCGTACGTGTGGATCGCCGGCGAGTCCGGTCAAGTCAAGGCGCTGCGACGGTACTTCGTCGGAGAGCGCGCGGTGGACAGGCGGCGCGTCATCTTCGTCGGCTACTGGCGGCAGGGAATGACGGAGGAACAGCTCCGCGCCGCCGAGTAGCCCGGCGGCCCCCGCGCCTCGAAGTGACGCCGGTCACTGGAGAGGCACGCCTCGACGCCATGAACTTAGGTTAGGCTTACCTAAGTTGATCCCCGTATGGACCGTCCCTCGGAGGACCCCCACATGCGCTCGCACCTGCTCAATGGCCTCACCGCGGAGCACTACCGCCGCTCCGTGACCGAAGGAGTCGAGCGGGTGGCGGCCAAACTCGCCACCACCGACCGTCCGTTCACCGGCGTCACCGTGGACGCCCTCGCCCCCCGCATCGACGGGATCGACCTCGACCGTCCACTGGGGGACACCGCCGCCGTCCTGGACGAACTGGAGGACGTCTACCTGCGGGACGCCGTCTACTTCCACCACCCCCGCTACCTCGCCCATCTCAACTGCCCGGTCGTGATCCCGGCGGTGCTCGGCGAGGCCGTGCTCTCGGCGGTCAACTCCTCGCTGGACACCTGGGACCAGTCCGCCGGCGGCACCCTCATCGAGCGCAAACTCATCGACTGGACGGCCGCCCGCATCGGCCTCGGCCCGGCCGCCGACGGCGTCTTCACCTCCGGCGGCACCCAGTCCAACCTCCAGGCCCTGCTCCTCGCCCGGGAGGAGGCCAAGAGCGACAGCCTCGCCCGACTGCGCATCTTCGCTTCCGAGGTCAGCCACTTCAGCGTGCAGAAGTCCGCCAAACTGCTCGGCCTCGGGCCGGACGCCGTCGTCGCGATCCCCGTCGACCACGACAAGCGCATGCAGACGGTCGGCCTCGCCCACGAACTCGAGCGCTGCGCGAAGGACGGCCTGGTCCCCATGGCCGTCGTCGCCACCGCCGGCAGCACCGACTTCGGCTCCATCGACCCGCTGCCGGAGATCGCCGAGCTGTGCGCCCGGCACGGCGTCTGGATGCACGTGGACGCGGCCTACGGCTGCGGACTGCTCACCTCACTGAAGTACCGGGACCGCATCGACGGCATCGAGCGCGCCGACTCCGTCACCGTCGACTACCACAAGTCGTTTTTCCAGCCGGTCAGTTCCTCCGCCGTACTGGTCCGGGACGCGGCCACCCTGCGGCACGCCACCTACCACGCCGAGTACCTCAACCCGCGCCGCATGGTGCAGGAACGTATTCCCAACCAGGTGGACAAGTCCCTCCAGACCACCCGCCGCTTCGACGCCCTCAAGCTGTGGATGACCCTGCGCACGATGGGCGCCGACGGCATCGGACAGCTCTTCGACGAGGTGTGCGACCTGGCCCGGGCGGGCTGGCAGCTGCTGGCGGCCGACCCCCGCTACGACGTCGTCGTCGAGCCCAGCCTGTCCACCCTCGTCTTCCGGTACATCCCGGCAGCCGTCACCGACCCGGCCGAGACCGACCGCGCCAACCTCTACGCCCGCAAGGCCCTGTTCGCCTCCGGCGACGCCGTGGTCGCGGGCACCAGGGTGGCCGGCCGCCAGTACCTGAAGTTCACCCTGCTCAACCCCGAGACCACGACGGCCGACATCGCCGCCGTCCTCGATCTGATCGCCGGCCACGCCGAGCAGTACCTGGGAGTGTCCCTTGACCGCGCGTCCTGAAAGCCCGACCAAGACCTACGACTTCGTGGGGATCGGGCTCGGCCCCTTCAACCTCGGCCTCGCCTGCCTCACCGAACCGATCGCCGAACTGGACGGCGTCTTCCTGGATTCCAAGCCGGATTTCGAGTGGCACGCCGGGATGTTCCTGGACGGCGCGCACCTCCAGACCCCGTTCATGTCGGACCTGGTCACCCTGGCCGACCCGACCTCGCCGTACTCCTTCCTGAACTACCTGAAGGAGAAGGGCAGACTGTACTCGTTCTACATCCGCGAGAACTTCTACCCGCTGCGGGTCGAGTACGACGACTACTGCCGCTGGGCGGCCGGCAAGCTGAGCAGCGTCCGCTTCGGCACCACGGTCACCGAGGTGACGTACGAGGACGAGCTGTACGCCGTCCGCACCGAGGCCGGGGACACCTACCGCGCCCGCCACCTGGTCCTCGGCACGGGCACGGCCCCCTACGTCCCGCCGGCCTGCCAGGGACTGGACGGGGACGTCCTGCACACCTCCCAGTACATGCACCGCAAAGCGGAGTTGCGGAAGAAGAAGTCCGTCACGGTCGTCGGCAGCGGCCAGAGCGCGGCCGAGATCTACCACGAGCTGCTCGCCGAGATCGACGTGCACGGCTACCAGCTCAACTGGGTCACCCGCTCCCCGCGGTTCTTCCCGCTGGAGTACACCAAGCTGACCCTGGAGATGACCTCCCCGGACTACATCGACTACTTCCGCGCGCTGCCCGAGGAGACCCGCTACCGGCTGGAGATACAACAGAAGGGCCTGTTCAAGGGCATCAACGCGGACCTGATCGACTCGATCTTCGACCTGCTCTACCAGAAGCACGTGGAGAGCGGCGACCGCCCGGTCCCGACCCGGCTGCTCACCAACTCCACGCTGCGCACGGCGACGTACCAGGACGGCACGTACGCCCTGGGCCTGCACCAGGACGAGCAGGACAAGGACTTCGAGATCCGCACGGAGGGCCTGGTCCTGGCCACCGGCTACCACTACACGCCGCCGGCCTTCCTCGCCCCGGTCCAGGGCCGCCTCCGCTTCGACGGCCGGGGCCGCTTCGACGTCGCCCGCAACTACGCCATCGACGTCACCGGCCGTGGCGTCTTCCTCCAGAACGCCGGCGTCCACACCCACAGCATCACCAGCCCCGACCTGGGCATGGGGGCCTACCGCAACTCGTACATCATCCGCGAGCTGCTCGGCACCGAGTACTACCCGGTCGAGAAGACCATCGCGTTCCAGGAGTTCGCCGTATGACTTTCACCTTCCGTACCGTCGATCCGCTGAAGGACGGCGAACTGCTGCACTCCTGGGTGACCCACCCCAAGGCGGCCTTCTGGATGATGCGGGACGCGAAACTCGAGGACGTCGAGCGCGCCTACATGGAGATCGCGGCGGACGAGCACCACCACGCGCTGCTCGGACTGCGCGACGGCCAACCCGCCTTCCTGATGGAGAAGTACGACCCCGCGCACCGGGAACTGGTGGGGCTGTACGAACCGCGGCCCGGTGACGTCGGCATGCACTTCCTGACCCCCGCCACGGACACCCCCGAGCACGGTTTCACCAAGGCCGTCATCACCGCCGTCATGGCCCGCCTCTTCGAGGACCCGGCCGTGGAGCGCGTCGTCGTCGAGCCGGACGTCCGCAACAAGGCCGTGCACGCCCTGAACGAGGCCGTCGGCTTCGTGGCCGAGCGGGAGATCGACAAGCCGGAGAAGCGGGCCCTGCTCAGTTTCTGCACCCGCGAACAGTTCCGGAAGGCGGTGACCGTATGACCCTCGCCGACGCCGTGGCCCACCTGTCCCCCGAGCGCTGGGCGACCGCCAACCGGCTGCTGCTGCGCAAGGCGCTCGCCGAGTTCGCGCACGAGCGCCTGATCACGCCCGAGGAGGAGGGCGACCGGTACGCCGTCCGCAGCGACGACGGGCTCACCTGCTACCGGTTCAGCGCCGTACGCCGGGCCCTGGACCACTGGCAGATCGACCCCGCGTCGATCACCCGGCACCGTGACGGCGCGCAACTGCCGCTGGTGGCACTGGACTTCTTCATCGAGCTGAAGGACGCCCTGGGGCTGAGCGACGAGATCCTGCCGGTCTACCTGGAGGAGATCTCCTCCACCCTCTCGGGCACCTGCTACAAGCTCACCAAGCCCCGCGTCACCTCCGCGGAGCTCGCGTCGAGCGGCTTCCAGGCGATCGAGACCGGGATGACCGAGGGACACCCGTGCTTCGTCGCGAACAACGGGCGGCTCGGCTTCGGCATCCACGAGTACCTGTCGTACGCGCCCGAGACGGCGAGCCCGGTCCGGCTGGTGTGGCTGGCCGCGCACCGCTCGCGGGCCGTGTTCACGGCGGGCGTCGGGATCGAGTACGAGTCGTTCCTGCGGGAGGAGCTGGGCGAGGAGACGGTGCGGCGGTTCCGCGCCGCCCTCACCGGCCAGGGCCTCGACCCCGCCGACTACCTGTTCATACCCGTCCACCCCTGGCAGTGGTGGAACAAGCTCAGTGTCACGTTCGCCGCCGAGGTGGCCCGCCGCCACCTCGTCTGCCTCGGTGAGGGCGACGACGAGTACCTGGCCCAGCAGTCGATCCGGACCTTCTTCAACGCCAGCGCCCCGCACAAGCACTACGTGAAGACCGCCCTGTCGGTCATCAACATGGGCTTCATGCGGGGTCTGTCGGCCGCCTACATGGAGGCGACCCCGGCCATCAACGACTGGCTGGCCCAGCTCATCGAGAACGACCCGGTGCTGAAGTCGACCGGTCTCACGATCATCCGCGAGCGGGCCGCCGTCGGCTACCGGCACCTGGAGTACGAGCGGGCCACCGACCGCCACTCCCCCTACCGCAAGATGCTGGCCGCGCTGTGGCGGGAGAGCCCGGTGCCCTCGCTCCAGGACGGCGAGTCCCTCGCGACCATGGCCTCCCTGCTGCACGTGGACCACCAGGGCGCCTCCTTCGCCGGTGCGCTGATCGCCCGCTCCGGCCTGACGCCCACCGCGTGGCTGCGCGGGTATCTGCGGGCCTACTACACCCCGTTGCTGCACAGCTTCTACGCCTACGACCTGGTGTTCATGCCGCACGGCGAGAACGTCATCCTGGTCCTGAAGGACGGCGTGGTGCGGCGGGCGGTCTACAAGGACATCGCCGAGGAGATCGCCGTCATGGCCCCGGACGCGGCGCTGCCGCCCGAGGTGCGGCGGATCCGTGTCGAGGTCCCGGAGGACAAGAAGCTGCTGTCCGTCTTCACGGACGTCTTCGACTGCTTCTTCCGTTTCCTCGCCGCCCATCTCGCCACCGAGGGCATCCTGGAGGAGGACGGCTTCTGGCGCACGGTCGCCGAGGTCACCCGCGAGTACCAGGAGGCGCACCCCGAACTGGCCGAGAAGTTCCGCCAGTACGACATGTTCGCCCCCGAGTTCGCACTGTCCTGCCTCAACCGGCTCCAGCTGCGCGACAACAAGCAGATGGTGGACCTCGCCGATCCGTCCGGCGCGCTCCAGCTGGCCGGGAACCTGAAGAACCCCCTCTCCGGGTTCTGATCCCCGGCAGACGGACGGGCACCCCGGAGACGGTCCTGCGGGGTGCCCGTCAGCATGTGGTCAGCGCTTCGGCCAGGGCACCTGCGGCGACCGGTAGTAGTGGATGCCGAGGGCGTCCCAGCGCGGCCCCTGCGCGGCCAGCCGCACCTGGTAGGCGTTCCAGTCATGGCCTGCCGCCGGCGACCAGCCCAGCTCGGCCGCTCCGGCGAGCCGCGGGAACGCCAGGTACTCGATGTCGGCGGACCTCTTCACGGTCTCCGTCCACAGGGGCGCCTCGACCCCCTTGACGGCCGAGGCGGGAACACCGGCGAGATAGGCGCCCGGGTTCCAGTCGTAGGACCGCCTCACCTCCACCAGACCCGCCCAGTCCGTGCCGAGTTTCGTCGTCCTCGTGTACTTCATGTCGAGGTAGAGCCGGTCGGCCGGGGACAGGATCAGCCCGGTGCCCTTCCGGGCCGCCTCGGCCACCTGTGCCTTCTCCGCCGCGCCGGTGCCGTCCAGGCCCCAGTACTGGGCGAGGGCGCCTCGGGCCGGATGGGCGCCGGTGAGCTGGTGCCAGCCGATGACCGTCTTGCCGTACCGGGCGACGACCGGCTGCACGCGGTCCATGAACCTCACGTAGTCGGTGTGGCCGGTGGAGTGCGCCTCGTCACCGCCGATGTGCAGATAGCGGCCGGGGGTGAGGGCGGCCAGCTCCCGGACCACGTCGTCCACGAAGTCGTAGGTGACCCCCTTGGACACGCACAGCGAGCTGAAGCCGACCTGGGTGCCCGTGTACAGCGGGGGCGCGGTGCCGTCGCAGTTGAGCTTGGCGTAGGAGGCGAGGGCCGCGTTGGTGTGGCCGGGCATGTCGATCTCGGGCACGACCTCCAGATAGCGGGAGGCCGCGTAGCGGACGATCTCCCGGTAGTCGGCCTTGGTGTAGTGGCCGCCCCGGCCGCCGCCGACCTGGGTGGAGCCGCCGTAGGAGGCCAGGCGCGGCCAGGAGTCGACCGCGATGCGCCAGCCCTGGTCGTCGCTGAGGTGCAGATGCAGCTCGTTGACCTTGTAGAGGGCCAACTGGTCGATGTAGCGCTTGACCTGGGCGACCGTGAAGAAGTGCCGGGAGACGTCCAGCATGGCGCCCCGGTAGGCGTAGCGGGGGCGGTCCTGCACGGTGCCGCCGGTGATCTGCCAGGGGCCGCGCTGGACGGTCTTCTTCTCGACGGCCGCCGGGAGGAGCTGGCGCAGGGTCTGGACGCCGTGGAAGAGCCCGGCGGGGGTGCTCGCGGTGAGGGTCACGCCACCGGCGCCGCTGTGCAGCCGATACCCCTCGGCGCCGAATTCACCTGCTGCCAGGCGGAGTTGGATGCCACCGGTGCCGTGGTCGGTGACCGCCAGCGGGTAGCCGGTGGAGGGTCGCAGGATGCCGGCCAGGTAGGCACCGACCCGCTGGACCTCGGCGGAGCCGTCGACATGGATGCCGGTCGCGCGGGTGATGCGGTACGGCGTCCCGCCCGGCGAGACCGAGGCGGGTGCCGGGACCACCCGGCCCAGCGGGACCGGAGCGGCGGCCCGCGCCTCGGGGGCCGCGCCGAGGGTGAGGACGCCGGCCGCCGCGAGCAGCAGCAGGGATCCGAGGACGCGGGGGGTTCGGGGAGTCGTGCTGTGGTTCCGTCTCACATGCGCTCCCTTCAGATGTGGTCGACCGTCAGATGTGGTCGAGACCACTGTCCCGCAGATCGGGTGGAACAACCCCCCGCGTGGCCGGAATCCCCCCGACAGGACGGCATCTGGCCGTCGGCGGCGATGCCGTGCGGGTCACCTCCCGGCCGGGACAGGGACGCGGGCCGGCTCCGCCGCGAGCCGGGCGGGTCGCGCCGGGGTGCCGGCGAGGGAGGGGTTCGCCCCGGCCGGGCAGGCGTTCCTCCAGCGTGCGCGAGGACCGCCCGCCCCCCGGACGCCTACTTGGCCCTGCGGGACACCGTGAAGTGGTCGATGCGGTTGCCGGTCTCGGCGATGCCCGACACCCTCAGCGTGGTCTGGCGGCCCCGCGGCGCGGGCGTGACGTCCACGCGCAGGAAGGAGTAGTTGAGGTAGCGCACCCGGGACCAGCCGACGGTCTCGTCGACCTTGCCGTCCTTGGTGTTGATGAAGGAGGCCACGGAGTCGGTCTCGTGCTCGTGGCCCTCGTAGGAGTCCGGGGCGGAGAAGGCGTACAGACTGCGGCCCGCGGCGCCCGCGGTGACGTAGACCACACCCTCGGTCTCGGGGTAGGCCGTGCCGCCGATCGGCAGCTTCTTGGTGACCTTGTCGCCCTTGATGACGTCGGTGCGCTCGTACTGGTGGTTGTGGCCGTTGATGACCAGGTCCACCGTGTACTTCTCGAACAGCGGCACCCACTCCTGGCGCACACCCCCCTCCGAGGCGTGCGCGGTGGAGGTGCAGTAGGCGCAGTGGTGGAAGAAGACGACGATGAAGTCGACGTCCTTCGCCGCCCGGTACTTCTTCAGCTGGGCTTCCAGCCATGTCGTCTGGGTTCCGCCGGAGATGCCCAGGTTTGCCGGTATCTCGAAGGAGATGTCGTTGGCGTCGAGGGAGATGACCGCCGTGTTGCCGTAGACGAAGGAGTAGACGCCCGGCAGGTTCTTCTTGTCGGGCCCGTTGTCCGGGAGGGTCCAGCGGGCTTCCTCGCCGCCGTAGCCGTTGGGCGAGTACCAGGCCTCCATGTCGTGGTTGCCGTACGCCGGCATCCACGGGACCTGCTTGGCGACCGACTCCGTCTGGTACAGGAACTGGTCCCAGGTGCGCGAGTCGAACCCGGTGTCGGTGGTCTTGCCCGCGCCGGAGGGGTCGCCGTAGGCGATGTCACCGGCGTGCAGGTGGAAGGCCGGGTTCTGGCCGAGGATCAGAACGTTGTTGGCCAGGCCGTGATAGCCGACACCCTCGTCGCCGAAGGCGGTGAAGGTGAACGGCGCCTTGTGGGCCGGGGCGGTGGTGAAGGTGCCCACGGTGCCCAGCAGGCGCGGCTCGGCCGGGTCGAAGCCCTGGTGGCCGACGCCGTAGTAGTAGGTCCTGCCGGGGCGCAGGTGGGTGAGCTTGGCGTGCAGGTAGTACTGGGTGTGGTCGCCGCTCGCGCCGACACCGGCCGGAGTGTAGAGGGTGCGCACCTCGGCCTCGATCTTGCGCGAGAGGTCCCACGGGTGGGCGCCGACGCGGATGAACGGCTTCTTGACGGCGACCGGCACCTGCCAGGAGACGGTGATCTCGGTGCGCGGGTCGTTGCCCCAGGCCAGGTGGCGGCCGAAGGGCGCGACGAGGGAGCCGTCGACCGTCTCGGAGGCGGAGGAGGTGCCCTGCGTGGGCACGGCGGCCTGGGCGGTGGCGCCCGGCACGAACGCGCCACCCGTGACGGCGCCGAGCGTGACCGCGCCGCCCCTGATCATGGTGCGCCGCGAGAATCTGGCGCGCAGGTACTCATGCTGCTCGGCCATGCTCATGCGCTCGGCCAGCTTCTCGGGTACGCCCATACGAGGAATGTCCATGGCGTCTGAAACTCGCCGGTTCGGGCAACGAGACGCAAGACACAGGATGGACAGTCCGCGAACAAAGATCCATAAGAGTTTCAATAGCCCTCTGCCCGAAATCGGGCACGATTCTTGCGAAACGGCCGCCGGTGCCCCAGGATCTACCGGGTGCACGACGAACTTCTTGATCACCTGACGCGGTCCACGGCCCTGAACCGGGGCGAGGCGCTACGGGTGGTCCAGGACGTGCTCGCCTATTTCGACGAGACGACCCAGGAGTTCGTCCGTCGCCGCCACCGCGAGCTCCAGGCCCAGGGCCTGGTGAACGCGGAGATCTTCGGACGGATCGAGGCGGACCTGAAATACCGGGCGGTGGCGCCGCCGGAGCTGACGCTCAGGCAGCTGCGCCGCATGGTCTACGGCTGAGAACAGCCGGACCGGACCAGCGACAGCCAAGGGATACCTCTATACATGTGCGGAATTGTCGGTTACATCGGGAAGCGTGACGTCGCTCCTCTCCTCCTGGAGGGCCTGCAGCGGCTGGAGTACCGCGGCTACGACTCCGCGGGCATCGTCGTCACCTCCCCGAAGACGCCCGGCCTGAAGATGGTCAAGGCCAAGGGCCGGGTGCGCGACCTGGAGGCCAAGGTCCCGGCGCGCTTCAAGGGCACCACCGGCATCGCCCACACCCGCTGGGCCACCCACGGCGCCCCCTCCGACCTGAACGCCCACCCGCACATGTCGGCCGACAGCAAGGTCGCCGTCGTCCACAACGGCATCATCGACAACGCCGCCGACCTGCGCCGCAAGCTGGAGGCGGACGGTGTCGAGTTCCTCTCCGAGACCGACACCGAGGTCCTCGTCCACCTCATCGCCCGCTCGGGCGCCGAGAAGCTGGAGGACAAGGTCCGCGAGACCCTCCGGGTGGTCGAGGGCACGTACGGCATCGCCGTGATGCACGCCGACTTCAACGACCGCATCGTGGTGGCCCGCAACGGCTCCCCGGTGGTCCTCGGCATCGGCGAGAAGGAGATGTTCGTCGCGTCCGACATCGCCGCCCTGGTCGCCCACACCCGGCAGATAGTGACCCTCGACGACGGCGAGATGGCCACCCTCAAGGCCGACGACTTCCGTACGTACACCACCGAGGGCACCCGTACCACCGCCGAGCCGACCACCGTGGAGTGGGAGGCGGCCTCGTACGACATGGGCGGCCACGACACCTACATGCACAAGGAGATCCACGAGCAGGCCGACGCCGTGGACCGTGTGCTGCGCGGGCGCATCGACGACCGGTTCTCCACCGTGCACCTCGGCGGCCTCAACCTGGACGCCCGCGAGGCCCGGCAGATCCGCCGCGTGAAGATCCTCGGCTGCGGCACCTCGTACCACGCGGGCATGATCGGCGCCCAGATGATCGAGGAACTGGCCCGCATCCCCGCCGACGCGGAGCCCGCCTCCGAGTTCCGGTACCGCAACGCGGTGGTCGACCCCGACACCCTGTACATCGCGGTCTCCCAGTCCGGTGAGACGTACGACGTCCTCGCGGCCGTGCAGGAGCTCAAGCGCAAGGGCGCCCGGGTCCTCGGCGTGGTCAACGTGGTCGGCTCGGCGATCGCCCGTGAGGCGGACGGCGGCATCTACGTGCACGCGGGCCCGGAGGTCTGCGTGGTGTCCACCAAGTGCTTCACCAACACCACGGTCGCCTTCGCCCTGCTCGCCCTGCACCTGGGCCGCACCCGCGACCTCTCCGTCCGCGACGGCAAGCGGATCATCGAGGGGCTGCGCAAGCTGCCCGACCAGATCACCGAGATCCTCAAGCAGGAAGAGGACATCAAGCAGCTGGCGGAGACCTACGCCGACGCCCGCTCGATGCTCTTCATCGGCCGTGTCCGGGGCTACCCGGTGGCCCGCGAGGCGTCCCTGAAGCTGAAGGAGGTCTCCTACATCCACGCCGAGGCGTACCCGGCCTCCGAGCTCAAGCACGGACCGCTGGCCCTCATCGAGCCGGCCCTCCCCACGGTCGCGATCGTCCCCGACGACGACCTGCTGGAGAAGAACCGCGCGGCGCTGGAGGAGATCAAGGCGCGCGAGGGCAAGATCCTCGCCGTGGCCCACCAGCACCAGGAGAAGGCCGACCAGACGATCCTCGTCCCGAAGAACGAGGACGAACTGGACCCGATCCTGATGGGCATCCCGCTCCAGCTCCTCGCCTACCACACGGCGCTGGCCCTGGGCCGCGACATCGACAAGCCGCGGAACCTCGCGAAGTCGGTGACGGTCGAGTAGGACGCACCCCCGGCTAGGGACGCGGGGAACCGCGCCCCCTCAGGGGGCACAGGGAACCGCACGCCGCCAGGCGCACGGAGGACCGCGCCCCGCAAGGGGCGCGGGGAACCGCGCGAGCAGCCACAACGCACCCGCACGGGCGCGACAACGGAACGGACCCCCACGTGTGCCACCAGACACGCGGGGGTCCTTCCAGTGCCGCTGAGTGTCAGCCGGTGGCCGTCACCCCCCGGCCGGCGGCACGCCCGGAAAGGGCTGTCGGCCAGTGCGCGAGCGCCGCGGTCGCCGCGTACCAGGCCACCGCCCCCGACACGACGGCCACCCAGCCCCCGGCCTTCGCGAGAGCGGAACTGTCGGTGAAGGCCGCGACGGCCAGCACCACCATCGCCAGGAACAGCAGCCCGTACATGACCTGTCCGAGGCCGTCCCCGCCCGCGAGGGTCAGAGTCAGAGCCACGAGGGCGAACAGAAGCAGGAACAGCCCGGCCGCGTCGGCGGACGAGTGACCGCCGGCCGCCCAGGTGAACCACAGCGCGCCGAGGGCCACGAAGCCGGTGCCGGACACGCCGTCGCCGCCGCGGAAGGCCACCAGGCCGACGAGGAACAGGGCAACTCCGCCCACGTAGTGGGCCACTGAGACGGCGTCGGACGTGGCCACGCCGTCGATGACACCGGTCGTACCGAGCCCGAACGCCAACAGGGTGATCCCCAGGGCGAGTCGGCCGACCACAACAGTGCTTCCGTTTCCCGCGGAGACTTCGTTGTCCACGGCGGGCTCCCTTCGTGCTGTGCAGTTGCGCGGTGACCGGTATATGCCCTTCACAAGGGCACAACCCACCTCTACGCGCGAGTAGTTTCGCGTTGCACAAAGGGAGTTGGAGGGGGCGGGTGACGCGGGTCAGGGGATGACGATCACGGGCCGCTTCGCCCGTTTGGCGAGCCGCCCCGCGACGGAGCCGAAGATCCGGCCGACGATGCCGTGCGTGGAGCCCACGACGATCGCGTCGGCCTCGTACTCCCGGCCCACCTCTTCGAGTTCGTGGCAGATGTCCCCGCCCCGCTCGACCAGGATCCACGGAACCTCGGCCAGGTACTCCGCACAGGCCAGTTCCAGCCCCAGGACCTCGGTGCGGTGGTCCGGCACGTCGACGAAGACGGGCGGCTCGCAGCCGGCCCACACGGTCGTGGGCAACCGGTTGGCGACATGCACGATGATCAGGCCGGAGTGGGAGCGGTGGGCCATGCCGATCGCGTAGGCGAGGGCGCGCTCGCTCGAGGTGGAGCCGTCGAAGCCGACGACGACTCCGTGCCGGAAGGCGGGGTCGCAGGAAGGGCGTGACTCTTCCGCCGCCAGGGGATCGGCCGCCGTGGGATCGGCGACCGGCCGCTTGCGGTCCGCGGGTTCGAAGAATTCGTGACCGGCCATGACTGTCTCGGCGTTGTGATCCTTTAGGGAGGGACGACAGTGTGCGGCGGAGCTGTGTCCGGGAAACATCTTCCCAAGCCCATACCCCCAAGGGTACGGCGGCACGCCTCCTGAGCACAGATACCGCGCACGCTCCGTGAGCGGCTCCCCCGACGTCCGTAGGGGTTCACCGGAGCATGCACGAGCCGCGCCCGTAACGCAATGGTTGCTGCCCCGTACAGGCGGTTTGCACGGGATTCACAGAAGTACCGTCGGTGACCGACCGGTCGAACGGGCGTTGAACCGGGGTGAGCCACCGCCACAGGGAGTACGAGATGCCCGGACCCGGATCCAGCAGCGAACCGCGCCCCGCGCCGGACACCGCGAGCGATGTGATCCGCTGGGCCGCCTTCAGCTGCGTGCTCGTGCCCGTGGTGCTGCTCTGGTACGGCACCTCGCTGGCCGGCGCGGCGGGAACCGCGCTGGGCCTCGCCGCCGTCACGGCTGTGTGCCGGGTGCTGCTGCGCCGCTCGGAGCGGGGTGCCGCGCGTTGCGCCGCGCAAAGAGGCGGACGTCACACGCGAGGGCAGACACCGGTCGACTGACCTGTTTCCGCGCCTCTAAGCGCTGGTTTTCGGCCAACTTCTGGATATCGACCAGGAGGGGTCCCGACCACCCCCCAACCCCCGTTCCACCTGCACGGAAAGGGTCCAGGGACCGCTGCGCACCCTACGCGGTTTGGCCACTGCGACAAGGCGCACTTCCCTGCACGCCTCACGAGTGCAACGCTTCGTGATCGAATGCTTCACGCCAAGTTGTCATGTCGACAATGTCCGGCGTGTCGAACTGGTCACCGCGGGATCGCGGGACCCAGTAAATTCGATCTTGACTGTTGTACGGCGGGGGACTCGTGCAGGACCGAGGGGAAACGTGCAGGAGCGACACAACCGAGGAGCCGCGACCACCGAGGGGGGCTTAGCAGGATGAGCCACGACTCCACTGCCGCGCCGGATGCCGCGGCCCGGAAACTCTCCGGGCGACGCCGCAAGGAGATCGTCGCGGTGCTGCTGTTCAGCGGCGGTCCCATTTTCGAGAGTTCCATTCCGCTGTCGGTGTTCGGGATCGACCGCCAGGACGCCGGCGTGCCGCGCTACCGCCTGTTGGTGTGTGCCGGCGAGGAAGGCCCGCTGCGGACCACAGGGGGCCTGGAACTCACCGCGCCGCATGGACTGGAGGCGATCTCCCGCGCCGGGACGGTCGTCGTACCGGCCTGGCGTTCGATCACATCACCGCCACCGGAGGAAGCACTCGACGCGCTGCGCCGGGCACACGAGGAAGGCGCCCGCATCGTCGGGCTGTGCACGGGCGCTTTCGTGCTCGCGGCGGCCGGACTGCTGGACGGCCGCCCGGCGACCACCCACTGGATGTACGCACCGACGCTGGCCAAGCGCTATCCGTCGGTGCACGTCGATCCACGGGAGCTGTTCGTCGACGACGGCGACGTGCTCACATCGGCGGGTACGGCGGCCGGAATCGATCTCTGTCTCCACATCGTGCGGACGGACCACGGCAACGAGGCGGCCGGTGCGCTCGCCCGGCGCCTGGTGGTCCCGCCGCGCCGGTCGGGCGGCCAGGAGCGCTATCTCGACCGGTCTTTACCGGAGGAGATCGGCGCCGACCCGCTCGCCGAGGTCGTCGCCTGGGCGCTGGAACACCTCCACGAGCAGTTCGACGTGGAGACGCTGGCGGCACGCGCCTATATGAGCCGCCGTACGTTCGACCGCCGTTTCCGCTCGCTGACCGGAAGCGCTCCGCTGCAATGGCTGATCACACAGCGGGTGCTCCAGGCGCAGCGGCTGCTGGAGACGTCGGACTACTCCGTGGACGAGGTGGCGGGCCGGTGCGGCTTCCGCTCCCCCGTCGCGCTGCGCGGGCACTTCCGCCGTCAGCTCGGCTCGTCCCCCGCCGCCTACCGGGCCGCCTACCGGGCCCGCCGGCCGCAGGGCGACAGGCCGGGTGAGACGGAGCCGGCGATGCCGGCGCCCGGACAGCAGGGCGCGCCCGCGGGCCTGCCCGGCCCCGGGCCGGTGCCCCCGGCCTCCGCCCTGCTGCACGACCACCGGGACGGCGGGGTGCCGATGCAGAGCCGTCGGGCCGCGGCCGGCGCGGTGGGCCTGCTGCCGGGGCCGCGCAGCGGCAGCTGAGGGACGGCCGGACAGGGAAACGAAGGGGGCGGAGCCGGACTCCGCCCCCTTCGCCGTGTCCGCGCACCGAGAGGTCGCCGCACGGTCGGTCCAGCTCAGCGCCGCTCACCGTAAGGTGAGACACATGAACGATCGCATGGTGTGGATCGACTGCGAGATGACCGGCCTCTCGCTGTCCGACGACGCGCTCATCGAGGTGGCCGCCCTCGTCACCGACTCCGAGCTGAACGTACTCGGCGAAGGGGTGGACATCGTCATCCGCCCGCCGGCCCGGGCACTGGAGACGATGCCGGAGGTGGTGCGTCAGATGCACACCGCGTCCGGGCTCCTCGCGGAGCTTGACCACGGCACGACCCTGGAGGACGCCCAGGAGCAGGTGCTGGCGTACGTGAAGGAGTACGTGAAGGAGCCCGGCAAGGCACCGTTGTGCGGCAACTCCGTGGGCACCGACCGGGGCTTCCTGCTGCGGGACATGCCGACCCTGGAGGAGTACCTCCACTACCGGATCGTCGACGTGTCCTCGATCAAGGAGCTGGCCCGCCGCTGGTACCCGCGGGCGTACTTCAACAGCCCGGAGAAGAACGGCAACCACCGGGCCCTCGCCGACATCCGTGAGTCGATCGCCGAGCTGCGCTACTACCGCGAGGCCGTCTTCGTGCCGCAGCCCGGCCCGGACTCCGACACGGCGAAGGCGATCGCCGCCAAGCACGTCCTGCCCGCGCAGTAGCCCGCCCGCGGGCCCCCGGGCCCCGCGGGAGCCGGCGAAGGGATCACGAAGGGGCCCGCGCGAAAACCTGTGCGCGAGCACCCCTTCGGACCCTGTAGACTTCTTCTCGGCCGGTCGGGGAAACGACAAGTTCCACCACCGGTCATGGTGGGTGTAGCTCAGCTGGTAGAGCACCTGGTTGTGGTCCAGGATGCCGCGGGTTCGAGTCCCGTCACTCACCCTGAGTCAGCAGCCGGTGACTCCGTCGCGAGACGGAGTCACCGGCTGCTGCGTTTTCCGGGGGCGGCGCGGGCCGCCTCGGCCGCCCCGGGGCGCGCGCCGTTCACGACGACGCCCGGACCACCAGCTCCGTGGGCAGCACCGCCTGCCGCCGCTCCGGCTCGCCGGACGCGGCCGGCCGGCGGCCGGCGATCTCCGCGAGCAGGAAGTCGATCATCGCGCGGCCCATCTCCTCGATCGGCTGACGGACGCTGGTGAGCGGCGGGTCCATGTGGCGGGCGATGGCGGAGTCGTCGTACCCGACCAGGGCGACGTCGTCGGGGATGCGGCGGCCCGCCTCGCGCAGCACCTGCCGGGCGCCGGCCGCCATCACGTCCGAGCCGGCGAAGACCGCGTCCAGGTCGGGATGGCGGGACAGCAGGGTCGTCATCGCGCGGCGGCCCCCCTCCTCGGTGAAGTCACCCGCCTCGATGAGGAGTTCGTCCACCGCGTGGCCGGCGTCGCGCAGGGCGTCGCGGTAGCCGGCCACGCGGCGCTCGGCGCCGTAGACGTCCAGCCGGCCGGTGATGTGCGCGATCCGGCGGCGGCCCCGGCTCAGCAGGTGCTCCACCGCCGAGCGGGCGCCGCCGTAGTTGTCCGAGTCCACCGAGGTGAGCGACTCGGCCGCCGAGCGCGGGCCGCTGATCACGGCCGGGATCTCCAACTGGGCCAGCAGATCGGGCAGCGGGTCGTCGGCGTGCACCGAGACCAGCAGGACGCCGTCGACGCGGTGGGCCGCCAGGTACTGGGCCAGACGCTGCCGTTCCCGGTCGCTGCCGGCGAAGATCAGCAGCAACTGCATCTCGGTGTCGGAGAGTTCCGCGCCGACCCCGCGCAGCATGTCGGAGAAGTACGGCTCGGCGAAGAACCGGGTCTCCGGCTCGGGAACGACCAGGGCGATGGCGTCGGTACGGTTGGCCGCGAGGGCTCGGGCCGCGGTGTTGGGGACGTAGCCGAGCTCGGCGACGGCCGCCTCGACGGCGGCGCGGGTGGTGTCGCTGACCCGGGGCGAGCCGTTGATCACCCGGGAGACCGTGCCCCGGCCGACCCCGGCCCGGGCGGCGACCTCTTCCAGGGTCGGCCGCCGGCCGCCCCGGCCCCTCACACCGTTGCCCGCCATAGTCGCCGCCTTCCGCTCACCGCCGTCAGGCCAGGAATGTAACAGCCGTGACGGCGGTGCCCTCGATTCCGGCGGCTGCGGCGGGCGGGACCGGAGCCCGGGTCACGCCCGCCGTCCGGCGCAGGTCAGCCGGGCAGGGCGTTGCCGCGGATCACCTCGGCGTACCAGTGGGCGCTGTCCTTCGGGATGCGGCGCTGGGTGGGGTAGTCGACGTAGACGGCGCCGAAGCGCTTGGAGTAGCCGTAGGACCACTCGAAGTTGTCCAGCAGTGACCACAGGAAGTAGCCGCGCACGTCGGCGCCGTCGGCGATGGCGCGGCGGACGGCGTCCAGGTGGGCATGCAGATAGGCGATCCGCTGGGGGTCGGCGACCCGTCCCTCGGGGGAGACGTAGTCGTCGAACGCGGCGCCGTTCTCGGTGACCATGAGCGGCAGTCGCGGATGCGAGGCCGCCAGTCCGGTCAGCAGTGTGTGCAGTCCGTCCGCGTCGATGGCCCAGTTCATCGCGGTCAGGTCGGCATTGGCGAGGTGGAAGGCGATGTGCTCGGAACCGGTCCACGGCGAGTGGTCGCTCGCGCCGTGGCCGTCGTTCCCGGTGCTCGCGGCTCCGTCGGCGGGCAGGGAGACCACGGTCGGCGAGTAGTAGTTGACGCCGAGCACGTCGATGGGCCGGGAGATCTCCGCCAGGTCCCCGTCGCGCACCAGCCGGCCCCAGTCGACCAGGTGCGCGGTGTCGGCCAGCAGGTCCTCGGGGTAGGCGCCGTCCAGGAGGGGGCCGGTGAAGATCCGGTTGCCGACCGCGTCGATGCGGCGCGCGGCCTCGGCGTCGTCGGGGCTGCCGGTGAGCGGGCGCACCTGGTGCAGGTTCAGGGTGATGGAGGTCTGGGCGGTGGCCGGCAGGGCGGCGCGCAGGGCGCCGACGGCCTGGCCGTGGGCCAGGTTCAGGTGGTGCGCGGCACGCAGCGTGGCGGCCGGATCGGTCCGCCCCGGCGCGTGGACGCCGGAGCCGTACCCCAGGAACGCCGAGCACCAGGGTTCGTTGAGGGTGGTCCACGTCCCGACCCGGTCGCCGAGAGCGCGGGCCACGAGATCGGCGTAGTCGGCGAAGCGGTGGGCGGTGTCACGGTGCGGCCAGCCGCCCACGTCCTCCAGTTCCTGCGGCAGATCCCAGTGGTAGAGGGTGGCGACCGGGGTGATGCCCGCCTCCAGGAGCGCGTCGGTGAGGCGGCGGTAGAAGTCCAGACCGCGTTCGACGGCGGGCCCGCGGCCGGTGGGCTGGACCCGGGACCAGGAGACGGAGAACCGGTACGCCTTGAGGCCGAGGTCCTTCATCAGCGCCACGTCGTCGCGGTACCGGTGGTAGTGGTCGGCGGCGATGTCACCGGTGTCGCCGTTGCGGACCTTGCCGGGGGTGTGGCTGAAGGTGTCCCAGATGGACGGGGTGCGGCCGTCCTCGGCGGCGGCGCCCTCCACCTGGTAGGCGGCGGTGGCGGCACCCCAGACGAAGCCGGTCGGGAAGGACGGTGCCGAGGCCGGCTGGGCCGTGATCTCGGGTCGTACGGCGGTCATCGTGAGAACGCTCCCAAGGGGGTCGGAAACGGGCGGCGGACGGCGGTCCGGCGGTGCGGGAGTAAGAGAGAGGAGGGCGGAGGCAGGAGAGAAAGGGGGCGGGACGCGGTGCGCGGATCCGGGCGGAGCGCCCGGTCCGGTACGGCCCACCGCGGGGCGGTCTCAGGGGCGGTCGGTACCGGACCGGACACGCGGGGCGGGCCGGCGGGGCCAGGTGCGCGCCGGCCACGGGACGGGCCGGCGGGATCGGGTGCGCGCCGGCCACGGGGCGGGCCGGCACCGTGGCGGCCGGCCCGGCGGGCCGTCTCAGCCCTTGACCGCGCCCGCCATGATCCCGCCGACGATCTGCTTGCCGAAGATCACGAAGACCACCAGCAGAGGCAGGGTGCTGATCAGCGCCCCGGCCATGACGATGCTCTGGTCCGGGGTGTACGAGGCACTGAGCTGGCCGAGCGCCACCTGGATGGTGGGGTTCTCCTGGTTCAGCGCGAGGAAGGGCCAGAAGAAGTCGTTCCACGCCTGGACGAAGGTGAGCATGCCCAGCACCATCATGGCGGGCCGGGCCACCGGGAGGACCACGCTCCACACGATGCGGAAGTTGCTCGCCCCGTCCACCTTGGCCGCCTCGATCAGCTCGTACGGCAGGGCCTCCACCAGGTACTGGCGCATGAAGAAGACCCCGAAGGCGCCGACCAGGGTCGGGAAGATCACCGACTCCAGCCTGCCGCCCCACCCGATGTCCGACATCATCATGAACAGCGGGACGACGCTGAGCTGCGGCGGGATCGTCAGCGTGGCGATGACCGCGGTCATCAGCGCGCCACGGCCGCGAAAGCGCATCTTGGCGAAGGCATAGCCGGCGAGGGTGCAGAAGAAGAGGGTGGCGGCGGTGATGCAGCCGGCCACGATGACGCTGTTGACGATGGCCTTGCCGAGGTGAGCCTGCTCCCAGGCCGCCTGGAGGTTGCCCCACAGCCTGCCGCCCGGCACGAGCGGTGGCGGGCTGTCCAGGACGCGCTGCTGATCGTGCGAGGCGGCCACCAGTGTCCAGTACAGCGGGAGGACCGAGCCGAGGCCGACGACGATCAGGGCGGCATAGGTGAACGGGCCGCCCCGCAACTGCTGGCCGGCTCCCACCCGGAAGCGGCCGGGGCCCTTGCCGGGGGCGGTGGGAAGCGGTGCCGGGCCGAGGTCCGGCACGGTCGTGGTGGGACTGGTCGTGGTCATCGATGTCGCTCCCGTCAGGCCGCGTTGTTGCGCACGAACCGGCCGACGATCCAGTTGATCAGGGCGATGAGCAGCAGCAGGACGAGCATGGCCCAGGCCACGGCCGCTGCCGGACCCAGATGACCCAGCTTCCAGCCGTAGTTGAAGAGGTAGATGCTGAGCGTCTCGTACTGGTGCTCGCTGCCGCCGATCGAGCCGAGAGTGCCGCCCTGCAACAGCAGCGGCTCACCGAACAGCTGCATCGAGCCGATGGTGGAGATGACGATGGTGAACAGGATCGTCGGCCGCAGCGAGGGAACGGTCACCTTGCGGAACTGCTGCCAGCGCGACGCCCCGTCGATCGACGCGGCCTCGTACAGGTCGGTGGGGACCGCCTGCATGGCCGCCAGGTAGATGAGCGCGTTGTAGCCGGTCCAGCGCCAGATCACGATGACCGAGATGGCGATCTTGGAGGTCCACTCCCCGTTGCCCCACTCGATGTTGCCGGCGCCGAAGAAGTGCAGCACCCAGTTGAGGATGCCGCCGTCGGCGCGGAAGACCAGCGCGAAGACCAGGGCGGCGGTGGCCACCGAGGTGGCGTAGGGGGTGAGGATGACGGTCCGCCAGAACGTGCTGGCCCGCAGCTTGTAGTTGAGCAGGTGGGCCAGGCCCAGCGCCACCAGCAGCTGCGGGACGGTGGAGATGACACCGATGACGAAGGTGTTGAAGACGGCCGTCCAGAACTCGGAGTCCTGGAGGATCTTGGCGAAGTTGTCCCAGCCGACCCACTGGGACTGGTCGAGGCCCGTCATCTCCACCCGGTGCAGGGCGATCCAGCCGGTGTAGAGGAGCGGGTAGAGCCCGAAGGCACCGAAGATCAGGAAGAAGGGGGCGATGTAGGCGTACGGGGACACCTTGTCGTCGAAGCGCCACAGCCGGGCGCGCCATGTGCCGCGTCCGTTCGACGCGGCACCGGTGCCGCCTGGCGGCGGGGTGCAGGCACCCCGGGCGGGGGTTGTCGTTGCCACGGAGGGAGTCCTTCCCTGAAGGTTTCGGCCGGGTGGGGCGGCAGGCGCGTCCGGGACCGGGACCGGCCCGCCGCTCCCGGTGCCGGATCGGTACGGTGGCGAACGGCCCACGCCGCGGCCTGACGCGCGAGTGAGGCGAAGCCCGGCCGTCGGCTGCCGGGCCCCGCCGGGTGGTGCGGCGGCGCCGCCCGTTCGCCGGGCAGCGCTCACGTCGTCGAGCGCTCACCGGCGCGGTGCGGGCGCCTGGTGGGCCGCCGCGCCGGAGCGGCTAGCCGAGCGCCTTGTCGATGGACTCGCTCGCGGCCTTCCACGCGTCGGCGGACTCGGTGCCCCGCTGCTCCATGTTGTTGATCTGGGTGGAGATCGTGTCCTTGATCACGCCGTCCTTCGGGCCGAGCACCGCCTCGGGGATGGACTTGGCCTCCTCGGCGTAGATCTGCCCGATGGGGGCGTCGCCGAAGTACGCGAGTTTGGCGTTCTTCACGTCGGCCAGCTCGTAGGCGCCCTTGTTGGATGGGAAAACCCCGATCGCCTTGAACACCGCGGCCTGCTGCTCGGGGGCGGTCAGCCACTTGACCAGCTCCGTGGCCTCCTTGAGGTGCTTGCCGCTCTTCGGGACGGCCAGGAAGGAGCCGCCCCAGTTGGCCGCCGTCGAGCCGGGGGCACGGGAGATGTCCCACTTGCCCTTGTAGGCGTCACCGGAGTTGACGGAGATCTGGCCGGCCATCCACGCGGGGCAGGCCACGGTGGCCACCGTGCCCTTGCGCAGCGCCGCGTTCCAGGCGTCGGTGAACTGCGGCAGGCCCTGGCTCAGCTTCTTGTCGGCGGCCTCGGCGGCCAGGTCCCAGCCCTGCTTCACGGACTGGCTGTCCTTGTACACCGGCTTGCCGTCGGCGTCGTAGTACTGCTCGGAGGAGGAGCTGACGACCGCGTTGTACATGGCGGACGCGGAGTCCATGAAGTACGTGCCGGACGGCGCCTTCTTCTTGTACTGCTCACCGAGCCGAAGGTAGTCCTCCCAGCCGCCGGCGACGGCCTTGGCGACGGCCTCGCGGTCCGAGGGCAGGCCCGCCTTCTCGAAGAGGTCCTTGCGGTAGCACAGGGACATGGGGCCGATGTCGGTACCGGCGCCTATCACCGTGCCGTCCTCGGCGGTGGCCTGCTTCTCCTTCCAGGACACCCAGTCGCTGACGTCGATCGTCTTGCTGAGGTCGGCGAACTTGCCCGCCTGGGTGTCCACGACCTCCTTGATGCGCCCGACCTCGATGCCCGTGACGTCCGCGAGGCCACTGCCCGTGTTCAGCTGCTGCAGGAGCTTCGGGTAGTAGTCCTGCTCGTTGGCGGTGGTCTCTTCCTTGACCGTGATGTTCGGGTGCAGCTGGTGGTACTTGGCGAACAGATCGGCCTCCTTGTAGCCGAACTGCCCGAAGTCGGCCACCGTGAGGGTGATGTTCCCGTTGGCATCCGAGCTGTCCGAGTCGTCGTCGCTGCTGCAGCCGGTCAGCAGCAGGGCGGAGGCCGTCAGGACCGTCGTGGTCAGGGTCGCCGCTCTGCGGCCGTGACCGCCGCCGGTACGGGTGATGCGCATTCCACTACTCCTTGTTCCAGTGGGGAACGGGACCTCAGGAATCGGACCGCCGGGCCCGGCGGTCCGGACCTGCCCTCTCGGTTTTGAGCAGCGACTAGCCGACAGCACATGGCGTGCGGAGGAAAGGTGCTGGTCAACGGTGTGCCATGCAAGGTAGAGGGGAAGGCCATGGGTGGTTCGATCCGAACGGGAGAGACCCCCGGTCACCCCGTGGGACCGCTCCCACGCGGCATGCCGGAAGACTCGTTGGTGCCGGGCCGGGTGTCAAGACTTGAAGACGGCGTTGTTGCGTAAGCGTGTTCAGCGCGTCACGTGAACGTGTCGCGCGACACCGCGCGGCCGGCTCGCCCTTCGGCCGTGCGGTACCGCGTCGGGCCAGGTCACCGGCGGGTCCATCGGCGACTGCGGACAATTCGGCATCGGCGCGGGGTGGTTGCCGCACGCTCTGGTCCAGAATGAAGCGCTCTCCCCCCGACATGCCGGAAGGTGAACGATGAGCCCTGCCGAACCGCCGCAGCCGCCCAGAACCGCGGAGGCCCGGCGCCCGACGTTGAACGCCGTGGCCGCACGGGCCGGCGTGGGCCGCGGCACGGTCTCGCGGGTCATCAACGGCTCGCCGAAGGTCAGCGACCGGTCCCGGGCGGCCGTCGAGCGAGCGATCGCGGAACTCGGCTACGTCCCCAACCGTGCCGCCCGTTCGCTGGCCACGCGCCGCACGGACTCGGTCGCGCTGGTCGTGCCCGACGCCGAGAACCGGCTCTTCTCCGAACCGTACTTCTCGGGGATCATCCGGGGCGTGTCCGCCGGACTCGCCGACGCGGGGATGCAGTTGCTGCTGGTCCTCACGGGCGACGAGAAGGAGCACGGCCGGCTCGCCGCCTACCTCGCCGCCCAACGGGTGGACGGTGTACTGATGATGGCGGTCCACGGCGAGGACACGCTGCCCGACCGGCTCGACGAACTGGCCGTGCCGACCGTGCTGGCCGGGCGGCGCAGCGACCGGGAGCGGCTGGGCCATGTCCGCGCGGACAACCGGGGCGGCGCCCGGCTCGCCGTACGGCATCTGCTGGCGAGTGGCCGCCGGTCCATCGGCACCATCACGGGCCCCCTGGACATGGACGTGGCGAGGGCGCGGCTCGACGGCTACCGCGAGGCCCTGCGGGAGACCGGGGCCGCC
Source organism: Streptomyces sp. NPDC053076 (assembly GCF_044546845.1). Lineage (NCBI taxonomy): Bacteria > Bacillati > Actinomycetota > Actinomycetes > Kitasatosporales > Streptomycetaceae > Streptomyces > Streptomyces sp. NPDC053076. The sequence continues at coordinate 217,237 of NZ_JBITZL010000002.1, read as the reverse complement.
GTCGAGGAGGACCTGGTCGCGGCGGGCGACTTCACGGAGGAGGGCGGGCGCGCGGCCATGCGGGAACTGCTGCACCGGCGCCCGGATCTGGACGCCGTCTTCGCCGCCTCCGACGTGATGGCCTTCGGCGCGGTGCAGGAACTGCGCGCGGTGGGCCGCCGGGTACCGCAGGACGTCGCGCTGATCGGTTTCGACGACTCGATCGTGGCCCGGCACGTCGACCCACCGCTGACCAGCGTCCGCCAGCCGCTGGAGGAGATGGGCCGGGCGATGGCGGGTCTCCTGCTGGAGGAGATCGCCCACCGCGGCACCGGACAGCGGGGCGTGGTCCTGCCGACCGAACTGGTGGTACGCGAGTCGGCCTGACGGGACGACACCCCGCACACACTCCGGCCCGCCCGCCTCCGCCGCCCACCGACCCGGCCCGCCCGGAGCAATCCCCTCGGCACACCGTTCCGGCCCGCCCGAATCGGCATCCTCCGCACATCGGTCCGCCCGCCCGGATCGACTCCCTCCACGCACCGGCCCGCCCGCCCGGATCGGCAGTCTCCACACACCGGTCCGCCGAATCGGCACCCTTCGCGCACCAGCCCCGCCCCCGGATCGGTGCCCTCCGCGCGGCGAACCTGGCCGCCCCCTTTCTCGCGGGAGCGCTCCCCTGCATAATGCGAGCACCTGATGCCCTGGGAGACCGGACGGGAGTGTCGGCGCAGGTGCGACCGCGGTCTGACCACAGCCGGAAGGGGCGCGGCCCTCCCCCCGGAGTACCGCGCCCCCGCTCAGGCGACCCGTCGGCGCCGGGTCAGTTGAACGCCCCGAACGCCTTCGAGAAGGCGGACTTGTCCTGGATGATCGAGCTGCACGTGGCGTCCGCGGTGGGCTTGGTACCGCCGTCGCACTGCTTGTCGCGGGTCGCGGACCACATGGAGAGCCCGCCGAGGCCCTTGGACTTGGCGAAGTCGACCAGCTGGCCGGCGTCCTCGACCTTGAAGACCTCGGAGGAGACGTCGTTGACACCGATCATCGGGGTGACCGCGACCGTCTTCCAGGCGGCGGAGTCCGACCGGCCCAGCACGCTCTTGACCTGCGCCTGGGTGGCGGTCGCCGCCTGCTCCGCGTAGGTGCCCATGTCACCGCTGTACGAGGCGCCGTAGTCCATCGCCATGATGTTGACGGTGTCGATCCGCACGCCGTTGGACTTGGCGTCGGCCAGGAGGTTCACGCCGTCCTGGGTGAGCCCCTCGGGCATCACCGGGAGGGTGAAGGAGACGTCCAGGCCGGGGTGCTGGGCCTGGAGTTCGGCGATGGCCCGGGCGCGGCGGGTGTTGGCGGCGGTGTTCGGCAGCGCGCCGCCCTCGATGTCGAAGTCGACCTTGGTGAGCTTGAACGCGTCGATCGCCTTGCCGTACGCCGCCGCCAGCGCGTCGGCGGAGGAGCAGGTGGTGGCCAGCTCCGAGCCGGAGGCGCCGCCGAAGGAGACGCGGACGTCACCGCCCTTGGCGCGCAGGGCGCCGATCTGCGCGGCCACGCCATCGCCGGTCAGGTCCGTGACACCGCCCCACTTGGGGGTGCAGCCGCCGCCGTCGGTGAGGAAGGCGAGGTTGTAGTTCTTCACTCCGGTGGCCTCGGCCGTGCCGAGGAGGTCGAAGGCCGGATAGAGGGAGGTGTCGACGTAGGGGGCGAAGCCGGCGGAGGCGGTGGTGCCGGTGCCCGTGCTGGCGGTGGGGGTCGGGGGCGCGCTCTTCGTGGGGGTGGCGGTGCTGGTGGGGGCCGGGGTGTTCGTCCTGGTGGGGGTGGGGGTCGGCGACTGGGGATCGGTCGGCCGGCCGCTCGGCTCGGGGGTGGCGCCGCCGTCCGCGGAACACCGGGTGTCGTCGATACGGCAGCCCGTCGGGTCGCCGCTGCCGCTCACCACGAAGCCGAGGGTGACCGACTTGCCGGGGGCCAGGCCGGCGGTGTCCCACTTCGCCGGCTTGACGGTGACGTGCCGGCCGCTGACGCTCGACTCGCCGTTCCACAGGGAGCTGAGCCGCGCGCCCGCCGGCAGGTCGAACTCCAGCGTCCAGGTCTTCTCGGTCTGGCCGCTGTTGTTGGTGACGACGTACTGGGCGGTGTAGCCGGTCGACCAGTCGCTGGTCCTGGTGTACGCGGCGTTCACGCCGGCCGCGTTGGCGGTGCCGGTGAGCAGGACCGCGGCGCCGCCGACCACGGCCGCGGCGACCAGGCCGCCTATCGCCTTGTTCCTGCCGCTGATCCTGCGCCGGTGCGTGCTCATGCGCGTGCCTGCTTTCGCTGCTCACTGGGGGTTCACAGGGGGTGGTGGGCCCTGTGGGTGTGGCAGCACGCTAGCGAGCCCGATTCGGACAATCGGCTTGTTCAGGGCGGTGGTTGAGTAGCTTATGGTCCGCTTAAGGGAGCGATCGGGATCGGTTAAAGGTAGAGACCAGTCGGCCCGGCCGGCGGCGCCGCACCGCACCCCGGTGACCCCGGCCCACCGGTTTGCGCCCGTCCAGCTGGAACCAGATCCGCACCTCGGTGCCGCCCAGCACCGACGCGCCGATGCGGACGTCGCCGCCGGTGGACTCGGCGAGCCGGCGGACGATGTCCAGGCCGAGGCCGGTCGAGCCGGCGGCGCCGGAGCCCCGGCCGCGGGCCATCGCCGCCTCGGGGTCGGGTATGCCCGGGCCCGCGTCCGAGACGAGCACGATCACCGCGTCCTCCCCGTTGTGCACGTCGACCGCGAAGGCGGTGCCCTCGCAGGTGTGCCGGAAGACGTTGCCGAGCAGGGCGTCGAGCGCGGCGGCCAGGTCGGCGCGGGCCACGGGCAGCCGCACCGGCCGCTCGACGCCGGCCACCCGCCACTTGCGGCCCTCGTCCTCGGCGAGCGCGGACCAGAACTCCATGCGCTGGCGAACCACTTCGGCCGCGTCGCAGCCGGCTCCGGGCACGGCGGCGGCCGTCTGCGGCTTGGCCTCCCGGGCCGTCCGGATGATGGTGTCGACCTCGCGCTCCAGCTGGGCGACGGCGGCCCGGGTCTGCTCGGCGGCCGGTCCGGCGCCCAGGGAGGCCGCGTTCAGCCGGAGGACGGTGAGCGGGGTGCGCAGCCGGTGCGAGAGGTCGGCCGCCAGCTCGCGTTCGTTGGCGAGGAGCTGGACGACCTGGTCGGCCATGGAGTTGAACGCGACTGCGGCCAGGTGGAGTTCGGTCGGGCCCTCCTCCGGCACCCGGGCGCCCAGCTTGCCCTCGCCCAGCTCCTGCGCGCCCTCGACCAGCCGCCGTGCCGGACGCACCATGCGCACCCCGAGCCGGTCGGCGACGGCGACCGAGCCGACGATCAGCCCGAGACCGACGGCCGCGAGCACCGCCCAGGCCGTTCCGACGCCGTTGGTCATCTCGGTCTCGGGGACGTACACCTCGACCACCGCGATGGCGCCGGAGCCGAGCGCGACCGGCTGGAGCAGGGTGGAGCCGCCGGGCACGGCGGTGGTGGAGGCGCGGCCGAGTCTTCGCACGGTCTCGACGTCGCGGGCGGCGGCACGCTGCCGGCCGAGGTCGAGTGCGGCCCGGCCGTCGTCGGCCGGCAGGTGGACGGCCATCCCGGAGTCGGCACCGGCCGAGGCCACCACCCGCTCCAGCTCGTCCCGGTCGGCGGTGATGGACAGGGCGGGCGCGACCGCGGCGGCCTCCCGTTCGGCGTTCGAGAAGGCGCGGTCGCGGGCCATCTCCTTGACGACCAGGCCGAGCGGCACGGCGAAGGCGACCACGACCATCGTGGTGACCGCCAGGCAGACCTTGACCAGCGCCCACCTCATCGCGGCTCCCCGTCCACAGGGGGTTCGAGCTTCACGCCGACACCCCGGAGCGTGTGCAGATAGCGGGGCCGGGCGGCCGTCTCACCCAACTTCCGGCGCAGCCAGGACAGATGGACGTCGATGGTCTGGTCGTCGCCGTAGGACTGCTGCCAGACCTCCGCGAGGAGTTCCTTGCGCGGGACGACGACCCCGGGCCGACCGGCCAGGAAGGCGAGCAGGTCGAACTCGCGGCGGGTGAGGTCGAGCCGGACGCCGTCCAGTTCGGCCTGGCGGCGCAGCGGGTCGACGGTCAGGCCGCCGACGCACAGCACGGTCGAGGGCGTGGCCTCGGCGCCGCCGGTACGGGCCCGGCGCAGTACGGCCGCGATCCGGGCGGAGAGGTGCTCGACGGAGAACGGCTTGGTCAGATAGTCGTCCGCCCCGGCGTTCAGCAGTCGGACGACCTCCGTCTCGTCGTCCCGGGCGGTGGCGATGATGACCGGCACGTCGGTGATGCCGCGGAGCATCTTCAGTGCCTCGGAGCCGTCCAGGTCGGGCAGTCCGAGGTCCAGGATGACCACGTCGAAGCGGAAATGGGCGACCTCGCGCAGCGCCTCCAGTGCCGTACCGACGCTGCGCACGGTGTGTGCGGCGTCGGTCAGATGCCGGATGAGCGCCGAGCGTACGAACTGGTCGTCCTCGACCACGAGCACACTTGCCATGCGCCGCACCGTACGCCATGCGGGCCACGCCGGGCGGGCCCCTGTGGACAACTCCGGGCGGCGCCTGTGGACAACTCCCGCCATGTGCGCACGGCGGTACCGCTGAGGCAGTATGGCCCGCGATGCGCAGAGGACTCGTACACCTACTGGCGTGGCTGCTCGCGACCGGAGCGGCGGTCACGCTGTCGTGGTGGGGCGTGCACACGGTGATGGCGGGGACGGCGTACGACCCGCCGCGCGCCCTGCCGGTCACGGCTGCCGACGCGACGGCGCGGGACGCGGGGCCCGCGTCCCGGGTGCCCTCTCCCTCCGCCACCGTCTCGCGCGAGCGGCCGGCCCGGCCGACACCGACCCGCACCCCGGCCCGCGAGCGGCCCCCGTCCCCCACCGCCACCGCCTCCGCCTCCGCGTCCGGCCGGGTCAGGTCCTACGACACCGACGGCGGCCGGGCGGTGTTCGACCTGGGCCCGGCCGCCGCCACGCTCGTCTCGGCGACCCCGGGAACCGGCTGGTCGATGCAGGTGTGGAAGACGGAGAGCTGGATCCGGGTGGAGTTCAGCCGCGGCGCGGACCGGGTGTCGGTCTTCTGCACCTGGCACGACGGTCCGCCGCGGGTGGAGGTGGGCACGTACTGAGCCGCCCGGGGCGAAGGGGCTCGGACGGTCAGCGGAACACCGAGGGCGGCGGGGCCGGTGAGGCCACCGCCGCCTCGTCCGTGACGGGAAGCGCGCCACCGGTGAAGTCGGTGAGCGGCCGGCCGTGTTCGACCCGGCCGGGGTGCGGGTCGGAGGCGGCTCGGCGGGTGAGTTCGGCGAGCGGCAGCGGCAGGTCGGAGGCGACCAGGATCGCGTTGCCGAAGCGCTTGCCACGCAGCACGGCCGCGTCGGCGACCAGCGCCAGTTCACCGAACCGGGCGGCGGCGGTGGCGATCTGGCCGCGCAGGTGGGCGAGCGGCGGGCCGTCGGCGAGGTTGGCCGCGTAGACACCGGACGGCTTCAAAGCCCGGCGGACCTCGTCCAGGAACTCGGTGGAGGTGAGGTGGGCGGGGGTGCGGGCGCCGCTGAACACGTCGGCGACGACCAGGTCCGCCCATCCGTCCGGCACCTTGGCCAGGCCCGCGCGCGCGTCCACCGCCCGTACCCGGATCCGCGCGCCCGGGTCCAGGGGCAGTTCGCGACGGACCAGTTGGACCAGAGCGGCGTCCCGTTCCACGATCTGCTGGGTGGAGCGGGGGCGGGTGGCGGCGACGTACCGGGCCAGGGTGAACGCCCCGCCGCCGAGATGCACGGCGTGCACGGGCTTGCCGGGCGGGGCGACCAGGTCGATGACATGGCCGAGGCGGCGCTGGTACTCGAAGGAGAGGTGGGCCGGGTCGTCCAGGTCGACGTGCGACTGGGGCGCTCCGTCGATCAGCAGCGTCCAGGCCCGGCCGCGGTCCGGGTCGGGCAAGAGCTGCGCGAGCCCGCCGTCGACCGGCTCCTCGACGGCCGTGACGGCGGCCGACCTGCGCCCTGTCTTCCCGGCCGCGCTCCTTGACCTGCCCACCGCTCCATTCTCGCAGCTGCCGCGGGGGCGCGCGTCACCGGCAGCTGTCGGCCGCCTCGATCAGCCGGGCCGCCTCCCCCAGGGCCCGGCGCAGCACCACGGGGTCGGTGGCGAGGTCGGCCTCGCCGGGCGGCAGCAGCCAGTCGGAGCCCTTTACCGGTGGGTCGGGATTCAGCCGCAGCCCGCGCCCGTCCGTCTCGGTACAGGTGCTGCCGGGCAGGTCCCAGCAGGCGGCGGTGCCGGCCGGCACCAGGAAGCCGAGGGTGTCGCAGCCGTCGTCGTGCAGGACGGGCCCCACCGCGTCCGCGGCTCCGCGCCGCAGGATGTCGACCGCCTCCAGCCCCTGCCGGGCCGGTACCGTCACGAGGTCGCATGCCGGGTCCCCCGGCACGGACGCGGACGGCGACGGCGACGGCGACGTACAAGGTTCGTTGCTCTGGCTGGTCTCCATGCCCGCCTCCACCACACAGCCCTGTTGCGGTCCATGGGGTCCAACGCGCGAGCCCGTCAACGGCTACGGCACAAGTGCGCCGCAAAGGATGGCACTTCATGGCAGATCTTGGATGAGATATCCGGTTTGTAGCCAAACACCGCGTGGCGGGTCCTTCACAGCAGGTACGTTCATGCCCGCCGGAACCAGGGCGTCACACGGGCGACTCGTCCCGAAATCGCCCCGGCCCGGCATGGTTCGACGGTTCGCACGAGAGGACCCGGCCATGGCGTCGTCAACCGTGACCTCGTCACAGCCCGAACGGCCACCCCGGCCGAATCCGGCCTTCCGACAGCTGCGCGGCAGGCGCTCACCGGCCGAGTTCGCGGCGCTGGTACGGCGGGCGGCACGCGAGATCGGTGAGCGCGTGAGCTGTGACGCGCGCTACATCGGCCGGGTGGAGGCCGGCGAGATCCGCTGCCCCAACTACGCGTACGAACGGGTGTTCCTGCACATGTTTCCCGGCCGCACGCTCACCGACCTCGGCTTCGCGCCCCGCTCGTCCGTCCGCGGACGCGCGGCGCGCCCGGCCGTGGAGACACCGGAGACCTCCGCCCCCGACGGGGTACCCGGTGAGGCCCGAGGAGCCTTCGAGCCGTACGACAGGCAGGAGCCGCACCAACCGCACGAACCTCCCCCGAGTTCTCGGCTCCGCTCGAACAGAGGGGACCCCCATGCGAAAGACCCCCTGAACCACGAGGAGAGCGACGTGCTGCGTCGCGCATTCATGACCGGCGGAGGCGCCACGGTGGCCGCCGCCACGCTGGCCCCGCTGGGGCTCACCACCGGTGCCGCGGCGGCGCAACGGCCGCTGCGGCGCGCCGGGACCCCCGAGGCGACCGCGCTGGAGGAGGCGGTCCGCCGCATCCGGCTGCTCGACGACCGGCACGGCGCGGACGGCCTGTACCGGCGCGCGGCGGCTCCGCTGCGCGCGGCCTACGCGCTGCTCGACGCCGGCGCCACCCGGCAGACCACCGCCGACCGGCTGCACTCGGGCGCCGGTGAACTCGCCATCTCCGTCGGCTGGCTGGCCCACGACTCCGGCCGCTTCGACGACGCGCGCTCGCACTACGCGGAGGCACTGGCCACCGCCCGGGTGACCGGAGACCCGGGGCTGGAGGCACACGCCTTCTGCAACACCGCGTTCCTCGCCCGGGACACGGGCCGTCCCCGGGAGGCGGTCCGGGCCGCGCAGGCCGCGCAGCGTGCCGCCCGGCCGCTCGGCTCCGACCGGCTGATGTCCCTGCTGGCGCTGCGCGAGGCGGGCGGCTGGGCGGGGCTCGCCGACCGCACCGGCTGCGAGCAGGCACTGGTGCGCGCGCAGACCCTCTTCGAGCGGGGCCGCTCGGACGCCGACCCCGAGTGGATGAGCTTCTACGGCGAGGCGGAACTGGAGGGGCTCGAGGCGCAGTGCTGGTCCACGCTGGGCGACTGGCGGCGGGCGTCCCGGCACGCGCGGCGGGCGACACATCTGCAGGACCCGCACTTCACGCGCAACATCGCTCTCTACACCGCCGAACTGGCCGACGACCTCGCCCGCGAGGGCCGTCCCGACGAGGCGGCGGAGGCGGGGCTGCGGGTGCTGTCCCTGCTGGACCAGGTCCAGTCCTCGCGGATCCAGAGCATGCTGGCGGGGACGGCGAGGGTGCTGCTGCCCCACCGGCGGGCCTCAGGAGTGTCGGAGTTCCTGGACCGTCACGCTTCCGCTCCGCGGACGGGGCGGGCGTAGTTCCGGTCCCGGGGTGGGACGCCTCGTCGTCCCCGGACCGCGGACCGGTGGCGGGCTGGTCGCGCAGTTCCCCGCGCCCCTCCGGGGGCGCTGCCGCGAGCCCTGGACGGGACGGCCCGGTTCGGGGTCCTGGGCGCGCTGCCCCTCATCCCCGACCGTGAGCGGGCGGTGGACCGGTCGCGCAGTTCCCCGCGCCCCTCCAGGGGCGCTGCCGCAGGCCCTGGACGGGACGGCCCGGTTCGGGATCCTGGGCGCGGCGCGCTGCCCCTCATCCCCGACCGTGAGCGGGCGGTGGACCGGTCGCGCAGTTCCCCGCGCCCCTCCGGGGGCGCTGCCGCGCGGGCCCTGGGCGGGACGGCCCCCTGAGGGAAGGCTGTCCCGGGGGCTGGGCGGGGCTTCAGCCCGCCAGGTGCCCCACGTCGTTCCAGCTCTCGATCGCCGGTTCGCCATAGGCCCAGCCCAGCACGGACAGCGAGGTCGGATTCAGTCGTATCCGGGCCGCGAAGTCCAGCGGCAGCCCCAGCCACCGCGCGCCGATGGACCGCAGGATGTGGCCGTGGGCGAAGACCAGGACGTCGCGGTCGGCCGAGCGGGCCCAGGACACCACCTCGTCCGCGCGCGCGGAGACCTCGGCGAGGGTCTCGCCCTCGGGAACCCCGTCCCGCCAGATCAGCCAGCCCGGCCGGACCGCCTGGATCTCGGCCGGGGTCATCCCCTCGTACGCGCCGTAGTCCCACTCCAGCAGCGTGTCCCAGCGCTCGGCACGCTCCCCGAACCCGGCGAGTTCGCACGTCTCACGCGCGCGTGACAACGGGCTGGTGCGCACCTCCGCGCCCTCCAGCCCGTCCAGCGGAGGGCGGTGCAGCCGCTCCCCGAGCAGCTTGGCCCCGCGCCGGCCCTCCTCCAGCAGCGGCACGTCGGTCCTGCCGGTGTGCTTGCCGGACAGCGACCATGCCGTCTGTCCGTGGCGGGCCAGCAGGATGCGCGGTGCCATGAGAGACCTCTCCGGGAGAGCGACGTCACATGGACGCCACGGAAACGACAACTGGACTGGGTCCCTCCATCATCGCGCACACCACGCCCAGGCAACCCGGCGGGCGATCCCGGCGTCTTCGAGGGCTGAGCGCGCGCCAGGCGGAACCGGAGCGCCCTCATGGGTGTCGCAGGGACGCCGTAAAGTGGCACGGTCGCCCGCCGGGGCGCACCGCACAGCAGACGGGGGAGGGCGATCGGATGCCGCAGACCGAGACACCGGGCACCGAGGTGGCCCCACGATCCCGGCTGCGCTGGTGGACCGAGCTGCCGCTGATCCTGCTGGTCTACGCCTGCTACTCGGCCGGACGGCTCCTGGCGCGCGGCGACGTCACCAGCGCCGTCGACCACGGCCTGGCGATCCTGCGCATCGAGAAGGCGCTGCACCTCGACGCCGAGCACCCGCTGAACCGGCTGTTCACACGGGAGTCCTGGCTCGGGGTCCCGGCCGACTTCTGGTACGCCTCACTGCACTACCTGGTCACGCCCGCCATCCTGGTCTGGCTGTTCCACGCGCGTGCCCGGCACTACCGGGCGGCCCGCACCTGGCTGATGACGTCCACCTTCATCGGCCTGATCGGCTTCACGCTGCTGCCGACCTGCCCGCCCCGCCTGCTCTCGGCCGGGCACGGCTTCGTGGACACGATGGCGCAGTACAGCTCGTACGGCTGGTGGGGCGGCGAGGCCAGCGCCCCGCGCGGCATGGGCGGCATGACCAACCAGTACGCGGCGATGCCGAGCCTGCACGTGGGCTGGGCGCTGTGGTGCGGTGTGATGCTGTGGCGGTACGGCGGCACACGCGGGACGAAGGTCTTCGGTGTCGTCTACCCGCTGATGACGGCGCTCGTCGTCATGGGCACCGCCAACCACTACTTCCTGGACGCGGTCGCGGGCATCGCCGTGATGGGCGTCGGCTTCCTGCTGGCACCGCGCGTGATGCGGGCCGCGGACCTGGTCCGGGCCCGGCTGCCGCGCCGCACCGCACCGGTCGCGGGCGACACGGGTTCCCCGATTGTCAGTGCCGGATGTCAGACTTCCGCGGGTGAGCGAATTCCACGGCAGCGAGAGTCGCAGCTCGACACCGCGGCCGGACCGGACGTCTCCCCCACCGACGCGGGCGAAGGGGCTCCGGCACCGGCTCGCTGAGCTGCGCGGTCCCGGCGTACCGGCCAAGTCCCTGGACGCGCGCGCCCTGGCGGCGCTCGCCGCCAACCCCGGGTGCGCCCGGCGGGCGGTCCTGGACGGCGCCGGGGTGGACAAGGCCCGGCTGGCCACCGCGCTGGGCGCGCCGTCCGGCTTCGGGCAGTCCCAGTTCGCGCTGACCCGGGGCAACGCGTTCGAGGCGCGGGTCAAGGCGGACGGCGGCGCCGAGCTGCTGCGGCTGGTGCACGCCCGCCTGGATCCGGGGGCCGCGGCGCCGGAGGGCGCCGCCGTGCCCGACCTGAGCGCGCAGGGCCCCGAGGGGCGTACGGCCCGTACGGCGCTGGCGCTGCGCGAGGCCCTGCGGGACGGCGGCTGGACGCTGCTGGACCATCCGATGCTCGCCCTGGACGTGGCGGGATCGCTCGCCTTCCTGGAGCCGGACGCGGTGGTGGTGCACCCCGACGGCAGCTGGTCGGTGGTGGAGATCAAGTCCTTCCCGATGGTGGACGGCGCCGCGGACCCGGCGAAGGTGGGCGCGGCGGCCCGGCAGGCGGCGGTGTACGTGCTGGCTCTGGAGGAGGTCGCCGCCCGGCTCGAACCGGCCCCGCGCGTGCACCACCGGGTGCTGCTGGTGTGCCCCAAGGACTTCTCCAACCTGGCCACGGGTTCCGCCGTGGACGTCCGCAAGCAGCGCGCGGTGACCGCGCGCCAACTGGCCCGGCTCACCCGTATCGAGGAGCTGGCCGGCGCACTGCCCGAGGGCACGTGCTTCGCGCCCGACCGGCCCGCCGAGGAACTGACGGCGGCCGTGGAGGCGGTGCCGGCGACGTACGCGCCGGAGTGCCTGTCCGCCTGCGAACTGGCCTTCCACTGCCGGGACCGGGCCCGCGCGGCCGGCGCGGTCACCCGCCTCGGCCGGCCCCTGCGGGCCGAACTGGGCGGCCTGGCCACGATCGAGGAGGTCCTCGCGGCGGCCCGCGGCGAGTCCGGCGACCCGGACGACCCGGCGGTGGCCGCGCTGCGCCGGGCGGCCGTCCTGCGCGCGGAAGCCCTCCGGGAGGCCGAGGAGGCTTCGGCCCCGACGGCCGCGGACTCTACGGTGGTGACCGCGTGTCCCTGATCACCACGCTCGCCCGGCTGGAAGCCGTCCACAGTGGCCGGGCGCAGCCGGCCGCGACCGTCCGGCACCGGCATCTGTCCGACCGCCCGCTGGTGTTCGTGCCGCTGACCACCGCCGGTGAGACCGGCGCCCCGCTCGGCGCGCTGGTCGGCACCGACCGGGACGCGCCCCGGCTGCTGGTCGTACCGCAGCCCCGGGACCGCGATCTGCGCTTCACGTTCCTCGCCGAGCTGGCCGACGTCGTCCTGCCGTACGTCGACGGGTACGCCGGGTCCGTGGAGGCGGCCGAGCGCACCGAGACCGACCCGGAGACCGGCAAGCGGGTCAAGGTGGAGGCCGAGCTGTGCGCGGACGCGCCCCAGCTGATCGTGCCGAGCCGCGCCGGCCTGGACCTCGTACGGCTGCTGGGCCGCTCGATGCGGTTCCGGCGCACCGCCGAGCAGGAACCCGAGGCGCCCTATCCGGCGCCGCCCCGGGTGCCGTTGCTCGGCCGTTGGCTGACGCACTACGGCGAGCGGGCCCGGGTCCCCGGCTCCTCGCTGCTGCTCGCCCTGACCGAGGTGCTGTCCCGGCACTGGGCGACCGGCCAGTCCGGCCTGGAGGACCAGCATCTGGGCGCGCTGCTCGCCTGGATCGACCCGCCCGAGGGGCTCAGCGGCGCCGAGGCCGCCCACCGGGCCGAGCTGGCGCGGGACACGGCCGGGCAGCTGCTGTGCCCGCCGGCCGGCCCCGCCACCGACCCGGCGTTCGACAACAAGCTGCTGGCTCCGGCGATCGAGCGCTACGACCGCGCGCGTACGGCCCTGGCCGCCGCCGAGGATCCGCTGGAGGCCGACGACCGGCTGGCCGCGCTCACCGCGGCCGAGCGGGACGTCAGGGACCTCGTCGAGAGCCGCACCCGGCCCACCTGGGACGCGGTGTGGCGGGGCCTGGACCTGCTGCGGGCGCTGCCGGTGGGCGGGCACGTGGACGGGCGCTGGACCCGGGACCGCTGGTCGTTCACCGGGCACCGGGACCGGGTGCTGGCCGGCGAGCCCCCGCAGCCCCGCCGGGACGACGCGGTGACGGCGGCGAACAAGCTGGCCACGCGCGAGCGCGAACAGGCCCGTCTGGAGGCGCAGGAGGCGCTGGACGATCCGCTGGTGATGGCGGGGCGGCGGCTGGCCGGGGAGGCGTTCGCGGGCGAGGTGACCGACGTCGTGATGACGTACAGCGAGGGCAGACGGCTGAGCCCGCGCCCGCTGGTGACGGTCCGCACGGAGGACCGGCCGCATCTGGCGGAGCGCGCGAAGGTGTATCGCTCACTGAACGGCAGGCCCCAGGCTGCGGAGTTCGCCGGACCGCAAGGTGACGGCGTGCTGGTGCTGCGGATCCTGGACAAGATGGGCCGCGGCAAGGAGCCCGAGCCCGGGTCCGTGCCGGAGAAGGGCGACCGGGTCTGCTTCACCCTGTTCGAGCACGAGCAGCGCGGCGGCGCGAAGCTGCCCGAGCCGGAGGAGACGCCGTGGACGCACGGCGGCCCGCCGGGCGAGGCCGCGCCGGAGGCACCCGACACCGTGACCGAGGAGGACGTGCTGTGACGACCGTCGACTTCGATCCCGGAGCCGCGGCCGGCCGCGCGACCGACGCCATCCTCCACGACACGCTGCACGGCACCGAGCGGGGCGTGGTGGTGGATTCGCCGCCGGGCGCCGGAAAGTCGACCCTGGTGGTCCGCGCGGCCCTGGAACTCGCCGACGCGGGGCGCCCGCTGATGGTGGTGGCCCAGACGAACGCCCAGGTCGACGACCTGGTCCTGCGTCTGGCCGAGAAGAACCCGCAGCTGCCTGTCGGCCGCCTGCACAGCAGCGACGCGGACGCGTACGACAAGGCGCTGGACGACCTGCCGCAGGTCCGTACGTCGGCGAAGGCGGCCGACCTGAACGGCCTGCCGGTCGTCCTGTCCACCGCCGCGAAGTGGGCGCACGTCAAGGTGGACGAGCCGTGGCGGCACGCGATCGTGGACGAGGCGTACCAGATGCGTTCGGACTCCCTGCTCGCCGTCGCGGGCCTGTTCGAGCGGGCGCTGTTCGTGGGCGACCCCGGGCAGCTCGACCCGTTCGCGATCGTGGGCAGCGAACAGTGGGCGGGCCTGTCGTACGACCCCTCCGCCTCCGCGGTCACCACCCTCCTGGCCCACAACCCGGGCCTCCCCCAGCACCGCCTGCCGGTCTCCTGGCGGCTGCCGGCCTCCGCGGCCCCGCTGGTCTCGGACGCCTTCTACCCGTACACCCCGTTCCGCAGCGGCACGGCCCACGGCGACCGGCGCCTGACCTTCGCCGTCCCCTCCGACGGCTCCGGCCCGGACCGGGTGATCGACGAGGCCGCGGTGTCCGGCTGGGGCCTGCTGGAGCTGCCCGCCCGGCACACCCCGCGCACGGATCCGGAGGCGGTCCGGGCGGTGGCCGCGGTGGTCCGCCGCCTGCTGGACCGGGGCGGCGCGGCGACCTCGGAGCGCTCTCCCGCCCCCGCTCCCCTGACCGCCGACCGCATCGCCGTGGGCACGGCCCACCGCGACCAGGCGGCGGCGGTCCGCGCGGCCCTGGCCGAGCTGGGCGTGCCGGACCTCACGGTCGACACCGCGAACCGTCTCCAGGGCCGCGAGTACGACGTCACGGTCGTCCTGCACCCGCTCTCCGGCCGCCCCGACGCCACCGCCTTCCACCTGGAGACCGGCCGCCTGTGCGTCCTGGCCTCCCGCCACCGCCACGCGTGCATCGTGGTCTGCCGCGCCGGCGTGACCGACCTCCTGGACGACTACCCCTCCACGGAACCGGTCCAGCTGGGCACGCTGGTGAAGTTCCCGGACGGCTGGGAGGCCAACCACGCGGTCCTCGCGCACCTGGGCGAACACCGGGTGGCCTGGCGGGCCTGAGCTGGGGCTTCCTCGCCCGCTGACGCTGACCAGCCCACGAGTATCGAGATCGTTTATGCCGGATCGGGAATATTTCGGAGTCGGCATGGACGAGGCGCGGTGTGCTCCCTAGCGTCGTCGGGCAGGGGCCCCAACCGGGGCCGGACGAGAGGGGGCACCATGTCGCGGAGCGATCTGACGCGGCTGACGGGCAACTTCAACGGGCCTGACTGTGATGACGACGACTGCCCGAACGTCTACCGCACGGCCAGTGGCTCCATCGTGGTCCAGGGGGACCTGTCCAGCGCCTTCCAGCCACCGGAAGGTGAGGCTCTGGTGGAGATCCCTGAGGCGGTTCTCAGGGAGGCTGTACGTGCTCTTGGATGGTGACGAGTGGCGGAGGACGTTCGACGCGTACGAGCGTGAGGCATGGCGCTTCGAGGCCCAACCCACCTACACCATGCCCAAGGAGACTGAGAACGTCGCCCGCTTCCTTCGCGGGGAGCCGAAGCCTGTGGACCACAACGCGCGATGGCACAAGCGCGTACAGGGCTTCGTGACGTCGGGACGCAGCATCGGGCGAGTGCGGATCGTTCGGCAGCCACTTACGGACTACCAGCGGTACCAATTCACTTGGGGAATTCCCGGAAACATCGAAGCCGGGGAAGACATCCGCATCCTGGATGTGACGAAAAATGACTTCGGGCTCCCCCTATCGGGTACCGACTGGTGGATGTTCGATGAGTCGAGAATCGTCCATTTGAATTATCGGCCGGACGGTACGCAAATTAACCGTGAGCTGCTTACGGGCGACATTGCCCCTTATCTGGAGTGGAAGCGGATCGCTCTGACACACTCCGTACCGTTCGCCGAGTACGTGAAAGAATCTGAGTGACATTCGAGCCTGAACAGCTAGGTCAGTCCAGGACCGACCTGGCGGAAAAACTCCGCGAGTTGCGTAAGCGGGCCGGTCTCACAGGGGACCGGCTCGCTCGGCGTTGCAACATGTCTCAGAGTCAGATTAGTAAGTTCGAGACAGGCAAGAAAACGCCGAAGCTCACTGATGTCGAACGTATCCTTCAGGCGCTTGACGCTCCTCCCGAAATCGTAGCGGAGATTACGTCCCTCGCACGCATAGCGAATACTGAGTGGCAGGACAAGCGCTCTTCCTGGCGGCGCGGCATGGAGAAGCGTCAGACGGAATTGGCTTCGCTGGAGGCCGAGGCCACGGAGTTGCGCTACTTCCTCCCCTCCATGATTACGGGCCTGTTGGCCACCCCCGAATTCATTCGCGCCAGCCTGAGCCACACCCCTGGCGATCCCTCCAAGACAGTGGCACGCAAACTAGAGCGTCAGACGGTTCTGTACGACATGTCGAAGTCGTTTACCTTCCTGCTCACCGAACAGGCCGCAAGATGGGCTATCGTTCCGCCCCCAGCCATGGCCATGCAGATTGACCGTCTCATATCACTGTCTCGCCTGCCGAATCTTCGTATCGGCGTCATCCCAACAGGGACCGAGATACCGCGCGGGCCTATGAACACGTTCACGGTCTATGACGGCCGGCTTGCCACGGTGGAAAACTTCACAGGCCGAATGGTTTTTCGGGATGCTCGTGACGTCTCCGAGTACCTCGCCGTGTTTGCACTCTTCGAACGCCATGCACGCTTCGATGAAGAAGCAAGGATTCTGCTTCAGCGATGGGCAGAGGCCTACCGGTGATCTTTAGTTCAGAACGGGAATAATGTTCGGTGAATCCCTCCGCCTGGTAGATCATGGATAGGTCATAAGGCCGGGGAGGATTGATGACGGGCACACAGAAGCCCCAGGGGTACGTATTGACGGAACTGCCCGCGGAACCGAAGGCCGTGCCAGGGTGCAGCACATGTCTCAGCTTTTGCGTGAGCCGGGATAATGCTCGATCCACAGGCGACTACAGCGCCGTATCTGATGCGAACGTGGAACTGCGTCAGCACCAGGCAGAGGCACACAGCCCGTGAGCCAGAACGCGTACGCGAAACTCTTCGCAGAACGGCCTCTGATGACGCTTCGGGTGTCGCGCGACTCCGGGCGGACTTGGGGTTCCGAACAGGCCGTGTTCGGTACGGATGATCTCCCACCGCTGATGACTGAGGCGTGGCCGCCGTGCGAGTGCGCGCGGTGCGCCGAGCCCAACAAGCGTTCCAACCGCTGAAGCGTTGCGTATTCCCTCGAACTCCCGCCCGAACGGGCGGCGGCGGTCAACCACGACCGCGATCAGTTGGCAGGAAGGTGCAGTGATGCAGAACGGAACCGACCTGTACGCGCTCGACATCAGTGGGGCCTCGTTCCTGAAGGCGTGCGGCGGCAGTACTCACCCGGACGGCGAGGCGTGCGTGACCCTGGCCCGGATCGGCGACGGTCTCTGGGCGCTCGGTGACAGCAAGCGGCCGGAGGCGCAGCCGCTGCGGTTCACCACGGAGGAGCGAAAACGGTAGCCGGTCGGCCGGTCTGCCCCGACTGCTCGACAGTCACGACGATTCCGGGCAGTTCCTTGACCTCTGCTGCGGTCGCTCCTCTTCTGAGGCCTGGGAGGCCAACCACGCGGTCCCCCTGGACGAACACCGGGTGGCCTGGCGTGCCTGACGTCCCCTGGCACATCTGGGCGAGCACCGGGTCCCGTGGTGGCGGCGAACACATCACGGAATAACCGGGGACTCCCTCCTGTTAGTGCGTCGAGGACAGAGCATGCTCGGAACAGGAGGCCATACCGTGGCGGCAGACGAGGCAGACGAGATCCGGGGCAGGGTGCACGGGACGGCTCCCGTCCCCCTCTCCGTGCTGGATCTGGTGACCGTCGGCGCGGGCAGTACCGCCACCGACGCCCTGCGCACCAGCGTCGCGCTCGCCCGGCTGACGGAGTCCCGCGGCTTCCACCGGTACTGGGTCGCCGAGCATCACTCCATGCCCGGCGTGGCCTCCTCCTCGCCCGCCGTGATCCTCGCCCACCTGGCCGCCCACACCGACCGCATCCGGCTCGGCTCGGGCGGCGTGATGCTGCCCAACCACGCCCCGCTGGTGATCGCCGAGCAGTTCGGCACGCTGGAGGCGCTGGCACCGGGGCGGGTCGATCTGGGCCTCGGGCGGGCGCCGGGCACGGACGGGGCCACGGCTGCGGCGCTGCGCCGTACCGAGACCCTGAGCGAGGGCGCCGACGACTTCCCGCAGCAGCTCGCCGAGCTGACCCGGTTCCTGGACGACGACTTCCCGGACGGCCATCCGTACCGGCGGATCCACGCGATTCCGGGCCCGGTGCAGGGCAGCAGCCCGGGCGGCGTCCAGTCCCCGCACCGCCCGCCGGTCTGGCTGCTCGGCTCCTCCGGCTTCAGCGCCCGGCTGGCCGGAGTGCTCGGCCTGCCGTTCGCCTTCGCGCACCACTTCTCCGCGCAGAACACCATCCCGGCCCTGGACCTGTACCGGCAGACCTTCCGCCCCTCCGCGGTCCTCGACAAGCCGTACGCCCTCATCGGTGTCTCCGCCCTCGCCACGGACGACGAGCGGGAGGCCCGCCGGCAGACCCGGGCGATGGCCCTGAACATGATCCGGCTGCGCACCGGCCGTCCGGGCCTGTTCCCCGACCCGGAGGAGGCCGAACGGCACGAGTTCAGCCCGATGGAGGAGGAGTTCGCCGCCTCCTGGACGGCCAACATCGTGCACGGCACGGCCGACGAGGTCCGCTCCGGCCTGGACGACCTGCACAAGCGCACCGGCGCCGACGAGCTGATGCTCACCTCGCACGCACACCGCGGCGACCTGCGGCTGCGTTCCTACGACCTGATCGCGGACACCTACGGGCTGCCGACCGCGTAGGTCTCCGCGCCTGCGTTCCGGCCAGCTGATCGCGGACACCCACGGGCTGCCCATCGCGTAGGTCTCCGCGCCTGCGTTCCGATGAGCTGATCCGGACGCCTACGGATTGCCCACCGCGTAGTCTCCGCGGCTGCCTTCCGATGAGCTGATGCGGACGCCTACGGGTTGCCGACCGCGTAGGTCTGCGCCCCCAGCAGCTCGGAGATACGATCCGGCGGCACCGGGCGGGAGTACAGCCAGCCCTGCCCGGTGTCGCAGCCGATCCGGCGCAGCCGGGTGGCCTGCGCCGCGGTCTCCACGCACTCCGCGGTCACCGTCAGACCGAGCCGGTGGGCGAGCTGGATCATCGCCTCCACGATGACCTCGTCGGCGGGATTCGGCACACCTCCCTTGGCGGCCTCCTCGTACTGGAAGCCCCGGACGAAGGAGCCGTCCAGCTTCAGCGTGGAGACCGGCAGGCGGCTGAGGTAGGCAAGGTTCGAGTAGCCGGTGCCGAAGTCGTCGATGGCGATGCGCACCCCCATGTCGCTGAGGGCCTGCAGCGCTTGGAGCGGGCGGCCCGCCGAGCCCATCACCGCCGACTCGGTCAGCTCCAGCTGGAGCAGGTGCGGGGCGAGCCCGGTCTCGGCGAGGATCTCCGCGACGTCGGCCACCAGGTCCGAGTCCCACACCTGCCGTACGGCCACGTTCACGCTGACGAAGATGGGCGGCTCGCCGGGGTGGTCCAGCTGCCAGCGACGGGCCTGGCGGCAGGCGGTGGCGAGCGCCCAGCGGCCGAGCTGCACGATCGAGCCGTCCTCCTCGGCCAGTCCGATGAACCGATTCGGCGTCAGCGTGCCGAACTGCGGGTGGTGCCAGCGGATCAGGGCCTCGACGCCGTTGAGCCGGCCGTCCTCCATGGCCACCAACGGCTGGTACTCGAGGACGAACTCCCCGCGTTCGATGGCGGGGCGGAGGGTGGAGGACAGGGCCTGACGGGTCATGCGGTGCGCGTTGCGCTCGGGGTCGAACAGCGTCCAGCGGCCCTTGCCGTCGGCCTTGGCCCAGTACAGGGTCGTGTCGGCCGCCTGCATCAGCCCGGTGGCCGTCGTACCGGCCGCGAGCCGCTCGACCACGCCGATGGACGCGGTCAGCGACAGCCGCTGCCCGGCCAGATCGAAGGGTTCCTGCAGCGCCTTCAGCGCGGACTCGGCGAGGTCGGCGAGCTGTTCGGTGCCGGTGGAGTCCTCCACCAGCAGGGCGAACTCGTCGCCGCCGAGCCGGGCCACCAGGGGCGTGGCGGCGCGGGCGTACCCGGCCTGGTCGGCGACCCGGGTCAGGCGTTCGGCCACGGCCGCGAGGAGCCGGTCGCCGATGCGGTGGCCCAGGGTGTCGTTGACGGCCTTGAAGCCGTCGACGTCCAGGTAGCACAGGCCGATCCGGCCGGTGCCGCCCTGCTCGTACGACTCCGCCTCCAGCGCGACCGTGAGCCGCTCGAAGAACAGCGTGCGGTTGGGCAGCCGGGTCACCGGGTCGTGCATCTGCAAATGGCGCAGCTGTGCCTGGAGTTCGCGGCGGGCGCTGATGTCGGCGACCGACAGCAGGACGCCGGGCTCGCCGCCGGTCAGCGGGGCGACGGTGACCTGCACCCACACCGCGTGCCCCGCGGGGTGTTTCAGTCGGCGGGTGCAGCGCAGGCGGGCCTGCCGGCCGCGCAGCACCTCGCGATAGGCGTGCCAGCTGCGGGCGTCCGAGGCCAGGTCCACCAGGTCGGCGGCGACCCGCCCGGTGAACGTGGCCGGATCGGTGCCGAGCAGTTCACCGAGGGCGGTGTTGGCGATGACGACGAAACCCTCGGGGGACACGACCGCCATGGCGAGCGGGGCGGCCGCGAAGACACGGTGGTAGGTGGTGTAGTGACTGTCTGTGACGGCTGACCGGTCGAGGTCTGCCGCGGGCGTCGGCCCTTCGGACGTTCCGCTCACCGCTCGCTCCCGCAGTGCACTCGATCTCTGTCCGTGCCGGAAAGTGTGCCGATCATAGAGGCTGGCCCCGGGCCCTTCCAGCCACTCTCCAGTGTCCCCGACCGAGCACAGGTTCCGACAGATCGTTTCTGCCCGCACCTGGACAGGTTCTTCGCACCCCCGACCAGTTGTGACGTTCCGTGAGTGTTTCGGGGTGTCGGGCGCCGGAGCGCGCCGGCGCCCGACGGGGGCGCGCTCACCCTTCCGGTGCAGGCAAACAGGGCATACAGCAATGAATACCAGCAATCTGGTTGCGGGTCCCGCCAACCGCATCCGGAGGTCACGTCCGTGCCCAAGCTGCGCAGCACCGCCGCCGTGTTCACCACGATGTCGGCGCTCGCCGCAACCTCGATCCTCACCGGCCCGTCGGCAGCCGAGCCCTTCTCGACGGCCCCGTGCGCCCTGCACCGCACCGAGGCCCACCACTCGGAGGGCGTCGACGACTGGAACCCCTCGTACACCCGTCCGACCGGCACGCTCGACGCCGCGCTGGTCTTCCTCTCCTTCCCGGACGCGGCCCCGCGCACCACCCCGGCCGAACTGACGGCCGACCACTTCCCGGCCACCAGTGCCTTCTACGAACAGTCCTCCTACGGCAGGTTCACCCTGCGACCGCACCCGCTGAAGCACTGGCTGCGCATGCCGCGCCCGTCGTCCTCGTACGCCATGAGGCGGGACTGGAGCGCCGAGGACCGGGCCGCCTACCTGCGGGACGCGTTCGCCGTGGCGGACAAGGAGGTCGACTTCTCGCGGTACCAGGTCGTCTATCTCGTCGCCGACCCGGACGCCCCCGGTGTCGACTCGGACGCCACCAAGGTCGTCAATCTCGACTCGCCCCTGCGCCTGGACGGCACCGACGTCCGCCGGGTCGTCACGGTGTTCGAGCACCATCCGCCGGACCGTCTCGTCCTCGCCCACGAGACCGGCCATGTCTTCGACCTGCCCGACCTCTACCACCGCCCGGTCGACGGCAAGGGCGACTGGGACACCCATGTGGGTGACTGGGACCTGATGGGAAGCCAGTTCGGCCTGTCCCCCGACCTGTTCGGCTGGCACAAGTGGCGGCTCGGCTGGCTGGATCCGCGCCAGGTGGTGTGCGTGCGGGGGGCCACGCCGACCCGCCTCACCCTGGAGCCCCTCGCGGCCGGGCCGGGCGTGCCGGTGCGGGGTACGGGCGGCGCCCCCGCCTTCGGTCTGGGCCACGGCACCAAGCTGGCCGTCGTGCGCACGGGCCCGGACAGCGCCCTGGCCTTCGAGGCGCGCGGCGCGGCCGGCAACGACCACTCGTCCTGCCGGCAGGGGATCCTGGTCTACCGGGTGCGCGGGGGCTCCGCGTCCGGCGACGGCCCGGTCCAGGTCGTGGACGCCCACCCGCGCACCGACGCGTGCTGGGAGAACTCGGTCTACCCACCCCTCGCCGACGCGCCGGTCTCCCTCGGGGAGAGCTTCACCGTGCCCGGGGAGGGCGTGCGGGTGGAGGCGGAGGACCGCACGGCGTCGGGAGCATGGACGGTGAAGATCACCCCGGGCACCGACGACTGACCTCCCGGCCGACGGCCACGGAAGCGAGCCGACACCGGCGGACGGCCACGGAAGCGAGCCGGTCTCGGCGGACGGCCACGGGAACGAGCCGATACCGGCCGACGATCACGGAAGCGAGCCGGTCTCGGCCGACGCTCGCGGGTCCGACCTGGACGGGGGCGTGGATGGCGAATCCCCCCACACCGCGCGACGAAGGCGCGCAAAAACAACGATGGCGAGCCGGACCGCGTTCTCCGCGGTCATGACTCGCCATCGCCAACGTGCGCCGCCAGGGACTCGAACCCCGGACCCGCTGATTAAGAGTCAGCTGCTCTAACCAACTGAGCTAGCGGCGCCTGCTGACGTCGTAGACCTTAGCATCCTGGTCGGCGGGAGGAAAAATCGAAATCCGTACGGCGGCCCGGGCGGCCCGCACGGCCGCCCAGAGCATGACCTCGGGACCGGGCAGCCAGGGATGCCGGGTGTCGGGCGCGACCAGCCAGCGGGCGCTGCCGGGGGCGTCGCCGCCGGTCAGGGGCGGGACGGTCACCGCGTCGCCCGTGCCGTGGCACAGCAGCGGCGGCACCTCCTGTGCCCGCTGGGACCCCCACTCCTCCCAGGCCAGCAGCGAGGGCAGTCGCTGGGCCGTGCCGGGGGCCGCGAAGAGCAGCATCCGGCCCCGGAACACCGCGACCGGCCCCGATCCCGCTCCCTCGTCCCACAGCCGGTCCAGCATCCGGCGCCCGAAGATCGCCGGGACGCTCACGACGTCGAAGACCATGCCGCAGGGCAGGACGACCGGGGCGTCCGGGCGTTCCCGCCACAGGGCGAGCGTGCTCCGGGAATATGTTCCTGCCGAGGCGAGCCAGGCGACGCCGTCGGAGCTGACACACGTGACGTTCGGGGCGCTGCTCATGACATCTACATGTACAGCCGGTGAGCGGACCGTTCTCCTGAGTTGCGGAAAGACGGGACAGGGACGGCCGGGGAGGAGTATCTTGCCCGCCTGGCATATGCCCCCGGGTTGCTACAGCGGATCGGCGGGCGTCCGCCCGTCGCCTTCTCCGCGGATCAGATCCCGCCCGAACTCGACCATCTTCTTCGCGTAGTCCTCGGTCCACTCCGCCCGGTCGGCGATGTCCGCCGGGGTCAGCCGGTCGAACCGGCGCGGGTCGGCGAGCTGGGCCGCCGCCATGGCCTGGAACTCCACGGCGCGGTCGGCCGCCGCGCGGAACGCCTGGGTCAGCTCCGTCGCCCGGGCCAGCAGCTCCCGCGGGTCCTCGATCGACTCCAGGTCGAAGAAGTGCTCGGGATCGGAAGCCGCCTCCGCGGGCTCGAAGAGCAGGGGCGCGGGGCGTAGCCGCGGTTCGTTACGACGCGGCGTGGGCTCCGCCATGTCTTTACTCCTCCTCGTACGGTTCGCCGGCACCGCCTTCGGGTGGGCCACCGTCCATTGTCCCGCGCCCGCGCAAGAGGACGTACGACGAGGCGAGCGGGGCCGGGGCCCGGCGGGCGGGACCCAGGGGGCGGGGCCAGGGGGCGGCCCCGCCGCCGAGGGGAGCGGGCCCGAGGCCGGGGGTGGAGCGGGCCCAGGGCCGGGGGTGGAGCGAGCCCGGGGCCGGGGCGGAGCGGGCCGGGGGCCGGGGCGGAGCGAGCCCGGGGCCGGGGGCGGGCCTATGCCTGCACCATCGGCTCCCGGGTGAACAAGGTCCCCAGCGTGGGCGCGTTCACCCGCCGGTCGGCGAGCCTCAGCCCCTCCCACACCGTCACCTGGTTGGCCGTGAGCACCGGCTTGGACAGCGCCTTCTCCAGCAGCCCGAGGTGCGCGGCGGTGTGCAGCGCCGTGTCCGGCAGCAGTACGGCCTCCGCGTCGGAGTCGTCCGCGGCCCGCGCCAGCGTCAGCACGTCCTCCTCCCCCCAGGTGCCGACCTCGGCCGCGGTGACGATCCCCGAGGAGCGCGTGCCGGTCACCTCCAGGCCGCCGGCCCGCAGGAAGTCGGCGAACAGCACGGCGACGTCCTCCGGGTAGGTCGCGCCGACGGCGACCCGCCGTACCCCGATCTCCCGGGCCGCGTGCACGAAGGCGAAGGACGTCGACGAGGCGGGCATCCCGGCCAGCCGGGCCAGGGCCCGTACCTGGTCCTTGGCGCCCTCCCAGCCGCGGACGAAGCCGCCGCTGGTGCACGCCCACACCAGCGTCTCGGCCCCGGCCAGCCGCAGCCCCTCCACACCGTCGGCGAGCCGCTCGGCGGAACCCATCTCCAGCAGCGCGTCCACCCGGTGCGCGTCCTCGCCGATGTCGGTGTGGATCAGATCCAGTCGGATGTCGCTGCCCAGGAGTTGCTCCATGCGCGGATAGTCGTCCTCGGCGGAGTGGCCCGGGTAGAGGAATCCGAGTGCGGTCATGTCCAGCCTTCCTGCTGTTCTTCGGGCAGTACGGGCCACACGCGGGCGGCGTCGTCCAGCAGCGCCTGATAGGGCCCCACGGCTCGGGTACCCAGTCGGCGCAGCGCCGCCCACATCGTGACCTGGTTGGCCGAGATCACCGGCATGCGCAGTTCGGCCTCCAGTTGGGGGATGACGTCGTAGGTCGGGAGGTTGGTGCAGGAGAGGAAGAGGGCGTCGGCGGTGCCCGGGCGGGCCGCCCGGCGGGCCATGGCGACGACGTCCCGGTACGGCACCCGCCAGATGTGCCGGGTCAGCCCCATGTACGCGCAGCCGGTGACCCGTACGCCGGCCGCGGCCACGTACTCCTCCAGCGCCCGGGTCACGGACACGGTGTACGGCGTGACCAGGGCGACCCGCCGGGCGCCCAGCTCCGCCAGCGCCTCCAGCAGCGCCCCGGAGGTGGTCAGCGCGGGCAGGGCGCCGGCCCTGGTCATCGCCGCGCACATCGCGCGCTCGCCGGGGATCAAGCCGACGAAGCTGCCGGAGGTGCAGGCGTAGGCGACGACCTCGGGGGAGACGGCGGTCAGCGCCCGGACCGCCTCGGCGAGGGTCTCGTGCTCGCTGACCAGCCGGGCCAGGTCCAGGCTCACCTCCACCGGCACGAACGGGGTGCGGGTCAGATGCAGCGAGACCTCGTCGGGCACCCAGCGCCACAGCTCGCGGTCGAGAGCGAAGTCGAAGGGCGCCACCACGCCGACACCGCGCTGGGGGCGGGGACCGCCGAGAAAGGAGACGTCCATGGCTGACACCGGCCTCACGCTGGGAGACGAGTGGGCAACGGATCGTGGGTACGCCCGTGTTGACGAAGGTAGGTTCGGGTGCGAGCGTGGTCAATCCGCGCATGTCAGACGCCGGGAGCCGCCCCGCATGACGCCGACACCCCCCACTCTTCTGGTCCTCGACGCCGATCCGCCGCCCCGGCTCGGCAGCCTCACCGGCCGCGCCCGGATCGTGCGCACGGACGCGGCGCACCTGGCCGAGCGGCTGCCCGGCGCGGACGTGCTGCTGGTGTGGGACTTCACCTCGCACGCGGTGCGGGAGGCGTGGCCCGGCGACGGGCCCCGGCCGCGCTGGGTGCACACGGCGAGCGCGGGCGTGGACCATCTGATGTGCCCGGAGCTGGCCGCCTCGGACACGGTGGTCACCAACGCACGCGGGATCTTCGAGCAGCCGATCGCCGAGTACGTCGCGGCCCTCGTGCTGGCGGTCGCCAAGGACCTCCCGCGCACCCTGGAGTACCAGCGGGAGCGCGTCTGGCGGCACCGGGAGACCCGGCGGGTGGCGGGCACCCGCGCGTGTGTGGTCGGCTCGGGTCCGATCGGACGGGCGATCGTCCGGGCGCTGAAGGCGCTGGGCGTGACGACGGCGCTGGTCGGGCGGGTGTCGCGGACCGGCGTGCACGGCCCGGCCGACCTGGACCGGCTGATCTCCCGCGCGGACTGGGTGATCGCGGCGGCTCCGCTGACCGAGCAGACGAACCGCATGTTCGACACCCACCGGTTCGGGGTGATGCAGCCCTCGGCGTTCTTCGTGAACGTCGGCCGCGGCGCTCTGGTCGACGAGGAGGCCCTGGCCGGGGCGCTGACCCGGCGCTGGATCGCGGGCGCGGCCCTGGACGTGTTCACCGCCGAACCGCTGCCACCGGACAGCCCGTTGTGGGAGCTGCCCGGGCTGATCGTGTCCCCGCACATGAGCGGCGACACGATCGGCTGGCGGGACGAACTGGGCGCGCAGTTCGTGGAGTTGTACGAGCGGTGGGCGGTGGGCAGATCTCTGCCGAACGTGGTCGACAAGACGCGTGGTTACGTGCCCGGTCATTGAACCCCTTGGAGGGTGCATGCAGCTCACCGACCTGACCGCCGGCCGGCTCCTCGACGGTTACCGCAAGGGCGAGTTCAGCCCGGTGGAGGTGACCGGACAGGCGCTGGAGCGGGCGCGGCGGATCCAGCCGGAGGTGAACGCGTTCGTGCGGCTCACCGAGGAGGACGCGCTCGCCCGGGCCCGGGAGTCGGAGGCGCGCTGGCGGCGCGGTGAGCCGGCCGGGCTGGTCGACGGGGTGCCGGTGACGGTCAAGGACCTCCTGCTGCTGCGCGGTCACCCCACCCTGCGCGGCTCCACCGCCGTCTCCGAGGGGGGCGGCTGGGAGGAGGACGCGCCCTCGGTGGCCCGGCTGCGCGAGCACGGGGCGGTGTTCCTCGGCAAGACGACCACGCCCGAGTACGGCTGGAAGGGGGTCACCGACTCCCCGCTGACCGGGATCACCCGCAATCCGTACGACCGCGCTCGCACCGCGGGTGGCTCCAGCGGCGGCAGCGCGGCGGCCGTCGCCCTCGGCGCGGGCCCGCTGTCGCTGGGCACGGACGGCGGCGGCAGCATCCGTATCCCGGCCGCGTTCTGCGGGATCTTCGGGTTGAAGCCGACGTACGGCAGGGTGCCGCTGTATCCGGCCAGCGCGTTCGGCACGCTGTCGCACACGGGGCCGATGACCCGGGACGCGGCCGACGCGGCCCTGCTGCTCGACGTGATCGGCGTGCCCGACGCGCGGGACTGGTCGGCGCTGCCGGCCGCGCCGGGCTCCTTCACGGAGGCGTTGCGGGGAGGGGTCCGGGGGCTGCGGGTGGCGTACTCGCCGTCGCTCGGCGGCCAGGTGGCGGTCCAGCCGGCGGTGGCCGCGGCGGTACGGCGGGCGGTGGCCTCCCTCGCCGGACTCGGGGCGTACGTGGAGGAAGCCGACCCCGACTTCAGTGACCCGGTGGAGGCGTTCCACACCCTGTGGTTCAGCGGCGCGGCCCGGCTGACCCAGGGCTTCTCACCGCACCGCCGGCGGCGGCTGGACCCCGGGCTGCGGGAGATCTGCGCGCAGGGCGCCCGGTTGAGCGCGCTGGACTACCTGGCCGCGGTGGACGTCCGGATGGATCTCGGGCGGCGGATGGGACGCTTCCACGAGCGGTACGACCTGCTGGTGACGCCGACCTTGCCGGTGACGGCGTTCGAGGCGGGCCGGGAAGTGCCGGCGGGTTCCGCTCACGCACGCTGGACGGGGTGGACGCCGTTCACGTACCCCTTCAACCTGACCCAGCAGCCGGCGGCGACGGTGCCGGTCGGGGCCGACGGGGACGGACTGCCGGTGGGCATGCAGATCGTGGGCGCGCGGCACCGGGACGACGTGGTGCTGCGGGCCGCGCATGCCCTGTACGAGGCCGAGGTGGCTTCGGCACCGCCGGCTTCCGCCGTCGTGGCTCAGCGCCGCCACGGCGACTAGAGAAACCGGCGGCCCAGCGGCCCGCGCCCGGCGGAGCGGCCCGCAACCAGCGAAGCCGCCCACTCCTGTCGAAGCCGCCCGCGCCTGCCGAAGCGGCTCGCAACCAGCGGAGCCGCCCACACCGGCCGAGCCGCCCGCGCCCGGCGGAGCCGCTCACACCAGCTAGGCGGCCCGCGCCCGTTGGAGCCGCCTACGCCCGGCGGAAGGCCAGCCTCTCCCCCGCCGCCCCCGTCCGCCACAGGTCGTTGCACGCCTCGGCCATCCGGTCGAGGCCCTCGACGACCTGGCCCCAGACGATGCCCGGCACCCAGCCGACGTCGCCGTTGAGGAGCAGGTTGTTGCGCTCGTAGAACAGGGCCAGGTCGACCACCGTGGCGCCGGGGCGGACCTCGCGGTCGTAGCCGTAGGCCCGTGTGCCCAGTTCGGTGCCGGTGAAGGCGAAGTAACAGAGGTCGCCGGGAATCGGAGTGACCGTCGGGTTCTCCAGTGGGGGTTCCGTGGAGGCGAACGGCGGGAAGAGGGCGTAGATCTCGTTGCGCGCGTACTTGGCGTGGTAGACGTCCCCCGAGAGCGGCAGTGCCTCCCCCACTGCCGCGCAGGTCAGGGGCGCGCGGTCGTCCAGCAGTCGTGCCGTGCAGTGCACGTCCCGCAGTTCGAGCGAGACGGTGACGAATCGATCGGCCATGAAACCCAGGGTGCATAGCCCGGATGCGCTTGGGTAGCCGCGCCGCCATGGCTCCACCACTTGGGAACGACGTACACACGGTTCGCCCGGAACTCAGACACACCCGGCGCTCGGTGCTCGCGGGCCTCGCGGCGTTCGGCGCGCTGGGCGCGGCGGGCTGCACGCGGGTGGCGTCGGCGTCCGGCGAGAACGGCGGCGATCTGCTGGAGAGGCTGCGCGCGCAGGGTGTCGTGCGGCTCGGGATCGCCGGTGAGATTCCCTTCGGGTACATCGACAGGGACGGCAACCTCACCGGGGAGGCGCCCGAGCTGGCGAAGGTGATCTTCAAGCGGCTCGGGGTGGACCGGGTACAGCCGGTGCCGACCGAGTTCGGCTCGCTGATCCCGGGCCTGAACGCGCAGCAGTTCGCCGTGGTGGCCGCGGGCATGTACGTCACTCCGGACCGCTGCGAGCAGGTGATCTTCGCGGATCCCGACTACCGGATGCCCGACGCCTTCATCGTCCGCAAGGGCAACCCGCTGGGCCTGCGCACCTACGCGGACGCGCTGCGCCGGCACGCCAAGGTGGCCACCGGTACCGGGTACGCGCAGATCCAGCACGCGGTGGAGGCGGGCTTCGAGGAGAGCGACCTCGTCATCGTCCCCGACCAGGTCGCCGGGCTGAACGCGGTGGAGTCGGGCCGGGTCGACATGTTCACGGCCACGGCCGTCACCGCCCGGCTCGTCGCGCGGGGTTCCGCCAAGGCCGAGTCGACCGAGCCGTTCGTGGCGCTCGTCGACGGCAAGCCGAAGGTGGACGGCGGGGCGTTCGCGTTCCGGCCGACGGAGACCCGGCTCAGGGACGCCTTCAACACCGAGCTGCACAAGCTGCGCCGGAGCGGGGAGCTGTACCGGATCGTCCGGCCCTTCGGTTTCACCAAGGCCGAGATGACGACCCTGACCGCGAAGGAGTTGTGCGGCTCATGACCCGGGGACTTTGGGCCCACGTCCTGCACGGCATAGGCACCACGCTCCAGTTGCTGGTGTACAGCGCGCTGCTCGCCGTCGCGGTCTCCTTCGTCGTCGGTGCCGCGCGCACCCACCGGTCGCGGCTGGTCCGCTTCGTCGCGGCCTTCTACACCGAGGTGTTCCGCGGCATCTCGGCGCTGGTGATGATCTTCTGGGTGTTCTTCGTGCTGCCGGTCGCCTTCGGGTGGCAGCTGGTGCCGATGTGGGCCGGCACGCTCGCGCTGGGCCTCACCTACGGCGCCTACGGCTCGGAGATCGTGCGCGGCGCCCTGAAGGCGGTGGACCCGGCACAGCGGGAGGGCGGGATCGCGCTCGGCTTCTCGCCCTGGCAGCGGCTCCGGCTGATCCTGCTGCCGCAGGCGGTGCCGGAGATGATCCCGTCCTTCTCCAACCTGCTGGTGGAGCTGCTCAAGGGCACCGCGCTGGTGTCCATCACGGGCATGGGCGACCTGGCGTTCAGCGGCAACCTGGTCCGCCTCGCCCTCCAGCAGAGCGGCGAGATCTACTCGTACCTGCTGCTGATCTATTTCGTGATCGCGTTCCTGCTCACCCGCGGCATGCGCGGCCTGGAGCGTCGGCTGAAGGCGGAGGTGGCCCGATGACCTGGGACTGGGGCGCCGTGGCCGATTTCCTGCCGTACTTCTGGAGGGGCCTGGTCGTCACCCTGGAGGCGCTGGCCCTGGGGTCGCTGATCGCGTTCGCGCTGGGGCTGGTGTGGACCCTGCTGATGCGCATGCCGACCCGGTGGGTGCGCTGGCCGGTGGGGGTCTTCACGGAGTTCGTACGGGACACCCCGCTGCTGGTCCAGCTGTTCTTCCTGTTCTACGTGCTGCCCGAGGCGGGCCTGACCCTGTCCCCGCTGGCCACCGGTGTCCTCGGGCTCGGGCTGCACTACTCGACGTACACGATGCAGGTGTACCGGGCCGGTATCGAGGCGGTGCCGGCGGGTCAGTGGGAGGCCGCGACGGCGCTGAGCCTGCCGGTACGGCGCACCTGGGTGGCGGTGATCCTGCCGCAGGCGCTGCGCCGGGTGGTGCCGCCGCTCGGCAACTACGTCATCTCGATGCTGAAGGACACGCCGATGCTGATGACGATCGGCGTGCTGGAGATGCTGGGCCGGGCGCGGCTCGTCTCCCAGCAGCACTTCCAGTTCACCGAGCCGCTGACGGTGATCGGGGTCGCCTTCATCGTCGTCTCTTACCTGGCCTCCCTACTTCTGCGCACCCTGGAGCGACGTCTTGTCCGTTGAGACCAGCAAGCAGCCGGCCGCGACCGGCACCCTGCCGACCGAGTTGATACGCCTGGAGGGCGTGACCAAGCGGTTCGGGGACAACACCGTCCTCGACGGCCTCGACCTGTCCGTGGACGCGGGCCGGCACGTCACCCTGATCGGCCCCTCCGGCTCCGGCAAGACCACGATCCTGCGGCTGTTGATGACCCTCGCCAAGCCGGACGAGGGCACGATCACCGTGGACGGGCAGCGGCTGTTCCCGGCGCCGGAGAAGGAGGTCCGCGAGGTCCGCAAGAAGATCGGGATGGTGTTCCAGCAGTTCAACCTGTTCCCGAACATGTCGGTGCTGCGCAACCTCACCGAGGCCCCGGTCCGCGTGCTCGGCCTGTCGAAGGACGAGGCCGAGGCGCGGGCCCGGGAGCTGCTGGACCTGGTGGGCCTGGCCGACAAGTGCGACGCCCGGCCGACCCGGCTCTCCGGCGGGCAGCAGCAGCGGGTGGCGATCGCCCGGGCGCTGGCGATGCGGCCGCAGGTGCTGCTGCTGGACGAGGTGACCTCCGCGCTCGACCCGGAGCTGGTCGCGGGCGTGCTCGACCTGCTCCGCGACATCGCGCGCAGCACCGACATCACGATGCTGTGCGTGACCCACGAGATGGGTTTCGCCCGGGACATCTCCGACCAGGTGCTGATGTTCGACGCGGGCCGGGTCGTCGAGACGGGGCCGCCGGAGAAGATCTTCGGCGACCCGGAGCAGGAGCGTACCCGGGAGTTCATCAGCGCGGTGCTGTGAGCCGGAGGTCCCGGGGGGAAGTGCCGAGGTCCGGTCATTGGGGCATGCCGCTGGCATATGCCAGCGGATCTCCGCCGCAGTTGGGGGCGTGAGCGCGCGGGCCGGAATCTCGCCAAGCCCCTCTCCGCCGCGACTGTTTGACGGCTATCGTGGACACGATCCGCCGACCCGGATCGCGGCCGAGGGGGAACCGACATGAGGATCGAGCCGACCGCCCCGTACCACTCCGCCCAGGACGCGCTGCGCGTGCTGGAGACCGTGGCCCGGCACTCCGCCGGCGTCACCGACACCGAGCTGGCCCGCCGCACCGGCCTCGACCCCGAGCGCCTCACCGCCCTGCTGCGGATGCTGCGCCGCGAGGGCTACGTCGAGCAGATCACCGACGGGGCGTACGTCACCGGTGACACCCTGCGCCGGCTCACCTCGGCGCACGACCGGGAGCGCGCCCTGCGTGACAAGCTCCAGCACACCCTGGACCGGCTGCGCGACTCGGTCGGCGCGGCCGTGTACCTGAGCCGGTACGTCGACGGCGAGGTCCGGGTCACCCAGTACGCCGCGGGGCCGGCCACCCCGGCGGTCAACGAGTGGGTGGACTTCCGTTACTCCGCCCACGCCACGGCCGTCGGCAAGAGCCTGCTGACCCAGCTCGACCACAACGCCCGTCGCGACCACCTCGCCCGCCACAAGATGGCCCGGCTCACCTCGCGCACCATCACCAGCGACAAGCTGCTGCTGTCCCGCCTGGAGTCGCAGCCGCCGACGGTGCCGGTGCTCGACCTCCAGGAGTACGCGGTGGGCACGGTCTGCGCGGCCGTACCGATCACCGCGGGCTCCTCGGTCGGCTGCCTGGCCCTGTCCCTCCCGGTGGAGCACGCGCACCGGCTGAAGCAGGCCGCGGACACGCTGAACCGCAGCGCGGCCCCGGTCCTGCTGTCGCTCGCGATCTAGCGCGATCCAGGTGGTCACCAGCACCCCTCGGGACCAGGTAGTATTTTCTTCGTCGCCAGCCGCGGGAACGAAAAACCGCGGTCGGCGAGAGTCATGCGCCGCTAGCTCAGTTGGTTAGAGCAGCTGACTCTTAATCAGCGGGTCCGGGGTTCGAGTCCCTGGCGGCGCACAGTGACGATGGCGAGCCACGTCCGCGGACAACGCGGACCTGGCTCGCCATCGTCGTCTTCGCGTGGCTTCACCACGCGCGGCGGAGGCTTCTCCCCCCTCACCCCTGATGCGGGCCTCTCGTGGAAGCGAGGGGCCCTTCGGCGTCCGGCGGGGCCGGTCTGGCGGTACGCCTCCTCCCCCGGTGGCCGCCACCACTCGCCAGATGGCGAGGGTCACGGCAGCAGGCCGCCCGACTCGGCGAAGATCACGTGGGCGAAGAGCATGAAGCCGACGCAGAAGGCCCCCGCCACGCCGAGGAAGACCAGTCCGCAGCCGGTGCCCGCGGCGAGCCTGCCGGGCGCCGGGGGCTTGGCGGTGGCCTGCTGGGGGAACTCGGCGAGGTAGCGCACGGTCACGAAGTCACCCTCCAGGACCGTCGCGGGGCCGTCCTCCTCCTCGAAGCGGACCGTGCGGCCGTCGCGGGTGGTGAACTCGTAGACGTGGTGCAGGGTGGTGTGCACGGACGTGTCCCCGCCGCCCCCGCTGGTCGTCGTGTACATCCGCAGGCAGCGCGCCTCGGCGGTCAGGCCGTGCGTCCACGTCCGGTTGATCCTGCGCGCCCGGTGGACCAGCAGGTACGCGGCGTACGCGAAGCCCGCCAGCATGAGGCCGGGCACGGCGTAGAAGAGCAGTTCGAACATGAGGTCCCCCGAGGTCGTCACGCCCGCTCCACTCGGCCGGCGTGCGAGGAACGTACCCGGCCGGCGGGGTGACCGGCCTCAAGAGAAGCTCAGTATCAGTATCGGGACAGTTCGACCCACTCGTGCAGGAGGTAGACCGCGCAGCCCGCGATCACCGCCAGCCAGACGACCGCTGCCGCCATGTCCTTGCCGGGCCGCGGCTCGGCCGCGGTGGCCCTGTCCGGCTCGTGCGAGGCGTAGTGGACGAGGACCAGATCGCCCACGGCGCGCTCGCGCGGGCCGCCGGCCTCCTTGAAACGGACGGCGCCGCCGTCCCGGGTGGTGAAGTCGTACTCGTGCCACTGCACGCGCCGGGCCGCGTTGTTGACCACCTGGGTGGTCGCCCAGGCCCGCACGACCCGGGCCTGCGCGGTCAGCCCGCTCTCCCAGGCCGAGCGTCGTTGCCGGGTCCGGCGGACGATGGCGACGGCCGCCCAGACCAGGCCGCCGAGCAGCCCCAGCATCGATATGTTGAACAAGGCGTCCACAGCGCTGTACCCCCGTACGTCGGTCGCGGGATCCCCACGTGCGCCGGCCACCGGAATGACCCGGCACCGGCGCACGCGGACCCTACCCGAGGGGGATCAGAAGGTGACGTCCGAGCAGGCGTAGAACGCGTTGCCCGTGTCGGCGATCGTCCACACCGCGAGGATGACGTGGTGCCCGCTCAGGCCGGACGGCAGCGTGCCGCTGTGGCTGAGCGTGGACGGCGGGCGCTGCCCGTTGTACGGCACCGTCAGGAACGGGGTGAGGTTGAGGTCCGAGCGGGAGAGGTTGTGGTTCTGGTCCCAGCCCGGCTTGGTGACGTAGTACTTGAAGTCCGTCGTGGCGTGCATGGCGGTGAACTGCCAGCGGAAGGTGTACGACTGGCCACCCGTCACCTTGGTGGTGGGCCAGGCCGCTCCGGACGGCGTCTTCGGCGCGCTGAGCTGGGCGAACTGGCTCAGGCCGCCGTTGCAGAGCTGGCCGTCGGCGGGACCGCCGGCCGGGAAGCCCTTGGGGCCCTCGACGCTCTGCGGCTCCCACTGGATCTGGCCGCAGTTCGTCACGGTGCCGTTCTGACAGAGTTTCTGCCTGCTGACGGGGAGGTCGGTGTAGCCGTGACCGCTGGCGCCGCCGGTGGAGAGCGCGAACGCTCCGGCGGTCACCGCGCCCAGCACGACCGCGGACAACTTGGTCTTGGTGCGCATGCTGCCGCTCCTGGGGAACGTGGGGAGTTCGGTGAGCCCTGCAGGTAGGTCTAGACCAAGTCTCAGATTATTGCCCGTAGTTGACTGTGTCCATACAAACGACATGCCGCCGCGAACGACGTGTCCGCACCCGTCGCCGGACGTGGGCTAGACCGGCTCCCCACGCCCCGAGCAGAACGCCACCGTCAGGTCCCGGACCAGCACCTTGCGCTCGTAGTCGTCCAGTTCGACCAGGCCGCGCACGGTCAGCCGGGTCACCGTGTCCTCCACCGAGTCCACCACCGAGCTGAGCATGGTGGCCCGCTGCCGGGCGTCCAGCGCGGCGATCCGGCGCCGCTGCATCGCGCCGGCCACCTCGGGGGCGTAGTCCACCCGGACCGGCTGCACCGAGAACACCTCCAGGCCGACCGGCGCGGTCTCCGTCGCCACCAGCCGGGTCAGCGCGTCCCCGGCCGCCGTCGCCCCGCCCCGCGTCCCACCCGCCGGCTCCACCGGCACCCGGGCCAGCGCCGCCTCCACGCACTCGCACAGGTACGCCTCGTGGTCCTCGACGCCGAGCAGGGCCCGCGCGGTGTCCCGCACCCGCCACACCACCAGCACGGCCACCCGCAGCGCCATCCCGTCGGGATCCGCCGCCGGCATCGCCTCGCTGCGCCAGTGCCGCAGCCGCACGTCCGCCCGGCGGCGCAGCACCAGCGGATTCACCCACAGCAGCCCGGTGCGCCGGACCGTACCGCGGTACCGCCCGAACAGGCCCAGCACAAAGGCCCGTCCGGTCCGCCCCCGGGCCAGGCCGCCGAAGCCGGACACGCCGAGCAGCCCGGCCCCGGCGTACGCGGCCCACTGCGCGGGCCCGAGGCCGGCGCCCGGGTACGCCGGCAGGCCGAGCGCATGGGCGGCGAACGACGGGAGCAGCCCCGCCCACCAGGTGGTGGCCAGACAGCCGGTGAGCCCGCAGGCACCGGCGAGCAGCCCGGCCGCCCCCGGCAGCACCCGCGCCGGCCGCTCCGCCAGCTCCGGGTCGACCTCCGGCAGCGGCCTTCTGCGCACCGGCGCCGGGCGGCGCAGCCGGGGCTGCTCGCCGGTGCCCTGCCGACGGGCCACCACGGCCGGTCTGAGCGGCACCCCCACCGGGTCGGGATCGTCCCGGAACAGCAGGTGGACGGGGATCTCGGTGGTCGCCTCGTTCTGGATCAGGCGGGCCGGACGGGGACCGGGACCGGCGCCGGGGCCGTCCGACTGCCCCTCGGACTCGGGCGGTGTGTGGGATGTGGTCGTACTCATGCGTGCTCCAGCCTCCGCGCCAGACGCGTCATGAACAGGGGTGGGATGTGCGGGGACGGTCCGGGGCCGGGCCGGGCGGCCGGCCCCGGACCGGGCTCAGGCGAACAGACGGCGCCAGGTCTCCGGGCCGGGGTAGCCGTCCGCCGCGCCGCCCCGCCAGCCCTGGGTGCGCTGGAACGCCTCGACGGCCCGTCGGTCCGCCTCGCCCCAGTGCGGGCCCGGGCCGTCGGCGTAGAACCGGCCGAACCCCTTCCGCGCCAGCTGGGCGCCGAGCTGGGTGACGTAGTCGTTGGTCGCCCCCGGCCGGAAGTACTGACGGCCGGGATAGCCGGGCACCCCGTGCGAGGCGGGCCGGGCCGGACCGATGCCCTTGCCCTGGCCCGCGACCAGCAGTTCCCAGGTGCGCCGGCCCGGCAGCCCGTCGGCGTCGGCGCCCGTCCAGCCCTGCGCCCGCTGGAACGCCCGGGTGGCGCGCCGGTCCGCCTCGTCCCAGACCGGCCCCGGGCCGTGGGGGTAGTACGCGCCCGCGCCCCTGGCGATCAGCATCTCGCCGAGCCGGGTCACGTACTTGTTGTCGGCGCCGGGCCCGAAGTAGGCCGCGCCCGGGTAGGGCTCCGCCGCCTTCGCGCCGGCCGCGCCCTGGGGCACACCCTTGTAGCGGTAGGGGACGTACTTGGTGGTGTTGCTCCAGTAGGGATAGGGGGTCGTCTGGCTGCGGGTGTGCGGGGGTGTCTGCTCGTACACCCGGTAGGAGGTGTGCGTGTGGTCCGACCAGCCGCCGAAGATCACGACGTGGGAACCCTTCTCGGGGTTGTCGGGGTTGTGGTACAGCAGGATGTCGCCGGGTTGCAGCTCCTCCTTGGTGATCTTCACCCCGAACTGGTCGAGGCTGCCCGTCCACTCGTTGTTCGGCAGACCCCAGGCCATCGAGACATAGCCCGAGCAGTCCTGGCGGTAGCCGTCGGACCAGAACGCGGTCATGCTGTACGGCACCTTGGCGGCCACCCAGACCTTGGCCCGGTTGATGATGTCGGTCCGGGTGGTGGCGGGGATCGGGACGGCGGGGGTCCCCACCGGGCCGCCCGCCGGGCCGTGGAGCGGGGCCTTCTTGCCCTGCGGGGTCTCGGGTTCGCCGTCACCGGGCAGTGCCTGGCGGTGCGGGGAGTGGCCGGGGGTGAGTGCGGCGGCCGGGGAGACCGCGCCCAGGGCGGCGGAGACGGCGGCCACGACCACCACTCCGCGGGCCGCACCGTGGCGGCCGAACAGCGGGCGCGGGGCCGGCCGCCGGCCGTGGACACATCCGGGACAGTCGCAGTCGCTCGCGGGATCGACTTCCTCGAACACCGGAACGGTCATGCGATCTGCCTCACATTCAGGGGTGATTTGTCCGCGTGTGTGCACGTTGATCAGTTTCCCAACTACGTTCCGAACGCGCATTTTGACGGTCCGAACGATGTACGCGCCCCGCCGGGCGACGGACAGGACACCTGAGGGTGGTCCGGAGCACCCCGGGAGGTCGGGTAGAGTTTTCTCCGTCAGCAGGCGCCGCTAGCTCAGTTGGTTAGAGCAGCTGACTCTTAATCAGCGGGTCCGGGGTTCGAGTCCCTGGCGGCGCACCGACCGAAAAGCCCCTCGCGCAAGCGGGGGGCTTTTCGTCTGCCCCTCCCCCCGAATGGCCGGATACCCTCTGGCCATGGCAGCCCGGGACCTTCAGGAGCGGATCAAGAAGCTGATCGTGGACCAGCGGCTGCCCTCGGGCGCCCCGCTGCCCACCGAGCCCGAGCTGATGCGGCTGCTGGGAGCGAGCCGCAACTCGGTGCGGGAGGCCCTGAAGGCGCTCCAGGCGATGGGGATCGTGGAGATCCGGCACGGGTTCGGGACATACGTCGGCTCGATGTCGTTCGCGCCGATGATCGAGGGCCTGGCCTTCCGGACCGTCGCCGGCCACTACCGCGGCGAGGACTCGCTGCTCCAGCTGCTGGAGCTGCGCGAGGCCGTCGAGACCGGGCTGGTGTCACGGCTGGCCGGACGGCTGCCGGAGGCGGACCTGGTGGAGCTGGACGCGCTCGTCCAGCGCATGGAGCGAGAGGCCGCCGAGGGAACCGGGCTCGCCGAGACCGACCGCGCCTTCCACGCCACCCTCTACCGGGGACTGGACAACGTGCTGCTCGGCGAGGTGCTGGAGGCGTTCTGGGACGCCTTCCACCGGGTGCAGCAGGACCTGATGGACGTTCCGCAGGACCCGCGGGTCACCTGCCGCCAGCACCGGGAGATCCTGGACGCCGTCCGGTCCGGTGACTCCCTGCGGGCCGAGCGGGCCATAAGGGAGCACTTCGGCAACGTCCGTACCCGCCTGTCCCGGGTGGCCGTGTCCCACCGCTGACCCGTCCCCCGGACGCTCAGCCGGCCGTCCCCCGTCCCCCGGACGCTCAGCCGGCCGTCCCCCGTCCCCCGGACGCTCAGCCGGCCGTCCCCGTCAGGTACGACGAGACGACCACGTTCGCCGTGTAGCTGCGGGTGGCGCGGTCGAAGGTGCCGCCGCAGGTGATCAGACGGAGTTCGGCCCGGCCGGGCTCGCGCGGACCGTACGCCTGCCGGGCGTCGAAGCCCTCGCGGGGCAGGACACGGACATCGTCGACGGTGAACTCGGCGACCTTCCCGTCCGCGCGGAACACCCGGACCCTCTGGCCCGGCTTGAGGGTGCTGAGCTGGTAGAAGACCGCGGGCCGGGTCTCGGTGTCGACGTGGCCCACCAGCAGGGCCGCCCCGGTGGCACCGGGCTTGGGGCCGGCGCCGTACCAGCCGACCACGCCCGGCTGGTCGTAGGGCGGCGGGTCGACCGCGCCCTGGGCGTCCAGGCCGCGGGCCACCACCGGGGCCTGCACGCCCAGGGCGGGGATGTCGACACGCTGGGGCACCGCGTCGCCCAGGGGGCGCTGCGCGCGTGGCAGCCCGGCGAGCCCGCCGACGGCGAAGACGTCGCCCGTGCCGGGAGCGGCCGTGCCCGGCTCGACGTCGGTCACCCCGCGCCCCCACAGCCACAGCCCGAACAGCAGCAGCGTCCAGGCCAGGCCGGTGACGAGCCGCCCGGTGCCGGTGGTGCGCCCCTGCTCGTCGTCGGACATCGGCGTTCAGCCGGTACCGCGGCTCCGGCGGGCACGCAGCCCGACGGCGACCGCGGCGATCCCGGCGAGCGCCAGTCCGGTCACCGCCTGACCGGTGTCGGGGCCTGAACCGCTGGTGGCCACCGTGGCGAAGTGCGCCGTGCCGCCGCCGCCCGCGGGGACCGGGGCGACCGGCGAGGCGGAGGAGGTGAGCGGGCCGACGGGCTCCGCGGGCTGGGCGCCGTCCGGCCCGCCGACCGTGAGACTGCCGGTGATCGTCCGGTCCGAGCAGGTGACCTTCACGGTGTAGGCGCCCGGCTCCAGACCGGAACGGACGCGGGTCTCGCCGCTCATGACGCCCTGGGCGCGGTTCAGGATGCCCTCGGCGCCGGTCAGCCGGGCGTCGGACACGAAGGCGGACGAGGTGGCGGTGCCCTGCTCGCCGGTGCAGCCGCCGACCCGCAGGGCGACGTCGGTGCCCGGCGCCGGGGAGGCGGGAGTCACGGTGACCGAGCCGCCGTCCGCCGCGTGGGCCGCGGGAGCGACCGCGGTGACCGCGGCGGCGGCGAGTGTTGCCGTACAGAGAGTGAGGCGTAGTGAGCCCATCGTGAACCTCCAGTTACCAGGAGGCTCCCCCGGGCGGGGCGCCCCCGCATCCTCGGGAGGCACCCCGCTGCTCCGAACGGGTGACAGCGGGTTTCGGCCGGGCGGGACCCGCGCTCAGAGCACCAGGTCGACCAGGTCCGCGATGGAGTCGACGACCTGCGAGGGCCGGAACGGGTAGCGGTCGACGTCCTTGGGCTGTGTGACGCCGCTGAGCACGAGGAACGTGCGCATGCCGGCCTCCAGGCCCGCGAGCACGTCGGTGTCCATACGGTCCCCGATCATCGCGGAGGTCTCCGAGTGGGCGCCGATCGCGTTCAGCCCGGCCCGCATCATCAGCGGGTTGGGCTTGCCGACGAAGTACGGCTTCTTGCGGGTGGCAGCGGTGATCAGGGCGGCCACCGAGCCGGTGGCGGGCAGGTCGCCCTCGGTGGAGGGGCCGACGTTGTCGGGGTTGGTCGCGATGAACCGGGCGCCGTCGTTGATCAGCCGGACGGCCTTCGTCAGGGCCTCGAAGGAGTAGGTGCGGGTCTCGCCGAGGATCACGAAGTCGGGCTCGTGGTCGGTGAGGATGTAGCCGATGTCGTGCAGCGCGGTGGTCAGGCCGGCCTCGCCGATGACATAGGCGCTGCCGCCGGGCCGCTGGTCGTTCAGGAACTGCGCGGTGGCCAGGGCCGAGGTCCAGATGTTCTCCACCGGCACGTCCAGGCCCATGCGCCGCAGCCGGGCGTGCAGGTCACGGGCGGTGTAGATGGAGTTGTTGGTGAGCACCAGGAAGGGCCGGCCGGACTCGCGCAGCTTCTTCAGGAAGGCGTCGGCGCCCGGGATCGGCACGCCCTCATGGATCAGGACACCGTCCATGTCGGTGAGCCATGACTCGATGGGCTTGCGGTCTGCCATGTCGTTGCGTCTCCTGGCCTGTGTTCGAGCGAGCAGCGGGGGCGCCGGAACCACGGCGTACCGACGCCCCCAGCCTAGTCAGAACGGGCCGATCCTGACCCCGTCGATCACCCGGAACCAGTTGTCGCCGCCGGTGTACCGGAAGCGGACCCGGGCGCCGGCCGCTCCCGCGGGCACCTGGAGGGTGACGGTCTCGGTGCGCGAGGGCACGTCGGCGGTGTACGTCCGCACGGTCACCGGGGTGCCGCCGTCGTAGCCTCGGCGCGGCGGCACCCGCGAGACGGCACCCGCGGGGGCGGCCGGACCTCCGGAGGACTCAGCTGCCGGTGGCGGACTTCCAGTCCTCGACGTACGAGGTGAGGTTCTTGTCGATGTCGTTCCAGTCGGGCTCGAAGACCTCGACGCCGTCCATCAGCCTGGTCAGCACGATGGCGTTGGCGTCGGTGGCCTTGACGTCCTTGCGGGCGCTGAACCCGCCGCCGATCTCGCTCACCTCCTGCTGCTGCTTCCGCGCCG
Source organism: Streptomyces sp. NPDC053076 (assembly GCF_044546845.1). Taxonomy (NCBI): domain Bacteria; kingdom Bacillati; phylum Actinomycetota; class Actinomycetes; order Kitasatosporales; family Streptomycetaceae; genus Streptomyces; species Streptomyces sp. NPDC053076. The sequence goes on along the minus strand of NZ_JBITZL010000002.1, from coordinate 176,541 downwards.
GCATGAAGTCGAGCAGCTTCTCGCCGTTCTCGCTGTGCGGGGCCTTGGTGACCAGGCCGGCCGCGTAGGGCGCGTCCGGGCACGGGAACCGGTCGAGGGTGACGAGGGTACGGCCGGGCGTCCGCCCCTGCCGGCGTACGCCCTCGGTGTAGCTGGCGAGGGACAGCGGCTGGGCGAGCTTGGGCCCGGCGACGACCGTCCCGCGCCCCCGGCGCCGCAGCCGCCTCTCCAGCACCAGCTCCCGTACGGCCTGCCGCACGGTCTCGCGGGCCACGTCGTAGCGCTCGGCCAGGTCCCGCTCGGTGGGGATGACACCGCCCTCGCCCAGCTCCTCCAGCAGCGCGGCGATCCGTGCCTTCACCGCGTAGTACTTGGGAATGCGCCCGTGCTCGGGAATTCCGGAGCGGACGGGGGCACCGGGGGCCTGGTCGTTCGGGTAGTCCACGCAGGGATCGTCGCAGACGGGTAGACGCCCCGGGAACGGGCCCCGGCTCAGCGACGGCTGCGGCGCCGGCGCCTGGTCGTTCACGTAACTCACCGAGAGGTCACCACGGACGGCGCCGAACGGACCGCGGACGGAACCCGGCTCAGCGACGACTGCGGGCCGGCGCCTGGTCGTTCATGTAATCCCCCGAGAGGTCACCACGGACGGCGGACGGAACCCGGCTCAGCGACGGCTGCGGGCCAGCAGGAACGCGCCGGCACCCGCGGCGAGCAGGGCGGCGACGGCGGCGAGCAGCCCGAGGGCGAGCCCCGGCCCGGTGCGCGCCAGCTCCCGCGCCTCCCGGGCGAGGGAGAGGGAGGAGTCCGGGGCGCCGGTGCCGGTGGGGGTGGGCGCCGCGCTGCCGGCGGGGACGGTGGGCACACCTGCCGCTTCCTGCGCGTCCCCGGGGTCCGGGGCGTCCGCCGTGTCCTGGGGGTCCAGCGTGTCCGGGCCGTCCTCCGTGTCGCCCGTGTCACCCGTGGCGCCCGTGTCACCCGTGGCGCCCGTGTCCTGCGAGTCCTGCGGGTCTTGCGGGGCCTGCGGGGCCTGCGGATGCTGCTTGTCCTGGGCCTCCTGCGTGTCCTCTTGCGTGTCCTCTTGCGGGTCCTCGGTTTCCTGCGGGTCCTGGGTGTTCTCCCGCTCCCGGTCGATCCCGAAGCGGTAGGCGTTCGACTCCCCCACCCAGTCCCCGTCCTCGCCGCGCCGCTGCACGGCGGCGACGTGGGCGGTGACCTGGTCGGACACGGCGTCGGAGGTGAGCGCGAGCCGGACCCGGACACTGACGGTCCTGCCGGGCGGCACGGTGAACCCGCCGAATCCGGAGCCCGCCAGCACACCGACCAGTTCCTGCTGATCGGTGGTCTCGAAGGTCACCGGCCGGGCCTTGGGCCCGTCGTAGAAGTCCAGCTGGGGCTGGTTCGCCCGCAGGGCACGCTTGTCGTCGACGAGGACCACGACCGGGTGGACGCCGGCGCAGGTCGTACGGGTGGTGTTGGTGAGGTCGATGTACCAGGTGCCGTATCCGCCGCCGGCCTCGAAAGAACCGGGCCCACCCCGGATCCGGGTGGCCAGCGGGAAGGCCCGCGCGTCGGCGCCCGCACAGGCGGGCTCGGCGAGCGCGTGCGCGTCCCCCGCCGGGAGAAGGAGGAGGGGGGCGGCGGGGGCGACGGTTGCGGCCAGGCCGAGGGACAGGGACGTACGCAGTCGCATGAACACATGACCATGCCGGAAGCACCGGAGGGACCAGGGCCGCCACTCCGGGCACGCCGGCGAGGTCCCCCCGATCGGCGCACGCCCGGCCCCCCGGCCAGGACCTCAGACACGCCGCACGCCCCCGCACTCCGCTCGACCACCACACCATGGACGGACCTCCGGTGCGGGATTCCCGGTCAGGACGAGAGCCTGACCCATCGACCGCTGTCACTCGTGCTGACGCATTCCTGGTAGGGGTTGGGGTCCCCCTGGCGTTCCCGGCACTTCCACGCGGTACCGGCCGCGCGGACCTCGACGGGCGCGGCCGCCGAACCATTCGAGACCTTGGTGTAGGCGGCCGCCACCTCGAGAGCGGTCGCGCAGGACCCCTTCTCGGCGGCCCACACCGCCAGCCCGGTCGCCTTGTCCGTGCCGCAGTACGCGACGGGCTTCCGTTCCGGCGCCCGATCCGCGCCCGCGCCCGTGTCCGCGAAGGCAGGGGCGGGGACCGTGAGGCAGAGCGCGAGGGCTCCCAGCAGGCCCGCGGCCGTTCTCGTCCTGGTCGAATGCACTTCGTGTGCCCTCCTTGCCGAACGGGGAAGACCGGATGCGTCGAGTACCCGGCCCTCCTTCCCCATACCCGCGGCGGGGGTCGTGGGGGCGGGTGCGCGGTGGGGTGGCGTCCTGCCGGCTGAGGCTCCGCTCCTCGCGGACGCCGCGGATCCGCTCACCCCTCTCGTGGTGGCGGGGCCGACGGCCCGGTCGCCGGGCGGAGCGGGACGAGACACCCATGCACCCGTACACGTCACCCATCCCGTGGCGGCGGGCGACGCCCCGGTCGCCGCGCGAAGCGGCACGAGACACCCATGCACCCGTGCACCCGTGCACCCGTGCATCCGTGCAATGCCGCCAAGGCCGTGGAGAGCGTTTCGGGTGCCGTGAGACCGCAGGCGGTGCCGCCTCTCCGGCTCCCGGACCGCACCAGGCACCGACTCACGACTCAGACGTCTCCCCGCCCGAACAACGGCGCCAACAGCAACTGCGCGGCCCCCTCGGCCACCACCCGCTCGCCCCGCGGGGCCATCCGCACCGGCACACCGCCCCCGCTCGTCCCCTCCCGCCGGGCCCGCGCCCCCAGTACTTCACCGACCCCCCGCACATACGCCCCGGGCGCCCGGGCCACCGTGCGCCCCCCGAGCAGCACCACGTCGATGTCCAGCAGCCCCACCAGATTCCCGGCCGCGACCCCCAGCACCCGCGCCGCCTCGGCCACCTCGCCCCGCGCCACCGCCGCGAGGCACAGCACCTCCACGCAGCCCCGGTTCCCGCACTCGCACAGCGGGCCGTCCAGCTGGACCACCTGGTGCCCGAACTCCCCCGCCCCGGTCCGCGCGCCGCGGTGCACGCTCCCGCCGATCACCAGCCCGGCACCGAGCCCCGTACCGAGGTGCAGATAGGCGAAGGACCCGCCCGCCACCTCCTCCGCGCCCCCGACCGCCAGCCCGAGCGCCGCCGCATTGGTGTCCTTGTCCACCACCACCGGCACCCCGAGCCGCTCCGCGAGGGCGTCCCGCAGCGGAAAGCCGTCCCACTCGGGAAATCCGGTGACCCGGTGCAGCACCCCGTGCGCATGGTCCAACGGCCCGGGCAGCGCGACCCCCACCCCCACCAAGGATCCGACCCCGGCGAGCCCCGCACCCCCACCAGCCACCGCCCCACCGGCAACCACACCCCCACCAGCCACCGACCCACCCCTCTCACCCGGCTCCTCCCCCGCCAGGTCGCCTCCACCCAGGTCGCCTCCGTCCAGCGCCCCGCCGTCCAGCGCCTTCTCCGCCAGGCCCCCGCCGTCCAGCTCCCCACCTTCCAGCGCCTCCCCCGCCTGGCCCCCGACCGCCAGTGCCCCGACCGTCTGGCCCGCGACCGTCTGGCCCGCGACCGCCAGTTCCCCGACCACCTCACGCACCGCCGCGCACACCGCCCCCAGCACGGCTTCCGCGCCTGCCCCCAGGTCCAGGTCCCCGTGCCGCTCCCCCACCACGGCGCCGTCGAGATCGACGAGCACCACCCGCAGCTCGTCGCGGTCCAGGTGGACCCCGACCGCGTGCCCCGCCTCCGGCACCAGTCGCAGTACGGTCCGCGGCTTGCCCCCGGTCGACGCGCGCCGCCCGGCCTCCGCCGCGAACCCCTGCTCCCGCAGCCGCGCGGTGATCTTGCTGACCGCCTGGGGGGTCAGCCCGGTGCGCTCGGCCAGCTCCAGCCGGCTGATGCCCTCGGCCCCGGCGTCCCGCAGCAGGCCCAGCACCAGAGCGGTGTTGTGACTGCGTACGAGGCCCAGATTCGCCCCCGCCGGACCGCCGCTCCTCGGCGTCGTCCTGGCCGCCGTCCCGGTCGCCGCACCCGTCGTCGCCCTTGTCCTGTTCACGACCCCATTCTCCCCACCGCTTGCACTTCCGCAACAGCGTTGCCAAAGTGGGAGGCATGACTGCTACTCCCCTCCGCGTCGGCCTGATCGGCTACGGCCTCGCCGGCTCCGTCTTCCACGCCCCGCTGATCGCCGCCACCGAGGGCCTCGCCCTGGACACGGTGGTCACCTCCAACCCGGAGCGGCAGCAGCAGGCCCGTGCCGAGTTCCCGGACGTGCGGACGGCCGCCACCCCCGAGGAGCTGTTCGACCGCGCGGCCGAGCTGGACCTGATCGTCATCGCCTCCCCGAACAAGACGCACGTCCCGCTGGCCACGGCCGCCCTCAAGGCGGGCCTGCCGGTGGTCGTGGACAAGCCGGTCGCCGGCACCGCGGCCGAGGCCCGCGATCTCGCCGCCCTCGCCGAGGAGCGCGGCCTGCTCCTCTCGGTCTTCCAGAACCGCCGCTGGGACAACGACTTCCTGACCCTCCGCCGGCTCCTCGCGGACGGCGAACTCGGCGACGCCTGGCGCTTCGAGTCCCGCTTCGAACGCTGGCGTCCGCGGACCAAGGGCGGCTGGCGCGAGTCCGGCGACCCGGCGGAGATCGGAGGTCTGCTCTACGACCTCGGCAGCCACGTCGTCGACCAGGCCCTGGTCCTCTTCGGCCCGGTCACCGAGGTGTACGCCGAGACGGACATCCGCCGCCCGGGCGCCGAGACCGACGACGACACCTTCATCGCGCTCACCCACGCGAGCGGCGTGCGCTCCCACCTCTACGTCTCCGCGACGGCCGCCCAGCTCGGCCCCCGCTTCCGCGTGCTGGGCTCCCGCGCGGGCTACGTCAAGTACGGCCTGGACCCACAGGAAGCGGCCCTGCGCGAGGGGAGCCGACCCGGCGCCATCGCCGACTGGGGCGCGGAGGACGAGTCCCTGTGGGGCCGTATCGGCTCCGGGGAGTCCCCGCTGACCGGCGGCGGCACCCCCGTGCCGACGCTCCCCGGTGACTACCCCGCCTACTACACGGCCGTCGCCGACGCCCTGCGCGGCACCGGCCCCAACCCGGTGACCGCCCTGGAGGCGGCCGCCGCGCTCGACGTACTGGAAGCGGCCCGCAGGTCCGCCCGCGACAAGGTGACGGTGACCCTCTGATGCCCCGGTCCACTCCTGGAACCACTCCCGAGCTCACCCCGTCCATCGAGGAACTGGAGGCGCAGCAACGGCGCCTGGTCCTGCGGCGGTTCACCCATGACGACGCCTGGGCCCTCGGCTCGCTCCTGGTGGAGCTGGCCCGGGAGCGGCAGGCGCCGGTCGCCATCGACATCCACCGCGCCGGTCAGCAGCTCTTCCACGCCGCCCTGCCGGGCTCCACCCCGGACAACGACGCCTGGATCGCCCGCAAACGCCGGGTGGTGGAGCGCTACGGCGCCGCCTCCTACCTGGTCGGCGCCCGCTTCCGGGCCAAGGGCACGACGTTCGAGGAGTCCTCCCGTCTCGACCCGGACGCGTACGCGGCCCACGGCGGCTCCTTCCCGATCACGGTCGAGGGCGCCGGCGTGATCGGCACGGTGACCGTCTCCGGCCTGCCCCAGCTCCAGGACCACAAGTTGGTGGTGGAGGCGCTGGAGGAGTTCCTCGGCCGTTCGGCCGACTGAGGGAACGCGGGAATCACCCCGGGACGCCCTGCGGTTGGCAAGAGCCGGAGCCGTGATGATCACGGCACAGCCCACCACCGGAGGGATTCACGCCCGATGACCACCTCATTGAAGGAGACCGTCGGCCGGTACGGCATCTGGAGCGTCGAGCTGCGCTCGGAGGACCCGGACCGGCGCGGCGAACTGGACGAGGCCGTGGCCGAGTTGGAGGAACTCGGATACGGCGCCGTCTGGCTGGGCGGCAACAGCACCGCGGACCACGCGGCACCGCTCCTCGGGGCGACGCGCCGCGTCGTGGTCGGCACCAGCATCCAGAGCGTCTGGCAGCAGGACGCCGACACGACGGCGGCCGGCTTCACGGAGGTGGACGCGGCCCATCCCGGCCGCTTCGCGCTGGGCCTCGGGGTGAGCCACGGCCCGCTGGTCAAGGACTACCGCCGCCCTTACTCGGCGATGACCGGATACCTCGACGAGCTGGACAAGGCGGGCGTGCCCGCTGACCGCCGGGTGCTCGCCGCGCTGGGCCCCCGGATGCTGGGCCTGTCCCGCGACCGGGCGGCCGGCGCGATCCCCTACCTGGTCACGCCCGAGCACACCGCCCAGGCCCGCGAGATCCTGGGCGACCGGCCGCTGCTGGCCCCGGAGTTCAAGGTGGTCCTGGAGTCCGACCCGGCCCGCGCCCGGGAGACGGCCCGCGCCTACCTGGTCCGCTATCTGGAACTTCCCAACTACACCGGCAACTTCCTGCGCCTGGGCTTCACGGAGGACGACATCGCCGACGGCGGCAGCGACCGTCTCATCGACGCGGTCTTCGCCTGGGGCGACGAGGCCCGGATCCGCGAGCGCGTCGCGGCCTTCCACGAGGCGGGCGCGGACCACGTGGCCCTCCAGGTGGTGACGGCGAACACGGGCGCCACCCTCCCCAGGAAGGAATGGCGCACCCTCGCTTCTCTGCTGGCGTGACGGAACCGACCACGGGGGCGCGGGCCATGTCCGGTACGCGCCCCCGCCCCGCGTGGGCGGCGGGCGCACGGGCCACGTCCGGCACGCGACCCCGCCCGGCGTGGGCGGCGGGCGTGCGGGGCCGTGGGCGTGCGGGCTGCGGCGTGCTGGCTGCGGGCGTGCGGGCCGCGTTCGGCAGCGGCCCCTTTCGGCAGCGGCCCCTGGTGTGGACGCGATCGGCCTGGACGGCCCGTGGCCGGCAACCGACAGCCGACAGCCGGCAACCGGCAACCGGCAACCGACCTGGGACGCGGTTCTCCGGCGCTGCCGACTGAGCGTCTACGCGTCCTTGAGTTCTTGCCGCTGCCGTCCGAGCCCCTCGATCTCCAGCTCGACGACATCCCCGGCCCTCAGATAGGGCTTGGGCTCGGGCTGCCCCATCGCCACCCCCGCCGGTGTCCCCGTGCTGATGACGTCCCCGGGGTACAGCGTCATGAACCGGCTGAGGTAGCGCACGACCTCCCCGACCGAGAAGATCTGCTCGGCCGTCGTACCGTCCTGCTTCAGCTCGCCGTTCACCCACAGCTTCAGTGGGAGAGCCTGCGGGTCGGCCACCTCGTCGGCCGTCACCAGCCACGGCCCCAGCGGATTGAACGTCTCGCAGTTCTTGCCCTTGTCCCAGGTGCCGCCCCGCTCGATCTGGAACTCCCGCTCGGAGACGTCGTGCGCGACCGCGTACCCGGCGACGTGCGCGAGTGCCTCCTCGGCCGAGTCCAGATAGCGGGCCGTACGGCCGATGACGACCGCGAGTTCGACCTCCCAGTCGGTCTTCACCGAGTCACGCGGCACCAGCACCGTGTCGTACGGCCCCACGACCGTGTCCGGCGCCTTGAGGAAGACGACCGGCTCGGAGGGCGGCTCGGCGCCCGTCTCGCGGGCGTGGTCGTGGTAGTTGAGCCCGATGCACACCACTTTCCCGATGCGGCCGACCGGGGGCCCGACGCGCAGGCCGGCCGGGTCCAGCGCGGGCAGCTCACCGGCCTCGGCCGCCGCCCGCACCCGGCCGAGCGCGGTGTCGTCGGCGAGGAGCACGCCGTCGATGTCGTCCACGAGGCCCGACAGGTCCCGCAAGGTCCCCTCGGCGTCGAGCAGTGCGGGCCGCTCCGCCCCCGCCGTACCGACTCGCAGCAGCTTCATGGTCACAATCTCCCTCGATCGCGGGCGCCCCGTCGATGAGTGCGGCCATCGGAGGACTGGTCGATCCTCCAATCACCCTGTCCACTCCGCAAGACCCTGTTCACGTACTGGACCGTAACGATGACCGCTCAGCGCGTCAGCTCACACTGCCCAGCGGTCGGTTCACACTGCCCAGCGGTGCGGCGCGCGCTGCCCAGCGGTGCGGCGGGCGCCGCCCAGCCGCACGGCGCGTGGTTCAGCGGTACGGCGGGCGCTGATCAGCCGTGCGGCGCGTGGCTCAGCGGTACAGCAGGGCCTGTTCCGCCGCGCCCCAGGCCGTGCTGGTGACGATGTACAGCGCGGCGGCCAGCGGAACGACCGCCACCGTGACGAGGGTGAAGAAGGACATGAACGGCGTGAACCGGGCGATCGCGGCGAGGCCGGGCACCTGGTCACCGGCGGCGACCGGGGTCGGCTGCCGGGTGGCCGTCCGCCGGGCGCGCCGGTAGTTGACGGTGGCGACGGCCGCGGCGAGGGCGAAGAGGCCGAGGTAGACCAGTCCGGCGGGACCGGCCATCCCACCGTCGGTGAGCGCGTCGGTCCAGCGTCCGCCGAGCGGTGCCGCGAACAGACGGTGGCCGAGCAGGCCGTTGCTCTCGCCGCCGATCGTGGTGCTGGAGAAGAGGTGGTAGAGGAGGAAGAAGGCGGGCAGCTGGAGCAGGCTGGGCAGGCAGCCGGCGAGCGGCGAGACCTTTTGCTCGGCGTGCAGTTCCAGCACCGCCTGCTGGAGCCGCTGGGGATTCTTCCCGTGCTTCTCGCGCAGCTCGGCGATCCGCGGCTGGAGGGCGGCCTGGGCGCGCCTGCCGCGGGCGGCGGCCCGGGACAGCGGGTGGACGAGGAGCCGTACGAGGGCGGTGAACAGGACGATCGCGGCGGCTGCCGCGGAGGCGTGGAAGAGCGGGGTCAGCAGGTCGGCGAGGTGCTCGACCAGGCGGGCGAAGACGGACATGGGTGAGCCCTCCGAGGGGTCTCGTCGTGCCGGAAGCAACCGGGGCGTCCGTAAGCGACGGGACGGGACGCACCGGTGATGAGTGGAAATCGGCATGACGACCCGCGCGGGGTCACGCGCTGGCGTGTGTGAGGACGTGCCCTACGCGGCGGTCGCCGGACGGGCGTGTCCGGGCGCTCTGGGACGCCGCCGCCCGGGCGCGTCGGGATCGCGCTGGGGCAGGAAGGCCGTACGGCGGGCCCGGTCGCGTATCGCCGTGCGGACGCGGGTCGGGGGTACGGCGGGCACGGTGCGCGCGGCCAGCAGGGCGCAGACGGAGAGCGTGGCGGTGGCGGTCGCGGCGAGAGCGACGGCGGTGCCCAGGCCACCGGTGTCGTGCAGGGCGGACTGGAGCAGCAGCAGCTGCGCCAGAGGCATCAGGAGGGCGAGGGCGGCGAACGCACGCGTGGCGACACGGCCGTTCATCGGCACTCCCCCCTTCCCTTCACTCGCTGTCAGTGTGCCAGGTGCACCGGATCGGTCTCCAGGGGCTCCAGCAACCGTTTCGGCCGCAGCAGCGCCCTGCTGACCGGATCCGTCGGCGCGGAGTCCAGTTCCGGGCCCGGCACCATGACAACGTCCGCGACCGGCACGAGAGTTCCGCAGGCGGCACATGTTCCGTACGCCTCGACGTTCCCGCCGCAGTCCACGTGCCGGAAGGACCGCAGCCGGTGGCCGTCGACGTACTCGCGCCCCCACTGGCCGAGGGCGCGCAGCGCGGGCCAGAGGGCGGCGCCGCGCTCGGTGACGACGTACTCGTCCCGCGGCGGCGTCTCCTGGTACCGGCGCTTCTCCAGGATGCCCTCCTCGGTGAGGGTGCGGAGCCGGGCCGACAGGACGGCGCGCGGGATGCCGAGGTGGACGAGGAAGTCGTTGTAGCGCCGGACGCCGTAGATCGCGTCGCGGACGACGAGCAGCGTCCACCGCTCGCCGACGACCTCCAGCGCGCGGGCGATCGAGCACTCCTGCGTCACGTAGTCCTTGCCCAGTGCCATGCCCTCCACTGTAACCACTGGCCGCAGGATGGTTCAGTGAACGAACCTATGGTGCTACCGTGGCGGGGACAGGTCGGTTCAATGACCGAACCGACGGTGGTCGGCTCCGCCGGACGGACCGGGGCCCCGAAAGGACAGGAAAGGCCATGACCCGGCTCGACTCCGCCACAACCCCCGCAGTCGTACGCGCCGCCGCTCCCCAGGACGCCCCGGCACGTCCCCGCGCCACCCTGGCCCTGACCAGCGCGGCCACCACCGTGGCCCTGATGACGTACACGGCCCCGATGGTCACGCTGCCGGACACCGCGAGCGACCTGCACACCCCGCTCTCCGCCCAGGCGTGGCTGCTCAACGGGACCCCGCTCGGCCTCGCCGCCCTGCTGCTCGTGGCCGGCAGCCTCGCCGACGACTACGGCCGCCGCCGGATCTTCCTCGCCGGCACCCTGGCCCTCGGCCTCACCACCGCCCTCGCCGCGTTCACCACGTCGACCTGGCAGTTCACCCTGGCCCGCATCGCCCAGGGCGCGGCCTCCGCCGCCCTGCTGGCCAGCGCCCTCGGCCTGATCGTGCACGCCTTCCCCAGCCCGCGCGGCCGGCTGCACGCCACCGGTGTGTGGGGCGCCTTCGTCAGCGGCGGCATCGCCGTGGGCCCGCTGCTCGCGGGCGCGCTGCCGAACTGGCGGGCGGGCTACGGCGTCCTGGGCGCCGGCGCCCTCGTCGTGGCCGCGCTCGGCAGCCGGGCGCTGACCGAGTCCCGCGCCCCGCGCGGCGGCCGGCCGGACGTGCTCGGCGCGCTCACCTTCGGCCTGGCCCTGGTGGCGCTGGTCGCGGCCCTGACCCTGGGCCGGGACGGCTGGCTGCGCACCCCGGTCGGTCTGCTGCTCGGCGCGGCCGTCGTCCTGTTCGCCGTGTTCGTCGCGGTGGAACGGCGGACCGGAACGCCGATGATCGACCTCGGGCTGCTGCGCCACCCCCGCTTCCTGGCCTCCTCCGCGGGCGGACTGTTCACCGGCCTGGCCGTGATCGGCATGTTCAGCTTCCTGCCGGCGCTGCTCCAGCAGGCCCTCCGGCTCTCCCCGCTGACCACGGCCTGGCTGTTCCTGCTCTGGTCCGGCCTGAGCTTCGCCGTCGCCCTCCAGGTCAAGCACCTGGCCGGCCGGATCGCCCCACGGACCCAGCTCGCCCTCGGCTTCACCCTGCACGCGATCGCCGTCGTGACGATGCTCGGCGCGATCGGCTCCGGCTCCTGGGCACGGCTGCTGCCCGGGCTGATCGTCGGCGGCATCGGCAGCGGCCTGCTGAACGGCGCGCTGCCGCTGCTCGCGGTCGAGTCGGTACCGCGCGAGCGAGCCGCGATGGGCTCCGGCGCCCAGCAGACCTTCCGCTACATCGGCTCCTGCGCCGGCGTGGCCCTGACCATCGCCCTCGCCACGTCGGCCGACGACCTGGCCCGGGGCGCGAACATCGCCCTACTGGTGTCGGCGGGGCTGGCGGCGACGGGGGCGGCGGGGGTGCTGGCACTGCGGGAGCGGGAGCGGTAGGAGCGCGGGGCCGGGCGGTGGGCGTGCGGGACCGGGGCCGGACGATGTGCGGAAGCCTGGGCGATAGGCGAGCGGAAGCCGAAGCCGAAGCCGGACGGCGTGCGGAGGCGGGAGCGGTCGGCGTGCCGGAGCGGGGCGGTGGAGGTTCGGTGCCGGCTCACCTCGGCCGCATGGACACCAGCTTGGCCCACACCACCAGCCGGTACCGGGACGTGAATTCGGGCGTGCAGGTGGTGAGGGTGAGGTAGTAGCCCGGCTCTTCGTACCCGTACCCGGGCCGCACCAGCGAGCGCGGGACCGGCCGGACGACCCCCGAGTCCGTCGCCGACGTCCGCGGCAGCACCTGGTCGACGTCGTACGTGTATGTCGCCGACCGCGTCTCCACCTCGACGGCGTCCCCCCGCCGCAGCCGCGGCAGGTACCGGAAGGGCTCGCCGTGCGTGTTCCGGTGCCCGGCGAGCGCGAAGTTCCCGGCCTGCCCCGGCTGCTGGGTCCCGCGGTAGTGACCGACGTACCCCTTGTCGAGCACGTCCGCCTTGCTCACGCCCTCGGCGACGGGGACGCGCAGGTCCAGCCGGGGAACGGTGAGCACGGCGTACGCCTGTGACCGCCGGGGCGGGGGCGCGGGGTCGTACGAGCCCCGTACCGCGCCGGACTCCCCCGACTTCCCGGAGCCCGGCCCCCCAGCGGAGGCCGCACCGGACCCACCCCCACCGCCCCCACCATCTCCCGTGGCTCCTCGACCACCGGAGGCTCCGGAACCTCCGCCGCCGTCAGGACCGCCGGACGACGACGCCCCGCCGTCGGCGGCCCCCGTACCGCTCCCCCACTCCCGCTCCAGCGCCGCCACCTTCCGCTCCGCGCCGCGCCGGGCCTCGCGGTTGGTCCACCACAACTGGTGCACGACCAGCAGCAGGAGAACCAGCCCGGCCGACACGAGCACCTCGCCACCGCCCCACAGCACCTGCCTGCACCGGGCACGCCGCCGCCGGTCCCTGTGCCGTACGACCCGCACACCCGCCACAGCCCGCATCCGCACCCACCTCCAGCCGGAGCCGCCCGCACGATAGGCGCAGCGCCCTCAACTGGCCAGAGACAGAAGGCCCTGACCCCTGCCGGGTCTCGGCCGCCACGGCCGGTGACCTACCCGGCGGCGCTCTGCCGACATCCTCCTCACCACCTCCAAGACAGCGGGGAAGGCAGCGGGAGGACAACGGAAGGACAGCGGCGAGGCGGAGGGAGGCAGCTGTGAGAAAGGGGGAGGGCGGCGGACCGCCCTGCGCTCCCCTCCCCGCCTCACTTTTGTCACCGCCCGGCAGTACGGTGTCCCCCATGCGCCCCGACACGCCTGCCGAGAACGTCGACCACACCGCCGAAGCGGCACGCCTGGAGCGGACCGCCGGCCTGTACCCCGAGGACGCCGAGACCCTCCTCCTGCGGGCGGCGGCCCACCTGGAACTGTCCGGTGACCGTCCCGCGGCGACCACGGTCTACGACCGCCTGCTGAGCTCCGCGGGCGGCCTGGACGATCCCCACCTGGTGCGGGCCCTGAAGGCGTCCAACCTCTGGGAGTACGGCCACGAGGCGGAGGCAAGGGCGATCATCGAGGGCATCCGCACCACGGCCCCCCGCGACCCGGCCCCCTGGGTGATCGTGGCCGAGGCCCTCGAATCCCACGACGAGCTGGAGGCGGCGGCTCAGACCTTCACGGAGGCGGCGAACCTGCTCCTGCCGGGCTCCACGGAACCGTCCCCCGCCACCCACCCCGTCCTCTACGGCCGCCACCGCGTCCGCCGCATGCTGGGCCTCCCGCACGACGACTGGGACACCCTCGCCGACACCCTCCACACGTCCCCGGTCAGCCTGGACGAGCTCCACGACCCGAAACGCGTGTGGTCCCTGGGCTCGGACAACCCGGCGGAACTGGAGGCGGAGATCTCCCGCCTGCGAGCGGAACTGGGCGCCTACCGAGAGGCCCTCTCCCGCCCCTTCCCGGTGGCGGTCCTGCACTGGCCGGCCCCGGAACTGACGGAACTGCTGTCGACGTACCCGACCCTGACCTCGGAGTACCCGTCCCACGAGGCCCACCTGGCGACCATAGAGTCCTCCCTCCGCGAACTCTCCGCCTCCGGCACCCCGAACCTGGGCATCGTCACGGGCACGGTCCCGTCGTACGAGGCGTTCGCGGCCTCGGAGGGCGCGTCCCCGCACGACGCCACCCTGCTACCGCAGTACGCGACGACCTTGGCGGCCAGGGGGCGAGCGGTGGCTTGGCCGCCGCAGAGGGGGGCGGAGTGCTGGTGCGGCTCAACCCAGGGCTACGACGCCTGCCACGGGTCGTAGCAACGGCTCTGCCCGCCCCCTACGACTCCGCCCCATGCGGTGCCCGGATCGCCTGGGCCGCCCACTCGCTCCCCTTCTGCGCTGGAGCGGCAGATCCAAGGGCGGCCCGGGACTTCGGGTGGCGCCGGAACCGTTTTCGCCACACAACCTTCACTTGTCAGTGACTGCTGTTAGAACTGATCCATATCGGCGCGGATGAGCGCGCACGAGCGCCCGAAGGATCAGGGGGAAACAGCCGTGGCAGAACCGATGGGCCGGTCCGAGCCGATCGCGGGCGTCTACGAGAAGCTGATTACGCGAGACGTGCGCGACGAGTTGGCGCGATTTCAGACAGCCGGCTGGACAGCCATAGACGCCGAGGTCAGCGCGGAATCAGCGCCTCACGTCATGGCTCGCTACATCGGTGAAGCTGTAAGCCAAAGGCTGGCCCAACTTCCGGCTGGAGAGCGGGTCACGGTCGCGAACCGGATCCTCGAAGCAGTGGCCGCCGCAAGTGCACCTGAAGCGGGTGACGCCGACGAGATCAGCACCATCGTTGAGGGGCCACGCCAGCTACTGACCCTCGCGAGACAGGAGGCCCCAGGTGTGTACGCCTTGCGCCCCCTGACCCCCTTGTCCGAGACGTCACTCATCACCAACTCTCCAGAAGACCTCAGCCTCGGTGCCGAACTCAGGGCGGAGCTCGCCACGGCGGACCGCATTGACCTGCTCTGCGCGTTCGTGAAGTGGTATGGCATCCGGGTCCTCGAAGACTCACTGCGCGCCGCAAAGGAGAGAGGCGTACCGATCCGTGTCATCACGACCACCTACATCGGCGCCACTGACCGCCAGGCGCTCGACCGTTTGGTCCGGGACTTCGGTGCGACCGTCAAGGTGAATTACGAGATCCGTTCCACTCGGCTGCACGCCAAGGCTTGGCTGTTCAGGCGCAAAACAGGCTTTGACACCGCATACGTCGGCAGCTCCAACCTGTCGAAGGCGGCACTTCTCGACGGCCTGGAGTGGAACGTACGTTTGTCGTCCGTCGCGACACCTGCCGTATTGAACAAGTTCGAGGCAACCTTCGACGCGTACTGGAACGACATTGCCTTCGAAACGTACGACCCCGACCTACACAGCACACGTCTCGACGAAGCACTGGCCCTGGCGGGCGGCAGCACCTCTAGCGCCGATGCTCGGATCAGCCTTTCTGGGCTGGAGGTGCGCCCCTTCCCTCACCAGCGGGACATGCTGGAGCGGCTCACCGTCGAACGTGAGCTCCGCCAGCGGCACCGCAACCTTCTCGTCGCGGCGACCGGAACCGGAAAGACGGTGATGGCCGCACTGGACTACCGCAGTCTGTGCGGCACGTCGGAAGGCGGCCGACCGAGGCTGCTTTTCGTCGCCCACCGCAAGGAGATTCTCAAGCAGTCTCTACGCACCTACCGGGAGGTGCTGGACGACGCGTCGTTCGGAGAGCTCCTCCACGCGGGGCAGGATCCACGCGAGTGGAACCATGTCTTCGCCAGCGTCCAATCACTCAATGTTCAACGTCTCGAACAACTGGCTCCCGATCATTTCGACATCATCGTCATCGACGAGTTCCACCACGCGACGGCTACCACTTACCGAAGGGTCATCGACCACTTCACGCCAACGGAGCTGCTGGGCCTGACGGCCACCCCAGAGCGGATGGACGGCCTCAATGTCCAGGACGAGTTTTTCGGAGGCCGGATCGCCGCTGAAATGCGGCTCTGGGAAGCCCTGGAGAACGACCTGCTCTGCCCCTTCCACTACTTCGGTATCCCGGACGGCACGGACCTGACGAACCTTGGCTGGCAGAAGGGTTCATACGCGGACCAGGAACTGGACAACCTCTACACGGGCAACCATGCGCGGGCCCGGATCGTCGTGAAGCAGATCCGCGACAAGGTCTCCCATCCAGGCGGCATGCGGGCGCTGGGCTTCTGCGTGTCCAAGGCACACGCCCACTTCATGGCGGACTTCTTCCGCCAGGTCGGCTTCAAGGCAGTGGCCCTCGACAGTGACTCGCCCTCCGGTGTGCGCTCCCAAGCACTGACCGACCTTCGGGACAACAAGCTCCAAGTGATCTTCTCGGTCGACCTGTTCAACGAGGGACTCGACATCCCTGACGTCGACACCCTGCTCCTTCTCCGTCCCACCAACAGCGCGACGGTGTTCCTACAGCAGCTGGGCCGCGGGCTGAGGAGAACCGAATCGAAGCCCGTGCTCACCGTCCTCGACTTCATCGGGCAGCATCGAGCCGAGTTCCGCTTCGAAGAGCAGTTCCGTGCCCTGACCAATCTGTCGCGGAACCGACTCCTCGATCACATCGAGCACGACTTCCCCCAGTTGCCGTCCGGTTGCCAGATCATCTTGGAGGGCAAGTCGAAAGAGCTCGTCCTCAACAACATCCGGACACAGCTGGGTGCCACCGTGAAGACGCTGGTGAAGGAGGCCAGGACCTATGGCACGCCACGCCTCGCCGACTACCTTCGGGAGAGCCGCCGGGAGATCAAGGAGCTGTACAAGAGCGACAACTCCTGGACCTCGGTCCTACGCCGCGCCGGACTGGTCGACGAACCCGCACCCCACGGGGAAGCCGCGCTTCTCAAGCGGGTCCACGCCTTCCTGCACGTGGACGACACGGCGCGCGCGGACGCCTACCTCCGTCTCCTCCAGGACGATGCTCCGCTGTACGAGGAATTGAGCCCCACGGACCAGTCCTACGCCCGCATGCTGTTCTTCAACCTCTGGGACAACGCAGGTGGCTTCACCAGCTTCCAGCAGGGGCTGGAGTCGCTGCGTACCCAGCGAGCGCTCCGGGACGAGCTACGGCAGGTGATTGCGCACGTCGTCGAGGAAGCAGACCATTTCCCCATCCCATTGTCTGCCCCCCTCAGCAAGGTGCCACTGAAGGTTCACAGCGCCTACAACCGCTCTGAGATCCTCGCCGCCCTCGGAGTGGCTCGTTTCGGCGGCCAAATGCCCCGTTCCTTTGCACAGGGCGTGCAATGGGTCGAGGCACTCCAAACGGACGCTCTGCTCGTCACGTTGGACAAGAACGAGAAGGACTTCTCACCCACCATCCGGTACAAGGACTACGCGTTGAGCCCCACGCTCTTCCACTGGGAGTCCCAGAACGCGATAGCCGCCGACTCCCCCACCGGCCTGCGTTACCAGCACCATAGTGCTCGCGGCAGCCACGTTCTTCTGTTCATGCGACGCTACAAGAACACCGACATAGGCAAGTCTCAGCCGTGGATGCTCCTCGGGCCGGCCACATACGAGCACCACACTGGCAGCAAGCCGATGGCCATCACATGGCGTCTGGAGCATGAGCTTCCAGCCGACGTATGGACCTACGCAGCCATCAACGCAGGCTAGTTGGCCAAACTTGGCCGTCAGTCCAGTCAGCTAACGTCAAGGTTGGGCATACCGTCGATCCCCCCTGGGCTCCTGACCACACGAGCAGAGATGAACGGACTGTTCGGAGCTTGGTGCGTGGCGAGATGAGAAGCTGGACCGGGCGGGGGATGAGCGGTAGCTGAGCTCGCCGGAAAGGCGGCGGGCGCCGCCCCTTTGGGATGGCGCCCGGAGTTCGGGTGCTTGTCAGGCCGCTGCCGCCAGTTCCGCACGGCCGAAAAGCAGGGCGTAACCCGCAGGGAGCTGGGCCAGGACGTCGGTGGTCAGGGTTTCGCCCAGGTGGGTCGAGAGGACGCTCAGGACCGAGCTGACGTCCCAGCGGGCCGTGGCCGGGGTCGAACCCTCGATGCGGGTCGCCACCGCGTCGACGAACTCGCGTGCCGTCAAGGGGTGGGCCGCGGGGATCTGGGATGCGATCAGACGGCCCGCCTCGGGCGGCAGGGCCTGGGCCAGGGCCACCCGTTCGTCGCCGGTGACGTGGCCTCCCAGGGCGGCGAGGACGGTGCGGGTGATGTGGTCCGCCTCCGCCCTCGTCGGGTACTGGCCCGCCTCGCGCACCGCCTCGGTCAGCTCCAGCCAGCCGGCGTCCTCGGCCGTCTCCCGGGTGCGGGGGCGTAGCGACGAGGTGGGGGCGGGGATGGTCGTTCTCGGCTGCGGGGTCGTCACGGTCATCGGGGTGGCTCCTCCTCCGGGACACTTCGGGGCACCGACAAGCCCGGTACCCCGTAATGCGGGGGACATGAGCGGGAGTTCGGCCAATGTGCGGCATGTGGTGTCATGCGACGTGTGGTGCCCTCGGCAAGGTGAGGTGGGATGGGGTGGGGTGGGGGTGGGGGGCGTGATGGTGTGGGGGCCACCGGCATGGCACGGGGCGGCGGATCGGGGGTGCCGTGTCGTGTGGACGCGTCCCGGTTTCGCTCGGCCTCGGGACGCGTCCGTGACTTCGGGGGCAGCAACCGGGCCGGTGCCGGGCCGGCGGCCGGATCGGTGTCGGGCCGGGCCGGCGCCGGGCCGCCGTCAGCCGCTGAGCTGCTTGCGGTCGCCGCCGCTGCTGCCGCCGCTGATCTGGATGCGGCGCGGCTTGGCCCGCTCGGCCACCGGGATGCGCAGAGTGAGGACACCCGCCTCGTACGAAGCGTCGATGCGGTCGCTGTCAAGGGTCTCGCCCAGGAACAGCTGGCGGGTGAAAGTGCCCTTGGGGCGTTCGGCGACCAGCATCTCCGCGCCCTCGGGGGCCGGGCCGCGTCGCTCCGCGCGGACGTTGAGGACGTTGCGCTCGACGTCGAGCTCGATCGTCTCGGGGTCGATGCCGGGGAGGTCGAAGTGGACCAGGAAGTCGTCCCCGGAGCGGTAGGCGTCCATCGGCATCGCCGACGGGCGGGCCTCGGTGCCGAAGACCTGCTGCGCGAGGCGGTCGAAGTCGCGGAACGGGTCGGTACGCATGAGCATCACGGGTCACTCCTCTCTTCAGCGATTGGGTGCGATGCCCTACGCCTCTTTATATAGCCCACCACCGGAAAGTTGACAAGCCTCGACTCAGGTTGGCTACGTCCTCCGGCCTGCGCGTTAGCCTCAGGGCAGACATAAGGGATGACACACGGACACGAGGAGCACTCATGGCCAGGGTTCCCAGCGCGGTCGTCGCCGCCACCGGACTCGTCGGCGGCTACGGCGTCGCCCGCTGGACGAAGAAGCGGCAGCTGGGCGGTGCGGTCCTGGCCGTCGCCGGTGCCGCGGCCGCGCAGCAGTGGCGCGAGCGGGCCGGCGGGAAGGCGGCGGGTGCGCTGAGCGCCGCGTACGTGGCCGCCTTCGCCGGGTCCCACCCGCTCGCCAAGAAGGTCGGTGCCTGGCCGTCCGTCCTCGGTGTCGCCGGCGCCGTCGCCCTCGCCTCCTGGGCCGTCGCCGACCGCAAGGGCTGAGCAACCGTCCATCACCGGCGTCGACCCGCCTCACACACAGCGCCGACCGGCCGTGCGTGCCGCGGCGGGGGTCCTCAGCCGGTCTCGGAGGAGTTCTCGGCGCCCTGCCGGAAAGCCTTCCGGTACCCCTGCGGGCTCGTCCCCACCACCCGGCGGAACCGTTCCCGGAAGGCCGTCGGTGAGCCGAACCCCGTCTGGACGGCGATCCGTTCCACCGGGTGGTCCGTCGTCTCCAGCAGGTACTGGGCGCGCCGCACCCGCGCCCGGTGCAGCCACTGGAGCGGCGTCGTCCCGGTCTGGTCGCGGAAGCGGCGATTGAGGGTACGGGTGCTCAGGCCGGCCTTCGCCGCGATCTCGTGCAGCGCGAGGTCGCGGTCGCAGTGGTCCTCCAGCCAGCGCAGCAGGGGCTCCAGGGTCGCGCCGGCCGGGGCCGGGGGCAGGTCATGGACGATGAACTGCGCCTGCCCGCCCTCCCGTTCCAACGGCATCACGGACAGCCGTGCCGCGTGCGCGGCGACGGCCGAGCCGAAGTCCCTGCGGATCATGTGCAGGCACATGTCCAGTGCCGCCGCCGCGCCCGCCGACGTCAGGAACTGGCCGTTGTCGACGTACAGGACGTTCGGATCGACGGTCACCTTCGGGTACAGTGCCGCCAGCCGGCCGGCCGCGACCCAGTGCGTCGTCGCGCGCAGCCCGTCCAGCAGGCCCGTCGCCGCGAAGAGGAACGCGCCCACGCAGATCGACGCGATGCGCGTGCCGTTCGCCGCCGCCGAGCAGAGCGCTTCGGCGACCCCCGGCGGCAGCGTCTCCGGCGGTTCCGCCACCCCCGGCAGGATGATCGTGTCGGCCTCCGCCAGCGCGTCCAGGCCGTACGGCGCCCGCACCGTGAAGGCACCGGCGCTCACCTCGTCCCACACCGAGCACACCCGCACCCGGTACGGCTCCCGGCTGTCGGGCAGTCGCGCCCGGCCGAAGGTGTCGACGGGGGCGGAGAGGTCGAACGGGATGACGCCGTCCAGCGCCAGTACGGCCACAGTGTGCATGGCAGGAAGATAGGCGTACGACGGATTGTCGCCAATCGTGCGGCAGCGGCAGCGGGTGCCCGCAACCGTGCGGCAGCGGCAGCGGCAGCGGGTGACGGTGTCCGCAACCGTGCGGCAGCAGCAGCGGCAGCGGCAGCGGGTGACGGTGTCCGCAACCGTGCGTCGGCCTACGGAGAACGGCGTCTGCGGCACGCGGTGGCGGGCGGCGGGAGTGACGTAACGGTGGCGGGAGTGAGGGGAGTGGCGGGAATCCGTTGATCAGTGGCAATCTCGCCACTGTCGCGGGAGTCCCGTCGCCCCTACCGTCCTCCCGTGACCAAGTTCCTGCTCGCCGTCCACGTCATCGCCGCGATACTCGCCGTCGGTCCCGTCGCCGTCGCCGCCAGCATGTTCCCGCCCGCGGCCCGCCGGGCCCTGGCCGCCGGGCCCGACGACCCCGGTGCCACCGAAACGCTGCGTCTGCTGCACCGGATCTGCCGCGTGTACGCCGTCGTCGGCGTCGTCGTCCCGGTCTTCGGGTTCGCCACCGCGAGCCGGATGGGGGTGCTCGGCAGCACCTGGCTGATCGTGTCGATCGCGCTGACCACACTCGCCGTGCTGGTGCTCGCCGCGCTCGTCCTGCCCACCCAGAGCGCATTCGTCGAGGGCGACGGTACGGCCGCCGTGACCGCCCGGCTCGCGATGTTCACCGGGTTGTTCAACCTGCTGTGGGCCGCCGTGACGGTCCTGATGATCGTCCGGCCGGGCTCCACCACCGGCGCCTGACAGACCGGGCACCGACACCGACACCGGCACCGGCACCGGCACCGGCAAGCTCAGCCGAGGCACCGGCGCCTCAAGGCGCCGGCACCGTCGGGGGCGGTACCGGCGTCGGCACCGTCAGCCGAGCACCGGCAGCCGCGGTATCGGCACCAGCGCCATCAGCCGAGCACCGGCAGCCGCGGCACCAGCACCGGCACCGGCACTGGCACCGGCGCCGTCACGGACTGCTCGCCGCCGGCGGTGCCGTAGGACCACGGCCCGGCCCCCGACCAGGCCCCCGGGACGCGCTCCGCGTCGCCGCCTTGGCCCGGCTCGCCACCGCCGTCAGCGGACGGGCGATGTCCTCCAGGGACCGGCGTTCGGCCCGTACCGCCAAGAACGCCGCCACCAGCCCGGCCACGCACATCAGCGTCGCGCCGACGCAGAAGGCGAGGACCGTGTCGCCGACCTTGCCGGTGCTCGTGAGGTCGGCGAACAGCAGCGGCCCGCTGATACCACCGGCCGCCGTGCCGAGGGCGTAGAAGAAGGCGATGGACATCGCCCGCGTCTCCATCGGGAAGATCTCCGACACCGTGAGGTAAGCGCTGGACGCGCCCGCAGAGGCGAAGAACAGCACCACGCACCAGCAGGCGGTCAGCGTGGTCGCGCTCAGCGAACCCCGGCCGAACAACCACGCCGTCCCGAACAGGAGCACACCCGAGAGCAGATACGTCCCGGAGATCATCACCCGCCGGCCCACCGTGTCGAACAGCTTGCCCAGCAGCAACGGGCCGCAGAAGTTGCCGACCGCGATCACCGCGAAGTAGTAGCCGGTGTGATCGGACGGCACGTCGAAGAACTTGGTCAGAATCGCGCCGAAGCCGAAGGTGATCGCGTTGTACAGGAACGCCTGTCCGACGAAGAGGGAGAAGCCGAGCACCGCGCGCTTGCGGTACTGGCCGAAGACCGTGCGGGCGATCTCCAGGAACGACACGCTCTTGCGCTGGTGGATCTCCAGCTCGCCCCGCGGCTCGGGCAGCCGCTCACTCTTCTCCGCCTCCACCTGCCGCTCGATACCGGTGACGATCTCCTCCGCCTCCCGGTCCCTGCCGTGGATCAACAGCCAGCGCGGGCTCTCCGGGACATGCCGCCGTACCAGGAGGATGACGAGCGCCAGGACGGCGCCCAGGGCGAACGTCAGCCGCCAGCCGACGTTCGCGGCCACCAGGTCCGTGTTCAGCGCGACGATCGACAGCAGCGAACCGCCGACCGCGCCCAGCCAGAAGCTGCCGTTGATCATCAGGTCGACCCGGCCGCGGTAGTCGGCCGGGATCAGCTCGTCGATCGCGGAGTTGATCGCCGCGTACTCACCGCCGATGCCGAAGCCGGTCAGGAAGCGGAACGTGAAGAACCACCACGCCTCCCAGGAGACGGCCGTCAGAGCCGTCGCGGCGAGATACACCGCCAGCGTGATCATGAAGAGCTTCTTGCGGCCCCACCGGTCCGTGAGGCGACCCCAGAACAGGGCACCGACACAGGCACCGGCCACATACAGCGCGGCGGCCACACCGGTGACCTGGGCTGAGGAGATCGACAGGCCACTGCCCGGCTCCGACAGCCGGCTGGCGATGTTGCCGACGACCGTGACCTCCAAGCCGTCCAGGATCCACACCGTGCCCAGGCCGATGACGATCGTCCAGTGCCAGCGTGACCAGGGCAAACGGTCCAGCCGAGCAGGAATGTCGGTGGTGATGGTCCGGCCGGTCTCGGCCTCGGCTGCGCTCATGGGCTCCCTCCTCGCCGAAGGACGGGTACCGGGTGCCCGGACCTGCTCGAAATAGACCGGAGACAGCCCGGCCGGGGCCGGCCCTTCCCACGGAACAGCCCCGCCGGACCTCCCCGCGAAACAGCCCGGCGGGGCGTCCGCCCGGAACACCTGCTGGGTCTCCCCGTGGAACCGCCCGACCGGACCTCCCCCGGAACCGCACACCCCGCCCCTGGCCCCCGCCCCAGCCCCGGCCCCCGGCCCCCGCCCCAGCCCCGGCCCCCGGCCCCGGCCCCGGCCCGAACGCCGTCAGGCCCCCAGCCCGCGCGACACCGCGTAGATCAGTACCCCCGCCAGCGACCCCACCACCGTGCCGTTGATCCGGATGAACTGCAGGTCACGGCCGATGTGCGCCTCGATCTTCCGGGTGGTGTGCTCAGCGTCCCAGCCGGCCACGGTGTCCGTGATCAACGACGTGATCTCCTTGCGGTACGTCGTCACGACGTGCACCGCCGCACCCTCCACCCACCGGTCGACCTTCCCCTGCACCTTCGGCTCCGTCGCCATCCGCGCACCCAGCGACAGCAGCGCGGCCCGCACCCGCTGCCGCAACTGGCTGCGCTCGTCGTCCGCCGCCGCCACGATCATCGACCGCACGGCCGACCACGTGGACCCGATCAGGTCCTGCACCTCGCCCCGGCCCAGCACCTCACCCTTGAGCCGCTCCACCCGCGCCCGCGTGTCCGTGTCGGACTGAAGGTCGGAGGCGAAATCGGTGAGGAAACGGTCCAGCGCGCCACGGGCCGGATGCGAGGGCATGTCCCGCATCTCGGTGACGAACCGCAGCAACTCCTTGTAGACCCGCTCACCGACCTTCCGGTCCACGAACCGCGGCGTCCAGCCGGGCGCACCGCCCTCCACGGCCACCATCACGTCGTCCCGGTGCAGCACCAGCCAGTCGTGCGCACGGGCCACCACCAGATCCACCGCCCGCCGGTGCCCGCCGTCGGCAACGATCTTCTCCAGCGTCTTGCCGATACCCGGCGCGATCTCCTGGGCGTTCGCCCGCCGGGTGATCGCCTCGCCGACGACCGCCTGCACATCCGAGTCACGCAGCACGGTCAGCGCCCCACGCAACGCCGTGGCCAGTTCCGCCGTGACCCGGTCCGCGTGCTCCGGCTCCGCCAGCCAGGCGCCGAGCCGGCTGCCGATACCGACCGCGCGCAGCCGCTGCCGCACGACGTCCTCGGAGAGAAAGTTCTCCCCCACGAACTCACCCAGCGACACACCCAACTGATCCTTCTTCGTGGGGATGATCGCCGTGTGCGGAATGGGCAGCCCCAGCGGATGCCGGAAGAGCGCGGTCACGGCGAACCAGTCGGCGAGGGCACCGACCATGCCGGCCTCGGCAGCCGCCGCCACATACTCCGCCCACCCCCCGGCACCCTCGTGCGCGGCGAACTTGGCCAGGACGTAGACCACCGCCACGAACAACAGCAGACCCGTCGCCGTGAGCTTCATGCGCCGCACCCCGCGCCGGCGCTCCTCGTCGGCCGGGGTGAACGCCGTCATCGTCCGGTACGACCCGACCCGCCCCGGTGTTCCCGTCTCGGTAGGTTCCATCAGCTCCACCCGTTCGGTGATCCCGCCCACAATTGTCCCTTCCTGACCGACTCCCGGAACGGAACACGAGTTCCCGACGTCTGTCTGAACGGGAGTAATGGCAGGGTCCTGTCAGGTCTCCCCGACCCATGACGCATCATGGGTCCAGCATGATCGGAGCCTCGGGCTCCCCTCTCCGAGGAGAACCCCCACAAGCATGGCCAAGCATCATGGTTATGCCGTCCTGAGCGCACTCGTCGCGCTGGTCGTGGCCCTGTCCACCGCCATCTACGTCACCGTCGCCGCCGACGACGGCACCCCCCGCGGCACCCTCGCCGACACCCGCCCACCCCACGGCTCCGCCGCCCCCGCCTCCACCGGCACCTGGGTCGGCACCTGGGCCACCGCACCCGTCGGCGGCGAACCCGGCACCGAGGTGACCGGCCTGGCAGGCCGCTCGGTCCGCAACGTGGTGCACGCCAGCACCGGCGGTACGAGTGCCCGCGTCACGCTGTCCAATCTCTACGGCCAGTCACCCCTCACCCTCACCCACGCCTCCCTCGCCCTCTCCACCGGCGACGGCACCGCGGCCGCAACCGCCGAAACGATGCGGCGCCTCACCTTCAACGGCCGCACCGGCATCGTCATACCCGCCGGCGCACAAGCCGTCAGCGACGCCGTACGCCTGGCCGTCCCCCACGGCGCCGACGTCCTCGTCACCACCTACTCCCCCACCCCGTCCGGCCCGGTCACCTACCACCCGCACGCCCGGCAGACCTCGTACCTCGCCACCGGCGACCGCGCCGAAGACCCGACCGGCACCCCGTACACCGAACAGACCCCCTACTGGCGCTACCTGACGGCCCTCGACGTCCTCAGCAACGAAGCCGCCGGCACCGTCATCGCCTTCGGCGACTCCATAACCGACGGCATCACCTCCACCACCGGCGCCAACCACCGCTGGCCCGACATCCTCTCCGGCCGACTGCACAACGCCCTGGAGAACGGCGAACAACTGCCGCGCTACAGCGTCGTCAACGAAGGCATCAGCGGCAACCAGGTCCTCGCCGACGGCCTCGGCCGACCCGCCGAGAACCAGAGCGGCCTCGGCCGCTTCGGCCGCGACGCGCTCTCCCACCCCGCAACCAAGGCCGTCGTCATCGACCTCGGCGTCAACGACATCCTGCGCAACCCCCGGCTCGCCGACCCCGACCGCATCCTCACCGGCCTGCGCACCCTGGTCCGCCAAGCACACGCCCGCGGCCTCAAGGTCGTCGGCGCCACCCTCATGCCCTTCAAGGGCCACCGCGGCTACACACCCGCCAGGGAAGCCGTACGACAGCAGATCAACGCAGAGATCCGGGCCGGCAGCGTGTACGACGCCGTCGTCGACTTCGACAAAGCCCTCAAGGACCCCTACGACCCGCGCCGACTGGGCCCCGCGTACGACTCCGGCGACCACCTGCACCCCAGCGACCTGGGCTACCGCACCATGGCCGAGGTCTTCGACCTGCGCACGCTCGACGGCGCGGGGCAGGCGGAGCTGTGACCGGGCGGCGAGGAATACTGGCGGACATGACCCGCCTGATCCTCGCCACCCGCAACGCCGGAAAGATCACCGAGCTCAGGGCGATCCTCGCCGATGCCGGACTGCCGCACGAACTCATCGGCGCCGACGCCTTCCCCGAGATCCCCGACGTCAAGGAGACCGGCGTCACCTTCGCCGAGAACGCCCTGCTGAAGGCCCACGCCCTGGCCCAGGCAACCGGCCTGCCCGCCGTCGCCGACGACTCCGGCCTCTGCGTCGACGTCCTCAACGGCGCCCCCGGCATCTTCTCCGCCCGCTGGGCCGGCCGCCACGGCGACGACAAGGCCAACCTGGACCTGCTGCTCGCCCAGATCTCCGACATCGCCGACGAGCACCGCGGCGCCCACTTCGCCTGCGCGGCGGCCCTGGCACTGCCGGACGGCACGGAGCGGGTGGTCGAGGGGCAACTGCGGGGCGTCCTGCGGCACGCCCCCGCCGGCACGAACGGCTTCGGCTACGACCCTGTCCTCCAGCCGGAGGGCGAGACCCGCACGTGCGCCGAGCTGAGCCCGGACGAGAAGAACGCGATCAGCCACCGGGGCAAGGCGTTCCGGGCGCTGGTGCCGGTGGTGCGGGAGCTGCTGGGCTGAGGGCACGAAAAAAACGACCTGCGAGTCGTCCTTCGATTCGCAGGTCGCCCCGGTGCGGCGGAAGGGATTCGAACCCTCAAGCCCGATCAAGGGCCACAGATCCTAAGTCTGCTGCGTCGCCGTTGCGCCACCGCCGCTAGCCGCCTGCCATCGTACCGGGAGTTGCTCGCCGCCTTCCGCCGCCCCTGCACCAGGTACTCGTGATCGCATGGCAGTTGGGGCAGAGCAGCCGGAGGTTTCCGCGCCGGTCATCACTCCAGTCGCCATTGATGTGGTCGACCTCCAGCGTCATCGGTCTCCCGAGCCACTCCGGCCCGACGCCGCAGTCGGCACACTCCTCCGGGACGCCCACCTGGCGGAGCGCACGGCGCAGCAAGTCGGTCCGTGTCCGGCGCTGACCGTCGTGCTCGACCAGAACGTCCTCCGGGCGCTTGGTGCAGTCCGGGCGAGTCCTGCCTCGGCTGTGTGCCTGCCCCAGGAAGTGACCGGTCGAGATGCCGTCGTGGACGATCCACTGACGCAGCGACGCGCGCTGCTTGCCGGTATCGGGGCGTCCGAGACGGCGAAGCGTCTGGGCGATGGAGACCGACCCGGCGACCGCCACACGTAACTCCTCGGGCGCGGGGCGAGCTTGCCCGCCCCGATCGGAAAAGTGCGAGATGTCGATGCCGAAGTGCGCGAACCGTCGGGCCAGGTAGCGGCGCAGTTTGCCCCGGTAAGTGTCGGTGACGGAATGGCAGTTGGGGCAGAGGAAGCGAAGGTTTTCGATCCGGTTGTCCCGCCAGTTGCCGTCGATGTGGTCCACCTCCAGCCGGAGCGGACGGCCCCGCCACACCGGCTCCGTACCGCACCGGGTGCAGCGCTCCGGCGTGCCGACGGACGTCATCGCCCACCTGAGCCGGTCGCTCTGGACGCGCCGGGCCTGGCCGGCGGGTTGCTCCGCGAGCAGCGCCTCCCGCGTCCGGGACCGCCGGGGCTTTACCCGCCGCGTCGGCACCTGGAAGTGCGAGGTGTCGATCCCGTACGCCCTGATCCGGCGGCTGATGTGCGTGTGATGGCCGCCGACCACCTCCAGGCCGAGACGGCGCAGCACCTCCCCCATGTTCGTGGAGGCGGCCACCGCCCCTTCGAGCACCTGCCTCGTCCACTTCACCCCCTCCCGCTCGAAGTGGGAGACGTCCACCCCCAGTTTCTTCATCCGGGCGAGCACGTACCGCCGCGTCGGGCTCCGCGGATCCACCCCCAGTCTCTCCAGTGCCTGCGTCAGCGTTCGTGCTCCGCGAGCCGCCCTTTCCAGGCGGTCCTCGGTGTACGCACTGGCCCCCATCGAGCCCCCTCCGTTCCGGGCATGCGTTCGTTTCCCGTACGGAGTAACGAACGGGATATCGGACAGTCACGCGGGAACAAGAGGAAGCGGCCCGCACCAGTCATCCCGGTGCGGGCCGCCGACGGCTGCGGGGAGGGCTCAGATGCCCAGGTCCTTGATGATCTTCGCTACGTGGCCCGTGGCGCGGACGTTGTAGAGGGCGCGTTCGACCTTGCCCTCCTCGTCCACGACGATCGTGGAGCGGATGACGCCCATGTACGTCTTGCCGTAGTTCTTCTTCTCTCCGTAGGCGCCGTAGACCTCGGTGACCTTCTTGTCGGGGTCGGCGAGGAGGGTGACCTTCAGGGATTCCTGCTCGCGGAACTTCGCCAGCTTCTCCGGGCTGTCCGGCGAGATGCCGATGACGTCGTAGCCGGCGGAGGCCAGGATTTCCAGGTTGTCGGTGAAGTCGCACGCCTGCTTGGTGCAGCCGGGGGTAAGGGCAGCGGGGTAGAAGTAGACGATGACCTTGCGGCCCTTGTGGTCCGACAGGGACACGTCGTTGCCGTCGGCGTCGGGGAGGCTGAAGGCGGGGGCAACGTCCCCGGGCTGGAGTCGCTCGCTCATCGGACCAGCGTAACCGGGGGGCCTTGCGGTGCGGTGCGGCCATGAGCTGACAGACTGTTCGGAACAGCATCAGAAGACTTCGGAGGCCGTACGGTGGCGGACACGTCGGACACCAGAACCCCGGCGCAGATCGAGGCGGACATCAAGCGCCGCCGTGAAGTGCTGGCCGAGACGCTCGACGAGATCGGGGTGCGGGTGCATCCGAAGACCATCGTCGGGGATGCGAAAGCCAAGGTCATCGCCAACGTCGATCACACGGTCGGACGGGCGTACGTGCAGGTCAACCGGATGGTGAGCGATGTCCGGGCACGATTCGTGGATGACGAGGGGGCACCCCGGCTGGAGCGGGTCGTGCCCGTGGCGCTCGTCGTCGTGGGGGTCGTGGGGCTGCTCACCCTCGGGGCCCGGCGGCGCCGGGACTGACCGGGACAGGTAGGTTCGAGGCGTGAGCGCCAACAGAAACGAGCACAGCACCCCCCACCACGAGAAGCTGCCCATCCGGATGCTGCACGACCGGGTTCTGGTGCGGCAGGAGACCGGTGAGGGTGAGCGGCGGTCGGGGGGCGGCATTCTGATCCCCGCCACCGCGGCGGTCGGGCGGCGGCTGGCCTGGGCCGCGGTCGTCGCGGTCGGTCAGAACGTACGGACGGTGGAGCCCGGCGACCGGGTCCTGTTCGATCCGGAGGACCGGGCGGAGGTGGAGGTGCGGGGCGTGGCGTACGTGCTCATGCGCGAGCGTGACCTGCACGCCGTGGCCGCGGACCGGTTCGAGGGGTCGGAGGACTCCACGGGGCTGTACCTCTGACGCGGGGGTCGTAGCCGCGAAGTGACGGCGAAGAGGGCCGGTGACGATGGTCACCGGCCCTCTTCGCCGTGTGTTTGTTAGGTTCGGAAGGAGCCCGACGAGACGCGCCGTACCGGGTCGAAGGCAAAGACGACGCATTCGGAGTCAAGTCGTCGTTCGTCTCGGAGGTGCCCGTCGTGGCCTGGGTTCTGCTTGTCGTCGCCGGTCTGCTGGAGGTCGGCTGGTCGATCGGGATGAAGTACAGCGAGGGTTTCACCCGGCTGGTCCCGAGTCCGCTCACCGGCGCCGGCATCGTCGCCAGCATGGTTCTGCTGTCGTACGCCGCGAAGTCCCTGCCCATCGGTACGGCCTACGGCGTGTGGGTGGGTATCGGCGCGGCCGGTGCGGCGGTGCTCGGCATGGTGGTGCTGGGTGAGCCGGTCACCGCCGCCCGCATCTTCTTCGTGTGTCTGCTGCTGGTCGCCGTGGTGGGGCTGAAGGCGACCAGCGGTCACTGAGTCGTCGGCCGACGGTCACCGGGGCGTCGGGTCACTGAGCCGTCGGCCGACGGTCACCGAGTCGTCGGGTGACTCGGTCATCGGGTCGCCTGGGGCCTCAGGTGCCGGGGCTCAGGTGCCGGGGCCGCCTCCGGGGCCGCCTCCGGGGCCCGCGGCCGTGCCCGTGGTACCGCCGGCGTCCGTGTTCCCTCCTGGGCCGCCGCCACCGGTGGTCGGTCCGCCGCCGGTCGTGTCGCCGCCGGTGGTCGGTCCGCCGTCGGTGGCCGTGCCGCCGTCCGTGGTGGTGCCACCGTCCGTGGTCGTGCCCCCGTCCGTGGTGGTGCCGCCGTCGGTGGGGGTGCCCCCGTCGGTGGTGGTGCCGCCGTCGGTGGGAGTGCCGGTGGTGGTGCCACCGGCGGTCGGGGTGGCGGTCGCGCCGCCGGTGTCCTGGCCGCCGTCGGTGGTGGTGCCGCCGGTGTCCTGGCCGGCGTCGGTGCCGGGCTGGGGCGTGCCGGTGGCGGGGGGCTCCTGGATCTGGTCGGCGCCCTCTTCGAGCTGGAGGTCGAACTCGCCGACCGGCTTGCCCTTCAGCGCGTCGCGCGTGTACTGGGCCCAGATCTGGGTGGGCGGCCCGCCGCCGTTCATACGGGCCGCGCCGAGGGCTCCGTACAGCGGCACGTGCTTGGCCGTCACCGGGTCCTGGCCCATGACGGAGACCACCGTGGCGAGGTCGGGGGTGTAGCCGGCGAACCAGGCGGCGGTGTCGCTCTCGGCGGTGCCGGTCTTGCCGGCCGCCGGACGGCCCGCGGCCTGCGCGGCGGTGGCGGTGCCGCTCTCGACCACGCTCTGCAGGACGGAGGTGGTGGTGTCGGCGGCCTCTCGGCTGACGGCCTGCTTGACCGGCTGGTCGGGCAGCCTGATCTCGTTGGTGCCGTCCTTGGTGATCTTCTCGACCAGCGTGTACGTGCCGTGCTTGCCGTGGTTGGCGAGCGTGGCGTACGCCTCGGCCATCTCCAGGACGCTGGCGTTGGCGGTGCCGAGGGCCATGGACGGGGACGGGTAGAGGTCCGGGGTGTCGGCGGGGATGCCGAGGTCGACCGCGGTCTGCTTGACCTTGTCGGGGCCGACGTCGGCGGCCATCTGCGCGTACACCGAGTTCACGGACAGGTCGGTGGCCTTGCGGACGGTGATCGGCCCGTACGACTTCTGGTCCTCGTTCTCCGGGTTGTACGGCGTGCCGCTCCAACCCTGGACGAGCCGCTTGTTGGTGCCGTCGTAGATGGTGTTCGGGGTGATCGTCCGGCCGTCCTGGGTGGTCGAGCCGTTCTGCACGGCGGAGGTGAACACGAACGGCTTGAACGTGGAGCCGACCTGGAAGTCACCGCGGGTCGCGCCGTTGGTGTACTGCTTCACGTAGTCGATGCCGCCGTACATCGCGACGATCTTGCCCGTCTTGGGGTCGACGGAGGCGCCGCCGGCCCGGAC
Source organism: Streptomyces sp. NPDC053076 (assembly GCF_044546845.1). Taxonomy (NCBI): domain Bacteria; kingdom Bacillati; phylum Actinomycetota; class Actinomycetes; order Kitasatosporales; family Streptomycetaceae; genus Streptomyces; species Streptomyces sp. NPDC053076. The sequence goes on along the minus strand of NZ_JBITZL010000002.1, from coordinate 145,390 downwards.
GTAGGTGTCGGCCTTGCGGTTCTTCTTGTCCAGCTTGGACATCAGCTGGTCGTCGACCGCCTTGACGAAGGCGTCCTGCCGGTTCTTCTGGATGGTGGTGGTGATGCGGTAGCCGCCGACCGCGAGGTGGTCGGCGTCGATGATGTTGTTGCTGGTCAGGTACTGCTTGACCGCCTCGACGAGGTAGCCGCGCTGGCCGGACATGCCGGTGGAGACGGTCTGCTCCTTGGGCATGGGGAACTTCATGCCGGCCCGCTTGGACCCGCTGAGCCAGCCTTCCTTGACCATGCCGTCCAGCACGTAGTTCCAGCGGGCGAGGGCCGCCTTCTTGTTCTCCGGGTGGGCTACGACGTCGTACTCGCTGGGTGCGTTGACGAGCGCGGCGAGGTAGGCGGCGCGGGCCGGGTCGAGGTCGGCGGCGTCCCTGCCGTAGTAGGCCTGGGCGGCGGCCTGGATGCCGTAGGCGTTGCGGCCGAAGTAGCTGGTGTTGAGGTAGCCCTCGAGGATCTCGTCCTTGGACTTGTTCCGGTCGAGCTTGATCGAGATGAAGAATTCCTTGGCCTTGCGGGTGACCGTCTGTTCCTGGGCCAGGTAGTAGTTCTTCACGTACTGCTGGGTGATCGTCGAGCCGGACTGCTTGCCCTTGCCGGTCGCGGTGTTCCAGCCGGCGCGGAGCATCGCCTTGGGGTCGATGGCGGACTCGGTGTAGAAGTCACGGTCCTCGGCGGCCAGTACGGCGTGCTGGGCGTCCTTGGAGACCTGGGCGAGGCTGACGCTCTCGCGGTTGACCTCGCCGTCGCGGGCCAGCTGTGAGCCGTCGGCGTAGAGGTAGACGTTGCTCTGCTTGGTCGCGAACGCGTTGGCCGGGGGGATCTTGACCAGGGAGTAGCCGAGGAAGAAGAGGCCGATGAGCAGCAGTACGCCGATGAAGAAGGTGCCGATCACCATGCGCCAGGTGGGGAAGATCCGTCGCCAGCCGGTCCGCTTGGGCCGCTTGCCCTTCTTCGCGTTCTTCGCCTTGGTGCCCTTGCCCGCGGCGGTCTCGCCGTCGGCGGCGGCGAGGGCGGTGGTCCTGTCCTGGCCGGCGTCGGGCTGTGCGGTGGCGCCGTCCGCGGCGCGGGACGCGGCGGCCCCGCCACCGGCCTTGCCTGCCTGAGCTCCGGCAGCGGCGGCGGCAGGCACGGCACCGGCCTTGGCGGCCTGCGCACCCGCTCCGGCGCCAGCTCCCGCACCGGCTCCGAGACCGGCGGCAGCTCCCGCCCCGGCGCCGGCGGCAGCTCCGGCACCGGCTGCGCCCGCCGCGCGTGCGGCGCGGGCGGCCCGTGCGGCGGCCGGGGAGGACGGGGCGGCGGCGCCGGGCGTGCCGGGCGCGTCGGCAGCGGTGGCGCCGGTGGCCTGGGCGGCACGGTTCTGGCCGCCGGGGCGGGGGACGCCGGTGCCAGGAGTGCCGCCGGTGCGAGGGGTGTGGCCGGTGCGGCCGGTGGGGTTCGTGTCGGTTGCCGGGGAGGCCGCCGCGGCCTTCGCCCCGGTCCCGCCCGGCTCACCCGCGCGGGGCGCGCCGACCCGTCGGAGCACCTGGGTGGTCTCGGGGGCCTGCTCGGTCCCGGAACCGTGGGCGGCACCGCCCGCCGCCTTGCCGGAACCACGGGCGGCCCCCGCCGCCTTGCCGGAGCCACGGGAAGCGCCGCCCTGCCCGGCACCGGCCGGCGAGGCAGCACCGGCCGCGGCATCGGCCGGCGAGGCAGCACCGGCCGCGGCACCGGCCGCCGTGGCAGCACCGGCCGCGGCATCGGCCCCCGGGGCAGCCCCGGATGCCGCACCGGACCGGGCCTGTCGGCCCGCCTTGCCGGCCCCGGCCTCCGGGGAGGTCTGGGGCCCCCTGGGCGGGGTGATACGCCGAAGCACCTGGGTACTCTCGGCCGCCGGGGTCTCGCCGGAGCCGGTCGGGACCTGAGGGGCGGCGGGCTTCCTGGTGCCGGGGGTCTGGCCCGGGGCGGAGGCACCACCGGGAGCCTTGCCGGAGGCGGGGGCGCCGCCGGAGCCCGAAGCACCGCCGGACACCGGGTCGCGGTCGGCTGCCTGGGCCCCCGGCGCCGAAGGCCGACCGGGCGCCGAAGCCGCACCCGACACCGGACCACGGCCGGGCGTCGAGGCACCGCCGGGAGCCGGTCCGCGGCCGGGCTTCGCGGGGCCGTCGGACAGTGCGCCTCCGTTGGTACCCGTCGTGTCCGCGGGGCGCGTCCGCTCCGTGCGGGCGCCGTGGGCCGCCTGGCGGGCACGGGCCATGGAAGCCGTCCGGTCCTGCGCCGCCGAGTCCGGCCGCTCGGAGTCGGCCGCGGACGCCGCACCTGCCCGGCCGGTGTCGTCGCGGGGTGTCACGGGCGAGCGGCCGGTGTCGTCGCGGGGTGTCACGGGCGAGCGGCCGGTGTCGTCGCGGGGTGTCACGGGCGAGCGGCCGGTGGCGGGCCGGGTGGTGCTGCTCGTGCCGTCGCTGCTGTCACGCCGGGCGTTCCCCTCCCCGTCGGCCTCCGGGGCCCGCCGGGGGCGCTCGGAGTGGCTTTCAGGCCGATGGGTGGCCTTCTCCCCGTGGCCCCCCGGGGTCCCGGGCCCTTCAGCCGGCAGCGGCTTTTCCGGCGCCACGCCTTCGTTCGGCTGCTGCGGCTGCGGCTCGTCGCTCATGTCGTGCACGGACTCCTGTTTTCAGCGTCGTACGTTCCCGTACGCCTCGTACGCTTCTGCGCTCCCCCTGTTTGAAGACTCTCGCACCAGGCGTTCCGTTCCCGGATTCCAGCACGGTTCCGGCCGGAAAACCCATGGCCGGCCGTCGGGCCTCCGGACTAGGCTCCTGCGCTTCGGTGTCGAGCGGTCCGAGGAGGTCGACTGGCGTGGGCGCGGGACGGTTGTACGCGGCCGTCGCGGCAGGGGGATTCAGACGGTACGCGACCTACCGGGCCGCCACTGCGGCAGGGGTCTTCACGAACACGGTCTTCGGACTGATCCTCGTGTACACGTATCGCGCCCTGTGGGACGAGAAGCCGCACCTCGGCGGGTACGACCAGGCACAGGCCATGACCTAGGTCTGGCTCGGGCAGGCATTTTTGTCGACGCTCGCGCTCGGGGGTGGCGGCGTCGAGGACGAGTTGATGGAACGCATCCGTACGGGGGACGTGGCCGTCGACCTGTACCGTCCGGCCGATCTTCAGCTGTGGTGGCTGGCGGCGGATCTCGGCCGGGCGTTCTTCCAGTTGCTGGGCCGGGGGCTGGTGCCGTTCGTGTTCGGCGCGCTGTGCTTCCCGGTGTACCTGCCGGCCGACGCCGGCACCTGGGCGGCGTTCCTGGTCGCGGTGTTCCTCGCGATGCTCGTCGGCTTCGGTATCCGCTATCTGGTGGCGCTGAGCGCGTTCTGGCTGCTGGACGGCACCGGTGTGGCGCAGATGGCCTGGCTGACGGGGTATTTCTGTTCGGGGATGCTGCTGCCGCTGAACGTCTTCCCGGGCACGCTCGGCGAGATCGTCCGGTTCCTGCCGTGGTCGTCGCTGCTTCAGGCGCCGGCGGACATTCTGCTCGGGCAGGGTGATCCGCTGTCCACCTATCTCTTCCAGGTGGTCTGGGCGGCGGCGCTGCTGGGTGCCGGGCGGCTGGTGCAGTCGGCGGCGACGCGCCGGGTGGTGGTGCAGGGTGGCTGAAGGGGGTCCGGTGGCGCCGGGGACGCGGGCGGGCCGGCCGGCCCGGGGCACACGGACGTACCGGCCGGCCGAGGGGGTACGGACGTACCGGCTGGTCGCGGCGATGTGGGTGCGGTCCACGATGGCCTATCGCACGTCGTTCATCATGACCACGTTCGGGAACTTCGCGGCGACCTTCCTCGATTTCGTCACGATCATGCTGATGTTCTCCCGGGTGGACGCGCTGGGCGGTTACCCGCTGCCGGAGGTGGCGTTCCTGTACGGGCTGTCCGGGGTCGCCTTCGGGCTGGCGGACCTGGTGATCGGGTCGATGGACCGGCTGGGCCGGCGGCTGCGGGACGGCACGCTGGACACGCTGCTGGTGCGGCCGGCGCCGGTGCTGGCGCAGGTGGCGGCCGACCGGTTCGCGCTCAGGCGGCTGGGCCGGGTGACGCAGGGGGCGCTGGTGCTGGGCTGGTCGCTGACCCGGGTGGACATCGACTGGACGGCGGACAGGCTGCTGCTGCTGCCGGTGACGGTGGTGAGCGGCTGCGGGATCTTCTGCGCGGTGTTCGTGGCGGGGGCGGCGTTCCAGTTCGTGGCGCAGGACGCCTCGGAGGTGCAGAACGCCTTCACGTACGGCGGTACGACGCTGTTGCAGTATCCGCCGACGGTGTTCGCGAAGGAGCTGGTGCGCGGGGTGACCTTCGTGCTGCCGCTGGCCTTCGTCAACTGGCTGCCCGCGACCCACATGCTGGGGCGGCCGTACCCGTTGGGGCTGCCGGAGTGGCTGGCGTGGGCTCCGCCGCTGGTGGCGGCGGGGTGTTGTGCGCTGGCGGGGCTGGCCTGGCGGGCGGGACTTCGTTCGTACCGCAGCACAGGGAGTTAGCGTGAGTGAGTTCATCACACTGGAGCGGGTCGAGAAGGTCTTCGTGGTGCGCCGGAGGACCGGGTTCCTCAGGCGGGAGCGGCGCGAGGTGCGGGCGGTGGACTCGTTGTCGTTCACCGTGCCGCGCGGGGAGATGGTCGGGTACATCGGTCCGAACGGCGCCGGGAAGTCGACCACGATCAAGATGCTGACCGGGATCCTGACGCCGAGTGCCGGGCGGCTGCGGGTGGCGGGCGTCGATCCGTCGCGGGAGCGGATGCGCCTCGCGCACCGGATCGGGGTGGTGTTCGGGCAGCGGACCACGCTGTGGTGGGACCTGCCGCTGATGGATTCCTACCGGTTGGCGCACCGCATGTACCGGATCCCGGACGCCCGTTACCGGGAGAACCTGGACCGTCTGGTGGAACTGCTGGAACTGGGCGACCTGTTGGACGTGCCGGTGCGGCAGCTGTCGCTGGGGCAGCGGATGCGTGGGGACATCGCGGCGGCGTTGCTGCACGATCCGGACGTGCTGTACCTGGACGAGCCGACGATCGGTCTGGACGTCGTGTCGAAGGCCAAGGTGCGCGGCTTTCTGCGGGAGTTGAACGCCGAGCGGGGTACGACGGTGCTGCTGACCACGCACGACCTGCAGGACATCGAGCAGTTGTGCTCGCGGGTGATGGTGATCGACCACGGGCGGCTGGTGTACGACGGTCCGCTCGCGGGGCTGCACGAGGTCGGGGAGAGCGAACGGACGCTGGTGGTGGACCTGGAGCGGGAGCTGCCGCCGGTGGAGGTGCCGGCGGCGCGGGTGGTGAGGGTGGAGGGGCCGCGGCAGTGGCTGGCGTTCCCGGCGGGGCAGTCGGCGGCGCCGGTCGTCGCGCATCTGGCGGCCCGGTATCCGCTGGTGGACCTGTCGGTGCGGGAGCCGGACATCGAGGCCGTCATCGCCAGGATGTACGCCGAGAAGGCGGTCTCGTAGGCTGCTGCCATGAGCGACGACGCAGCCCTGGACCTTCGGGCGTCCGATGGCGACCGTGATCGGGTCGCCGAGGTCCTGCGGGACGCCCTGGCCGAGGGCCGGCTCGACATGGCGGAGTTCGAGGAGCGGCTGGAGGCGGTCTACAGGGCGCGGACGTACGGTGAGCTGGCGCCGCTGACCCGTGATCTGCCGGCGGCCGGGGTGCCGGCGCCGCCGGTCCCGGTGTCCTTCGTGAAGGAGCCGGTGCGGGGCGGGGGTTGGGCGAGCCGGATCACCGGGGGCGGGGGGTCCTCGACGGGGGCGGTGGCGATCCTGTCGGGGTTCGAGCGCAAGGGCCGCTGGACGGTGCCGAAGCGGTTCTCCTGCTTCGCCTTCATGGGTGGCGGCGAGCTGGACCTGCGGGAGGCGGACTTCGCGGACCGCGAGGTCGAGATCAGCTGTGTGGCGATCATGGGCGGGGTGCAGGTGATCGTGGAGCCGGGGGTCGAGGTGGTGGTCCGCGGCATCGGCGTCATGGGCGGCTTCGAGCACCCGAGGGACGACGGGCCGGTCGAGCCGGACGCCCCGCGGGTGGTCATCAGCGGTCTCGCCTTCTGGGGCGGGGTCGGCGTGGAACGCAAGCTCCCGCGCGCCGAGCGACAGCGTCTGAAGGAGCAGCGCCGCCGGGAGCAGCGGGAACGCCGCGCGGAACGGCACGAACTGCACCGAGCCCGCCGGGAAAACCGCCACGAGCACCGAGAGCGCCGCCGGAACAAGGACTACTGACCAACTCCCCTACGGCGAACACCCCAAGAGTCACAGAGAAGCATCGGCCGGGGGGCGACGGGCACCAGCGGCATGCGCTCGCCGGCGCGGGCGCGCTGGGAGAACCAGATGATCTCGCTACCGTGTCACTGAGCGACACCCCCGAGGCCAACGCCCCCATGCACCACGGGCAACCGCCCAACTCCCCCGCGACCAACCCCCCAAAGGGGCGCGAGGAACTGCGCGACCAGCCACCACCCACCCGCAGCAAACAACGCCCCCCAGCCCCACAGCAACGACACAAGGACTACTGAGCGACACCCCCCAGGCCAACTCCCCCATGCACCACGGGCAACCACCCAACTCCCCCGCGACCAACACCCCAAAGGGGCGCGAGGAACTGCGCGACCGGCCCCCGACGACCCGCAGCAAACGGCGATGCCCAGCCCACTCCAGCCCCGCCCCGCGCTGCCCGCCCCGCCCCGCTGCCCGCCCCCGGATCTTTCCTCGGCGGCTACTACGACGTGCACACCTTGGTCAGTTCACCCGCCGCGGCGGTGACCGGCCTGACGTCCGGCGTGCGGTCGCCGTCCCTGATGGCCGTACGGACGTTGCCGACGGCCCCGGTCAGCTCGTCCACGGCCTTGTTGACGTCGGCGTCGTCCGTCTTGTCGCCGATCTTGCGCAGACTCTTCTCGATGGAGTCGAGCGAGGCGTCGGCCTGGGCGGGATCGTTGGCGGCGTTCTCCACGGCCTGCTGGAGGTCGGTGACGCTGTCGGCGATGGTGTCGGCGGTCTGGACGCAGTCCAGCGCCTTGTCCACGGCGTCGCAGCCGGTGGTCAGGCCGGCGGCGAGTACGGCGGCGGCCACGGCGGCGGCGATGGCGGTGACCCGGCCCCGGCGTGCGCGGCGGCTGGCGGACATCGTGGGTTCCCTCCCCTGGGACGACTGGCCGGGCGCACGCGCGTGGGCCGTGCGCCCGTACCCAGAGGGACGTCGGCAGGGCCCGGCGGGTTGCCCGGGCCTTGAGGGATTCTTTACGCGTTCGTGGCCGCCAGGGCAGCCTGCTGGATCACGGCCAGCTCGGTGCAGCCGGCGACGGCGAGGTCGAGCAGGGCGTTGAGTTCGTCGCGGGCGAACGGCTCGGCCTCGGCGGTGCCCTGGACCTCGACGAAGCGGCCGTCGCCGGTGCAGACGACGTTCATGTCGGTGTCGGCGCGCACGTCTTCCTCGTAGCAGAGGTCGAGCAGCGGGACGCCGCCGACGATGCCGACGGAGACGGCGCTCACGGTGCCGGTGAGCGGCTGCCGCCCGGCCTTGATCAGCTTCTTGCCCTGGGCCCAGGCGACGGCGTCGGCCAGTGCCACGTAGGCGCCGGTGATCGCCGCCGTGCGCGTGCCGCCGTCGGCCTGGAGGACGTCACAGTCGAGGACGATGGTGTTCTCGCCGAGCGCCTTGTAGTCGATGACGGCGCGCAGGGAGCGGCCGATGAGGCGGGAGATCTCGTGGGTCCGGCCGCCGATCTTGCCCTTGACGGACTCGCGGTCGCCGCGGGTGTTGGTGGCGCGGGGCAGCATGGCGTACTCCGCGGTGACCCAGCCCTCGCCGCTGCCCTTGCGCCAGCGCGGGACGCCCTCGGTGACGGAGGCGGTGCAGAAGACCTTGGTGTCGCCGAAGGAGATGAGGACGGAGCCCTCGGCGTGCTTGCTCCAACCGCGCTGGATGGTGACCGGGCGGAGCTGTTCGGGAGTACGGCCGTCGATGCGAGACATGGCAGGAGCCTAGCCGGACATGCGGAAGGGGCTCCTCCCACGCCGGGAGGAGCCCCTTTCCGGTGAACCCCAGGGCTCACATCATGTCTTCGATCTCCGCGGCGATCGGGTCGGCGTCGGTGCCGATGACGACCTGGATGGCGGTGCCCATCTTGACGACGCCGTGGGCGCCGGCGGCCTTCAGGGCGGCGTCGTCGACCAGCGAGGGGTCGGACACCTCGGTGCGGAGCCGGGTGATGCAGCCCTCGATCTCCTCGATGTTGCCGATGCCACCGAGCCCGGCGACGATCTTCTCAGCCTTGCTGGCCATGTTCCTTCTCCCTGCTCCGAACCGCTTTGTCGCAGTAACCCACAGTTGGCCCATCTTCGCGAGCGGTCATGCCGTCCGTGCCGAATGATGGCGACCACGACAGCGGAACCGTCCGCCGACTGGTCTACACCACCGTGGGGAAGGTCGCCAAACCGCGTCCCGGTCGGGCGGCCCGGAAAGGACGCCCATGAGTGCCGAGAGCGCGGTCAGCCCCGCCCGGGCCCGCTGGAACCAGCTGTTCCAGGGCCTGCAGAAGATGGGCCGGAGTCTCCAGCTGCCCATCGCGGTACTGCCGGCGGCGGGCATCCTCAACCGGCTCGGCCAGCCCGATGTGTTCGGGGCCGACGGCCTGGGCTGGACCGACGTGTCGAAGGTGATGAAGGGTGCGGGCGGCGCCCTGCTCGACGGCTCCCTCGGCCTGCCCCTGCTGTTCTGCGTGGGCGTCGCGATCGGCATGGCGAAGAAAGCGGACGGCTCCACGGCCCTGGCGGCGGTGGTCGGCTTCCTCGTCTACTACACCGTCCTGCACCAGTTCCCCGAGCGCTGCCCCGGTGGTTCGCGGTCCGTCCAGGACGTCGGCTGCCAGGTCGTCGTCGGCACGGGCGCGGACACGGTGACGCCCTTCGCCTTTCAGAACCCGGGTGTCTTCGGCGGCATCGTGGTGGGGCTGCTGGCCGCCTTCTTCTGGGCCCGCTACCACCGCACCAGGCTGGTGGACTGGCTGGGCTTCTTCAACGGCCGCCGGCTGGTGCCGATCATCATGGCGTTCGTCGCGATCGTCTTCGCGGCACTGTGCCTGTGGGTCTGGCCACCGATCGGCGACGCGCTGGAGAGCTTCAGCCACTGGCTGCGGGACGCGGGTGCCTGGGGTGCCGGCGTCTTCGGCGTCGCCAACCGGGCGCTCCTCGTCATCGGCCTGCACCAGTTCCTGAACGTGCCCATCTGGTTCCAGTTCGGCACCTACACACCACCGGGCGGCAAGCCCGTCCACGGCGACATCAACATGTTCCTCGCCGGCGACCCGCACGCCGGGCAGTTCACCTCGGGCTTCTTCCCGATCATGATGTTCGCGCTGCCGGCCGCCGCGCTGGCCATCACGCACTGCGCCCGGCCGGAGCGGCGCAAGGAGGTCGGCGGTCTGATGCTGTCGGTCGCGCTGACCTCGTTCGTGACGGGCATCACCGAACCGCTGGAGTACTCGTTCCTGTTCATCGCGCCCGCCCTGTACGCCGTCCACGCCGCGCTCACCGGTGTGTCGATGGCGGTGACCTGGGCGCTCGGGGTGCACGACGGCTTCAGCTTCTCCGCGGGCATGATCGACTACGTCATCAACTGGAACCTGGCGACGCGACCCTGGGCGATCATCCCGATCGGCCTGTGCTTCGCGGCCGTGTACTACGTGGTCTTCCGCGTCGCGATCACCAGGTTCGACCTGAGGACGCCGGGGCGGGAACCGCCGGAGGTGGCGGAGGAGATGGAGCGGGACAACGTGAAGTGACGCACCGCCCCTGTGCCCCCCGCGGGCGAGCACGAGGCGTAGCACCGCGGTAGCGGATTCGTGGGTTCCTTATCCCGCCTTCATCGTGCTACAACAGGTCTACACCACTGGTGGTGTAGACCAGAGACGCTGCCGTCCCCTTCCTTGGTTCCCGGGCGGCGCCTTGCCCGATGGAGGAAGTATGAGCACCGCCACCGAGACGGCGGCCCCGGCGGCGAAGCCGGCCAAGAAGCGGGGAGCAGGTCTGTTCCAGGGCCTGCAGAAGGTCGGCCGCAGCCTACAGCTCCCGATCGCCGTACTCCCGGCGGCGGGCATCATGGTCCGCCTCGGCCAGGACGACATCTTCGGCAAGGACGGCCTGGGCTGGGACAAGGTCGCCGCGGTGTTCAACAACGCCGGCGGCGCGCTGACCGGATCCCTGCCGCTGCTGTTCTGCATAGGCGTGGCCATCGGCTTCGCCAAGAAGGCCGACGGTTCCACGGCGCTCGCCGCGGTGGTGGGCTTCCTCGTCTACAGCAAGGTGCTTCAGGCCTTCCCGCTGAGCGAGCAGCACATCGAAAAGGGCAAGATCGTCGAGGCGACGTACAACGACCCGGGTGTGCTCGGCGGCATCATCATGGGTCTGCTCGCCGCCGTGCTGTGGCAGCGGTTCCACCGCACCAAGCTCGTCGACTGGCTGGGCTTCTTCAACGGCCGTCGACTCGTGCCGATCATCACGGCCTTCGTCGGCCTCCTGATGGGCGTCTTCTTCGGCCTGGTCTGGGAACCGATCGGCAAGGGCATCGCGCACTTCGGCGAGTGGATGACCGGTCTCGGATCGGGCGGCGCCGCGCTGTTCGGCGCGGTGAACCGCGGTCTGATCCCGGTCGGCATGCACCAATTCGTCAACACCGTGGCCTGGTTCCAGATCGGCGACTTCAAGAACTCGTCCGGTGAGATCGTGCACGGCGACATCACCCGGTTCCTCGCCGGCGACCCGTCCGCCGGCCTCTTCCAGACCGGCTTCTTCCCGATCATGATGTTCGGCCTGCCGGCCGCCGCGCTCGCCATCGCCCACTGCGCCCGTCCCGAGCGCCGCAAGGCCGTGCTCGGCATGATGGTCTCCCTCGCGCTGACCTCGTTCGTCACGGGCGTCACCGAGCCGATCGAGTTCTCCTTCATGTTCGTCGCGCCGCTGCTGTACGTCCTGCACGCCGTGCTCACCGCGGTGTCGATGGCCGTCACCTGGGGCCTGGGCGTGCACGACGGGTTCAACTTCTCCGCGGGTCTGATCGACTACGCGCTCAACTGGCACCTGGCGACCAAGCCCTGGATGATCATCCCGATCGGTCTGGTCTTCGGCGCGATCTACTACGCGACCTTCCGGTTCGCCATCATCAGGTTCAACCTGAAGACCCCGGGCCGCGAACCCGAGGAAGAGGTCGAGGACCTCACCAAGGCGTGAGGCGGGCCGTCACGGCATGACGAGGTCCCCGGAGCCGCGGCTCCGGGGACCTCGTCGTGCGTGGCGTCGTGGGGTCAGATCTCGTACGTCTGCCCGGGAGCGGCCAGCTCCACCGGACCCGTGAACACCTCGCGGGCGTCCCGCAGGCTGACCTGGGGGTCCGTCCACGGCGGGATGTGGGTGAGGACCAGGCGGCGCACGCCCGCGCGGGCCGCCGTCTCCCCCGCCTCGCGGCCGTTGAGGTGCAGATCGGGGATGTTCTCCTTGCCGTGCGTGAACGCGGCCTCGCACAGGAACAGATCGGTGTCCCGGGCCAGCTCGTCCAGGGCCTCGCTGACGCCCGTGTCGCCGGAGTACGTCAGGGACCTGCCGCCGTGCTCGATGCGGATGCCGTACGCCTCCACGGGGTGCCGGACCCGCTCGGTGTGCACGGTGAACGGGCCGATCTCGAACGTGGACGGCTTGACCGTGTGGAAGTCGAAGACCTCGCTCATGGAGGAGGCGGAGGGGGTGTCCGCGTAGGCCGTGGTCAGCCGGTGTTCGGTGCCCTCGGGGCCGTAGACCGGGATGGTGGCGCACCGGCCGCCGTCATGGCGGTAGTAGCGCGCCACGAAGTACGCGCACATGTCGATGCAGTGATCCACGTGCAGATGGCTGAGGTAGATCGCGTCGAGGTCGTAGAGACCGCAGTGGCGCTGCAACTCGCCGAGGGCGCCGTTGCCCATGTCGAGAAGCAGCCGGAAGCCGTCGGCCTCGACGAGGTAGCTCGAACAGGCCGATTCCGCGGACGGGAACGACCCCGAGCAGCCGACGACGGTGAGCTTCATGAAGCAGAAACCTCCGTTGGCGGGAAGCCGCTGGGCGGGACGGGGAGCCACTCGGGTTGAGGGCTGTCGGGGGTCGTGCGGTCCGTCGAGCCTAAGGCGCGAAAGCACGGGTCGCTCCTCCGCCAGGGGCCGTTGTGGGCGAACTCACCTGTGCTGTCACCGGTTCGGCTGGACCAGGGGCGCACAAAGACAGGAAGAGGGCGCGCGATGTTCGGTGCGCGCCGGTAACGTCGTCGTATGGACACGTCATGGTGGCTGGCGCTCGCGGCGGTGGTGCTGCTCGCGTTGATCGCCACGCTCGTCGACGGCTGGGGCCGCAGTCGCCGGCCCGCCGGGCGGCGCCTCAGGCCGCCGGGACGGCCGGCCACCCGCCGGACGCAGGCGCAGCGGCCGTCCCCCGGGGACATCTGGTGGGCGGACGTCCCCTACGAGGACCGGAGCGGGGTGAAGGACCGGCCCTGTCTGGTGCTGGCGGTGCGCGGCGACCGGGCCACGGTCGCGAAGATCACCAGCAAGTACCACGACGAACGCAGCGGGGTGATCCCGTTGCCGCCCGGTGCGGTCGGCGACGCCCAGGGGCGGCCCAGCTTCCTGGAGACCGACGAGCTGCGCGAGGTGCCGGTGGACGGCTTCCGGCGCCGGGTGGGCGTGGTCGACCCGGTCCTGTGGGACCAGGTACGGCACCTGGCCGGCTAGTCGGCCACCCCCGCTCACCCGGACGCCTCAGCCACCCGGCCACCCCGGCTCACCAGCCGCCGCAGCCCCCGGCCACCCCGGCAAACCAACCGCCGCAGCCCCGGCCACCCCGGCTCACCAGCCGCCGCAGCCCCCGGCCACCCCGGCTCACCGGCCGTCTCAGCTCACCCGGACGGTGACCGTCCATTCCTCGATGCCCTTGCAGGACATCTGGCCGGGCGCGGTGGGCTCGGCGCACATCGGCCGGGACGACGCGAGCTTCACGCTCCCGGCGGCCACCGCCTGGTAGGCGGCCGTGGCGTCGCCCGGCTGGAGCACGAAGCCCGCGTTGATGGCCTTCAGTCCCGTGCCGCTCGCGCTGACCGGCTTCCAGGGGCGGGCCCTGGTGCCGTCCAGGGCGAGCCGGACCTCGCCGCCCTTGGTCACGCAGACGGTACGGCCGTGGTCGGCCGCCTTCAGTTCCGCGTGGGCGGTGCAGCCGGCGCCGGACCGGGTGGGGGACGGCGGCGCCGACGCCTTGCCGCTGCTCCCGGTGTCCTCCTGGGAGCCGCAGCCCGCGAGGAGCAGCGCTGCCGCCGTGAGGGCGAGGGGCGTCGTACGGCGCATGGGGTCCGCCTTTCTGCCGTCTGCTGCCGGGCCGGCCCGGCAGCCTGGTGCGGATGTGACGTACCACGGCCGCGAACGGATCCATCACCGCACCCGCCGCCGGACCCACCACCGGCCCCCACGCCGGACCGAGCACCGGTTCCCACGCCCGGCCCACCACCGGTTCTCACGCCGGGCCCACCACCGGTTCCCCCACCGGACTCCACTCGCCGGATCCGCCCCTAGGCCCAGAGCTGGCCCTGCAGCGTCTCGATGGCCTCCTCGGTGGTGGCCGCCGTGTAGACGCCGGTGGAGAGGTACTTCCAGCCGCCGTCGGCCACGATGAAGACGATGTCGGCGCTCTCGCCCGCCTTCACGGCCTTCCTGCCCACACCGATCGCCGCGTGCAGGGCCGCGCCGGTGGAGACGCCCGCGAAGATGCCCTCCTGCTGGAGGAGTTCGCGGGTACGGGTGACCGCGTCGGCCGAGCCGACCGAGAAGCGGGTGGTCAGCACGGAGGCGTCGTACAGCTCGGGGACGAAGCCCTCGTCGAGGTTCCGCAGGCCGTAGACCAGATCGTCGTAGCGCGGTTCGGCGGCCACGATCTGGATGCCCGGCCGGTGCTCGCGCAGGTAGCGGCCGACACCCATGAGGGTGCCGGTGGTGCCGAGGCCCGCCACGAAGTGGGTGATCGAGGGAAGGTCGGCGAGGATCTCCGGGCCGGTGGTCGCGTAGTGGGCGCCCGCGTTGTCCGGATTGCCGTACTGGTAGAGCATCACCCAGTCGGGGTGCTCGGCGGACAGCTCCTTGGCCACCCGCACGGCGGTGTTGGAGCCGCCCGCGGCCGGCGAGGAGATGATCTCGGCACCCCACATGCCGAGCAGGTCCCGGCGCTCCTGGGAGGTGTTCTCCGGCATCACGCACACCATCCGGTAGCCCTTGAGCTTGGCCGCCATGGCGAGGGAGATGCCGGTGTTGCCGGAGGTGGGTTCGAGGATCGTGCAGCCGGGGGTGAGCCGGCCGTCCTTCTCCGCCTGCTCGATCATGTGCAGGGCGGGACGGTCCTTGACCGAGCCGGTGGGGTTGCGGTCCTCCAGCTTGGCCCAGATGCGGACGTCCGGGGACGGCGACAGCCGCGGCAGGCGCACCAGAGGGGTGTTGCCCACCGCGGCCAGCGGGGAGTCGTAGCGCATCGCTGCTCAGTGGCCGATCAGCGCATGCCGCCGGCCACGGCCGGCAGGATCGTCACGTTGTCGCCGTCGGACAGCTTGGTGTTGATGCCGTCCAGGAAGCGGACGTCCTCGTCGTTGAGATACACGTTGACGAAGCGGCGCAGCTGGTCACCGTCCACGATGCGGGCCTGGACGCCCGCGTGCCGGCTCTCGAGGTCGGCGAACAGCTCGGCGAGGGTGTTCCCGCTGCCCTCCACCGCCTTCTTGCCGTCGGTGTACTGGCGGAGGATGGTCGGGATGCGGACCTCGATGGCCATGGTTGCGGGCTCCTGTCGGAAGGGTTCGTCGATTCGGTGTGCGTGCCTGGAGTCCCCCAGGCATCCGGCACTGGGGGGAGCGCCGCGGCCCACGGCCGTACGGCGGGGAAACGTCAACAGATGGCGCTGTTCAGCCTGCACAGGTCGACGTGCAGCCGCGCCACGAGCAGCGTGCCCGGCGCCTTGTCGCTCACGTCGTTCAGAACCATGGGCTCATCGTATCGATTCCCGGTCCCGCTCCCGGAGTGTGATTCCGCATGACGGACGGAAATGGTCCGGTGCGTGAGACGTCGCCGTGTCCGGCGTGTTCGTCAGTAGGCGTCCACGATCTTCACGTCCTCCTCCGTGACCACGCCTTCCACGATCCGGAAGGAACGGAACTGGAACGCGCCGAGGCCGTCGGTGTCCGCCGTGGAGACCAGGACGTAGTGGGCGCCGGGCTCGTTCGCGTACGAGATGTCCGTGCGCGACGGGTACGCCTCGGTGGCGGTGTGGGAGTGGTAGACGACCACGGGCTCCTCGTCGCGGTCGTCCATCTCGCGGTAGAGCTTGAGCAGGTCGCCCGAGTCGAACTCGTAGAACGTGGGCGACATGGCCGCGTTCGGCATCGGGATGAAGCGCTCGGGGCGGTCCGAGCCGGCCGGGCCGGCGACGACGCCGCACGCCTCGTCGGGGTGGTCCTTGCGCGCGTGGGCGACGATCTGGTCGACGAGGGCCTGGGTGATGGTCAGCATGGGGGCCAGGATAAGCAGGCGGGCCGTCCCGTACCGAGGGTCGGTACGGGACGGCCCGCATGGTGGACGTCCTGAGCGGCGGCCGCCGGGGGCGCCACGAGTGCTCCCGGCGGCCGGACGTCCTGGGGAGGGAGTCCTGCCGAGCCGTACGGCTGTCGCGTCCCCGCGTCCGTACGGCCGTCGTGTCAGCGCTTGCGGAAGGCGGCGGCCTCCGGGTTGCGCCGCTTGAGCACCAGGTAGGCCACGGCGAGGATCAGGCCCCACAGCGGCGCGCAGTACAGCGAGACCCGGGCGTCCTTGTCGATGCCCATCATCACGATCACCATGCCGATGAAGGCGAGCGCGAACCAGCTGGTCCACGGGGCGCCCGGGGCGCGGAACTCCGAGCGGGACAGTTCGCCGCGGTCGGACTTGGCGCGGTAGCGGATCTGGCAGACCAGGATGACGATCCACGCCCACATGCCGGAGATGGTCGCGAAGGACACCACGTAGTCGAACGCCTTGCCCGGCCACTGGTAGTTGATCCAGACGCCGACCAGCATCAGCGCGGCGGAGAACGACGTGCCGACGAGCGGGGTACCGCTGCGCGTCAGCTTGGTGAAGACCTTCGGGCCCTGGCTGTTGAGCGCGAGGTCGCGCAGCATGCGGCCGGTGGAGTACATGCCGGAGTTGCAGGACGACAGCGCGGCGGTGAGCACGACGAAGTTGACGATGCCGGCGCCCGCGGGCAGGCCCATCTTCTCGAAGGCGACCACGAAGGGGCTCGCACCCGCGTGGAAGTTCGTCCACGGCACGACCGACAGGATCATGATCAGCGCGCCGACGTAGAAGACGGCGATGCGCCACGGCACGGTGTTGATCGCCTTGGGCAGCACGGTCTTGGGGTCCTTGGACTCGCCCGCGGTCACACCGACCAGCTCGACGGCGAGGAAGGCGAACATGACCATCTGGAGCGTCATCAGCGTGTTGCCGACACCGTGCGGGAAGAAGCCGCCGTCGCTCCACAGGTGGCTCACGGAGGCGGTGTCACCGGCGTCGGAGAAGCCGACGGTCAGGATGCCGGCGCAGATCAGGATCATGCCGATGATGGCGGTGACCTTGACCATGGAGAACCAGAACTCCAGCTCACCGAAGAGCTTCACGGAGATCAGGTTGGCGCCGTAGAGGACGACCGTGAAGATCAGGGCCGACACCCATTGCGGGATGTTCCACCAGTACGTCATGTAGGCGGCTGCCGCGGTGACCTCGGTGATGCCGGTGACCACCCAGAACAGCCAGTACGTCCACCCGGTCACGAACCCCGCGAACGGGCCGATGAACTCGCGCGCGTACTCCGAGAAGGAGCCCGACACCGGGCGGTACATCAGCAGCTCGCCGAGTGCCCGCATGATGAAGAAGATGACGAGGCCCGCGATGGCGTACGCCAGGATCAGGCTGGGGCCGGCCTTGGAAATGCCCTTGCCCGCGCCGAGGAAGAGGCCGGTGCCGATGGCGCCGCCGATGGCGATCATCTGGATCTGCCGGGCCCCGAGCCCGCGCTGATACCCCTCGCCGCCCTCGCTGCCCTCGGCCCGCACGGCCTCATTGCCGTCGCGATGCTGGTCGACCTGCGCTGAGGTCATGTGTGGTGCGCCTTTCTCCATGCCGACCCGGGCCTTTCGTCGGCCTCGGATCGGGTCTCGATCCCCCCGGATTGATGGAGCTGTTGCCTGGCCGACGGTCGTCGGCTCGGTGGCGCACCCGGCCGAACATGGATGGTGTTGGCCGGGCGGTCGTGAAGATTTATCACGGCCGCAATACTGATCACACCGGAGCGATGTGACGCATCACACAGGGAAAAGCGGACAAAGAACGCTCAAATGCGCTAAAACAGGCCACAAAGGTGACGGGATCGTTATCCGGATTTGAGCGTCCTCTGAGCGAACACCAGTCGGCGGCGATAGGCGTACGGATCACGACATAAGGGTCGTCACCAGGGTCTCCTGGAGGCCGCCGAGCCAGAGATAGGCCAGCACCATCGGCTTGCGCGGGTCCTCCTCCGGGAGCCGGTAGAGCAGATCGGTGTCGTCCTCGTCGGTGATCTCCAGCCGGGCGCCGATCGCCAGCCGGAGGTCGTTGAGGGCCCCGAGCCACTGCCGGGACTCCTCCGGGGACAGCTTCAGCACCGCCCCGCCCTCGTCGACCGGGGCGAGCGCGTCCAGGCTGCGGATCACCCCGAGCGCGTTCTCCCGCTTGCCGGCGCGCAGATCGTTCTCGGTGTAGCGGCGGAACTCGGCGGAGTGCTCCCGCCGCTCCTCCGCCGCGGCCGCCGAGCCCGGGTCCTGCTCCGGGTCGACGTAGGCGTCCGGGAAGAGCCTGCGCAGGACCGGGTCGGCCGGCGGCTCGCTCGGGCCCTCGGCGAACAGCTCGGCGAGCGGGTCGGCCGGGGCGTCGGCGCCGGGACCCGGGCCGATCAGCTCCAAAAGCTGCACGGCCAGCGACCGGATGATGGAGATCTCGACGTCGTCGAGCGCGACGGCCGCGCCGCCGCCGGGGAGCGGTTCGAAGTGTCCGGGCATGGGAGTCGGTCGCTACTTCCGGTCCTGCTGGAGGGTGGCCCACAGTCCGTATCCGTGCATCGCCTGCACGTCGCGTTCCATCTCCTCGCGGCTCCCGCTGGAGACGACCGCCCGGCCCTTGTGGTGGACGTCGAGCATGAGCTTGGTGGCCTTGTCCTTGGAATAGCCGAAGTACGTCTGGAAGACGTACGTCACATAGCTCATGAGGTTGACCGGGTCGTTGTGCACGATCGTGACCCAGGGGACGTCGGGCTCGGGTACGGCGAAGACCTCCTCCGCCGACTCGGTGCGTTCGATCTCTACGGGCGCGGGTGACGTCACACAGCCATGCTGCCACGATCACTACAAATCGTCACACCGACGAAAAGGCGCTACGCTACTCGTCATGAACACAGCGGACCTTGGGCTGCCGGTGGATGTTCCGTCGACGGCGCTCTTCACGGACCAGTACGAGCTGACGATGCTGCAGGCCGCTCTGCAGGCCGGAACGGCCGAGCGGCGGAGCGTGTTCGAGGTCTTCACCCGGCGGCTGCCGGACGGCCGCCGCTACGGCGTGGTGGCCGGCACCGGGCGCGTCCTGGACGCCGTCGAGAACTTCCGTTTCGACCCGGGCGTGCTCGGCTTCCTGGGCGAACGGAAGATCGTCGACGAGCGGACCCTGAAGTGGCTCGCCGACTACCGGTTCAGCGGGGACGTCTGGGGCTACCCCGAGGGCGAGGTGTACTTCCCCGGCTCGCCGATCATGCGCGTCGAGGGCTCCTTCGCGGAGTGCGTGCTCCTGGAGACGGTGATCCTCTCGATCCTCAACCACGATTCGGCGATCGCCGCCGCCGCCTCCCGGATGGCCTCCGCGGCCGGGGAGCGCCCGCTGATCGAGATGGGCGCCCGGCGCACCCACGAGCTGGCCGCCGTGGCCGCCGCCCGCGCCGCCTACGTCGGCGGCTTCACGACCACCTCCGACCTGGCCGCCGGTTTCCGCTACGGCATCCCGACCGTCGGCACCTCGGCCCACGCCTTCACCCTGCTCCACGACCGCGAGCGGGACGCCTTCCAGGCCCAGGTGGACACCCTCGGCCGGGGCACGACCCTCCTGGTCGACACCTACGACGTCACGGAGGCCGTCCGTACGGCGGTGGACGTGGCCGGCCCCGAGCTGGGCGCGGTCCGCATCGACTCCGGTGACCTGTTGCTGGTGGCCCACCGGGTGCGCCAGCAGCTGGACGAGCTGGGCGCCACCAACACCAAGATCATCGTCACCTCGGACCTGGACGAGTACGCCATCGCCTCGCTGGCCGCGGCCCCCGTGGACGCGTACGGCGTCGGCACCCAGCTGGTGACCGGCTCCGGGCACCCGACGGCCTCCATGGTCTACAAGCTGGTCGCCCGCGCCGAGACGGCCGACCCGAAGGCGCCGCTGGTCCCCGTCGCGAAGAAGTCCAGCGGCGGCAAGACCTCCGTCGGCGGGCGCAAGTGGGCCGCGCGCCGGCCGGACGCGGACGGCGTCGCGGAGGCCGAGGTCGTCGGCACGGGGCCGGTTCCGGCCGAGCTGGCGGACCGGCAGCTGCTGGTACGGCTGGTCGAGGGCGGCGAGGTGGTCGCCCGCGAGCCGCTGGACGTGCCCCGGAACCGGCACATCGCGGCCCGCGCGAATCTGCCGCTCTCCGCCATCCAGCTCTCCAGGGGGGAACCCGTCATTCCGACGGAGTACGTCCACGGGCGCTCGGGTAGCTAAAGCGGGACCGCCGTCCGCCCCTTCAACGCCCCCTCCCGCACGGGCCCGGAAGTCTCTAGGCTCAGTTACTTCACTCTTAGTCGAAGGACACCCAGCATGCGCCGCGCCTTGATCGTCGTAGACGTGCAGAACGACTTCTGCGAGGGGGGCAGCCTCGCGGTGGCCGGCGGGGCGGACGTGGCCGCCGCCATCACCGAACTGATCGGACAGGCGGCGGGCACCGGGTACCGGCACGTGGTGGCCACCCGCGACCACCACATCGCACCCGGCGGCCACTTCGCGGACAACCCCGACTACGTCCGTTCCTGGCCCGCGCACTGTGTCGCGGGCACGGAGGGCGTGGGCTTCCATCCGAACTTCGCCCCCGCCGTCGCCTCCGGCGCGGTCGACGCCGTGTTCGACAAGGGGGCGTACTCGGCGGCCTACAGCGGCTTCGAGGGCACCGACGAGAACGGTGCCCCGCTGGCCGACTGGCTCCGGGCACGGGAGATCACCGAGGTGGACGTCGTCGGCCTCGCCACGGACCACTGCGTACGGGCCACCGCCCTGGACGCGGCCAGGGAGGGTTTCCGCACCCAGGTGCTCCTGGACCTGACGGCCGGGGTCGCCCCGGAGACCACGGAACGCGCGCTGGAGGAGCTGAGGGCAGCGGGCGTGGAGCTGGCGGGCAAGCCGGTGGTCAGCAGGTAAGGACGTCGGGCGGGGGCCCGCGACGGCTTCGGGCACCACCGCTGCGCGCCGCCGTGGGCCGCCGCCAGCCGGTGCGCGCCGCCGTGGGCCGCCGGCCCGATCCTCACCGCACCCGGCCGCGCGTCCGCACGCTCAGGGGGACGGGACCACCGGCACTCTGCGCAGGAGCGCCCGGATCGGGTGCCACAGCTCGTTGACGATGACACCGTTGTCGGCCGGCGCCGTGCGCCATATCAGACCGTCCGGATGGTGCAGCACCGCCGTGATCTCGTCCGGTGTCGGGGGCGCGGCGTTCCCCCGGAGGTAGATCGCGCGCAGGCCCAGGTTGCGGAGCCTGGTCAGGGCACGGGCCCGGTTCTGGGCGTGCACCAGTACCCGCACTCCGGCGGGGTCGTAGGGCAGGTTGAGCGCCACCACGACCGTGCCGTTCGGCAGCTTGCAGAAGCCTCCTGCGGCCATGCGGTCACATCCCCGTTCCGGTCGGTGTCAATAAGCGTTCCACAGGACGCACCTAAACACGATCGGCGGCAACCCGCCAAGGGGTTGCCGCCGATATGCCACTGACCTGCGGGTTTGTTGACTACTTCACCGCGGGGCCGACCTTGAGCTGGATCGTGGAGCCGTCCTTGGCCTCCTTGACGATCGAGATCTTGGTGTTGGTGTCAGTGACCTTGACCCCGCCCGTCGGGTTCGACGCGTCGTAGTAGGCGCTGGCGTGGTCGTTGAAGACCGAGACACCCTTCGACGCCTTGATCTTCAGCGCGACGTCGGCCTTGTGCAGCGTGATGCCGTCCGTGCCGTAGAGGCTGAAGGGGGAGTCGTACGCCTGGATGCGGTTGCGCAGCAGCGTGCCGTCGGACCACTTCAGCGCCTTCGGGTGCGAGTCGATCGGCAGGATCAGACCGGTACCCGGGTGGCCGTTGGTGGCGTTGGTGTTGTTGTCCGCCTGGGAGGTGTCCCACTTCCAGATCAGCAGGCCGTTCTGGTACGGGTAGTGCTCCACCCAGTCGGGGCGCTTGGCCGAACCGAAGTTGTACGGGCCGGTCTTCAGCGTCTTGTCGTACGACGCGTACTGCCGGTTCTCGGCGATGTAGTACTGCTTGTAGTCCTTGGTGAAGGACGCGCCGATGCGCGAGAAGCCGGCCGCGGTCCAAGCGGTGTCCTGCGTCTCGGCGTTGTCCGAGAACAGCGGCGTGCCGTCGGCGGTCACGGCGATCTGGTCCGCCGTGAAGCCGTTCTCCGCGACACCGCCGTCGGTGGCGTAGCGGAAGCGCAGGTCGATCTTCTTGCCCGCGTAGGCGTCGAGCGGGAACGCCAGCTTCTTGTGCGTCTGCGAGAAGCCGCTCAGCGCCGGCTTGCCGCTGGCGTCACGCGGGAGGGCCTGGCCGTCCGCCGTGCCGTCCAGCGCGGTCCAGTTGGCGCCGCCGTCGGTCGACACCTCGGTGTAGACGTAGTCGTAGCCGTCCTCGGTGGCCCACCAGCCGTCCAGGGTGAGGCTCGCCGAGGTCTTGCCGGTCAGGTCGACCGAACGGGTCAGCGTGTTCTTCAGGTCGTTGCCGCTGCCGCTCCACCACTGGGTCGAACCCTCGGCGGGCTGGGTGATCGTGGTGGTGACCGCCTTGTCGGGCAGGTTGACCACGAGGGCCTGCTTGTCCCAGGTGTTGTACTCGGCGAGGCCCAGCTTGTGGGTGGACTGCTTGCCGGCCGTGGCGGTGTCGAAGTTCAGCCAGCCCAGCTGGAGCTTGTCCCAGGCGTTCATGTCGCCGGGCAGGTCGCCGATGGACTCCTTGCCCGTGCCGAGCCAGGAGCCCGAGGACATCAGGGTCCAGAAACCGGTGGAGTTGTCGCCGCCGGCGGTGTCGTACTCGTCCGGCAGGCCGAGGTCGTGGCCGTACTCGTGGGCGAAGACGCCCAGGCCGCCGTTCTCCGGCTGGATGGTGTAGTCGCCGACCCAGATGCCGGTGTCGCCGACCTGCGCGCCGCCGAGCTTGTTGCTCGACGGGCCGGTGGCGCCGGCGTCGGTGCCGAAGGCGTACCAGCGGTGGGCCCAGATCGCGTTCGTGCCCTCGGCGCCGCCGCCGGCGGACTCGTCCTCACCGGCGTGCACGATCTGGAAGTGGTCGACGTAGCCGTCCGGCTCGTTGAAGTTGCCGTCGCCGTCGAAGTCGTAGCGGTCCCACTGGTCGTACTTGGCGAGGTCCTTCTTGATGTCGGCGTCGGTGCGGCCGGCCTTCTTCTGCTGGGCCACCCAGGCGTTCAGGCCGTCGCTGACGACGTTCCACACGCTCGGGCAGTTGGTCTGGCCGCAGGCGTTGTTGCCGTAACGCGCCTCGTTGTAGGGGACCTTGACCCAGTCCGTGACCTCACCGGCGACCGAGTAGCGGCCCGAGGACTGCTTCTCGTAGTACTTCTTCAGCGACTCGGTGTTCTTGCCGGTGCCGAAGTAGAGGTCCTGGTAGTGCTTCTTGTTGTAGTCCTTCTGCCAGGCCGTGGAGTTGTCCTTCTTGCGGTCCGGCGCGGCGATCTTGTTGTGCAGCGGGCCCGCGGTACCGCCGTACTTGGGATCGGTCTGGTTCCCGAACTCCACCAGGATCGTGAAGATCTTGTCGGTCTTCTCGCGGCCCAGCTCGACGAACTTGCTCTGGCCCTTGCGGCTCGCGAGCTTGACGACCTTGGAGCCGTTGCGCTCCTCCGCCTTGGCCTTGCCCGATATGAGCTGCTTCAGGGCCTCCTCGCGCTGGGCGTCCTGAGTCTTGCTCAGCGGACCGTCGAGGTCGTGCTTCTGCTGCTTCACCGGAGCCGGGTCGTGCCGGTTGGCGGCGGCGGACCCGGCCGGGGTGCTCGCCTCCGCGACGGCGAAGGTGGCGAACGTGGCGGAGGCCGCCGCGAGCGTCACGCCGATGGCGGCAGCTCTGAACGTCCAGGATCTGCTGGTCACTTGAGTTCCTCCCCCGCGCCGCGCACACGGACAGGGGGTTCCGGGTCATGGAGGAATCCGTGCGCGCACGATCAACGCGTGTATCAAGTGACGACATTTGACTAGAGGTTTAGCGGAAAAGACAGACCTTGACTTGAGCAGGACAAGTGCACTATGCGGAGGTGGCGTTCGCTTTGCGGACACGTGTCGACTTGGTGACAGGCGCAGAAGCCGTCCGTTCGGGGGGGAGGGGTGACTCCATGCGCCCCCCGTGCACCGGTACCGTGGGTTAGGTCATGCTTACCAGGCGTCCAGCTCGGGCATGCAGGCCAAGAGAGTCGAACGGCACCCCGAATCCCGAAGACTGCCGAGGACACGATTGCCATGCCTCGTCCGACCGCTGCACAGCTCGCCTACGGTTCCTGCACCGTGATCTTCTCGACGCTCGCCATGCTGCTGCTGTCCGAGACGAGTTCGGGCGTCGGGATCGTCGTCATCGCCCTCGCCGCACTCGCGTTGGGCCTGCTGGTCGCGTGGACGGTCCCCGTTCCCGGGGCGCACGCGGCGCAGGCGTCCGCCGAGCCCGTGCCGGACGAGGAGCGCGTACCCACCTCCCTGTGACCGAGTGACACGCCGGTCACCCGGGACACACGACAGCGGCGGGCCCGGGTACGCCCCGGGACCGCCGCTGCCGTACGCCCCTCACGCTTCGCTCAACGGGCGTTGACCACCACCGTCTTGGCCGCCTTGTCGTGCAGGCCCTGTTTGTACGGCTTGTCGAAGAAGCTCCAGCCGCCCGAGATCGCCGTCCAGATACAGGCACAGCAGAAGGCGAACGGCACCCACAGCACCAGGGCGCGGATCAACGAGGTCTGCACGGAAGGGGTGGCGCCGTTGTCCAGGTCGGCCACCCGCAGGTTGAGCCACTTCTTGCCGAGGGTCTGGCCCGACTTGCTGATCAGGAAGGTGTCGTAGGCGACGTAGAGCACCGCCGCGATGAAGGACTGGGCGAGGGACCTGCCGACCTCGATGCGGTCGCCGTCGACGGTGTACTCACGCACCCCGAAGGCCCAGGTGAGCAACCAGACGACGATACCGACCAGGATCATGTCGATGATCCGCGCGAGCGTCCGCTTGCCGCTGTCGGCGAGCGGGGGCATACCGGCCAGGGGGTCGGCCGGGTATCCGCCGGCACCGGCTCCGTACGGGCCGCCGCCGTAGGGGCCGGCGTCCCCGTACGGTCCGCCGCCGTAGGGGGGCGGCTGCCGGCCGCCGTAAGGGGGCGGCGGCTCGCCGCTTCCGTACGGCGGTGGCTGGTCGCCGCCCGGTGGTTGCGGACCGCCCGGTGGTTGCGGACCGCCCGGTGGTTGCGGACCGTCGCCCGGTGGTTGCGGGCCTCCGCCCGGTCGTGGGGGTTGCCCGCCGCCCGGGGGCGGGGGCTGCTGGGCGCCGCCGTACGGGGCGTCGTACGGCGAGCCCGACCCCTGGTCCGAGGGGGGCCGCTTCCTGAAGGGGTCGTCCTCGGGGGGCTGCTCTCCGGAGCCGGGGGGCGGTTCGCTGCTCATGGCCCGAGTGGAACCCGAACACCCCGGCTTCGCATCCGGCAGACGGCCGGACGGAGTAGGCGCCCCGCGGTCAGCCCGCGACGAAGGTGTGGGCCGCCTTGTCGTGCCAGCACTGGTGCCAGGGCCGGTCGAACAGGCACCACAGCACGCCCACGATCCCGACGCCCAGCAGACCCGGCACGCTGAGGACCAGCCAGCGGCGCAGCGCCGGGCCGAACGTCGGGGGCTCGTGCGCCTCGATGTCCCGCACCTCGATACCGCACAGCTTCTTGCCGAGGGTACGGCCCCACTTGACGGTGGGCAGCACCTCGTACAGGACGCCGACGAGGAGCAGGAGGGCGAGGACGATGCCGAGGCTGGTGCCGGTCGTGCCGTCGAGCAGCCAGACGGTGACCTCGTGGCCGGACAGCCGGGCCGCGTCGATCTTCTGCTGGATGTGGTCCACGGCCCGCATGCCGAGCGGGACCGCCGCGGCGGCCGTCACCACACCCACCGCCAGCAGGTCGATCAGCCGGGCGGCGAGCCGCTTGCCGAGTCCGGCGGGGCGGGCGGCGGCCTGTCGGCGCGCGGCGGCCTGGAAGAGGTCCTCCACCGGCGGCTTCCACGGCGCCACCGGCAGTTCCTCCCCGCCCCCGGCCAGTTGGTGCACCTGCTGCGCCCAGGACGCCTGCCCGCCACCGGGACCGGTGGTCAGCGGGGTACCGGGAGCACCGGATCCCGGGGGTGCCGCCTGCGGGGATCCGGCCTGCGCGAGGCCCCCCTGACCGGCGCCCGCCTGCGGAGATCCGGCCTGCGCGGGGTCCGGCTGCCCGGCGCCCGCCTGACCGGGGCCGGTGTGCACGGGGCCCGCCTGCTGTGGCACCGACGGGGCCGGGGCGGACTGCGGGGTGGAGGTCTGCGGGGTGCCGGGGGCTTGAGACGTGGCCGGCGCGGGGGGCGTCTGGGCGGCCCCGGCCCCGGCGCGGGCCGCGGCGGCCTTCCCGGCACCGAAGCCGGAGTTCCCGGACGCGCCGACCGGTCCCTGCACACCGAAGTCGGCCGGGCCGGCAGCGCCGGACGCGCCGCCGTCGGAGCCGGACGGGCCGGAGGGCACCGGACGGAACGTCATCGTGCCGTCGTCGGTGCGGGCCGCCGCCGGGCCGGGGATCGGGCGGCGGAAGATGAAGGTGCCGGGGTCCGGGGCGCCGCTGTCCTCCGCAGGGGGGACCGACGCGCTGCCGTCGGCACGGATGTTCCCCTGACCGCCCGCGGGGGCCGGGGGGTCCGCCGGCACCCGCGGATCGACACCCCAGGGGCCGCCCTGGCCGGCGTCCCCGCCGAACCCGGACGCCTGGGGCTGCGGGCCGGCCCCACCGGGCTGACCCGGCCGGCCCCACTGCGCGCCCTGCGCGGCCTGCCCGGACCGGCCCGCCTGAGCCCACCGGTCGGCCTGGCCCGCCTGACCGGGAAGAGCCGCATGGCCCGCCTGGCCGGCATGGCCCGCCTGGCCGGCATACCCCGCGTGACCGCCCTGACCCGCCTGACCTGGGAGACCCGCCTGACCTGGGAGACCCGCGTGACCCGCCTGACCCGCGTGGCCCTGCTCGTCGGTGGCGTCCCGTGGGCCGGTGTCCGGCGGGTCCTCGTCGAAGAAGTGCGGGCCCGTCTCCTCCAGGGACGGGGCGGCCGGCCGGGCGCCGGGCGGCGGGGTGAGCGGTTCGCCGTCCTTCGGCGCCGGGCGGCTGGTGCCGGGCACCCAGGAGGCGCCGTTCCAGTACCGGACGTAGCCGGGGATGGACGGGTCCGGGTAGTAGCCCTCGCGGGGCCTGTCGTCGCCGGGTGCCGGGGTTGGGGCGCTCATGTCCGTCGTCCCGTATCTGCTCGGGGGTGGTATGGGGGCCTCCACATCTATCAGACCCGGGCATCCCCCACCGCCAGTCCCGCCGGACCCACCCCTTTCCGGGCAACGGCGGACGGCCTCGACCGGGCCCGCGAGAAAATCTCCCCGAACCCGCGTAATGGCCCAGCCCCTGCCCCCTCTCCCTCCGTGCGGGCCCGGTTCGAGCGGCCCCGAGCAGAGAGGAACGCAGGTCATGCAGCACACCGTGGTGGAACGGGAGCTGGAGCTCGAGCTCATCCTGGCGCCGGGGCGCAGCGTCCCGGTCCCGGCCCGGTTCAGCTACCGCTCCGAGGACCCCTATGCCGTCCACATCGCCTTCCACATCAACTCCGAGCAGCCCGTCAACTGGACGTTCGCCCGCGATCTGCTGGTGGAGGGGGTGTTCCGGCCGTGCGGACACGGGGATGTACGGGTGTGGCCGGCGAAGGTGGACGGGCGCAGCGTCGTTCTGCTGGCGCTGAGTTCGCCGGACGGCGACGCGCTGCTTCAGGCCCCGGTGCCGCAGGTGTCGGCCTGGCTGGAGCGGACGCTGCGGGCGGTGCCGCCGGGAACGGAGGGCGGGCAGCTGGGCATCGACGACGCCCTCGACCAGCTGCTCGCCCAGTGAGCCCGGGTCCGGGGCCGGGGCCAGATCCGGGCACGGGGCCAGATCCGGGTCCGGGAACAGGGCCGGGGCCGGGTCCGGGCACAGGGCCGGGTCCGGGTCCGGGCACAGGGCCGGGGCCAGGTCGGTCCGGGTCCGGGCACAAGTCCGGCAGCCTCAGCCTCAGCCTCAGCCTCAGCCTCAGAGGACCTTGCCCGGATTGAGGATGCCCAACGGGTCGAAGACCTGCTTCACCGCCCGCTGCATCTCCACGCCGACCGGGCCGATCTCCCGGGCCAGCCACTCCTTCTTCAGCACGCCGACCCCGTGTTCGCCGGTGATGGTGCCGCCCAGTTCCAGGCCGAGGGCCATGATCTCGTCGAAGGACTCGCGGGCCCGGCGGGACTCCTCGGGATCCCGGGCGTCGAAGCAGACGGTGGGGTGCGTGTTGCCGTCGCCGGCGTGCGCGCAGACGCCGATCGTGAGGTCGTACTCGGCGGCGATCCGTTCGACGCCGTCCAGCATGGCGCCGAGCCGCGAGCGGGGCACGCACACGTCGTCGATCATCGTCGTGCCCTTGACCGACTCCAGCGCGGTCAGCGAGAGCCGCCGGGCCTGGAGGAGCAGTTCCGACTCGGCGGCGTCCTCGGCCGGGACGACCTGGGTGGCGCCGGCGGCCTCGCACAGGGCACCGACGGCGGCCAGGTCGGCGGCCGGGTCCGGGGTGTCGAACGCGGCCAGCAGCAGCGCCTCGGTGGTCTCGGGCAGCCCCATGTGGGCGAGGGCGTTGACCGCCTTGACGGTCGTACGGTCCATCAGTTCGAGGAGGGACGGCACGTGACCACCCGCCATGATGCGGCAGACGGCGTCGCAGGCGGCGGTCGCGGAGGCGAACTCGGCGGCCAGGACAAGCTGCTGGGGCGGCTTTGGCTTCAACGCCAGGACAGCCCGGACGACGACGCCGAGGGAGCCCTCGGAGCCGACGAAGAGGCGGGTGAGGTCGTAGCCCGCGACGCCCTTCGCGGTACGGCGGCCGGTGGACAGCAGACGGCCGTCGGCGAGGACGACGTCCAGGCCGAGGACGTACTCGGCGGTCACGCCGTACTTGACGCAGCACAGGCCGCCGGAGGCGGTGCCGATGTTGCCGCCGATGGTGCACATCTCCCAGCTGGAGGGGTCGGGCGGGTAGTACAGGCCGTGTTCCTCGACGGCGCGGGAGAGGGCCGCGTTGATCACGCCGGGTTCGACCACGGCGATCCGGTCGACGGGGCTGATCTCCAGGATGCGGTCCATCTTGGTGAGGGACAGCGCGATGCAGCCGTCGGTGGCGTTGGCGCCGCCGGACAGGCCGGTGCGAGCGCCCTGCGGGACGACCGGGACCCGCAGTTCGGTCGCCGTGCGCATGACGTGCTGGACCTGTTCGACGGTGCGTGGGAGGACGACGACGGCGGGGCTGCCCGCCGGGCAGAAGCTCGCCATGTCGTTGGCGTAGGAGGCCGTGACGTCGGGGTCGGTCAGGACGGCCTCGGGTGGCAGGCCGGCCAGGAGCCGGTCGGTGAGGTTCCCCGTGTGTTCGTCGCGCGGTGCTTCGATACGGCTCATGATCACAGCGTGACACTCGCGGCCATCGGTGTGAACCCCACCCGTGCCTCCCTTGGGCCACCCGGATGTGCTCGTCGTACTGGCGCACAGTGAGCGCCATGGACAACCGACCGAGCATGCCGGGTACGTCCCTGATCACCGACCCGCCGGCGCGCCGTTCCCGGCGGCTGCTGCGTCGGGTGCTGGTCACCTCGCTGGCGGGCGGTGTCGTCGCGGGCGCGGTGCTGACGCTGCTGCCGGGTGAGCGGCGGCAGCCGGTGGCCCGGCCGCCCGCCGCGGGTCCGCAGGCGCAGGCCGGGACGCAGGCTCAGGCGCTGACGACGGTGACCTACGGCGTGCCGGCCGCGCTGCCCGGACTGACCGCGCTCATCGGGCGGCAGGAGGCGCGGGTACGGGCACAGCCGCGGGACGCCCGGGCCTGGGCGGTGCTGGGGTCGGCGTACGTGGAGCGGGGGCGCCGGGCGGGCGATGCCGCCGACTATCCGCGGGCCGAGCGGGCGCTGCGGACCTCGCTGGAGGTCCGGGGCACGCGGAACTCCCAGGCGCTGGACGGTCTGGCCGCGCTGGCGCTCGCGCGGCGGGACTTCCCGGCGGCGAAACGATACGGCGAGCAGGCGCTGAAGGCGGCGCCGAAGCAGTGGACGGCGTACCCGCCGCTGATCGACGCGTACACCGGGCTCGGCGACTACAAGAACGCCCGCTCCACCCTGGACAAGCTGCTGGCGTTGCACGCCGGCGCGACGGCGCGGCCGGCCGTGATGGCGCGGACCGCGGCGGTGTACCGGGACCGGGGCTGGCGCGAGGACGCGGTGGCCCAGCTGACCGACGCGGCGGCCGCCGCCCGCACGCCGGCCGAGCAGGCGGCCTGGCTGGCCGGGGTGGGGCAGCTGGCCTGGGAGCGCGGGGACCTGCCGGACGCGCAGCGGCACTTCGAGGCCGCGCTGCGGCTCGACCCGGACCAGGGGGCGGCGCTGACCGGGCGGGCGCGGACGCTGGCCGGGCAGGGGCGCACGTCCGAGGCGCTGGCCGCCTACCGGTCCGTCGTCGCGAAGCAGCCGAAGCCGGAGGACCTGCTGGAGCTGGGTGAGCTGTACGAGTCGCTGGGGCAGACCGGGCTCGCCGAGGAGCAGTACACGCGGATGCGGACCGCGGTGCGGCGGGCGGCGGCGGGCGGGGTCGACGAGGAACTGCTCGTCGGGCGGTTCGAGGCGGACCACGGGGACCCGTGGGAGGCCGTGGAGCGGTTGCGGGAGGAGTGGCAGCGGCAGCCGGGGATCGAGGTGGCCGACGCGCTGGGCTGGGCGCTGCACCGGGCCGGCGGGGACGAGGAGGCGTTGACCTACGCGTCCGTCGCGACGGACAAGACCAAGGGCGGCGGGGTGCGCAGCGCGCTGTACGTGTTCCACCTGGGCGTGATCGAGGGGGAGCTGGAGCGGTACGGCCCCGCGCGGCGGCATCTCCAGGAGGCGCTGCGGATCAACCCCTCCTTCTCTCCGCTGCGGGTGCCGGTGGCGCGGGAGGCGCTGGAGGAGCTGGGCGACGTCCCCGACGAGCCGCCGCCCAGCGAATAGGGCTCTGCCGTTACAGGTTGCCCCGCTTGGCCTGCTCGCGTTCGATCGCCTCGAACAGGGCCTTGAAGTTGCCCTTGCCGAAGCCCATGGACCCGTGCCGCTCGATGAGTTCGAAGAACACGGTCGGCCGGTCCTGGACCGGCTTGGTGAAGATCTGCAGCAGGTAGCCGTCCTCGTCGCGGTCGGCGAGGATCTTCAGCTCGCGCAGGGTCTCGACCGGCACCCGGGTGTCGCCGACCCATTCGCCGAGGGTGTCGTAGTAGGAGTCGGGGGTGTTGAGGAACTCGACGCCGGCCGCGCGCATCGTGCGGACGGTCTGCACGATGTCGTTGGTGTTGAGCGCGATGTGCTGGACGCCGGGGCCGCCGTAGAACTCCAGGTACTCGTCGATCTGTGACTTCTTCTTGGCGATGGCGGGCTCGTTGAGCGGGAACTTGACCTTGAGGGTGCCGTCCGCGACGACCTTCGACATCAGGGCGCTGTACTCGGTGGCGATGTCGTCGCCCACGAACTCCTTCATGTTCGTGAAGCCCATGACGTTGTTGTAGAACGCGACCCACTCGTTCATCTTGCCGAGCTCGACGTTGCCGACGCAGTGGTCGATGGCCTGGAAGGTGCGCTGGGCGGGCTGCGCGACCATCGGCTCGGCGGCGACGTAGCCGGGCAGGTAGGGGCCGTCGTAGCCGGAGCGGTCGACCAGGGTGTGGCGGGTCTCGCCGTAGGTGGCGATCGCGGCGAGGACGACGGTGCCGTGCTGGTCCTTCACCTCGTACGGCTCGGCGAGCGAGCGGGCGCCGTGCTCGATCGCGTACGTGTACGCGGTGCGGACGTCCGGGACCTCGATGGCCAGGTCGATGACGCCGTCGCCGTGCTCGGCGACGTGCTGGGCGAGGAAGTGGCCCCAGGTGCTGCTCGGCTTGATCACCGAGGTGAGGACGAAGCGGGCGGAGCCGTTCTCCAGTACGTAGCCGGCGGTCTCTCGGTTGCCGGTCTCCGGTCCGGAGTAGGCGACCAGCCGCATGCCGAAGGCGGTGGAGTAGTAGTGCGCCGCCTGCTTGGCGTTGCCCACGGCGAAGACGACCGCGTCCATTCCCTTGACCGGGAAGGGGTCGGCCTGCCGGGCGGTCGTCGCGGGAGTGTGCTGTGTGGTCTGCGTCATAGCGGAAGGGTGGCCCCGCTCTGCAAGGTGCGCAATAGTTCGCGGATTCACTGGGCAATATGTGCAGTGGTACGACCGTGACCGCGGTCTTTCTGTACAGGATGACCATCTCAGGGGGTCCCGTGGCGATCGATCATCTGGACGGCCGGATCATCGTGCTGCTGGCCGAGGAGCCGCGCATCGGGGTGCTGGAGATGTCCCGGCGGCTGGGCGTGGCGCGGGGCACCGTGCAGGCGCGGCTCGACCGGCTTCAGTCGAACGGAGTCATCCGCGGTTTCGGCCCGCAGGTGGACCCGGCCGCCCTCGGCTACCCGGTCACCGCGTTCGCCACGCTCCAGATCCGGCAGGGCCAAGGTCCCGACGTCCGGGCGCACTTGACGACCGTGCCGGAGGTGCTGGAGCTGCTGACCACCACCGGCAGCGGGGACATGCTGTGCCGGCTGGTGGCCCGCTCGAACGCGGATCTTCAACGGGTGATCGACCGGGTTGTCGGGTTCGATGGCATCGTCCGGGCCTCCACGGCGATCGTCATGGAGAACCCCGTTCCGCTGCGGATCATCCCGCTGGTGGAGCAGGCGGCCCGGGACCGGGAAGAGACATGACCGACCTGGGGGTGAGCGCGGGTGAACTTCTGGGAGTACCTGGGCAGTCGCCACCAGCAACTGCTCACGGACGCCTATCAGCACGCCAGCGCGGTCTTCCAGTGCATGGTCCTGGCGACCCTCATCGGGGTGTTCGTCGGCGTCGTCACCTACCGCAGCGAGTGGGCCGGCAACCTCGCCACCACCGCCACCTCCACCATCCTCACCATCCCCTCGCTCGCCATGATCGGTCTGCTCATCCCGCTCGTCGGCCTGGGCGTGCCGCCCACGGTGATCTCGCTGACGCTGTACGGGCTTCTGCCCATCGTGCGGAACGCGATCGTGGGCCTGCGCGGGGTGGACCCGGCGCTGGTGGACGCGGCCCGCGGCATCGGCATGTCCGGGCCGATGCGGCTGGCGCGGGTGGAGCTGCCGCTGGCCTGGCCGCCGATCCTCACCGGCATCCGGGTCTCCACCCAGATGCTGATGGGCATCGCCGCGATCGCCGCCTACGCCTCCGGGCCCGGTCTCGGCAACGAGATCTTCCGCGGGCTGGCCTCCCTGGGCAGCAAGAACGCGCTGAACCAGGTGCTCGCGGGCACCCTCGGGATCATCATCCTCGCCCTGCTGTTCGACGCCGCGTACGTCCTGATCGGGCGGCTGACCATTCCCAGGGGGATCCGTGTCTGAGCCGGCCTCCGCCACCACGCACGGCGCCACCATCGAGCTGGAGAACCTGACCAAGCGGTACCCGGGCAGCCCGCAGCCGGCCGTGGACAACGTGAGCATGGAGATCAAGGCGGGTGAGACGGTCATCTTCGTCGGCCCGTCCGGCTGCGGGAAGTCGACGACCCTCAAGATGATCAACCGGCTGATCGAGCCGACCGGCGGGCGCATCCGCATCGACGGCGAGGACGTCACCGACATCGACCCGGTGAGGCTGCGCCGCAAGGTCGGCTACGCCATCCAGTCCTCGGGGCTGTTCCCGCACATGACCGTCGCCCAGAACATCGCGCTCGTACCGAAGATGACCGGCTGGCCGAAGAAGCGGATCCGGGAGCGGGTCGAGGAGATGCTGGACCTCGTGGGTCTCGACCCGGGCGAGTTCCACGGCCGCTACCCGCGCCAGCTCTCCGGCGGCCAGCAGCAGCGCGTCGGCGTGGCCCGGGCGCTGGCCGCCGACCCGCCGGTGCTGCTGATGGACGAGCCGTTCGGCGCGGTCGACCCGATCACCCGCGACCACCTCCAGGACGAGCTGATCCGGCTCCAGCGCGAACTGCACAAGACGATCGTGTTCGTCACCCACGACTTCGACGAGGCGATCAAGCTGGGCGACCGGATCGCGGTGCTGCGCGAACGCTCGCACATCGCCCAGTTCGACACCCCGGAGGCGATCCTCACCAACCCCGCCGACGACTTCGTCTCCGGTTTCGTCGGCGCCGGAGCGGCCCTGAAGCGGCTCAACCTGACCCGGGTGCGGGACGTGGAGATGCGGGACTACCCCACGGTGACCGTCGACACCCCGCTCCAGCAGATCTTCGGGATCCTGCGGGGCAGCGGCACCAACGAGATCCTGCTCCTCGACAGGCGCCGCCGGCCCTACAAGTGGCTGCGGCGCGGGGACCTGATGCGGGCCCGCGGCTCGCTCGCCCGCGCGGGCACCCCGGTGCACGACACGGTGACCCGGGACGCCACCCTCCGGGACGCGCTGGAGGCCGTGCTGACCGACAACGCGGGCCGGGTCGCGGTGACCGGACGGCGCGGCGAGTACCTCGGGGTGGTCGACATGGAGACGCTGATCAACTCCGTGCACGAACTGCTGGAAGCCGACCGGCTGGACGCCATGGAGCACCAGCACGAACTGGAGGAGGCCCGATCCCAGCAGACCCATGTCGAGCAGGAGGGCGCCGCAGCGGAGAAGAAGGCGTGAGCACCGCCGGGCGCCGCAGCGGAGAAGAAGGCGTGAGCACCGCCGGGCGCCCCGAGGGCGAGCACGAGGTGGGGGACCTCGCCTTCCGCGACGAGGGCGAGGCGGAGCAGGAGGCCCCGCCCCCGGCTCGGCGCCCGCCCCGGCGCCGGCTGACCTGGCCGCGGCTGACCGTGCTGCCCGCGTTCCTGGTCGCCGTGCTCCTCGCGACCTGGCTCTGGTTCCGGCAGGCCGACCTCGACACGATCTCCCGGAACGCGCTGGCGGGGGGCCAGGTCTCCAAGGCGCTGTGGCAGCACGTGAAACTGACGGTGATCTCCACCTTCTTCGTGCTGATCATCGCCATCCCGCTGGGCGTCCTGCTGACCCGGCGCGCGTTCCGCAAGGCCACCCCGGTGGCCATGACCTTCGCCAACATGGGCCAGGCGACACCGGCGATCGGCCTGCTGGCCCTGCTCGTCATCTGGCTCGGCACCGGCACGAGGGCGGCCCTGATCGGCATCATCGCCTACGCCGTCCTGCCCGTGCTCTCCAACACGATCGCCGGCCTGAAGGCCAACGACCCGACTCTGCTGGAGGCCGCCCGCGGCATCGGCATGTCCCCGCTCGGGGTGCTCGGCCGGGTCGAACTCCCCCTCGCCGTGCCGCTGATCCTCGCCGGCGTCCGCACCGCGCTGGTCCTCAATGTCGGTACGGCGACCCTGGCGACCTTCGGCGGGGGTGGCGGCCTCGGCACCCTGATCACCACCGGCATCACCACCCAGCGCATGCCGGTGCTGGTGCTGGGGTCGGTGCTGACCGTGGCGCTGGCACTGCTGGTGGACTGGCTGGCCTCGCTCGCGGAAGTGCTGCTGCGGCCACGGGGACTGGAGGCGGGCACATGAGACGCCGTGCCCGGCTGGCGCTGGCCGCGCTGCTCGTCGTACCGTCCGGCTGCGGGCTGACCAGCGGCTCCCCCATGGCGGACGACGTCGAGCCGGGCTCGATCGGGCGGGGCCGGCCGCTCGCGGGCGCGCATCTCACCGTCACGTCGAAGGAGTTCACCGAGCAGCTGATCCTCGGCGCGATCATGGGGATCGCCTTCCAGGCGGCCGGCGCGGACGTCCTCGACCGGACCGGGATCCAGGGGTCCATCGGGTCGCGGGAGGCGGTCCGCAACGGGGACGCGGACGCCCAGTTCGAGTACACGGGCACCGGCTGGATCACCTACCTGGGCAAGAGCAGGCCGATCGCCGATCCTCGCAAGCAGTGGGAGGCCGTGCGGGACGCCGACCTGAGGAACGGGCTGACCTGGCTGCCGCCGTCGAGGCTGGACAACACCTACGCGCTCGCCATGAACCGGGCCGGCTTCGAGAAGTACCGCACGAAGACGCTGTCCGAGGTGGCCGCGCTGTCGAAGAATGATCCGGGCGCGGTCACCCTCTGCGTGGAGGGCGAGTTCGCCAACCGGGCCGACGGGCTGCCCGGCATGGAGAAGGCGTACGGCATGAGTGTGCCCGCGAAGAACGTCACGCAGATGGACACCGGGATCATCTACACCCAGGTCGCCAAGGGCGCTTGCACCTACGGCGAGGTGTTCACCACCGACGGGCGCATCAAGTCGATGCATCTGGTGGTGATGGCCGACGACAGGAAGTTCTTCCCCAACTACAACGCCACCCCCGTGGTGAACACGAAGGTCCTGAAGAAGTGGCCGGCCATCGCGAGCGTCATCGAACCCGTCACCCGGAAGCTGGACAACACGGTGGCCCAGACCCTGAACGCCGAGGTGGACGTCGACGGCGAGGATCCGCACCAGGTGGCGCTGGACTGGATGAAGCGGGAGGGCTTCGTGAAGTAGGGCCACGGCCCTAGTGCTGTGGCCGGAAAGGTTTGCCGGAAAGCTCGCGGCGTCCGGTGCGGTGCATCGCAAGGCGGAGCATCACCCGCGTACTGGATGTACTCGGGTGATGCGACAACGCGGCGAGGTGCCGTGCCGGGCGCCGCGAGCCGGTGAACCTTTCCGGTCACAGCACTAGCAGCTCGGGACCGCGCCCTTGCCCTTCTCCAGGGACACCAGGGAGTCGACCGCGCCGTCGAGCGTGGTCACGGGAACGAGCCGCAGCCCCTTGGGCAGTTCGGCCTTGGCGTCGGCGCACTCCGCCTTCGGCACCAGGAAGACCGTGGCCCCGTCCCGGCGCGCGGCCTGGGTCTTCAGGGCCACCCCGCCGACCGCGCCGACCTTGCCGGCGCCGTCGATCGTGCCCGTACCGGCGATGGTGCGGCCCCCTGTGAGGTCGCCACCGCTGCCGTCGCCGTCCAGCTTGTCGATGATGCCCAGGGTGAACAGCAGGCCCGCGCTGGGCCCGCCCACGTCGGCGAGCTTCAGCGTGACCTTGACCTTGCCGGCGCTCAGCCCCAGGTACTTCAGCGCCGCCTGGGTCGCCGCGTCCTGGGACTGCTGCATCTGCGCCTCGTTGTGCTTCTCGATCTCCTTGACGGTGTCCCCGCTCGGGTAGACCGAGTCGCGCGGCATGACGGCCCGGTCGGTGCGGAACCAGTTGCCGAGCACGTCGCCCAGGGAGACCCGGGCGTCCGGACCGGTCGCCTCGATCGTGGTCATGCGCAGCTGCCCGCTGGTCCTGCGGGCCGCCGCGCCGGAGACCGTGATCACCGCAGTGCCCTGGTTCTCGCCCAGCACGTTCGCCGTCATGCCGGGCTGCGCCACCGAGAATGGCAGCGGCGCGAACACCGCAGTGGCGAGCAGGGCCACCACGGGCAGCGCGCAGACGGCGAGGGCCTGGGGACGTGTGAGACGTGAGAGCACGGAGTCAATCTAACGTGCCGCTCATCACCTCTTATGCCGTGTAGAGGTCCCGCCGCCGCCTCGTGAACCGGCGCAGGGCGTCCGGCAGGGGCTCGACGCCGATGCCGGGGCCGGCCGGCACCGGCAGCATGCCGTCCTGGAGGACGAACGGCTCGGTGATGTCCTCCGCGAAGTAGCGGCTGGACGCCGAGGTGTCCCCGGGCAGCGTGAAGCCGGGCAGCGCGGCCAGGGCGAGGTTCGGGGCGCGGCCGATGCCGGTCTCCAGCATGCCGCCGCACCAGACCGGCACCCCGTGCGCGTGGGCCACGTCGTGGACCCGGCGGGCCTCCAGATAGCCACCGACCCGGGCGGGCTTGACGTTCACCACCCGGCAGGCGTCCATGGCGATCGCGGAGGCGGTGTCGCGGGCGTGGTGCAGGGACTCGTCCAGGCAGACCGGGGTGGCGAGGCGCCGCTGGAGCAGGGCGTGGGCGTGCAGGTTGTTCTCCTCCAGCGGCTCCTCGATCAGCAGCAGCCCGAACGCGTCCAGCCGCCGCAGGTGCTCGGCGTCGGCGAGGGTGTAGGCGGTGTTCGCGTCGACCTGGAGGGGCAGGCCGTCGCCGAAGCGCTCACGGACCGCCCGCACCGGCTCGACGTCCCAGCCGGGCTCGATCTTCAGCTTGATGCGCACGTACCCCTCGGCGAGGTAGCGCTCCACGTCGTCCAGCAGCTCGGGGACCGAGCCCCTGATGCCGACGGAGACCCCGGCGGGCACCCGGTCCCGTACGGCGCCCAGGTAGGTCGCGAACGACATGCCGTGGGTGCGCAGCTCGGCGTCCAGCACGGCGGTCTCCAGGGCGGCCTTCGCCAGCTCGTGTCCCTTCACCTTCGCCATGGCCGGGGCCAGCGCGGCCGTGGTGAGGTGCGGGAGCGCGGCCACGCGGGGCAGCAGGAAGTCGCGCAGCACGATCTCGGCGCCGGCGACGAACTCGGAGCAGTACAGCGGCTCGGGGTCGGCGGCGAACTCCGACCAGCCCTCGGCGGAGTCGGTGACCACACGCAGCAGAAAGGTGTCCTTCGCCGTCATCGTCCCGAAGGAGGTACGGAACGGGGTGACCAGCGGGATCGCCACATGCACGATCTCGACGCGTTCCAGCCTCATGCGCCGGCCCCCGTGCGGGCGCCCCGGCCCGGGCGGAGGCGAGCGTCAGGACGGAGCCGAGCGTCGGGGCGGGTGAGGGTGTACCAGCCGTCGCGGGACATGCCGGTGGCCCGGAAGCCCTCCGTGAAGGACTCCAGGAGCACCTCGCGCACGGCATGCCGCCAGCGCAGCGCGAGTGCCGGGTCGGCGGCGCGCAGCTCCACGATGTCCCCGGGCACCCGGCACCAGACGTGCCGGTCGTCACGGCGCGCGAGCGGAGCGCCGTCGGGGCCCGTGCGCAGGACCGGCCCGACGGGTTCGACGTCGTACGACCCGTCCGGCGCCGTCAGATCCCAGGTCACCGTCAGCCGGTCGCTCTCGTCGCCGTCGTTCACGCCGTCGGCCATGGGGCCGTAGAAGTCGACCAGGTACTCGGTGCCGACGGCGCCCAGCTTGACCAGGTTGAAGCGGGCGTTGCGGCCGGCCAGCGGGTCGAAGGTCCAGCGCATCGTGCGGGCGCCGAGGGCGAGGGCCCAGTCGCGCTGGGCCAGCTTCAGGGCCGGGCCGAGGCCCCGGTCGGCGGCGGCCACCAGCGAGTACGTGCTCCGCTCCGGGCCGAGGACCGCGACGGACGCGCCGGCCAGCCGCTGCCCGGCGTACACCGCGTGCACCGCGCCACCGCCGTGCACCAGGCTGTGCAGGACCTCGGCCGGGTACGGCGGGGCGGTGCGGGGAGTCTGCCAGACGTCGCTGAAGTGGTCGGCGACGGCCGCGAGCCCGGCGACGTCGTGAACGGTACGGACGGTGACCCCGGGGGTCGTCACTCCTGCTGTCATGACACGAGTCTCGGCAACCTCGCGCGGGCACGTGTTGTGCGTCAGGCCAACAGATGCGTACGTTCGTCTCACCATCCGCCAACGCCCCGCCGCTGCCATCACCCGACAAGGCCCCCTCCGTCTCGCCAGCCACCCACCAACGCCCCACCCGTCTCACCACCCGCCCACCGCCCCGCCCGTCTCACCCGCCCCGCCGGTCTCACCACCCGCCCACCGCCCCGCCGGTCTCACCCCCCGCCCACGCCCCGTTCGTCTCACCACCCGCCCACCGCCCTCCCGAGGACCCTCATGGACGCCTGCACCCTCGGCGACCTGCTGGACGTCGTCGGCGGCCCGGCACTGCGCCTGCACACCGCCCCCGCCGGTCTCGCGGTCCCGGTCACCGAGACCGTGCTGCACGACGGCCGCGTCCCGCTCCCCCCGCTGCCCGGCGCGCTGCTGCTGGCGGTCGGGGTGCGGGCGGCGGACGCGGGACCGCTGCTGGCAGCGGCGGCGGCGGCCGGACTGACCGGGGTGGTGGTGCGCGGGGCGGACGGGCCCGTCGCGGCCGCGGAGGCGCACGGCGTGGCCCTGCTGTCGGTCGCCGAGGACGCGCCCTGGCACCGGGTCCATCTACTGCTGGCCTCGGCCGTCGCCGCCCGGCCCGCCGTCTCCGCCGACACCGGGCTCGGTGACCTGTTCGCGCTGGCCGACGCGATCGCGACGGCGACCGGCGGGGCCACCGCCGTGGAGGACCCGCGCCAGCGGATCCTGGCCTACTCCACCGTCCCCGGCCAGCCCGTGGACGAGGACCGCCGGCAGGGCATCCTCGGCCGTCAGGTACCGGCCCGCGCCGAGAACACCGAGCAGTACCGGCGGCTGTTCTCCGCCGACCGTCCGCTGCGGCTGCCCGCGCTGTCCGACGCCGACCTGCCCCGGCTGGCGATGCCGGTACGGGCCGGCGGGGAGACCCTCGGCTCGGTGTGGGTGGTCGACGGCGGCTGTCTCGCCCCGGACGCCGAGGACACCCTCGCGCAGGGCGCCTCCACCGCGGCCCTGCTGCTGTTGCGCGCGCGGGCGGCCCGGGAACTGGCCCGGCACGGGGGCAGCGACCTGCTGCGCCGGCTGCTGGACGGCACGGCGGCCGACCCGGCGAGCGCCGCCGCCCGGCTGGGAGCCGACGGGCCGGCCCGGGTGGCGGCCTTCGCCCTGGATTCCGCCGCGAGCGTCCCGGACACCGAGCGCACCGCACTGCGCCTGCTGGACGTCGTACGCCTGCAGTGCGAGGCCCGCTACGGCCGGCACGCGTGTGTGCTGGTGGACGGGGTGGTGTACGCGGTGCTGCCCGGGCCGGGCGAGCGGCACAGGCGGCTCGCCGAGGACATCGTGGCGCGGGCCGGACAGGCCCTGCGGACGCCGGTGCGGGCCGCGCTCGGCGAGATGGTGCCGGGCGGGCAGGGACTCGCCGACTCGCGGGCGGACGCGGATCTGGTGCTGCGGGTGCTGGACGCGGATCTGCCGGTGGCCACGGTGGACGAGGTGCGGGCCCGGGTGACGCTGCTGCGGCTGGGCGAGGTGATGGCCGAGCGGCGGGAGCTGAGCGCGGGCGGCTGGCGGCGGGTGCTGGCGTACGACGCCGGGCACGGCACCGAGTACGCCCGCACTCTGGTCTGCTGGTTCGACGCGGGCTGCGACATGGCGGGCGCGGCCAAGCTGCTGGCCGTGCACCCCAACACCTGCCGCTACCGCCTCCGGCAACTCCGGCAACACACCGGGATCAACCTGACCGACCCCGACGAACGCCTGGTGCTGTGGCTGCACCTGCGCACACTGGGCGGCTTCGACACCCCGACGCCCTGAGCCACGGGCAAGCACTCCGCGCTACGAGCAAGCAACGCGGGGCGGTTGACGCGGGGCGGTTGACGCGGGGACGGCCAACGCGGGCGGCTGACACGGGACGGCTGACGCGGGACGGCCAACGCGGGCGGCTGACACGGGACGGCTGATTCAGCGCAGCGCTTCCGCGACCTCCCGGGCCGCTTCCACCAGCCGGCCGACACCGAGCGGCCAGCACCGGGCGGCTGACCCGGGGCAGGACACGGGGCGGCCGACGCCGGACGGCTGATTCAGCGCAGTGCTTCGGCGACCTCCCGGGCCGCTTCCACCACCCTCGGCCCCACCCGTTCCGGCACGGCGTCCGCCAGCATCACCACGCCCACGCTGCCCTCGACCCCCGTGACCCCGACCAGCGGCGCCGCGGCCCCACTCGCCCCGGCCTCGAGTTCCCCGTGCGTGAGGGTGTACCCGGGGTCCGCGGACGGCGACTGCCGCGCGGTCAGGATCGCCCTGCCCGCGGCCCCCCGGTCCAGGGGATGCCGGAAACCGGCCCGGTAGGCCACGTGATAGTCGGTCCACGTCGGCTCGACCACGGCGACGGCCAGCGCCTCCGTCCCGTCCACCAGCGTCAGGTGCGCCGTCGCCCCGATGTCCTCGGCGAGCGACCGAAGCGCGGGCAGCGCGGCTTCCCGTACCAGCGGATGCACCTGCCGGCCGAGCCGCAGCACACCGAGGCCGACCCTGGCTCGTCCACCCAGGTCACGCCGAACGAGGGCGTGTTGTTCCAGCGTGGCGAGCAACCGGTACACCACGGTACGGTTCACGCCCAGTTTGCTGGACAACTCGGTGACGGTCAGCCCGTGGTCGGTGTCGGCCAGCAGCTTGAGGACGCGCAGTCCCCGGTCGAGCGTCTGAGAGGTCTCCGCGGTCACGACGCCCACTCCTTAGGCGGTGAGGTCGGCAACCCCTGAGCGACGGATGCGTCACCGAGTCCCGTCGGCGACGCGCTTCAGAGGCCGCCGATCGGCAAGGCGGCCCGGCGGCTCCGGAGCCATGTCGCTTCACGGCTGCGCTCCGCGGCGGCGCTGCCACGGGGCGTATGCGTAGCGGGACAGTAGCGAAGCCGGTTCGCTGAGCGGAAGCCTTCGTCCAGAATCCGGGCAAGACCAGATCCGGCCTGCCTGCATTCGTCCGGATACGCACACAGTCCGACCCCACCCCAAACCGGAGATCACCCCGTCCGAACCCCCGGGCGACAGCCCACCGAGCCCCCACGGCGAAGCGCACCGCCCCCGGGGCCGAGGTCCACCAGGACCCGGAACGGAGCCCAGGACGGAGCCAGCCGAGGTCCGCGGAGCCTGCGGGCATCCGCGAAGTCGCGGGGGCCCGCGGAGCCAGCCGAGGCCCCAAGAGCCGGCCGAGGTCCGGGGAGCTTGCCGAGGGCCGGGGAGGCAGCCGAGGTCCGGGGAGCTTGCCGAGGGCCGGGGAGGCAGCCGAGGTCCGGGGAGTCTGCCGAGGACCGGGGAGTCTGCCGAGGGCCGGGGAGGCAGCCGGGGCCGCGGAGTCCTGGCGGGGTCCGGGGCGGAGCCCCGTGGGGTTCACCTCTGGGCCGACCGAG
The DNA here is from genome assembly GCF_044546845.1 of Streptomyces sp. NPDC053076. Taxonomy (NCBI): domain Bacteria; kingdom Bacillati; phylum Actinomycetota; class Actinomycetes; order Kitasatosporales; family Streptomycetaceae; genus Streptomyces; species Streptomyces sp. NPDC053076. The sequence goes on along the minus strand of NZ_JBITZL010000002.1, from coordinate 102,813 downwards.
TCGGGTGGGTGGGTGGGCGAAGAACTGCCAAGCACAGCGCAGCGCAGCGCAGCGTCACCGCATCCGCGTAGCCCACTCCTGCACCTTGGCGATCCGCTGCCGCAACTGCCCCGCCGTGGCCTCCGCACTCGGCGGCCCCCCGCACACCCGCCGCAGCTCGGTGTGAATGACCCCGTGCGGCTTGCCGCTCTGATGGACGTACGCGCTGACCAGCGTGTTGAGCCGCTTGCGCAGCTCCATCATCTCCTTGTGCGAGACGACCGGCCGCCGCTCGGCCGGCAGCTCCAGCAGGTCCGCCTCCTCGTCCGGCTTCTTCCGGCTGTGCGCGATCTGCCGCGCCTGCCGCTTCTGGAGCAGCAGCTGCACCTGGTCGGGCTCGAGCAGCCCCGGAATCCCGAGGTAGTCCTGCTCCTCCTCGCTCCCGGGATGGGCCTGCATACCGAACTCGGCGCCGTCGTACAGCACGCGGTCGAAGACGGCGTCGGACTCCAGCGCCTCGAAGGGCAGCATGTCCTGCTCGCCGGTGTCCTCGTCCTGCTGCTTGTTCGCCTCGTCCATCTCCTTCTCGGACTCGGCGTACGGGTCCTCCTCGCCCTCCTTCTTCGGCTTGTCGAGGGCGTGGTCCCGTTCCTTCTCCATCTCGTTGGCGAAGGTCAGCAGGTCGGGCACGGTCGGCAGGAAGACGGACGCGGTCTCGCCACGCCGCCGGGACCGTACGAAACGCCCGACGGCCTGCGCGAAGAAGAGGGGGGTCGAGATGGTCGTGGCGTACACGCCCACCGCGAGCCGGGGTACGTCGACGCCCTCGGACACCATTCGCACGGCGACCATCCAGCGGTCGTCGCCCTCGCTGAACTCGTCGATCCTCTTCGAGGCGCCGGCGTCGTCCGACAGCACGAGCGTCGCCTTCGTCCCGGTGATCTCCCGGATGAGCTTGGCGTACGCGCGCGCGGACTCCTGGTCGGAGGCGATGACGAGCGCACCCGCGTCCGGGATGGCCTTCCTGACCTCGGTCAGCCGCTGGTCGGCGGCGCGCAGCACGCTCGGCATCCACTCACCGCGCGCGTCGAGCGCGGTGCGCCATGCCTGACTGATCGCGTCCTTGGTCATCGGCTCGCCGAGCCGGGCGGCGATCTCGTCACCGGCCTTCGTGCGCCAGCGCATGTTGCCGCTGTAGGAGAGGAAGATGACCGGCCGGACGACGTGGTCGGCGAGGGCGTTGCCGTAGCCGTAGGTGTAGTCGGCGGCGGACCGCCGGATCCCGTCCGTTCCCTCCTCGTACGTCACGAAGGGAATGGGGTTGGTGTCGGACCGGAACGGCGTTCCGGTGAGCGCGAGTCGCCGGGTGGCCGGTTCGAACGCCTCCAGACATGCCTCGCCCCAGGACTTGGAGTCTCCGGCGTGGTGGATCTCGTCCAGGATCACGAGGGTCTTGCGCTGCTCCACCCGGTTGCGGTGCAGCATGGGGCGGACGCCGACACCGGCGTACGTCACGGCGACCCCGTCGTACTCCCTGCCGAGCGGACCCGCGCTGTACTCGGGGTCGAGCTTGATGCCTATCCGGGCGGCGGCCTCGGCCCACTGCTTCTTCAGATGCTCGGTGGGCGCGACCACGGTCACCTGCTGCACGACGTGGTGGTGCAGCAGCCAGGAGGCCAGGGTCAGCGCGAAGGTCGTCTTGCCGGCGCCGGGCGTGGCGACGGCGAGGAAGTCACGCGGCTGCTCCTGGATGTATTTCTCCATCGCCCCCTGCTGCCAGGCACGCAGCTTGCTGGCGGTACCCCAGGGTGCCCGGCCCGGGAAGGCGGGCGAGAGGTGGTGGGAGTGAGCGGAGGAGGCGGCGGTAGTAGTCACGGTCTCCGTGCATCAGGGTCGGGCGGCTACATATGACAACCGGGCCACCCTACCGGCGCCGCCCCGCGGTCGACGCACGGACAAGCCCGGGTCGCCCATGGGTGGGAGCCACGTCACAACTGCCGCGGCCGTCCCGCGATCACCGTCGGCGGTGGTGTTCACGGCTGCCGCAGGCGGCGGGTCACCCAGGCCCCGACCAGCGCCACGCCCGCCATCGGCAGGAAGACGGCGGCGAAGGCGGCGGGATGGCCGGTGGTGCCGGTGGTCGCGGCGGTGGTGGCCGCCGTGCCGCCCCCGCCCAGGGCCGCGAAGGCGGCGCCGGTCGCCGCCAGCAGGACGACGTTGGAGAGGGCGTCGGAGATCTGGAGGGCGGCGGAGTTGGTGCCGGCCTGCTCCGGGGCGGAGAGCTGGAGCAGCAGCACGCTGGTGGAGGAGATCACCAGTCCCATGCCGAAGCAGCCGACGCCCCAGGCGACGGCGACGATCCACACGGGCACGGAGTGCGCGAGCACGCTCGGCGCGGTCACGATCGCGGCCGCGACCAGCACCATGCCCAGGGTCATCAGCCGCTCCCGGTACGGCGCCACGCGCGGCCGGGACTGCACGAGCGAGCCCAGCGCCCACGTCCCGCCGCCGGCCGCCAGCGAGAACCCGGCGAGCGTCGGCGACAGCCCACGCTGGGTGACCAGCATCAGCGGCACGAAGGACTCGGCGGCGATGAAGGAGCCGGCGGCCAGCCCGCGCAGCAGCACGACGGAGGGGAGGCCGCGGGCCGCCCGGTAGGTGCCGCGCGGGAGCAGCCCGAGGACGGCGGGCACGAGCAGCGCGGCACCGGCCAGCCCCGGGAGCAGGGAGAGGGGGCGCAGGTCCTGCGCGGCGTACTGGAGGAGCCCGGCGCCGAGGGAGATGCCGAGCGCGAGCCGGATCCGCCGCCGGTCGAAGGAGGCGGCGCCGGTCTCCTCGTCCACCGGGCCGGATGCCCTGCGCCGTATCTGCGGCAGGGCGAGGGCGAGCGGAAACACGACGAGGGCCGGGATGCCGAGGAAGACCCAGCGCCAGCCGAGGTGCTCGGTGACGGCGCCGGCGGCGAGGGGGCCGACTATGGACGGTACGACCCAGCCGGCCGCGAAGGACGCCATGATCGCGGGGCGCAGCCGCTCGGGGTATGCGCGGCCGACGACGACGTACAGGGCCACGATGACCAGGCCGCCGCCGAGCCCCTGCACGGCCCGCCCGAGGATGAACACCCACATGACCTGCGCGGTCCCGGCGATGACGAGCCCCGCGGCGAAGGCGCCGATCCCCGTGGTCAGCGCGCCGAGCGGGCCCCGACGGTCGGACCACTGCCCGGCGAGCACCATCCCGGACAGGCTGGTCGTGAAGTATCCCGAGAAGGCGAACGCGTACAGCGCCACCCCGTCCAGCTCCCGCGCGGCGACCGGCATGGCGGTCCCGACGGCGGTCGCCTCGAACGCGATGAGCACCACGACGGACACGATGCCGACACTGAGCGCCCGGTAGGCCCGGCTGAGCACGCCGTCTTCCTGTTCGGCAGGCGGACCGAGGACGGCGGGGTCGCGGGACTCAAGGGCACTCATGGTCGCCAGAGTAAGGTCCACAACTGAGTTTCGCCCCTGTCATGAGTCGTGACCTCCGCTCGGCCCTTGGTCGTACGCCCCACCGCGTTTGTGAACGCGACATGGCAGTCCCGTTGCAGCCCCGCCGACATCCTTGAGCCCCTGACCCCGGCCCCGTACGTTCGTCTCAAGAACACGGCCGTGTGCCCGAGTGGTTCAGGGGCTCGCCTGCACTGCATCCCACAGCGAGCTCCGCTCGCGGGGAGTCACGCGGGTTCGAATCCCCCCACGGCCGAGAACAACTGCACAACACGGCCGTGTGCCCGAGTGGTTCAGGGGCTCGCCTGCAAAGCGAGTTACGTGGGTTCGAATCCCGCCACGGCCTCCGTTGCCTGAGCAGGCGATGACAAGGGCGGCACCCTCCTGGGTGTCGCCCTTTCGTTCGGGTGCTCAGCTCTGGGGCGCGGGTGACACGGAGTGCGGCCGGTGTACGGCGTGAGCGCGAGCCGTGGGGTGCCGGTGGTCTTCGAGGGATGGCTCGTCACGGCCGGAGGTCAGAACGCTCCGCCCGTCTCGTCCTGGAAGAGTTCCGTCCAGTAATGCCAGGTCGTGGTCGGCAGCATGCCCGTGGGGTCCAGGGTGTTGAGCGTGTCGATCATCGCCGCCACCAGGTCGTCGTACGCGTGGGTCGACAGCTCGTGGCCCAGGTGGGCGTCGATGGTGCGCTCGTGGTGGATGAGCCACAGGGTGAAGGCCAGGGTGGAGACGTCGGTGTTGAGGGAGTGCAGCGTCGCGTCCGGCTCGCTGAAGGTGAGGACCCGGCCTGTTCTGCCGTCGACGACCAGGCTGTTCTCCTCCAGCAGATACCCGAGGCGGATCAAGTGGTCGCAGTGGGCGGGAAGTTCCGGGGCCGCAACGTCGGGCCGCTCTCCCGGCCGCTCCTGTGCGAAGTACTCCCGCAGCGTCGGCAGGGGCACGTCCGTGTCGGCGTGGAAGAAGACCGCGTCCTCCGGCAGCCCCGTCTCGCGCAGGAAGCGGCGGGTCGGCTCGTGGGTGAGCGTCGCCGGGAAGTCGACCTCCTCGAAGCGGGCCACCCTGCCGTGCCCGAACTTCTGGTCCAGGAGGCGCGCGGGGACCTCCAGGGTGAGGCCGGACGCCGTACCGGGACCGGCGATGAGGGAGAGTGGGCGGATCAGGGCCGCCGCCTTCCAGTACGGCGGGATCTCGCCGTCCGTGCCCTCCTCGAAGAGGGTGAGGAGACGGCGGGACGCCTCGGTCACGGTTCTCGGGCCGTACTGGCCCGCCAGGCAGGCGAATCGGCCCCGCAGGCCCGCCAGTTCCTCGGTGACCGCGGCGAAGCGCAGCAGCGTGGTCAGGGAGGGCGCGAAGGGACGCGGGTCGGACGGGTCGAAGAGGTAGGCCGTCGTCAGCTCGCCCGTGACGCCGTCGAGCAGGATCGACTCGCGCTCCATGCCGGCCGGGGTGAGGAGTTCGCCTATGACCAGGCGGCTGCGCAGCTCCTCCGCCAGGCGCGAGGGGCCGTCGGCGGCGTCCGCGAGCGTGCGCAGGCCGTGCGTGCGCAGCGGGGAGAAGGACAACAGGTCGGTTCGCGCGGGCAGGCCGGCACCGGTGAGCAGTCCGCGCGTCGGCCCGTGCGTGACGTAGCGGTCCAGTTCCGCCTCGGTCAGCGTGATCGCCGTGACGTCGGCGTCGGTCGTGCCCATCGCTCCCCCGCGGTCTTCCCCATGCGTGACAGGCGTGCGTACACCGTCGTACGGCGCCCTCGGGCAGGTGCCCCCCACTGCTCGGCACACTACGCCGCCCCACTGACAACGGCCCCGCACGGGAAAGGACGTCGGGCGACCCGGCCCCGTTGCGCGTCCGCCGCCGGCGCTTGCTGCGCCCGCGGCGACAGGCCGCCGTCGCTTCGGAGGTGAGGACGGCGCCGGCCGTCAGGTGAAGTAGACGCCGCCGAGCACGACCGCCAGGGCCGCGACGACGAACAGCAGGATCCACAGGGCCAGCCTGCCCGTGCTGGGCGGCGGTTCGTAGCGCGGCTGGCCGGGCGGCGTGCTCATCGGTCCGTGACCACCGCCGCCTGCGGGCGGATCGGGAGGCGGTTGACCGGACGGCCGGTGGCGGCGCGGACGGCGGAGGCGATCGCCGCCGGGGCCGTCACCACCGGGACCGCGCTGACCGACTTGGCGCCGAAGGGGGCGACCACGTCGCGTTCCTCGACCAGTTTCACGATCCGGATGTCGGGGGCGTCCAGGGCGGTCGGCAGGGCGTAACCGGTCAGGTCGGGGTGGCGGATCAGGCCGCGGGGCGTGCGGAGGTTCTCGGTGAGGGCGATGCCCACGCCCTGGGTGACGCCCCCCTCGATCCGGGCGGCCAGTTGGGCCGGGTTGAGGATCCGGCCGACGTCCTGGGCGACCGCCAGCTCCACCACCCGGACCGAGCCCAGCTCGACGTCGACGTCCACCACCGCGCGGATCGCGCAGAACGCGAGGCCCACGTAGGCGTCGCCCTGGCCGGCGGCGTTCAGCGGCTCGGTGGGGTGCGGGCGGCACTGGGCCGTGGCCCACAGTTCCTTGCCCTCCAGCGCCTCCGTGACGGTGGTCGACAGCACGCCGTCGTAGGACGTGATCTTGCCGTCCGTGATCTGGAGCAACTCCGTCGACATGCCGAACTTGTGGGCGAGCGGCTGCAGGAGCTGGGCGCGGACCATCTTCGCCGCCCGCTCCACCGCGCCGCCCGACACCCACGTGTGGCGGCCACGGCAGCCCGCGCCGGCCGGCGGCTGGTCGGTGTCGACCGGAGCGACGTGGACCTCCTCGATGCCGAGGGTCTCCTGGACGATCTGCCGGGCCAGCGTGGTGAAGCCCTGGCCGGTCTCCACGGCCGCGCACAGCACGGTCGCGACGCCGTCGTGGACCTTGACCGTCGCCGTCGACACCTCGTCGGCACCCTCCGCGCCGAGCATGTGCACCATGCCCAGGCCGTAGCCGACGCCCCGGCGCACCGCGCCCGGTTCGCCCGCTCCCTCGGGGCCGCCGGGCAGCAGCCACTCATCCTCCGGGGTGTCCTTCGGAAGAGCGGGCAGCGGGAAGTCCTGGACCGCCTGGAGGAGTTCGGCGACCGGCGCCGGGCAGGTCACCGTCTGGCCGATCGGCAGGACGTCGCCGGTCGCCAGGACGTTGCGCAGGCGCGCCTCGGCCGGGTCCAGGCCCAGCTTCTTCGCCAGCTTGTCCATCTGCGCCTCGTAGGCGGCGCACACCTGCATGGCGCCCTCGCCGCGCACATGCCCGGAGGGCGGGTTGTTGGTGCGGACGGCCCAGCCCTCGATGAACGCGTTCGGGACGACGTACGGGCCGCATGCGAAGGAGACGGCGGCGGCCAGGGTCTCGGCGGAGGTGTCGGCGTACGCGCCCGCGTCCAGCAGGATCTGCGCCTCCACCTTCACCAGCTTGCCCTCGGCGTCGGCGTGGTGGCGGTAACGCAGCAAGGTGGGGTGCCGGTGGGTGTGGCCGAGGAAGGACTCCTCGCGCGTGGCGGTGAGTTTCACCGGGCAGCCGGTCCTGAGCGCGAGCAGGCCGAGCGGGAGCTGGAAGCCCTGGTCCTCGCGGTCCGCCGTGGCACCGGGCACCCCGGTGACGACGATCTTCACTCGATCGGGGGACAGGCCGTAGCAGGCGGCGGCCGTGTTGCGGTCGCTGTGCGGGTCGGTGGAGGCCAGGTACAGCTCCACCCCGCCGTCCGGGCGCGGCACGGCGAGGCCGGCCTCGGCGCCGATCGGGGCGGGGTCCTGGCGGCCGATGCGGTACAGGCCCTCGACGACGACCTCGCCGACCGCCTCCGGGTCACCGTGGTGCAGCGGGATGTGCCGGATCAGGTTGCCGTCGGGGTGCAACGGCTCGGCCTCGAAGGCGTGCTCCGGGTCGGTGACGGGGTCGAGCACCTCGTACTCGACGATGATGGCGGCGGCGGCCATCCGCGCGGTGTCGGGGTGGTCCGCGGCGACGGCGGCGATGGGTTCGCCGTGGTGCCGTACGACCTCGGAGGCGAACACCGGCCGGTCGGGCGTGCCCCTGCCGTGGCGGGGCGTGCCGGGTACGTCCTCGTGGGTGATGACGGCGCGGACGCCGGTCATCTCGCGCGCGTGGGTGGTGTCGATGGACACGATGCGCGCGTGTGCGTGCGGGGAGCGCAGCACGGCCGCCCACAGCAGGCCCTCGGCCCACAGGTCGGCCGCGTACGGGAAGGTGCCCTCGGTCTTGGCGCGGGCGTCGGCGTGCGGCAGGGAGGCGCCGAGGCCGTGCGGCAACGGCTCGGCCTCGGGGGCGGGTTCCGCGGCGGTGGTCGCGATGCCGGCTTCGTTGCTCACGCCTGGCCTCCGTCCTGGCCGTAGTGCTGGTCATGCTGCCCCGGCGGCGTGCCGTAGGGGTCGGATGTGTCGCCGTAGGGGCCGGGTGGGTCGCCGTAGGGGCCCGGTGTGTCGCGGTACGGGTCCGGCGTGTCCCCGTACGGGCCCGATGTGTCGCCGTAGGCGCCGCGCCGGGCGTCCTCGTAGCCGCCGGGGGCGGCGTGCGGGGTGTCGAACACGCCCGGCGCGTCGAAGGCCGAGGAGTGGACACCGCCGGAGCCGGGGGCCGCCTGGTGCGGGATACGGGCCCCGTCCGCGTCCGTCCCGGGGCCGGCGTGGGAGCCCTCGCGCTCGGCGACGACCTCCTTGACGGCCTCCAGGACTCCCCGGTAGCCCGAGCAGCGACACAGGTTTCCGCACAGCGCCTGCCGGGTCTCCAGTTCCGTCGGAGCCGGGTTGCCCTCCAGCAGGTCGTGCACGGTCATCGCCATGCCGGGCACGCAGAAACCGCACTGCACGGCACCGCACCGGGCGAGCGCGCGCTGTACGTCGGAGGGCTGACCGTCCTCGGCCAGCCCCTCGACCGTACGCACCTCGCTGCCGGCCGCCGTGACCGCCGGGACCAGGCAGGAGGCGACCAGACGGCCGTCGACCTGCACGTTGCAGGCCCCGCACTCGCCCTGCGAGCAGCCGTCCTTGGCGCCCGCGAGGCCGAGCCGCTCGCGCAGCACGTACAGCAGGGACTCGCCGATCCAGGCGTCGGTGACCGGGCGGTCGGTGCCGTTGACGCGCAGCACGTAGGAGGCGAGGGGGTGGTCGTCGTGCGGCGGCAGCGGTACGGCGGCCGGGTCCTCGGCGCCTTCGGAGGCGGCCTCTTGGTCCGGCGCGGGGTCCTCGGGGCCACGGTCGTCCTCGCCGGAGGGGCGCGCCTCGGCGGACTCGGGTACGGCGGCTGCGCTGTCGGGCGCGGCTGCCGCCGGGTCGGCGGCGGGCCGCGGGGCGGCCGGGTCCGCCTGCGCGGTGGCCGGCGCCGGGCCGGGCGTGCCGGTGGGGGCCGCGGGGCGGGCGGTGGCCTGCGGGCCGGCCGGGGCCTCCGGGTGAGCCGTCGTCACCGGGTCGTCCGTCACCGCCGGATCGGCCGTGGCCGCCGCTGTGGCGGGCCGGGGTGCGGCGGCCGGCCCGGTGGGCTCTTCGTGGTTCGCTGGAGCGTCCGCGGGGCGTTCAGGGGCTTCGGCGGGGCCGTGGGCATCCGCTTCCGGCGCCGCACCGGGCTCGCCCTGCGACTGCGCGGCCGGAACCGGTTCCCCGGGCGCGGCGGCCGTGCCCGTACCGTCGGGGTCGACCACCTCGTGGGGCACTACCGCGTCGCCGTGTGCGCTCGCGTCGCCGTGTGCGCCCGCCTCGCCGTGTGCGCTCGCACCGCCCTGGGTGCCTGCACCGCCGTGCGTGCCCGTACCGCCATGCGCGACCACATCGCCGTGCGTGCCCGTACCGCCGTGCGTGTCGCCGTCTCCCGCATCGGCGTGACCCGCCTGAGCGTGACCGGTGTCCGGGTAACCACCCCGAGCATCGCCGGCACCCGAGTGCCCGCCCTCGACGTGCCCCGCCCCCGCGTGCCCCCTCTCGACAGGACCTGCCTCCGCGTGGCCGGTCTCGGCGTGACCGGTATGCGTGTGGCCGCTCTCGGCGTGGCCGGTGCCCGTGTGACCGGTCTCGGCGTGGCCGGGGTTCGGGTGGCCGGGGTTCGGGTGGCCGGGGTCGGCGTACCCGGTCCCGTGGCCGTACCCGGTCTCCGGGGCGTACGCCTGCGGGACCGCGGCGCCGCCCGCCGGATGCGCGCCCGTGTGGTCGGGCAGGTCGGTGTGGTCGGGCGCGGGGGCGGTCGGCTGGGCGGGGGACCCGCCCCACGCGTGGCCCGCGCCGTCCGTCGCCCAGGGCGCCGCCGCGCCGCCGGGCAGCGTGGCCGGCGGCGCGCCGCCGCCCCACTGCTCGACCAGCGAGGACGTGGTGAACTCGCCCGACTCGTCCGGAAGGTCACCACCGGCGACGGGGATGGACCACTGCCCGGTGACGTCGTGCCCCGGGGCGGCCGGTGCCGCGGGCTCCTCGAAGGTCCACTGCTGGGTGGCGGCGGGCTGGTAGGTGAACCGGTCGTCCGTGCCTTCCGGCTGGGCGGGCACCGTGTTCGCGTCGGGCCACCGGCCGCCGCTGTCGGGCGCGGGCCAGGTTCCCGTGGTGCCGTCGGCGTGCGTGGCCGTGATCCGCGGCGGCACGTAACCGTGTCCGGGCGCGGCCAGCGGGCTGTCGCCGGACAGCAGGGCGTCGATGCCGCCCTCGGGGAGTTTGACGAAGGCCGTGGCGCCGTCGTCGTAGTCGCCCTGGGGCAGCGGGTTCCAGCGTCCGCCGCCCTGGGGCGTGCCCTCTCCGTGCTGGTCGTCGGTCACGACAGCGCCCTCCCCAGTGCTCGTCGGGCCAGCGCGGCGACAGTGCGCCGCAGGTGCAGTACGGCGGGCGGAAGCGGTGCCACCGACCCGTCGGGCTCGGGGACCGGGTCGGGGATGCAGGCCGCGGCGACGTACTCGCCGAAGGCGTGCAGGGCCTCCGGGACGAGGGCCCGGTCGTTGTCCCAGTCGATCAGCCCCGCGACCCACTGCTCGGCCTCCAGGGGCCTGAGCGGCATCGGCGCTATGGCTCCGACGGCGCAGCGCACGCCGCGCCGGGCGGGGTCGAGGACGAGGGCGACGGAGGCCAGCGCGCGGCCCGGTCCGGTGCGTCCGGTCGCCTTCAGGAAGACCTGCGGGGCGTGCAGCAGCGGTACGCGCACGAAGCCGATGAGTTCACCGCCGCGCAGCATCTCCATGCCGGCCAGCAGGTGCGACACCGGGATCTCCCGGCGGGCGCCGCCCGGGCCCGCGATGATCAGCGTCGCCTCCAGGGCGGCCAGCACCGGCAGCGCGTCCCCGGTGGGGGCGGCGGTGGCGATGTTGCCGCCCAGGGTGCCGGCGTTGCGGATGTGCGGCGGGCCCGCGGCGCGCGCGGCGGCGGCGAGCGCCGGGATCAGGGCCGCGAAGTCGGGGCGGCCCATGCGCGCGTGGGTGAGGCCCGCGCCGAGCAGCGCGTGGCCGTCCTGGTACTGCCAGCCGCGGATCTCGCTGATCCGGCCGAGTCCCACCAGCGCGGCGGGCCTGAGCTGACCGGAGTTCACGGCGGCCATCAGGTCGGTGCCGCCCGCGACGGGGACGGCGGTGGGCATGGCGGCGAGGGCTGCCACGGCCTCGTCCAGCGTCGTGGGCAACGTGACGGACTGCGCCGCCTGCGGTGCGTGCGTGGTCAAACCGGCTGCCCCTTCCCGCTGCCCCACCTGGTCCCGCCTGTGTTGCCGTACGGTACGTGCTGACAGGGCGGACGACGCAACTCTGGCACATCTTCGCAACGCCCGAACGCGGGGGTCCACTAGGAGGCGTTCGCCCATCTCATCAGGGAGATGGTCCGTTTTCGCACGGCATCACCGGTACACACGGATTGCCACTCTTCGGTGATCCTGCCGTGGTTTTTCCGTTACCTGTTCGGCGGCCGGGCACCGCTACCGGTTCGGCGGGATCCCCTCGATCGGGCGGCCGAGCACGCCGGGGCGCCGCTGCCACGGGCGGGGCCCGGTGGGTGGCCGGTAGGCGACGCCGAGGGCGTCGAGTCGCCGGTAGTGGGCGGTCATCCGGCGTTCGAAGTCGGCGAAGTCCCGTTCCGCCGGGGCGGGCAGCGGGCTCCAGGCCACCTCGGCGAAGGCGGCGAGGCGGGGGAAGGTCTGGTAGTCCACGCGCGCGGCGTCCTCCATCACCTCGGTCCACACGTTGGCCTGGGTGCCCAGCACCCGCCCCGCCTCCTCCACGGTGAGCCCGGCCGGCACCGGCTCGAACCGGTAGACGTCCTCCAGGGTGCGCACGAAGCCGATCGGCACGGGCTCGTCCTCGCCCGGGGCCTGACGGTGGTCCAGGTACACGTACTGCTCGGGGCACATGACCACGTCGTGGCCGGCCCGCGCGGCGGCGACTCCGCCTCCGTAGCCGCGCCAGGAGGAGACGGCCGCGCCCGGGGCGAGGCCGCCCTCCAGGATCTCGTCCCAGCCGATGAGGCGGCGCCCGCGCGCGGAGAGCCAGGCGTCGAAGTGCCCGATGAACCAGGACTGCAGTTCGTCCTCGCCGGTGAGGCCGAGGTCGGCGATCCGCGTCTTGGCGGTCACGGACTCGGTCCACTGCTCCTTGCGGCACTCGTCGCCGCCGATGTGGACGAACTCCGAGAACTCGGCGGCGTCCGCGGGGAACAGCTCCAGCACCTCCTCGAACACCCCCTCGTAGAACCGCAGGGTGGTGTCGGTGGGAGCCAGCACGTTGGCGGAGATGCCCCAGTCGTCCCAGACGGAGAGTGCGGCGGTGTCGATGACGTCGGTGTTGCCGAGCTCCGGGTACGCGGCGACGGCGGCCTGCGAATGGCCCGGTACGTCGATCTCGGGGACGACGCTGATGTGCCGCTCGGCGGCGTAGGCGACGATCTCGCGGATGTCGTCCTGGGTGTAGTAGCCGCCGTGCGGCTTCTCGTCCCACAGCGGTGAGGCCCGGTGGCCGAATTTGGTGCGCGAGCGCCAGGAGGCGATCTCGGTCAGTTTCGGATACCGCTCGATCTCGATCCGCCAGCCCTGGTCGTCCGTCAGATGGAAGTGCAGGACGTTGAGTTTGTGCGCGGCCATCAGGTCCAGATAGCGCAGCACGCCCTCCTTGGGCATGAAGTGCCGGGCGACGTCGAGGAGAAGTCCGCGCCAGCGGAACCGCGGGGCGTCCTCGATGATCCGCTGCGGCACGCCGAGGCCGGCGTCCGGCCGTACGGGGGCGCGCCGGAAGGCGTCGGGGCCGAGCAGCTGACGCAGGGTCTGCGCGCCCCAGAACACGCCGGCGGGCCCGCCGCCACGGATCTCCACGCCCCGGCCGGCGACGGCGCCGAGGCGGTACTCCTCCGGCTCCAGGGTGTCGTCGGTGAGCAGCCGCACGGAGTCCCGGGCGTCCGGCGGTCCGGGCGGCAGCGGCAGCCCCAGGGCGGCGCCGAGCGTGGTCCGCAGCCAGCGTTCGGCGCGTTCCGTACCCGGGCCGGCCCACACGGTGGTGTCCCGGCCGAGCGGCACCTCGGGCCCGCCGGGCCCCCCGATGGCGCGCGGCGCCGGAATCAGTTCCACCACATCAGCCCCTTACCCACACGCGTGTTGCGCGGAGCGCAACGCGCATTGCCTCATGCACAACGCGGACACGACACCACGCAGGCTAGGCACTGCGCCGGACCCCCACAAGAGGTCTGGACCAGTTGGGGGCCGGAGAACGCGAAGGTCCCCGGGGCGCGCCTGACGCGCGCCCCGGGGACCTCACCGCCACCGGGCGGACCGGGGAGCTACTTGTCGCCGCCCTTGCCGCCCTTGCCCTCGTCGCCGCCGCTGCTCATGGACTCGTAGATCTCTTTGCACATCGGGCACACGGGGTACTTCTTCGGGTCGCGACCCGGCACCCAGACCTTGCCGCACAGCGCCACGACGGGAGTGCCGTCGAGGGCGCTCGCCATGATCTTGTCCTTCTGGACGTAGTGGGCGAAGCGCTCGTGGTCGCCGTCGCCGTGGGACACCTGTGGCGTCGGCTCTACGAGGGTCCCCGTACCAGTCCCGCGCTCGGGCTCAAGAGTGCTCATAACAGCCAGGGTACTGAAGCTCACAGGCATCAGTTGAGCGAAGGGTCGTCCGGATACGTGGCGACCATCGCCAGTTCGTTGCGCTGGCGGCGCAGCACCTCGCGCCAGAGTCTCTCCGGGGCCGGCGAGGACACGTCGCCCGGCTCGGACTCGACCACGTACCAGGCGCCCTCGACCAGCTCGTCCTCCAGCTGGCCGGGCCCCCAGCCGGCGTAACCGGCGAAGATCCGCAGGCTGCCCACGGCCGCGGCCAGCAGTTCCGGCGGGGCCTCCAGGTCGACCAGGCCGATCGCGCCGTACACCCGCCGCCAGCCGAGCGGGGCGTGGTCACCGTTCGTACCGCCGGGGATGACCGCCACGCCCAGCGCCGAGTCCAGCGACACCGGGCCGCCCTGGAAGACCACACCGGGCTCGCCCGCGAGGTCGGCCCAGTCCTCCAGGATGTCGCCGACGACCACCGGGGTGGGACGGTTGAGCACGACACCGAGGGAGCCCTCCTCGTCGTGGTCGAGGAGGAGCACCACCGCACGGTCGAAGTTCGGGTCCGCCAGGGCGGGGGTGGCCACGAGCAGCCGCCCTGTGAGCGAGGACACCTCGGTCATGCCAGACATGATCCCGCATCTTCCCCCGGCGTGGGGACCCAATCGGGGGTGCGGGAGTGAACGCAGCTCAGAGCGCGTCGAAGCGGGCCGGGCGCACACCCGCGTGCCCGGTGACCCCAGGTGCCCGAAAGGGAACGGTTCGTGTTGTGACACAGCTATGACGCGGCTGGGCCACCCTTGGGCTTACGGGAGGGGGGTAATCGGCGATTACCCTGTCTTCCCGGCCCCTGCGCACAGTGATCGGCCGCCCCCTGACCAACTCATCGGAACGCGAGATTCATGACCGTCAACGACGATGTCCTGCTTGTCCACGGCGGAACCCCGCTGGAGGGCGAGATCCGTGTCCGCGGTGCGAAGAACCTCGTGCCGAAGGCCATGGTCGCCGCCCTGCTGGGCAGCGCGCCGAGCCGACTGCGCAACGTTCCCGACATCCGTGACGTGCGGGTCGTACGCGGCCTGCTCCAGCTGCACGGCGTGACGGTCCGTCCGGGTGAGGAGCCCGGCGAGCTGGTGCTCGACCCGACGCACGTCGAGAGCGCCAACGTGGCTGACATCGATGCCCACGCGGGATCCAGCCGTATCCCGATCCTCTTCTGCGGTCCGCTGCTGCACCGTCTCGGCCACGCGTTCATCCCGGGCCTGGGCGGCTGCGACATCGGCGGCCGGCCCATCGACTTCCACTTCGACGTGCTGCGGCAGTTCGGCGCGACCATCGAGAAGCGGGCCGACGGGCAGTACCTGGAGGCTCCGCAGCGGCTGCGCGGTACGAAGATCCGGCTGCCGTACCCGTCGGTGGGCGCGACCGAGCAGGTGCTGCTGACGGCCGTGCTGGCCGAGGGTGTCACGGAGCTGTCCAACGCGGCCGTGGAGCCGGAGATCGAGGACCTCATCTGCGTGCTGCAGAAGATGGGCGCGATCATCGCGATGGACACCGACCGCACGATCCGCATCACCGGTGTGGACCAGCTCGGCGGCTACACCCACGCGGCCCTGGCGGACCGTCTGGAGGCCGCGTCCTGGGCCTCCGCCGCGCTGGCGACCAACGGCAACATCTACGTCCGCGGCGCCCAGCAGCGCTCGATGATGACGTTCCTGAACACCTACCGGAAGGTGGGCGGTGCCTTCGAGATCGACGACGAGGGCATCCGCTTCTGGCACCCCGGCGGCCAGCTGAAGTCCATCGCGCTGGAGACGGACGTGCACCCCGGCTTCCAGACCGACTGGCAGCAGCCGCTGGTGGTGGCCCTGACGCAGGCCACGGGCCTGTCCATCATCCACGAGACGGTGTACGAGTCCCGGCTGGGCTTCACCTCCGCGCTCAACCAGATGGGTGCGCACATCCAGCTCTACCGCGAGTGCCTGGGCGGCTCGGACTGCCGTTTCGGCCAGCGCAACTTCCTGCACTCCGCGGTCGTCTCGGGCCCGACCAGGCTTCAGGGGGCCGACCTGGTCATCCCCGACCTGCGCGGCGGCTTCTCGTACCTGATCGCGGCCCTGGCGGCCGAGGGCACCTCCCGCGTCCACGGCATCGACCTGATCAACCGCGGCTACGAGAACTTCATGGAGAAGCTCGTGGAACTGGGCGCGAAGGTCGAACTGCCGGGCAAGGCGCTCGGCTAGCAGCGGGTACGCCGAATGGGCGGCCCCCATGGTGCAGGGGGGCCGCCCATTCGGCGTCTTCGGCTGAGGCGCGCCCTTGAAGGGGCGCGGGGAACTGCGCGACCAGCCACGGCCGGTCCGCAGTCGCCCACGGCGCTCGAAGCGGAGCGCTTACTTGCCCTTGGCGGCTTCCTTGAGCTTGCTGCCAGCGGTGACCTTCACGCTGAAGCCGGCCGGAATGTTGATGGGCTCGCCGGTCTGCGGGTTGCGCGCGGTGCGAGCGGCACGGTGGGTGCGCTCGAAGGTCAGGAAGCCGGGGATGGTGACCTTCTCGTCGCCCTTGGCGACGATCTCGCCGACGGTCTCGGCGAACGCGGCCAGCACGGCGTCGGCGTCCTTGCGGGTCACCTCGGCGCGGTCGGCCAGCGCGGCCACCAGCTCACTGCGGTTCATGTTGTTACTCCCGTGTTTTTCTTGCCGTTGGGGTGTGCCACGCGGCGGAGCCGCCCGAGGCACTGCGATGCCGATGCGCTCGCGCCCTTGGGGGTGCCCCCGGGGGACGTAGTCCCTGGGGGAGCATCCTGCCCCTACCTGCGGCGGGAAAGCCAATCCGGCACCCGTAGGAGTCGTGAGAACACCCTGGGGAGTCACACGAAAAGCGCCTGCTCGGCCGTCACCCTAGAGCGCGCCCGGCATCCGGTGGTTCCACGACGCGCCGGTGCGGGGGGCTGCCGTGGTGATCGTCACAGCCCCCCGCACCGTACGACACGCCGTTCTCAGGCCGTCGCGCCGGCCGCCTTGGCGGCCTCGCGGACCGCCCCGGCCACGGCGCCCGCGACCTTGTCGTTGAAGACGCTCGGGATGATGTAGTTCGGGTTCAGCTCGTCCTCGGTCACCACGTCGGCCAGGGCCTTCGCGGCGGCGAGCATCATCTCGGTGTTCACCGTCCGGGACTGCGCGTCCAGCAGACCGCGGAAGACACCCGGGAAGACCAGCACGTTGTTGATCTGGTTCGGGAAGTCGGACCGGCCGGTGGCCACGACGGCCGCCGTCTGCCGGGCGATCGCCGGCTCGACCTCGGGGTCCGGGTTCGCGAGCGCGAACACGATGGCGCCGTCGGCCATGGCGGCCACGTCGCTGCCGTCCAGGACGTTCGGGGCGGAGACGCCGATGAAGACGTCGGCGTCGCGCACGGCCTCCTTCAGGGTGCCGGTGAGGCCCTCGGGGTTGGTGTTGTCGGCGATCCAGCGCAGCGGCGAGTCGGTCTGGGCGCTCACCAGGTCCTCGCGGTCCGCGTGGACGACACCGTGGATGTCGGCGACGACGGCGTTCTTCACGCCGGCCGCGAGCAGCAGCTTGAGGATGGCCGTCCCTGCCGCGCCGGCGCCGGACATGACGACCCGGATGTTCTCGATGGCCTTCTCGGTCACCCGCAGGGCGTTGGTCAGCGCCGCGAGGACGACGATCGCCGTGCCGTGCTGGTCGTCGTGGAAGACCGGGATGTCGAGGGCCTCGCGCAGCCGGGCCTCGATCTCGAAGCAGCGCGGCGCGGAGATGTCCTCCAGGTTGATGCCGGCGAAGCCGGGGGCGATCGCCTTGACGATCTCCACGATCGCGTCGGTGTCCTGGGTGTCCAGGCACAGCGGCCAGGCGTCGATACCGGCGAAGCGCTTGAAGAGGGCCGCCTTGCCCTCCATGACGGGCAGCGCGGCCTTGGGGCCGATGTTGCCGAGGCCGAGCACGGCGGAACCGTCCGTCACGACCGCAACGGAGTTGCGCTTGATGGTGAGGCGGCGGGCGTCCTCGGGGTTCTGGGCGATGGCCATGCAGACGCGGGCCACACCCGGCGTGTAGACCATGGAGAGGTCGTCACGGTTGCGGATGGGATGCTTGGACTGCATCTCGATCTTGCCACCGAGGTGCATCAGGAACGTACGGTCGGAGACCTTGCCCAGCGTGACGCCCTCGATGCCGCGCAGCTTCTCGACGATCTCATCGGCGTGCGCGGTGGAGGAGGCCGCGATGGTGACGTCGATGCGGAGCTTCTCGTGGCCGGACGCGGTGACGTCGAGGCCGGTCACCGAGCCTCCGGAGGACTCCACGGCGGTGGTGAGCTGCGAGACGGCGGTTCCGCTCGCGGGCACCTCCAGCCGGATCGTCATCGAGTAGGAGACGCTGGGCGCCGTTGCCATGGCCGACTTCCTCTGCTTTCACCGTGTCGCGAGTTGTGCCGTCCGATCGTCGCACCTACCGCCGAGTACGTGGTAGTCGCCCTGGGTTACGGACGTTTTGTTCACGCGAGGTTCTCTGCCGGGTGGTGGTTTCGGAAAAGCACTTCCACCATACGAGAGACGATCAGCCAGGGAAAGAGGGCGGCCGGGCAAAGAAGGAGGCCCACGTCACATCCGTGACGTGGGCCTCCCACACGTTCATGACACCGACCCGCCATGCTCGCCTCGCGGCAAGTGGTCGCTCGTAGCGACGAAGGTTGGGCCCGGGGGCTTGGATCGGGCCGGTGCCACGTCAAGGCTAACAAACGGATCCCGTAAGACCATTCCCGCAACCGGGGTTCATGGGTTCTCATCCCGCAGCAGGTCCGGAACCCCCGCCGCGTCCGGCTCGTCGCGCAGCCCCGACACCACCGTCAGCTGCTGGGTGGCCCGGGTCAGCGCCACGTACAGCACGCGCAGCCCGGCCGGGGACTCGTCGGCGATCTCCGCGGGCGAGACGGCGACCGTCGCGTCGTACTCCAGGCCCTTGGCCTCCAGGCTGCCGAGCGCGACGACCCGGTCGCCGAGCCCGGCCAGCCAGCGCCGGGCCTCCTCGCGCCGGTTCATCGCGACGACCACGCCGACCGTGCCGTCCACCAGGTCCAGCAGCCGCTCGGCCTCCGCCCGCACGGCCGCCTCCAGCGAGCCCCCGGCCACCGCGAAGCGCGGCTCGACCCCGGTGGACCGTACGGCGGAGGGGGACCGGGAGCCGGGCATGGCGAGCGCGAGCACCTTCGCGGCCAGCTCGGCGATCTCGGCCGGGTTGCGGTAGTTCACGGTGAGCTGGAAGCGGCGCCGGGGCCGGGTGCCGAGGGCCTCGTCGCGGGCCTCGGCCGCCTCGTCCGGGTCGGACCAGGAGGACTGCGCCGGGTCGCCGACGACCGTCCAGGTGGCGTGCCGGCCGCGACGGCCGACCATGCGCCACTGCATCGGCGTGAGGTCCTGCGCCTCGTCCACGATGACGTGCGCGTACTCGGTGCGCTCCTGCGCGAGGCGCTCGGCCCGCTCCCGCTGCGACTCCTCGCGCACCGGCATCAGCTCCTCCAGGCCGGTGAGCTGGTCCAGCGGGTCGAACTCACGCTTCTTCCGCGGCCGGGCCGGGGCGCCGAGGATCGCCTGGAGCTCGTCGAGCATGGCGACGTCGTGCACCGAGTGGCCGTCCCGCTTCAGGGAGCGGGCGACCTTGCGGACCTCGCCGGGGTTGAGGATCCGCCGGGCCCAGCGGCCGAGCCGCTTGTCGTCGGCCATGGCCGCGAGCACGGCCGCCGGGGTCAGCTCGGGCCACCAGGCGTCCAGGAAGCCGATGAACGCGTCCTCGCCGGTGACGTCCTCGTCGAAGGACGAGCGCAGCTCGGCGGCCAGCTCCGGGTCGGCGTGCCGGGTGGCGGCGCCGGACTTGGCCCACAGGGCGTCCAGCAGCAGCTTGCGGGCGCGCGGGCGGAGCAGGTTGACCGGTGCGGTGCCGCCCAGGGCGGTACGGCGGACACGTTCCAGCTCGGGCGCCTCCAGCTCCAGGCGACGCCCGAAGGCGACGACACGGAGCCGGTCCGGCGGCCCGTCGAAGACCCGCGGTCCGGTGCCGGTCCCGGCGTCGGTGTCGTCGTCCAGGGCGAGCTGCCCCACCGGGGCGGCCGGGCCCGCCTCCAGGGCGCCCCGGGCGGCCTTCCGCAGCACCTTCAGCATCCGGTACGAGCCCTTGGCGCGGGCCACGGACGGGGAGTCGTACAGGGTGGCCTCCACACCGTCGACCAGCGAACCGATCGCCCGGATCGCGACCTGGCCCTCTTCACCGAGCGAGGGCAGCACACCCTCGGTGTAGGCGACGAGCAGCGGGGTCGGCGAGACGATCAGGATGCCGCCCGCGTAGCGTCTGCGGTCCTGGTAGAGCAGGTAGGCGGCGCGGTGCAGGGCGACGGCGGTCTTGCCGGTGCCCGGTCCGCCCTCCACGTAGGTGATGGAGGCGGCCGGGGCCCGGATGACCATGTCCTGCTCGGCCTGGATCGAGGAGACGATGTCCCGCATGGTGTGGCCGCGGGCCTGGCCGAGGGCGGCCATCAGGGCGCCGTCACCGATGACGGGCAGCTCGCGGCCGTCGAGGAAGGCCGTCAGCTCGGGCCGCATCAGGTCGTCCTCGACGCCGAGCACGCGGCGCCCCTTGGACCGGATGACCCGGCGCCGTACCACCCGGCCCGGCTCGACGGGCGTGGCCCGGTAGAAGGGCGCGGCGGCGGGTGCGCGCCAGTCGATGACCAGCGGCGAGTAGTCCTGGTCGAGAACCCCGATACGGCCGATGTGCAGCGTCTCGGCGATCTCGGCGGTGTTGTCGTCCCGCACGGCGCCCTCGGCGGGCTCCACCGCCGTGTAGGCGCCGTCGGGTCCCTTCTTGCCGTCCTTGCCGAGCAGCAGGTCGACCCGGCCGAAGAGGAAGTCCTCGAACTCGTTGTTCAGCCGGTTCAGGTGGACACCGGCCCGGAAGACCTGCGCGTCCCGCTCGGCGAGCGCGCCCGGGGTGCCGACCTGGCCGCGCTGGGCCGCGTCGTGCATCAGGAACTCGGCCTCGTGGATCTTCTCCTCCAGCCGCCGGTACACCCGGTCCAGGTGTTCCTGCTCGATGCTGATCTCTCGGTCGCGGACGGAGTCGTGTGCGTCGTTGACCGAGCCGACCGCGGACTGCTGAACCTGAGCGGCCACCGGGCCCCCTTCTGACGTGCTGGGCAGCCGTCAACCGTACGCGAAGGGGGCCCGGGAGGCTACGGCACCGGTCCGGGACGCGTCCCGGGGTGCCCTTTCAGCCGAGGGGGGCGAAACCCGGAGCGCCCTTTCAGCCGGGGGGCGAACCCAGGGGCGCGGGGAACTGCGCGAACGACCGCGGACCACCCGCGCCCGGCGATGCGGCGGCAGACCCCTCCCCGCATCCGGGCGGGGCCTGGGAAGCGCGGCCCCCGGAGAGGGCACCCGCGCCGGCGGCGCCCGGTCTCCGCCAGGGCCGCAGCGGGCGTCACGCGTCCACCTGCACCAGCTTCTTCCCCTCGAACGTCACCACCTCGAAGTGGTCGATCTCGTTCGGCTGGAAGGCCGCCGCCCCACCGATGTACAACGGCTTCTTCGCGTCCTCGGTCTTGGCGTCCGGGACGCCGTATCCCCAGTTCGGCACCGACCACGACGACATGGTCACGCGCTGCCCGTTCTTGGCGACGAGCACCAGGGAGCACTTCAGCGGGCCCTTGACGTTCTTCAGCTCCAGCACCGCCTGGGTGCCCCAGTCCTTCTGCGCCATGGCGACCGTCGCGCTGACGTGCGTCGAGGTGTCCGTGGCGGACTTCTTGTCGGACATGGTCCGGAACGTCGCCTGGGCCGGCGTCGCGGCGACCTGGTCGCCCCCGTCCGAACCGCCGCCGACCGCCACCGCGGCCAGCGGGCCCGCGATGATCAGCGCGGCCGCCGCCGCGATCATGTAGAAGCTGCGCCGGCGCTTCTGGGCGCGCTTCTCGGCGACCTCGTCGACCAGCTTCTCCACCAGCCGCGGAGTGGGCTTCGCGGACAGCGAGTCGCCGATCGCGGGCGTGCTGCCGGTGCCGGGGAGGTCCGCGAGCGCGGCCAGCATCGGCTCCATCCCGGCCAGCTCGTCCAGCTGCTGGGCGCACCATTCGCAGCCGGCGAGATGCGCTTCGAAAGCGGTTGCCTCGGCGTCGTCGAGAATCCCGAGGGCGTAGGCGCCGACGGTCTCGTGTTCGCTCGGCACCGAAGATCCCTGACTGGGGTTCATGGGCCCAGACATACCCGGACCACCCGGTCCGAATCCCTGCATTCCCCCGTACCCATTGCTCATCACGCCGTCACCCCCCGCTCCTCCAGTGCCAGCTTCATCGACCGCAGGGCGTAGAACACCCGGGAACGGACAGTGCCGCTCGGTATGCCCAGCGTCTCGGCCGCCTCATTGACGGTACGCCCCTTGAAGTACGTCTCGACGAGCACCTCCCGGTGGGCCGGGGTCAGGTCGTCGAGCGCGTCCGACAGCGTCATCAGCCACAGCGCCTTGTCGATCTCGTCCTCCGCGGGGATGACCTCCAGCGGCGACGGATCGACCTCCTGCGGCCGGGCCTGCCGGCTGCGGTGGCCGTCGATGACGATGCGGCGTGCGACCGTCACCAGCCAGGGGCGTACCGAACCGGTCGCCCGATTGAGCTGACCGGCGTTCTTCCAGGCACGGATGAGTGTTTCCTGTACGACGTCCTCTGCGCGCTGCCGGTCACCGGCGACCAGCCGCAGGACATACGCGAGCAGAGGTCCGGCGTGCTCTCGATACAGCGCACGCATCAGCTCCTCATCCGGCTCCGAGGGCTGTGAGGACATGCGATGTCGGGCCCTCATTCCACGTTCATTGGCCACGGCCGCATCCTTGCGCACGCCCACCTCCGGTGTCCGGGGGTTCCCCCAGTCGGTCGCTCGCCCACCCGTACGCGGCGAAGCGGCCCGATGTTCAAAACGGAGTGACAGATTTCTCCGGGATGACGTGACGAGCGGGACATGCGAGCACATTCCCACCGGCCGATCTTTACATTTCCGACACACCGCCGGGAGCGCCGGCCAACGCCCGTGTAGAGGGCAACGAAATACGGTGTTGCAGAAATCACTTCCGTTTCGGGCCCCTGGCGCCCTCAGGCCCGCGTGAGCGCGGTCCGCCGCCGGTGCCGGGCGACCCGCTCCCGGTTCCCGCACGCCTCGCTGGAACACCAGCGGCGGCGCCGTCCACGGGACGTGTCGAGGTACACGAGGGGGCAGTTGTCCCCCTCGCACTCCCGCACGGCGGCCCACGCGACGGGATCGGTGAGCAGCTCCACGGCGTCCCGGGCGACGACGGCGAGCAGGGCGGCGCAGCCGGGCGGTCCCGCCAACTCCCGGACGAGACCGCCGTCCTCACCGCGTACGGCCAGTGGCGCCGGGGGCGCGGCCCGGGCCACCTCGTTGACCCGGCCGAGGGCACGCCCGTACGCCGGTGTCTGCACGTCCCGCATGCCGCGCACCAACAGGGCGACGTTCCTCCGCAGTTCCCGGAAGCCGGCCGGCCAGGAGCCGTCGGCGTGCTCCAACGGCGTGCCGGGCGGCACGAGACCGGCACTCCCGATCCACGCGCACAACGCCGCGATCCCGTCCAGCCGTTCGCCCGGGTGCGTGGTGGCGAGCAGGTCCAGGCACACCCGCCCGGCATCGAACCGCAGCTCGTACGGGGGCGTGGCGCTACCGAATGCCATGTGCGAGTCACCGCCTGGGCAGGAACCGTGCGGAAGCGTACGGGGGACGTCGCGCCCCCCTCCTCCCACAGTGCCCGCCCGGAGAGTGCGCCGGAACCCCTCGAACACGTCGAAGGGTTCGCCGTGGTCGCGGTGCCGTCGCCGTGGTCGCGGTGCCGTCGCCGTGGTCAAGGCGCGGGACGGCACCGGTGATCGGATACGCGTCGGCCATGACCTCGGCAGGGCGTCGGCCATGACCTCGGCAGGGCGGCACTGATGTCCGGGGCGGTCGGAGCCGTCGGACGCAAGCGGTTCCGGGTCCCCTGCCTAGGCGTCCGCGTACTTCGCGTCCGTCACCGGGTCCAGGGCCAGGCGGTAGCCCCGCTTCACCACGGTCTGGATCAGTTTCGGCGCCCCGAGGGCCGTGCGGAGGCGGGCCATCGCCGTTTCCACGGCGTGTTCGTCGCGGCCCGCGCCCGGAAGGGCGCGGAGCAGGTCGGCGCGGGCCACCACCCAGCCGGGGCGGCGGGACAGGGCGCGCAGGAGGGACATGCCGGCCGGAGGGACCGGTTTGAGGTCGCCGTCGACCAGGACCGCGTGGCCGCGGATCTCCACCCGGTGGCCGGCGACGGGCAGCGACCGGGCGCGGGCCGGGAGCTCCCGGCACAGGAGCTGGACGAGGGGTCCGAGGCGGAAGCGTTCCGGCTGGACGGTCTCCACCCCGCGCGCCTGGAGGGGGAGCGCGGTGACCGGGCCCACGCAGGCCGGGACGACGTCGTGGACCAGGGCCGCGAGCAGGTCGTCCAGCAGGCCGCGGTCCTCCGCACGGGAGAGGAGGGAGGCCGCGGCGGGGGCGCTGGTGAAGGTGAGGGCGTCCAGGCCGCGGGTGACGGCCGCGTCCAGGAGGCGGTCCAGGGGGCCGAGGTCCTCCGGGGGCATCCAGCGGTAGACCGGGACCGGCAGCACCTCCGCCCCGGCGGCGCGCAGCGACTCGACGAAACCGGGCAGGGGCTCGCCGTGCAGCTGTACGGCGACGCGGGTGCCGTCGACGCCCTCCTCCAGGAGGCGGTCGAGCACCTCGGCCAGGGACTCCGAGGAGGGCGACCACTCCTCCGTGAGACCGGCCGCCCGTATGGCGCCCTTGACCTTCGGGCCGCGGGCCAGCAGCCGTGCCCCGCCCAGCCGGCCGAGCAGCTGCTCGCCCAGACCCCAGCCGTCGGCGGCCTCGACCCAGCCCCGGAAGCCGATCGCGGTGGTGGCCACGACGACGTCCGGCACCTGGTCGATGATCTCCTTGGTGGCGGCGAGCAGTTCGCTGTCGTCGGCGAGCGGCACGATGCGCAGGGCCGGGGCGTGCAGCACGACGGCACCGCGCCGCTGGAGCAGGGCACCCAGTTCGTCGGCCCGGCGCGCGGCGGTGACACCCACGGTGAAACCGGCGAGGGGACCGTGCTCGGGTTGCTGCTCTTCGTCGTACATGGGCTCTCCTAGCTGGCCGGCACGCCGATCGAGCCTGTCAACGATCCGTGACAGGCTCGGTTCGGCCTGATGTCGCCGGTGTTACGTCACACCTCGGCATAGCTGAGTTCGGACTTCGTCTCCGAGGCCGCCGTCGTGGCCGGAACCCGCCCGGCGGAGCGGCGAAGGTATACGGCCCAGGTGACCGCGAAGCAGCCGGCGTAGAAGGCGAGGAAGGCGACGAACGCACCGGTGCCGGAGCCGTAGGCGAGGAAGGACTGGCGGAAGGCGAGGTTGATGCCGACGCCGCCGAGCGCGCCGACCGCCCCGATGAGTCCCATGGCAGCGCCGGACAGCCGCCGGCCGTGGGCGACGGCCGCCTCGCCCGTCAGCCCCTCGGCCAGGGCCTTGGCCTGGAAGATGCCGGGGATCATCTTGAACGTCGAGCCGTTGCCGAGCCCGCTGAGCATGAACAGGACGACGAAGACGGACACGAACAGCGGCAGCGACTTCTGCATGCCGGCCACGATGAGCACGGCGGTGGCGGCGGCCATGCCGACGTAGTTCCACAGCGTGATGCGGGCGCCGCCGTAGCGGTCGGCGAGCCGGCCGCCGACCGGGCGGACGAGGGAGCCGAGCAGCGGGCCGATGAAGGTGAGGTACGCCGCCTGCAGCGGGGTCCGGCCGAACTGGTTCGTCAGCACCTGGCCGAAGGCGAAGCTGTAGCCGATGAAGGAGCCGAAGGTGCCGATGTAGAGGAAGGACATGATCCAGGTGTGGGCGTCCTTCGCCGCGTCCTTGGCAGCGCCGGTGTCGTTCGTCACCGCGGCCAGGTTGTCCATGAACAGCGCGGCCAGTACGGCGGCCACCACGATCAGCGGGATGTAGATCCCGAGCAGCAGGCGCGGGCCGCCGCCGGCGCCGATGACGGCGAGCGCGACGAGCTGGATGACGGGTACGCCGATGTTGCCGCCGCCGGCGTTGAGACCGAGCGCCCACCCTTTCTTCCGCAGCGGGAAGAAGGCGTTGATGTTGGTCATGGAGGAGGCGAAGTTGCCCCCGCCGATGCCGGTCAGCAGGCCCACCAGGAGGAACGTCGGGAAGGACGTCCCCGGCTCCATCACCACGAACGCGGCGACGGCCGGGACGAGCAGCAGACTCGCCGAGACGACCGTCCAGTTGCGGCCGCCGAAGACGGCCACGGCGAAGGTGTACGGCACCCGGGCGACCGCGCCGACGAGCGTGACCATCGAGGTCAGCAGGAACTTGTCGGCGGGGGTGAGACCGTACTCCGGGCCCATGAACAGGACCAGCACGGACCACAGGGTCCAGACGGAGAACCCGATGTGCTCGGAGAGCACGGAGAACCAGAGGTTCCGGCGCGCGATCCGCTCCCCCGTCGCGTTCCAGAAGCCCTCGTCCTCCGGATCCCAGTGCTCGATCCAGCGGCCACTGCGACGGGTTGGGGCTGGGGCTGTCATCACGCCTCCACGGTGCTCCGGGTGCTCGGTCTGCCGACCACTGACGGAACCCGAAGGTAGGGACGACGCGTTTCCGGCCTGTGCCTGTGGGTGACCGGAAGGGAACGTTGCTCTCACGCGGAGTGCGGGACGGCGGTGAGGCCGCGGCTGCCCGGACGCCGTCGGCCGGGACGGAAGAGCACCCGGGCCGTGCCGCGCCGCCTCAGCGGCCGACGCTCATCACACCCTCGTCGACCGCCGGGACCCACGCCCCGGCCGGCCGCGTCAGCCACCCCTCCGCCCGCGCGATCCCGGCCACCGCCCGGCGCAGCGCGTCGAGCCCGGGATGGGCCAGGCCCTTGCGCCAGACCAGGGAGACGGGAGAGAGCGGGACGGGGTCGACGAGGGGGCGGCGGACCGTGCCGGGCATGGGCGGGAAGTCCACGACGGCCAGCACCGGGGTCCGGGTCTTCGCCATGACACGGCCGAACTCCTCGTCGCCGACGGCCAGCGGGTGGGGCGGGGCGAGCCGGACGGACCGGCCCTCGAAGAGGCGCAGGGCCAGGTCGGTCCACTCCCGGGTCCGCGGGTTGCCGGCGCCGGCGTACACCGTCTCCCCGGCCAGTGCCGACACCGGCACTTCGGGCAGGCGGGCCAGCGGGTGGTCCTCGGGCAGTACGACGGCCATCGGCTCGTACCGCACCGGCTGCTGCGCCAGACCGGCGCGGAGCGCCGGGTCGAGACCGGCGAAGCGGCCGAAGGAGGCGTCCAGGCGGCCGGCGAGCAGCTCGGCGGCGGCTCCGGTGAGGCCGCTCTCGTAGCGGGCCATCAGTTCGCAGCCGGGAGCGAGTTCCCGGGCCCGGAGCAGTACTCGGCGGCCGGTGACCAGGCCCGTGGTGTTGAGGTCGACCAGCAGCGGGCGGCCCTGGCCGGCCGCGAACGCGGTGAGCAGGTCGTCCTGGGCGGCGAGGACCCGGCGCGCGTGCGGCAGCAGGCGTTCGCCGTCCGGCGTCAGCGTGACCTGCCGGGTGGTCCGCACGAACAGCTCGGCGCCCAGCTCCCGCTCCAGCCGGCGTACATCCCGGCTGAGCGCCTGCTGGGCGACGTACAGGCGGGCCGCGGCCCGCGTGAAGTGCAGCTCCTCGGCGACGGCGACGAAGGCGCGGAGCAGGCGGGGGTCCAGGTGGGCGGGGGCGGACATGACGGCGAACTTACAACGCCGGTGCGTGAATCGGCACCCGGAAGGTGTTGGACCCGGTGATCCACCGCGGGCGAACGTGGCCTCATGCCGCAGCAGACCACCAAGGACAGCCCGATACGCGACAGAGGCAAGAAGACCGCGGGATACCGGCGCCTGTTCTCCCTCCCCGGCGCCCGCGCCTTCACCGCCGGCAATCTCCTCGCCCGCCTCCCCATGGGCATGTTCAGCGTGAGCGCGGTCGTGATGATCGCCGGTGCCCGGGGCTCGTACGCCCTCGCCGGCGCGGTCACCGCGGCCGGGCTCGCGGCGACCGCGGTGGCCGGGCCCTGGCTCGCCCGGCTGGTCGACCGGCACGGGCAGGCCCGGATCGCACTGCCGGCCACCGTCGTCTCCGTGCTCGGCAGCCTCGCGCTGCTGCTGTGCGTCCGCTACGGCGCCCCCGACTGGACCCTGTTCACCGCCTATGCCGGCACCGCGGCCACCCCCAACATCGGCGGTCTGTCCCGCGCCCGCTGGGCCCATCTGCTGCGCGACGAGCCCGGCGCGCAGCACGCGGCGAACGCGTTCGAGCAGGCCGCGGACGAGTTGTGCTTCATGCTCGGGCCGGTGCTCGCGTCCTTTCTGACCGGGGCGTTCTTCCCGGAGGCGGGCACGCTCGTGGGGGCGGTACTGCTGCTGGCCGGGATGGCGCTGTTCACCGCCCAGCGGGCCACCGAGCCGCCGCCGCAGGCCCGTTCGAAGGCGCCGTCGCCACTGCGCAGCCCCGGTGTCCCGCCGCTGCTGCTGTGTTTCACGGCCATCGGCGCGGTGTTCGGCTCGATGGAGGTGGTCACGATCGCCTACGCCGACGCGCTGGGGCAGCGTGCGGCGGCGGGTGCCGTGCTCGCGCTGCAGGCGGCCGGCTCGTGCGCGGCGGGACTGGCGTACGGGGCGCTGAAGCCGGCCGGTCCCCGGCTGCACCGGTGTCTGGCCGTCATGGCGGCCCTCATGACGCTGCCCTGGGCGGCGACCGCGTCGGGCTCGCTCCTGGTGCTCGCCGGTGCGCTGCTGATCGCGGGTATGGCGACCGCGCCCACCATGGTGACGGCGATGACCCTGGTGCAGCGGCGCACCCCGGCCGACCGGCTGAACGAGGGCATGAGCCTGATGGTGACCGGACTGCTCACCGGCATCGCCTGCGGCTCGGCGACCGGCGGCTGGGCGACGGAGCACCTGTCCTCCGTCGCCGCCTTCGCGGTACCGGCCGCGGCGGCCGCCCTGGCCCTGCTCGTCAGCCTGGCGCCGGAGGCCGCGAGGCGCGTCGGCGCCCGTCGGTTCCCCCAGGACACGGCACCACAACGGTCAATCTGCGCACGCAACTCGATCGAGGCATGACCCCTTACGGACCGCGACCGGAAGTAAGCGGATCGTTATCTACGTGACCGATCCCACACGATCGGATTTCGTCTACGACCGGGAACGGTGACGCCACGCGGCCGACGTAGCCACACTCCCCGCGCACCCCGCCACCCCGACGCACCCGTAACGGCCGTGAACTGCGACAACCGTCAACAACCCCGTTCATGATCCGGTGAGTTCACCGGGGGCCCCGGCACCCTACCGAGAAGTACAGCAATCAACTGATCGTCAAATAGACAATCGGCAAGGGAGTTGGGGTCCGACGCGCCCGCAACTCGGCCAGTGTGACGCGTGTGACCCGGTAGGCTCATCCCAACATCGTCTCTTGTGGCGCACTTCGCGATCGGCTCATCCCGATCGGGGCCGTTCGTGCTCTGCGACCGAGAGGAGGTGTGCGCGTGGAGAACCCGCCCGACGGCGGCGGGCGTGACAACCGGAAGACCGCCAGAAGGATCTTCGGTTGGCTGGCGCTCCAGGCACTGGGTGCCTGGCTGCGACACCAGCTGGAAAGTCTCTTCTGACAGCGGAAGGCCCCCTGCTGGAACAGGGGGCCTCGGGGGTCTCGCTCCCACACGCCGGCCCTGCGCCCCCGCCAACGGACTCACACCGTGGGGGCCAGGGCCACTTTCACAACCGATCTACGTGGACCGCAGTCACCAACCTGGGCCCGACGTCGTCCAACCTCGCGCATTTCAGCGGACGCATCCACCGGTTCAGCCGCCTAAAAGCAAAGCGAACCAGGTCAGTTGCTCCCGCCGTCCGACGATGTGACACGGCCGTGGCCTAGGAATGGTACCCCTAAAGTGGTCCTCCCGAGGAGGGTGAACACGCGCATGGCGCGGGGACTGGCCGATTTCAGCCCGTCGGAGCTGCGCGCGCTCCGCATGAACCTCTACGCGCGTCCCGGTGCGGTGGCCATGACGGCGGAGGAGCTGGCGCGGGCCGTCGGGACCACCAAAGCCCAGATACTCGCCTACGAGAACGGGCACCGAGTGCCAGACCCGCCCAGGGTCCGTGCCCTCGCCCGGGCCCTGGGCGCCCACCCGTCCGCCCTGATGAACCCCCAGGGCCGCGCCTCCTGGGACATCGCCGACGTGCGCCGCGCCTGCGGCCTGCGGGCACGGGATGTCGTGGACGCGGTCGGGGTGTCACCCAAGAA
This sequence comes from Streptomyces sp. NPDC053076, assembly GCF_044546845.1. Taxonomy (NCBI): domain Bacteria; kingdom Bacillati; phylum Actinomycetota; class Actinomycetes; order Kitasatosporales; family Streptomycetaceae; genus Streptomyces; species Streptomyces sp. NPDC053076. The sequence goes on along the minus strand of NZ_JBITZL010000002.1, from coordinate 72,920 downwards.
CTACCGGCGGTTCGAGATCGAGGGCATCGTGCCCAGCCGGCGCCCGCGCTTCCTCGACGAGGTGGCGGCACTGTTCGCCATACCCCGCTCCACCCTGGAACGCGCCGTCAACCGCACCCCGGCCGTCCGCAGACGCCAGGAGCGGGCCGCGGAGCTGATCGGGGCCCTGGCCGAGCGCTATGTGCCGGCGCCGGGGCCGTGGAAGGGTCCGGCGCCCGACGACCCGGACCTCGTCGAGCTGGCCACCGCCTACGGCCGGCCCGTGCAGCGCACCAGACGGGTCCTGGCCTACGAACTGGGCGAGCTGCGGCAGACGCACGTCCGGGCGGAGCGCGAGCGGGTCATCGCCGACTTCGACACCGACCGGGACCGGCAGGCCAACGCCCAGCTGGCGCTGGTGCGCTGGAACCAGGTCTACGCCCGGGAGCTCGGCCGCATCGTCCCGCGGATGGAGCAGTTCCACCGCAATGCCCAGCCCTCCACCTGCTGGCAGGTGCTCGTGGACCTGTTCAACGTGGAGGCGCACGCCTCGCGGGCCGAGGGCGGCCTGTGGGCGGTGGCGAAGCTGCTCTCCGCCGCCGTCGAGCCACTGCCGCCGCACCTGGTCGAGCGGCGGCTCATCAAGGACGTCTGCGTCTGCCGCCTGACGGCCGCCGGGCTCGCGCACCTCAACACCTTCGCCGGCCTGTACGCGGCGCTGTATCCGGGCGTCCGCCGGCCGCTGCGCTCCGCGCACCGCTCCAGTGGGTCACGCGGCCGGCCGTCGCCGGGGACCGAGACCTTCTCCGTCCCCCATCACGCCGAGCGGCTGGTCGTCCCCCAGCCCGCGCTGGAGGCGTTCCGCGGGGTGGTGGCGGGCACCAAGTCGTTCGTGACCGTGGAGCTCACTCCGCATCTGCGGCTCACCGTCGGACCGAACTTCGTGACGGCCGCCCCCTTCGAGGGGGAGCTGCCCGATCCGGGACTGCTGGACGAGGGCTGGAAGGACCCGGCGCAGGCATGACGAAGGCCCCGCCGCTCGGAGCGGCGGGGCCTTCGCCCACATGGGTTGGGAGGCGCAAGCCTCCCGATCGTGGAGATGGCGGGAATCGAACCCGCGTCCAACGGTGCAGAATCAGGGCTTCTCCGTGTGCAGTTCGCTGTGATTTTCTCGGCCCCGGCGATCACGCGAACAAGTCGCCGACGGGCCCAGTCACTGTGAGATTTCCCTCTTCACCCCGTGACCGGGATCAAGGTTTAGTTCCCTAGCTGATGCCAGGATCCGGGTCGGGAACAGCCCCGGGCTGACACTTCGCAAGTCGCTACTTAGGCAGCGAGGGCGAAGGAATCGCGCTTGGTGTTGGCGATTATTTTTTGCGACATATGGTTTACGAGATCATTGCCGCTTCCTCGACACGCTTCCCCTGCTTCAACAGCCGCTGTCGAAACCGATCATCCCCATGTTGTTTTTTCAATCCCCTCCGGGGAGGGGGCGCGCACCCGCTGTGGAGTGCAGTGCCATCGTACGTGACCAACGCACGCCGGTGCCAGCTTATTCCCGGCGGCCCGGTCAGACGCCCCGCTGCTTGCGCTTCGCCGCCGCGATCGCACGGTCCGACTCCCGGCGGTCCTGCTTCTCCCGCAGGGTCTGCCGCTTGTCGTACTCCTTCTTGCCCCGGGCGAGGGCGATCTCCGCCTTCGCGCGGCCGTCCTTGAAGTACAGGGCGAGGGGCACGATCGTGTGACCCGTCTCCTGGGACTTCGACTCCAGCTTGTCGATCTCCTCACGGTGCAGGAGCAGCTTGCGCTTGCGGCGCACGGAGTGGTTGGTCCAGGTGCCCTGGCTGTACTCGGGGATGTGGGCGTTGTGCAGCCACGCCTCGTTCCCGTCGATCTGGACGAAGCCGTCGGTCAGCGAGGCGCGGCCCTGACGCAGCGACTTCACCTCGGTGCCGGTGAGCACCAGCCCGGCCTCGTAGGTGTCGATGATCGCGTAGTCGTGCCGTGCCTTCTTGTTCTGCGCGACGATCTTGCGCTTGCCGTCCTTGGCCGCCTTCGCGGCCCCTCCGCCCTGCTTGGGCTGGGACTCCTTCGGTACGTACATTCCCTTGCTCATAGTGCCGACCATTTTCGCACCATGGAGGGGGTGGGGGGGAAGCGCATTTACGGGGTCTACGACGGGTCGCCGAGGCCCGTGAGGACCGTCTCGGCCCGCTGGAGGGCCCTGGAGCCCGCCTCCAGGTCGGGCGTGATGCCCCGGCCGTCGACCGTGTGTCCGCTGGGGGTGCGGTAGTGGCCGACGGTCAGCTCCGCCACCGAGCCGTCGGGCAGCTTCGTCGGCATCTGGACGGAGCCCTTGCCGAAGGTGCGGGAGCCGATCACCACCGCGCGGCCCCGGTCCTGGAGGGCGCCGGTGAGCAGCTCGGCCGCGCTCATCGTGCCGCCGTCGACGAGGACGACCAGGGGCCGGGTGGTGTCGCCGCCCGGGGCGGCGTGCAGGGCGCGCTGGGCCCCGTCGACGTCGTAGGTGGCGACCAGGCCGCCGTCCAGGAAGGCGGAGGCGGTGTGCACCGCCTCGGTGACCAGGCCACCGGAGTTGCCCCGCAGGTCGAGGACGGTGCGGCCGTCGGCCGGTGCCGCGCGCAGGGCCGCACGGACCGCGGCGGCGGAGCCCTTGGTGAACGCGGCGACCTTCAGGACGGTGACCCCGTCGGGCAGCCGGCGCACGGTCACGGAGTCGGTGGACAGCCGGGCCCGGCGCAGGGTCTCGCTCCACGCGCGCGTGCCGCGCTCCAGGCCGAGGGTGACCGTCGTACCGGCCGGGGCGTCCTCGGCGTCCCCGCGGAGTAAGGCGATCACCTCGGTGACCGGCCGCCCGTCGACCGCCCTGCCGTCGACGCTGCGCAGCCGGTCACCGGTGCGGATCCCGGCGTCGGCGGCGGGCGAGCCCGGCTGCACCTTGGTGACCTCGATCCGGCCGTCCGGCTCCTGCCGCGCCCACAGGCCGACGCCGGTGTACCGGCCGTCGAGCGCGTCCTGGAACTCCTCGTACTCGCCCTCGGAGTAGACCGCGGCCCAGCGGTCCCCGCTGCGGCTGACGGCCCGCTCGGCGGCCTCCATGGGGGACTTGCCGTCGGCCATCGCCTCGGCGGCGGCCTTCTCGACGGCCTCGTGCCGGGTGGCCGGGCCCACCGGTCCGGCGGCGGCCCCGCGCGCGGGAGCGTCGGGCTCCGGGAGGGAGCCGGTGGCGGCGCCGGCGATCAGCACGCCGGCGAAGACCAATGTCAGGGCGGCCCCGCGGCGGCCGCGGCGGGGCTGACAGAACGGGTCACGGCCTGACATGGCGGTGAGTCTAGGACAACGCGAAGGGTCGTACGGGCGGATGCCCGTACGACCCTCTTGGCGTGCGTCACACCTTCAGGTACTTGCGCAGCGCGAAGAACGCCGCAAGTGACGGCATCAGCACGCTGGTTGCGAGGATCAGCGGCAGCTTGGTCAACACCGCGTCCCAGCCGACGAAGTTGATCAGCGTGAGCTTGTGGGAGAGGTCCATGCCGTGGTCGATGGTGAAGTACCGGCCGAACACGAGGGCCACACAGGCCAGGCCGCCGCCGATGAGTCCGGCGACCGCGGCCTCGGCGATGAACGGCGCCTGGATGTAGAAGCCCGAGGCACCGACCAGGCGCATGATGCCCGTCTCGCGCCGACGGCTGAACGCCGAGACACGCACGGTGTTGACGATCAGCAGCAGGGCGACGATGAGCATCATCGCCATCACGGCGAGCGCACCCCGGTTCATCAGGTTCAGCAGCTGGAAGAGGTTGTCCAGGATGCCCTTCTGGTCCTGCACCGACTGCACGCCGTCGCGCCCGTTGAACGCGCTGGCGATCACCTGGTACTTCTGCGGGTCCTTGAGCTTGATCCGGTACGACTCCTGCATCTGGTCCGGCGTCAGCGAGCCGGCCAGCGGGGAGTTGCCGAACTGCTCCTTGTAGTGCTTGTACGCATCGTCCTGTGACTCGTAGGTCACCTTCTCGACGACGGTCATGCCGTGCAGGTCCCCGAGGATCTGCTTCTTCTGGTCCTCGGTGACCGCGCCCTTGGCGCAGTGGACGTCGTTCTCCGCGTCGTGCTTGTTGCACAGGAAGATCGAGACGTTGACCTTGTCGTACCAGTAGCCCTTCATGGTGCTCACCTGGTCGCTCATCAGCAGCGAGCCACCGAACAGGGCCAGGGACAGGGCGACGGAGACGATGACGGCGAAGGTCATCGTCAGATTGCGGCGGAGACCGACACCGATCTCCGACAGGACGAACTGGGCGCGCATGGCGGGTTCTTCAGGCCTTTCGGGAACTGGGTGCGGTCAGTGCTGGTAGCCGTAGACGCCGCGGGCCTGGTCGCGGACGAGGCGGCCCTTCTCCAGCTCGATGACGCGCTTGCGCATCTGGTCCACGATGTTCTGGTCGTGCGTCGCCATGATGACAGTGGTGCCCGTCCGGTTGATGCGGTCGAGCAGCTTCATGATGCCGACGGAGGTCTGCGGGTCGAGGTTGCCGGTGGGCTCGTCGGCGATCAGCAGCTTGGGCCGGTTGACGAACGCGCGCGCGATGGCCACGCGCTGCTGCTCACCACCGGACAGCTCGCCGGGCCTGCGGTCCTCCTTGCCGCCGAGCCCGACGAGGTCGAGCACCTGCGGCACGGACTTGCGGATCTCGCCGCGGGACTTGCCGATGACCTCCTGCGCGAAGGCCACGTTCTCCGCGACCGTCTTGTTCGGCAGCAGCCGGAAGTCCTGGAAAACGGTCCCCAGCTGGCGGCGCATCTGCGGCACCTTCCAGTTGGAGAGACGCGCGAGGTCCTTGCCCAGCACGTGCACCTGACCGTGGCTGCACCGCTCCTCGCGGAGGACGAGCCGCAGGAAGGTGGACTTTCCGGAGCCGGAGGACCCCACGAGGAAGACGAACTCGCCCTTCTCCACCTCGAGGGAGACATCCCTGAGCGCGGGGCGGGTCTGCTTGGGGTAGACCTTGGAGACGTTGTCGAATCGGATCACGGATGCACCACGGGTCGCCGGGGGTAGATGAGCGTGACCATACGCGAACCGGGTGTGCAAGTGCAGTCGCAGGTTGAGGTTGGGCAAGACTTGTGCGTATTTGTACCGGCCGCTGTCTGTATCCCCTCCGCGAAGGCCCCGCGCACGCTCCCCGGGAACCTGGCACAGTGGAAGGGGACGAGGGGAACGTTCTCGTTCCCGGGAGCGTTGTACATGTGATGGCCGGTGCAAGGAGGGCGAGCGCATGACGTACGACCGGTTGGTGTGCGCGAACTGCGCGGCGCCCGTGAGCGAGGGCCGGTGCCCGGTGTGCCGTGCCAACCGCGAGCGACTGCAGCAGGAGGGCTTCTTCGGGGGCCTGAATGGGCTGAACCCGATGGCGCTGCTGGCGGTGCTGGCGGTGCTGATCGCCACCGTGGCGCTGCTGGCACACCAGACCGCGTGAGACGGCCCGCACAGACGCCGTAAGGGCCCGGAGCGCCAAGCTCCGGGCCCTTACGTCTGTGCCGTGTACGCGCTGCGTGAGCCTAGGGCTACGCTCAGGCGACGGCGCCGCCCCGGCCGCTCACCAGGCGCGGCAGGATGCGGAAGCCGATACCGCCGGCGATCATCGTCGCGGCGCCGACGAGCAGGAACGCGGTCTGGCCGGCTCCTGTCTCGGCGAGCTGCTTGTCGCCGCCCTGGGCCGCGGTGTCGGAGCCGGTGTCGGTCAGCGCCGACGAGCCCGCGTCCTGCGGAACGTTGTTGTTGCCGCCGTCGGGGGTGGTGTGGTTGCCACCGGAGGTGCTGCCGCCGTCGCTGGAACCACCGATGCTGCCCGTGCCGCCGGCGGTGCTGGTGGAGCCGCCGTCGGTGGTGCCGCCGGAACCACTGTTGCCGTTACCGCCGTCGGTGCCGTTACCGCCGTTGGTCCCGGTGCCACCGTCGGTGCCAGTGCCACCGTCGGTGCCAGTGCCGCCATCGGTGCCAGTGCCGCCGTCGGTGCCGTTACCGCCGTTGGTCCCGGTGCCACCATCGGTGCCAGTGCCACCGTCGGTGCCGTTACCGCCATCGGTGCCGTTGGTCCCGGTGCCACCGTCGGTGCCAGTGCCACCGTCGGTGCCAGTGCCACCGTCGGTGCCGTTACCACCATCGGTGCCGTTGGTCCCGGTGCCACCGTCGGTGCCGTTTCCACCATCGGTGCCGTTGGTCCCGGTGCCACCGTCGGTGCCGTTACCACCGTCGGTGCCGTTGCCACCATCGGTGCCGTTGCCACCGTCGGTGCCGTTACCGCCGTCGGTGGTACCCAGGGTCGTCCCCTCGGTCACGCCGATGGTGGCGCCCTCGATGGAGCCCCCGGTCGTTCCTTCCGTCGAGCCCGGGCTGTCCGCGCCGTTCGTGCTCACACCCAAGCTGATCGGGCCCGCCTGGACATCGAGGTCCAGGGCGGAAGCCGCGCCGGCCGCGGTCAGCGACGCACCGGCCGCGATCACGGCGCCGGCGGCTATCCGCGCGACCCGGATCCGCGTCTTCTTCGTCATATGGTTGCTACCCCCAGTAGCTGTTCGTCAATGAGGCGGCGCTGGGGCGTGCCGTGATCGACGGAGGCAGCTGGTGACGAAGTCCGCGTCAACTCGATTCCCCCGGTTCACATGCGCCCCGCGAGTACGCATGCCGCGCCTCACTTTTCCGATTTTTCAAAGCAACGTCAAGGCCGTTGCGGGCGCAATGTCCGGCGGGGTGATGTTTGCGAGGAATTGAAGCCTGTGAGTGTGATGTAAAACCCAGACAAATGACAACTGCCGCCCTGAGGACGGCAGTTGGCAAGTCGACAAAGTTACTTCTCCTGCTGCTTGCGCCAGCGAATCCCGGCCTCCAGGAAGCCGTCGATCTCGCCGTTGAAAACGGCCTCGGGGTTGCCGACCTCGAACTCCGTGCGCAGGTCCTTGACCATCTGGTACGGGTGCAGCACGTACGAACGCATCTGGTTGCCCCAGGAGTTGCCGCCGTCGCCCTTGAGGGCGTCCATCTTGGCCTGCTCCTCCTGCCGACGGCGCTCCAGCAGCTTGGCCTGGAGGACGTTCATCGCGGTCGCCTTGTTCTGGATCTGCGAGCGCTCGTTCTGGCAGGAGACGACGATGCCGGTGGGGAGGTGGGTCAGGCGCACCGCCGAGTCGGTGGTGTTCACGCCCTGGCCGCCGGGACCGGACGACCGGTAGACGTCCACGCGCAGTTCGGACTCGTCGATCTCGACGTGGTCGGTCTGCTCGACCACGGGAAGGATCTCGACGCCCGCGAAGGAGGTCTGCCGCCGCCCCTGGTTGTCGTAGGGCGAGATGCGCACGAGGCGGTGCGTGCCCTGCTCGACGGAGAGGGTGCCGTAGGCGTAGGGCGCCTGGACGGCGAAGGTGGTCGACTTGATGCCGGCCTCTTCGGCGTACGACGTCTCGTAGACCTCGGTCTTGTAGCCGCGCTGCTCGGCCCAGCGCAGGTACATGCGCTGGAGCTTCTCGGCGAAGTCGGCGGCGTCGACGCCACCGGCCTCCGCGCGGATGTTGACGAGCGCCTCACGGGAGTCGTACTCACCGGACAGGAGGGTACGGACCTCCATCTCGTCCAGCGCCTTGCGCACCAGGACCAGCTCGGACTCGGCCTCGGCGCGGGTGTCCGGGTCGTCCTCCTCCTCGGCCATCTCGAAGAGGACCGCGAGGTCGTCGATCCGGCCGCGCAGCGCCTCCGCCTTCCTGACCTCGGCCTGGAGGTGGGAGAGCTTGCTGGTGATCTTCTGCGCCTCGTCCGGGTTGTCCCACAGGGACGGCGCGGCCGCCTGCTCCTCGAGCACGGCGATGTCTGCCCTCATCGCATCGAGGTCCAGGACGGCCTCGATCGACTCCATGGTCGAGGAGAGGGACTTCAGCTCTTCGGATACATCGACGACTGCCACGCCTCCAGCGTAACGGCTACGGCAAGCGTCCCCGCCCGCCGCTCGGCCGGGTCAGGGTGCCGACGTGCTGTGGGTGCCGTGAGCGGGCTCGTCGTCGTCCCCCGAGGACGCCCACCACGCGCCGACGCCCACCAGCGCCGCCACGATCACCCCGGCCACGCCCAGCGTGATCCGGCGCCGGCGCACGGCGGCACGGTGCCGGGCCGAGCCCGGCCGGGGCGCACCGGGGGTCCGGGGGGCGCGAGCGGTGCCGTGGGCCCCGCCGGCCAGCTCGTCCGGCGCCGGCACCCGCATCGACGTGTGCGTGTCCCGGTTGGAGTCCGGTTTGGCCCCGGGCACCAGCGACACGGCCCCGCGGCGCCGTACCGGCTCGCCTCCCGGCTCCGCCGCCGGCGGCGGCACCGGCTCGTCCGCCTCCTCCTCGGCCGGCCCCGGCTCGTCCACGTCCAGTGGCGGCATCCCGGCCAGCAGGGGCAGCTGCTCGCGCAGCCGCGCCGCCAGCTCCGAGGCGCGCAGCCGGGAGGCGGGGGCCTTGGCCAGGCACTGCACCAGCAGCTGCCACAGCTCCTCGGGGATGCCGGGCAGTGGCACGACGCTCTCGGTGACATGCCTGCGCAGGACCGCGCCGGGGTGCCCGCCGCCGAACGGCGTGAAGCCGGCCAGCAGCTCGTACAGGACCGTCGCCAGCGCGTAGATGTCCACCGCGGCCCGCGGCGGCAGGCCCTCCACGATCTCCGGGGCGAGGTAGTCCGGCGTGCCGATGATCTTCGTGGCGCGGGTCCGCTTCGGCGAGTCGATCAGCTTGGCGACGCCGAAGTCGGTGAGCAGGGCGGGATGGGATCCGCCCGGCCCGAGCGGGCCCTGCATGTCGAGCAGCACGTTCTCGGGCTTGACGTCCCGGTGGACGACCCCGGCCGCGTGGGCCGCCGCCAGCGCGTCGGCGATGTCGGCGACGATCGCCACGGCCGCCTCGGGCGCGAGCCGCCGTTCCCGCTCCAGCCGGGTCCGCAGGTCCGTGCCGCGCACCAGGTCCATGACCAGGGCCAGGTCGTTGCCGTCGACCACCAGGTCGCGCACGGTGACGATGTGCGGGTGCTCCAGCCCGAGCAGCGCGGTGCGCTCCTGCACGAAGCGTCCGACGAGCTCCTGGTCGGAGGCGAGATCCTCACGCAGCAGCTTGATGGCGACGGGACCCTCTGGTCCCTCGCCCAGCCACACCGTGCCGGCGCTGCCCCGACCCAGGATCTGGTTCGCGGTGTACCGGCTGCCGATCTTCCGTGCCAAGGCTGCTCCTACAGACGCGTGTTGCCGACAAAACTACGCGTCCGACGAGCCAACCTTCACCGCGGAGACGGAAATCACCCGGCAGGTGTCGACAAATCCCCAACCCGGCGATCAGTTTCCGCTGCCGGACGAGCCGCCCAGATCCTTGACCCAGTGGCCCACCTTGCCGGCCCAGTCGCTCAGCTGGTCCCAGTAGCCCTTGCCGGTGCCGATCCAGTCCTGCAGCGGGGTCAGCTCCCAGACCAGCCAGCTGGCCACGATCAGGATGACGATCGTGAACAGGCAGCCCTTCAGGCAGCCGAGGCCGGGGATCTTCGTCGGGTTGGCACTGCGCTGCCGCGGCTCCCGGGGCTCTCGCGCGGGCCGCTGCGGCTCGGGCGGCGCGTACCGCTGGGGCTGCTGCGGCGGGGCGTACTGCTGGGGCTGCTGCTGCGGGTAGCCGTACCCCGGAGCCTGCTGCGGACGCTGCCGGCCGCGCGGCTGCGGCTGCTGCGGACGGCCCTGCGGGGCCGGGCGCGGCTGCTGCTGGGGCCGGGGTGCGACCTGCCGCTGGGGGCGGCGGCGCAGCGGGTCCTCGTCCGGGTCCAGGTACTGGACCTGCGTCTGGTCGTTGCGGTCGCGAGCCGCCCTCAGCTGCGTCTGCCAGGGGTGCGGCTGCTGCTCGCCCTGCTGGCCCTGCTGGCCCTGCTGACCGTACTGGCCCTGCCCCGGCTGTCCCGGCGGGACGGGCGGCAGAACGGCCGTCGGGTCCGCGGCGCCCGTGTTCGGCAGGACGGCGGTGGGGTCGGCGGCGCCGGCCGGGCCGCCGGTGTGCGGCAGCACGCTGGTCGCGGCGTTCGGGTCGTACGCCCCCTGCGGCGCGTTCGTCGGCAGCACCTGGGTGGGGTCGGCGGCGCCGGGCACGCCCGGGACGGCGGCCGGGGCCGGGTCGGGCGCGAGCAGCGCGCCGACGCCCTCGGCCGCGGCGATCTGCGCGGAGTTCGCGTGCACGCCGATGCCCTCGGCGACGACCCGCAGCCCGCGCGCGAGGTTCTCGGCGCTGGGCCGCTCGTCGGGGTTCTTGCGCAGGCAGCGCTCTATGACCGTCCACAGCGGGTCCGGGACGGTGGAGGGGCGGCGCGGCTCGGCGCTCAGGTGCTGGTGCAGGACTTCCAGGGCGCTGCCGCCGGAGAACGGCGGGCGGCCGGTGACCAGCTCGTACAGCAGGATGCCGGCGCCGTAGATGTCGACGGCGGAGGTCTGCGGGCGGCCCTCGGCGGACTCCGGGGCGACGTACGCGGGCGTGCCGACGAACTCGTGGGTGCGGGTCAGGCCCGGGGAGTCGGCGAGGCGGGCGATGCCGAAGTCGGTCAGCATCGGGTGCATCTGGCCGTCGTACTGCATGAGCAGCACGTTGGCGGGCTTCAGGTCGCGGTGGACGACGCCGTCGGCGTGGCTCGCGGCGAGGGCGTCGGCGATCTGGGCCGTCATCAGCGCGGCGCCGACCGGGCTGAAGGGCCCGCTCTCGCGCAGGTAGCGGTGCAGGTCGGGGCCGTCGACGAGGTCCATCACCAGGGCCAGCAGGTCGCCCTCGACGACCAGGTCGCGGACCCGGACGATGTTCGGATGCGTCAGCCGGAGCAGGACGGAGCGCTCCCGCAGGAAACGCATCACGATGTCCGGGTCGCTCGCCAGCTCCTCTTTCAGGACCTTGATCGCGACCGTCTCGCCCGGCTGCCCGGCCACGGCCGCCTCGGCGCCCGCGGTCTCGCGCTGGCGCGCACGCCAGACGGTGCCTGTGGCGCCGCGTCCGAGCGGCTCCTCAAGCAGGTACTTGCTGCCGACTGGCCGCACGTCACGCGCTCCCTGCTGATCGCTGTTTCTTGCTTGCCTGCGTTCCGGTGTTCCGGTGTTCCGACCCACTGTAGTGCCGTGCTCCAGGGCACTACGTACGCGTTGCTCCAGGGCATTGCGCACGCGTTCCCGGGCCCGTTCGGGGGGTTCGACGGGAAGACGCCTGTCCCGGCCCCCTGGTTGCCGGGACCGGACGTGACCGATCTCAACTGATCGCCGGCGGGGTACTGGTCAGGCATTTTTGGGGGCAGAGCCGACCAATCAAGATCACTTGTGTCCGGGTCCCGGGCGAGTCGTCGGTGGCAGGTGCGAGGATGCCTTCAGCAGCTCGCTGGGAGGGCACCAGCGGCTACTGGCCGACGTGTTCGTGTGGGGTGGGGGGAAGTCCGCGCCCGCGCAGACCCGCGCAGAAGGGACCGCTGACGCCGATGCAGATCCGGCTGACCGTCGTAGACCCGCTCGGCCCGACCCCGCAGCGGGGTCGCGCCGCGAGCCGCGACGTGCTGGTCACGGCGCCCACGGGCACGGAACTGGCCGCCGTCGCGTCGACGCTGGCCGGGGCGGTCACCGGCGAGGGCGGCGCCGGCCGGGAGACCGGCGGCGCCTCCGTGGTGCTGTACGCGGGCGCCGAGCGGCTCGATCCCCGCCGGTGCACCCTGGGCGAGCCCCCGCTGGTCGACGGCGCCGTGCTGTCCCTGGGCGCCCCGGCGGCTCCCGAGCCGCACCCCGAGCTGGACGACGCCCCGACCCAGCTGCACGTGGTCGCGGGCCCGGACGCGGGCGGGGTCCATCTGCTGCACGGCGGCCGGATCACCGTCGGCCGCTCCGCCGACGCCGACGTCCCGCTGGACGACCCCGACGTCTCCCGTCTGCACTGCGTGGTCACCGTCGGCGCGGACGGCCGCGTCTCGGTCGCCGACCTCGGCTCCACGAACGGCACCTCCCTCGACGGCACGCGCGTGACCGACCGGCCGGTGCGGTTCCCCGCCGGGGGCCTGCTGAGGATCGGCGAGTCCGCCCTGCGGGTCACGCCGTCCGGCGGCCCCGGGATGCGGGTCCGTACGGTGCCCGACGGGGAGGGGTGTGTGCGGATCGCCCCCGAGGGCGGGGACGGCGGTTCCCCGGACACGGCCACCGTCCCCCCACGACCACCGGCCACCGCCTCCCCCGCCTCCGCACCCGCCTCCTCCGCCTCCGCCTCCGCTCCTGCCCCCGCTCTCGCTTCCCCCGACGGCGGCCAGCCCGCGCGCGGGGTGCCGGCACAGCACGCCTATGGCGCCTACGACTCGGCCGGCTGGGGTGCCTCCGGCGGTGGTCCGGGCGCTCAGGAGCACCGGCGCGGGCAGTCACCCGTGGTACCGGGGCAGGCCGGGGCGCCGAGCATGGAGGACCGGGGGACGGGCTCCGGTGCGTCCGGTCGGGAGAGCAGGGGAGCGGGCTCCGGCGCGTCCGGCGTGGACGGCCGGGGGGCGGGCTCCGGCGCGTCCGGCACGGCGTCCGGCGTGGACGGCTGGGACACGGACTCCACTGCGGCCGGCACGGCGTCCGGCGTGGAGGGCCGAGGCATGGGCTCCGCTGCGACCGGCACGGCGTCCGGCGTGGACGGCTGGGACACGGACTCCGGCGCGTCCGGCCTGGAGGGCCGGGGCACGGGCTCCGGTGCGGCCGGCACGGCGTCGAGCGTGGACGGCTGGGGCACGGGCTCAGGTGCGGCCGGCACGGCGTCCGGTGCGGACACGCACGCGGGGCGCTTCGGTGCCGCCGGCCCGGGAAGGACGCCCGGCGCCGCGTACTCCGGTGCGCAGGGCGGCGAGGCCCCGCGGACGGGCGGCCGTAAGGGCACCCCGGTCAGGGGCACGGACGTCCCGCGGGGCATCCGCCCTGGAGACACCGACGCTCCGCACGACACCCGCCAGGGCCCCCGGCGGCGCGGGCTCGGAGCCTGGGCGCGCCGGCTGACCGGCGGGCGCGGGGAGCAGCCGACCGGCCCCACGGCGTACGACGGCACGGCCGCCCGCGCCGCCGGAACCCCGACGGCCGGTGTCCCGCGGCAACCCGAGACCTGGCCGGATCCGGCCGCCCTGCTGCTCACCGCGCTGGGCCCCGGGCCCCGACTGTGGGAGCGCGGCCCGGGCCACCCCGAGGCCCTGACCGTGCGGCTCGGGACGGCCGACCGGAGCGCACCGGACGGCTCGAGCCTGCTGCCCGCGGTGCCGGTGACCGCCGCGCTGCGCGAGGCGGGAGCGCTGGGCCTGGCCGGTCCACGCCCCCGGCTGTCGGGGCTGGCCCGCGCGGTGCTCGCCCAGCTCACCGCGCTGCACTCCCCCGACCTGCTGGAGATCGTGCTGATCAGCGCGGACCACACGCGGCCGGTGGCGGAGCGTACGGCCGAGTGGGGCTGGCTGGGCTGGCTCCCGCATGTCCGGCCGGGCCACGGCCAGGACTGCCGCCTGCTGCTGGCCTACGACCGCGAACAGGCGGCGGCCCGCACGGAGGAACTGCTGCGCCGGGTGGAGGACCACGCGGCGACGGGCCGGACGACGGCCCACCCCGCCACGGCGCGCGACGCGGACCCGAACGCCGCCGCGGCGCGCGGCGCGGACCCGGCGGCAGCCGGCGGCCGGGGCGGGATCGGGCCCTCGGGAAGTCAGGGCGGGGTCGCACCGACCGGAGTCCACGACGGGATCGGGCCGTTCCGAGGCCAGGGCGGGATCGCACCGACCGGAGCTCAAGGCGGGATCGGGTCTTCCAGAGGCCAAGGCGGGGTCGCACCGACCGGAGCCCAGGCCGGGATCGCGCCGTCCCGAGTCCGAGACGACATCGGACTCTCCCGAGGTCAAGACGGGATCGCAGCGTCCGGAGCCCAGGGCGGGACGACACCGGCTGGCATGCCCGGTGCCCCTGATGGGGACGCGGCGCCGAGCCCGGCCGGCATGTCCGCACCGAGCGCCCCCGCACCGGGCACCCCCATCCCGGCGCCCGGCCTGCCCGGCCCCGGCGCCCACCCCGGGCCCGGCGGCGGTCCGGCAGCCGGCCCGTACCCGGCAAGTTCCGGCACCCCCGCGGCCGGCCCCCGCCCCGGAACGCCGCGCACCCCCGCGGACGACCCACGCCCCGGAACGCCGCGCACCCCCGCGGACGACCCGTACTCCGGAAGCCCAGGCACCTACGCGGCCGGCCCCCACCCTGGAGCCCCCGGCGCCCCCGCAGCCGACCCCCGCCTGGCGCGCCCGGGCACCCACGCAGCGAACCCGCACCAGGGAGTCCCGCGCACCCCCGCACCTGGCCCGCACTCCGCACACCACAGCGCCCCCGGCATGCCCGCTCACGGCACCGCCCCCGACCGAGCGGACAGGTACGCCCCCAGCTCCACCCCCGGCCCGGCGGGCACGTACGCCCCCAGCCCCACCCCGGACCCGGCGGGCACGTACGCCCCGAGCCCCACCCCAGATCCAGCGGGCACGTACGCCCCCGGCACCGCCCCCGATCCAGCGGGCACGTACACCCCCGGCACCGCCACTCCGGCCGCCCCCGGAAGCCACGCAACCAACCCCGCGAACCACGCAACCGCCCCCACGAACCACGCAAACACCCCCGGCGCCCATGGAACCGCCCCCACGCATCACGGAACGCCCGTGAACCACGGAACGTCCGCGAGCTACGGAGCCGCCGCAAGCCACGGAGCCGTCGTCAGGGGGAACGGAGTCGTTGGGGCCGGTGGGGGCCCCACCGGGCACGCTCCCTCGCGTCTCGACCCTGTTCATCCCGACAGCGTTCATCCCGACAGCGAAGGCCCCGCCCGCCGCCCCTCCTGGGCCAGGGAAGACGCCGGCCCCGCCGGTGCCGGCGGCTTCGCGGGGCCGTACACCGTCGTCGTCGTGGACGGGGATCCGGGCGGCTCCGCGCTGCGGGACGCCCTCGCGCGGCTGGCCGTGACCGGACCGCGGGCCGGGATCCATGTGGTCTGTCTCGCCGAGACCGAGCCCGCCTCGCCCGCTTCGTCCGTGACGCGGACGTACGAGGCCGCCTGCGAGGTGACGCCGACCTTCCGGCACTGCGGTGCCGTGGCGGTGCTCAGCGGAGACGTCGCCGCCGGTCTTCAGCTGCTGCGGGTGGCCCCGGGCGGTCCCGTCGGCCCCGGTACGCCCGCCACCGTGGACGCCGTCTCCGCCGCCTGGGCGGAGCGGTTCGCGCGGGCGCTGGCACCGCTGCGCCCGGACGGCCCGCCCGGCGAGCCGGACGCGCGCGTGTCCGCGCCGCTGCCGCAGTCGGCGCGGCTCCTGGACGAGCTGGGGCTGGCCCGCGCCACCCCCGCCTCGCTGATGGCGCGCTGGGCGGACGCGGCCGACGACGCGGAGGCGCTGGGCGGACGGGCGCGGGCGGTACTGGGTGCCGGGCCGCGCGGGCCGCTCACCGCCGACCTCGTGGCCGACGGGCCGCACCTGCTGATCGAGGGGCCGGTGGGCAGCGGCCGGACCGAGCTGCTGCGGGCCGTGGTCACCTCGCTCGCCGCCGGCGAGCGGCCGGACCGGCTGGCCGTGGTGCTGCTCGACGGCCGGGACGGGGTGGGCACGGGCGCCGGGCACGGCGAGGGCCTGCGCGCGTGCACGGACATACCGCATGTGACCACTCACCTGATCGCCAACGACCCGGTGCGCATGCGGGAGTTCGCCCAGTCGCTGACGGCCGAGCTGAAGCGCCGCGCGGAGTTGCTGGGCCGGACGGACTTCGCCCGGTGGCACGCCGGGCGGGAGGTGTCCGGCCGGATGGTGGCGCAGCGCACGTCCGCCGCCGGGGACATGCTCGCGCAGCGCACGTCCTCTTCCGCCTCCGGTGACATAGAAACGCCGCCCAGCTCCACCCTGCGGCTGCGGCCGGGCGCGGCGGCCCGGCGGCGCGCCGGCGCGGCGCCGCCCTTGCCCCGGCTCGTGGTGGTCGTCGACGACCTGGACGCGCTGGTCTCCCCCGCGCTCGGTTCGCCGGGCCGGCCCGCCGCGGGGTCGGTGATACGGGCGCTGGAGGCGGTGGCCCGGGAGGGCGAGCGGCTCGGTGTGCATCTGGTGGCGGCGGCCGCGGCCGGGGGACGTACGGCGGAGTCGGAGACGGCGCGCCGGGCGGCCCTGCGGGTCGTACTGGACGCCCCGCAGCCCGGGCCGGACCAGCCGGCGCCGGGACGGGGGCGGCTGGCGTACGCGGACGGGCGGACCGTGGGCTTCCAGGGCGGCCGGGTGACCGGCCGTATCCCGCGTACCGCGACACAGCGGCCCACGGTGGTCCCGCTGGACTGGCAGCGCATGGGTGACCCCCCGGCCCGCCGGCCGGTGCGGGAGCTGGGCAACGGCCCGACGGACCTGGCCCTGCTGGCGAGCGCGGTGGAGCGGGCGGCCCGGGAGGTCGCGGCGGCGGAGGTGCCGTCACTCCTCTAGGACCTGTCCGACGCTTCCCCTCGGTCGCGTAGAACCTGTCCGACGCTACCCGCCTGCCGCGCGCGACCTCTCCGCCACTCCCCGCCTGCCGCGCAGGACCTCTCCGCCACTTCCCGCCAGCCGCGCAGGACCTCTCCGCCACTTCCCGCCTGCCGCGCAAGCGCTGTCCGACGCTTGCCGTCCGTCGCGTTCGGGGCGATCACGCGAAGTGGCAGACAGGACCCAGCTGAACCGGCTGTCCCCGGCCGCCGGAAACCGGCACGCATGCACCCCTGGTCACGAGCCGGTCACGATGCACCGGTTGACACCGCAGGCGCTCTTGCCCGCCCGGAGCGGCCCGGCGTACACCGGACCGCACGGGACAGAGATCTGACGTTCAACGACGTTCAACGGAGAACGACCGAACGGGGAAGTGATGCACAGCAAGAGCAGCACGTTCCACACCCACAGGGCCGTCACCACACTCGCCGCCCTGCTCACCGGAGCCCTCGCGCTCACCGCCTGCTCCAGCAGTGACAACGACAAGAAGGACAACGGGGAGAAGAGCGACGGGGCCACCGGCTCCACCGTCTCCCTGCCGAAACTGAACGGCGCCCGTCTGGAGGTGGCGGCCGTCTGGACCGGTGGTGAGCAGGCCAACTTCAAGAAGGTCCTCGCCGAGTTCGAGAAGCGCACCGGCGCGAAGGTCACCTTCGTGCCCGCGCAGGACCCGATCATCAACTTCCTCGGTTCGAAGATCGCGGGCGGCCAGCCGCCGGACGTCGCGCTGCTGCCGCAGCCCGGCGCCATCAAGCAGGCCGTGCAGAAGGGCTGGGCCAAGCCCGTCGGGCCGGAGGGCCAGAAGGAGCTGGCGAAGAACTACTCACAGGGCTGGCAGGACATCGGCAAGGTCGACGGCAAGCAGTACGGCGTCTACTACAAGGCCGCCAACAAGTCGCTGATCTGGTACAACGCCAAGGTCTTCGAGAACGCGGGCGCCCAGGAGCCGAAGTCCTGGCAGGACCTGCTGACCGCGTCGCAGGCGGTGTACGACTCCGGGGTCACGCCGTTCTCGGTGGCCGGAGCGGACGGCTGGCCGCTGACCGACTGGTTCGAGAACATCTACCTCTCCCAGGCCGGACCGGAGAAATACGACCAGCTCGCCCAGCACAAGATCAAGTGGACCGATCCGTCGGTGAAGCAGGCGCTGACCACCCTCGCCCAGATCTGGGCCAAGAAGGACTATCTGGCGGGCGGCCAGGACGGCGCGCTGCAGACGGAGTTCCCGCAGTCGGTCACCCAGACCTTCACCGGCGGCGACCAGCCGAAGTCCGCGATGGTCTACGAGGGCGACTTCGTGCAGGTCAACATCGGTGAGACCAAGGCGAAAGTGGGCACGGACGCGAAGGTGTTCCCGTTCCCGGCCGTCGGCTCGGCCGCGCCGGTGGTCTCCGGCGGTGACGCGGCCGTGATCCTGAAGGACTCCAAGGCGGCGCAGGCGCTGATGACCTTCCTCGCCTCCCCGGACGCGGCCACCATCCAGGCCAAGCTCGGCGGCTACCTCTCCCCGAACAAGAACGTACCGGTGTCGGCGTACCCGAACGCGGTGCAGCAGAAGATCGCCAAGGCGCTGATCGCGTCCGGCGACGACTTCCGGTTCGACATGTCCGACCAGGCCCCGCAGGCATTCGGCGGGACGCCCGGCAAGGGTGAGTGGAAGGACCTCCAGGACTTCCTGAAGAACCCGAAGGACATCGCGGGCGCCCAGGCGAAGCTGGAGAAGGACGCGGCGGCGGCCTACGGGAACGGGGGCTGATCCGGCCATGGCGTCGGCAGCGGCGGCCGGGGCCCCACCGGGCCCCGCCGCGCCCCGCAGTCGCAAGAGCGTGACCGGCACCCGCAGGACCGTGGCAGCCCTGTTCCTGCTGCCCGCGCTGGTACTGCTCGGCGCGCTCGTGGTCTACCCGATCGGGTACTCGCTCGTCCGCAGCTTCTACAACGCCTCCGGCGACGGTTTCGCCGGCGTCGACAACTACAAGTCGCTCTTCACCGACGACGGCATCCGGACCGCCCTGAAGAACAACGTCATCTGGGTGGTGTTCGCGCCGACCGTCTCCACCGCGCTCGGTCTCGTCTTCGCGGTGCTGACCGAACGGGTGCGCTGGGGAACGGCGTTCAAGCTGGTCGTCTTCATGCCGATGGCGATCTCGATGCTGGCCGCCGGGATCATCTTCCGGCTGGTGTACGACCAGGACCCGGACAAGGGCGTCGCGAACGCGGTGTGGGTGGGCGTGCACGACACGTTCGCGCAGGCGTCGGCGTTCCCGAAGGCCCACCCGGGCCGCCGGTCGCCGCTGGTGGCCGAGGGCGGCGGTTTCGTCACCAGGGCCGCCGTGCACGCCGGGCAGCCGGTCACCCTGCCGCTCGTCGGCGTCGCCCCGGAACAGCTGCCGGACGGCGCGGAGAAGGCCGCCGCCGCCCGTCCGGAGCCGGCGAAGGTCACCGGCACCACCTGGCAGGACTTCACCCGCGGCAAGGGCGTCGGCAAGCTGGGCGCGCCCGATGCGTCCGAGGTGGGTTATGCCGGGATGCTGATCGAGGCGGTGAAGGACGGCAAGGTGGTCGCCTCGGCGAAGGCGGCCGGTGACGGCACCTTCACCCTGCCCGCGTCGGCCGACGGGGCTCGCCTCAGGCTGCCCGCGAGCAACTTCAAGGAGCCCTACAACGGGGTCGACTGGCTCGGCCCGGCGCTGGTCACGCCGTCGATCATCGGGGCGTACGTGTGGATGTGGGCGGGCTTCGCGATGGTGCTGATCGCGGCCGGCCTCGCGGGCGTGCCCCGGGAGCTGCTGGAGGCGGCACGGGTGGACGGCGCCTCCGAGTGGCAGGTGTTCCGCAAGGTCACCGTGCCGCTGCTGGCACCGGTGCTGGCGGTCGTCGTCGTCACGCTGATGATCAACGTGCTGAAGGTGTTCGACCTCGTGTTCATCATCGCGCCGGGTTCCTCCCAGGACGACGCGAACGTGCTGGCGCTGGAGCTGTACCGCAAGGGCTTCGCGGAGAGCCAGCCGGGCATCGCGAGCGCCATCTCGGTGTTCCTGCTGCTGCTGGTGATCCCGGTGATGCTCTTCAATATTCGCCGGCTGCGGCGGGAGGTGCGGCGATGACGCCGGATGCGCCTGACAACGACCGGGGGTCCGGGGGTCGCCCCCCGGGACGGCACAGCAATATTCGCCGGCTGCGGCGGGAGGTGCGGCGATGACGCCGGATGCGCCTGACAACGGCCGGGGGTCCGGGGGTCGCCCCCCGGGACGGCACAGCAATATTCGCCGGCTGCGGCGGGAGGTGCGGCGATGACGGTGACCGTCGGGAGCGTCGGGAAGGCCGAGCCGGTCCGGACGGCCGGGGCCAGGCAGTCGGTCGGTTCCCGTGTCGCCGAGAAACTGAGCGGCGGACTGGTCCGCGTGGTGCTGATCGTCGTGGGCCTGTTCTGGCTGGTGCCCACCATCGGACTGCTCGTCTCCTCGCTGCGCGCGCCGCAGGACATGAGCGCGAGCGGCTGGTGGACGGTGTTCTCCAAGCCGTCCCAGCTCACCGTCGACAGCTACCAGAAGCTGCTGGAGAACTCCGACATCACCAGCTCCCTGCTGAACACGGTGCTGATCACGGTTCCGGCGACCGCCCTGGTCGTGGTGATCGGGGCGCTGGCCGGGTACGCGTTCGCGTGGATGGAGTTCCCGGGGCGGGACTGGTGGTTCCTGGGCGTGGTGAGCCTGCTGGTGGTACCCGTGCAGGTGGCGCTGATCCCGATCGCCGAACTGTTCGGCAAGCTGGGGCTGTTCGGGACGATCTTCGGGGTGATCCTGTTCCACACCGGGTTCGGTCTGCCGTTCGCGGTGTTCCTGCTGCGGAACTTCTTCGCGGAGATCCCGCGCGAGCTGCTGGAGGCGGCCCGGCTGGACGGCGCGGGCGAACTGCGCCTGTTCGCACGGGTGGTGATGCCGCTGGGCGGCCCGGCGATCGCCTCGCTCGGCATCTTCCAGTTCCTGTGGGTGTGGAACGACATGCTGGTCGCCCTGGTGTTCACCAAGTCGGGAACGCAGCCGATCACGGTCGCCCTCCAGACGCAGGTACGGCAGTTCGGCAACAACATCGACGTGCTGGCGCCCGGTGCGTTCATCTCGATGGTGATCCCGCTGGCCGTGTTCTTCGCGTTCCAGAAGCAGTTCGTGACCGGGGTGATGGCGGGAGCGGTCAAGTAACCACGAAAGGGAGGCGTTCGGAGGGGCGGGCCGTCAGGGGACCGCCCCTTCGCGTTCACCTGAAGTAGCCCGAATGCCGTACGGAACCGTAACCAAGTCACTCCATCGGCCGTTCCCGGGCAGAACGCCCGCGCCGACCGACCCATGGATGTCCCTTGCCCAGGTTCAGTGTCATCGTCCCCGCGCACAAGGTCCAGGCGTATCTCTCCGAGTGCCTGGACTCGGTGCTCTCGCAGTCGTATCCCGATCTGGAACTGATCGCCGTCGACGACTGCTCACCCGACGCCTGCGGCGAGATCATCGACGAGTACGCGGCCCGGGACGCGCGCGTGAAGCCCCTGCACCTACCCGAGAACCAGGGGCTGGGCCGCGCCCGCAACGCGGGCATGGCGGAGGCGACCGGTGACTACCTGGTCTTCCTGGACAGCGACGACACGCTCACCCCGGACGCGCTGCGGTCGGTCGCCGACCGGCTCAAGGAGACCGGCGACCCGGACGTCCTGGTCTTCGACTACGCGCGCACCTACTGGGACGGCCGTCAGGTGCGCAACCAGCTCGCCGCCCACCTCACCGAACAGGGCCCGGCGCCGTTCCGGCTGGAGGACCGGCCGGGGCTGCTGCGGGTGCTGATGGTGGCCTGGAACAAGGCGTACCGGCGCGAGTTCGTGCGGGCCCACGGATTCACGTTCCCGCCGGGCTACTACGAGGACACCCCCTGGACCTTCCCGGTGCTGCTGACGGCCGAGTCGATCGCCACCCTGGACCGGGTCTGCGTGCACTACCGGCAGCGCCGGCAGGGCAACATCCTGGGCACCACCAGCCGCCGGCACTTCGACTTGTTCGAGCAGTACGAGCGGGTGTTCGCGTACGTCGAGGAACGGCCCGAACTCGCCCGCTGGCGGCCCGAGTTGTTCCAGCGGATGGTCGACCACTACGCGGTGGTGTTCACCCGGCGGGGCCGGCTGCCGCGCGGCAGTCACGGCGACTTCCTGCGCCGGGCCCGCGAGCACTACCGCCGCTACCGCGTGCCGGGGACCCGGCTCCGGACGCGGCACGCCCTGCTCCGCTTCGGCCTGCACCGCACGTTCCGGGCGCTCCGGCTGGCCGCGGCCGTCCGCCGGCGCACGCGGAAGTCCGCGGCACGGCTGGCCCGCGCCCTGCGCACCGGTGCGCTCCAGCTGCACTACCGGATCCAGCTGCGGCTGCCGCTGCGCCCGGACCGGGCGGTGTTCGCCGCCCGGGAGGGGCGCGGCGATCCGGCCGCGCTGGAGGAGGCGTTCCGCACGCACGCCCCGCACCTGAGCACGGCGTGGATCGCCCGGCCCGGGCAGGAGCACGCGGCGCCGCCGGGTCCGCGCCGGCTGACGCCCGGCACGGCCGCCTACTGGTCGGCGCTGGCCCGCTCCCGGTACCTGGTCAGCGACGCCGGCTTCGAGGGGCGGCTGCGCAAGCGGGCCGGGCAGGTCTTCGTGCAGACCCAGCAGGGCACCCCGCTGGGGCACGCGGGCCTCGATCTGCTGGAGCACCCGGCGGCGGCCCGGGACACGGACTTCGCGGAACTGCTGCGGGGCGTGGACCAGTGGGACTACGTCCTGTCCGGCAACCGGCACGCCACCTTGACCTGGGAACGGGTGCACCCGGGCCGCTACGCCACGCTGGAGTACGGGCTGCCCCGCAACGACGTCTTCCAGCGGGCGACCACGGCGGACGTGGCCCGGCTGCGCGCCTCGCTGGGCGTTCCACAGGGCGCGGTCGCGGTGCTGTACGCGCCTGCGTACCGCGATCACCGGCGCACCCAGCGCCCGCTGCTCGACCTGGAGCGGGTCCTGCGCCGCCTGGGCCCGCGCTTCGTGCTCCTGGCCCGCGCCCACTGCCCGGTGCAGGGCACCCGGATCATCGACGTCTCCGGCCACCCGGACCTGGCCGCCCTGTGTCTCGCCTCGGACGCGCTGCTCACCGACTACGCGCCCGTGCTGTTCGACTACGCGGGCCTGGACCGGCCGATCGTGGTGCACGCCGAGGACTGGACGGCGTACGAGGCGGCCCGCGGCGTCTATGTCGACCTGCCCGCCTTCCCGCCGGGCGCGGTGGCACGCAGCGAGGACGAGCTGATCGACATCTTCGCCACCGGGCACTGGCGCGGCTCGCGCTCGGCGCAGCTGCGGGCGGCGTTCCGGCAGCGGTTCTGCCCGTGGGACGACGGGCGCGCCGCCGAGCGGGTCGTACGGCGGGTGGTGCTGGGCGAGACGGAGCTGCCGCCGGTGGTGCCGCTCGCGGACCGGACACCGGTGCCGTCGGCCTGCGCGCGCTCCCCGCTGGCCACCGTGCCGCAACCTTCCGGCCCCCTTCCCGTCACCGGGAGCCACTGAACACCGTTGGTCCTTCCGGGAGTTCCCATGCCCCTCGGCTCGACGCGGCCCAGCCCGAGCCGGCCGTCCACCTGGCGTCCGGCGGGACGGCCCGGCCGCGTCCGCACGACGACAGAAAGAACCACATGCCCCGCTTCAGCATCATCGTCCCCTCCCACGGGGTCGCCGGCCGGCTGTCCCAGGCGCTGGACTCGGTCCTCGGCCAGTCCTTCGGCGACCTCCAGCTGATCCCGGTCTGCGACGCCCCCGACGCCCCGGCGGCAGCGGTGGCGGCCGGGTACGCCGAGCGGGACTCCCGGGTGACCCCGGTCCACTCGCCGCCGTCCGCCGGTCCGAGCGGGGCGCGCAACGCCGGGATGGCGGCGGCGACCGGCACGTATCTGCTGTTCCTGGACGGTGACGACCTGCTGCTGCCGGGCGCACTGGCCGCGCTGGACGCCCGGCTGTCGGAGATCGCGGACGTGGATGTGCTGTACGCCGAGCACGAGCGCGTCCCCTGGTGGGAGGGCGAGCCGACGAATCCGGCCGCGCCGCTGCTCGCGGAAGCTCCGCGGGGCGCCTTCGCTCCCGTCGAGCTGCCCAAGCTGACCGGCGTCCAGCTGCCGGCGTGGAGCGCCGTCTACCGCCGTGCCTTCCTCATCGAGCGGGAACTCACCTTTCCCGACGGTCACTTCACCGATCTCGGGTGGGGCGGGCTGGTCGGTGTCGCCGCCGGGCGGATCGCGGTGCTGCGCCGGACCGTCGTACGGCACCGGCTGCGCCGCCAGGGCAGCCGGCTCAATCTGCCCGGGCCGCACCAGCACGATCTGCTGGACCAGGTGGAGCGGGTGCTGACCGGGGCGGCCGAGCACGCCCTGCCCATCGAGCGGACCGGCCCCCTGTTCGACCAGCTGTTCGCCGTGGTGCTGAAGACGGCGTCCCGGCCGGAGCGGCTGCCCTCCGGGCACCGGGCGTTCTTCCGCCGCGCGGCCCGGCTCTACCGGAAGCACCGGCCGGCCGGGCACCGGGTGCCGGACGGCAGTCTGGGCGTGCAGCACCGGCTGCTGGCGTCGGGCGCGTACACCGCCTTTCGTGCGCTGCGCGGCAGCCGCCGGGCCGTCGACGGCGCCGCCCGGCGGCTGCCGCGCCCGCGCATGCTGCGCACCCGGCTGCGCTACGCCCGCGACCTGCGCCGCCCGCTCGACGAGAACCTCGCCGTGTACTGCGCCTACTGGGGCCGCGGCTACGCCTGCAACCCGGCCGCGATCCACGCCAAGGCCCGTGAACTCGCCCCGCACATCCGCTCGGTGTTCCTCGTCGAGGCCGGCCAGGAGCACGCCGTGCCGCGGGACGTCGAGTGCGTGGTGATCGGCTCCCGCCGCTACTGGGAGGTGCTGTCCCGCGCCAAGTTCCTGATCAACAACGCGAACTTCGCCGAGGGCATCGTCAAGCGGCGCGGCAGCGTGCACCTGCAGACCCAGCACGGCACCCCGCTGAAGACGATGGGCGTGGACCAGTCGACGTACCCGGTGGTCGCCGCGCGGTCCGGCAGCTTCACCAGGCTGCTGGGCCGGGTCGACCGCTGGGACTTCAACCTCTCCGCCAACCGCCACTCCACCCAGATGTGGGAGCGTGCCTTCCCCGGCTCCTACGAGCACCTGGAGTACGGCTATCCGCGCAACGACGTCTACTGCACGGCGACCGCCCGCGACGTGGCCCGGATCCGGCGCGAACTGGGCGTCCCGGAGGGCATGACCGCCGTGCTGTACGCGCCGACCCACCGCGACCACCACACCGGCTTCGAGACCGGCCTGGACCTGGAGGCGTTCTGCGCGGCGGCCGGTGAGGACGTCGTCGTGCTGCTGCGCACCCACTACTTCTACGACCGGGGCCGCCCCCAGGGCTCGGACAGGATCATCGACGTCACCGCGCACCGCTCCTCGGAGGACGTGTGCCTGGCCGCGGACGCGCTGGTCACCGACTACTCGTCCATCATGTTCGACTACGCCAACCTGGACCGGCCGATCGTCGTGTACGCCGACGACTGGGACGTCTACCAGGAGACCCGGGGCGTCTACTTCGACCTGCTCGCCGAGCCGCCGGGCGTGGTCGCCCGGACCCCCGAGGAGCTGGCCGCCGTCTTCCGCGACGGCTCGTACCGGGGCTCGGAGGCCGGGGCGCTGCGGGCCGCGTTCCGGGAGCGGTTCTGCCAGTTCGACGACGGGCGGGCCGCCGAGCGGGTGGTGCGGCGGGTGCTGCTCGGAGAACCGCCGGAGGCGGTCCCGCCCGTGATCCCGCTCGCGGAGCGCATCCCCGCCCCCGCCGCCGCGACCCTCGTGAGGAGCTGACCCGCCGTGCCCCGCTTCAGTCTGATCGTGCCCTGTTTCAAGGTGCAGGGCTTTCTGCGCGAGTGCCTGGACTCGGTGCTCCGGCAGTCCTTCGCCGACTTCGAGCTGATCGCCGTGGACGACTGCTCCCCGGACGGCTGCGGCGCGATCCTGGACGAGTACGCAGCGCGCGACCCGCGCGTGAAGGTGCTGCACCTGCCGGAGAACGTGGGTCTCGGCCGGGCCCGCAACGCGGGCATGCCCGAGGCGACCGGCGACTACCTGTTCTTCCTGGACAGCGACGACACGCTCACGCCGGGCGCGCTGCGGGCCGTCGCCGACCGGCTCACCGAGGCCGACGAGCCGGACGTGCTCGTCTTCGACTACGCGCGCACCTACTGGTGGGGCGGCACCCGGCGCAACGTCCTCGCCCAGGTCCTGGCCGAGGCAGGGGCGGACACGTTCACCGCCGCGGAGCATCCGCGGATCCTCGACCTGCTGATGGTGGTCTGGAACAAGGTCTACCGCCGGGAGTTCGTCACGGACAACGGCTTCGTGTTCCCGCCCGGCTACTACGAGGACACCCCCTGGACCTTCCCGGTCATGCTCAGCGCCCGCCGGATCGCCGCCTTGGACCGGATCTGCCTGAACTACCGGCAGCGCCGGCAGGGCAACATCCTGTCCACCACCAGCCGTAAGCACTTCGACATCCACGACCAGTACGAGCGGGTCTTCGCGTTCGTGGCCGAGCGGCCGGAGCTGGCCGGCTGGCGGCCGTACCTGCACCGCAAGATGGGCGAGCACTGCCTGGACATCCTCGCCAAACCGGACCGGCTGCCGCCCGCCGACAAGGCCGAGTTCTTCCGGCGTACGGCGGAGATGTTCCGCCGGCACCGGCCGGCCGGCGCCCTGGTGGACGGCGAGGTCGCCGCGCTGGCGGGCTCCTGGACGAGCTACCGGCTGCGACGGCAGGCGGCGCGGGCGGGACGGATGGCGGCCCGGCGGGCGGACCGGGTGCGCCGGACGGCCGCCGCGCGGGCCCGTACCGGCTGGGCGGGGCTGCACGCCCACCGCCCGCTGGACGACGGCCTGGTGGTGTACTCGGCGTCCTCGCACCGGGGCCTGCTGGGCGACCCGGCGGCCGTGTACGCCGCGGCGCGTGAGATCGCGCCGCAGCTGCGCGGGGTGTGGGTGGTACGGGACGCGGAGACGGCCGCGCAGCTGCCGCCCGACGTCGAGCACGTGATCGTCGGCTCCCGGCGCTATCTGGAGGTGACCGCACGCGCGAAGTTCTTCGTCAACGACGTCAACTGGCCGGGCACGCTGGTCAAGCGCCCCGGCAGCGTGCACATCCACACCCACCAGGGCACACCGCTGAAGTACCTGGGCGCCGACCTGCTGGACAAGCCGGGCGCGCGGCTCGGCTTCGACGTGCCGCAGATGCTGCGCCGGGCCGACCGCTGGGACTACAGCCTGGTCGCCAACCGGCACTCCGAGCTGGTCTGGGAGCGGGCCTACCCCTGCCACTTCGCCTCGGTGCGCACCGGCAGTCCGCGCAACGACGTGCTGGTGAACGGCGGCGCCTCGGACTTCCGGGAGCGGCACGGCATCCCGGCGGACCACACGGTCGTGCTGTACGCGCCGACCCGCCGGGACTACCGCCGGGGCGGGCACGTGGACCGGATCGACCTGGCCCGGTTCGCCGCCGACCTCGGCGAGGGGCGCACGCTCGTGGTCCGGCTGCACCCGTCGCTGGCGGACGGTCCCGCGCGGGGCCTGGGCCTCGCGGAGCTGGCCCGGCGCGGGGTCGTGGTCGACGCGACCGACGAGCCGCGGGCGGCCAACGTGCTGCTGGCGGCGGACGCGCTGGTCACGGACTACTCGTCCATCATGTTCGACTACGCCCACCTCGACCGGCCGATCGTGGTGCACGCCGACGACTGGCCGTCGTTCACGGCGAGCCGGGGCGCCTATCTCGACATCACCGCCGAGCCGCCGGGCCATGTCTCGCGCTCGTACCGGGAGCTGTCCTGGCTGTTCGCCGCGGGCACGTGGCGGGACGCGGAGTCGGCGCGGCTGCGCGCCCGGTTCCGGGAGCGGTTCTGCGAGTTCGACGACGGGCGGGCGGCCGAGCGGGTCGTACGGGTCCTGCTGCTGGGCGAGTCGATGCCCTGGCCCGCGGTCCGCATTCCGGGCCAGGCGTCGGCCCCGGACGCGCTGGCGTCGGCGTAACGGCCGCGGGGGCCGGCCCCCGGCCGGGACCGGCCCCCCCGTGCCACGGGGCCGGCGGTTACTCGATGACGAGGTCGACGTCGATGTTGCCGCGGGTGGCGTTGGAGTAGGGGCAGACCTGGTGGGCGGTCTCGACCAGCTTGCGGCCGGTCTCCTGGTCCACGGTGTCGGGCAGCTCGACGCGCAGGGTCACCTTCAGGCCGAAGCCCTCGCCCTGCTTGCCGATGCCCACCTCGGCGGTCACGGCCGCGTCGCTGACGTCGACCTTCGCCTGGCGTCCGACCAGCCCGAGGGCGCTGCCGAAGCAGGCGGCGTAGCCGGCGGCGAAGAGCTGCTCCGGGTTGGTGCCCTCGCCGTTGCCGCCCAGCTCCACCGGCGGGGCGAGCTTGAGGTCGATCCTGCCGTCGGAGGAGACGGCACGGCCGTCGCGGCCGTGGGTCGCGGTGGCGACGGCGGTGTAGAGCGCGTCCATGGAGATCATCCCTTGCGGAAGTCGAGTGTGGCGGCGGTCCCTGTCCTGTCCGCCGTACGACCATAAGTAGAGCACACAATTCAGTTGTGTACAACTAAATGCCGTGTGAGAGCTACCCTGGACTCATGACCGCCTCGCCCCCGCCTCCCGGCGCCCCGGGAACCCGAGCCGACTGGCTTCGGCTGGACCGCCAGATCTGCTTCTCCCTGCACGCCGCGTCCCGTGCCTTCAACGGCGTCTACCGCGTGATCCTCAAGGACCTCGGGCTCACCTATCCCCAGTACCTGCTGATGCTCGTGCTGTGGGAGCAGGGCGACCTGCCGGTCAAGGCGCTCGGCGAACAGCTGCGGCTGGACTCCGGCACGCTGTCCCCGCTGGTCAAGCGGCTGGAGGCGGCCGGTCTGGTACGGCGCGAGCGGAGCGCCGAGGACGAGCGGTCGGTCCGGGTCCACCTCACCGAGGAGGGCGCGGCGCTGCGCGAGCGGGCCCTGGAGGTGCCGCGCCGGATCATGTCGGCGACCGGCTTCGACCTGGCGGAGATCGGCGAGCTGCGCGCCCGGCTCGACCAGCTCACCGCCGCGCTGGACGCGGCGGCGCGGACGGAGGCCGTGGGCGGGCGCTGACCGGGCGGACGTAGAGGCGTACGGTCACCCCGCCCCGCACGGCCTCCGCACGGCCGACGAACTCCTGCCGGAGGACGGCGGCCTTCGCCCGCTCGACGGGGTCGCGCGGGGCCCAGCGGCCGGCGAGCAGCCTGCGGTCCCCGACGACCCACACCCGGTCCAGCCGGGCCAGCCTGCGGCGCAGCTCGCTCACGCCGGCTTCCCGTCCGTACAGCGTCCCGGACTCGGCCGCCCCCGCCACCAGCGCGACGTCCCGGGTCCCCCGCAGCGACCGGGGGTAGGTGAGCGCCACGTTCCGCAGGGGCGCCGGCACGAACAGCACGGGCTCACCGGCGCCCACTTCCCGCGCGGCCGCCCGGGAGACGGCAGCGAGGTCATCGGGCCGCCGACCGGGATCCCGGTCCCTCTGGAGAAGGGGGAACTGGTGCAGGAGCGAGAGCGCGACGGCGAGAACACCGGCGAGAGCGACAGAGGGCGACCACCACAGAGGACGCCTCCCCGACCGACCACCGCCGACCGACCCGCCCTCCCCCAGCACGGAGCGCCCCATCGGCCGGCCCTCGGCACCCTCACCACCCTCCCCCACCACAGGGCGCCCCATCGGCCGGCCCTCGGCACCCTCACCACCCTCCCCCACCACAGGGCGCCCCATCGGCCGGCCGTCGGCGTGTGGGCAGCCGTCGCGCGGGGCGGAACGGGTGGGCACGCGGCGACCGCCCAGCGGCAGGCGGCCGACCAGGGCCGCCACCCGCTCAGCCCCCGCGGCCACCACCAGCGGCGCCCCCGACAGCGCGTACAGCACGTACCGGTCGACGTACAGCGGCGACATCTGCGACACCAGCATCAGAACGGCCGGCGGCACCACCATCACCGGCAGCCCCACCCCCGCACACGTCATCTCCCCCCGCCGCCCCACCAGCCCGAGCAGCCCTACCAGAGCCAGCCCGAGACACACCGCGTACACCTCGTCCGTCGGCCCGAGAAACCCCCGCAGCAGCCCGCCCGCCGTCTCCGCCGTGGGCTCCCGCAGCCACGCCACCTGCGCCGCCTGCCCCCGCGACACCAGCACCATCGGCAGCAGTGCGAGGACGACCGCCGCCGCCGCGCGTCCCCAGCCCCGCCACACCCGCGCCCCGGCCCGCGCCGACGCCAGCGACACCGCGTGGGCGAGCAGCAGCAGGACGGCGAACTCGTGCAGCCAGCAGGTGAGGCCGAGCACGGTGCCGTACGCCCACCAGGAGCCGTCCCGCACGGCCCGTACGAACAGCAGGGTCGCGGCCGTGGCGCCGGCCGCGACCAAGGCGTAGGAGCGGCCCTCCTGGGCGTAGTGCCCGGCCATCGGCGTGACGGCGTAGAGCAGTCCGGCCCACAGGCCGACGCGCGGCCGGACCAGCCGGGTGCCGAGCGCCGCCACCAGGGCCGCCGAGCCGGCCGCCGCGCACACCGACGGCAGCCGGAGGGCGACCTCCCCGGGGTGGACGGCGAGGACGGCGTGCACCAGCAGGTAGTACAGGCCGTGCACCGCGTCCACGTCGTGCAGCAGCAGCCAGATCCGCGGCACCGTACGGCGCCCGACCTGGAAACTGACCGCCTCGTCGCGCCACATGCCGCCCCGGTCCAGCCGCCAGAGGCCGAGCGCCAGCATCACCAGCGCGGGCACGCTCACGGCGGTGGCCCGGCACAGCCGTTCCCGGGCGCGCCCGGGTGCCCTGCGCGGTGGGTGGCTCGTTGCACCGGTCGGCACGCCGGTGGTCGCTCCAGCCGCCCGACGCGACTGCGGTTTCACACGAAGCCCGACGTTCACCATGGCCCGATCTCTTGCGATTAGCCAATATTTGCGGCCGTTGACGGCGTATCAGCATGGATACACCATCCGCACCGCTTAGGCTCCCATGTGATGAACCGTCTCCGTGTCACCCCCGGCCCGGTCCTCACCCTCACCGCCATGTGGCTCTCCACCCGTGCCCTGATGCTGTGGCTGATCACCCACAGCGGAGGACGGCTGCTCGGCGGGGGTTCGGTGACCCGGGAGGTGTGGCGGCTGTACTTCCACTGGTACGGCGTGCTCGCGCACGGCTCCTTCCCGGCGCACGACACGCTGTGGCAGTACCCGCCGGGCGCGGGCGCGGTACTGCTGGCGCCCGGACTGCTGCCGGGCCTGACGTACTTCCAGGCGTTCGTCCTGCTCACCCTGGCCGTGGACGCGCTGACCGGGGCGGCGCTGGTCCGCGCGGGCACCCGGCCCGGGCGCAGCCTGCTCGGCGCGGCCGTGTGGACCGGCGGCCTGCCACTGCTGCTGCACCTGCCGCTCGCCCGGTACGACGTCCAGGTCACCGCCCTGGCCGTGCTGTCCCTGCTGGCCTCGGCGCGCTCCCCGCGCGCGGGCGGCGTGTTCGCGGCGCTGGGCGCGCTGGTGAAGGTGTGGCCGGCGCTGGTGCTGCTGGGCATGCCCCCGGGGCGGCCGGCCCGCAGCGCGTGGACGTGGGCGGCGTGGACGGCGATCACGTGTCTCGCCCTGCTCGCCGCCTGCCTCACCCACCCGTTCTCCTTCCTGCGGGAGCAGGGCGGCCGGGGTGTGCAGCTGGAGTCGCTCGGCGGTACGGCGCTCAACCTGGCCCGGCACGCCGGCTGGTCCGGCCGGGTCCGCTACCGGTACGGCGCGATGGAACTGGTCGGCCCGCACGTGCACGCCGTCGCCACCGCCTCCCTGGCGCTGACGGCGGTCTCCTTCGGGCTGCTGGTGCTGTGGCGGGTGCGGGCGCGGCACTGGAGCGAGGCCACGCCGTACGACGCGGCGCTGAGCGCGGTGCTGCTGTTCACGGTCACCAGCCGGGTCATCAGCCCGCAGTACCTGATCTGGCTGATCGGGCTGGCCGCCGTGTGCCTGACCTCACGGCACACCAGCCAGCGGCCGGTCGCGGTGCTGGTGCTGGCGGCGGCCGCGCTGAGCACGGTGGCCTACCCGTTGTGCTACCGCGAGATCATCGGCGGCACCTGGCCCGGCTGCCTGCTGATGCTGGCCCGGAACGGGCTGCTGACGGCCGGCACCGTATTGTCGTTCGTGCGGCTGTGGCAGGCCGCACGGCCACCGGCCGAAAAGATCGCGCCGGCGACGGAACCGCACCCCGATTCCCACCGTCTTCCGAAGCGAGCACTAAGCGCCTCTTAACGGAGTATTACAAAACATTTATAAGCTCCCGTCCGTGGACTCCATGCACCCAGAACAGCGAGACCCACACCCGGCACCGGTATCGGCACCGGAGCCGGGGTCCCAGGTCGCCGTCGTCGTCATCGGTTACAACGACCGCGCCCATGTGACCGCCGCCGTGCGTTCGGCGCTGGCGCAGGGGCCCGCGGTCGCCGAGGTGATCGCTGTGGACGACTGCTCCACCGACGGCAGTGACGAGCTGCTCGCCCGGCTGGCCGTCGGCGAGCCGCGGCTGCGAGTGGTGCGCCGGGAGGTGAACAGCGGCGGCTGCGGCAGCCCGCGCAACACCGGGATCGACGCGGCGACCGCGCCGTACGTGATGTTCCTGGACAGCGACGACGTGCTGCCGGCCGGTGCGGTGGACGCGCTGCTGGCGGCGGCGACGGAGGCGCGCGCCGAGGTCACGAGCGGCCTGTGCGTGCGCCGGGAGCTGCCTTCGGGGAGCGAACAGCCCTGGCAGGCGCCCCTCTACACGGCACGCACCGTCCTCGACCGCCCCTCCCAGAACCCCCGCCTGGTCCACGACACGCTGTGCGTCAACAAGCTGTATCGCACCGACTTCCTGCGCGAGCACGGCATCCGCTTCCCCGAGGGCCGCTTCCTCTACGAGGACTTCGTCTTCATCGCGCGCGTGCTCGCCGCCGCCCCGCGCCTCGCGCTCGTACCGGACCGGGTGTACGTGTGGCAGGTGCGCCGGTCGGCCGAGCGGCTGTCGCTCTCGCTGGACCGGGGGCGCGTCGCGAACTGGACGGCGCGTATCGAGGCGTGCGCGCTGGCGTACGACATTCTGCTGAGCGCCGGGCAGAAGGAGCTGGCGCGGGCGACGCGCGCCAAGTTCCTCGACCACGATGTGCGCATGTACGTGCGCGAACTGGGGCTGCGCGACGCGGACTACCAGCGCGCGTGGTGGACGCGCACCCGGGAGTACCTCGCGCGTTACGACGCGGCCGACTGGGAGCCGCACCCCGCCACCGCCGGCCGCCTGCTCGCGCGGGTGGTGCTGGCCTCCCCCGAACCGCGCGACCTGCCCAGGCTGCGGGAACTCGCCGCCCGCCCGGCGCGCCTGCTCCCGCCCTACGCCCGCACCCCCGACGGCGTCCCCGTGTGGTCCGCCGGTCTGCCCCAGGTCTCCCTGGCCCCGCTGCTGAACCGGCCCGTCTCCACGCTCCCGCTCGCGGTGGACGCGGAACTGCGCCCAGGCGCGCGTGCGTCGCTGCTGCGCCTGCGGCTGCACGAGCTGTACGGCAGGGTGGCCCAGGCGGGCCCGTGCGAGGTGGACGTGGCGTGGCAGGCACGCGAGGACGACCGCACCCGTGGGCGTACGACGGTGGCCTTCGCGCCCTCCGTCGCGGACACCTGGGCGGCGGAGGCGCCCGTCGACCTGGCAGGGCTCGGCTCGGGCACCTGGGACCTGCGGCTGACCGTCCGCTTCGCGGACGGCGAGCAGCGGGAGGTCACGGCGCACGCCCTCACGGGCGCCGGCCGGCTGCGGCGGCGTGTCGTCCCGAGCGCCGTGTACGGCGTGCTCCTGGCGCAGCCGTACGTCACGCACTCCGGCGCACTGGCGCTGCGGGTGGCGACCGGCCTGAGCGGAGTACTGAGGGTGGCCCGCGGCCGTCTTCGCCGCCTGCTTCACTGAGACGGGGACACGGGCCGGCACCGACACCGGCCCGGGACAGGGAAACGGACCGGCCACCGACACCGGCCCGGGACAGGGACCGGCCACCGACACCGCCCCCGGGCCGGGCGCGGGCCGGCCGACGAGCTGACGAGTTGAGCTGACGAGGAGACGGCCGCACATGACCTGGCTGATCACCGGCGGCGCCGGATACATCGGGGCGCACGTCGTACGGGCGATGACCGAGGCGGGCGAGCGCACGGTCGTCTACGACGACCTGTCCACGGGGCTCGCCGAGCGCGTACCGGCCGAGGTCCCGCTGGTGCGCGGCTCGGTCCTGGACGCGGACCTGCTGGCCCGGACTCTCGCCGGGCACCGGATCACCGGGGTCGTCCACCTGGCGGCGAAGAAGCAGGTGGGCGAGTCGGTGGACCGCCCGCTGCACTACTACCGGGAGAACGTGGAGGGTCTGCGCGTCCTCCTGGAGGCGGTGACGAGGGCCGAGATCCCCTCGTTCCTCTTCTCCTCGTCCGCGGCCGTGTACGGCATGCCCGACGTCGACCTGGTGACGGAGGAGACCCCCTGCCGCCCGCTGTCCCCGTACGGCGAGACGAAGCTGGCCGGCGAGTGGCTCGTCCGTGCCACGGCCCGGGCGACCGGCCTCGCCACGGCGTCGCTGCGCTACTTCAACGTGGCGGGCGCCGCCGCCCCGGAGCTGGCCGACACCGGCGTGTACAACCTGGTGCCGATGGTCTTCGAGCGGCTCACGGAGGGCGCGGCGCCGCGCGTCTTCGGCGACGACTACCCGACCGCCGACGGCACCTGCGTCCGTGACTACATCCACGTGGTCGACCTGGCCGAGGCCCATGTGGCCGTCGCCCGCGCCCTCGACTCCTCCCCCGGCGCCGATCTGACCCTGAACATCGGGCGGGGCGAGGGCGTCTCCGTTCGCGAGATGATCGACCGCATCAACTCCGTGACCGGCTACAACCGCCCCCCGACGGTCACCCCGCGCCGCCCCGGCGACCCCGCCCGCGTCGTCGCGTCGGCCGCCCGCATCGCCACGGAACTGGGCTGGCAGGCCAAGTACGACGTGCAGGACATGATCAGTTCGGCGTGGGAGGGCTGGGTGCGGCTGCATCCGGAGGCGGCGCGCTCGTAGGAGACCCGCCGTCGTGGTGCGGGCCGGCCGCGGGCCGCGGGGCCCGTCCCGGCCGTCCGCGCGGTTGTCCGCGTCCCCGCGTCCCCGCGTCCCCGCGTCCCCGCCCGGGCCACGGCGGCGCGGTGCGCGGAGCCGGCCGGTGCGGCCCGGCGGCCGGCCGGTGGCGTCACAGCGCCTTGAGCGCCCCCGCCGTGGCCCGTGCCAGTTTCTCCAGGTAGCCCTTCGGCAGTTTCGGGGAGCGGATCACCACCGCGCGCCAGTACAGAGGACCCGAGACGATGTCCAGCGCCAGGTCGGGGTCGACGCCCGCGCGGACCTCTCCCCGCCCCTCCGCCGCCGCCACGATCTTGCTGGCCACGCCCTCCTGGCCGTCCCGCAGCGCCTTCTGGAACGCCTCCGCGATGTCGGGATTGCGGGCCGCCTCGGCCTGGAGGTCGGGGATGATCTGGGACGCGACGGGGTGGCGCAGGGCGCGGGACGTGACCTCGTAGAGGAGGCGCAGGTCGCCCTCCAGGGAGCCCGTGTCGGGGACCGGGAAGCCGGTCACGGCCATCGCGGAGACGACGTCCAGGACCAGGTGGAGCTTCGAACGCCAGCGCCGGTACACCGCCGTCTTGCCCACACCGGCCCGGCGGGCGATCCCCTCGATGGACATGCGCGCGTAGCCGGCGGCCGCCAGTTCCTCGAAGACGGCCGCCCGGATGGCCTCGGTCACGTCCTCCCGCAGCACGGCCGCCCCGGCGGGCACCCGGCGGCGCGCAGGCGCCGGCGGCTCGTCGGCGGGCTCGGCGGCGTTCGTCGTCATACCTCACAGCATAGGGCGTTACGACGAAACGGTTGCGTTCCGACGTCGATTGGGCCTACTCTCACGTTGCGACGATACGGTCCCGTCCCGACGTAAGAGAACGTGAAGAGAAACGTAAGGAAACGACGGACGACGGGCACGGACGCGGCGGCCCCGGCGAGAGTCGGCCGCGGCACCCCCACCCCCGAGCGAAAGCAGCGGATGTGAGCCAGGTTCTCCACACACCGCCCCCCACCCGGGCCCCGGCCGCCGACGACCTCTCGGCACTCGCGGCCCGGCACGGCCTGTCGGTCAGCGGCGCCCGCCCGTCCCTGCCGGAGTACGTCCGCGAGCTGTGGGCCCGGCGCCACTTCATCAGCGCCTTCGCCACCGCCAAGCTCACCGCGCAGTACAGCCAGGCGAAGCTCGGCCAGGTCTGGCAGGTCATGACCCCGCTGCTGAACGCGGCGGTCTACTACTTCATCTTCGGCGTGCTGCTCGGCACCAAGCACAACGTGCCGGACTACGTCCCCTTCCTGGTCACGGGCGTGTTCATCTGGACGTTCACGCAGAGCTCGATCATGGCGGGCACCCGGGCGATCTCCGGCAACCTCGGCCTGGTCCGCGCCCTGCACTTCCCGCGCGCCGCCCTGCCGATCTCCTTCGCGCTCCAGCAGCTCCAGCAGCTGCTGTTCTCGATGGCCGCGCTGGTCGTCATCCTGCTCTGCTTCGGCGTGCCGGTCGCCGCTTCCTGGGTGCTGGCGATCCCGGCGCTCGTCCTGCAGTTCACGTTCAACGCCGGTGTCTCGATGATCGTGGCGCGGCTGGGTGCCAAGACCCCGGACATCGCCCAGCTGATGCCGTTCGTGCTCCGTACCTGGATGTATGTCTCCGGCGTGATGTGGAGCATCGACAAGCTGACCACGAAGGAGCCGCACGCCGTCAGGGTCGTGCTGGAGCTCAACCCCGCCGCCGTCTACATCGACCTGATGCGGTTCGCGCTGATCGACAGCTTCCACGCCGCGTCGCTGCCCCCGCACGTGTGGGCGGCGGCCACCGGCTGGGCCCTGCTCGCCGGCGTCGGCGGCTTCATCTACTTCTGGAAGGCTGAGGAGACGTACGGCCGTGGCTGAGCAGACCCAGACCGAGAAGATCCCCACCGTCATCGCCGACGACGTCGACATCGTCTACCGGGTCAACGGCACCGGCGCCGGCCGTGGCACCGCCACCGCCGCCCTGAACCGCATCCTGCGCCGCAGGCAGAGCGAGAAGGCGGCCGGGGTGCGCACGGTGCACGCGGTGAAGAAGGTCTCGTTCGTCGCCTACCGGGGCGAGGCGGTCGGACTCATCGGCACCAACGGTTCCGGAAAGTCGACCCTGCTCAAGGCCGTCGCCGGGCTGCTCCCGGTGGAGAGCGGGCACATCTACACCGACGGCCAGCCGTCCCTGCTGGGCGTCAACGCGGCCCTGATGAGCGACCTCACGGGCGAGCGGAACGTCTTCCTCGGCGGTCTCGCCATGGGCATGTCCCGGGAGCAGATCAAGGAGCGCTACCAGGACATCGTCGACTTCTCCGGCATCAACGAGAAGGGCGACTTCATCACCCTGCCGATGCGCACCTATTCCTCCGGCATGGCCGCCCGGCTGCGCTTCTCCATCGCCGCCGCCAAGGACCACGACGTCCTGCTGATCGACGAGGCACTGGCCACCGGCGACCGCTCCTTCCAGAAGCGTTCCGAGGCACGGATCCGCGAACTGCGGCAGCACGCGGGTACGGTCTTCCTCGTCAGCCACAACAACAAGTCGATCCGCGACACCTGCGAGCGGGTCCTGTGGCTGGAGCGCGGCGAGCTGCGCATGGACGGGCCGACCGAAGAGGTCATGAAGGAGTACGAGGCGTTCACCGGCGACAAGAAACCGGCCCCGAAGAAGCCCGCGCCGAAGGCGGAGGCCGCGAAAGCGGGCACACCGCAACCGGCCGCGCCGAAAGTGCCTCTTTCCTCCTGAGCCCTGCCTGCAATCACCCCCAGGGGTGACCATCCCTTTCATATACTTAGTGACAGTATGTT
Organism: Streptomyces sp. NPDC053076; assembly: GCF_044546845.1. Taxonomy (NCBI): domain Bacteria; kingdom Bacillati; phylum Actinomycetota; class Actinomycetes; order Kitasatosporales; family Streptomycetaceae; genus Streptomyces; species Streptomyces sp. NPDC053076. The sequence goes on along the minus strand of NZ_JBITZL010000002.1, from coordinate 35,338 downwards.
ATGAAAGGTTAGCCCGAAGATATTGAGTCGAAGGAGTCCACTGCGATGCCCCAGCTGAGCCTGATCATCTACGGGCCGAACGCACAGGGGCGTCTGACCGAGCTGCTGGACTCCCTGGCGGCCCACCCCCTCACCGACGCCGAGGTGATCGTCGTCGCGGTCGGCGACTGGGCGCGGGAGACGGCCGAGAGCCACGCCCCCGAGACGATCGTCGTACCGCTGCCGGAGGGTACCGGTGACGCGGCGGCGCGGGCGGCCGGCGCCGCCCGCGCGTCCGGCCGCTGGCTGCACTTCGTCCACGCCAAGGACGGCCTGCCCGCCGGCGCGCCCCGCCTGATCGCCGAGCGGACCGCCGAACTGGACGGCGCGAGCGCCTCCGAACCCGGCGGCGCACCCGTGGACGTACTCCTCTTCGACCACGTCACCACCACCTGGCAGACCGCCGCCGCCCCCTCCCGCGACGGCCGCCACCTCGCCGCCGTCGGCCGCGCCGGCCTGCCCCTGGCCGACGCCGCCGACCTGCTGCGGCTCACCCCGCTGCTCGGCAACCGCGCCCTGCGTGCCGCCTTCTGGCAGGCCCACGAGGAGCAGCTGACCACCGACGACGAGCCGCGCGCCGCCCACGCGGCCCTGCTGCACGCCGGCCGCGTGGCCTGCCTGAACCAGACGGCGTACGAACACCGCGTGCTGCGCCCCGAGAGCCTGCCGCCGCGCGCCCCCGAGGACCGGCTCGCGCTCATCGACCGGTACGAGTCCCTGCTCCCGCTCACCCGGGACCGCCGCGCCCCCCACACGGTGCTGTACGACCTGATGGTGCGCGATCTGGTGCGCACCTTCGCCCGCGAGGACCTGCCCGACCCGGTGGCCCGCGAGTTCTTCCGCCGTGCCTCCCTGGCCACGGTCCGCTGGCGCCCCGAGGGCCACCGGCGCCCGGCGGGCCTGGAGGGCGTACGGCACGCGCTGCTGGAGGAGGGCGCGTACGCCAGGTACCGCGCGTTCCAGACGGCCAACCGCACCCGGCGCGCCGCCCGCAAGGCCGTACGCACCCGCAAGCGCGAGCTGGGCGCCAAGGTCCGCGACCACCAGTACCAGCGCGCCCTGACCCGCCCGCTGGACCCGAACCTCGCGGTGTTCTCGGCCTACTGGGACCGCGGAGTGGCCTGCAACCCGGCCGCGATCGCCGCGAAGCTCGCCGAACTCGCCCCGCACATCCACCCGGTGTGGGTGGTGAGCAAACAGAACACCGCCCTGCTGCCGCCCGGCACCGACCACGTCGTCCCCGGCACCCGTCGCTACTGGGAGACCCTGGCCACCGCCAAGTACCTGACGAACAACGTCAACTTCCCGAACGGGGTGGTCAAGCGCCCGGACGCCATCCACCTCCAGACCCACCACGGCACCCCGCTCAAGCGCATGGGCCTGGACCAGATGGACCACCCGGCCGCCGCCAAGGGCCTGGACTTCGCCGCCCTGCTGGCCCGCATCGACAAGTGGGACTACAGCGTCAGCGCCAACAGCCACTCCACCCGCATGTGGGAGCGCGCCTACCCGTCGCGCTACACCTCGCTCGACCACGGCTATCCGCGCAACGACGTCTACTACGGCAGCGATGCCCGGACCGTGCGCGCCGCCCGCGAACGCCTGGGCATTCCCCCCGGCAGGACGGCCGTTCTGTACGCCCCCACGCACCGCGACTACGAGGCCGGCTTCACCCCCCGCCTCGACCTCGCCGCCCTCGCCGACCGCCTCGGCGAGAACACCGTCCTCCTCGTCCGCGCCCACTACTTCTACGGCGGCGCCGCCTCCCCGCTGACCGGGCTGCGCCGCTCCGGCCGGATCATCGACGTCTCCTCCTACGACCCCGTCGAGGAACTGTGCCTGGCCGCCGACGCGCTGGTCACGGACTACTCGTCGATCATGTTCGACTACGCCAACCTCGACCGGCCGATCGTGATCTACGCCGACGACTGGGAGACCTACCGCACCACCCGGGGCGTCTACTTCGACCTCATGGCCGAGCACCCCGGCCAGGTCGCCCGCACCCAGGAGGAACTCGCGGAGATCTTCACCTCCGGCGCCTGGCGCGACGAGAGCGCGGCCAAGGCACGGGCCGCGTTCCGGCGCCGGTTCTGCGAGTACGACGACGGTCGCGCCGCCGAACGGATCGTACGGCGGGTGTTCCTGGGCGAACCGGAAGAGTCGCTGCCACCGGTGCTCCCCATCGAGGACCGCACCCCCGCCCCGACCCCCGAGGAGACCTCCGCATGACCAGCCCCGACGTCACGGTGACGGTCATCGTCTACAACGACGCGGCCCGCCTGCCGCGCGCGGTCGCCTCCCTGCTCGCGCAGACCCACGGGAACATCGAGATCGTCATCAGCGACGACCACTCGACGGACGAGACGCCCGCGGTCGCACGGGAGCTCGTGGCCCAGGACCCTCGCGTCCGGTACATCCGCCTGCCGGAGAACAGCGGCGGCTGCAGCGCCCCGCGCAACCGGGCCATCGAGATCGCCCGGGCGCCGTACCTGATGTTCCTGGACAGCGACGACGAACTGCCGCCGCGCGCGGTGGAGTTGCTGCTCGCCGCCCACCGGGAACGCGAGGTGGACTTCACCATGGGCGCGGTCCGCCGGGTCCGGGTGGACAACGGGCGCCGCACGACCTGGATGCCGCACGTGGTCGCCGAGCGCCGCACCGTGGAGGGCATCGAGGCGGACCCGAGGCTGCTGTTCGAGCACCTGTCGACCAGCAAGATGTACGCCCGCGCCTTCCTCGACCGCCACCAGCTGCGCTTCCCCGAGGGCATCCACTACGAGGACCAGTTGTTCTCGGCGCAGGCGTACTGCCTGGCGAAGGCGTTCACGATCATCCCGGACCCGGTGTACGTGTGGTACATCGAGCCGTTCGCCGCCGCGGCCTCCGCCTCCATCTCCAACCAGCGGCACAAGATCTCCAACGTCCGCGACCGCGTGCACGTCCAGCGGCTGATCGACGATTTCCTGGTCAGCAGCGGGCACGCGGGGCTGCGTGAGGACAAGGACTACAAGTTCCTCAAGCACGACTTCCGGATGTACGCCGGCGACCTGCCGTACCGGGACGAGGAGTGGCTGGCGTCCTTCGCGGACCTCATGAATCCCTACCTGGACACGCTGTCCCCCGGCGCGTACGACAGGCTGCCGCGGGCCGAGCGGGTGGTGCTGGAACTGCTGCGGGACGGCCGCACGGCCGAGGCCCGGGTGGCGGCGCGCGGACTGGGCCACGGGGTGGCGCCACGGCAGGTGACGACCGACGGCACGGGTGCGGCGTACTGGGGCGACAGCGCTCCGTCCACGGACCGCGCCCGCCGTGAACTGGACGTCTCCGATCTGGAGCTGGACACCCGGCCCTTCCCCACCGCCCAGTTCCGCCACGAGATCACGGAGCTGACTCCCGGCCCGGGTGCGGCCCTGACCCTCGCGATCCGCACGTACGACCCCGGTCTGCGTCTGCCCGTGGGCCCGCAGCGCGCGTCCCTGCTCCTGACTCCCGGCAGGCGTCGGATGACGGTCCCCTTCCGGCTCGACCCGGTCCGCCCCGGCGTCTTCGAAGGCACCGTCCGGCTCGACCTGGCCGCCGCCTCGCTCCCCGTCCACGGCTTCGAGGGCGTACGCCATCCCGTGATCCGGCTGGCCCAGCAGGGCCTGTCCAACGCGGCCCTGCTCCTGGCCCCCCTCGACTTCCCGACCCGCACGACCCGCGTCGGCGACCACCAGCTCACCGTCGAACCGGAGGGCCGCAACCCCGGCCGCCTGCAGATCCGCTGGCGTCCGGTGGGGGTGACGGCACGGGTGATCCGCCCGATGGTCCGGCGGGTCGACCGGCCCCGGGTACGGAGCGCTGTGCGGCTGGTGTCGAGCGTGCTGAGGTGACGACGGCGGCGCGACAGCGCCGTCGCGGTGCCTGTGCGTGAGCGGCCGCGGCTTCGTCGCACGTGCGGGCAAGCGCTGTCGCGGTGCCTGTGCGTGAGCGGCCGCGGCTTCGTCGTGGTCGCTCACGCGGTTCCCCGCGCCCCTTACGGGGGCGCCCACGCAGCTGCGGGCAGTCGTGCCGCTGGGGCGGCACGGGTGGGCGCGGCGGCACCCCGCCGGTGCGGGCGAGCGACCCCACGCCCCGGCCCGCCGCGGCTCAGGGCACCACTCGGTACAGGATCTGTCCGCCCGGTCCCGCCGCCGCCTCACGGAGCCACGGCGCCGCCGACCACCTGCCCGCCACGACCCACTTCACCCCGTACTCCCGCAGCACCGCCCGCCGCTCCGCCGCCCCCGTCCCCGGCGCGAAGTACCGCTCCACCGCCGCCTCCCGCCGCCCCGCGTCCTTCAGGAACACATCCGGATACCCGGGCGCCACGGTGTACGGCCCGTACGCGGGGATCTGCCGGGCCGGAAACGTACGGGTCATCACCACGTCCCCGTACTCCACCCCGGCCCGCATGATCCACTGATACCCGACCCACGGCGTCCGGTACTTCTCCGCGACCACCCCGGGCAGCGCGTCCTGCCCCACCACGTACCCGAGCGTCCCGACCTGCGTCCACGCGCCCACCGCCAGCGCGGCCGTCAGCACGCACGCCCACCCCCTGCGCACCGCCCGCCGCCCCGCGGACACGACCTCCAGCGCGGCCGCGAGCTGTGCCGGGACCAGCGCGGCGGGCAGGGCGCGGCCCCAGGAGTAGTGCCCGCTCAGACCCCCCGCCGCGAACACCAGCGCGCCGAGGGCGAAGAAGAACACCAGCGGGTCCCGGCGGTCCCGACGCCACCGCAGCGCCAGCGCCACCACCCCGAGCAGCACGAGCCCGAACCGCCCGGCCAGGTCCTCGTACAGCGGCCGGTGGATGGCCTCCAGGTCCCCACCCGCGGAGAACAGCGCGAAGAAGTCGTAGTACGGCCAGAGCCACAGCACGACCAGCCCCAGCACCAGCCCGGCGCCGAGCCGGAGCAGCGCCGTCCGGGCCGGCCGTGCCGCGAGCAGCGTGGCGAGGACGCCGAGGGACGCCACGACCCCGGTGAACTGGTGGCACAGCAAGGTCAGCGCCCACAGCGCCCCCAGTCCGAGCCACACCCCCCAGCCGGCCTGCCCGCGCAGCGCCCGCGTCAGCCATGCCCAGAGGTGGAAGGCGAGGCCGAGCGCGAAGACGCTGGGGTACGACACCGTCAGCGCGAGGGAGTTCAGCCCGAGGAAGCCGCTCCAGCTGAACAGCACCGGCCCCCAGAGGAGGAGCAGGCTCAGCAGCGCCAGGGCGGGGGCGGCACGGTGGGCGCTCAGGGTACGGACGTACCGCAGGACGCCGGTCACCAGCAGTCCCAGTCCGGCGAGCGCGGCCAGGCGCAGCACCACGAACACCGACAGGCCCGTCAGCTTGGCCACGACGCCGAGCAGCAGCATCCACGGTGAGTAGTACGGGCTCGGCGTGTCGGCGTCGACCAGCGGGTTGCCGGGGTGCACCAGGCTGTGGCGCAGGCGTTGGATCGTGGCCGCGTGCATGCCCAGGTCGCCCGCCCACGGCAGGCGGACGACGACCAGGAGCAGCAGCACCACGACGAGGGCCGCGGCGGCCTGCGCCGACATCCGGCCGACGCGGGCCGCGGAGCCACGCACCGGTGCCGTACGGCGCTTCGGTTCGGTATCGGACGGCACGGTCTGCATGATCCACCGACCCTACAACCCGAGCACACAAAAGGCGCCCCGGGCCGTGAAGTGCCCGGGGCGCCCTTCGTGCCGTCCGGCTACGAATGCGTGCGCAGCAGCGTCCGCATGGTGCGCATCGCCACCGACAGGTTGGCGAGGTCGAACGAGTCCGAACTGCGGATCTCGTCCAGGGTGGTGCGGGCCCGGCCCAGGATCGCGCTGTTCTTCTGCTCCCACGCCTTGAACCGCTGCTCCGGCGTCGACGTGCCGTTGCCGGCGGCGAAGACGTCCGCGGTGAGCGCCGCGTGGGCCGCGTACAGGTCCTCGCGGATGGAGGCGCGGGCCATGGACTGCCAGCGGTCGGCGCGGGGCAGCTCGATGATGCGGTCCATCAGCTGGGTGATGTTCAGCCGGTCGGCGAGGTCGTAGTAGATCTCGGCGACGTCCAGCGGCTCCTTGCCCAGGCGGTCGGCCACCGACACGATGTCGAGCGCCGGGAAGGCGGAGGAGAAGCCGGCCACGCGGGTGGCCAGCTCGTCCGGGACGCCGGCCGCGGACAGCTCGTCGTACACGTGCTGGTACCACTCCAGGTCCGCGCCCTTGAGCAGCTTCGGCAGCTCCTGCCAGACCCGCTCGACCCGGTCGGCGAAAAACTCCATCGTCTCGGCGAGCTGGAGCGGCTGCGGCCGGTTGTTGAGCAGCCAGCGCGTACCGCGCTCGACCAGGCGGCGCGAGTGCAGCCGGATGCGCGTCTGGACGGCCGCCTCGACCCTGTTGTCCAGGGCCTCGACCGCGTCCCACACCGGTGCCGAGCGGAAGATCGTGCGGGCCGCGGTCTGGGCGCGGACGATCTCCTCCAGGGAGGCGCCGGTCTCCTCGCGCAGGCGGTGCAGGTACGTCGTACCGCCCGTGTTGACCGTGTCGTTGACCAGCACGGTGGTGGTGATCTCGCGGCGCAGCGGGTGGTTGTCGATGGCCTCGACGAAGCGCTCGCGCAGGGCCGTCGGGAAGTACGCGTGCAGCAGGGTGCGCAGGTACGGGTCGTCCGGCAGCGAGGTGTGCAGCAGCTCCTCGGCCACCGTGATCTTCGTGTACGCCAGGACGACGGCCGTCTCCGGGCCGGTCAGACCCTGGGTCTGGGCGAGGCGCTCCCGGATCTGCCGGTCGGTCGGCAGGAACTCCAGCGCCCGGTCCAGGTGGCCCTCGCGCACCAGGTGGCGGATGAACCGCTGCTGGGCGTGGAGCATGTCCTTGGCCTGGAACAGGGCGTTGGCCAGGGCGGTGTTCTGCGCGTAGTTGTTGCGCAGGACCAGCGCGCCGACCTCGTCGGTCATCTCGGCGAGCAGCTTGTTGCGCTGCTTGACGGTCATGTCGCCCTCGGCGACCAGGCCGTTCAGCAGGATCTTGATGTTCACCTCGTGGTCGGAGGTGTCCACGCCGGCGCTGTTGTCGATCGCGTCGGTGTTGATCCGGCCGCCCCGGAGCGCGAACTCGATCCGGCCGAGCTGGGTCAGGCCCAGGTTGCCGCCCTCGCCGACGACCTTGACGCGCAGGTCGGCGCCGTCGACGCGGATGGCGTCGTTGGCCTTGTCGCCGACGTCCGCGTTCGACTCCGAGGACGCCTTCACGTACGTACCGATGCCGCCGTTCCACAGCAGGTCCACCGGCGACTCGAGGATCGTCTTCATCAGGTCGGCCGGGGTCATCTTGGTGACCTTGTCCTCGATGCCGAGGGCCTCGCGGATGTGGCTGTTGAGCGTGATCGCCTTGGCGCTGCGCGGGAAGATCCCGCCGCCCGCGGAGAGCAGCTCGGTGTTGTAGTCGGCCCAGCTGGAGCGGGGCAGCTCGAACAGGCGGCGGCGCTCGGCGTAGGAGGTGGCCGCGTCCGGGGTGGGGTCGATGAAGATGTGCCGGTGGTCGAAGGCGGCGACCAGGCGGATGTGCTCGGAGAGCAGCATGCCGTTGCCGAACACGTCGCCGGACATGTCACCGATGCCGACGACCGTGAAGTCCTCGGTCTGCGTGTCCACGCCCAGCTCGCGGAAGTGCCGCTTCACGGACTCCCAGGCGCCGCGCGCGGTGATGCCCATGCCCTTGTGGTCGTAACCGGCCGAGCCGCCGGAGGCGAAGGCGTCGCCGAGCCAGAAGTTGTACTGCTCGGCGACCCCGTTGGCGATGTCCGAGAAGGTCGCGGTGCCCTTGTCGGCGGCGACCACCAGGTAGGTGTCGTCGCCGTCGTGCCGGACCACGTCCTGCGGCGGCACGACCTCACCGGCCACCATGTTGTCGGTGATGTCGAGCAGCGCCGAGATGAACGTCTTGTAGCTGGCGACGCCCTCGGCCAGCCAGGCGTCGCGGTCCACACCCGGATCCGGCAGCTGCTTGGCGACGAAGCCGCCCTTGGCGCCGACCGGCACGATCACGGTGTTCTTCACCATCTGCGCCTTGACCAGGCCGAGGATCTCCGTACGGAAGTCCTCGCGCCGGTCGGACCAGCGCAGGCCGCCTCGGGCGACCTTGCCGAAGCGCAGGTGCACGCCCTCCACGCGCGGCGAGTACACCCAGATCTCGTACGCCGGGCGCGGCGCGGGCAGGTCCGGGATGGCCTGCGGGTCGAACTTCATGGAGACGTAGTCGTGCGGCTCGCCGCCGAGCGTCTCCTGGAAGAAGTTCGTGCGCAGGGTCGCCTTGATGACGGTCAGGAACGACCGCAGGATGCGGTCCTCGTCCAGGCTGGCCACCTGCTCCAGGGCCGCGTCCAGCTCTTCCAGCAGGGCGTCGGTGATCTCGAGCCCGGCCTTCTGCCGGTCCGGGGACATCCGCGCCTCGAACAGGGAGACGAGGAGCCGGGTGGTGTGGACGTTGTTGCGGAGGGTGTCCTCCATGTAGTCCTGCGAGAAGGTCGAGCCGGCCTGCCGCAGGTACTTGGCGTAGGCGCGCAGCACCATCGCCTGCCGCCAGGTCAGCCCGGCGCTCAGCACGAGGGCGTTGAAGCCGTCGTTCTCGGCCTTGCCGGTCCAGGTCGCGGCGAACGCCTCCTGGAACCGCTCACGGCCGTCCTCGCCCAGGTAGTCGCCGTTGCCGCCGCCGAGCGACTTGGGCATGCGCAGCCCGAAGTCGTAGATCCAGGCGGTGGTGCGGTCCGCGCAGCGCAGCTCGTACGGCCGCTCGTCGGTCACCTCGACGCCGAGGCGGCTGAGCACCGGCAGCACCTTGGAGAGGGAGACCGTGCCGCCCTTCTGGTAGATCTTGAAGCGGCGCTCGTCGGGCACGGCGCCCACCGGCTCGTACAGGCTCAGCGAGAATGCCTTGTCCTCGCTGAGCTGCTCCAGATGGACCAGGTCGGCTACCGCGGCCCGCGGGCTGTGGTCGGCCTTGTAGCCCTCGGGGAAGGAGTGGTTGTAGCGGCGCAGCACCTCGGCCGCGTGCTCCTCGCCGCACTCGGCGGTCAGCGCCTCGGCGAACGCGTCGGCCCAGGAGCGGGCCGCCTCGACCAGGCGCGCCTCGATGCGCTCCTTGTCGGAGTCCGACAGCTGGGGCAGCTCGGTGCCCTGCGGGACCCGGACGACGAAGTGCAGCCGGGACAGGATCGACTCGGTGTTCCAGGCGGTGAAGTCGACGCTGATGCCGCCGAGCTCCTCCTTCAGGATGTCGATGATCCGCAGGCGGACGCCGGTGGTGTAGCGGTCACGCGGGAGGTAGACGAGGGCCGAGTAGTAGCGGCCGTACTCGTCCTGGCGCAGGTACAGCCGCAGCCGCCGGCGCTCCTGCAGGTAGAGCACGCTCGTGACGATCGACTGCAGCTCGGCGACCGGCGTCTGGAACAGCTCGTCGCGCGGGTAGGTCTCCATGATCTGGAGCAGGTCACGGCCGTCGTGGCTGTTGGGGGAGAACCCGGCGAGCTTCAGGACCTCCTCGACCTTGCGGCGGATGACCGGGACCCGGCGGACGGACTCGGTGTAGGCGGCGGAGGAGAACAGGCCGAGGAAACGGCGCTCGCCGATGACGTTGCCGTCCGCGTCGAACTTCTTGACGCCGATGTAGTCCAGGTACGACGGCCGGTGCACGGTGGCCCGGCTGTTGGCCTTGGTCAGCACGAGCAGTTTGTGCTCGCGGGCCTTGGCGCGGGCGTCGGCCGGGAGGCGTTCGAAGGAGGGGCTGACCGGGTGCTGCTCGTCCTCGGCGTGGTGCGGGTCCGAGCGCAGTATGCCGAGACCGGTGCCGGGCACGGCGGCGAGCGTGTCGTCCTCGCGCAGCCGGTACTCGCGGAAGCCGAGGAAGGTGAAGTGGTCCGCGGACAGCCAGTGCAGCAGCTCACGCGCCTCCGCGACCTCGGGCCGCGGCAGGTCCGCGGGGGCGGGCTCGCTCTCCAGGCCGTCGGCGATCCGGTTCGCCGCGTCCCGCATCTTCTCCCAGTCCTCGACGGCCTCCCGGACGTCGGACAGGACGCGCAGCAGGTCGGCGGAGATCTGCTTCAGGTCGGCGCGGTCGGTCTCCCGGTCGATCTCCACGTGGATCCAGGACTCGACGTGCGCGTCGTGCGGGAGGTCGCCGGTGGGCGGGGTCCGCAGCACCTCGATCAGTTTGCCGGTCAGATCACGCCGGACGACGACCTGCGGGTGGATGACGACGTGGATGCCACGCCCCTGCCGGGTCAGCTCGTTGGTCACCGAGTCGACGAGGAAGGGCATGTCGTCGGTGACGACCTCCACCACGGTGTGGCTGCAGGTCCACCCGTTCTCTTCCACGGTCGGCGTGTGCACCCGGACGTTCGCGGTGCCCTGGGGGCGGTTCTCGGCGAGACGGTAGTGCGAGAGCGCGGCGCCGAAGACGTCGACCGGGTCGCGGTCGGCGATGTCTTCCGGGGCGGTGTGCAGGTAGTAGCGCTGGAGGAACGCGAGCACTGTTTCGCTGTCCGGGGTGCCGGGGGTGCCCTCGCTCGTCGTCCCGGTCGGTAGGTGCCCCCCGACCGGGCTGTTCTCAGCTACCCGTGCGGCCCTCTCGAGCAGCTCGGCCTTGGCTTCGTCCAGCTTGGTCTGCATTGTCCTCTGACTCCTGTCGCGCGCCGTTGCGTGACGTAGAAGGAAGTACGGTCTCTTCCCTTGCGACACAACGCCACGGCCCGGGGTGTCCGGTCGGTTCCGACGGTATGCCGCGAGGAGAGATGAGCGGGGGGAATTCGGCCATTGTGGGGGCGTCCGTCGGGTGTGACGCTGCTCTCGGCATCGCCGTGGCCCGGACCGTCCTCGGCGTACCGGGGGCTTCCGCGCCCCCGTCCCGCCCGCGAAGACCAGCGACCGCCGCCCGGTCACGGAGGTGTTCCGTGCAACCCGGGCGCAGGGCAGGGGCAGCATCGCCCCCGCGAGATATCGCGCTGATCACGCCACAAGGCTATCGCCCCTCACCCCGGGTCCGTCATGAGCCGTATGTGTACAAAACCAAGGGGTGAAGTTTGACGTTCTGCACAGCGGCGGGCCGGGGGCGGGTGGCGTATCCGGTCGCGCCCTCGCGCCCGCGGTCGCACCCTGAAAACCACCGGGCCCTCTTGGCAGGCGCGCCCGGCGGCGGCACGGTGCCCTGAGTTCCACCGCACGGCCCGGCGTCCCGCCGGCACGGCCCAGCGTCCCACCCGCAGAGCCCGGAGTCTGCCTCGAGGAGCCGACATGCCCACGAAGATCCTCATCGTCACCGGTGACGCAGCGGAGTCCCTGGAAGTCCTCTACCCGTACCAGCGGCTGCGGGAAGAGGGTTACGAGGTCCACATCGCGGCCCCCACCCGCAAGACGCTCCGCTTCGTCGTCCACGACTTCGAACCCGGCTACGACACCTACACCGAGAAGCCCGGCTACACCTGGCCCGCCGACCTGGCCTTCTCCGAGGTCGACCCGGGTGCGTACGCGGCCCTGGTCATCCCCGGCGGCCGGGCCCCCGAGTATCTGCGCAACGACCCCGAGCTGCGCAAGATCCTCAAGGCGTTCTTCGACGCGGACAAGCCCGTCGCCCAGATCTGCCACGGCCCGCTGCTCACCGCCGCGATCGACTCGCTGCGGGGGCGCAGGGTCACGGCCTACCCCGCGCTGGAGCCGGACATGCAGGCGGCCGGAGCGGGCTTCCAGGACGCCGAGACGGTCGTCGACGGCACCCTGGTCTCGGCCCGGGCGTGGCCGGACCATCCGGCGTGGATGCGGGAGTTCATCAACGTGCTGCGCTCCGAGGCACCGGTGAACTGACCCCGCCCCGCCGGCCCGGCCGTGAGGCTACGCCGCCGTACGTGCGGAGTCCCGCTGCCGGGCTCACCCCGCCCGGGACCCCACCGACGCACTCACCACCGCACTGCCGGGACCCCGCCGACGGGCTCACCGCACCCTGCCGGGACCCCGCCGGCGCACTCACCGCCGCACTGCCGGGTGGGCTCGGGTTCGTCCGCCACGGCGGCTACGCCGCTATCTTCCGGGCCTCCGCCACGGCCTCGGCCAACGTGTCCACCACCGGCACGCCCGCGTTCCGCAGACTGGCCCGGCTGTGCGACCCGCCGGTGTAGAGCACAGCCCGCGCCCCCACATGCAGCGCGGCGAGCGCGTCGTCCGCGGCGTCCCCGATCACCACCGTCCGCGCCGGCTCCACCAGCCCCATCAGCGCCTCCAGATGCCGCACCATGTGCTCGGCCTTGCTGCCACCGGACGGCCCGGTACGCCCGTCGACGCGTAGGAAGTGCGCCTCGATGCCGAAACCCCGGACCAGCGGCACCAGCTCCTCGTGCCCGTACATGCTCAGCAGCGACTGGCTGTGTCCCGCCGACCGCCACCCCGCGAGCAGCTCCTCCGCCCCCTCGGTGAGCCGGCACCGCACCCGGTGCTCGGAGTAGTGCCGGTGGAAGACCCCGTCCATCAGCTCCCACTCGGCGTCGGTCGGCAGCCGGCCGAGCAGCCGCTCGTAGAACTTCGGCACCGGCACGCAGTACAGCGAGCGGTACTGCTCCAGCGTGATCGGTGCGAGCCCCAGCTCGGCGAAGGCCGCGTTCGTCGCCCCGATGATGGCGTCATTGTCGTGGAACAGCGTCCCGTTCCAGTCCCAGACGATGTGCGCCCGTCCGTGCATCCCCATGTCCAAGACCGTACCCGCCCCCACCGACAATCAGAGCGCCGTCCCGGGCAGCCCGGGTCAGCCCCGACCGATCAGGTTCGGGATCTCCTGCGTGGCGAACCACAGCAGCTCGTGGTCGTCCGCCCCGTCGACGACGAACTGCGCGTCGTCGTCCCCGCCGTCCGCCGCGCCCAGCGCGTCCGCCGCCGCGGCCACGTCCGGCTCCGCGTCCTCGGCGTCGACGTGCACGGAGGCCGCCTTCGCGAGCGGCACCGACACCGACACGGTCACCATGCCGAGGGCGGACGGTTCCAGCCCGCGGTCCGGGTCGACGCTCGCGGCGCCGTCGGGCACGTCCACGGCGACCACGGTCCGGCGCCGTACCGCCTCCGGGTCCGCCGCCAGCAGCCGCAGCGAGGCCAGTGCGGCCCGGCCGAGCGCCGCGTACTCCAGCTCCTCGATGTCCTCGGAGAGGTACCACTCGCGCAGGGCGGGCGTGACGGCGTACGCGACGAACGGGCCGCTCCCCAGCTCACCCGTCCTGTGCGCCTCGGCGAGAGCGGGGAGGGTCAGGGGGACGTAGACGCGCATGCTGGCCGCTCTTTCCTGGTCAAAGGCTCCGCTGGGGCACCTGGGAGAACGGCTGTGGCGCGTCTCCCGGAGGGCCTTCAGGATACGTGCGCCCGTCCCCTTTCGGGTCCCTGCCCGCAGCCGCGGAGGCGTCCACTCCGGGCCCGCGATTCACCCTCTCCCGCCGCTTGCCCATGGGGCCGGGAGTCCCCCGCGTCCCACGGATAGGTGAACATCCCGCGCCCTGTGCCGCCCGCCGTGCCTTCCTTGCGAGTCCCTCCCGGGCCCCGTACAAGATCCCCACCAGCGAGTTACCGCCCGGTATCCCGGGCCCGCCGAACGGGGAGTCCCATGAACAAGGTCATGAGCCGCACCGCACAGCCCCGCCCGCGGCACCGCCCGCCGACCCGCCGGGACTCCCGGCGCCCCGGCGGCGCACCGCCCCGCACGCCCAGCCGGCCGGCGGCCACGCGCACCGAGAGGACCCTTACGGCGCCGGAGTCAGCCGTACGGCAGCCGCGCCCGACCGACCTCTTCGCGGACCGCCTGCTGGCCGTCCTGAGCGGTCAGCGGCCCGTCCACTGGATGCTCCGGCACACCGCGGGCCGCGCCTACGACGATCTGGCCCGGCTTGCCGAACTCAGCCCCCTGCGGACCCACGGCGCCGGTCCGGTCGTCCACGACATCGGCTACTACGTCCCCAGCGAAGGCGCCCTGGAGGTCTTCGCCCGCATCGCCGCCGGGGACCGGCTGCGGGCGATGGCCTTCCGCCTGGAACGGGGCAAGGACCTGCGCTGGCGCTGCACAGCGGTGGAGACGGGCACGGCGTGACACCGCGGGCCCTCCCCCCGTGCCGCCGTGACACCACGGACGGTCGTGCGGCTGCGGGTGCGTGGAAAGACGGCGTCGAGTTCGGCGAGCGGGTGGGCGAGGGAGAGCCCGATCACCCTGTTCCGCGTACCCCTGAGGAGCTGTCATGCCGGTGCGGGGCGGGGAGCCCGGTCACGCGATCGCCGTGCCCCTGAGGAGCTGTCATGCGGCTGCGAGGCGTGAGCCCCGATCGCGCGGTTGCCGCGGTCATGAGGAGCTGTCATGCGGCTGGGGCGCGGGGAGCCCGGTCACGCGATCGCCGTGCCCGGGTGGGCCGCCGTCCCGTCGGCTGCGGCCCACCGCACGGCAACGCAGCAGGGCCGGGCCCCGAAAGAGACCCGGCCCTGCTCAGAACTGGCTCTGGCGCCCTACTTCTTGCGGCGCCGCCCGCCCTTCGCCTGCCGGCGCCGCTCCGCCCGCGTCAGACCGTCCGACTCGGACCGCACCGGCTCCTCGTCCTCCAGGTCCCGCTCGACGATGCCGCCCTCACCGTCCACCGTCGGCGCGGAGAAATGCAGATCCCGGCGCTGCGGAACGTCCAGTCCCTTCGCGCGGATCTCCGGACGCGCGCCCGCCTGCGCCGGCACCGTGTCCTGCACGCCCTCGCCGACCGGCTGGGCCTCCTCGACCGGGACCTCCTCGACCTGCTGCTCGACCTGGACCTCCAGGTTGAACAGGTAGCCGACGGACTCCTCCTTGATGCCGTCCATCATCGCGGTGAACATGTCGAAGCCCTCGCGCTGGTACTCCACCAGCGGGTCCTTCTGCGCCATCGCGCGCAGACCGATGCCCTCCTGGAGGTAGTCCATCTCGTAGAGGTGCTCGCGCCACTTGCGGTCCAGGACCGACAGCACGACCCGGCGCTCCAGCTCACGCATGATCTCGGAGCCGAGCTGCGCCTCGCGGGCCTCGTACTGCTGCTGGATGTCCTCCTTGATGGACTCCGAGATGAACTCGGCGGTCAGACCGGCCCGGTCGCCGGCCGCGTCCTCCAGCTCCTCGATGGTGACCTTCACCGGGTAGAGCTGCTTGAAGGCGCCCCACAGCCGGTCCAGGTCCCAGTCCTCGGGGAAGCCCTCGGAGGTCTCCGCGTGGACGTACGCGTCGATCGTGTCGTTCATGAAGTGCTGCACCTGCTCGTGCAGGTCCTCGCCCTCCAGGACGCGGCGGCGCTCGCCGTAGATGACCTCGCGCTGCCGGTTGAGCACCTCGTCGTACTTCAGGACGTTCTTACGGGTCTCGAAGTTCTGCGTCTCCACCTGGCCCTGCGCGGACGCGATAGCGCGCGTGACCATCTTGTTCTCGATCGGCACGTCATCCGGCACGTTGGCCATGGACATCACGCGCTCGACCATCTGCGCCTTGAACAGTCGCATCAGGTCATCGCCGAGGGAGAGGTAGAAGCGGGACTCGCCCGGGTCACCCTGACGGCCGGAACGGCCGCGCAGCTGGTTGTCGATGCGCCGCGACTCGTGCCGCTCGGTACCGAGGACGTAGAGGCCGCCGAGGTCCTTGACCTCCTCGAACTCGGCCTTGACCGCCTGCTCGGCCTTCTCCAGGGCGGCGGGCAGGGCCTGCGCCCACTCCTCGATGTGCTCCTCCGGGTCGAGGCCCCGCTGACGCAGCTCCGCCTCGGCGAGGTCGTCGGGGTTGCCACCGAGCTTGATGTCCGTACCACGGCCGGCCATGTTGGTGGCCACGGTCACCGCGCCCTTGCGGCCGGCCTGCGCGACGATCGACGCCTCGCGCTCGTGGTGCTTGGCGTTCAGCACCTCGTGCTGGATGCCGCGCTTGCTGAGCTGCTGCGAGAGGTACTCCGACTTCTCGACGGAGGTCGTGCCGACGAGGATCGGCTGGCCCTTCTCGTGCTTCTCGGCGATGTCGTCGACGACCGCCTCGAACTTGGCCACCTCGGTGCGGTAGATCAGGTCCGACTGGTCGTTGCGGACCATCGGCCTGTTGGTCGGGATCGGGACCACGCCGAGCTTGTAGATCTGGTGGAACTCGGCGGCCTCGGTCATCGCCGTACCGGTCATGCCGGAGAGCTTGCCGTAGAGGCGGAAGAAGTTCTGCAGGGTGATGGTGGCGAGTGTCTGGTTCTCGTCCTTGATGTCCACCCCTTCCTTCGCCTCGATCGCCTGGTGCATGCCCTCGTTGTAGCGGCGGCCGGCGAGGATACGGCCGGTGTGCTCGTCGACGATCATGACCTCGCCGTCGATGACGACGTAGTCCTTGTCGCGCTTGAACAGCTCCTTGGCCTTGATCGCGTTGTTCAGGTAGCCCACGAGGGGGGTGTTCACCGACTCGTAGAGGTTGTCGATGCCCAGCCAGTCCTCGACCTTGCTGACGCCGGACTCGTGGATGGCGACCGTGCGCTTCTTCTCGTCGACGTCGTAGTCGCCGGTCTCCTCGAGGCCCTTGAGCGGGTTGCCTGCCTCGCCGCGCTTGAGGCGCGTGACCAGCTTGGCGAAGTCGCCGTACCACTTGGTGGCCTGGTCGGCCGGGCCGGAGATGATCAGCGGCGTACGGGCCTCGTCGATGAGGATGGAGTCGACCTCGTCGACGATGGCGAAGTTGTGGCCGCGCTGGACCAGCTCGTCCTTCGACCACGCCATGTTGTCGCGCAGGTAGTCGAAGCCGAACTCGTTGTTCGTGCCGTAGGTGATGTCGCACGCGTACTGCTCGCGGCGCTGGGCCGGGGTCATGCTGGCGAGGATGCAGCCGACGTCCAGGCCGAGGAACTTGTGGACGCGGCCCATCATCTCGGAGTCGCGCTCGGCCAGGTAGTCGTTGACCGTGACGATGTGGACGCCGTCGCCTGACAGGGCGTTCAGATACGCGGGCAGGGTGCCGACGAGGGTCTTGCCCTCACCGGTCTTCATCTCGGCCACGTAGCCGAGGTGGAGCGCGGCGCCGCCCATCAGCTGCACGTCGTAGTGACGCTGGCCGAGGACGCGCTTGGCAGCCTCGCGCACCGTGGCGAAGGCCTCAGGGAGCAGGTCGTCCAGGCTCTCACCGTCGGCGTACCGCTGCTTGTACTCATCGGTGAGGGCCCGCAGCTCGGCGTCGGAGAGGTCGACGAAGTCCTCTTCGATGGAGTTGACCTGGTCCGCGATGCGGTGCAGCTTGCGCAGGATCTTGCCTTCGCCTGCACGCATGATCTTCGAGAGGACGGACACGGGGGCTGGTCTCCTTGCCGGTCGGGCCTGGGACGGTCGGTTTTCCATGTGACGTACTGAGCAACGGCCATCGTATGCGAGGACCCGGCCACGCCGGGAGGGCCTGGCGACGCGACGGCTGCTTCACCGGGGACAACGGGCGCGGCGTGCGGATAGTGCCGCATCGGCGTGAGGAATTGAGCGAAATGTGATCACCCGCTCACGCACCGCGAAAAGGGTGGCTCAGGACGGGCGTCCCGAGCAGAATCGGGCGATGGAACCCGTCACGCTCACCACGGACCGCCTCCTGCTGCGCCCGGTCGGCCCCGACGACACCGACGCGGTCTACGAGGCCGTGCAGGACCCCGACATCCAGCGCTGGACGACGGTCCCCTCGCCCTATCTGCCCGAGCACGCGATCGGCTTCACGGAGCAGATCGTCCCCGAGGGCTGGTCGCAGGGGTCGATCTTCACCTTCGGCATCTTCGCGGGCGGGGAGCTGGCGGGCATGCTCGCCCTCTCCATGCGCTCGCTGGGCACGGCCGAGATCGGCTTCTGGGCGGCCAAGGAGCACCGCGGCCGCGGATACGTCGTGGAGGCCACGCTCACCGCCTGCCGGTGGATCTTCACCGAGGTCGGTGTCGACCGGGTCGAATGGCGGGCCGAGGTCGGCAACCACGCCTCCCGCGCGGTGGCCGAACGCGCGGGCTTCACCGTGGAGGGCACACTGCGCTCCGGCATCAACAACAAGGGGGTGCGCCGGGACTGCTGGGTCGGCTCCCTGCTCCCCTCGGACCTGGGCCTGCCGTCCACGGCCCCGTATCTGCCCGCGCGCGCCTGAACCCGAGGGAGAAGCCGAGGCGGAGAACCCGAGCCGGAGAAGCCGACGTCCCTCCGGTGATCGCGTGGCTCGTCCCCGCGAACGCGCAGCTCGTCGCGGGCTGTCAGTGGCACCCTCTATCGTCCGAGGCATGACGACCCTTCCGCGCCCCATAACCACCCTCACCGCGGACGACGCCCGCCGGATCGTGCTGCGGGCCCAGGGCCTGCTCGGCGCGCCCGACCGGCGCGCGGGGGTCCGGGGGGTGTTGCGCCACCTCGGGGCGGTCCAGCTCGACACGATCTCGGTCCTCGCCCGCTCCCACGAGCTCGTGCCGTACGCCAGGCTGGGCGCGGTCGGCCGCAAGGCCGTGCAGGCCGCGTACTGGACGGACACGCACGCCTTCGAGTACTGGTCGCACGCGGCCTGCATCCTGCCCATCGAGGAGTGGCCGCACTTCGCCTTCCGCCGCCGCGCCTACCGCGACCGCCCGCACTGGCACCACGAACTCCCCGAGGGCGCCTACGACCAGGTCATCAAGCAGCTGCGCGCGGAGGGTCCGCTGACCGCCACGGAACTGGGCGGCGCGAAGAAGACGAACGACTGGTGGGACTGGTCGGGCACCAAGGTCGCCGTGGAGCGGGCGCTGATGTACGGCGAGGTGGTGTGCGTGGAGCGGCGCGGCTGGAAGCGGGTGTACGACCTCGCCGAGCGTGCCGTCCCGGCCGCGCTGCTGCACGACGAGCTGGACGACACCGAGTGCCTGCGCCGTCTGGTCCGGCTGGCGGGCGAGTCGCTCGGCGTCGGCACGCGGGCGGACATCGCCGACTACCACCGTCTCAGGGGCGAGCAGGTCGAGGCGGTGATCGCGGACTCGGGCCTGGTGCCGGTCGAGGTCGAGGGCTGGGCCAAGCCGGCCTGGGCCGACCCGGTCGCCCTGGCGGCGCCGCCGCGCGGCCGGCACCGCACCACGCTGCTGTCGCCGTTCGACTCCCTGATCTGGGAGCGGGCGCGCACGGAGCGGATCTTCGGCTTCACCCACCGGCTGGAGGCGTACGTCCCCAAGCCCAAGCGGGTCTACGGCTACTTCGCGATGCCGGTGCTCGCCGGCGGCCGGCTGGTCGGGCGGGTTGACCCGGCGCGCGAGGGCCGCACGCTGGTGGCCAAGCAGGTCACCCTGGACGGCCCGAAGGCGGTCCCCGCGGTCGCCCAGGCCCTGGTCGAGGCGGCTGCGTGGGTCGACTGCACGAACGTCCGCGTCGAGCGCGCGGACGCACCCGAGCTGCGCGAGCCCCTCACCAGGGAACTCGCCGGTCTCCTCGGATAGGCCGCGCCGCGAGCTAGCGGATCTCCAGGATCTTCTCCCGCATCGCGTAGACCACGGCCTCCATCCGGGAGTGCAGCTGCAGTTTCTCCAGGATGTTGCGGACGTGGTTCTTCACGGTGTTCTCGGAGATGAACAGTTCCTTGGCGATGTCCCGGTTGTTCATGCCCGTGGCGACGAGTTTGAGGACCTCCAGCTCCCGGTCGGTCAGCCGGGGCGCGGGCACCAGCCGGCGCTCGTCGGTGCGCTGGATCATCGACTTGAACTCGGTGAGGAGTTTCGACGCCATCGACGGGCTGATCTGCGACTGTCCGTCGGCCACCGCGCGAATGGCGGTGGCCACCTCGTCGGTCGAGATCTCCTTGAGGAGATAGCCGGTCGCGCCCGCCTTGATCGCGTCGTAGAGGTCGGCCTCCTCGTCGCTGATCGTCAGCATGATGATCTTCGCGCTGGGGGCGACCTCCTTGATGGAGGTGCACGCCTCGATCCCGCCGCGCTTGGGCATGCGGACGTCCATCAGCACGATGTCGGGCAGCAGGTCGGCGGCCTTGTCGACGGCCTCGGCGCCGTCGCCCGCCTCCCCGACGACCTGGATGTCCTCCTCGGCCGCGAGCACGATCTCCAGGCCGCGCCGGAAGAGGGCGTGGTCGTCCACGACCAGGACTCTGATCGGCTCCTTGCGTGGAGTGCCCAGGTCCGGGCCCATGCCGATGACATCGTCGCCGGCGCCCCCGTCCCGCATCGGTCCGAAGGTGTCCGCCATCGTTCCTCCCCCTGAAGGCTGTGGCCTGTAGTCCTGTGCCATCGCCAACCCAAGGCAGCGGCCCACCGGTTGGGCCGGTGCGGCCATGATTCCATGCCTGAGCGACACCGAGGTGACCTGCGGGGCGCGAAGTGGTCGCACACCGGTGCCCCTGGGGGCGCACGCGCGCTCCAGGGGCACCGGCTCAGCTTCTGCCGGGCGGGTCAGCCGCCCAGCGTGCCACCCGCCGCGGGGGCCTGCGCCTCGGTGACCATCGGGTCCGTGCTGAGGTGGATCACGCCGTAGTCGTAAGCGTGTCGCCGGTAGACGACGCTCGGCTCCTTCGTCTCGGAGTCGACGAACAAGTAGAAGTCATGACCGACCAGTTCCATCTCGTAGAGGGCCTGGTCGAGGCTCATCGGAGCGGCGACGTGGGTCTTCTCGCGGACGACGAGGGGGCCTTCGCCCTGGACCTCGAGCGAGCCGATCTTCTTGGTCGGCACTCCGTCCGTCTCCTCCTCGTGGACGGGGAGGCCGTTGCCGTTGAGCGTCGCCGCGTCCGGGACGTGGTCGGCGACCTCCGCCGCCGGGATCCGGCGGGCGCCTCGCCGCGAGAACCGCTTGTCGTGCTGCTTGCGCAGCCGGGCATCCAGCTTCTCCGCCGCGAGGTCGAGTGCGGCGTACGGGTCGCTGGCCGCTGCCTCCGCCCGGATCACCGGACCGCGGGAGCGGAGCGTGATCTCCACTCGGTCACAGCGGTCGGCCTGTCGCGGGTTCGGTTCCTTGGACACCTCGACGTCGAGGCTGATCACCTTGGCATCGAGCCTCTGGATCTTCTCCAGCTTCAGCTTCTCGGCCACGTGCTTGCGGAACCGCTCGGGCACCTCGGTCTTGCGGCCTTTGACGACGATGTCCACGCAGAACTCCGTTCCCGGATCACTCCGCCGCATCGGCGGAGCATCTCCCTTTCGCACCAGGTCCGGTGATCACCGGACCTCGGACTCGGTGACTTCCACCTCCTCCTCCCCCATGGGCGAGATCTCCACCCCACCGGTGCGGGTGATTGCGGAATACCCGCGGCACGGCATTCGGATAGGCGAGGTGTGGCCTGCGCCTTTCCTCACAACCGAACATATCTCGCCCGGACGGATGTCGTCACCCTCTACTGCGGCGTACCTC
This sequence comes from Streptomyces sp. NPDC053076, assembly GCF_044546845.1. Classification (NCBI taxonomy): domain Bacteria; kingdom Bacillati; phylum Actinomycetota; class Actinomycetes; order Kitasatosporales; family Streptomycetaceae; genus Streptomyces; species Streptomyces sp. NPDC053076. The sequence goes on along the minus strand of NZ_JBITZL010000002.1, from coordinate 13,925 downwards.
CGTTCAGGTGAATTGGCCCTCTCGCTACCTGCAACGACGCAGGTCGGCGGTCAGTTCCTGTTTATTTCGAAAGAATCGCGCGGAGCGGCGATCACGGCGGCATGGAGCATCCGTTCGGGGGTGTTCGCCGCTCCCTTTTCCGGTGCACTGTGCATCCACTCCCTCCCCGCCGGCCGTGGGCCGATCCGTCGTTCCTCCCTACCTTCCCGGGTTATCGCCCGATACACGACCGTCCTGTCATCACGACGGGACACCGTCGCTTCCCGCAGGGCCCGCGCCGCCTCCGCGAGACTGGCCCCCGTCGTCATGAGGTCGTCGACGAGCACCGCGCGGCCCGTACCGAGCAGCCGGCCGGCTCCCGTGGTCACCTCCAGCGCCCCGGCGATGTTCTCCAGGCGCTGCCGCGCGTCGAGCCTCGCCTGGTCCGCCACGGCCCGTCGCTGACGCAGCACGGCCGCCACCCGGGCCGGTGTGCCGGTGCGCCGCAGTTCCCCGGCCGCCGCGAGCGCCATCCGCCGCACCGGATCGTGCCCACGCGCCCGTACGGCCCACCGGGCGGAGGGCACGGGAACCAGCAGCACGGGTCCCCGCCACGACCACCCCACCGCCCCGACACCGAGACCGTGCCCGGTCCCGGGGCCGACACCTGGGCCGACACCGGGACCGTGACCGGCACCGGGGCCGACGCCGATTCCGGCACCACCGCCTTCGCCGAGGCCCGCCCGCACGGCCCCCGCCAGCGCCGTGCCCAGCGGTCCCGCGAGTGCCAGCGCGCCCCGCTCCTTGTGGGCGAGCAGCAGCGCACGCACCTCAGCCGCGTACGGAGCCACCGCGTGCACCACCGGCAACCCGGCCGGCTCCGGCTCCGGCCGCGCCCGCCGCGGCACGCTCCCGTCCAGCGTGGCCCGGCACCGCGCGCAGAGGGCCGTACGAGGTGCGCCGCAGCCCGCGCAGTCGGTCGGAAGCACCAGGTCGGTGAGGTCCTGCCACCACCCCCGCATGACCACCACTGTGCCAACGCCGCCGCCGACCGGCCACCCCTGTGGACAACGGCCTGTGGAAAACCCGAAGCACCACGCACAGCGCGCCACACACCCCGGATAAGGCACCACAACTACCAGCGAGGCGCTCCGAGTACGGGCGGGAGCGGCGACAGCACGGGGGGCGGGGGGAGCGGCGACAGCACGGGGGGGGCGGGGGCGAGCGGCGACAGCACGGCAGGAGCGGCCACAACACGGGCGCGAGGGGTCGCGGCACGGGGCGCGGGCGGTCGCCGCACGGGCCGCGTACGGTCGCCGCACGGGCCGCGGGCGGCCATCCCGTCGGAAGGGGCCTGACGGCCCGTCCGCCCCCCGTCCGCCCCCGGTCTGCCCCCCGTCAGCCCGGATAGACCGGCGCCGTGCCGTCCTTGTCGACCTTCTGCCACTGCGCCCCGGACGGCAGCCGGACGACCCCGTCCTCCGAATAGGCCACCAGCGGCACCCGCTCGTCCTCGGACGCGGCGATCGCCTTGACGCTGGTCAGCGCGCCCGGTGCCGGGCCGTCCAACGTGGATCCGTCGACCTGGACGTACCGCATCTGCTGCACGCCCCCCTGCTCCTGGCCGACGACGAGCAGCCTGCTGTCCCCGGCCCAGGAGATGGCGCTGACCTTCTCCAGGTCCGGTGTCGCCGACCGAAGTCCGTCCACCGAGATGCCCTGCCCGGTCCCGTCGTCGCGCTGGATCCGGCCGATGAACAGGGACTGCTTGCCGTCCTTCTCGACGACCAGCGCGATCCGCGCCCCGTCGGCGGCCACTCGCGCGTCCTTGATCTGGCCGGACAGGTCCGGGACGGCGACCCGCTCCGGTTTGGCGACGCCCTGTTCCAGGACGAACAGGCGGGTCCGGTGCGGGTCGCTGTCGGCCACCCACAGGTCGCCGCGGGCGTCCCAGCTCGGGGTGGCCAGCCGGCCGGCGGGGGTCGCACCGGCGCTGGTCACCAGCGGCTCGTCGAAGGAACCACCCGCCGCCAGCGAGGTCACGTACAGCGATCTGCCCTCGTCACCGACCCCGGCCGCGGTGTGCTCGTCCCGCGACACCGCCACCGACCGCAGTCCCTTGCCGCCCTCGCCCAGCGGGCCGGGCACCGGAACCGAGCCGGTGCCGGTGCTCGCGGTCGGCACCCGCACCACCCGGCGTTTGCCGTCGATGAAGTACACGTACTCGGGATGCTTGGACGACCCGTGCCATGCCTCGGACTCGGCTCGTTCGTCGGTCAGTTCGCACAGCCGGTCGTCGCCGGTGCCGCGCAGCTCGACGGACTCCAGTGTCGGCGCCAGGTTCCGCAGGGTGAACAGCACCTGTGTCGCCATCTCGGTGCACTTGCCCGCAGCGACATGGGACGCCTTGAGGTTCAGCGGAACGGTCAGCTTGTTCTGGTCGTCCGGAGCCAGCCCGGACACGCCCTGCTGCAGCGCCGTACCGGTCGGGAAACTGGACCTGACCACCGGCCCGAGCCAGGCGGTGGGCCCCTTCAGCAGCGAACGGACCATCTGGGTCATCGCGTCCACCTTGCCGCGCACGAACACCGGGTCGGCGACCGCCACCGGCTGCCCGCTCGCCCCGACGGACGTGTTGGAGGCGAAGTAGTACTTGTCGACGGACGTGTAGTTCCGCTGGAAGTCCGACTTGCCCATGACGACGCCGTCGGGCAGTCCGTCGATGCGCCACTGCCCGCTCTTGGCGTCCTTCGTCAGGTGCAGCTTCTCGCGGTAGGAGCCGCCCGCGGGCTGGTATGCCTGCTGCGCGTCGACGCTGGCGACCCGGCTGCCGGCCAGTACACAGGTGACGCTGTTGGTCTCCTCCCGGCCGCCCGGGCCGCAGTCGGTCTCGATGCTCGGCCCGTTCGCGAGGACGGTGGTCGAGCGCTCCGGCCGCCAGGCGTGCGCCGCGTCGGTGGTGAGGTACTTGCGAGCCGTGTCGTACTGCGGGTCGTCGCTGGTCAGCGCCTCGAGGAAGCCCTGCATGATCTCGCCCGGACCGGCACCGTCGGCCGGCGGCATGGCGAACACGCGGACCCCGGTGTCCTGCCGCGGCGTGGACTCCACATCCCGCAGGTCCCCACTGTCGGGCATCGAGGCGCACCCGGCCAGCAGTACGAAGCCCAAGGCGGCGTACGCCACCGCGCGCCCCGGCCGCCGCCGTGCGCCCCCCGTGCGGTCAGCGGCCACGAAATGCCTCCCCTGGCTCGGTCGAGTCCTTCGGCGTGCCGGCCTCCGGCCGTTCCTCACTCGTCTCGGGCGCCGGACGTCCGGCCGGCCCGTCGCCCGGACGCGGTGTCCCGCCGGCGGGGCGGGACACCACGCGGGCGCCGTTTCCGTTGCCGGGCAGGGCGGTCGGGTCGGCGGCGGGGGTCGCGGCGGACCGCCGGGGCGCGATCTGCGCCCGCGGCGGCAGCGCGGACGTCTGAGCGCCGGCGTGCTGCACCGGAACGGTCGCCCGCTTCTCCTCGCCGCCGCGCGGCAGTCCGGCGTCGTCCAGGCCGCGGTTGCGCCGCGAGTCCTTGGGCTCCAGCGGTATGGGCGAGCCCCGCAGCGGCTCGTCGGCGGTCCTGGGCAGCGTCAGCCGGAACTGGGAGCCGCCGCCCGGCTCACCCCACGCCTGCAGCCAGCCGCCGTGCAGCCGGGCGTCCTCCAGGGCGATCGACAGCCCCAGACCCGTACCTCCCGTGGTACGCGCGCGTGCCGGGTCGGCCCGCCAGAAGCGGCTGAAGACCCGCGTCGCCTCACCCGGCTTCAGGCCGACGCCGTAGTCCCGCACCGCGACGGCCACGGCCCCGCCCGCAGCGGCGAGCTTGACGACGACGTCCTTGCCGTCGCCGTGCTCGACGGCGTTGACGACGAGGTTGCGCAGTACCCGCTCCACACGCCGGGCGTCCGCCTCGGCGACGACCGGCTGCTGGTCGCCGATCACGCGTATGTGCGTGCCCTTGCGTTCGGCGAGCGGCTCGGCGCCGCTCACCACCCGCCGGACGACCTCCCTGAGGTCTATCGGCTCGGCCTCCAGCGCCGCGGCGCCGGCGTCGAAGCGGCTGATCTCCAGCAGGTCCGCGAGCAGCGACTCGAACCGGTCCAGCTGATCGGCGAGCAGCTCCGCCGACCGCGCGGTCACCGGGTCGAAGTCCTCGCGCGCCTCGTGGATGACGTCGGCGGCCATCCGGACGGTGGTCAGCGGGGTGCGCAGTTCGTGCGAGACGTCGGAGACGAACCGCCGCTGCATCCGCGACAGGTCCTCCATCTGCTGGATCTTGACCTGCAGGTTCTGCGCCATCTTGTTGAATGCCTCGCCCAGGCGCGCGATGTCGTCCTCGCCGGTGACCTTCATCCGCTCCTGCAGCCGCCCGGCGGACAGCCGCTCCGCGATCCCGGCCGCCATCCGCACCGGCGTGACGACCTGCCGCACCACCAGCCAGGCGATGGCGCCGAGCAGGACCACGACGAACAGCCCGGCGGTGGCGAGAGTGCCCTTGACCAGGCTCAGGGACTTCTCCTCCTGCGTGAGCGGGAAGAGGTAGTACAGCTCGTACGGGCGGCCGTTGGGGTCGTTGACCTGCTTGCCGATGGCCAGGCCCGGCTGCGATTCCTTGCCGCCGAAGTAGCTGATCCGCGTGTTGCTCTGCACGGCCGTCGTACCGCTGTTGACCCGCTCGCGCAGGTCGGCGGGCACGCTGGAGGTCGGGTTGACGTTCCCGGAGCCGCGGGGGCTGCGTCCGCCGCCGCTGTCGTCGCCCACGGGCAGCGTCACCACGTCGAAGGCGCCCGCGCCGCCACTGGACAACGACTCCACGAGGTCGCTCATCCACTGGATGACGTTCTGCGACTGCCGCCCGTCCGCGGTCGTCGCCGTGCCGTCACCGGTGGCGGCGCCGGTCCCGGAGGCCGCCTCGTCGGCCCTCTGCTTGGCCACCGCGAACCCGCCGGTGGCCTGGCTCTGCGACGCCTTCACCTTCGCGTCCAGCAGGCCGTTGCGCACCTGCCCGATCACGACGAAGCCCAGCAGCAGAACGACACCCAGCGACATCAGCAGCGTGGTGGCCACGACCCTGAGCTGGATGTTGCGCCGCCACAGCCGCATCACCGGCAGCAGCGGACGGCGCACCCAGCGCAGGAACAGCCGCAGGACCGGACTGCCCTGGACCCCGCCTCGCAGCAGGCCGCCCTCGAACAGTCTCCTCAAGCGTGTTCCCGCCGCCCGGCCGACAGGCCGCCCCGGCCGGGTCCCGGGCCCGCCGGGAGCCGAAGCGGCGCTGTCCCCGGACATGTCAGCTCGGCCCGGCCTTGTAACCGACACCACGGACGGTCACCACGATCTCCGGCCGCTCCGGGTCCTTCTCGACCTTGGAGCGCAGCCGCTGGACGTGCACGTTGACGAGGCGCGTGTCGGCCGCGTGCCGGTAGCCCCACACCTGCTCCAGCAGCACCTCGCGCGTGAACACCTGCCATGGCTTGCGCGCCAGAGCGACCAGCAGGTCGAACTCCAGCGGCGTCAGCGCGATCGACTGGCCGTCCCGCTTCACCGAGTGCCCGGCGACGTCGATGACCAGGTCACCGATGGTGAGCTGCTCCGGCGCCGGCTCCTCCGACCTGCGCAGCCGCGCCCGGATCCGGGCCACCAGCTCCTTCGGCTTGAACGGCTTGACGATGTAGTCATCGGCACCCGACTCCAGGCCCACGACGACATCGACGGTGTCGCTCTTGGCCGTGAGCATCACGATCGGCACCCCGGACTCCGCCCGGATCAGCCGGCAGACCTCGATGCCGTCCCGCCCGGGCAGCATCAGGTCGAGCAGCACCAGATCGGGCTTGCTCTCACGGAAAGCGGCCAGCGCCTTGTCGCCGTCGGCTACGAAAGACGGCTCAAAACCTTCACCACGCAGCACGATGCCGAGCATCTCGGCCAGTGCGGTGTCGTCGTCGACGACAAGGACTCGTCCCTTCATAAACGACATCATCCCATTCTCGTAACGACGACAGAGGCGCAGGTGAGCAGGCTCACTGGCCTGTGACGATAGTCGTACGGGGCCGTCACTGTCTGCCCCGGTCCCCCGGCCTTGATCCAGTGAGGGCTCCCGACCGGCCCGACGGCGCCCCGGCCGGTCCGCATCTGAGTAGCCGTGCTCATGGTGCGGGCGCCCGCCAGCACAGCATGCTGGACGGCATTCGGGCCGTTCGCCCGCGGAGGGGAACGGTGGTGAGCATGGAACGCGGGAGCGGGCCGTCGACCGGCCGGCAGGTCAGGGTCAGCCTGGCCCTGGCCGTCATCGACCTGATGGTCATCGCCTGGCTGGTGTTCGGCTACGGCATGCAGACCTGGGCCGACGGCTACGACAGCGGGAATCCGCCCAGTGCGCCCGAGGTGGCGCTGCACGGAATGTGGCTCCTGGCCTGCGGCGCGGTCGTCACGGGCGGCGGTCTCCTCGCCCTGCGCCGGCGCATCGCGGGCATCGTGCAACTGGTCGTCCTGGGCGCCGGAGCCGGGCTCCTCGCCATTTCCGCGGCCGGCCGTTAGGACACGCCCGCCGGGTGCCGCGACGTCAGCCGCAGAGGGTCACCGGCGGCCCCTCCCCCGGCCCGTCACCGCAGGGAGAGAGGCCGCTCGCTCCGGCCGAACCCGAACCCGACACGCCCCGTTCGCTCCGGCCGAACCCGAACCCGACACGCCCCGTTCGCTCCGGCCGAACCCGAACCCGACACGCCCCGCTCGCTCCGGCCGAACCCGACACCGCCCCGTCAGGTGATCGTCACCTCACGCGACCTGGCACACAGCTCCGCGAGAGCCTCCGCCGTCACGGGCGAAACGACTCCCTCCTCGGTGACGATGGCCGTCACCAGCTCGGGCGGCGTCACATCGAACGCCGGGTTGTACGCCTGGGTCCCCAGCGGCGCCACCGCCAGCCCGCCAGCCCCGGCCCCCGGCCCATGGGGTGCCAGGAGCTCGGTCACCTCGGAACCGGGGCGCTGCTCGACCTCTATGGACGCCCCGTCGGGGGTGTCCGGGTCGACCGTCGTCACCGGCGCCACCACGATGAACGGCACATGGTGGTACCGGGCGAGCACGGCGAGCGGATAGCTCCCCACCTTGTTCGCCACCGAACCGTCCGCAGCGATCCGGTCCGCCCCGATCAGCACCGCGTCCACCTCACCCGCCGCGAACAGCGAACCGGCCGCGTTGTCGGTGAGCAGCGTGTACGCCATCCCGGTGCGGGCCGCCTCGTACGCCGTCAGACGAGCGCCTTGGAGCAGCGGACGCGTCTCGTCCACCCACAGCCGCCGCAGCCGACCCACCCGGTGCGCGGCGAGCGCCACCGCGAAGGCCGTGCCCTCCCCGCCCGAGACCAGCGATCCGGAGTTGCAGTGGGTGAGGACCCGGTGCCCACCGCCGGGCAGCAGCTCGTCCAGCAGCGCCAGGCCGTGGGCCGCCATCCGCGTACTGGCCTCGGCGTCCTCCCGGTGCAGCGCCCGCGCCGCGGCCAGCGCCGCCACCGCGGCGGCGGTCGGGTCACCGGTCCTGACCAGCTCCGCCTGGTGCGCGGACTCGGCGCGGCGCACCCCGACGGACAGGTTCACCGCGGTGGGCCTGGCCCCTTCGAGCGCCCGCGCCGCCTCGGCCACCTCGAAGCCCCGGGCGGCGGCGAGCGCGACGCCGTACGCTCCGGCGATCCCGAGCAGCGGCGCCCCGCGCACGGCGAGCGAACCGATCGCATCCACCAGCGCCGACGCGTCCGTGCACACCAACTCGACCTCTTCGGCCGGGAGTCTCGTCTGATCGAGAAGGACCAGCACGGGACCTTCTGGTGGTTCCTCCCATCTGATCACCGGTATCTCGGTCGGCCGCTTTTCCCCACCGGTTCGCGCCTGCTGATCAGCCATGCCGTCAGTCTGCCCCGGATCCGGCGGACAATTGAAGGCGTCGGGTCCCCACTGCTGCCGGTACCCCGGTGACCAGCCCATGGCACGATGGCTGCCAACCTGCCGCCGCGACCGCGGACGGGCACCGAGAAGGAGCTTCGATGACAGACACTCCGGGCTGGGCCTCGCCCGGATCCTCCCCGTCGTCCGAGGGGCGGGAACCGGGTGCGTCCGGCCCCGCCGAGCCCGCCGGCCGCCCCGGCCCCGTCGAGCCCACGCCGCAACCGGGCGCGGACCCGCAGGGCGCAGGCACGAAGTGGTCCAAGGAGCAGCCGCCACCCGGCCAGTGGCCGGCACCCACCGGTGCCCCCAGCCCCGAGCAGGCCCCACCGCCCCCACCGCCCGGCCCGGGCTGGGGCGGCCGACCTCCCGGCGGTCCGGGCCCCGGCGGATACGGCGGCGGATACGGCGGCCCGCCCGCCGGTCACGGCGGTTACCCGGCGTGGGGCGGCGGCTGGGGCGGCCCGCCGCCCGCCGCCAAACCCGGTGTCATCCCCCTGCGGCCGCTCGGCGTCGGCGAAATCCTGGACGGCGCCGTCTCCACCATGCGCACCTACTGGCGTTCGGTCCTCGGCATCTCGCTGGCGGTCGCCCTGGTCACCGAGATCAGCCTGGTCCTGCTGCAGGGCCTCGTCCTCAACGACGCCCTCGGCAGCACCTCTCTCGACAGCCGGACCGCCACCCCCGACGAGGCGTTCCGCGCCCTGCGCGACACCATGATCGGCACCGGGCTCGTGACGGTGATCTCCGCAGCCGCCATCATCGTCACCACCGCCCTGATCACGACCATCACCAGCCGTGCCGTGCTCGGCAGGCCGGTCAGCACCGGGGAAGCCTGGCGTGAAGCCCGCCCGCAGCTCCCGAAGCTGTGCGGTCTGCTCATCCTGCTCGGGCTGCTCATCGTCGGGGTGATCGCCGCCGGGGCGCTGCCCGGCCTCCTGATCCTGCTCGGCGGTGACAACGACGGCGGCGGCGCCGCGCTGTTCGCCCTGGGCATCCTCGCCGCCACCGTCGTCGCGGTGTGGCTGGGAGTCCGCTACTACCTGGCCGCGCCCGCCCTGATGCTGGAACGGCAGGGCATCGGGAGGTCCATGAGCCGCTCCGCCAAGCTGGTGCGCGGCTCCTGGTGGCGCATCTTCGGCATTCAGCTGCTCGCCGCGCTCATCACGGGCATCGTCTCGGCGATCGTCACCATCCCCTTCGCCGTCATCGGCGCCGCCGTGAGCGGCGACGGCATGGCCGACTTCCTCGCCACCAACAGCGGACACGTCGGCTGGACGTTCCTGATCATCCGGGGGATCGGCTCCGTGGTCGGCACCACGCTGACCCTTCCGATCAGCGCCGGCGTGACGGTGCTCCTCTACATCGACCAGCGCATCCGCCGCGAGGCCCTCGACCTCGAACTGGCCCGCGCGGCCGGCGTCCAGGGCTACGGCACCGGCGCTCCCGGTGCCGTCCCCGGGAGCTGATGCGGTGAGCCTCACGGGGGGAGTTCTCACGGCTGCGGCCCCCTCGGGCGCTGCCGCCGCGGTCGTACGCAGGCTGTCGCGGGCGACGGGCCGGCCCGTCCTGGTGACCGGCGGCTCGGGCGACGAGCCGCCGGTGACCATCCCCCGCGATCCCGCACGGGACGCGGCCCGGCGCGAGCTGTCCAAGCGGATGTACCACGAGAACGACCCCAGCCTCCTCCAGCGCGGCCTGAACGCGTTCTGGGACTGGATCGACCGGCTGTTCGGCACGGCCGCCTCGGCCACCCCCGGCGGCACGGCCGGCCTGGTCGTCGTGATCCTCTTCGTCGTCGCCGTCCTGGCCGCCCTCTGGTGGCGCCTCGGCACCCCCGGCCGCCGGCCCCCCTCCGCCGCGGCCCTGTTCGACGAGCGGCCCCGCAGCGCCGCGGAACACCGCGCGGCCAGCGAGGCACACGCGGCCCAGGGCCACTGGAACCAGGCCGTCCAAGAGCGCATGCGCGCCATCGTCCGCTCGCTGGAGGAACGCGCCCTGCTCGACACACGCCCCGGCCGCACCGCCGACGAAGCGGCCGCCGAAGCCGGCCGTGTCCTTCCCGCGCACTCGGACCGACTGCGCGCCGCGGCCCGTGAGTTCGACGACGTCACGTACGGCGGACGCAGGGTGGGTGAGCAGTCGTACCACCGCTTCGCCGAACTCGACCGCGACCTGGAACGCACCAGGCCGGTCCTCGCCGACAGCACCGCCGGCACGCCCCGGAGCACCCGCCGGAGGGCCGCCGAGTGACCACCGAGGCCGCTCCCACGACCACCGAGGCCACGCCCACGACCACCTCCACCGCGCTCACCGGCCGCCAAGTGTGGACCCGGGCGCGAGGCATCACCCTCGCCGTCGTCCTGATCCTGGCCGCGGCCGTCGCCATGGCCGCCGTACGCTCCACCGCCCGCCACGGCGAACTGGACCCGCGCTCCGCCGACCCCTACGGAAGCCGCGCCGTCGCCGAACTCCTCGGCGAGCGGGGTGTCTCCACACGCGTGGTCACCACACTCGGCGGGGCACGCGCCGCCGCCGGCCCGGACACCACCCTGCTGGTCGCCGTACCCGACCTGCTGACTCATCGTCAACAGACCCGGCTGCACGCGGCGACCGCGGCGTCCGGTGGGCGCACCGTCCTGGTCGCATCCGGCAGCTGGTCCGTCGAACGGCTCGCCCCCGGGGTCACCGCGGACCCCGCCACCAGCGACAACTCCACGCTGGCCCCCAACTGCACCCTGCCCGAAGCCCGGCGTGCGGGCACCGCCGACACCGGCGGAATCCGCTACACCACCACCCACCTCGGCGCCGACTCCTGCTACCCCAGCGAGCGCCTCGCCACCCTGCTGCGTATCCCCGCGGTCTCCGGGGGCGGCGACACCGTCGTGCTCGGCGCGCCCGACATCCTCTACAACGACCGCCTCGACGAGCAGGGCAACGCCTCCCTCGCCCTTCAACTCCTCGGCTCCCGCCCCCATCTGGTCTGGTACCTCCCCTCACTCTCGGACGCCTCCGCCGCCGGAACCGACGAGCAGAGGAGCCTCTTGGACCTGCTCCCCTCGGGATGGCTCTGGGCCACCCTGCAGCTCTTCATCGCGGCGGCCCTCGCCGCCTTCTGGCGGGCACGCCGCTTCGGCCCCCTTGTGGCCGAGAAACTCCCCGTCGCGATCCGCGCCTCCGAGACCACCGAAGGCCGCGCCCGCCTCTATCGCAAGGCCAACGCCCGCGACCGCGCAGCCGCCGCTCTCCGCGCCGCCACCCGCACCCGCCTCGCCCCCCTCGTCGGCGTCCCCCTCGCCCAGGCACACACCCCCGAGGCCATGCTCCCGGCCCTGTCCGCCCGCCTCGCGAGTGACGGGCAGACCCTGCACTCCCTCCTCTTCGGACCGCCGCCCGGCGACGACGCGGCCCTCATCGCACTCACCGACCAACTCGACGCCCTCGAAAGAGAGGTACGCCGTTCATGATGGACCCGACCACTGACAACGCCGGGCAGAGCGAGGACGCGGGCACCGCCCGGGCCTCCCTGGAAGCCCTGCGCGCCGAGATCGCCAAAGCCGTGGTCGGCCAGGACCCCGCCGTGACCGGACTCGTCGTCGCCCTTCTCTGCCGCGGTCACGTACTCCTTGAAGGAGTCCCTGGAGTCGCCAAAACGTTGCTCGTCCGCGCCCTCGCATCCACGCTCGAACTCGACACCAAGCGTGTCCAGTTCACCCCGGACCTGATGCCGAGCGACATCACCGGCTCCCTCGTCTACGACACCCGCACCGCCGAGTTCTCCTTCCAGCCCGGCCCGGTCTTCACCAACCTCCTCCTCGCGGACGAAATCAACCGCACCCCTCCCAAGACCCAGTCGTCGCTCCTGGAGGCCATGGAGGAACGCCAGGTCACGGTCGACGGCACGCCACGCCCGCTCCCCGAACCCTTCCTGGTCGCCGCGACCCAGAACCCGGTCGAGTACGAAGGCACCTACCCCCTCCCCGAAGCGCAACTGGACCGTTTCCTCCTCAAACTGACGATCCCTCTGCCCTCACGACAGGACGAGATCGACGTCCTCACCCGGCACGCCTCGGGCTTCGACCCACGCGACCTGCGCGCCGCCGGCGTTCGCCCGGTCGCCGGGCCCGCCGATCTGGCGGCGGCCCGTGCCGCGGTCGCCCGGACGACCGTGTCACCCGAGATCACCGCCTACGTCGTCGACATCTGCCGCGCCACCCGCGAGTCGCCCTCCCTCACCCTGGGCGTCTCCCCGCGCGGGGCCACCGCCCTGCTCGCCACGGCACGCGCCTGGGCCTGGCTGACGGGCCGCGACTACGTCATCCCCGACGATGTGAAGGCCCTGGCCCTGCCCACGCTGCGGCATCGCGTCCAGCTGCGCCCCGAGGCCGAGATGGAGGGCGTGACCGCCGATTCGGTCATCAACGCCGTCCTCGCCCACGTTCCGGTCCCGCGCTGATGGCGCTCACCGGTCGCGCCGCCCTCCTCGCTGCCCTCGGCTCGATCCCCGCCGGCCTCCTGGAGCCGGGCTGGACGGGCCTCCTGGCGGTCAACGGCCCCCTGGCCCTGGCCTGCGCCTGCGACTACGCGCTGGCCGCGCCGGTACGCCGTCTGCTGCTGACCCGCTCCGGCGACACCTCCGTCCGTCTCGGTGACACCGCGGACGTCACCCTGACGATCACGAATCCGTCCCGCCGCCTCCTGCGGGCCCAGCTGCGTGACGCCTGGCCGCCCAGCAGCTGGCGGACGGGCACCGAGATCGAGGCGTCCCGGCACCGGGTCACCGTCCCCCCCGGTGAACGCCGACGCGTGACGACACGACTGCGCCCCACGCGCCGTGGCGACCACCAGGCCGACCGCGTCACCATCCGCTCCTACGGCCCCCTCGGCCTGTTCGCCCGCCAGGGCGCCCACAGGGTGCCCTGGACGGTACGCGTCCTGCCCCCGTTCACCAGCCGCAAGCACCTTCCGTCGAAGCTCGCCCGATTGCGCGAGCTCGACGGCCGCACCAGTGTGCTGACCCGTGGCGAGGGAACGGAATTCGACAGCCTGCGCGACTACGTCCCCGGAGACGACACCCGCTCGATCGACTGGCGGGCCACGGCCCGGCAGTCCGCCGTAGCCGTGCGCACCTGGCGTCCCGAACGCGACCGGCACATCCTGCTGGTCCTGGACACCGGCCGTACGTCGGCCGGCCGAGTCGGCGACGCCCCACGCCTGGACGCCTCCATGGACGCGGCCCTGCTGCTGGCGGCCCTCGCGTCCCGCGCCGGCGACCGCGTGGCCCTGCTCGCCTACGACCGCCGGGTGCGCGCCCTGGTCCAGGGCCGCTCGGCGCACGACGTCCTGCCTTCCTTGGTCAACGCGATGGCCGCGCTTGAACCCGAACTCGTCGAGACCGACGCTCGTGGGCTCAGCGCCACCGCTCTGCGCACCGCGCCTCGGCGTTCCCTGATCGTGCTTCTCACGACGCTGGACGCGGCACCGGTGGAACAGGGCCTGCTTCCCGTCCTTCCACAGCTCACTCAGCGCCACACTGTTCTGATCGCCTCGGTGGCGGATCCGCACATTGCCCGTATGGCTGAGGCCCGGGGCGACGCGGGGGCCGTGTACGAGGCGGCGGCAGCGGCTCAGGCGCAGAACGAGCGTCGGCGTACCGCGGAGCAGCTTCGTCGTCATGGGGTGACGGTGGTGGACGCGGCTCCGGAGGATCTGGCGCCGGCGCTTGCGGACGCCTATCTGACCCTGAAAGCAGCGGGCCGGCTCTGAGCAATTGCCAGTTCGATCCGCCCCTGTCCCGTCGGGGCTGTCGAGACGGAGAAGGAAAAGGGCCAGTAACGCAGAAAACCCCCGCATCGGCCCGATGCGGGGGTTTTCTCAAAAATTGTTCGGCGGCGTCCTACTCTCCCACAGGGTCCCCCCTGCAGTACCATCGGCGCTGTGAGGCTTAGCTTCCGGGTTCGGAATGTAACCGGGCGTTT
>NZ_JBITZL010000001.1:1439026-1792906 GCF_044546845.1 Streptomyces sp. NPDC053076 | reverse complement strand
TGCGTTGGTTGGCGGTCCCGGGGGGGGGGGGGGGGGGGTGGGCGGGGCGGGGGGGGGGGCCCCCGTGCCCCGGGGGGGCCCCCCCCCCGGGGGGGGGGGGGGGGGGCCCCCCCCCCACGCAACTCTTCCACCAGCGCATAGAGCCGGGCGGTGCGATTCATGAGGCGGAGACGTGGGGCCTCTTGCAGGCAGGTCGGAGCGCCCCCCGGCCCGGAAGGGGGACAGGGGGCGTCCGGTGATCACACCGCTGCGGTGCGTCCGGTGATCGGGCAGGTCCCGGCCGCCGCCCCGCCGAAGGCGGCGGTCTTGGCAGCGGGCGTCGTTCCGCCGATCTGCTGGAGGATCTCGTCCGACAGCAGGTCTTCCTTGCCCTTGAGGGCATCAGCGACCTTGAGGTCGGTGTTGAACACCATCTCGGCGGCGACGTTGTCCTGGACGATGCGCGCCAGGTTGTCCAGGGCCACGGCGATCGGGTCCGAGGGGGCCTCCACCGTGGGCAGGTCGATCAGGTGGGTGGCCACCTTCGCCTGGTTCATGGTGCGGCGAATGATGATGGACGCCTGGTTCAGCTCGGATGTCGTCCAGATCGACAGCACCGTGACGTACAGGTCGCTCCACGCCTGCTCACCGATCAGCGTGCGCCACCGCTTCATCAGCCCCTCGATGCCGGTGATCTGCGCGGTGGCGGCGAAGGTCATGTTGACGCGGATGGACGGGTAGACGGTCGCGGCGAACCGGTTGAACGACACCATGTCGAACGATCCCGCCTTGACGATGGTGTCGATGAACTTGACCGCCTCCGTGAGGATCTTGTTGCAGGAGGCATACAGGTCGTCCGGGAGGTTCGCGGTGGGCAGTTTGGTGAGTGCCGAACTCAGCGCGGTCCGGTAGCTGTTCAGCGAGGTGATCCAGCCCTTGTCGCCCGGGGTCTTGAACGCGACCATGTCCAGGTCGTGCGGATCGATGCGCGCCGCGTTGGGAATGTTGGGCACCTGGTCGCTGAGGTAGGCGGCGATCACCGAGTAGATGCCGAGTGGAACGTGGGCGATGGACTTGGCCAGTTCGAAGTACTCCGGGACCGGGTTGACGGTCTCGACCTGGACCCCGTTGTTGATCAGGGTGAAGCGTCCGCCGACGGCGTTGTTCTGGACGATGATGACCGGACTGAGGTGCTTGACCAACTCGGACTTCAACGTCGCGTAGTTGGTGCGCATACCGGCGTTGACGTTGCGTATCGCGTCGCGTGCCGCCTTCTCGTCGGTCGCGGTCGGTGCGGCGGACGCGCTGGTGGCCGCTTGTGTCTGAGTGAGGAAGGTGGCTGCCCCTGCTGCCGAGACCGTTCCCAGAAATCCTCTACGAGTTGCCATGCCCCGTCTTTCCATGGTGAGTGATCGGTTTCTACCGGTGGGGGAAAGATGTGGGGGGAGTTCAGGGTGGGGGGACAGGCGTGGGGGGAAGCCTGGAGTGGGGGGAGCGTGGGAGAAAAGCAGGTGGGGAGTTCGGACCTGCCGCCGGCGTTCCGGCCGACGGCAGGCCGGTCGGTTCGAGCCGGATCGGAGCCGGACCGCAGGAGTGGGCAGACGGTACGGTGGCGCGGGCGCAGGGAACGCCCGCCGCTCACCGGACGCGGTCCGGCTGTTCGGCTGTTCGGCTGTTCGGCTGTTCGGCGACAGAGATGGCTCAGCCGTGCCGCCTACCGGACATCGCTCTTCAGGTCAGGGACTTCTGCGACGGCACCACGACCCCGTAGAGGTCCTGGACCGTGGCGAGGGCGCCTTCGTGGACCTGCGTCGCGGGAATGCCGTTCGGGTTGCCTTTCAGCGGCAGCGGCCGGGTGGCCGAGGCGTCGGCGACCACGGTCGGCTTGTAACCATTGAGGAAGGCACCCTGCGCGGTGAACAGGACACACATGTTGGTCATGAATCCGGCGACGATCACATTCTTGTTCCCGGTCTTCTTGACCTTCTCGGCGAGATCGGTGCCGTGAAACGCGTTCGGAACGCTCTTCACCACGACCGGCTCACCCTTGGCAGGCTTGAGTGCCGGGATGATCCGACCCGCCTTCGACTTCAGGTCGTACCCCTTGTCGACGATGTGAATGACCGGGGTGCCCGCCTTGCGGGCCCGCTCCAGCAGGCTCCTGGCGTTGTCGACCGCGGGCCGCCACCCGTCGAGTTCCATCACGCCATCGGTGTAGGTGTTCTGGTAGTCGACGAGGATGAGCGTCGCGTCGGACAGTTCGGCCGGGGTCTCGTCGAAGCCGTTGAGTTCCCTCAGCGTCGTCGTGTCCTTGGCGACGTTCGTCCGAGCGACGGAAGCCGACGACTGGTGCTTGGAGGAGGCGGCCTCGGAACTTCCGCCACACCCGGCGACGGTGACCGCGACAACGGCGGCGGTGCACAGCGCGACGGCCGAACGCAGCGACCTCGTCGGCATTCGGCCGGTCGCGTAGGTGTTTCCGTCGTCGATCAGGACGGGGGCCGGGTCGGCGAGTTTCGCGGGCATGTCGTCTAAGCCGTCGAGCTGACGCAGCGTCGTTCTGAGCATGAAGTACCGCCTGGGTTGGGGGAATCAGGGGCGTATCGGTCCGGTGACCTGCACCTATGACGCTATGGCCCGAAACATGTGTCGGCAATGTCATCTAGCTTGCAGAAAAAGACATCCTGGCAACGTGTCCCTGATGCCGGTCCGGCCGATGATGTGACTACCAGGCTGCGCCGATCTGACGCTCACCAGCACGGCCGTTGCGCCCTGCTCGAACTCGAACCGGGTGCCGGGCAGCGCCCACAGCAGTTGTCCGGTGCCCCGCAGCGCGCCCACCGGGCTCACCCGGAAAGCGAGGCATGCGACCACTTTGCCCAGCACGGTGAGCAGTAGCAGTGGCGGCAGGAACGGGCCACGGGGACGCCCGCGCCGGAGGCGGCCGGGACGCGTTCTCGGAGGCCGGCAAACCTCTGGCGGCCGCGCTTGCGTGGGACGCCGTCGCCGCGTGCGCGAGCCCGGCACCGCCGGCAAGCGTGACGGCGTTGGGCGGGGGGTGGCCTCGCTCGTCCGGACGACATCACCCGCCGCGTCGGCGCACGGCACGCCGCGCCATCCGAGTGCGTCCGCGCTTCGCGCTTACGGTGACGCAGGAGGTGGAGCATGCGAGTGGGACTGCACGCACTCGGTATCGGTGACGGTGCCCGACCCGAGGTCATCCGGGCGGTGGCCACAGCCGCGGAGACACACGGCTTCGCGAGGCTGTGGTGCGGCGAGCATGTGGTGCTCGTGGACGCGCCCGCCTCCCGCTACCCCTATTCCGCGGACGGCCGGATCGCCGTGCCCGCGGACGCGGACTGGCTCGACCCGCTGCTCGCCCTGAGCTTCGCGGCAGCGGTCACCAGCCGTATCCAGCTCGCCACCGGCGTACTCCTGTTGCCCGAGCACAACCCCGTCGTGGTCGCCAAACAGGCCGCCACACTCGACGTACTCTCCGCCGGGCGGTTCAGCCTCGGTGTCGGGGTCGGCTGGTCGGCCGAGGAGTTCACGGCGCTCGGCGTTCCCTTCGCCAGGCGTGGGCGGCGCACCGAAGAGTACCTAACCGCGATGCGCACCCTCTGGTCCGAGGACCCGGCCTCCTTCACGGGGGAGTTCACCGGCTTCGACGCGATCCGGGTCAACCCGAAGCCGCTGCTCGGCGGCCGGCTCCCGGTCGTGGTCGGCGGCAACAGCGACGCCGCCCTGCGCCGGGCGGTCACGCTCGCCGACGGCTGGTACGGCTTCAACGTCCCGGCGGCCGACGTCCCGGCACGCATGGCGGTCCTGGCCGACGAGTGCGCCCGCCACGGTCGCGCCGTCGCCGAGCTCACGGTCGCCGTCGCGCTGAGCGACGGCATTCCCGAGCACCTCCCCGCACTCCGTGCGGCGGGCGTCACCGAACTCGTCGTCGTCGGCGCGCCCCCGTCCGCTCCCGACGAAGCGGCCGGCTGGGTCGCGCAGCTCGCCCGGACGTGGATCCGCGCGCCGGAGTGACCGGGGAGCGGTGGCGGTGACGCCTTACCGCTGACGTGCCGAGCCGGCCGTACGAGCCGTGAGACCTGGCTCCGACTAGCCCGACTGCACCCCGAACGCACCCGGACGACTGACCCGGCGTCCTGGGTGAACCACGATGTCAGTACCCCCTGCGACCGTGGGGACATGACACCCACCACCGTGGAAGACGAACCGGACGCGCTGGTCGCGGCGCTGCGCGTCCCTGTGTGGAACACCCTCACCAGGCGGGCCGACGGCATCCGCCGGACCCTGCCCCCGCGCCCTGAGGCGGCCGAGGACCGGCTCGGCTGGCTCCAGTCGCTGACTGCCGAACAGGCTCGCCAGGCCGCCCTTCTGGACCACCTGGAGGCTCTCTGCGGGCACATGGCCGGACGCCCCGCCTTCGGATGCGCCGCCGACGACCCGATGCCGGAGGCGGTCCTGCAGGAGGCCGAAGGGTTCAACCGGCAGCTCACGGCACTCATCGCCGCCTACCGTGCCGCCCGGCACGTTGCATGACTCATCGGCTTCGACAGCCCGCGACCAGGGCGAGGAACGACGTCCGCAGAGCCCGTGTCAGTCGGGCCGACTGCCGGTCACGGACACGGTGTCCTGCACGAGGCGGGAAGGCCGAGGCATTCCTGTGCGCGGTTCTCTGCTGCTATCGGGTGAATGGCCGGCCCTGGGCCGAACCCGCTTCGCCGGCCTTGGCGTCGTGCTGTTCATGGAAGCGATTCAAGAGGCGCACGTGTCGGAGCCGGGCCTGGTCGTCGTCGACGTCACGGCGGCTGACGACCGGACCGCCTTCGCGTTTCACGCGGCACTGGCAGCGATGTGGGTGACGACCGCCGTGGAACGCACACCCCGGGACCCCGGTCAGCACGGGGTCCGGCTGCGCTGTTGTCTCGACATGCGTCAGCGCCTCTGAAGGAATCAGAAGCGGGCTTCGCGCCCCGCCCAGTGACGTCACGAGGCCGGGTCGCGTCCTGCCGGCCGTTTGCTGTCTCCGCCGTCCACTCGATGTGCGTCGTACCCGTGACCATGGTCGCCTCCTGGGACTGGAGCGTCCCTGTGATCGCGTTCACGTGCGCGGTGCGCGCCGGCGGTGCGCGAGAGGCCGCCGGGGTGCCCGCACCAGCTGACGGTCGGACAGGCTCACCGGCCTCCGGCGGTGAGCGGTCCCGGGCCGCGGCGGTGGGCCCCGAGTTTTGAGACACGTTTTACGCGACGCACGCAACTGCGGCCCTGCCCTCGCCGTCCAACAGAGAGTCGGGCCTGTCAGGGGCCGAAGAGCGAGAGAGCGGGGCAAGTCGTGGGACGGCGCAAGGGCGGCATAGGCATCGCACTGGTCACGGGTGCGGTACTGGTGGGCGCGAGTGCCTGTGGCGGGGGCGGCAGTGACAAGGCGGGCGGGGACGACGCGAAGGCGCCGGGCAAGCCGAGCGCGAGTGCCTCTCCGTCACCGACGAAGCCCGCGGGCCCGCCGATGCTGCTGGAGACGATCACCCCGCAAACGGGAACCACGGTCGGCGTGGCCATGCCGGTCTCGGTGGTCTTCACCGACCCGGTGGCGGCGAAGGCCCGGGCCACGGTGGAGAAGCACATGAAGGTGAGCGCTTCCCAGCCGGTGGCCGGCGCCTGGCACTGGTTCGGCGACAAACGCGCCGACTGGCGGCCGAAGACGTACTGGCCCTCCGGCACGAAGGTGAAGATCGACGTCGACGTGAAGGGCGTCAGCAACGGCAACGGGCGCTACGGCGTGCATAACTACACGCACACCTTCAAGATCGGCGACGACGTGCGCGCGGACGTCTCGGTGACCGGCCACACCATGAAGGTGACCCGGAACGGCAAGGCGGTGCGCACCCTGTCGATCAATGCGGGCAGCGCTGAGTATCCGACGTGGAACGGCACGATGGCCGTCATCGACAAGCAGGAGAAGGTCCACATGACCTCCTGCAGCGTGGGCATCAGCTGCGACAAGGGCAGTGCGAACTACTACGATCTGACGCTGCCCTGGGACATCCACCTGACCCAGTCCGGCACGTACGTGCACTACTCGACCGGCGACCCCAATCCCGGCAGCGGCAGCGCCCGCGGCTCGCACGGCTGCGTCCATCTGTCGTTGTCCGACGCCAAGTGGTTCTACGGCCAGGTCAAGCAGGGCGACCCCGTCACCATCACCGGTTCTCCCCGCGCCAAGGCCCCGGCCGACAACGGCTACGCCGACTTCAACCTGGGCTGGGACGAGTGGCTCGCGGGCAGCGCGTCCGGGGACGGGACGACCGCGACGTTGTGATGGGCCGCGGTGGCGGGGACGGTCAGCACCGGATGGTGTCGACAGGCCCCGCCACCGCCGTTCCACCCCTGCAAACTGGTCTCACAGTCCGTCGACCGGGCTCCGTTCGAACCCCCACGATGACCGGCGACCGCCCCTAAGACAGGGTCCTACGTGGTGAGGCGGACGTTGACTCGGTATGGGGCGGGGTACGTGGAGCTGGATCGTGCCGGACGGGCTGTGGGAGATCGCGAAGCCGCTGATCCCGCCGTCTAGAGTGCGGCCGCAGGGTGGCGGTACACAGGACACACCTGATGAGAGGCTGTTCGCGGCCATCGTCTATGTCCTGGTCAGCGGTTGCGCTTGGCGGGCTCTGCCGCCCTGCTTCGGGGTATCGAAGTCGACTGCCCACATATTCCCGGTCATCGGAGCGCGAGGTGCGGCGGCTTCCCGGTTCCGGCCCAGGCGGCGGTACGTGTCGTCCTGGCTGGAGCCGCGGTCGCCCAGCATCATGCCCGGCTCAGAAACATGTCCGCGCCGAATACGGAGTGCAGGAGCGCCGACGCGCTGCGATACTGCCCCGATGATCAACATGCCCACCGCTGTGCTGGACTCGTTGGACGGGCTCGCCTTCGGTGACGCCTTCGGTGACCGCTGGTTCGGCATCCTGCGCCAGGACGGCCCGGCAGCCCTGGAGACGCGGACGCTGCCCCCGGAAGCATTGTGGCGGTGGAGCGACGACACCGCCCAAGCGCTCGTTCTCGTCCGGGAACTCGCCGAGGGTGGCGGCACCGTCGACCAGGACCGCCTCGCCCTGCGCTTCGCGGCCGCCTACGCCGACGACACGCACCGCGGCTACGGGGCGTCGATGCATGACGTGCTCCGTCGCATCGGCGCGGGCGAGCCCTGGCGGGAGGTGGTCGCGGGACAGTTCGGCGGCCAGGGCTCCTGGGGCAACGGCGCAGCCATGCGCGCCGCCCCGCTCGGCGCCTGGCACGCCGCCGACCTCGACGCGGTCGCCGAGCAAGCCGCCCTCCAGGCTGCGGTCTCGCACCACCACCCGGAGGCGGTCACCGCGGCGGTGGCGGTCGCCCTCGCCGCGGCGCTGGCAACCCGCAGCCGGGGCGGGCACACCCCGGCCCGGCCGGACTTCCTCCAGGCGGTCGCCGAACGACTCCCCGACAGCGACGTCCGATCGGGAGTGCGGGTCGCGGCCCGGATGCCGGAGCACACCTCGGTCCGGCACGCCGCGGAAGTCCTGGGCTCCGGCTACCGGATGTCCGGGCCCGACACCGTCCCTTACGCTCTGTGGTGCGCAGCGGGGCACCTCGACGACCTGCACGAGGGCCTGTGGTTCACGGTAGCCGGGCGTGGCGATATCGACACCACCTGCGCCATCGCGGGCGGGGTGATCGCCGCCCGCACGGGCGTCGCCGGTCTCCCCTCCGCCTGGCACTCAGCCCGCGAACCGCTGCCCCTAGGTGGTGTCGTGGGGCAGGCCGTCCACGGCTGTCGGGCCGTCAGGAAACGGTCCGGCGGAGCCGGCACAGCGTGAACCCGCCTTACGACCCGCGTCGGGGGGACTCCCCCCATGCCGGTCCTGGGGGGCGCCGGATCGCGTCCCCTTGGGGGCAAAACTGGCGTTCAGCCATGATTTCGTCTCTGCGAAAGCGTCTCGTCATGGCGCCGGTGCGGGCGGGAAGTACTCCCACACCGGCTACGTCCTGCTCCACATGATCATCCAGAGGGCCACCGGTCAGCCCGCCCACCGTGAGAGCGAGGGCCGCATCCTGCGTCCGCTCGGCCTCGACCGGACCCGGTGGACCGGCACCTCGCCCACCCTGCCCAGGCCGCACGCCAGGGCCTATCAGCTCTTCGGCCCCGGTTCCGTGGTGGACGTCACCGACCGGATACCGGCGGACCACGAGAACTCGTTCGTCACCACCACACGGGATGAGAACGGCTTCCTCCGGGCCCTGCTCGCCGGCCGCCTGCTACGGACGCGGCAACTGGCCGAGAGGAAGCAGACCGTCGCCGTGAGCGCGGACGTGCAACAGCTGTGGCCCGGTGGCCGATACGGGCTCGGCCTGGTCGAGGGCGTTCCAGAACGCACAGTGGTGGCGGGAGTGCGCCGTGCGGGTGGGGACGATGTGGTCCGGCGCCAGGGACAGCACCGACTGCCGGGCCCAGTGCGGCGACGCTGGGCCGTTCGGGTCGGCGGTGCGGGCGAAGCGCGTCCAGTAGTCGATCATGGTGTTGGCCAGCCGGTGCTGTGCCCGGGTCAGGACGCGGGGGCGACCCCCCAGGTCGAACAGGTAGGGCAGTTCACTCGCGTGCGGTGCGCCGAGCGGGAACGGCGGTGTGCCCGAGGTGAGCGGCGGGGCATGCTCGTCGGCGAACTCGTAACGCCAGACGGGCACATGGGCCGCGAGCAGGCCCTCGGTGTGTGCCGTCGGGCAGGCGAAGTCCCCGTCGCCGATGACCGCGCCGAACACCGGCCCCCCGTCGGTGCGGTGCACCGGGTACTCGCGGACGATCGCCTTCGCCTGCCCCGAGGAGGGGAAGAAAGCGGCCACGACGTCGGGCCAGGTGTCGGGAGTGACGGGATGGCCGGCCTGGACGATCCCGGCGGCCCAGCCGTTGCCCTCGTCGTGGTTGTTGCCGATGAGCACGGGGACGCGGTGGAAGCGGCCGGCGGCGATCGCCGCCGCGGGGTCACCGGGCAGCAACGGGGTGTCGTACGCGGGCTGTTGATCGGTGGCCTGAGCCGCGAGCAGACGGGAGACTGCCACGCGCCGCAGGCAGGCCGGGACGTCGCGGGCGGAGCCGCAGCCCACCTTCACCGCGAGGTCCACGCCCGCGGCTCGCGCCGTGGACAGAGGGACGGAGGACGGGGCGAACGGCCGGTCGGGGCGGCCTGTGCACGGGCCGCTCTCGACGATCGCCCGGTCGAAGAGCCCGGCGGCGGCGGGCGAGGCGAGCTGGGCGCAGACGCTGTAGCCGCCCGCCGACTCGCCGGCCAGCGTCACCTTGCGCGGGTCGCCGCCGAAGGCACCGATCTCGGCGCGGACCCAGCGCAGCGCCGCCTGCTGGTCGGCGAGGCCGAAGGTGCCGGAACCGGGCAGCCCGCGGTGCGCGAGGAAACCGAGGGCTCCGAGGCGGTAGTCGACGGTGACGACAACGACGTCGCCACGGATGGCCATGCGATGGGCGTCGTACGAGCCGCCCGCGCCGGTGGTGAGGCCGCCGCCGTGCAGCCACACGATCACCGGTCGGGGGTGTGCCGGTCCCGCACCATCGGGTGTCGTGACGTTCAGGTGGAGACAGTCCTCGTCGGTGCTGCCGCCCGGTACCTCACCGGCCGGCTGCGGGCAGGCGCTCGCGGGCCGGGTCGCATCCCGTACCCCGGACCAGGAGGTCGCGGGGCGGGGCGGCGCCCAGCGCAGCCTGCCGACCGGGGGCGCCGCGTAGGGGATGCCATCGAAGGTGCGGTAGCCGTCGTGGGCGGCGCCCCGCACCAGGCCGTGGTGGGTGAGTACCGTCGTGGCGGCCCGGGCGGGCGCCGTCGCTGGCGCCGCGGACCAGGCCGTCGCGAGCAAGGCGGCCAGCGCGCAGCCCAGGGTGGTCAGGGTTCGGTGCAGGCTCATCATCTCCCCTTCCGGTCAGCTGCCGCCCATGCCGCCCTGTGCGGCGATCATGGTCATCGGCAGAGTGTGGACAGCTTTCTCCAGGCCGGGCGCGAGGGTGGCGAGACGCCCCGCGCAGGCTTCGGTACGGGCCCGGAAGGCCTTCTGGTCCTGCCGTGACAGGACCGAGCGGACGCCGCCCGCCGCGGCCAGCGCCAGCAGCGCCGCGTCGGCGGCGGGGATCTCCCGCACGGGGCCGTCCCCGTGCAGCGCCGCGGACACGCGCGCGCGGAGCGCGGCGGGCACGGCGCGGTCCGGCACGGTCAGCCGTCGTGTGCCGAAGCGGGTGCGGGGCTCCCGCACGGTGAGGAGTCCCGCTGCGGCGAGCCGGTCCTCCACCTCCGTCATGGTCCGCTTGCGGTGGCGGCGCACGAGAGATCTCCAGCCGTGCCCGGCGGCGGCGTCGCGCAGGACGCCGTCCAGGACGGGGTCACCGGCCGGTTCCGTACCGGACACGGTGACCGTGCCGTCCTCCTCCCCCAGCCGGCCGCGCAGCACGAGGTCGACCAGGGCGGCGGCCCGGACCAGCAGTTCCGTGCGGGGACGGTCGTAAGGGCCTTCGGCCGCGTCGTCGTGGGCGAGCAGATACATGAGGCAAGGCAGGTCGTCGATCACACCTCGACGCTACGGCCGGGTACCCCGGCCGGGGATCGGCCACGGGAACGGACCGGCACTGGGAACACAGGAGGATCGCGGGCCGGCCTCCTCCTTGAGGAGGAGGAGGCGACGTCAGGGGCGGCGTGGTCGCACGAGGCCGTGGTCGTAGGCGGCGACGACGGCCTGGACGCGGTCGCGCAGGCCCAGTTTGCGCAGCACTGCGGTGACATGGTTCTTGACGGTGGCCTCCGACAGGCGCAGCCGCTCGGCGATCTCCGCGTTCGACAGCGCCTGCCCGATGAGGGTGAGCACCTCCCGCTCGCGCCCGGAGAGGTCCTGGAGGGAGGGCGGCGGCGCCGGGTCGGGAGTGGTGCGCAGAAACCGGTCGAGGACGCGGCTCAGCACGGCCGGCGCCAGCAGCGCGTCGCCGCGGGCGGTGACGCGGATCGCGTCGACGAGTTCGGCCGGGCGGATGTCCTTCAGCAGGAAGCCGCTCGCCCCGGCCCGCAGGGCGGCGACCACGTGCGCGTCCACGTCCCAGGTGGTCAGCACGAGCACTCGGGCGCGACTGCCGCCGTCCGCGATCTGCCGGGTCGCCTCGATGCCGTCCACGACGGGCATGCGTACGTCCATCAGCACCACGTCGGGCTCCAGGTCCCGTGTCAGCCGCACCGCCTCCTGGCCGTCGGACGCCTCACCCACCACCTCGAGGTCGTCCCGGGCGTCGAGGATCATGCGGAAGCCGGTACGGACCAGGGTCTGGTCGTCGGCCACCACCACGCGCAGGGTCATGACACACGCTCCACCGGCAGCCGCGCCGCCACCTCGAACCCGCCTCCGGGCAGCGGACCGGCGCGCAGGCTGCCGCCCACGAGCCGTACCCGCTCCTTCATCCCCAGCAGACCGCGTCCCGCCCCCGACAAGCCCGAACCGGTCTGCGTCGTACGCCCGTTGTCGACCACCGTGACCTTCACGCACTCCTCCTCGGCCGTCACGCGCACGCTCACCTCGTCGGCGCCGGCCGCGTGGCGCAGCGTGTTGGTGAGTGCCTCCTGGACGATCCGGTACGCCGCCAGGTCGACCGCGGCCGGCAGCCCGTCGGTGGTGCCGTCGCGGTGCACGTGCACGGTCATCCCGGTCGCGCGCACGGTGTCGGCCAGCTCGTCCAGGCGCGCGAGCGAGGACCCCGGCTCCCGCTGCTCCCCGGTCCCGTCCTCCCCCGCTTCGGGCCGGAACGCACGCAACAGCAGGCGCAGTTCGCCGAGCGCCGAGCGGGCACCCGTCTCGATGGCCCGCAGCGCCTGACGGGCCTGCTCGGGCCGTTCGGTGAACACGTCGTCGGCCGCGCCCGCCTGAATGACCATCACCGACAGGGTGTGCGCCACGACGTCGTGCACCTCGCGCGCGATCCGCGCACGCTCCTCCACCACGGCCCGGCGCAGCTCAGCCCTCGTCCGTTCCTGCTGCGCCCTGCGCCACTGGCCCGCGGTCCACGCCAGGACCACCGTCAGCAGGTAGACCGCCAGACCCGCGGGGCCGCCCGCCCCGAACGCCAGCGGTGCCGGCAGGCACATCGCCGCGAGCGCCCGCACCGACACGCGCCGAGGCCTGATGGCCGACAGCACGCACAAGGCGACCTGCGCCGCGAGCAACGCCCCCGTCAAGGTCACCGCGGGCAGCAGCGCCCACACCGCGAGCCCCGTCGCCGCGTTCGCGGCGAGTACGGCGACCGGGGCGCGCGCCTGCCACCTCAGGGCGCAGACCTGCGCGAGGACCAGGGCCAGTGCCAGGGACAGTCGCCGGCCGTGCTCCGCGCCGGCGACGAGCACCGAGGTGCCGAGGACGGCGAGCACCAGACCGGCCGACCCCCACCACAAGGCCCGGGCCGCCCGGGGCGACAGCTCGCCCGGCGGTGCACCGGCGAACGCGTCGTCCGGCTGCCTACTGCTACGGTCCACGCCCCGACCCTATCCAGCGGCGCGAGCCGGGCCCTTCACGAGGCGGGGAGTGTCGGTAGGACCACCCCTCGTCCGGTGTCCAGGCCCAGCGACGAGGAACGCCGAGAACGGCAGGATGCACGTCACCGGCAACGAACCGGCGAACCGGCGAGTCGACGAACCAGCGAATCAGCGAACCAGCGAGTCGACGAACCAGCGAACCGGCGAGGAACCCACCACACGGACCCCAGGGGGACACCCATGAACGAGACCATCGCCAGGCGCCTGACGGGCCTCGCCTGCATCGCCGCCGCGGTCGCCTTCCTCGTCGAAGTACCCCTGTACTTCGTCTACTCCGGCCCACCGCCGGACTCGAACGTCCTGACCAGACTGCTGATCGGTACCCTCGCGCTGGCGTTCCTGACCGTGTTCGTGACGGCCTTCCGTGAACTGGTCAAGCGCGTGAACCCCGCCTACGAGTGGGTCGGCACGATGGCGTTCGCCACCGGGCTGGTGTACGCGACGATCACCCTGGTCTCCAGTGGGCTGGAAGCCGGCGCGGTCATCGCCACCGACCACCCGGTCGACCCGACCATCACCGTCAGCGGCACCTACGTCCTCTACGGGTCGACCGGCCGCCTCGTGCTCGCGCTCTTCCTGACCGCCGTTGGCTACGGAATCTCCCGGACGAACCTGCTACCACGCTGGACCGGCCGTTCCGCCTTCGTCCTGGCAGGGGTCAACCTGGTCTTCGTGCCGTCCCTGTTCTTCGGCAACACCCCCGCACACTTCTACGCGGCGAACGGCTGGGGCACCACCGCCATGATGGGTGCGCTCCTCAGCTACTGGATGCTCGCCGTGGGCGTCTCCACCTACCGCAGCGCCACACGAGGCGCCCCCGTCGGCGCACCGGCTCCGCGGCACTGACGCCGCTTGTGCAGTCCAGGTCGCGGTGCCGCGCCACGGACATGGAGTGTGCGGCACCGGGCCGCGGTACGTTCGACCGGCCGACCGGCACGGCGTCATCGTGCCAAGCCGGTTGCCGCGACTTGAGGGGGCTGTTCAGCGCAGTCGGCGTACGCGCAGCACCAGGTCGTCGGTGTGGTGCGCGCCGGCCCCGCCGTCAGGTGCGACACGTGGTCGCTGCTCGTCCACCTCCACCACCCAGTCGTCGTCGAGCAGGGCCGCGACCATCGAGGGCCAGACGTAGTCCGCCGGGTCGAAGCCGCTGTCGTGCGCCTGCCGGGTGTCCATCCCCGCGTGATGTACGAGCAGCAGCACGCCGCCGGGCGCGACGGCCGCGAGCAGCGCTCGCTCGGCCGCGGCGTCGGGGGTGCGCAGCAGGGCCGGGTACTGCGCGGAGACCAGGTCGAAGGAGGCCGGCGGAAGCGCCGCCTCCGCCAGTCCGGCGTGTACCCAGCGCACGGCGACGCCGGCGTCCCGTGCGTGCTTGGTCGCCCGTTCCAACGCCACGCCCGAGACCTCGACCGCGGTCACGTCCCAGCCGCCGCGCGCGAGCCACACAGTGTCCGCGCCCTCGCCACAGCCGACGTCGAGCGCCCGCCCGGGAGTGAGCCCGGCGACCTCGGCCACGAGGGCGCCATTGGGGCGGCCGCTCCACAGCTGGTGCCGGTCGGAGTACCGGTCGTCCCACTCCGCGCGCACCGCGGGGTCCCCGACGTATCCGCCATATCCGTCGGTGGGCGAGGGGGTGTCGGGCGTCGGCGATGCTGCGATGTCGTCGGTCATGAACCCACCGTTGCTCATCGCGTTCCGATCACACCACTGGTGTTGCCGGTCCGGCAAAGCCCGTCCGCGGCGCGTGCGGCGACCGGGGCCGCCGGCTCCGGACGTCATCGGGGCGGACCGGCCGCGGCCTCTCAGCCCGTGCCACCGATCCTCGATGGCGCACGCCGTGGTCGGGCGACGCCGGTGACGAACGCTCGGGGTTCGATGGCACGGGACAGCGAGCTTCCACCCGGGGCGGCCCGGCCCTTCCGGGCGGCTCGCTCGGGTCGTTGCACCCGGCGTTCACCACCGGTGACCCGGTGGGGCCCGGCCGTTCGAATTGCGGTGCGACGGTTCGCACACCTCTGCGATCATGCCGCAATGCGCGACACACTGGAGCAGATCGTCCTACGGCACACGCATCGCATCCCCCGCCCCACCGGGCCCGCCGGTCCGGGCGAGGGCGCGGCACGGCAGTTCGACGCCGCGCTGATGTCCGTGGGCTTCAAGCTCTCCGCGGCGGCCCTCGAGCACCTGTCGGCACTGTCGGAGCGAGTGGTCGTCGACACCGCCGTCCGCACCCTCGCGACGGTCCGCGAGCTGGTCGGCGACCACGTCGGGCACAACGTCTACTTCAAAGACTTCCCGGCGAACGTCCCCGACACCCTCGACTTCTGGAAGCGCTGCATCGACAGGGCGCTCGCCGACGAGTCCTCTCGGGCGGGCACGCTGAGGCAGCTGATCGACGGTGTGGTGGATCTGCTCAGCCTGCCGTCGTACGGCCGCTACGCGCACACGTACGCCGAGATGCTCGCCGCGCACGACGAGTTGATCCCGGCGGCGGGTGACCGCCTCACCGTGCTGGGGCTCGGCGGCTCCGTGGCGGAGGAGGCGACCGCCCTGTACCTGGGTCTGGCCGGGAGCAGCACCCCGCTGGGCGACGACGGTCTGCGTGACCTGGAGGTGCTCGCCGGGCACCAGGTGGCCGGACCGCAACCGGAGTCGATCCCCGTGCGCGAGAACCGGGCCGTCATCAACCGGGCCCGGCTGCGGGCGGGCGCCGACCTGCTGCTGGACACGGTGACCGACGTGCTCCGCCTCGCCTGCGCGCTGTGCGAGGGTGACGTGACTCTGCAGGAGCCGACGAGGTTCCGGGCCCTGCCGCGGCCGGCCCGCCGCGCACTGCTCGCGGGACTGGACGCCGTGATCGCCGGCTCCCCCGCCAAGCTGGCGGATGTCTCCGCCCACCGGGAGGCGTTCAAGCGGCTCGGCGAACGGCTGCACCCGCACGAGTACCCGCGGTGGCCGCACGCCGCCGACGTGTTCGCCGTCGCCCGCGGCGAGAAGCGGGCGCCTTCCTTCGAGGGCCGCGTCGAGGAGTTGCTCGGCGCCGGCGACGTCACCGGGGCGGTACGGCTGCTCCGGTCCGCTCCGGGCCGGCTGTTCCGCTCCGCCGACCGGCTGCTGCGCACGGCCCGCACCCAGGAGGAACGCGACGCGGTCGTCGCCGCGGCCGAGGAGGTCGTCGGCGAGGTGTCCGGCCGGGTGGTGCTGTCGCTGCGCGAGCATCTGCACAACCGTGCCGGGGCGCGGGCGGCGCACCGGGTCTTCGTGGGCCGGCGCGGTCGGGCCTGGGCCGGCGACGACACCCGCCCGCCCCTGCCGCCCAAGGAGCGTGAGCGGCTGATCCTCGTGCTCGACGACGAGATGCGCCGTCGTCTGCCCCCCGTGGACCGGCTGCTGATCGACCCGGACGCGCTCGACGTGGCGCTCCCGCTCAGCGGGAAGGCAACGGCGTCCGGCATGGGCGTGCTCCCGCGCGGCTCCTACTCGGCCGTCGACGGTGAGCTGCTGCGCTTCTTCGTGTACTGGAAGGAGGCCCGCCACCGCACCGACTACGACCTGTCGGCACTGCTGCTCGACGCCCGCTACGAGACGGTCACCTGGCTGTCCTACACGGCCCTGGCGGACGTCGAGGGCGAGCACTCCGGTGACATCACGGAAGCGCCCGAGGGGGCCTCGGAGTTCATCAACCTGCGCCTGGACGCCGTACGGGGCACGTTCATCGTCCCCCAGGTCAACATCTACTCCGGCGAGGGTTTCGAGGACGTCGAGGAGTCCTTCTTCGGGTTCATGCTGCGCGAGTCCGAGCAGGCGGGCCGGCCCTTCGAGCCGCGCACGGTGCGGATGAAGTCGGACCTGCGCGGCCCGGGCCGGGTCGCGCTCCCCCTGGCGTTCGCGCGTGACGCCGACGGCCGGTGGCGCGCGCAGTGGCTGCACCTGTACCTGAGGGGACACCCGGCTGCCAACCGGGTCGAGGGCAACCAGGCGTCGGTGGCGACACTGGTGCGCGGCATCGTCGAGCGCGAGTACCTCACGGTCGGCTACCTCGCCGGTCTGCTGGCCGGGCGCGGGACGATCGTGACCGAGTGGGACGGTACCGGGGCGGTGCCGGACGGACCGGTCACCTACGTGGGTCTGGAACGGCCGGAGGGGCTGCGCCCCGACTCCCGGATCGTCACTCCGGGAAATCTGCGCGACCTGATCCCGGAGTGACTGCTAACGTTGGCGACGACGAGGCCATGAAGGGGCTTCCTTCTCACTCTCCTTTCAAGAGATTCAACTAGTCCCTTCGCTCTCCTCGCCTTCGACGCCGGCCCCGTGGCACCTTCGGTGCTTCGGGGCCTCGTCGTGTGCGGCCGACACACGCGGGAGCGCCGACGTCCTCGAGTCGGGTGCGCGGTGCGGACCGGTCGCTGAGAGTCTCGTTGACGTCGAAGACAACCAGCCTGGGCGTGGTCATGACGGGCTTCCCTTCCCGGCCGTCTCGGCGCGGCAGGCCAGGGCGGGACCCTGCACCATCAGACGTCTCCTCAACCCGGGGTCGCGGGCCACCACTTGTACCCCGGGAACCGGGGCGGGAGCGGCGTTCTCGTCACCTGTGGCGTGGCGGCGAAGCACGGGGAGGTCGGGCGGAAACAGTGTCGATCCCCCGCCGTAGCCGCAGGTGAACGCAGCTTCGGGCCGCGCTCCCGGTACTTCGGCACACCCAAGGTGACGATCAAGGCCGCTTGCCCTATGCTGCGGCTTGCACATCCGGGGGGCGGCTGGTCGTCATGACGACCAGCACCGCGACAAGTGCGCATCACCCACGCCATCTCCACTCGGGCTTCAGCATGCCGCCAGGCGTTCGCGCCTGCGCGCGACTGCTGCTCGAGCCTGCCCGCAAGGGTCCGGATCGGCGCGTTTCCCCGGATCCTCACGGTCATTGGAAGGCAGAGAAACATCATGGCAGAACGGCAGTACCTCGGTCAGGGCACCAACACTTCCTGGGAGAAGTTCTGGTACGTCCTGGGTTGCATCTACTTCGGTGCCGCCTACTTCCAGAAGGTCCCGGTGAAGAAGGCGCTGAGCGAGTACGGGCTGGTCGAGATGACCGGGGCCGAGAAGTTCTGGTACGTCGTCCAGTGCATATTCTTCGGCGGCGGCTACTTCGCGAAGGTCATCATCAAGAAGGCACTGGCCGAGGTGCGGTACGCCGGCGGAGCCCCCACGGTCTGACGAGACCAGGGCGCCCCACGGGCACGCCGGCCGCACACCGCGGGCCCGGATCGCGAGGAGCGGTCCGGGCCCGCGGCCCGTCATCGGTACGCGCACGTCGTCGCCCGCGTCGGCCCCGGCCCACGCTGTCGCCCTCGCCGGCCGGGCATCCGCCTCGTGCCCGCTCCTCACGCGGGCACCGACGGGAACGCCCGGAGCGAGCCGCGTACGCCGCTCCCGGAACCGGCCGGAGCTTCGTCCGTTGCGTCCGACCCGGGGAAGACGGACGGCAAAGCCGCATTCAGGTGTGCCGTTGACGGCATACGTCCTCCGGCGACCCTACGGTGCTGGTCTGGACGGAGTCGCCCCGGTGAGGAAGCGAATGCCAGATCGCTCGAGGAATGAGGCCGCGGCCGGCGAGAGCGGCAGCTCCCTGTGGTTGTGGTCGCTGCTCGGCCTGTTCGCGGCATGCGTGCCCTGCGCTCTCCTCGTGGTGGAGAAGTCTGGTTCCGCCTTCTCCCCCGTACCGCTGGCCCTGACGATTCTCGCGGCTCTGGCCGGGTACACGGCGGCGGTACGTGCCGTGGTGCTCGACAGGTTCGGGCAGCGCTCGCGGCGATCCCGGACCCTGGTGTGGCTCGCGGCGGCGGGTCTGTTCCTCGGCAGTCTGGCCGTGCTCTTCGCGTTCCGTCCCCCACCACCCCCGCTCACCCGGATGAGCGGGGCCCGTGACGTGGCCGTCGTCGGTTTCGCGGGACATGACGGGCGGCCGGACCGGCAGGTGCTGGCGGATGTCGCGACCGACTTCACCCATGCCATGACGGGACGGATCCCCTCCGCCACCGGCGTCCGTGATTACCACGGCGAGGTGTCGCTGCCGCTCGACGAGCTTCGCGGCACTCACCACGGCGCGCTGGAGCGGGAGACTTCCGGATTCGCCGACGAGGCCAACGCCGAGATCGTGGTGGGCGGCCTCGTCGACACGGACCCGGCCGGCCAGACCGCACTGCGGCCGGCCGTCTATGTCAGGGCCGACCAGGTCCCCGACGCCCCCGAACTCGTGGGCTGGTTCCTCGGGTCGCCGATCCTCATGGCACGAGGCTGGGAATCCGCGCAAGGGCGGGCGCAGCTGCGGACGGAGCTGACCCGGCGGATCGGCGTCCTCGCGGAGTTCGTGGACGCACTGGACATGTGGCGCAACGGCAGTCCCGCACAGGCCGTCCGCATCCTTGACGGCCTGCTCGATCCGAAGCGGCAGGGCGGCACGGGCGCGTTCGTGCCGCTTGACCTGCTGCGGCTGTTCCATGGCCATGCCACCGAAGCCCAGGCCCTGGGTGAAGCCGATCCGAGCCGGACGGAACTGCTTAAGGAGGCGCGCGCCGACTACCTCGGCATCAGCAAGGACTCCCCGACCGGGCGCCGTGCCGCGCTCAGCCTCCAGTACAACGCGTATCTCCGGGCCAAAGGCCGCGCCCGCGGCTGCGAGCCGGGAACCGTACGCGGCGGCGAACTCGCTCGGATCTCGAAGAACCTGCGTTCTCTCGCCAAGGACCCCGGGCTCAGCGAACTCGGGCGGCTCAAGGCCACAGTGAACCTCGCTCAGGTCGAACAGTGCCGCATCACCGCGGGGCTGGTGAAGGACGACGGCACCGTGGGACGGGCCGTGGCGGCGGCCCAGGCGGCCCCGGACATCACCGGCTCCGGCGAACTCCAGGCGTTCGCCGAATCGATCGCCGCTGTCCACGCGGCGGGCCGAGGCGACCTCAAGACGGCGGTCAAGCACATTCGCGCGGCCATCGCGCGCGGACAGGACCTGCTCCAGCGAGCCGTCTGGCATGCCCTGCTGGCGGTCTGGAGCCTGACCCGTTGCGATCTGGAGACCGGCCGTACGGCCGAGCGGGACGCCTTGGGCCAGCTGGCCGCGGCGGAAAGCGCAGGGCGAGCGAGCACCCAGGTCCGCCACCAGTACGAGCAGCTCCTCACCGGCGAGCTGCGCAAGGCCGAACAGCGTTGCGGCGCGACCCGATGAAAGGTGATGGACATGAACAGGCGACTGACGCTGTGGCTCGCCGGGGTGTCGTTCCTCGTCCTGGGCTGTGACGCGCAGCGTGCCACCCCGGCGGCGTTGCCCACCGAGAAGGCGCCCCTGGTCTCCGCACGTCCCAGGACGCCGAGTGCGTCCGCCCTGGACGTGTTGCTGGCCCAGCAGTTCGACATCGGGATGGGCGGCGCCGGTCCGCACGGCTGCCAGGACGACCTGTCCTTGGTCTCGCCGAGTCCTTCCTCCGGCCACCCGCTGGCTTGGGTGTCGTCCTCTTTCCCCGTGGAAAGAAAGGTGGAACTGCGACTGGCGAGGCAGACGGTCCTGTGTCTGGCGGGTTTCCCGGAGAACAAGCCGGTCACCATCACGGTCAAGGCCGGCGGACGTGGATACACCACTGCGGTGAAACGCGTGGCGAAAGGCCATGCCAAGGACCCCGCGGACACTGCCCTGTTCGATGATCGCACGATTGACGTCGAGGACGTCGGTGACCATCTGCGGCAGAGCGCGTACTGGAGGTTCCTCCCGTCCGACCCTGCCCGCAAGGCGATCGCACTGTCCGGCCGGCTGAACATGACGGCCAGTTCCGGCAAGGTGAAGAGCACGTACGCGATCCCCTTGGGCTGGGAGCAGGGAGCGACGACCCCGGACGGCTGGGAGCACAGCCGCCAGGTGGTGGTCTATGGATATCCGGTCGGCGCCCACGTCCCCATCGGTCTGTACCGAGTGGGCGACGACCTGCACGCGGTGCTGGAGCGAGAGGCGGGCCGAGTCGTGATGCCGCGCTCCCGGATCGCCGTCTTCACGATTCCCCGCGACGTGTTCCGTCTCGTGCGTGCGGAGCCCGCGGCAGGCCGGGAGTCCCACTGCCTGTCCGTGCCCCAGGTTCAGGACTGCGTCACTCAGCCGGGCTGAGCCGCTTGACCGGCCGGAGCGCGGGTCAGCCGGGCTGACACCGCTGACCGGCCGGATCGCGGGCGTTCAGCGGTCTGCGACGCGGGCGGCTGCGAGCGGGCGCCACGCCAGCCCGAGGCCGCGGTAGAGACGGACGGCGGCGGTGTTCCACCCGTCGACGATCAGCGCGGCCGTACCGTGGTCGGCGACGAGGCTGTCCAGGACCAGGCCGCACACGGCCCTGCCCACACCGCGCCCCCGCGCCTGCTCGGCCCTGCCCACACCGCGCCCCCGCGCCTGCTCGGCGGTGGCCACACCGCGCCCCCGCGCCTGCTCGGCGGTGGCCACACCCGCCAGGAAGCCGACGTGCGGCGCGCTCCAGGCGTCGGCGGCGCAGGCCAGCAGCGTTCCGGAATCGTCGCGGACCCCTGCCCAGCGACGCGGCCGGGAGCCTGGTCGAGCTGCGCCTGCTGCGGCGCAGCGCTGACCATCCGGAGTTGCTCACCACCGTCTCGCCGGACAGCGCCCTCGACCAACTGACTCGTCCGGTGTAACGGCAGATGTCGGCGCTCCAGGAGACCGCGGACCGGCTGCGGGACGAATGCCCACCTCGTCCCGCTGTACGACGAGGGTGCGGTGCACCGACTGCGCCGCGAGGGCGTAGAGGCGGTGCCGGACCTGGACGACGTGCGCAAGCGGCTCACCCAGCTGTCCGAGAACGTGCGCACCGAGGTACTCACCTCCCAGTCCGGCGGCGCACGTCCCGAGGAGGTGCTGACGGAGGCCATGAAGCGGACCAAGGCGGTCCTCGCGCGCGGCATCAGAATGCGCACGCTCTACCAGCACACCGCTCAGTTCAGCCAGGCCACCGTCGCCTACGTGGACCATGTGACGCCGCTCGGCGCGGAGATCCGCACGCTCGGTGACGCCTTCTCCCGCACCATCGTCTTCGACCGCGACGTCGCGGTGGTGCCGCTGCGCGGAAATCCGCGCGGGGCCGCCCTGATCCGCGATCCGCACGTGGTCGGCTTCGTGGTCGCGACGTTCGAACGCGCCTGGGCGGCGGCCGTTCCCTTCCCCGCCGAACACGGCAGGGCGCAGGCGATAGCGGCCTCCGAGGACATCAAGGCCGACGTCGTCCGGCTGTTGGCGGCCGGACACGACGACAAGGCGATCGCCCGCCGGATGGGCATGACGATCCGCACCTGCCAACGGAACATCACCGAGATCATGAGCCGCCTCGGCGCCCGCAGCCGCGTGCACCTCGGCTGCCTGATCCACCAGCACAGGCTGCTCGACCAGCAGCAGTGAGCCCCCGCGGTTTCGTACCCTGGCGGCATGCGCATGCGCCCCACCCTGAGCTGGACGCCCACCGCGGACCTGCCGCCGGGCACCACGGACCTCGAACCGGTCGTCGACGCGCTGAGCGCCGGCGGCGTGCTGGTGCTCAGCGGGGCGGGCCTCTCCACGGAGTCGGGCATCCCCGACTACCGGGGCGAGGGCGGGAGCCTGAGCCGGCACACCCCGATGACCTACCAGGACTTCACCGCCAGCGCCCAGGCCCGGCGCCGCTACTGGGCGCGCAGCCACCTCGGCTGGCGCACCTTCGGACGCGCCCGCCCCAACGCCGGGCACCGGGCCGTGGCCGCGTTCGGGCGGCACGGCCTGCTCTCGGGCCTGATCACCCAGAACGTCGACGGTCTGCACCAGGCCGCCGGCAGCACGAGCGTCGTGGAACTCCACGGCAGCCTGGACCGGGTCCGCTGCCTGTCCTGCGGCGCCATGAGCCCGCGCCACGAACTCGCCCGGCGACTCGAGGCGGCCAATACAGGCTTCGAGCCGGTGGCCGCGGGAATCAACCCGGACGGTGACGCCGACCTCACCGACGAGCAGGTCGGTGACTTCCGCGTGCTGCCCTGCACGGACTGCGGCGGCATCCTCAAGCCGGACGTGGTGTTCTTCGGGGAAGCCGTACCGCCGCAGCGGGTCGAGCACTGCCGTGAGCTGGTCCGTGCGGCGACGGCGCTGCTGGTCCTGGGCTCCTCCCTGACGGTGATGTCCGGGCTGCGGTTCGTCCGTCAGGCTGCCCAGGCCGGGAAGCCGGTGCTGATCGTCAACCGGGACCCGACCCGGGGCGACCCGCACGCCCACAGCCGCGTCGCGCTCCCGCTGGGAACAGCCCTCACCACCGTGGCCGACCGCCTGGGCGTCCCCGTCGACGGTCGCCCGGCAACCTAGTCGTGCCCGGTGGGGTGTCCGCGGCCGCTGACGCCGTCGACTGGAGCAGGCGCAGGCCGGCGAGGCTCTGGAGGGCCATCGCGGCGGCGGCCGTGGCGGTGACGGCGAAGCCACCGCGTGCCCCGAGCGAGTCGATCACCCAGCCGGAGGCTGCCGCGGCGGCGGCCGAGCCCGCCGCGCCGGCGGAGCCGAGCCAGGAGAACGCCTGCGTCAGGACGGACCGGTGGACGGTCGCCTCGGTGAGCACGGGGAAGAGCACGAGAAGGGGCGGGATCGTGGCGCCGGTCAGGACCACGACCAGTCCGAGGCCGAACGGTGAGCCGACCGTGAGCAACAGCGAGGTGCCGAGCATCAGCGCACCGGACACCACCAGCAGTTGCACAGGGGCCGCGGCACGCCACCGGCGCAGCCCGTACAGCCATCCGGCCAGCAGACCGCTGCCACTGGAGACGGCGAAGACCGGGGCCGCGGCGCCCGGCGCTGCGTGCTCCACCACGAAGGCGGTCACCGACACCTGCATGGCACCGAAGAAGACCCCGAGGGCGAGGTTGAGGCCCATCAGGACCATGAAGTCGCCGCGCAGCAACGACCGGTCCGCGTGGGTGGGCGCGGCGCCGTCGACCGCCGGCGGGGGCGCGCTGCCGCGCTGCGCCGCGAGGAGCGTACCGCCGGCCACCGACAAGGAGGCCGCCAGCACGGTGCCGGCCACGGGATGCCCGGCGGCGGCGAGTGCGCTGACCGACATCGGACCCACGAGGAAGGCCACCGCGTTGCTGAGCGACTCGAGCGCGAACGCGGTGGGCAACTCCGCCGCTCGGTCGGTGCGCAGCAGTGCCGCCCAGCGCGCCGCGGACATCGCGCTGAGCTGGGGAACGCTG
The DNA here is from genome assembly GCF_044546845.1 of Streptomyces sp. NPDC053076. NCBI lineage: Bacteria > Bacillati > Actinomycetota > Actinomycetes > Kitasatosporales > Streptomycetaceae > Streptomyces > Streptomyces sp. NPDC053076. Next base: position 1,769,075 of record NZ_JBITZL010000001.1, on the reverse strand, counting down.
GCACCGACCAGCGCACCGCCCAGGGTCAGGGCGGCGTCGGGGGCGTCCGCGGCGACCAGGGACACGAGGACGGCCACCGCGAGGGCGTGGGCGACGAGTGTGGGGGGCAGGACCCGGGTCTGCCCGAACCGGTCCACGAGCCGGGCCAGTTGGGGTGCGACGAGCGCGTCGGTCACGGCGAATCCGCCGCCGACCAGGCCGGCCGCGGAGAAGGTGCCGGTGTGGCTGTGCACGAGCCATACGATGCTGAGGCTGGTCATCGCCAAGCCGACGCGTCCGAGCGATGCCGGCAGGAAGAATGCCGCGGCGCCCGGGGTACGCAGCAGGGAACGGTAGTTCGCCGATGGCACGGCGAGTCCTTTTCGCTGCCCGGCGGGACGGCTCACGTGGATCGTCGGTGCCCGAATGTACCGACCCGTGGTCGCCGCCTGGAACCGTCCAGTGCCGGCGCGGAGAGGGGGCACGCGCCCCGCACCGATTCCATCACCGGGCAGAAATCTCGGTGAGTTGAGGCGGGCCATTCTCGTCGCTGAGCCCGGCGATGTCCATCACGATGATGATCGGGGCCCTCCGACGCCGTCGGGGTGTCGGCTCCTGTCGGCCCCAGGACCGGCACCGACCGGCACCGGAACACGCTGGGCGGGCACGGTCGCCGTGCCGGGCGCGCACCGCTCGGTCCTCCGCCCCAGGCGGTGCCCCGATCTCCATGCGCTCCCGCCTGCGCAGCCTGATGCCGGTTCCACGACGGGGTCTGCACGTTGACGCCCCACACGGAGGTGTGTAAGTGTAACCGGTATTCAAGATCATCCATGGTGGGGAGTGCACATGGCGAAGAGGAAGATCCAGGACGAGCAGGAGGTGATCCGCTGGTTCCAGGAAGGCAGGACGTACCAGTGGATGATCGACGAGTACAAGCGCAAGTACGAGATCGAGACCGTCGCCTCCATGTGGGGCAATTTCAGGCGACGTCGAGGGCTCGACCGGCGCATCACCCGAAACGACGACCTCATCCCATGGGAGGTCAAGGAGGTGCACCGCTGGAAGTACCCGGTGGCCATGCTCCGCGTCGAGGCCCGCCTGCGCGACGGGCGCGACCTCACCGACAACGAACGGGACCGGCTGAAGTCCTGGAAAGAGATGCTGACGGAGCAGAACGCGGTCGTGCACTACGACCCCGACACCGAAGAGGGCTTCTTCTACATCCCTCGCCGGGAGGGGGACGACGACCTCATCCACCGGCCGGCACGCAAGACCACCTCGCGACCGAACGCGGACAAGCGGCAGTAGACCTGAGCGCCAGGAAGCCGGCACCCCCCGCGCTGCTTGCGGATTCTGCGTGGGCCGTCCGCGGACCGCGGCGGTATCGCGGACCGTGGCGGCATCCGGCGCACTCGACCGGACCCGGCTGGCCCACAAGGCGCATGAATGGGGTGCGTTCCGCCGGGTGAACCCGGTCCGGCGGACCCGTGACCGGAGTCCGGCCGTGGTGAGGCCGTGGCCTGCTGCATTGGCATCACCGATGTCACCGGGGCGAGGGACTGTGCCACCCGCTGCCAGGCCAGACACGCCGGATCGGTGTGACTATCACTTCAAGGTGGCACGGCAGCTCCCGGACGTCACCACATCTGGCAGGAGGAACGATCGATGAACCCCACCCTCAAGCGCCTGCTCGGCGCCACCGCGGCGGTGGCCACCGGCGCCACGGCCCTGCTCGGCACCGGCGTCGGCACCGCCGGCGCCGCCGAAAGAGCCCACTGCGACCGCGCCGAACGGCCCATATGGAGCGAAGGACCCAGCCGCAACGTGACCGGCCACCACTGCAGCCTGCCGAGCAGCGACCACCGCTGGCACATCGTCGAGATCGACACCCTCGTACAGCCCCACCACAAGACGGACTACCTGGACGGAGAGGTCGACCGCACCAAGACCCTCCACGACCGAACCATCAGGTGTCTGGGCTACACCACCAGCAAGGACACGGTGAACTGGTTCGGCTGCGTACCTCACTGACGTACTCGACAGGGCACCGCGCCGACGCCCGTGCCCCGCGGCCCGCTCGTCGCTTCCGGCCGGCCTGCGAGTAATTCCCCGGGCAGGTGCCCTCCGTCCTTGTTCACGCGCGCCGGACCCTACGACCGCCGTCCCGCGAGCCGCCACTCATCCCCGGTGGTTCGGCTTCCGCCTCGGGCGCCCCCGGCAGACCTGCTGCCGGGGCGACCCGCCCGACGGGGCCCCGAACGTGGTCGCGAACGGTGCCCCGCAGTCACCGCGCCGTTGCCCGATCCCCGGCGACCACTGGGCCGTCGTCCAGGGGTTGGCCCGGAACCATCCGTTCTCAGGCGGGGAGAACACTCCTCCGGCCCCTGTCGGAGCCTCGTCCAGTGGGGCGATGCCGTGCCGGTAGCCCCAGGTGGCGGCGTCACGGAAGACGTCCTGGGCCGGCCGGGTGCGCGGCCAGGGCGTCGGCCCCACCACAGGCGTCGACCGGACATTGCAGGGCCGTCTCGCCCTCGCCGCTGTCGGGCGGCGTCGAGTGCGTCCAGAATGGGCAGCACACTCCGCGACAGGATGGCTACCGTGACCAGTGGAAACGACGGCACCACCCGCGCGAAAGGCTGCCTGCCCGCCGACCGGCCCGCTTTCGCCACCGGGTCGCAAGGTCTGCTGACCATGGGCGTGGAAGAGGAGTACCTGCTGGTCGACCCCGTCACGCGGGAGGTGAATCCGGCCGGTGAGCAGGTGGTCGCCCTGGCCTCCTCGTCCGGGCTCGGCGACCGCGTGAGCGAGGAGTTGACCCGTTATCAGGTCGAGGCACGGACCGATCCGCACATCGAGTCGAAAGACCTCGGTGAGCAGATCCGGGCCATGCGTGCCACCGTCGCGGACACCGCCGCGCGGCTCGACCTGCGGATCGTCTCCAGTGGATCCCCCGTCCTGGGTCCGGCCGCTCCCCCGCCCCTGTCGCGGGGGCCCCGTTACGCCCGGAGCGCCGCGACCTTCCGCGCCCTGGACGACGAACAGACCGCCTGCGCCCTGCACATCCACATCGGCATGCCGGACCCGACCCGGGCGCTTCAGGTCAGCAACCACCTGCGCTGCCAGCTCCCCGTCCTCATCGCCCTGTCGGCCAACTCGCCGTACTGGCTGGGCAGGGACACCGGGTACGCCAGCTGGCGCACGATGACCTGGGCCCGCTGGCCGGTCGCCGGGCCCCCGCCGTACTTCGCATCGCGCGCCCACTTCGACGACCTGGTCGGCCGCCTTCTCGAGGCCGGCGCCATCATCGACCGCGGCGGTCTGTACTGGGACATCCGGCCCTCCCATCACGTACCCACCCTGGAGATCCGGGTCGCCGACGCCGTCACCACCGGCGCGGAGACCCTGCTGCTGTGCGCCGTCGTACGCGCCATGGCCGCGACCGCGCTCAAGGCCATCGCCGAAGGTGAGCCGGCGCCCCGGCCCCGGCCGGAAGTCCTGCGCGCCGCATGCTGGCGGGCCGCCCGCGACGGCCTGACCGGACACAGTCTCGATCCGGCCACCAGCGCGCTGATCCCCTCCCCCGCCCACATCGAACAGTGCCTGGCAGCGGTCGAGCCCGCGCTGCGGGCCCACGGCGACCTGGAACTGGTCAGAACCGTATGGGACCGGTTACGCGCCGCCGGCAACGGCGCCGACCGCCAGCGCGCCGCCCATCAGCGCCGCTCCAGCCTTCCCGACGTCGTCGACCATCTGATCACCCACACCGCTCCCCCGGACCGCACCCTCGGATAGGGACCTCTTCACCAGCAACCCACCGGAGGGGCCCGGTGGGCCGTGATGCAGGATCGCCCCATGAACAACACCAGCAGACGCTCCGTCCTCGCCTCCGCCGCGGCCGTCGCCGCCGGCCTGCCCACCCTCAACGCCGTGATGGGGGCCGGCGCCACGCCGGCCGCGGCAGCCGACCAGTACAAGTCCAACACCGAGCTGTACACCCGTACCGCCGCCAAGGAGGGCACCGACTGGATGCGCCGGTTCCGTATCGGTGCTCCGGTACCGGTCTCGGACAATGCCCGCAGCACGAGCAGCCCGGTCAGCAGCACCGCGGTGATCGCACCGCACGGCGGTGGGATCGAGGCGGGCACGAGCGAGCTGTGCATGGCCGTCGCCGGTTACACACCGTTCGACGCCAACACCGACCCGGCCGACGCGGCGGTGCCGGGTGAACCGCAGCGGGACTACTGGATGTTCGAGGCGATCGCCAACTCGGCCGCGCAGCACGTCACCGCCACCCACTGCGACGACCCGGCCGCCCTCGCCGTCTGCGCCAACAACCTCTACGCCGTCTCCCTGCACGGCTTCGACGACACGGCGACGAAGAAGATCATCATCGGCGGCCGGGACGAGCGACTCAAGCGCAACCTGCTGGCGGCCTTCACGAAGTACGGTCTGACGTCGCCCACGACAAACGCCGACTGGAACGTCACCGTGGTCTTCGCGGGCGCCACCGACCCCATCAACGGGGACGACCCGGCCAACATCGCCAACCGCACGCGTACTGGCGCCGGCGCCCAGCTGGAGCTGTCCACGGCACTGCGCGAGGCGATGTTCGGTGACTTCTCCGGCGCGGCCAAGCGCAGGACGACGGCCGGCGTGCCGAGCAGCTCCGCCCCCTACGCCGACCGCTTCTGGAACGGTTTCGTGAGCGCCGTGCGCGAGGCGGTCAAGAATCACGAGCTCGGCCTCGACTCCCTCTAGAGGTCGTCCCCCACGAGGAGCGTGAGTCGGCGGGCGAGGGCCGGCTCGTGCGGCCGGGCAACGTCGGCCTGATCAGCGGGACGACGACACTAGTGCGACCTCAGTGCCCGGCCTTCGGTGCGGTGGGTGACCAGTCGTACCCGGTGAAGTCGGTGACCGGGACGTACCCGATGCGCTGGTAGAGGGCGTTGCTGGTGAGGTTGGCCGGGTTCGTGAAGAGGACGACGTCCGTCGCGCCCGCGTCCAGCGCGGCCCTGCTCACCTGGACCGTCACGGCGCCCGCGTAGCCGCGCCCCCGGAGGTGGGCCGGGGTGTAGACGGGGTCCACCCGGACCATGCCGGCGATCATCGAAGTCGAGCCCGCCATGGAGACGGGAGCGCCCTCCGGTGTCTCCCAGAACGTGAAGTGTTTGTCCGCGAAACGCGTGCCGGCCCAGGAGGCGGCGTCCATCGTGGGGGCCTCGCCGACGTCGGCGGCGAACTCGTTGCACCAGCAGATGAGTTGCTCCTGGTCCCGCGCGTCCAGGATGCGGCCCCGACCCTCTGGGCGCGGTTCCGGTGGGGTGAGCGTGCCGAGACGGTGGAGACGGCCCCGCCAGTCGCACACCGGCGCCGCTCCGGTGTGCCGCTGCCACGCCTCGGCGAAAGCGGTGGCCGTGCCGTGGTCCGCGGTGACGCCGGAGGGGGTGTGGCCGAGCCCGGCCAGGTGGACGGCGAGGGTCTCGGCCTCTTCCGGGGTGAGCGGGGTGAGGGTCAGACGGCGGCGGGACGGCAGCCGGTAGAAGACGGCCCGGACCTCGCCCCCCAGCTCGAGTCGGCCGAACACGGTGGCTTCGGCACTGGACGCGTCCGCTCCACGCCTTCGCAGTTTCTCGATCGTTGTCAGCGGCGTGTTGTGCAGCGTGGGGCGTGAGCGCAGGAAGTCCCCGGCGCGGGCGAGGAATTCGTCGAGGTCTTCGGTGAGGTGCCAGTCGTCCGGACGCATGCTTCAGGATCACATCCCGCCCCCTGCCGCTGCCCGCTCGGTCTCGGTCTTGCGCCCGGCCCCAGCGACCGTCAGGGCCGCGCCTCACGTACGGCGAGCGGCACCGGCCGGGGCACGTCGCCGTCCACGGGGGCCCTCAAGCGCACCGGTGCACGCGGTCCGTCACACCCGGCCACCCGCCGCACCGCTTGCTGTTCAATGGCCGAATGACGCTGAACACCCTCACCCCCACCTCGCCCATAGCCGGGCGCGGCCTGCGACTTCGTCGGTGGGATGCCACTGACGAGGCCGATGTCGAGACGTTCCTCCGTGGCTGCTCCGACCCGGAGTTCCGGCGCTGGAACACTCCGCTGCGCCCCATCACGGATCCGACCGCCGCTCGGGCCACCCTGCACAGCAAGGCCGAGGCGACCAGGGCCGGGACCGGGGTGGCGTTCTGCGTGGAGGACGCGGACAGCGGTGCACCGCTGGGGCACGTCGGCGTCAGCCGGATCGACCGCGTCATGCGGTCGGCCTGCGTGGGCTATTGGGTGTTGCCCGAGGCGCGCGGCCGGGGCGCCGCCACCCGCGCCCTGACACTGACCGCCGACTGGGTGTTCACGGACCTGCGCCTGCACCGGCTGGAACTCGACCACGCCGTCGGCCACGAGGCGTCGTGCAGGGTCGCCGAGCGGTGCGGATTCCGCTTCGAGGGCACGCTGCGCGGCGCGATGTGGGAGGCCGAACGCCGGGACGCCTTCCGGGACTGCCATCTGCACGCCCGCCTCGCGACGGACCCGGAGCCGCACGGGCCACGGTAGGCGGCCGCGTGAGCGACCGGTGGGCCACCGGTGACGACGTGGTCTTCGCCCGTCCGGCCGCGCCTGCCCCGTGTTCCTATGGTCTTCGCCTGATCGAGGAGGGGCTCATATGGCGTTTCAGGAACATGTGGAGCGGGTCGCCGGCGAGGTCGTCGGCGGGTTTCCGGCCGACAGCGGGATCTACGCGGTGACGTTCCGGATGGACAGCGTCGAGCAGGATCCGCGGTTTCCGTACCTGGCGATCGGCTACACGACCGAGGCCGACGCCGCCGTAGCGTCCCAGCAGGCGTCGGACGCCTGGGAGGCGCGCTGGAGTTATGCGTTCTTCCCGGAGACGGGGCTCGAGGGCGTGCGGGTCGTCGGCCGCGATCCTGACGGTGCGCAGTCGCACCGGCGGGAGGCCGAGTCCCGGGGACTCTGGTACGAGGACGACGATGAGCCGGACGACCGCGACGAGGGGCTGGTCGAGTGGTTCTACGCGGTGTGCGTCGCGGCGGCTCGGCACCTCCACGACAGCGGCCGCCTCGTCGAGGTGCTGGGACAGCCCGTCCCGGTGATCCTGTACGACATGTTCGACCCGGACGCGATGTTCGAGCTGACCGCACAGGCCAATCCGGCGGAGCTAATCGCCGAGTTCATGGCCGAGGCCCCCTGATCCACCGCACCACGCGGCCCACCGCATCGCCCCTGTGACAGCGGTGTACGGAACACGTCACAGGGCTCGCACCGCCGGGTCCCGCCGCTTCCTCGGAGCCCCGCGGCGTGGGATGTTTACCGGCCTGAGCGGCCCGCAGCGGGTCGCGTGCAGGGATCGGGGTGGACACCTTGACACGCCAACAGCACCGCACCGGCGGGGGCGGAACCGCCGCCAGGGCACGGAGATTCGGCGGAACCGGGGGAACCGGCACGACGCGGCGCCGCCGGGCGGCGATGACCGCCACCGCACTGGCCGCGGCCGTGCCCCTGAGCCTCACCACCGCGACCGACGCGGGGGCGGCGGGAGACCACCCGATCGTCTTCGCCCGCTACACCGCGACAGCGCCGATCGAAGACCTCTACGCGCTCTCCCCCAGCGGCGGTACGCCCGTCCAGCTCACCCACACGTCCGGTGTCAGCGACGTGATGCCCAGCTGGTCCCCCGACGGCAAGCGGGTGGCCTTCGTCCGCTACGGATCCGGCGGCGCCATCGACGGCATCTGGACGATGAAGACCACCGGCGGCGGCCTGAAGGCCGTCCCCGGCACGAGGGGCGCCGCCGACCCGGCGTGGTCCCCGGACGGCAAGCGGATCGCCTACGCCAAGCCGGTCGGCACCCAGCGCGAGATCTATGTGGCCGACATCGACGGCGCCCCCGCCACCCGGCTCACCCACACGGCGGCGGACGACCTGCATCCGACCTGGTCCCCGGACGGCGAGTACCTCGCGTTCAACCGCGCGGACGCGAGTGGGCACAGCAGGGTGATGCGGATCCGGCTGTCCACCCTGGCGCAGACGGCGGTCACCGCGTCCGGCTCCCACGACTGGACGCCCGACTGGTCGCACGGCAACCGGATCGCCTTCAGCCGCGTGGACTCCTCGGGCTTCGCCCGCCTCTACCTGGTCCGCCCCGACGGCACCGGACTCCACCGCATCACCACGGCCCGCCGCAACGACAAGAACCCCTCGTGGTCCCCGGACGGCAGTCGCCTGGTCTTCACCAGAGGCGGGACCGACGACGCGGACCCCGAACACCTCTACCTCGTACGCGCCGACGGCACCGGGCTGACCCAGCTCACCAAGACGGACTCCCATGACCTGGAGGCGGACTGGCGCCCTTGAGCCGTGTTCCGCCGGCCGGAATCACGGCCGGGCGGACCGGTCGCCGGTCGGTGCTCCGGACGGTGGGGCGGGCAGCTGCGCGGCGGCGTTCTCCAGCAGAGTGTCCAGGACGACCGGATAGGCGCTGTGGGGCATGCGGGCGGCCAGTAGGCGGGCGGTAGCGGCGATGTGGGGGTAGGACTCCGCGGGGAGCCGGGCGTACGTGGAGGTCCACATCTCCTCGTCCGTCGCGCGGGCCTCTTCCCCCAGGGCGAGCGCTCCGGCGTCGAGGGCGGCGAAGGCGAGGCTCAGGTCGATGAAGGCGTGATACAGGCGGACCGCGGTGACGTCCGGAAAGCCGGCGGTGCGCAGGATGCCGAGGATCGTCTCGTCGACCGCGATCTCCCGGGGCCGGCCGGTGACCCGGCTCGCGGTCAGCGCGGCGGCCTGCGGGTGGGCGAGGTACGAGGAGTGGATGGCCAGCCCGAGGGCACGCAGGTCGGCCCGCCATTCGCCGGTGGCGGACCAGCTGTCCAGCGCCCGCCCCATCAGCTCCTCGCCGATGGCCCGGGTGAGGTCGTCCATGCCGGCGAAGTAGCGGTAGAGCGTGCTGGGGTCGGCACCGAGGGCGGTGCCCAGCCGACGGGCGGTGAGGCCCGTGCTGCCGTGCTCCCGCAGCACCCGCAGCGCGGTGTGCACGATGAGCCGCTCGGACAGCACCGTGCCCTGCTGTGTCGGCCGGCGCCTGCGCCGCGCCGATTCCGGCACCACTTGTTTGGCCATACGGACCTCACCACCTCGTCGCCGCACCGGCGACCCTTATGCCAACACAGTTGACTCTACCTGGAGCCGTCCCGTTGCATCAGGGCATCTCGTTGGCGTGTGCTCGAAGAGAGAGGTGTGTGACATGCGAGTACTGCTCGTGGGCGCGGGCGGGGTCGGAACCGCCGTCACCCGGATCGCGGCCCGGCGCGGCTTCCTGACCCGCATGGTCGTGGCCGACTACGACCTGACCAGGGCGGAGGCCGCCGTCGCCGCGCTGGAGGAGCACGGGGACCGGTTCAGCGCGCGGCGCCTGGACGCCTCCGACGAGGAGGGCGTGCGCCGGCTGCTCACCGAGGAGCGCTGCGACGTCCTGCTGAACGCCACCGACCCCCGGTTCGTCATGCCCCTGTTCCGCGCGGCACTCGCCGCGGGCGCGCACTACCTGGACATGGCGATGTCCCTGTCCGCCCCGCACCCCGAGCGCCCGTACGAGGAGTGTGGCGTCAAGCTCGGCGACGGCCAGTTCGAGCTGGCGCAGCGGTGGGCGGACTCCGGCAGGCTGGCGCTGGTCGGGATGGGCGTGGAACCCGGCCTGTCCGACGTCTTCGCGCGGTACGCCGCGGACGAGCTGTTCGACGAGATCGAGGAGATCGGCGTCCGTGACGGGGCCGACCTGACCGTGGAGGGTCATGACTTCGCCCCCTCCTTCAGTATCTGGACCACCATCGAGGAGTGCCTGAACCCTCCGGTGGTCTACGAGAAGGACCGAGGCTGGTTCACCACCGCGCCGTTCAGTGAGCCGGAGGTCTTCGACTTCCCCGAGGGCATCGGGCCGGTCGAGTGCGTGAACGTGGAGCACGAGGAGGTGCTGCTGATCCCGCGCTGGGTGGACGCCCGCCGGGTGACCTTCAAGTACGGCCTCGGCGACGACTTCATCGCCAAGCTGAAGACGCTGCACGAGCTGGGACTGGACTCCACCACGAGGGTCACCGTTCCCGGTGCGGACGGGCCCGTGGAGGTGTCCCCGCGCGACGTGGTCGCCGCCTGCCTGCCCGACCCGGCCACGCTGGGCGAGCGGATGACCGGCAAGACCTGCGCGGGCACCTGGGTGAAGGGCACGAAGGACGGCGCTCCGCGCGAGGTGTACCTCTACCACGTGGTCGACAACCAGTGGTCGATGCGCGAGTACGGCTCCCAGGCCGTGGTCTGGCAGACGGCCGTCAACCCGGTGGTCGCCCTCGAACTCGTTGCCACCGGAATCTGGTCCGGCCAGGGCGTTCTCGGCCCCGAGGCCCTTCCGCCGCGCCCCTTCCTCGACCTGCTCGCCGACTACGGCTCCCCGTGGGGCCTGCGCGAACAGGGCTGACACCGGCGAGGCGGCCGCGCCGTCTCACCGACGCGAGCGGGTGGGCCGGGTCTCCGGCTCCTGCCCCAGCTTCTCCTTCTCCGCCTTGAGCTTGCGCCATACCGTGCCGAGGGCCTCGATGTCGTGGTCGTCGAGAAGGTCGGTGAAGACCGGCGCCAGGACCTCTCGGCGGGTGGCGTCCGCCTGCTCGAAGACGCGGCGGCCCTCGGCGGTGAGCGAGACCTCCACCGACCGCGCGTCACGCGTCGACGGCGTACGGGTCACCAGCCCCCGGGTCCGGAGGGCGTCCACGACCCGGGAGACCTGGCTGCGGCTGAGCATGGTGCTGTTGCCGAGGACGGAGGCGGGCACGGGCTCCGGGCTGGACGCGAGCCACAGCATCACCTCGAACCATGAGACAGGCAGATCGTGCGCCTTGGTCAGGGCGCGGTCCACGCGCTCGGTCAGCACCGTGCCCGCCCAGACCAGCCCGTAGAAGGCGTAGTCCGCGGCGGTCAGCTCGGCCTGGGGCAACTTCTTCGGCATGGATCGAGTATAGGCGAGTTGCGTGCGCACACACATAAAGCTACGTTGTGTGTGCACGCACATAATCTTGTGTCGTGGGTGCGCCCACATCGTCGCGTCGTAAGCGTGCACTGAACGCCTTCGAAAGGTTCCGCCATGCCCTCCACCCCCCGCACCGTCCTCATCACCGGAACCTCCTCCGGGATCGGCCTCGCCGCCGCCGTCGCCGCCGCCCGGGCGGGCTGGCGTACGGTCGCCACCCTCCGCGACACCAGCCGCGCCGACGCGCTGCGCCGGGCCGCCGCCGAAGCGGGCGTCGAGCTCGACATCCGGCAGCTCGACGTGACCGACGAGGCATCCGTCACCGCCGCCGTCGACGGTGTGCTCGCCGACTACGGCCGCCTGGACGCCGTCGTCAACAACGCGGGCGCCGGCCACCTGGGCACCCTGGAGAACGACGCCATGGAAGACATCCGCGGTGTGATGGAGGTCAACTTCTTCGGCGTGCTGACCGTCTCCAAGGCCGCGCTGCCCCACCTGCGCGCCACCGGTGGCCGCCTGATCACCGTGACCAGCGTCGGCGGTGTCGTCGGCCAGCCGTTCAACGAGGCGTACTGCGCCGCCAAGTTCGCCGTCGAGGGCTACATGGAGAGCCTCGCCCCCGTCGCACGGACTCTGGGCGTCAGCGTCTCCGTCGTGGAACCCGGAGCCGTCGCCACCGAGTTCGTGAACAACATCGGCGTCGACCTCGGTGCCGACCTCGACGCCGGCCCGTACACCGCCGCGCTGCACAGTTACATCGACCGCACCACCAAGCAGTTCCTGGACGGCAGCGCCCAGACCCCGGCCGGGGCGGCGGAGGCGGTCATGGAGGCTCTCCACTCCGACCGGCCCGCCTTCCGGATCCAGACCACCGACTGGGCCCGTGGCTTCGTCGGCACGAAGCTCACCGATGTCGACGGCTCCGCGGTACAGAACCTCACCGCCACCTGGGTCGCCTGACAGCCCCCACGCATTCGGGCGCAGCGGCCCGCAGAAACTGGAGGCGCAGGTTCCACTGCTGATTCCGCGGACCGCTGCAGTGGTCACCTACCCTGCGATGCGTCCGATAAGCCCGATCCTTCCCAGCCACCTCAGCAGGCCACTGCCGTGCGCACACGTGGGGCCCGGCCGCCATCGACCGGGCCCCACTCAACTCCGCGCGGTGTGCGCCTCATGCTCAGGCGCCGGTCTTCACCACCGATACCAGCGACCCTTGCGGCCACCGCTGCCCGCCGGCCGGACCACAAAGCCCAGCAGCCACAGGACCAGGACAATGACCGCGATCCACCACAGCGCCTTCAGCGCGAAGCCCGCGCCGAAGAGGATCAGAGCCAACAGGAGAACCAGAAGCAGGGGAACCATTGTCATCAACCTCCTGGCCACCGAATGCCCTTACTCCATCCGTACAAGCACACAGAACGCGAGTTACTTCCGCGGGATGAAGGGCATAGACGCGCCGCGCGGACTTCCCTCTTCTGGCACTGCGAAGCCGCCGCCGGTGCCGGGCCGCGCGGACGTGGTGCCAGGCCGCGGTGTACTCGTGGAAAGCGACCCGCACCGGGTTGTACGTGTCGATGTTCTTGGTGAGGCCGTACAGGCGGTGCCGGCCGCTGCCGGCTCCGTCGGACCAGGGCCGCCGCGCCGGATGTGTCCCTCAACCATGGCGGTCACAGTGGACGGATCGCGTCAACCGGTCAACCGATGGGACCGGATTCGCCCTACTGGGGAGCCACTTGGCAGGCGCTGGTCGCGGTCTGTTCGGTGACACCGGCCTTGGCCAGGTCGGACACGCACTGGTCGTGGTGGCCGGTCAGACCGACGTAGCACGCCATCCGGACGGAGTCCGGCGCCTCACCGCCCTGCAGCTCGCGCTCGACCTGATTGACGCAGGACGTGATGTCCGCGTGCGCGACGGGGGCCGTGAGAGCGGCGCCGCCGAGCGCGAGGGTCAGTCCGGTGAGAACACCGGCGATACGGGTCGACGTGCGCATGGGACGCACCTGCCTTCCGGGAGCGTGACGCGGGTCCGGCCCTGGCGGTACCGCATCCGCGTGGAAACGGCGCCGAGCAGCCGCGCTCGGCGAGGGCTTCTCCCCTTTCTCCGGCGCTGAGCGACCGTACGGCTGCCGTGACCTGACAGCGAGAAGATCGACGGCGTACTCGCCCTTCGTGCCGATTGCGGTCTCCTTGGACTGACAGTTCACGGGTGGGCGCGGCCGTGGCGAGACGTACACCATCGCCAGTGGATGCGGGTCGCGCCTCCCGCTGCTTCCACCGTACGACCGGGGGCGCCTGACCACGAGCCGACGAGTCCCCTCACGGTCCGGTACGCCTGCGCTCGAATTTTCGCGGGCCGGTGGTAGCCGGCGCCCACGCCGTCAACGGGCCTTTTCGAGAGGGTCGTACACGCGTCTCGTCATGCGTCGGCGGGGACGGGCGTGAGCCGGTAGGCGTCCGCACGGGAGACGACGCGGCCGGCCGTGGGCGGGGCGAAGTGGGTGCCCAGGAGGAGGGTGTCCGTGTCGGCGAGCGAGGCGAGCAGGGTGCGGCGCGAAGCCTCGGACCGCTCGGGGTCGATGTCGACGCAGGCGCCGATGGCGGGGTGGGCGAGCTGAACGGGGTGGTGGATGCAGTCGCCGGTGATCAGCGCCGTCCGGCCGCGGCTGGTCAGCTGGAGGGCGACGTGCCCGGGAGTGTGGCCGGGCGTGGAGAGCAGGCGCAGGCCGGGGACGATGTCGACGCCTGCGGCGGGCACGTCCATGAGGTCGAGCAGCCCCGCTTCCTCCACGGGGATCACGGAGTCCTGGAACATCTGCCTGCGCGCCTCCTCCAAGTCGTACCCGGCCCAGAACTCCCGCTCGGTGCGGGAGGTGACGTAGCGGGCGTTGGGGAAGGTCGGAACCCACTCTCCGTTCGTTTCGCGGGTGTTCCAGCCGACGTGGTCGGCGTGCAGGTGGGTGAGGACCACCAGGTCGACCGTGTCCGGGGGGAATCCGGCGGCGGTGAGGCGCTGAAGGTAGTCGGTGTCCAGGTCGTGCCACGCGGGGTTGGCCCGCTGCTTGCCGTTGCCGATGCCGGTGTCCACCAGGATGCGCAGGCCATCGAGGCTGAACGCGAAACTGTGGCTGTCGATGCGCAGGACGCCCCCGTCGTCGGCGAAGGAAGGGCGCAGCCAGTCCTGCCTCGCGACGACGTCCGGCGTGGCGTCCGGCAGCAACCACCGGCCGGTGGCGGGTGGCAGGGGGATCTCATCGATGCGGTGAACAGTGACGTCGCCCACGGTCCAGGTGGGGCCGGCGGTCGGCTCTGAGGCCGGTGCGGTGCTCACGATCGGTCACTCCACATCCACTGAAAGCCTTTGCTTTGCTTCAAGTCACCGTAGACGTTGGAGTCGACAAACGCAAAGAGTTTGCTTTAAGTGCTCGGCGGCGCGCCCCACGCTCCAGGCCCCACCACGGGAAAAGCCTCTGCCCTCCGCCGATCCCACCCGCCGGAAGTGGCCCCCGGGCCGCCCGCGCCGGCTGCGGCCGCCTGCCGGCGGGCCCGCCGCCGTCACCGCGCGCCTGAGGCAGGCCGGGCGATCCTGATGGTCCTGATGCAACGGATTTGCTTTAAGGTGCGTGGTATGAGCAGGCAGATGGTGCGCCCCGGCGGGCGCAGCGCCCGGGTCCAGGCGTCGGTGCACGCCGCCGTTCGCGCGCTCGTCTCCGAGCTGGGCCGCGACGCCCTGACCGTACCGCTGATCGCCCAGCGTGCGGGTGTGACGCCGTCGACGATCTACCGCCGCTGGGGCGACCTGCGGGAGCTGCTGTCGGACGTGGCGGTGGAGCGGCTACGGCCCGACACCGCACCGGGGGACCACGGCACCCTGTCGTCCGACCTGACGGCCTGGGCCGAGCAGTTCCTGGACGAGATGTCCTCCCCCACCGGCCGTGCCTACATCCGCGACGCCCTGCTCGGCGACCCGGACGGCGGCAACGCCGGGCAGTGCTCCGCCTACGCCGCCGAACAGATCGACGTCATCCTCAGCCGCGCGGCCGAACGCGGGGAGCACCCACCCGACGTCGAGACGGTCATGGATCGCGTCGTCGCCCCTCTGATGTACCGCATCCTCTTCCGCCCGGAGGGACTCGACACCGCGTACGCGCGCCACCTCACGGGAGGAGTCCTCGGGTCGACCGACCGCTCGGCGCAGCCTCGGTGAGTGTCATCCAGTGCCGGACGGTCTCCTGGTGGGAACCGGTCGCCGTGGCCGTGGCCACCGCCTCTGCGCCGGCTGCGGAACGCGGTGCTCCTGCGCGGGTCAGCAGGACGAGCGACGACGGCCACCTGCTCAAAACGGCCGCCGAGGAACTCCAGGGCCTGCTCATGCCGCACAGCGCGCAGACCCGGGTGTACCACCTCGAGCCGAACGGGTGATCTCGGCGCCGCGGTGGACTGCGGGGACCCCGGCCCTCACTTCCCCGGCTCGGTCGCCGGGGGGCGGCCCGGGAGCGTGATCACGGCTGCCACACGCCCGGCCCACCGCCACACCACTCCACCCAGCTCGCGGCCGCCTCGTCATCCGGTTCCACTTCCCCCAGGCCGGCCCCCCGCAAGAACTCGGCGACGTCCAGCAGCGTGTAGGCCATGCCCAGGAACCGGTCGCCGAGCCGCACCCGTCGGCCGCCGTCCTCGGCGGGCTCATAGACGACGACACGTACTGTCACGGCACCAGCGTTGCCGAGCCGCGCCGCGAGCGCGCGCCGGGACGTCCGGACAGGCGCTCGCGTAGTTCGCGGGCGCCTCGCGGGCGCCGCGGCCGCCACCGTCCGTGTCGAGCGGCTGCTGGTGATCCGGTGCCGTGCACGTGCCCATGCCGGTGCCTTTCGGTGCGGGTGCCGGTGCCGGTGCCGCGACAGGGTTCGACGCGAGGCGTCCGGACCGGCCGCGCCGCCCGCTCACTGACCGGCGGTGGCCCTGCGCTGCGCCTGCTCGAACTCGGTGAGGGGATCGCCGCCGATCTCCCAGGGCCAGCCGGTGACGACCCCGCCGATCGCCTCGAACACCGCACGGGCCTCAGCTCGGCGGTCGCCGGCCATCAGCGCGTACGCGAGGAGGTTCAGGTCGGCGATCGCCTTGGCATGACGCAGGAATCCCGGCTGCCCCCAGGTGTGCACCACACGGTCGAGCGCCTGGGCGGCCATCCCCTGGGACCAGTGGGTCCGTGCCACCAGCGCCTCGTAACCGCCCCGGCCGAGAATGGCCCGGTACTGGAGGACCTGGGCGGTGAGTTCCGTCCCCACGCAGGGGGCGTTGGCGGGCGTGCGGGCGACCAGCGCGTCGACGAACTCCAGAACCTGCAGCCGGGAGCCCCCTTCTTCCGGAGTGAGATAGGCCAGCATGTTCATGTACGCCTCGCGGTTCCAGCGGTCCCGCGCGAGCACCTCGTTCCACACCCCGAACACCTGGGGCTGCCTCCAGCGTTCCCGGCGCGCCACCTTGAGCAGGGCCACCCAGGGGGTGGGATCGTCCGGCGCGAGTTCGGCGGCGCGCAGGCAGCTCTCCGCGGCGTCAGACGTGTCGCCCCCCTGGTCGTGTGCGTTGACCCGCGCGGCCTGGGTCCAGGCGTGCAGTACGAGTGCGGTCGCGTTGCGGGGCTCGCGGGCGACCCATGACCTCGGCAGATGTGACGTGGAGAGGAAGTCGGCCACAACGTCGATGCGGTGGGTTCGGCGGTCCCAGTCGCCCTCGCCCTGGTCCAGGAGTCGGGACAGCTGCGCCATACACAGATCGGTGGTGGCGATGGTCCCTGTCCGGGTCGTCGCCAGCAGGGACTTCAGCAGCCTGCCCAGTTCCTGGTCGTCTAGTTCCGGGGCGAGACGGGCTCGCTTGCGGCGGCTTGAAAGGAATCCCATGGCCGGAGGCTAGAACGGATCACACACCTCACAAGGGCTGCGCCGAGATCGTTATCGATCCCACGCCCGCCAGACCACGGGGCGCCCTCTTCCCCGGGACGCCCCGTTCTCCGCCGCGGGCTCGTGAAGTGGATCCTGCACGGGCCCGTGCGGCGGATCCCGGTCGGGCTCGTGGAGGGGAGCCCCTGCGGACGGGACGGCCACGGGACGGGGTGCCGAAGCAGGCCGTTGTCGGCTCGGCTACTCTCGGCGCCACTGACGATCACTCACTCCGCGATCCGGGCACTGCGACCAGCGTCGTCGCTCGCGCCGCCGCCCGGGCCGATGCGGAGCCGGCCGTGTCGATCGTCAGGTCCGTCCGCCGCCAGCGCCTCGCCGAGGTCATGCTCGGTGCTCCGGCCGGGCAGCCGGAGTTCGCCGAATGGGCGGCGTCGCTGGGCCGTTCCTGCGCCACCTGCCCGAGCGTTTCAGCCCACTCGGCGCACGAGTCGAGGCGGCCCTGCGCGAGCGGCTGGCCGCAGCGCCCTCCTTCGTCGCCTTCGAGGGCTACGACACGATCACCGTCCTCGCCGGTGTGCTGCGTTCGCACGGCGCGGACCGGGCAGGCATTGCCGGAACCTGGCCGAGCGTTGCGGTCGAAGGCACCCGCGGGCAGATCCGGTTCTCCCGCACGCCAGGCATCAGCGTGGGGCAATGGCCTTGGGCGCCGATCCAAGTCGTTGACCGAGATCCGGCGGAACCGGATCGCTTTCGGATCCTCCACGCCGGCTGAGAGGGCCCGGAGGTCCGATTCTCGACCTGCACGGGGACGCTCCCCCGCTCCGCCAGGTGGCTTTCTCGTCCTGAGCGGTGGGGCTATGCGGCCTGCTGGGAGGCGGCGGCTTCAGGGCGCAGGTCGTCGAGGGTGAGCTGGTGTGACGGGGGATCGGGCAGGATCACCCGGCGGTCGGTGCGCAGGTCGGGACCCACGTGGAAGAGTTCGCCGGGCTCCATCGGGCGCCAGTGAGGATTGTCGTCCATTCGTTCGCTGGCGACGACGACGGCGGGATGCGCGGCCAGATGGTCGGACTGGACGCGCATGCGGCCATGGCTTCCGCTGTGATCCAGATGGCGGCTTCCGTGCTCTCCGCCCGCCTGGCGCTCGAGGACGTACAGCTCATGGGTCTCCGGGTAGCGCAGCGCCCACAGCTGGTCGGGGGTGATCAGGATCAGGTTGAGGGCGAAGACGGGCAGGTTCCGGGCGATCCAGTGAGCGGCGCGCTCGATGCCGGCGGTGACATCGCCGTCGTGCTTACGTGTCTCCTGGGTGATCAGGGCGAAGAACCGTTCCGAGTCGGTGTCGCCCTGGACCAGTGACCGGTCGTCACCCAGGTGGTCGTCGAGCTGGTCCAGGCCCTCGATGACTCCGTTGTGCGCGAACAGCCGTCCGTCCTGCTGGAAGGGATGAGTGTTGCGGGTGTCCAGGCTGCCCGTGGAGGCGAAGCGGACGTGCGCGAGGAAGGTGGCGGACTGCACCTGCCGCGCGTCCTCGGCGAACGCGCGGTCCTGGTAGGCCGCGATGGGGGCCTTGTCGATGTGTGGAGTGCCGTCGGCGGCGAAGTACCCCAGGCCGGTGCCGTCGGGGTCACTGTGGCTCTGCCGGCTGAGGCTGTCGGGTGCGTCGAGGAGCCAGAAGGTGGCGCGGGTGCGGTTCGGGGCGCTGCTGAGGCCGAACAGGCGGCACACGGGCTTCCTCCTCGATTCGCCGGACAGGCCGATTGTCGCAGCCGACGGAGGGCACCGCCCACTTCAGCGCCTCCCAGCGGTGACGGAGCCCTCTCCCAAGCGCTGTGTACTCGTACTCGTCGTTCCAGTGCCCATGCTGGTATTGGCCGCCATCGCACGAGTGTGCCGGGGGGAAGCAGGTGGGAAACGCGAGAGCGTCATCCGCTCGCGGCAGCGGCCCTTCACTCATGTCGCCTGAGTACGCGTGCTCAGGCACGCTGTCCGGATCGGCTCGTAGCGTCTGTCCCATGCACATAGACCATGCTGCACGAGGCCGAACGGTCCGCGTCGGCATCACCGCGGTGGCTTCCAGTCTGCCCGGGTTCGCGGTGACCTCCCGGCAACTGCAGGAGCACGTCACCACGGCCTCCGGGCTGTCCCTGCCGGCACGGATCCTGGAACGGGCCACCGGCATCGTCTCGCGTCGTGCGGTGGTCGAGGGCGAGTACGCGTCGACGCTCGCCGTGCGGGCCGCCCGTACCGCGTTGGCCCGGGCCGGACTGGCGGCGTACGACGTCGACCTGCTGGTGTTCGCCTCCGCCACGCGGGACATGGCCGAACCGGCGACCGCCCACGTCGTCCAGGCCGAACTGGGGTCCCGGGCGCACGCCTTGGACGTGACGAACGCCTGCAACAGCTTCGTCAACGGCATCGACATGGCACGCTCCATGATCGTGGCAGGCCGGGCCCGCCGGGCTCTCGTGGTGACCGGGGAGACCCCGAGCCGTGCGGTCCGGTACGCGCCGTCCGGCCCCGATCAGCTCAAGGACGGCTTCGCGGGCTACACCTTCGGGGACGCGGGCGCGGCGGTCGTGCTGGAGGCGGTGGAGCGGGGCGGCATCCTCGACGTGGATACCGAGACGCACTCCGAACACTGGGCGGTCGGCGGGATCTTCGGTGGCGGTTCCCGGCACCCCCGGGGTGACGAGCACACCTACTTCCGCGGCGACGGGACCGAGCTGCGTGAGGTGTTCGAGAAGGTCGGGACCTCGGTGCTGGACCGGATGCGGGAGCGCACCGACCTGGACTGGGGCGACTTCCGGCACATCCTGGTGCACCAGGTCACCGTGCCGTACCTGGAACGGTTCGTGGAACTCACCGGCATCCCCCGGGACCGGCTCGTCGTCACGGTCCCGGAGCTGGGCAACATGGCCAGCGCCACGCTGGGCGTGCAGCTCGACCGCGTGCACGAGGGGCTGCGGTCCGGCGACCGGGTGCTCTTCGTGGGCCTGGGCGGCGGTGTGAGCATCATGACGATGGTCTGGGAGAAGGCATGAGCAGCCTGTGGGTGGTGGTGCCCGCCCATCAGGAGGCCGCGCGGATCGGCGCCACCCTGGACGCGCTCGCGGCCCAGCGGGACGCGGACTTCACTCTCGTCGTCGTGGACAACGCCTCCACCGACGCCACCGCCGCCCTCGCGCACGACTTCGCCCGCCGGGCGCCCTTCCCGGTCCACGTGCTGCGCGAGGAGGAGAAGGGCGTCGGCTGCGCGGTGGACACCGGCTTCCGGTACGCCATCGGGCACGGCGCGGCGCTGCTCGTCCGCACCGACGCCGACTGCCTGCCCCGGCCCGGCTGGACGGCCGCCGCCCGCGCCGCCCTGGAGCGCGGCGCGGGCCTGGTGTGCGGACGCGTCGAGGCACGCCGTGACGAGCACGGGCCGCTGGGCCGGGCGGTGTTCCGGGGCCTGGTGGGCCTCGCGGCCCTCTTCGGCCGGATACGCCCGGCCCACCGTCGTCGGCGCGGCTACCTCGCCCCGTACCGGATGCACGCCGGGAACAACATGGGGATCACCGCCGCGCTGTACGAGACCGTGGGCGGGATGCCGCGCCGCCCCTCCCCCACCGACCGGCTCTTCCTGAACCGCGTGCGCCGTCACACCACCGCCATCGTCCACGCCCGCGACATGATCGTGGAGAACTCCACCCGGCGGCTGCGCGCCTACGGCCTCGTCGGCACCGCCCGTTGGTACCTCGACAAGGGTGCGGGCCGGCACGGGGAGGACCCGCGCTGATGCTAGACAGCCTCGCCCACTCCCTGCGCGTCCACGCCGGCCGGCCGGCCGTCCTCGGCACCACCCGGACGGGGGCCACACGCGTCAAGGCCACCTGCGGGGACCTGGCGGACCTCACCGACCGCTATGCCGTCGCCCTGCACGCGCGCGGCGTCGGGCGTGGCGGCACCGTCGGTGTCGCCGTCCGGCCCGGCCCGCGGGCGCTGGCCGTGCTGCTCGCGGTGCACCGACTCGGGGCGCGGGCAGCGGTGCTCGACCCGGGCGCGGGCCCGGACGTGCTGCGTGCCCGGCTGGCCCTTGCCCGGCCCGGCCTCGTCCTCGCCGACGCCACGGCGCAGGCGGTCGCCGGATGGGCCCGGCCCCTCGCCCGGCGGGCCCACCTGGCGCTGCCGGACCTGGCGGAGCTGGGCCCGGTGGTCACGGTCGGGCCGCGGCTGCCCGGCTGCGCGCCTGCCCTGGACGGTGCGATGCGGGCCGTGGTGCCACCGCGGCCGGTGGACGAGGACGCCGACGCCGTCATCGTGTTCACCTCCGGTACGACATCCCGGCCGCGGGCGGTGGTGCACACCCGTTCCTCGCTCGCCGCGGGCATGACCACGGTGGCCGGCCTGGTGCGCCCCGAGCCCGGGCAGCCCGTCCTGGGCGGGACGTTCTTCGTCCTCGTACCGTCCCTCGCGAGCGGTGCACCGGTCGCGCTCCCCGCCCGAGCCCCACGTGTCCTGGCCCGGCAGCTGCGCCGGCTCGCCCCTCGGGCCACCTATCTGACGCCACCGCAGCTGCGGGCGGTCCTGGCGGAGGGGGCCCGGTTCACGGGCCGGGTGTGGACGGGCTCGGCCCCGGCGAGCGCGGGGCTGCTCGCCCGGGTCAAGGAGGCGGGCGCCGAGGAGGCGTGGGGCGTGTACGCGCTGACCGAGCTGTTTCCGGCCGCGGCGGTGGAGCAGGCCGACAAGGCCGCCCACACCGGCCCGGGCGACCTGGTGGGCGCCCCGCTGCCGGGAGTGGTGGCCAAGACGGGCTCCTCGGGCGAACTGCTGCTCACCGGCCCGGCCGCCCGCCACCGCTACCTGGGCGAGGAACCCGACCCGTGGGTGGCCACCGGCGACCGGGCCCGTGTGGACGACGGCCGGATCGTACTGGAGGGCCGCGGCAAGGACATGGTGCTCAGGCACGCCGAGAACATCTACCCGGGTCTGTACGAGCCCGCGCTGCACGTGCCCGGCGTCGAACTGGCGCTCCTGGTCGGCGTACCGGCCGAGGACGGCGATGAACGCCTGGTCGCCGTGGTACAGCCGGGAAGGGGGACCGGTCGCGCGGCGCTGCGGGCGGCGCTGGACGGGCCGCTGTCGCGGATGGGCTCCGCCCGGCCCGACGCGGTCCTGTTCGCCGAGATCCCGCT
The DNA here is from genome assembly GCF_044546845.1 of Streptomyces sp. NPDC053076. Lineage (NCBI taxonomy): Bacteria > Bacillati > Actinomycetota > Actinomycetes > Kitasatosporales > Streptomycetaceae > Streptomyces > Streptomyces sp. NPDC053076. The sequence goes on along the minus strand of NZ_JBITZL010000001.1, from coordinate 1,747,008 downwards.
GTCCGGACGCTCCCGCAAGCCGGACCGTGCCGCCACCGCCCGGCTCGCCGCCCGGCACCTCGCGCAAGGCGGTCGGCGATGAGGGCCGCGCCGCTGTGGGTGACGGTGCCGGCCCACCAGGAAGCGCACATCCGATGACCGCCAGATCCGGGGACCAGATGGCACGACGCCGGGACCGACGTGTGTACACCCGCTCCCACCCCGCGCTGTTCGCGCTGCTCGCCCTCTCCCGCCGCCGGTCCGTCACCCGCCTGGGCGGCACCGTGCTGGTGCACGGCGGTGACGCGTATCGGCACGCTCTCACCCGCGTCCCGCTGGACCGCACCGCGGCCGGTACCACCGGCGGCGCCGCCCGCGAACTGTCCGGCGGCGGGGCGTTGTTCGACCAGCAGGGCACCGGTCACCGCGCCGCCCGCCGCGCGGTCGCCGACCCTCTCGGCCCGGCCGGCGTGCGGCGGTTGCGCCCGGTGTGGCGGGAGGTCCTCGACCGACGGCTCGCCCCGCTCGGCGAGGGCCGAGCCGTCGACCTCGTACCGCTGGCCCGTGAACTGGCCGGGGCCACCGTCCGCGCTCTCCTGGACGTCCCCGGGGACCCGGTGCTGATCGCCGAGGCGGCCGGCCACGCGGCGGCGACCGCCGTACGCGACCATCTGCCCGGGCCCCGGCCGCCCGGCACCGCCCGGGCGGCCGCCGCCGCGACGGCGCGGCTGGAGGCCCTCCTCTGCTCCGACGCGCCCGGCGAGGCGTCGGCCCTGCGGGCGATACTCGCGGTCGCCGCCGTGAACACCACCGTGGCGGCCCTGCCACGCGCCGCCGCCTGGTGCGCGGACGCGACGCTGTGGGAGCAGGCCGCCGACGACCGACTGCGCCCGGTCCTGGTGGACGAACTGCTACGGGTGACCGCGCCCTCCCCGCTGCTGCCGCGCGTGGCGGCGGCCGACGCGGACCTCGACGGCTGTCCGGTCAGGGCCGGGGACCGGCTGATCCTCGTGGCCCGGCACGCCGCACTGGCCCACAGCGATTCCCCCGACGCCCGCCACCCGGCCCCGCCCGCCGTGGCCCGACTGGTCTTCGGTGCGGGCCCCCACGCCTGCCCCGGCGCCCGGCTGGCCCGCGCCCAGCTCGACGACACCCTCGCCGCGCTCGCCCCCTACCGTCCCGCCGTCGTCCGCGCCCGTGTGGACCGGCGCGCCGCGCTGCCCAGCTGGCGCACGCTCAGCGTCCGCGCCACGAGCGCACCCCGGGAGGACCGATGACCACGATCGCCGTCACCGGTGCGAGCGGCTTCTGCGGTTCGCACGTCGCCGTGACCGCCGCAGCCCGTGGGTACGACGTGCTGTGCGTCGGGCGGCGCCCCGGGCCGGTGGGCCGGCACGTTCCGTGGGACGCCGCCCGCGGAGTGCCGGATCTGTCCGGCGCCGACCTCGTCGTGCACTGCGCGGCGGCGGTCGGTGATCCGGTGCCCGGCTCCCGCGCCGAGGCCGCGATGCGTGCCGTCAACGTCGACGGCACAGCGCGGTTGATGGAGGCGGCCGCCGGGCGGCCGGTGGTGTGGGTGAGCAGTGCCAGCGTCTACGAGCCGGGCCCCGGTCGTTCCCGGATCACCGAGGAGCACCCGGTGCGCGGCCAGTTGAACGCGTACGGCCGTACCAAGGCCGCCGGCGAGGCTCTGGCGCTCGCCGGCGGGGCCGTCGTCCTGCGGCCCCGGGCGGTGTACGGCCCTGGTGATCCGCATCTGGTGCCCCGGCTGCTCTCCCGCGTCCGCCGTGGCGTGCTCGTGCTGCCCGGCCCCAGCGTCCGCCTCAGCCTCACGGCCGTCGAGAACCTCACCGACGCCTGCCTGACCGCCGCCGACTGGCCCCCGGGGGCCTACAACATCGCCGACCCGGCCCCGTACGACCGCGACCAGGCCGTTCAGGCCGTCCTGCAGGCCCACGGCGTACGAGCGCGAATCCATCACCTCGCGGCGCCGGTTGCCCGTGCCGTGGCGAGGACCGTCCAGGTTCTGGCCCTGCCGCGGTCGGGCGGGGAGCCGGTCCTCACCCCGTACGCGGTCGACCAGCTCGCCACCTCGGTCGTACTGGACGTGTCCAAGGCGGAGTCCCGGGGGTGGACCGCCGGCCGCCTCTTCCTGGACTACACGGCTGCCCTGTGCGCCGGATGGGGCCCGTGACAGGACTGATCACCCCTCACCTGCCACCACCCGGGGGTGAGGCGACGGCCCCCGGCCGGCGCAGCGTTCTCCTAGCCACGGCGGATGCGCACACCCCGCTGTGAAGAGACGGCGGTTGCGCCGGCCGCCGCCGACGTTCAGATCGCCGGACGACCGAACCAATGGCCGGCGGCCCTCTCGAACGCCTCCCGGTCAGGGCGACGATCACCTGCCCAGGCGACGATGCCGTCAGGCCGGACGAGCACGGCGCCCGATCCGAGATCGTTCCGGGCCGGCCCGGCCGCGTACCGTATCCGGCTCTCCCAGCCCATCGCGGAACCGCGCAGACGTCGGTCGACGCTGAAATCGAGCGCGACGCCCCGTCCGTCCCGCATCAGGTCGCCGAGACGGGTGCCGTCCTCAAGACGAAAGTCCGGGGCGTTGCGGCCGACCAGCGGATGCTCGCCGCCGAGGTCGTAGCGGATCGACGCTCCCGACATCTTCCCGAGCACGTAGGTCGTTCCGTCACGGGTGCCGATCAGGTCGCGGACCACTCCTTGGATCGCCCGGGCATGCGGGTCGGGCCGCATGACCGCCACCTGGGCGCGCGACCAGTCGAGCACCCATGCGCCGATCGGATGGCGTTCGCGGGTGTAGGTGTCGAGCAGGCCGTCCGGCGCGTACCCGTGCACGGTCGCGGCGAGCTTCCACCCCAGGTTCATGGCGTCGCCGATGCCGGTGTTGAGACCCTGGCCGCCGAGGGGGGAGTGGATGTGGGCGGCATCGCCCGCGAGCAGGACGCGTCCTTGCCGGTAGGTCGTCGTCTGCATCGCCCTGTCGGTGAAGCTCGAGGCGAGGTGGACCTCGCTCAGCGTCACGTCGGTGCCGGACACCCGGCGCAGCACCGTCTGGAGATGGTCGCGGGTCGGCTGCCGCGAGCGATCGAACGCGCCGCCGTCGAAGTCCATCATGGCGATGTGCCCGGGCATGGGCATCTGGACGTACATGCCCGTCGGCGTCAGGTTGAACCCGGTGCCCAGCTTCTCGGGATCGGCGACGGTGGCGTGCATGGTGTACCCGGTGAACTGCGGCTCGGTGCCGACGAAGCCGAAGCCCGCGAGCTTGCGCACCGCACTGCGTCCGCCGTCGCAGCCGACGAGCCAGCGCGCCGCGTACTCGTCCGTGGCGGTCCGCGCGACCGCGCTCTCATCGTCCTGGGCGACGGCTGAGACCGTGACGCCGCGCCTGACTTCGACGCCCAGCTTGGACGCCTGCTCGAACAGCACCGTCTCGACCGCTTCGAGGTTGGTGAGCACGCCCTCCGGTGCCGGGCCGGGAAGCCGGAACGGCAGGGCGGCGACGTCGACCTCGGCCGGATCCAGCATCATGCCGGCGAAGTGGCCACCGCGAGGAAGCCGGGACGGCTCGTCCGCGCCGGGGGTCGCGCCGGTACCGTCGTGGACGCCCGACGCCGTCAGCAGCGAGCGCGGCATTCCGCGGCGGTCGAACGCCTCGACGGAAGCGGCGGACAGACCCCGCGCACCGAGCGGTTCCGTCCTCCAGGGGGAGCCGGGACCCGGCTCGCGTTCGAGCACCAGGACCGAGCAGCCCGCGAGGCCGAGTTCGCAGGCGAGGAACAGGCCAACCGGACCGGCGCCCACGATCACTACATCATGCACGAGAGATTCCCTTCCCGAACCGCAGCCGGATGGGTGTACCCGGCCGACCTCTCGAAAGGTGCCAGGGCTCACCGACATCGGACCGACAGCCGCCGACACGTGACCGACACCCCGGCTCCGCAGCCCGATCACCCCTGGCCGAAGGCTGGCCAGGCAGAGGGGAGTTCCACAGGTGCCGGTCCGAGGACCCGCCTCGTTCCCCTGGACGGCGAGCTGCCCGATTACGCCACCAGACTCACCCTCTGGCGGAAGCGCTGAGACATGCCGCGCGCGTCCTCCCGGACGGCTGCTCGCTGACCCGGCCGGGCACCGGACATCCGCTGGGGCCGCCGGGCTGTCGCGGCCTCAGGACCCGCTACGGGACAACGCACCGGGCTCGCGGCGTCAGGTCGGTATGCGTACCGTCTCCACCCAGCTCGGCGGCTGCGGGGCAACGGCGCCGATCAGAGCCGCGATGATGCGGCAGGGTGGGTTCCCGGCGGGCCAGGGGGTGAATCCGTCGGTGAGGACGACGACGATGTTCGGGCGGTCCGGAGTCGCGAGCGCTGCCTCGATACCGACGCGCATGTCCGTGCCGCCGCCACCGCCCAGGGTGATCTGCTCGGTGGCCGCCACCCGGGACACGGCCTGCACGTCGGCGTCGCAGGCGAGCACGGTCACGCGGTTGCCCCGCACGCCCACCTCCCGCAGGACGCCCGTCACCTCCGCGAGGGCGGCGGACAGTTCGGCGTCACCCATCGAACCGGAGGTGTCGATGACCACGGCCACCCTCGGCAGCGGGCGGCGCAGGCTCGGCAGGACGACACCGCGCAGCGCCGGGGTACGGCGTGAGGGGCGGCGGTAGGTGTAGTCGACGGCTCCGCCGGCCCATGCGGCGGCTTCCCGGACGGCGCCGGACAGCGCCCGCCGCCAGTCCACCGTGGGTTCCAGGATCTCCTCGGCCCAGCGCCGCCAGCCCTCGGGCAGGGTGCCACGCGTGCGCTGATGGGCGCGCATCGCCTCGGCGGTCTGCCGCCGCAGGGCCTGCGCCTCGACGTCGCCGAGGCGTGCGGGACCGGCGGAGTCCGGGAGTTCCCAGGGCGCGGGCCGGCCGTGCGCGCCCGATCCGCAGTCCGGCGACCGCACGTACGGCGGCAGCCGGTCGAGGTACACCTCGAACAACTGGCCCTCGGGGAGGCCGTAGAGCCGGGGTTCCACGCGCCCGTCGGGCAGGCGCAGGCCGTCGGCGAGCAGATCGTCGTTGATCTCGCAGTCCTGCGCGACGTTGACGCGGTGCCAGTCACGCTGGGCGGCTGCGGAAAGCCGCCCGGCCCGACCATGGTGGTCGCGCAGCAGGTGCGCCACCTCGTGCACCCAGACACCCGCCAGCTCGGGCACCGGCGTCGCGTCGACGAAGGCCGGGGACACGTAGCAGCGCCAGTGCCGGTCCACCCCCATCGTCGGAACCTGCGTGCTCGCAAGCACGGTCAGGGCGTACAGAGCGGAGGCCAGGTACGGCCGGTCGCTCGCCGCGCGGTAGCGGGCGGCGAGCAGTTTGGTCATGTCCAGGGCGCCGGGGGAATCCTGCGTCGTCCCGGTACGCCTCACCGGCTGCCGCCGGGCAGCGCGCCGGACATCTGCAGCAGATCCAGGAACCCGTCGATGCCGGGCGGTACCGGCCAGTCGAGGTCCCGCATCGCCGCGAGGTCGGTGGCGGCCCGGGCGGCCACGTCGGGTACGCCCGCGTCCACGGCCTTCGCCAGCACCGCCCAGCCGGCCTCCCACCGGGGCCTGGTGAGGTCGCTCTGGATGGCCGCGACGACCGCGATGAGGAACGCCAGTTGCCGGTCCCCGCGTTCCGGCAGCGCGAAGGCGTCCGGATCGGCCAGGACGCGGTCGGGGTCGGGCAGATCGAGGTGTTCGAGGTAGGACAGCAGCTCGATGCCCGCGCCGTTCCCGACGGCACCGGTGAGTGCCGCGGCCAGCGCCTCGCGGCCGACGCCGGCCGCGTAGCCGGCGGCGAGCAGTCTGAGTGCCATCTCCCAGGTCCGCGGGGACGGCCAGGACCGGCCCCGGCTCTCGGCGTCGCCGGGGATGTGGTGCACCAGGCCGGGCCGGGCCGTGAGGAAACCGGAGATCGCGCCGCGGGCCCGTGCGACCGCACCGGGCACCTTGCCGGCGTCGACGACGGGCACGGTCGCCTCCGGCCAGGTACCGGCCATGCCACGGGCGACCGTCCTGGGGTCGTGGGTCCATTCGAGGTGGACGAACCGGTTGGCGAGCGGCGGGCTGAGATGCCAGCCGTCCGCCGCGCTGGAAGGCGGGTTGGCGGCGGCGACGATGCGCACCGCCTCCGGCAGTACCAGGCTGCCGACCCGTCGTTCGAGGACCACGCGCAGCAGCGCGGCCTGCACGGCCGGCGGTGCCGAGGACAGTTCGTCGAAGAAGAGCAGGCCCTGTCCGGCCCGGGCGAGACGGACCGCCCAGTCCGGCGGGGCCATCGGCACACCGGTCACGGCGGGATCGTCACCGACGACGGGCAGTCCGGCGAAGTCGGAGGGCTCGTGCACGCTGGCGATGACGGTCTCCAGCGGCAGGCCGAGCCCGGCGGCGAGCTGCTCCAGGCCGGCCGACTTGCCGATGCCCGGCTCGCCCCACAGCAGCACGGGCTGATTGGCCGTCACGGCGAGGGCGAGCGCCTCCAGCTGGGGGTTGGCCGCGGGCTCGGTCCGTCGCGTGCGCAGCCTGCGGTTGAGGTCGTCCGCGGCCGCCAGCGGGCCGGAGGGCGCGATGGGGGCGGTACGGTCGGTGCTCAAAGGACCGGCTCTTCCTCGTCGTCGGGTTCGTCGGCGTAGTACTGCTCCTGCTCGTCCATCCATTCGTCCCACCACTCGGCGCCGACGTCCGGATGCTCCCGCTGTACGCGTTCCCGCAGGAAGGCCAGGTCGGGCCGCTTGTACCGACGGACGAGCTGAGCGAGCGACAACTCGGACTGGTCGGTCACGTCGAGCCGCGCCCCGGCGGCGACCAGGTCCTCCACCAGCGCCCTCGAACCGAGGTCGTTGACCGCCACGAACAGTGGCGTGCGCCCCCGCCGGTCGCGGGCCTCGAGGTCCAGTCCCTCCGCCAGCAGCCGTGGCAGCAGCGTCTCGTGGTCGAGGAGGTTCAGTACGTGCAGCAGGGTGCGCCCGCTCGCGTCGCGCACCCGGGGATCGACGCCCGCGTCCAGGAGTTCCAGCACGCCGGGGGTGTCACCGTGCTGGGCGCGCAGGAACAGTTCGTGGCGCTGCGCCCGCAGCGCCTTCGGCAGGCGGCCGTCTCCGGAGGTCCAGGTCTGCTCCACGGCGAAGCATCCGGCGACGGCACCGCCGAAGGCGCGCATGGCGCGTTCGCGCCGCTGCTCCTCGTCGCTGTGCGGCATGCGCAGCAGGCCGCCGGGCCGGAAGGCCACCTCGTGCCAGTCCCCGCGGCACCTGACCCGCACGGGTGCGGGCGCGGTCGGCGCCGGCGGGCCGGCCGGGCCTTCGGGGACCTGGAAGGCGGGGAACAGTGCCTCGCGGACGAGCGGATGCAGATGCTCCGCCGCGACGCCTGCGACACGCATCAGGTCGAGGTCCGGGAGCCTGCGCCACAGGGCCTCGGCGAGGAAGGGCTCGTCCTTGACCTCGTCCCGGTCGACGGCTCGCGCCAGCAGTCCCCGGGCGCCCGTGGGCTCCAGGAGGACGGAGGTCCGCCAGTGCGCGGCGATGAGGAAGCGGTGGGCGACACCCTCGGCCACCTGGCGACGGATCTCCGGCTCCAGCCGGGTGAGGTTGAGCGCGATACCGCCGAGGAGCCGTTCCGGGTCCGCCTGGTACCAGCCCGACTTCTGCGGTGGGGTCGGGTCCAGCTCGATACCGGCCGCGGCGAAGGCAGCCTGTGTCAGGCCCTGCTGGTGCAGCAGCGTGGCCCACTCGGCCCGTGCCGCCGGGGTGCCGTCGCCGGGATCGGCCGTCGGCAGTTCGCCGGTGCCGCGTGGGGTGGCGTCGGCGTGGAAGAACGGCGGCCCGTCCGGGCCGCCGCCGCACCGTTCACGCAACTCCGCGGCGTGCCGTGCGTCCCACAGATGCCGCGCGCACCGCCAGTCCTGCGTGGTGGGGCCGAAGACGCCCGCGGCCCGCTCGTCCCTGACCGTCCTGAACCGCAGGGCGATCCGCTGCGGCCCGTCGATCATCGCGGGCGTGGTGATGTGCAGGTACGGCGTGACCCGGCGGCGTTCGTCCGTGGTCTTCGGGCGGTAGCGGGCCAGGACGACCGTCGTGTCCGTGGCGAGCGTGGTCCGGCCGCCGAGCAGGCGTGGCAGGTGCCAGCGCAGCAGGTCGGGGGCGAAGTGGCGGAGGTCGTCCGCCAGGGCCTCGGCGATGTCGTCGCCGCAGTGTTCGGCGACCTCGGACAGTTCGAAGGCGACGTCGACGTTCGCGGCCGCGCAGGCACCCCGCCAGTCACCGGCCAGCCGGCGTTCGGTCGCCCGCTCGATCATCCAGCGGGGCACCGCGTACCGGCGGATCCGGCGCCGGCTCGCCGCCTCGTCCGGGGGGAAGCATCGGAGTTCGCCACGAGCGCTCAACGGTAGACACTCCCTATCGCGCGCAGGTCGGGATGCGCCCCGCCGGCGGGCCGCAGACGCTCGGTGAAGGACCGCTTGACCTTGCGGGGCAGGCCGGGCCCCAGACCGACGTACTCCAGGGGCGAGTCGTCGGGAACCGCCGCGAGCAGTGTCTTCGCGCCCCGGCCGGTGAGCCCGGTGTGGCACAGCTCCAGGCGGCGCAGCGGGCTGCCCGGCAAGGCGGCGGCCAGCGCGTGGACGCCTTCGTCGCCTGTGGTGTTGGCGGGGGCGCCGAGGCCGCGTTCCGACGGCGGCCGGCCCAGGTCGAGTGTCTCGATCCCGCCGAGGGAGCCGGCGAGGGCCCGGGCACCGGCGGGGCCGATGCCGTTGCCGCCGAGGCCGAGGCGCACGGGCCGAGCGGGGTCCGCGGCGGCGGCGAGGATCGCGGCGCCTTCGTCTCGGAGGTGGTTGGCGGGGAGGTACAGCTCGCGTACACCCGCCGTACGGATCAGCGCCGCCAGCAGCGGGGCGGCTTCGGCGGTCAGGCCGTTGCCGCCGAGAAAGAGGCGTTCCACCGGGCTCGGGCGGCTGGTCAGGGCGTCGAACAGGGCCCGCAGACCGTCAGTCGTCAGACCGGTGTTGACCAGGTCGAGGGTGCGCAGCGTGGTGTTGCGGCGGAGCATCGCGGCGAGCGCTCGGGCACCGTGGTCGCCCACGGGGTTGCGCTTGAGCCACAGGGCGCGGACGGTGGTGTCCGTCGTCAGCGCGTCGGCGAGTGCGGTGACGCCCTCGGGGCCGATGCGGTTGCAGCCGAGGTAGAGCGTGTGCAGGCCGTGGCCGTCGAACAGGGCGTCGGCGACCGTGCGGGCTCCCTCGTCGCCGATGGCGTTGGTGCCGAGCAGGACGTGCGCGGCGTGCGGTGAGCCGGCGGCGACCGGCATCAGCCGGGCGGCGCCGCGTGCTCCGAGGCCCTGCTTGCACAGATCGACACGCCCGTCCGCGCGCACGGTGCCGAGCGGGAAGGTCTCGTCGGCCCGGACCGGCTGCGCGGACCGCAGTCGGGCGAGCAACGGCTCCAGAGCCGCGGGGTCGCTGATGGGGATGTCCGGGTGCTCGATCGCGGGGCAGCGTACGGGCGTCGGCTGCGTCATCACCACTCCACCGGTCCATCGCCGGTGCCCGGCTCGCGGAGGGCGGCATCGCCCGCCGCCCGCCCGGGACGAACCGACGCCAATCGACTTTCCTCCACGACAAGGGCGGCAAGGCTGGTCGGATTCGAACCGACGTCCTCCAGCTTGATGCGTGGGCGCGACGACCTCTGCGCTACAGCCTTGCCGCGGTGATCATAGCGGCTCTTCGCCTGTGTGTTCGGGCCCGATCGGACTCTTCCGGAAGGCGAACGGTGTGCCGGTGGCCGGTCTTGCGGCCCACACCGGCCAACGGCAGCGCATACGCCTCGGCCACAGTCCGCGCACCCGGTACGTGGGGCGGGGCGATCACTTCAGCGGGACGGTCACCTCGACCGTTCCCTCGGTGCTCGCTCCCCCGGCGACGCGCACGGTGAAGGGCCGGTCGGTGCCGTCCGCGGTGACGTGCAGGAGGTCGCCGGCACGCCGCACGCGGAACACCGCGGCCCGCCCGCCCGCGAGGTCGGGCACGCTCACCTCGCGGGTGTACGCGGCCGACGCCGGCGGGTGGACGAGCAGGGTCGGACGGTCCAGCCAGTCGCCGTCGGGCCGCCGGTCGTCGGTGGCCAGCGGCAGGACGGCGCCCTCGCGCACGTACAGCGGAAGGCTCTCGTAGCCGTGCCGCTCGGTGCGCCACACCGGGCCGGTGACCCGCTCGCCGCTGAGGAGGTGGGTCCAGGTGCCCTCGGGGAGGTAGACCTCCACCTCGCCGTCCGCGCTGAAGACCGGGGCGGCCAGGAGGTCGGGGCCCAGCATGTACTGGCGGTCGAGCGGGCGGCATGCCGGGTCGTGCGGGAACTCCAGGAGCATGGGCCGCATGACCGGGACACCGGTGCGGTGGGCTTCGGCGGCGGCGCCGTACAGGTAGGGCATGAGGCGGTGCTTGAGCAGGGTGAACCGCCGGGTGACGTCGACGGCTTCGGTGCCGAACTCCCATGGCACCCGGTAGGACGACGAACCGTGCAGCCGGCTGTGGGAGGACAGCAGGCCGAAGGCCAGCCAGCGCTTGAAGACCGCCGGGTCGGGTGTGCCTTCGAAGCCGCCGATGTCGTGGCTCCAGAAACCGAAGCCGCTCAGCGACAGGGACAGCCCGCCCCGGAGCGACTCGGCCATGGCCTCGAAGGAGGACCAGCAGTCGCCGCCCCAGTGCACGGGGTACTGCTGACCGCCGGCGGTCGCCGAGCGGGCGAAGAGCACGGCCTCGCCCTGTCCGCGCTCCATTTCGAGGAGTTCGAACACGGTCTGGTTGTACAGGTGGGTGTAGTGGTTGTGCATCCGCCGCGGATCGGAGCCGTCGTGCCAGACGACGTCGGTCGGGACGCGCTCGCCGAAGTCCGTCTTGAAGCAGTCCACACCCTGGTCCAGCAACGGCTTCAGTTTCGCCTGGAACCATGCGCGCGCGCCGGGGCTGGTGAAGTCGACCAGTCCCATGCCGGCCTGCCACAGGTCCCACTGCCACACGTCACCGTTCGGCCGGCGGACCAGGTGACCGAGTGCGGCGGCCTCGTCGAACAACGGGGACTTCTGGGCGATGTACGGGTTGATCCAGGCGCTCACCTTCAGCCCCTTGGCCTTGAGCCGGGCGAGCATCCCCTCGGGGTCGGGGAAGACCTCGGGGTCCCACTCGAAGTCGCACCACTGGTACTCGCGCATCCAGAAGCAGTCGAAGTGGAAGACGGACAGCGGGATGCCGCGCTCGGCCATGCCGTCGACGAAGGACATCACCGTCGGCTCGTCGTAGTCCGTGGTGAACGACGTGGTCAGCCACAAACCGAAGGACCAGGCGGGCGGCAGGGCCGGGCGACCCGTGAGGGCGGTGTAGCGGTCGAGGACGTCCTTCGGGGTGGGGCCGGCGACGACGTGGTACTCCATCGTCTGGTCCTGAACGCTGAACTGCACCTGCCCGACGGACTCGGAGCCGACCTCGAAGGAGACCGCCCCGGGATGGTTGACGAAGACGCCGTAGCCACGCGAGGACAGGTAGAAGGGGATGTTCTTGTACGCCTGCTCGCTGCTGGTGCCCCCGTCCGCCTGCCAGATGTCGACGGTCTGGCCGTTCTTGACGAACGGCGTGAAGCGCTCGCCCAGGCCGTAGATCTGCTCGCCGACGCCCAGCGCGAGCTGGGCGATGACATGGTGCGCGCCGTCCTCCGTGGTGGCGAAGGCGGTGCCCTTGCGGCCGGCCCGGGTCAGCTCCCGTCCGTTCGCGTCGTGGAAGGTCAGCGACCACGGGGCGGCCCGGTCCAGGCGCAGGGTCAGCGGACCACTGGTCAGTTCGGTGACGGTGCCGTCCCGGCCGGCTTCGCCCGCGCCGCCGGGCTCGGCGGCGAGGCTGAAGTCCGGTCCCGGCCGCAGCGCGCCCGCGTGATGGGTGACGCGCACTCCGATGACGCCCTCGGCGGGTGAGAAGCAGTCGACCGCGAGGAGCGGCGCATTGAGCGTGTCCCCTCTGTGTAGCACCTCCTGCACCGCGGCATGGGCGGTGAAGCGCTTCGATTCGAGGCGCACATCGCGCACTTCAGTGGCATACGCGACCTGGACGCCGTCGCGGATGCGCCAGAACCCGTCGGTGAACTTCATGGTGCTCCTCGGGGAGGGCGGTGCTGTTCGGCGGAACTGCGGAGATCCTCGCCCGGCGCTTCGACCGCCCCCGGACCGAGGGGAAGCCCACCGGCGTTCCAGGTGCCAACTATCCCTGCCAGCAGGGATTTTCTCAACGCGTCGCAGAGCTCCACTTCGCTGTGCACCCACACGGACACATGCACAGGTCTAGCGGGACACCCGGGGATTGACGTATTAGTCATCACGCCAAACAAAAAGCCCGGCGATGGCGCCGGACGTCTCGACAGCGAGGGCCGCACCATGTCGAAACGCTTCGATCGACTGCCCCAGAAGACCCGTTGACCCTCTGAGCCACCCCCACCTCCCTCTCGACGCAAGGGCACCCACCGTGACAGCACCCTCTCCGGCTGCCGGGCGCCGCGGACGCTCCCGCAGGGCCGCCGCACCGCTCGCCGCCGCCTCCCTTCTGGTCGCCGGGGCGGCCCTGACCGGATGCGGTCAGCAGCGCGACAGCGGCGTCTACACCGTGCTGAACTCCTCGACCGACGAGTCCTACCACCGCTGGGACGCCCGGGCGATGGCCCGCTGCGGCGAGCGGCTGGGCGTCGGCATCGAGCAGCAGAGCGTCCCCGCCGCGCAGGTGATGACGAAGGCGTTGCGCATGGCGTCCTCGAAGTCGCTGCCCGACATCATCCAGTTCGACGCCTCCGAGATGCCGACGTTCGCCGAGGCGGGCGGACTGGTCGGCCTCAGGACCCTCGGCCTGAGCACCGAGGACATCCCCCGGGGCATCGTCGGCTTCGGCTCGTACAAGGGCACGTACTACGGCGCGGCCCGGTCCGTGAACACCCTCGCGCTCTTCTACGACGAAGACGTCCTCGCCAAGGCCGGGGTGAGGGTTCCCACCACCTGGGACGAGCTGCGGGAGGCCGCGAAGAAGCTCACCCGGGGCAAGCGGTACGGCCTGGCGCTCAGCGCGGGCGGCGCGGAGGACGGTGTCTTCCAGTTCACTCCGTTCATGTGGTCCAACGGCGGCGACGAGACCGAGCTGGACAGCCCGCAGGTGGTCGGCGCGCTCGACTACTGGAAGGCCCTCCTGGCGGACGGCTCGTTGTCGAAGTCGACGGTCAGCTGGACGCAGGCGGACGTCAACGACCAGTTCATGGCCGGCAACGCGGCGATGATGATCAACGGCCCGTGGCAGGTCGAGACGCTCAACACCAAGAAGTCGCTGCACTGGGGCATCGCACGGATCCCGGTACCGAGGCGGGGGGCGGATTCCATCGGCCCGCTGGGCGGAGCCGTGCTCACCGTGCCCGACACCGGCGACGAGCAGCGCGAGCGGACGGCCGGCAGGATCGTCGCCTGCCTGGCCGGCGAGAAGGAACAGCTGACCTACGCGCTCAACAGCTGGATGGTCCCGGCCAACGCCAAGGCCGCCGCGACATGGCGCAAGCAGGTGCCCGAACTGGCCGCGCTCGCCGACCAGGTGGCCGTCGCCCGGTCCCGCACCGCCAAGCTGGGCGCCGGCTGGCCCGGCGTGTCACTGGCCTTGCAGAGCGCCTTCCAGTCCGCCCTGACCGGACAGTCCAGCGAGGCCGCCCTGCAGCGCGCCGAACAGCGGGCCACGAGCGGGAACTGAGGTAAGCGATCATGACCACGTCCACCGTCACCGCTCAGGCACCGGCGAAGGCGTCCCGGACGGCCGCCGCGCCGGACCCCGTCCGGCTGCGCCGCCGCCGCACACTGGCCCAGTGGGGGTTCGTCGCCCCGGCGGTCGTCTTCATGCTGCTGTTCTTCGGCTACCCGCTCGTCCGCAACGTCGTGATGAGCTTCCAGCACTTCACACCGAAGACGTTCTTCACCGGTGAGGCGCCCTTCAACGGTGCCGGCAACTGGTCGAACGTGTTCCAGGACCCCCTGTTCGGCAAGGCACTCCGGCACACCCTCGTGTTCACCGCCGGCTCACTGCTCGGCCAGTTCTGCATCGGCCTCGCGCTGGCGGTGTTCTTCAGCCGCCGCTTCCCGCTCAACGGCGTCCTGCGGTCGTTGATCCTGCTGCCCTGGCTGGTACCCATGGTGGTGTCCGGCATCGTGTGGCGCCGCATCCTCGACCAGGACACGGGCGTACTGAACTCCTTCCTGGACACGCTCGGCCTCGGCGGCCACACCCCGTGGCTGACCAGTCCCGGCATGGCCCTGCTGTCGGTGATCCTGGTCAACATCTGGATCGGCGTCCCGTTCAACATGGTCATCCTCTACGGCGGTCTGCAGGAGATACCCAGGGAGCTGTACGAGGCGGCCTCCCTGGACGGCGCCTCGGCCTGGCGGACCTTCCGTTCCGTCACCCTGCCGATGCTCAAGCCGGTGATCACCGTCGTCCTCGTCCTCGGCTTCATGTCGACGGTGAAGGTCCTCGATCTGATCCTGGCGCTCACCGACGGCGGCCCGGCCGACGCCACCCAGACCCTGGGCACCCTGACCTACCAGAACTCGTTCGTGCGCCTGGACTTCGGCGCGGGCGCGGTCGTGGGCAACGTGCTCATCCTCGTCTCCGCGCTGTTCGCGGTCTTCTACCTGCGGGCCAACCGCACCGACGGGAAGTGACGTCCATGGCCTCTCGTACGCCCACGACCTCCAGCCGCCGCTGGGGTTCCACCATCACCGGAGTGCTCACCCTGTGCGTGATGCTCTTCCCTCTGTACTGGATGCTCAACACCGCCCTCCAGCCCGCCTCGGGTCTGCTCCAGGTCGACCCGGTGCCGAGCGGCCTGGACCTGTCCGGCTTCGCCAAGGCGCTCGACGACCAGGGCGGCCACCTGCTGACCTCGCTGGCCGTCTCGCTCGGCGCGGTCGTCATCTGCCTGGCGATCTCCGCCCCGGCGGCGTACGGGCTGGCCCGGTTCGGTCTACGCGGCTCACGGACGATCGTGTTCGGCACACTGATCACCCAGATGGTGCCCGGCATCGTCATCGCCAACGCGCTCTACCACTCGTACGTCGACCTCGGCCTGGTCAATTCCTACCTCGGCCTGATGCTGGCGGACGCCTCCCTCGGCATCCCGTTCTCGATCGTGCTGATGCGGTCCTTCATGGTGTCGATCCCGGGTGAGGTGATCGAGGCGGCGCAGATGGACGGTGCCGGACCGGTACGGACCTTCGTGCGGGTGGTGCTGCCGATGAGCCGCAACTCGCTGATCACCTCCGGCCTGTTCGCGTTCCTGTTCTCGTGGAGCGACTTCATGTTCGCGCTCACGCTGAACACCACCGACGACGTCAAGCCGGTCACGCTGGGCATCTACCAGTACATCGGCGCGCACGTCGGTGACTGGGGCTCGGTGATGGCCGCGTCCGTGCTGTCCGCGGTGCCCGCGGCGATCCTGCTCGTCCTCGCCCAGAAGTACATCGCCGCCGGACTCACCGGCGGTTCCGTCAAGTGACAGGCACCCCTGGAAAGATGGCGTCACGCGGCCTGGAAAGATGGCGTCACGCGGAGAAGCCCGCCGCGTGCGCGGCGGGCTTCATACCTCGGGTGGCCTTCAGCTCGTGGTGAGCATGCCTTCGCGCAGCCGGGCCAGCGTGCGCGACAGCAGCCGGGAGACGTGCATCTGGGACACGCCCAGGCGTTCACCGATCTGGGCCTGGGTGAGTTCCTCCACGAACCGCATGTGGATGATCTGCCGGTCCCGCTCGTCGAGTTCGGCGATCAGCGGGGCCAGCGCGTGGAAGTCCTCCACCAGTTCCAGCGCCTGGTCTTCGGCACCGATGAAGTCCTGCAGGGCGCTCTCGCCGTCCTCGCTGCCACCGATCGCGGCGTCCAGGGAGGAGGAGTTGTAGCCGTTGGCGGCCAGGCGGGCCTCGCGCACCTCTTCCTCGGGCAGGCTCATCAGTTCCGACAGTTCCTTGACCGTAGGCGTACGGTCGAGGCGACTGCGCAGCTCCTCCGTGGCCCGGGCGAGCTGCACGCGGGCCTCCTGCAGCCGGCGCGGCACGTGCACCGCCCAGGTGGTGTCGCGGAAGAACCGCTTGATCTCTCCCACGATGTAGGGGATCGCGAAGGAGGTGAACTCCACCTCGCGCGTCAGCTCGAACCGGTCGATCGCCTTGATCAGGCCGATCATGCCGACCTGGACGATGTCCTCCATCTCCTCCGCACCGCGGCTGCGGAACCGGCCGGCCGCGTAGCGGACCAGGGACATGTTCATCTCGATCAGCGTGTTGCGGGCGTAGCTGTACTCGGGCGTGCCCTCCTCCAGCAACGTCAGCTGCTCGAAGAACAGCCGGGACAACTCACGGGCGTCCTTGGGTGCCACCTGTGAGGGGTCCACGACCTCCGGCAGCTCGGCCGTCCGCGTATCCGTTGCCGGCGTGCTCATGAGCGCCATGAAGAAACCCCTCCCGAGATCGAGCCATTGCCACGACCGGCCGTGAAACGGCCGACAAGGCGGCGGCTACCCCCTCGTCCTCCACTCATGCCTGTCCGCACAGGAACGAGTGCAACGGTTCCGGGCGGGACCGCGGCCGATCGCTCAGCGGCCGTCCTCCTGGTGCAGGTCCAGGCTGGTCGTCAGGTGGATCTGGGCCGTCACCCAGTGCGGGCCGGCGGGGACCGCGCCTTGGTCGTGCAGGGTGCGGGACAGGTCGTCCAGGAGGCGGGCCGCGGCGACGAGGCCGGTGCGGCGCAGGCGGTCCGCGCCGTCGGCGAGGGCGGCGCGCGTCGCCGGGGTCAGACGGCGCAGGCCCTGGTGGGCCGCGTCCGCCAGGGTCGTGAGCGCCGTCTCCAGTGCCGCTGTGATCGGGTCGGCCGGGCGGTGCCCGGTCGTTCCGAGCGGGCTGTCACCCACGCCCGGGGCCAGGTCGGGAACGGTCACGCCCCCGGTGGTCAGTACGGCGAGCGGGTCCAGCACGGTACGCCCGCCGGTCCGGCCCAGCATGCCGCTGACGGCGCGGACCCCGCCGTCGGCCAGGGCGGCGGCGAGAGCGTCCAGGCCGCCGGGACAGAGCGGGTTGTACTCGGAGTTCAGGTGGACGCCGTTGCCGGCCGGGTCGCGGAGCACCGCTTCGAGGCGTTGCGCGGCGGGGTCGTAGCCGATGCCGCCGACGGCGTCCACCATGATCACTCGTACGGCGTCCGCCTCGACGCGCGGGCGGATCAGCCGCGGCGGGCGCTCGCCGGCCGCCTTCAGGTGTGCGGCGGTGTCCCGCAGCAGCAGGCTCTCCGGGAGTTCCGTCCAGGCCGAGCCGACCGGTGTGACGCTCGTCGCGGCGATCCGGCCGCGGGACAGGGTGACCGTGCGGTCGGCGGCCCGAGTGGTGTGTTCGCTGACGACGTTCGCGGTGGCCAGCGCGTGCAACGGGGAGCCGAGCAGGCGGCGCGTGGACAGGTCGTGGCCCGTGGGCGCCTCGTCCGCCGTCAGGTCCCAGCGAGTGCGGTGGACCAGGACGATTCCGGCGTCGGCGTGCGCGAAGTACGTCTCCGCCGTGCGATCCCGGGCGGTGCCTCCGATCCGGCAGCCGAGTCCCACCAGCCGTACCCGCCGCAGCGGTGTCACGGGGGCCTCCGCGGTGCCCAGTACCCCGATCGGGTCCTGGCCGGCGGCGCGGTGCCGGGCGTGGAGTTCGGCCAGGAGCAGGGCCAGGCGTTCGGGTGTGTAGCGGGTCGCGCGGGCCGTGTAGGCGTCGAGTTGTTCCCGCAGGTCGGCCACCGCGCCCGCGGGCCAGTGCTGGGAGGTGGCGGCCAGTTCCCGCCCGGTGCGCCGCAGTGAGCCGGCGAACACCGGGCCCGCCTGCTGCACGCCGTCCAGGAGGAGGTCGTCGGCGAGTGCCACGGCCGCCCGCAGCGCCTCGTCCGCGGCGGCCGTGCGGGTCGTGAGCCCGGCCGCGGTACGGCCGCCGACGGAGACCTCCGTGGTCTGCCCGGCGTCCGCGGCGCGAAAGGCCCACACCGCCAGGGTGACGACCTCGCCGCGCAGCGCGGCTGCCGCGTCGGTGAGGGCGTAGCCCAGCTCGTGCGGGACCGGGAAGCGGACGGTGCAGGTGGGCAGCTCCACGCGGGGCGCCGGGTCTTCGGCGGTGGGGCGGTGCACGCGGGCCGGGTAACCGCGGGCGCGGGTGCGGTGGGCGGCGGCCAGGGCGGGGCGGCCCAGCGCGGCGGCCAGCGCGTCGTCGTCGAACTCCCCGGGCGACCAGTCAACCCGTGGCGCCTCGGCCTCCGGTTCCTCGGCCTCCGGTTCCTCGGCCTCCGGTTCCTCGGCCTCCAACGCGTCGGCCTCCAACGCGTCGGCCTCCAACGCGTCGGCCTCCAGCGCCTCGGCCGGCGCTCCGCGCCGGTACGCCAGTACCAGTCCGATCCGGTGCCGGCACACCCCCGTCGCGGCGCAGGTGCAGGCGGCCGAGTCCAGACCGCGGCCCGGGGGCAGCGCCGTCCTGGTGCCGTCCGGGAAGGTACCGCGTACGGTGCCGTCGTCGCCGGTGGTCACCACCGGGCCGGACCCCGCCGCCAAGTCCTTCTCGGCGCGCTTGACCAGGCCCCGGTTGGCGAGCGAGGCGAGCGTGTCCGGCGTCAGCGCCAGCAGGTCCGCGCGGGTCATCTGGCCTGCCCTCCCCCGCCGATCCGGTCCGCGACGAACTCGGCGAGCCGGCCCGGCGTCATCGCCCCCACCGGGGCGCCCACCGCGGCCAGCCGTCCGGCCAGGTCCCGGTTGTAGGCCGGGTCGGCGGCCTCGTCGAGGGCGGCCAGGCACAACACGGTGGTGCCCTGCTCGACCAGCCGCCGCACGGCGCGCACCAGGCGGAACGGGTCGCCGCCCTCGTAGAAGTCGGAGATGACGGCGACGATCGTCCGCCGCGGGTTCCGCACGAGCGAGGCGCCGTAGTCGACGGCGCGGGCGATGTCGGTGCCGCCGCCGAGCTGGACCCGCATCAGCAGCTCCACCGGGTCCGTCACCTCGCCGGTCAGGTCCACCGCCGCGGTGTCGAAGGCGACCAGATGGGTCTTCAGGCCCGGCAGGTTCCACAGGCAGGCGGCCGTGACCGCCGAGTGGATCACCGAGCCGGCCATGGAGCCCGACTGGTCGACCAGCAGCACCAGCTGCCACTGCTCCAGATGGCGGCGGGTGCGGGAGTGGAAGTGCGGCCGCTGGATGAGGATGCGGCGTTCCTCGGGCCGGTAGTGGGCGAGGTTGGCGCGGATGGTGGTGCGGAAGTCGAAGTCGCGGGCGAGCGCCAGCCGGCTGGGGCGGCGGGACCGCGATCCGGTGAACGTCCGGCGCAGCTCGGGCTGAAGACGCTCCATCAGCTGCCGCACGACCGTCTCGACGATCCGCCGGGCCGCCGCCAGCACCTCGGGGTTCATCAGGTGCTTGGTGCGCAGCACGGCACGCAGCAGGGTCTGGCTGGGCTCGACGCGGGCGAGGACGTCCGGGTCCGTGACGAGCTCGTGGATCTCGTACCGCTCCACCGCGTCGCGTTCCAGCCGCTCCAGGGTCTCCTTCGGGAACAGCCGGTGAATGCCGTCGAGCCAGTCCACGGCGGTCAGCTGGGACGGTCCGCTGCCGCCCTCACGGGTGTCGGCCGGCCCGCGGCGGACCCCGCGGCGGCGCAGATCCTCGTCGCGGCCGTACAGCCACTCCAGCGCGGCGTCCCGGTCCGCGGACGCACCGTGCAGCGGGCCGGTGCAGCGTTCTGCGGCGGCGCCGAGCACGAGCCGCCAGCGCTCCAGACCGGGGTCGGGGACGTGCGGGGCGCCGGGTGGCGGCGGGGTCCGGTCGGGGAACGACGACGGCGTGCCGGATGGTGCGGGAGCCGCGGCTGTCACCGACGGGATGCCGGGCAGCGCCGCGTCCGGGTCGTGGGGCGCGGGATTCACCGACCGTATGCCGGGCAGCGCCGCGTCCGGATCGTGGGGCGCGGGATTCACCGACCGTATGCCGGGCAGCGCCGCGTCCGGGTCGTGCGGGGCGGGATTCACCGACCGTATGCCGGGCAGCGCCGCGTCCGGGTCGTGCGGGGCGGGGTTCATCGGCCGGCCTGGGGGTGCGGGACGGGCAGCGCGGTGCCGGCCTGGGTGTGCGGGACGGGCAGCGCGGTTCCGGCCTGGGGGTGCGGGACGGGCAGCGCCCGGTCGACGGGTGTCGGCCCCAGGCCGTGGCGGTCGAGCAGTCGGGTCACGTTCTCCTCCAGGGCTCTGGCGCGGGCCAGCAGCAGGGGGTCGGCGGAGGTGCGGAGCAGGGAGCGGGCCGAGCCGCGCAGCCCGCGGCGCCGCAGCAGGCGCTCGGCGATCCGCTCCCGTTCGCGGGGCGGGAAGAAGGCGAAGGCATGGCGCAGCGCGGGGAGTCCGACGAGGAAGTCGGCCTCCGGCAGCGCGGACACGACGTCGTCGACGAGGTCGATCAGGGAGTCCTCCTCGGCCGCCGTGCCGTGCGCGACCTCCTCGCGGGCCACCACGAACAGGCCGGTGAGCCAGTCGCCGAGGGTGTCCACGGCGGCTACGGCGAGCGCCTGCACCACCGGCCCGGGATCGTCCGGGACACCCAGCGCCCAGCGCAGGCCGAAGGCGGCGCCCCGCAGACCGGCGGGGGCGTGCGCGTCACGACTGATGCGGGCGGCGGCCTCGGCGGCGGTCTGCGGGGTGACCGACAGCAGGCCTGGCGCGTGCCGCAGCGCATCTCGTGCGGCCGCCAGTGCGCGCAGCGCGCCCAGGTCCACCCCGGCGCCGCCGTGCAGCCCCTCCGCCAGCCAGAACACCCGGTCGGCGGCGCTGCCCACCAGACCGCCCAGCAGCCGGTCCCGGGCCACGCCGAAGACCCGGTCGTGCCGCCACAGACCCAGTGCCGCCGACAGCATCGCGCCGAGCGGGCCGAGGTCGCCGACCTGCCCCACCTCGGCCGCGAGCGCGGCCAGCAGGTCGGCGCAGAGCGGGCCGACCCCGCAGAGCACGGCGTCGAACAACACCCCGGCCGGCGCCCCGGCTTCCGGGGCCGCCGCGCGCACGCGTGCGCCGAGCAGCGCCGCGGCCGCCTCGTCCAGGCGCGCCCCATAGGCTCCGGCCTCGATCAGCGCGGCCTCCCGGCCGGCCGCCGGGCGGCGCTGCCACACCTCGCTGAACACCGGGTCCGCCCCGTCGGCCGGCCCCGAGTCGCGGGTGAAGCCCGGGATGCCCAGGACACGTAGCCGGTGCAGGACACGGCTGCGGGACAGGTCCCGTTCCTGCGTCAGATCGAGTCTGACGGACCCGGCGCAGTCGGCCGGCCCCAGGTCGGCGAGGTGCGCGGCGACGTCGTGCACCAGTGGGGGCAGCGGCGTGTCCGGGTGCAGCCGGCCCACGGCCTCGCCGGTGGACGCGGCGACCATCTCCACCACCACCGGATGGGTACCCGCACCCAGGGTGTCCCGCGTCGTCCACGGCAGCGGCCGGTCCAGATCGTCGGCGATCAGCGCGCCGGCCAGCCCGTCGAGGACGTCCACCCTCGCCTCGTACGGATGGCCACGCAGCCGGGCCAGGCCCTGGGACAGTGCGCGTGCGGCGATCAGGTCGGCCGTGGACAGCGGGATCCGGCGGGCGCGCAGCCGCTCGGTGACCGCGCGCAGCAGCCCCTCCCCGGCGGCCGCCGGGCCCGTCTCCCACAGCAGCTGGTAGTAGCCGGGTGAGGGCATGCCCGACTGGTATCCGGCGAAGGCGTCCAACTGCCGGAAGGAGTACGGCACGAGGAAGCTGCCGCCCAGCGCGCCACCGGGCGGCTCGGGGACCGCGGGCCAGTCGCCCGGGGCCGCGGCGTCCGCCCGCCGCGCGGACAGGGCCCGTAGGGCCGGCTGGTGGAAGCCACCGGTGACGACCAGCACCGGGCGGCCGCCGGCGCGGGCCAGCGCGGCCCGCACCCAGGAGGCCATGTACTCCTCCCGCTCCCGGTCCGCGGCATCCGCTTGGGCGTCGCCGCGCACCAGGTCGAAGTAGGTGTCGAGCCGGGCGCGCAGCTCCTCGGGGCCGGCGCCCGGCTTTGTGACCTCGAACAGGCCGTCCCACAGGGCGTCCACGGAGTCGACGGCGAAGTGCTCGCACAGCCTGCCGGTGGCCTCGGCGTACCGCGCCTCCGCGTCCGCGTAGCGGTTGGCGTACCGGTCGGTGTGGTCGGCGACGGCCGGGTGCCAGGCGGGCAGGTCGACGAACCGTACCTCGGCGCCGGCCGCGCGGCCCTCTCGCAGCGCGATCCACTCCGGTGAGTAGTCGCACAGCGGCGTCCACGAGGTGGCGACGCGTTCGTCGTCGCGGTAGTGGCTGAACACGGCGACGGGCAGCGTGTGTCCGAGCGACAGCTCGTCCAGCCGGTCGTTCATGTCCGCCGGGCCCTCCACCAGGACGAACGCGGGCCGCAGCGTCCGGATCGTGTGGGCGACCAGACGGGCGCAGGCGGGCGAGTGGTGGCGTACGCCGAGGAAGACGGCGGACGCCGGCGAGGTCGTCGGCGTCGGGCGTCCCGCTGTCACCGGCCGCGTCGACGCTGAGGTCGGCATCAGTCCGCCAGCAGGTGACGGGCCTCGTGCAGGGCCTGCCACTGCGGGCCGGGGCGGCGCGGTGCCTCCTGTTCCAGGAAGCGGCGCAGCCGGGCGAGGTCCTCGGGGTCGTCCTTGGCCGCCGTACCCGCCAGGCAGGACACCAGGTCGGCGGCGCCGCCCGGTTCCCCGCGCAGGAACCAGGCCCGCACCCCCACCGCGTGGGCCACGGACACGGCCTCCGCGGTGCTCATCACCGTCGACATCCGCTCGCCCCGTGCCGCGGTGCCCCGCAGCTCGCGGAAGGTGCCGACCAGCACCTCCAGCACGTCCCGGCGCGGCGGCGGCGCCACCCCGGACTGCCGCAGCAACGCCGTGGCCTCGGCCTCCACCAGGCCGAGTTCGGTCTCGAAGTCGGCTATGGGGAACACCGTCTCGAAATTGAAGCGCCGTTTGAGGGCGGCGCTCATCTCGTTGACACCGCGGTCGCGGGTGTTGGCGGTGGCGATGACGTTGAAGCCCTGCCGGGCGAACACCAGGCCCCGCGGTCCGGCCAGTTCCGGGATGGTGATGACCCGGTCGGAGAGCAGGGAGAGCAGGCAGTCCTGCACCTCCAGCGGGCAGCGGGTGATCTCCTCGAACCGTACGATCCGTCCCTCGGCCATGCCGGTCAGCATCGGCGCGGGCACCAGGGAACGACCGGAGGGGCCTTCGGAGACCAGCAGCGCGTAGTTCCAGGAGTACTTGATCTGGTCCTCGGTGGTCGCCGCGCCACCCTGCACGGTGAGCGCGGAAGTGCCGCTGACGGCCGCCGCGATCAGCTCCGACAGCAGCGACTTGGCGGTGCCGGGCTCGCCCACGAGCAGCAGGCCGCGGTTGGTGGCCAGCGTCACCAGGGCGCGCTCCACCAGCGAGACGCTGCCGACGAACTTGCGGCTGATGCCGGCCTGTTCGTCACCGACGATGAATCGGCGGGCCGCCCGCAGGCTCAGCTGCCAGCCCGGGGGGCGCGGATCGTCGTCCGCGGCACGCAGGGCCGCCAGTTCGTCGGCGTGGCGGACCTCGGCGGGCGGGCGCTGGAGCAGCGTCTCGTCGCCTTCCTCGACGGTGGCGGTCACTTGGTGGTCACCTCGGTGAGGTCGGCGAGGATCTCGGAGGCGACGACCGGGTCCAGGTCGCCGAAGCGCAGCGGGTACGCGCGGCTGGACCAGTAGTCGCCCGGGGCGGAGTCGAGCCAGACGTTCTCGAAGGTCTGGTCGGGGAACACGTCCAGCGCGCCGACGGCGATGCCCTCGTCGAGGCCGATGACCACGTGGTGGTCGTCGTCGATCCGCCGGTGGAACCAGCGCTCCACACCCGCGTCCTGCGGTTCGCCGCGCTCCCAGCCCCGCTTGGTCAGGCCCAGCAGTTTGCCGACCGGCACGGTCGCGCCCTCGAAGCGGGTCAGCCGGTGTCCGGCGGCCTCCTCCTCGGTCAGCGCGTGCACGACCCGGCCCAGCTGCGGGAAGGGCTGGAGGATCTCGTAGTCGGCGAACAGCTCCGACCAGGCGTCGAGGTCGTCCGCCAGGTGCATCGGGTGTGCCACGCGGACCGTCGCCTTCTCGGGGAGCGTCAGCTCGTCGTCGTGGACGTCGGCGAACGTGCGGTCCTCCGCCACCCGGAACGCCGTCGCCACGCCGCCGCTGTCGCCGATCCAGACCAGGCGGCGGGCCAGGTGCCACACCAGCGGGTGGGCGACGAACAGCTCCCGGAACTCCGCGGACGTCCAGGTGCGTTGTGTCACCATCGCCGCCTCCAGGCGCCGCACCTGGTCACCGGCGATGGTACGGACGTCCTTCTTCAACGCGGCGAACCGCTTGCGCTCGGCCGGGGCCAGCTCCGGGTCGTCCTTGGCGCCGGGGGCGGGCAGCGCCTTGCGCTGTCTGCCGTCGGCGTCCCGGACGTAGGGGCGCAGCTGCTCGTCGAAGCCCACGGTGAACTGCCGTGAGCCGTAGTCGATGACGGTGCTGCCCCCCGCGTCGAGGCCGAAGTCGGGCACGAGCCGGTCGCCCAGCTGCTCGCCGGTCAGCCCCAGGCCCTCGGCGACCTCGGCGATCTTCTCCTGGGCGCGCAGCTTGAGCGCCTTGAAGGGCACCCGTTGGGCGATGCCGTGCAGATGCATCAGCGCCACGTCGGTGCCGATGGTGGCCAGCACGGTCAGGCCCTCCACGGCGCGGTGGTGGCCGCCGTCGCCGGGCCAGGCCCGTACGACGGGCGTGAGCCGGCGCACGGTGTCGTCGTCGCCGAGCCAGCCGAGCGCGTGCAGCGCCCAGCTGTCCTTGGGTGGCATGCCGGCCAGCCGCCACTGCTCGAACAGGCCCCAGGCGAAGCCGGCGAGGGAGTCGGCGGTGCAGTGCGTGGTCAGTACGTCGAGGCCCGGGTAGATCTCGCCGGGCTTGGACAGTGCCAGCAGCATCAGGGCGTTGCGGACCGCGTCGGCGGGCAGGGCACCGCCTTCGGTGAGGAGGATCTGCGGCAGCAGTGCCGGGTCCGCCCAGGCGGCGACCGCCGGCAGGCGCGCGGGCAGGGCGCTGACCAGCGGGTCGACGGCCAGCGCCTCCTCGATGATGCCCGCGGCCTCCTCCCCGCACCCGGCGGCGGCCGCCAGGACCGCCTCGTCGCCATGGGTGCCCGTCAGGAGCCGCAGCGCCCTTTCCGCACCGCGCCGGACCGCGCCGGCCGGCCCCACCGCGTGCGGCGCCAGGTAGGGCACCGCGTCCAGGCCGTGCCGGGTCAGCCAGGCACGGGCGGTGGCGTCGGCGGACTTCAGGCGGGCCAGCCATTCGCACACCAGCGCGGCGACCTCACCGTCGCGGTACGGCAGCAGCAGCTGCCCCAGGGTGCCCGGGTGCCGGGCGGCGGCCCGCCGCATCAGCGGCAGCGCGGCCGCACCGTGTCCGGCGGCGACCGGCTTCAGCGCCGCCTCGCCGCCCCAGTAGTGCTCGGGGGCGCAGTCGGCGAGCAGCGGTCGTACGACGTCTTCGGGGCCGTCGACGAACAGGCGCACGTGCCGGAAGCTCCCGAGCCGCCCGGTCTGCCGGAGGTACACGATCTCGCGGGACCAGTCATAGTCGCCGCGCCGGCCGCTGTACCAGCTGTCGGCCTCGGCCCAGGACTCCTGCTCGCCCGGCTGCCACACCACCCGGGTCTCGGGGGTCGCGGGGATCTCGGCGGCGACGCGCGCCTTGCGGGCCTTGCGCTTGCCTGCCCACGGCGGGCTGACCAGCAGTGAGGGCAGCGCCTCGGCGGGTGCCTCGGCCGTCCGGTCGGTGCGGGTGAGATGCGGCGCCACGAGGTCGGCGACCTCGGCGGGCAGATCCGGCAGCACGGCCGTGGTGAGAGCGGGGTGCGCCAGGACGTGCGCGGTCAGCAGCTGCCCGGTCATCGACGCGTTCTTTCCGGAGCCGGCCGCCGTGGCGCCCAGCAGGCGCAGTGCGCACACCGGGTACCGGCGCATCGCCTCCAGCAGGTACGGACGGACGTGCTTGTCGTCGATGCGGTCCAGGAGAAGGCGGAACGCCTCGTCCGTCGGCAGTTCGACCAGGGCGTTGGCGAAGTTCCTGGTCTGCTCGGAGCCGTAGGCGCGGTCGAGGGCCTCGTCGAGAAGCGGGGCGAATGCCTTGCCGGTGCCCTCGGCGAGAGTGGCGACGAGCGCCGTCGTCCAGCCGTTCCACACGAGGCCGGCCCGGCGGCCGAAGTGCTTCAGCTGCTCCGGGGAGTTCAGCGAGCACAGCAGCATCGCCCGCAGCGTCTCGTCGGCCTGCGGAACGTCGACGCAGCACTCGTCGACCCACTCCTGTTCCGTGGGCAGGAGGTAGGAGACGACGATGCGGCGGCGTACATCGGTCCGGCAGCCGGCCAGTGCGGCGACGGCCTCCCGGTAGGTGTCCTCGTCGGTCACGCACAGCAGGGCGCGTACGCGGTCGGCGAACTTCGACCGCGCCCAGTCGCCGCCCGTCGCGGCACCGGCGCGGAAGCCGATCCAGGCGTTCTCACGCCGGTCGCCCGTCTGGTGGTAGTGCGGCTCCACATCGAAGTACTCCACCACCGCCTGAGCGGCGAACACCAGGCCGTGTGCACGGACCCAGGCGTCGACGAAGGTGCCGTCCGGGTACTGCCAGTGGAACGTCAGCGACGCCAGCACCGCGGCGCCCACGGGGTTGTGACGACCGCTCATGTGGGCGCGGGTGTCCTTGACGATCCGCGGGTCGCTCTTGGGGGCGGTGAGCATGGTCTCGACCCAGTCGGCCTCCTCGTGGAGCCGGAACGCCGCGCGCCGCTCGGCCTCGGGATGCAACTCGGCGACGCTCCGCTCGATCCCGCCGCGCCGCGGATACACCAGCCGCCGCCAGGCGGCCGGCATCCGGAACGTCTCCTCGTCGGGCAGCGCGACCGGCCCGTGCTCCACCGCCGGCTGTCCGACGACCGCGGAAGCCCCTCCCCCGGCGTCACCGTACGCCGAGCCCTCCCCGACCAGCTCCCTGCGCTGCACAGCCCCTCCTCCGCCGACCCCTGGACGGGATCGGTCACTTGATCAGATGGCCGTCACGGTATCCGGGCCCACTGACAACGCCATCAGCGCCGGGAGCGCGACCGGCCGGCGGCGGCAGGGGCACCCGGCCGCCCCCGCGACCGGCGCCGGCGGCATGCCGACGTCCACCGCCCGGCGGCGACGAGAACGACGTGCGCGGCCGGGCGGCGGCGTACGGGGAGAGCCTCTGGTTTCCATCCGCGTGGCACGGATGGTCAAGCCGTCTCCTTGGCCGCAGTGCCTGGGCGGACAACCGGACAGGCGCCCAGCCGGGATCAGCGTGACCGCGGCCGTCGGCAGGCCGAAGGACCGGCTCAGGAGGCGATGGGGGCGCTGGTGTCCGTCTCGGGAATCAGGCGACCGTCAGGACGATCTTGCCGGTGGTGCGGCCCTGTTCCCCGATCTCGTGCGCCTTCGCGGCCTCGGCCAGCGGCAGGACCGTGTCCACCACCGGCTTCAACGCGCCCCGCTCCACCAGGGCGGCGATCTCGCGCAGGCCCAGGTGGTCGGGCTCGACCAGGACCCAGACCGCCCGCACCCCGTCCTGGGCGGCGGGGACGTCGTCCGGACCGGGCAGAGTGATCAGCCGGCCGCCGGTCCGCAGCACCTTCAGGGAGCGCTCGGCCGTCTCCCCGCCGAGCCCGTCGAGCACCACGTCGACGTCGGTCACGACGTCCTCGAACCGCACCGAGCGGTAGTCGATCACCTCATCCGCCCCCAGCTGCCGCACCAGGTCGTGCTTGCCGGCGCTGGCCGTGCCGATGACGTACGCGCCGCGGGCCTTGGCGATCTGCACGGCGAAGTGACCGACGCCGCCGGCCGCCGCGTGCACCAGCACCCGCTCACCGGGACGCACGTCCGCCGCGTCGACCAGAGCCTGCCAGGCGGTGAGCGCGGCGAGCGGCAGCGCCGCCGCTTCCACATGTGTCAGGCCGGCCGGCTTCGGGGCGAGGTGCCGGGCCGGCGCCACCACGTACTCGGCGTACGCGCCCGCCTGGCGCGGGAAGAGCGGCATCCCGAAGACCTCGTCACCGGGGCGGAACATCCCCACACCGGGGCCCACCGCCTCGACCGTGCCGGACACGTCCCAGCCCACGGCCGGTACGGCGCCCCACTCGATGAGGCCACCGCTGGCCCGGGTCTTCCAGTCCACCGGGTTCACTCCGGCCGCGTGCACTCGCACCAGGACCTCGTTCAGGCCCGGCTCCGGGCGCTCGACCTCACGCTCGACCAGGTTCTCGGGTCCGCCCCACTGCTCCACGACCACGGCACGCATGCTGTTCCGCCTTGCTCTATGTTTCGATCGGTTCGCCGGACCGGGAGGTCCCCGGCGCGACACAGTCCACGATCCGCCGCCGTGACCCCGCATGGTGTTGGCCGTCTGGCCACTATGTGACAGGATTCGGCCATGAGTGGAACGCGGCAGGTGACGGACGAGGACGAGCGGGCCCGGAGCGCGGAGCCCCGGCGGCACCGGATCGCCGTGCTCGCCCTGCCCGGGGTGCCGCCCTTCGAGCTCGGCATCCCCTCGCGTGTCTTCGGCAGCGTGGAGGACGCGGAGGGCCGCCCGCTCTACGAGGTCACCGTGTGCACCGCCGACGGCGCCCCCGTGCTCAGCGACGCCGGCTTCACCGTGCAGCCGGCGGCCGGCCCCGAGGCCCTCACCGCCGCCGACACCGTGATCGTCCCGCCCACGCACGCCATG
This sequence comes from Streptomyces sp. NPDC053076, assembly GCF_044546845.1. Lineage (NCBI taxonomy): Bacteria > Bacillati > Actinomycetota > Actinomycetes > Kitasatosporales > Streptomycetaceae > Streptomyces > Streptomyces sp. NPDC053076. The sequence continues at coordinate 1,718,101 of NZ_JBITZL010000001.1, read as the reverse complement.
CCCGAGCTGGGCCGGGGCGGCCCGCTGCCGCCCGACGTCACCGCGGCCATCGCCGGCATCCGGCCCGGCACCCGGCTCGTCTCCATCTGCACCGGGTCCTATGTGCTCGCCGCGGCCGGACTGCTCGACGGACGGCCGGCCACCACCCACTGGAACCTGGCCCCGGAGTTCCGCCGTGCCTACCCCAGCGTCAAGGTCGACGAGGAAGTCCTGTTCGTCGACGACGGTGACGTGCTGACCTCCGCGGGCGTGGCCGCGGGCGTCGACCTGTGCCTGCACATGATCCGTCGCGACCATGGCGCTGCCGCTGCCAACCGTGCCGCCCGCATGTGCGTCGTGCCGCCCTGGCGGGACGGCGGGCAGGCCCAGTACATCGACCGCCCGGTCCCCGAGCCCACCGTCGCCAGCACCAGCGCCACCCGCGCCTGGGCCCTGGAGCACCTCGGCGAGGCGCTGTCCCTTCCCCGGCTCGCCGAGCATGCCCGGATGAGCCTGCGCTCCTTCACCCGGCGCTTCCGCGACGAGGTAGGCATCACCCCGGTGCAGTGGCTCACCGCGCAACGCCTGGAACTGGCCAAGCAGTTGCTGGAGACCACGGACCTGTCGATCGATCTGGTCGCCCACCGGTCCGGCTTCGGCTCCGCGAACTCCCTGCGCGCGCACATGCGCACGGCCTTCGGAGTCTCCCCCGCCGCCTACCGTCGTACCTTCAGTCCCAACGACCCCGTGGCCAGAGCGGATTGACCACGCGTCAGGCGCAGGCCGGCGTCTGGACGTGGCCCTGTGCCACACCCGGAGCGGTCAACCGGCGCTGACGCCCACCACCGCCGCGGTGCCGTCGGACAGGGCGGTGATGCGGACCTGCCCGCGGGGAACGGATCGATCCCGCTGCCACCCCGGCTCCCGGGTCGGCTCTGATGCCGGCGTACCGCCCGGTCGGATGTCCGAGCATGGTTCGGACAGGCCCCCGGGGGAACTCGGCCTGGCATGATCAAGAGCCTTGTGCGCGGTGGCGCGGCAGGCGCCGCCGGGACAACCGTGCTGAACGCGGTGACCTACGCCGACATGGCACTGCGGGGCAGGCCGTCGAGCGAGGCCCCGGCCCGGGTCGTGGAGAAGATCGCCGGCGGTGTCGGACATCCGGTTCCCGGCTCGGGGGACGCCCGGGACAACCGGCTCTCCGGCCTCGGCGCGCTGTCGGGCATCGCCGTCGGGTGCGGCACCGGTGCGGCTGTCGCCCTGCTCCGCCACGCCGGCGTTCGCATGCCCTGGTGGCTGGGCGGGGCGGCCACCGGTGCCCTGGCCATGGCCGCGACCGACCTGCCCATGGCGCGGCTGGGGGTGAGCGATCCGACCACCTGGTCGGTGACGGACTGGGTGTCGGACGTCGTGCCGCACCTGATGTACGGGCTGGTGACCTACGGTGTCGTGACAGCGTCCGAAGACCGGTCGTGACGCGGAGCCGGCGGAACGGAACCTGCCCGGCCTGCCCCACCGCCCGGGAGCGTCGCCGCATCACCGGAATCGCCACCGTCCCGACGCCCGCGGCCTCAGGCGCCATCCGCCGAGGTGAACTCGGCATCCGCCGAGGTGAACTCGGCCGCCCGGTACGCCACGGCCTCGTCGTGCGCCCGCTTCTCGCCGGCAACGCCGGCGTCGTCGTTCAGCCACTCGAGGGCCACCCCCGGTACCCCGGGCGCGCTCCGCGTGGGCGCACGTCCCGAGGGTGGCCCCTGCCGCGGTGCGTGGCAGGGGCCGGCGTGTCAGCGGGTGCCGACGAAACCGGGGCGGCCGGCGACGAGACCGACCAGGAGTTCGGGCACGGTGCAGGCGATCAGGAGCAAGATCGGCGTGTTCCAGCTGCCGGTGAGGGCGTGCAGGATGCCGAAGGCCGCGGGACCGCAGCCGGCGAGGAGATAACCGCCGGTCTGTGCCATGGCGGACAGGCGTGCGGCCGTGGCCGGGTCGGGTGAGCGGAGGCCGAGGATCGTCATGGCCAGCGGGAAGGCGGCGCCGATGGCGACACCGAGGACTCCGGTCCAGGCCCATGCCTGCTGGGGTGCGAGGAGGATCCCGGTGAGGCCGGCCGCCTTGAGGGCGATCACCGTGACGATGAGCGGGCGCTGGTCGGTGACCCGGGCGGCGGCGACGGGAACGGCCAGGCCGAGCGGGATTCCGACGGTGAGCATGACGGACGTCATCGCGCCGGCTTCGGCCGCCGGGTAGCCCGCGTCGCGCATGATCTGGGGTGTCCACGCCACCAGGACGTAGAAGCACAAGGAGACGATGCCGAGTAAGGCGGAGACGGCCCACGCGAGCGGGGAGCGCAGGACGGACGCCCGGGGCGCTGTCCGGGCTGCGGGTAGCGGGCTCGTGGCCTGCGGCTGGTGTGGGGCGCGGTGGGCGGCGAGGACGGTCCAGGCGGTGGCGGCGGCCAGCGCGGGGGCCGCCCAGACGGTGAGGGCGGTACGCCATCCGCCGGCCGTGGTGAGGGGGACGGCGAGGCCCGCGGCGAGGGCACCGGTGGCGGCCATGAGGGTCATCACGAGACCCGTCATGGTGCCGATGCGGTCGGGGAAGTCGCGTTTGATGACCGCGGGCATCAACACGTTGCCCAGGGCGATGCCCGCCCCGGCCAGGAGGGTGCCGGCGAAGAGGGCGGCCTGGGTGGGCAGGGTGCGTACGAGGATGCCGGCGAGGATGAGCCCGAGGGCGGCGGCGAGGACGGTTTCGGTGCCGACGCGCCGGGCCAAGGCGGGGGCGACGGGGGCGAAGACACCGAGGCAGAGCACGGGGAGCGTGGTCAGGACGCCGACCTGTGCGCCGGTGAGGTGGAGGGCGGATTGGAGGGTGGCGAGGACGGGCGGGATGCCGGTGATCGCCGCGCGTAGATTCAGGGCGAGGAGGATGAGGCCCACAAGGGTGAGAGCGTCGGCGCGGCGGCCGGAGCCCGGGGCGGTGGTGGTGCGGGTGCGTCTGGTCCTGGTGCTGGACGGCACGGGTCGTTCCCTGGGGTGAGGTGCTGAGTGGCTCGGTCGGTGACATCGAGAAACGGCTCCCTCCGGGGTGCCGGTGCGGGGTGTGGTCCGCGTCGGTGTCCGGAGGGAGCCGTGACGGGGTGTGGCTGTGTCAGCTCAGACGCCGACGGCGGCCTTGTGAGCCTGGTGCCAGGGGCAGGCGTCCTTGCCGGCCGCGACCGCGGCGGCCGTGGCCGCGGTGGCCGTGGCCGCGGTGGCGGCGCTGCCCTTGTACGAGACCGGGTCGGCGGTGCCGTTGGTGCCGATCTGGTTGAGGATCTCCTCGGACAGCAGATCCTGGCGGCCCTTGAGGGCGGTGGCGATCTCGGCGTCGCTCGCGAAGACCATCTCGGCGGCGATGTTGTCCTGCACGATCCGGGCGAGGTTGTCCCGGGCGACGGCGATGGGGTCGCTGAGGGGCTCGGCGGTGGGGACGTCGATCAGGTGCGAGTCGACCTTGGACTGGTCCATGCACCGCTTGATGATGATGGACGCCTGGTTGAGGACGCTGGTGGTCCAGATGGAGAACACGACCACGTACAGGTCGCTCCACGCCGCCTCACCGAGCTTGGTGCGCCACTTCTTCAACTGGCCTTCGATGCCGTCGATCTGGGCCTTGGCCGAGAAGACCATGTTGGTGCGGATCTTCGGGTAGACCTTGTGGGAGAAGACGTCGTAACCGGGGATGTCGAACGACTGGTCGTGCAGGACCCCGTCGATGTAGCGGACCGCCTCGTCCAGGATGAACTTGCAGCTGTCGTGCAGGTCCTTGGGAAGACTCGCGGCGGTGAGCTTGTCACGGGCTGCGGTGAGGGTCGTCCTCAAGTTGGTGAGCGGGGTGACCCAGGAGTGGTCCGACTGACCCTTGGCGGCGACCAGGTCGAGGTCGTGGGCGTCGATGCGGTCCCGGTTGGGGACGTTGGGGACCTGGTCGCTGAGGTACTGGGCGAGGACGGAGTAGATGCCCAGCGGGACGTGGGCGATCGACTTGGCCAGTTCGAAGTACTCGGGGACCGGCTGCGCGGTCTCCGTCGTGCCGTTGTACAGGAGGGTGAACTGACCGCCGGTGGCCGTGTTCGTGACGACGATCATCGGCGACAGCCGCTTGGACAGGTCCGCCTTGAGCGCCGCGTAGTTGCCGCGCATGTCGGCGTTGACCTTGCGTATCGCGTCCCGGGCCTCTTTCTGGGCCGCGTTCGACGTCGTGGGAGTGTCCGGCCCGTCGGCGGCTGAGGCCCCGGTGGCGGCGCCGAGTACAGCGGCGGTGCCGACCGCGGTCGCACCCGCGAGGACGGTTCTTCGTGTGGTCACGTGAGGTGTGTTCCTTCTGCTCGATGGGGGCGCGGATCGGTCCGCACCGCCACCACGTGACCGTATTTGTACGGGAGTTGACCGGGCTATTAGTGGATCACACCGTAGTTCTCGCCACACACTGTGCAATCACCGGCCATTTTTCACGAACGGAAGTTCCGCTTTCGTTTCGGGCAAACGGAACATTACGTACCGATGGCCGTCGCGGGGACCGGCGCGCCCGGGGAACGAGACACGCGGCCCTCCACAACGACCTCCAACCGGCGTCAGCCGAACCGAGCCGCAGGCTCAACGGACGTCAGCCGAGCCGCGGGCTCATAGAACGTCAGCCGAGCCGAGCCGTCGGCTCAACGGGTGTCAGCCGAGCTGAGCCGCCGACGGCACCACGACGCCGTACAGGTCACCGATCGTGGCAAGGGCACCGAGGTGGAGGGCCTCGGCGGTCACCCCGGCGACCGAGGTCTGAAGCGGCCGGGTCGCGGAGGCGTCCGCCACCACGGTCGGCTGGTTCCCGCGCAGGAACGCACCCTGAGCGGTGAAGGCGACACACATGTGGGTCATGAACCCGGCGATCACCACGTCTTTGTTCCCGGCCGCGTCCACCAGGTCCCCGAGGTCGGTGTCCAGGAAGGCGTTGGGCTTCGTCTTGACGACGGTCGCCTCACCCTCGACCGGCGCGACCTTCGGGTGAATCTGACCGATCTCCGCCCGGATGTCGTACGGGGTGCCCTCGCCGCCGTCGTTGATGACGTGAATGACCTTCGCGCCGGCCGCGCGGGCCTTCGCGAGCAGCGTGGCGCCGGCGTCGAGAGCGGCCTCCCAGCCGGACAGCTCCATGACGCCCTGGGTGTAGGTGTTCTGGTAGTCGATCAGGATCACCGTCGCGGACGCGAGCGACGCGGGGGTGTCGTCGAAAGCGTTCAGCTGGCGCAGGGTGGTCGTAGGCATGCCTGTACCTCAAGTCATCTGTCTGGCAGTGGATTCGGGCCGTGTGCCGGGGCCCGACTGGAACGCTACGGGAGCGGGCGACGTGTCAGCAATGTCGTCCGACTTGCAGAAACCGACATCGGCGCGCCGCGCGACGGCCACCGAGCCGCAAGCACCGTCGCCCTGTCAGATCCAGCGGTAGTTGCTGTCGTCCAGGGGCGGCAGGAGGGCCTGGGCCGCGTCGATCGGCGCGGTCGGGGTGGCGAGTTCGGCGATCGGGACCGGGGGGAACAGCGCCTTGCCGGCCGTGTCCTTGTAGTGGCTCCAGACCAGATGGCCGGCACCGGCCGTGTCGTCGTACTCGACGGTACGCAAACGGGCTGGATGGTTGGCGTCCGGGCAGGCACCACGCTCACCTGTTGACCGGACTCCGCTCCGCGAAAGGCTCAAGTTCCGCTCAAAGCCGTCGTGTTCGCCCGGCGGCAGGCACACACTTCCTGGCAGGCACACGCTTCCCGGCAGGCACACGCTTCCTGCCAGGCAGGCCAACACGAGGGGAACTCGCATGCGGACCTTGCTCACCCGAGGCACGAATCTCGTCCGGGACATCGTCTCCGGTCGCCGGCGTCTCAGGAAGTACGACCACCCCGAGGCCCACCGCCTCGGTCACCACAACCGCGATGCCCGCCTCGCCTACCACTACATCCCCACCGCGCAGCAGATCCCCGTGAGCGGGCCCGGTGGCCTGTAGACCCGTCCCTCAGTAGACCGCCAGGGAACACTCGCCCTCCGCCGTGGCCGAACCGGTGCCGTCAGTCACCTGAAGGGTGACGGTGGTGGTCCGGGTGTGCGAGCGAGGGTGGCCGGACGGGCGAGGCCCCCGGCTCAGGACCTCGTGGGCGGACCACGCCCCTGTGGCGTCGGTTCTCCGGCGCACGTCCCCGGTGGTCACCGCGCTCCCCAAGCCGTACGGACCCTCGCCGGTGACCTTGTCCGGCCCGTACTCGTCGACGGTACGGACGTCGATCCGCGTGGTCACCGTCGAACCGGGGGCGTGTCCGGTGCTGCCCGCGGTGTACTGCACGCGCCATGAGTCCGGGTCACAACCGAGTCGGACCTCCGCCTTGACCGGGCCGGAGGCCGCCGCCGTCGTACCGGTCGGCAGCAGGGCGAAAACCGGCGCGAGTACGACAGATCCCGCGCGAAAACCGATCCGATGGAGCGAGGAAAGGTGCATGTTGCTCAGCCTATGAAGCGAGATCGTTCAGCGTGTACCTCCGGACGGGTGGCATCGAGACCTCACTTCGGATGCCTGCGGCAAAAACAGTAGCCATGTACATAGTAGCTATGTACTGTATTTGCTGTGCGGCCGGCAGCCGAGCGCGCCACGGCCCGGCACACGGTGCCGGGCGTCGCCGGACGGCACGCAGTGCTCCGCGGCGGGCCGTCGTGTCCGCGGGCTAGCCCATCGGCCGCGACGAGCTCGCCGCCGATCCCGTCCATGACCAGCTCGAACCTGGCGCGGTCCGCCCTCTCGCGCACCACCGCGTCCCCGGGCTGACTGCGGCCGCTGGAAACCCAGGTGGCCTCAGCACCCCATCCGGGTAGAGTCGGGCAGTGCCTGAGCTGAAGCGGCTGCATGCCACCCACGCCCCGGCGGTCCTGGCGTTCGAGCTGGCGAACCGCACCTACTTCGCCGCCTCGGTCCCCGACCGCGGCGACGACTACTTCAACCAGTTCACCGAGCGGTACGACGCCCTGCTGGCCGAGCAGCAGGCCGGCGTCTGCGCCTTCTACGTGCTCCTCGCCGAGGACGGCTCGGTTCTCGGCAGGTTCAATCTGGTCAACATCGAGAACCGCACCGCGGAGCTCGGCTACCGGGTCGCGCAGCACGTCGCCGGCCACGGCGTGGCCACCGCGACCGTCCGGGAGCTGTGCCGTCTGGCGGCGCAGCGGCACGGACTGCGCACCCTGCGGGCGGCCACCTCCCATGACAACGCCGCGTCCCACAGGGTGCTGACCAAAGCGGGGTTCGTCCCGATCGGGCCGGCCGGACGCGCCGACCTGGGCGGTAAGCGCGGCACCTGGTACCAGTGCGACCTCGCATTCCTGCCGTAGCCCCTCGCGCCGCCGCTGCGGCGTGCCGTAGCCCCTCGCGCCGCGGCTGCGGCATCACGCCAACCCCGCCATCCGCGGAGGGGGATCCCGCCGACCGGCGGGGGTAGTCCGGCCGCATGCCGGATGGTTGAAGCAGCATCCTTCCCGGATTCTGGTGACCAGTGGGACACTCCTCTGCCCCACCAAGTGGTTCACGAGGGGTGTCGCCTCCACCAAGCCGTCGACAGTCGGGCACGGGGCGCAGCGGACGCCGGATGACCGGCTGCCGGTGCTCCCGGATCCGCCGTCGCGGCCGGGGCGGATCGCTCCGGTGGACCCGCCGCTTCCGGGGTCCGCCGAAGTACCTGCTCTGAGCGCCGCCGAACCCGCCACTGAGCGTTACCGGGCCGGCGGGGTGCCGCCCCATCGCAGAAGGAGGTCGGATCGTGAGGATGCGACTGACGATGCTGTGCGCGACCGCCGCCGAAGGCCGCCATGACCAGGTCTTCGGGGACGGTGCGCTGAGTCACCGCGACCGGCGTGAGCTCATGACCGCACGAGCGGCGCTTCCGCCGTACTCACTGGCCTTCCGGGCGCCCACTGTCCGCTGCGCGCAGATCGCGGAGGCCCTTGCCGTCGAAGCCACGCCCGAGTACGCACTGCGCGATCTGGACTACGGCACATGGGACGGCCGCCCGCTCCGGGAGATCGCGGCCGAAGACCCCTACGGGCTGTCCACCTGGCTGACGGATCCCGACGCCGCACCGCACGGGGGCGAGTCCGTCGGTCGGCTGTGTCGTCGGACAGCGGCGTGGATGGAGTCTCTGCCCGCCGGCATGGGATCCGTACTGGCGATCACCGAAGGCTCCGTCATCCGGGCCGCGCTGGTCCACGCCCTGTCCGTACCGGCCCGCTCCTTCTGGCATCTGGAGGTGCCACCGTTCTCCGCGGTCACACTGGCGCTGCACGACGGCCACTGGACCGCCCGGCTCGGCCGCCTGACCGCCCCGCAGCACCGGGAGCCGACCGACGGCTCCGCATCCGTCGCGGTGCTGACCATACGGGCCACCCCACGGCAGATGTGCCTCACCGGCCGCGCGTGACTCCCCTGGACCCTTCTCGTCTCCACCGCAGGATCACGGCGGTGGGGTGACCCCGGGCAGGAGGACGCGGCGCACCCGCACCGAGGACACGGACGGCGCCGTCCGGTTCCGGGGACGGACCGCGCCGTACACCCCCGGACCAGCCGTCCCGACCTCCCGTCCCAGGGCGCCCAGCGGCGGAGCAGCTCCCGGCGTGGTACGAATCGGACAGTGGTCCGATACAAGCTGGAGCACACGTGATCCGGGTACTGGTGGTCGACGACGAAGCCCTGATCCGCACGGGCTTCCGGAGCATCCTCGACGCCGCCGACGGCATCGAGGTCGTCGGGGCGGTCTCCGGCGGTCAGGCCCTCCAGGCGGCGCGCGAGACGCACCCCGATGTCGTCCTGCTCGACATCCGGATGCCGGACGTCGACGGGCTCACCGTCCTGGGCGAGATGCGCCGGCTGCCGGAACCTCCGGTGGTGGCCATGCTCACCACGTTCGACATGGACGAGTACGTGGAGACGGCCCTGCGGTCGGGCGCTGCCGGTTTTCTCCTCAAGGACACCGACCCCGAGGCGCTGCCGCTGGCGGTGCAGAGCCTGGTCGAGGGTGGCACCGTGCTGTCCGCCAAGGTCACGCGGACGGTGGTGGACGGATTCCTGAGCGCAGGTGCGCAGGAGCGCCCGCCGAAGTCTCTCGACCGACTGACCGACCGGGAGCGTGAGGTCCTCATCCTCGTCGCCGAGGGGCTGTCGAACTCCGACATCGCCACCCGGATGCACCTGAGCACCGGCACGGTCAAGGACCACGTCAGCGCGATCCTCACCAAGCTGGAGGTCAGCGGCCGAGTGCAGGCGGCCCTCTTCGCCCAGCGGGCCGGACTGCTCAGGGAGGGCACGGGATGACCCGCCGTCCTTCCCCGCTGCTCCTGGACGGTGTGGCGGTGGCCATGGCCCTCCTCGACGTGTGGGCTCACTGGGATGTCCACGAGCCGTTGCGGATGGCCTTCGGCCTGGCCGCCGCCCTTGCCCTGCTGCTGCGCCGGAGAAGGCCGCTGCTCACCTTCCTCGTCACCCTCCCGGCCGTACTGCTGTCGGACGCGGTCTTCGCCTGCCTGGCGGCGCTGTACACGCTCGCTTCCTTCAGGCGGCCGCGGACGCTGCTGGTCCTGGGCACGCTCATCTTCGCCTTCAGCGACATCACCTCCCTGCCGTCACCGAACCTGGACCTGACCCGGATTTCGACGGTGATCGCGTTCGGCTACAGCGCCGCCACGGCGGCCGCCGCCGTCTTCCTGGGGCAGCTCGTGCAGACCCGCCGCGACCTGTCGCTGAGACTGACCGAGATCTCGCAGGCGCGCGACCACCAGCAGCTGCTGACCGCCCAGGCCGCGCTGGCCAAGGAACGCGCCCAGCTCGCGCGGGAGATGCACGACGTCGTCTCCCACCAGGTCAGCCTGATCGCCGTGCACGCCGGAGCACTTCAGGTGGGCACGAGCGACCCGGACGCCAAGGAGGCCGCGGCGACGATCCGGCGGCTGAGCGTGCAGACGCTCGACGAGCTGCGCCACATGGTCGGCGTCCTGCGTGCCTCCGGTGGAAACCCGACGGATCTGACTCCGCAGCCGGCCCTCGTCGACATCCGGAGGCTGGCCGACAACTGCGGCATCGAGACCGAGCTGAAGATGGACCTGCCCGAAGACCTTCCGCCCACCGTCCAACGCGCGGTCTACCGCACCGTCCAGGAAGCGCTGACCAACACACGCAAACACGCACCCGGCGCCACCGCGCGCATCGACCTGTTCCAGGCCGGCGGTTCCGTCCACGCCAGGGTCACCAACACCGCACCGACCCGGCCGCCCCTTCCACTGCCCGGCGCGCACCATGGCTTGATCGGCCTTCGACAGCGCGCCGAGCTGCTCGGCGGCACCATGACCTCGGGTCCGACGACCGATGGTGGTTACGAGGTCCGCGTCGTGCTTCCGGCAGAAGCCGCGGGGTGAGGGACCGGCGGGCCGCCCCTCACCCGTAGGGGTCCGCGGAGGCGATCTCGCCGCCTCGTGATGGTCCACGCAAGCCGTTGCGCTCTGATGCGCGACTTCTGCAAAAACCTCGCTAGTTTACGCAATTTATCGATTGCCCCGAGACCGGCTGAGCTCCCCTTCATGCGCCGCAAACACGGACCGGTGGGCGACAGGAGAGGTGCAGAATCGCCTCCTCCACGGCGACGCCGACACAGCCGGGGAAACTCGTGCTGCCGTAACCGTGGACGTACTCGCGAAGCGTCTGCAATATTGCGATGAATCAATGCAAGAAGCTGCGCACGGCTGTGCTCGATGTCCGCGACGCGTGCCTCCACCGGCTTCTCGTGGTCCCGGGAGAGGCCGGAGCAGCGCCTCCGGACGGACGACCCGTGCCGTCCTGATCCACCGCGCCACCGCTCTGCCCCGAAATGAGCCGCCCTCGCGTGCCCTCAGCGGGTACGTGGGCCCTGTGCAGGGAGTGACCCCGCATGACCCGATACAAACCCAGCTCGTGGAGACGGCGCACCACCACCGTCGCGCTGGTCTCCACCGTCATGGTTCTAGGGCTGCCGGCCCTGGACGCGCACGCCGCCGGCGGCCCCGACGCCGCCGCGGGCGCCGCGGCCAGGTCCGGCAGCGCGCTCGGCACGCACCTGGCCGCCAACGTGAACGACGGCGACACCAGCACCTACTGGCAGGCCGCGAAGAAGTCGGCGCAGTGGGTGCAGACCGACCTCGGGCGGTCCGAGCGCGTCCGGCAGGTTGTGCTGCGCCTGCCCGCCCCATGGCAGACCCGCAAGCAGACCCTCGCGCTTCGAGGCAGCGCCGACGGCAAGAGCTTCGCCACGCTCAAGTCTTCGGCGTCGTACGTCTTCAGCCCCGGCAACGGCAACACGGTGAAGATCTCCCTCCCGCCGACCCTCGCCCGCTACGTGCGGGCCGACTTCAGCGGCAACTCGGTCGGCGGCACCGCCCAGCTCGCCGAGATGCAGGTGCTCACGACCGACGCCTCGACGCCGAACCTCGCCCTCGGAAAACCCTTCAGCGAGAGCGGGCACGCCGACGTGTACGGCGCGGCCAACGCCGGTGACGGCAACCGCGCGACGTACTGGGAGAGCAAGAACAACGCCTTCCCGCAATGGGTGCAGGTCGACCTCGGCTCCTCCGTCAAGGTGAACCAGGTGACGCTGAGGCTGCCGAGCGGATGGCCCAGCCGCACCCAGACGCTCAAGGTCCAGGGCTCGGCCGACAACCAGAACTTCACCGACCTGACGGCGTCGAAGGCGTACACCTTCGACAACGGCAACGACCAGTCGACGACGATCAGCTTCGACACGACCACGACGCGGTACGTGCGCGTCCAGTTCACCGCCAACACGGGCTGGCCCGCCGGGCAGCTCTCCGAGCTGGAGGTGTACGGGCCGGCGACCGGTGACACCCAGGCGCCCACCGCGCCGGCGAACCTGAGCTACACCGAGCCCGGCACCGGGCAGATCAAGCTCACCTGGAACGCGTCCGGCGACGACACGGGCGTCACCGGCTACGACATCTATGCCAACGGCCAACTCCGGGCGAGCGTGGCCGGGAACGTCCTGACGTACACCGACACCCAGCCCACCGGCAGCGACATCACCTACTTCGTCCGCGCCAAGGACGCCGCGGGCAACGTCTCCGCCAACAGCAACAGCGTCACCCGCAAGGGTGCCGGCGGCGACACCCAGGCTCCCACCGCGCCCGGCGGCCTCGCCTACACGCAGTCCGGCGGCGACGTGAAGCTCACATGGCAGGCGTCGAGCGACAACGTCAAGGTCACCGGGTACGACGTCTACGCCAACGGCCAACTCGTGAAGTCCGTCGCCGGGGACGTCACGACGTACACCGACAGCCCACCGGCGACCTCCACCGTCACGTACTACGTGAAGGCGAAGGACGCCGCCGGCAACGCATCGGCGGCGAGCAACAGCGTCACCCGGCCCGGATCCTCCGGCGGCAACCTCGCCCAGGGCAAGCCCATCGAGGCGTCCTCGGACACGTTCACCTACCTCGCCGCCAACGCCAACGACGGCCTCACCAGCACCTACTGGGAGAGCGCCGGCGGTGCCTACCCGGCCACCCTGACCACCGAGCTGGGCGCCAACGCCGACCTCGGCCAGGTCGTCGTCAAGCTCAGCCCGGACGCCGCCTGGTCCAACCGCACGCAGAACATCCAGGTGCTCGGCCGTGACCAGGACTCGGCCTCCTTCACCACCCTCGCGGCGGCGAAGGACTACGACTTCTCCCCCGGCACCGGCAACTCGGTGACCATCCCGGTATCCGGCTCCGCCGCCGACATCCAGCTCAAGTTCACCAAGAACACCGGCGCACCGGGCGCGCAGGTCGCCGAGTTCCAGGTGATCGGCACGCCGTCCGCCAACCCGGACCTCAAGGTCACCGGTGTCACCAGCACGCCCTCCGCCCCGGTCGAGTCGGACACGATCAGCCTCACGGCGACCGTCACCAACAGTGGCAGCAAGCCGGCGAAGGCCACCGACCTGAACTTCACACTCGGCGGCGCGAAGGCCGCCACCGCGGGCGTCCCGGCTCTCGCGGCCGGCGAGTCGACGCCCGTCACGGCGAGCATCGGAACCCGGGACGCGGGCAGCTACCCGGTCGGCGCCACCGTGGACCCGTCGAACGGTCTCCTGGACCCCCTCCAGTGCCTCGGCCGGTGACGAGGTCAAGTTCACCGTCGCGATCAAGAACCAGGGGACGGCGGACTCGGCTTCCGGCGCCCACAACGTGACGCTCACGATCCAGGACGCCGAGGGCGCCACCGTGAAGACCCTCAGCGGGGCCTACAACGGCACCGTCGCGGCGGGGCAGACGACCGCCCCGGTCGGCCTCGGTTCCTGGACCGCCGGCAACGGCAAGTACACGGTCAAGACGGTCATCGCCGACGACGCCAACGAACTGCCGGTCAAGCGGGCCAACAACACCACGACCCAGCCGCTGTTCGTCGGCCGCGGGGCGGACATGCCGTACGACATGTACGAAGCCGAGGACGGCACCCTCGGTGGCGGCGCCAAGGCCGTCGGCCCGAACCGGACCGTCGGCGACCTCGCCGGCGAGGCGAGCGGCCGCAAGGCCGTGACCCTCACGGGTACCGGCCAGTACGTCGAATGGACCACCCGCGCGGCGACCAACACCCTCGTCACCCGCTTCTCGATCCCGGACGGCACCACGACGACACTCGACGTCTACGTGGACGGTCAGTTCCTCAAGGCCATCGACCTCACCTCGAAGTACGCCTGGCTCTACGGCAACGAGACCTCGCCCGGGAACTCGCCCGGCTCCGGTGCGCCGCGGCACATCTACGACGAGGCGAACCTCCTGCTCGGCAAGACGGTCCCGGCGGGTTCGAAGATCCGGCTCCAGAAGGACGCGGCCAACGCCTCCGACTACGCCATCGACTTCGTCAACACCGAGCAGACGACGGCGGCCCCGAACCCGGATCCGGCCGCCTACACGGTCCCGGCCGGCTTCTCGCACCAGGACGTGCAGAACGCCCTCGACAAGGTCCGCATGGACACCACGGGCAAGCTCGTCGGCGTCTACCTGCCCGCCGGTGACTACGAGACCTCCAGCAAGTTCCAGGTCTACGGCAAGGCCGTCAAGGTGCTCGGGGCCGGGCCCTGGTTCACCCGCTTCCACGCGCCTTCCTCGCAGGAGAACACCGACGTGGGCTTCCGGGCCGAGGCGAGCGCCAAGGGCTCCACGTTCGCCGGATTCTCCTACTTCGGCAACTACACCTCCCGGATCGACGGTCCGGGCAAGGTGTTCGACTTCTCCAACGTCTCCGACATCACCATCGACAACATCTGGGTCGAGCACATGGTGTGCCTGTACTGGGGCGCCAACACCGACAACATGACCATCAGCAACTCCCGTATCCGGGACATGTTCGCCGACGGCATCAACATGACCAACGGTTCCACGGACAACCACGTCGTCAACAACGACGCCCGGGCCACGGGTGACGACAGCTTCGCCCTCTTCTCCGCCATCGACGCGGGCGGCGCCGACGAGAAGAACAACCTCTACGAGAACCTCACCTCGACGCTGACCTGGCGGGCGGCGGGCGTGGCCGTCTATGGCGGCTACAACAACACCTTCTGTAACATCCGCATCGCCGACACCTTGGTGTACTCGGGGATCACGATCTCCTCGCTGGACTTCGGCTACCCGATGAACGGCTTCGGGACCGAACCCACGACGATCGAGAACGTCTCCCTGGAACGGACGGGCGGCCACTTCTGGGGCTCGCAGGTCTTCCCGGCCATCTGGGCGTTCTCCGCCTCCAAGGTCTTCCAGGGCATCCGGGTCAACGACGTCGACATCGACGACTCCACCTACGGAGGCGTGATGTTCCAGACCAACTACGTCGGCGGCCAGCCGCAGTTCCCGGTGAAGGACACGATCTTCACCGACATCTCCATCACCAACTCCAAGAAGAGCGGGGACGCCTTCGACGCCAAGTCCGGCTTCGGCATCTGGGCCAACGAACTGCCGGAACCCGGTCAGGGCCCGGCAGTCGGCGAAGCGACGTTCCGCAACCTGCGGATGAGCGGTAACGCCGAGGACATCCGCAACAGGACCAGCACGTTCAGAATCAACGTCGAATAGGCCCCGCCCCGCACGGTTCCGTCCCGGACGGAACCGTGCGGTTTCCTCTGCGGCGCCATGCCGTCCCTCCCCCGGGAGAGGATCAGAGCGCGTCGACTTCCGTGCCCCGTGCGTCACGTCCACCGGGTGCGCAGGGTGCCGGTCGCGGAACCGTCGCGCAGGTCTTCATGCCTCAGGGAGCCGGTCGAGGAAGCCGAGGACGGAGGTGATCCGGCCGTCCTCGGCCAGCGTGATCACGTCCGAGCCGGCGACCGGCGCCGAACCGTCGGCGGTGGACACCAGCTCCCAGCTGAAGCGCGCGATGTGGTGGTTGCCGTCCGTGTCGCCGGTCAGCCTGAACTCGAAGCCGGGGAACTGCTCGTGCGCGGTCTGGATGACGGCGGCGATCTGCTCGTGGCCGCACACGTCGGCCAGCGGGTCGGTGTAGGTGCCGTCCTCGGTCCACGCCGCGGCGACGGCCTTGGCGAGCGCGTCGGCGTCGGTGGCGTTCCAAGCCTCGAAGTAGCGGGTGACGGCGGCAGCGTAGATCGACATGGTGGGGCTCCCGTTCTGGGCGAAGTGGTCCGGTGTGCGATCCGGTTGGGCCGGGTTCCGGGCCGGAGTGCGCCGGCCCGGAACCCGATGGCTTCACCTTGCCGCGTCCTGTCGCGCGGCGCGATTACCGCCCAGGTAAGGAGGGCCGGTCCGCAGCCTCGGAGTGGAGGCCGCGCCGTGGAACCGCCGGCCGACATCGTCGAGCGCACGCTGCATACCGGCATCGAGCCGCTCAGGGCCGTCGAACTCCCACCGCTCCCGTGGATCACGGATGGTGTCGCGCTGCTGGCACGCCGGAACGCGCAGCGAGAGCGACGCACACCATGTTCCGCGCCGGGGAGGAGGGAGAGGAAGAAATCCAGCTGCCCGGGATCGGAAAGCACCGGTCGATCACGGGCGTACGGCCGGCGTCGGAGAGTTCGATTGCCGCAGCCCGCTGACCGGTGTCGGTCGCGTCAGGCCGCACGGCGGGGAAGGTCGAGGGAACGGCTTTCCTCGACGACTCGGTAGCCCGCGCTCGTGTACAGATTCATGGCCACCTCGTTGCCGCCCCATACGGTGAACATCAGCATCGAGTCGCGGGCCGCGAGCGTGGCCTGCTCGCCGGCCACCATCGCGGCCCGCCCGTACCCCCTTCCGCGGTGCTGTTCATGGATGAACAGCGAGTAGCCGTAAGTGACTCCCGGGAGATACCCGTGCTTCAGCCAGCCGGTGCCGATCTGCTCACCCGCCGCCTCGAGGACCAGCAGGGTGTTGTCGGGTGTCGCCAGGCCGTCGGGAAGCAGCTTCGCGAAGTCGCGGTCGGACTTGCGCACGGCTTCCTCAGGGCTCATGGCTCCCGCCCGGACGATGTCACCGGCGTAGGCGACCTTCTCGGAGGCGAGCCACTCGGGATACTCACCCGGTGTCATCGGCCGCGCGGTGACGCCGTCGAGTGGCTCCGGCGGGGAGACCACCCGGCGCGCTCTGATCTGCCCGCGGATGCTGTAGTCGGCGAACAGCTGCCCGTCGGGTTCGGTGAGCCGTACGTCGAGGCGCTGTGCGCCGCGCTGCGTGCACCACGCCTCGGCCCAGTCCCGGGCGGCCCGCTCGTGCCCCCGGCCGGCATGGGGCTCCTCGACGTGGAGGTCGCTGATCCGGCCGGCGAGTGCGCCGTCGCTCTCGTCAGCCACGGCCACGGCGACATGTCCCACTCGGGTCCCGGCGTCCTTGATCTCGGCGACGGTCCAGTCACCTATGCCGGCGCTCGTTTCCTCGAACCTGCGCTCCGCCGCAGCCGAATCGAGTCCGGCCGCCGTGTACGAGGCGCGTATCCGCCGCTCGAAATCCTTCTGCCATTCCGTGCTGTCACCAAGAATGCCGAATTCTGTCATGTGATCAAACTAGAGTCCGCCGCGGAATTGGATCAAGGGAGTATGTTGATCGCCGGTCGTCAGCCCTGAGGAGCTTGGCCTATGCCCTACTACGACCTCGGCAGCCACGGTCGGCGCGTGACGACGTCGTCTCCCGAGGCGCAGACATGGTTCGACCGCGGGCTGGTCTGGACGTACGCCTTCAACCACGAGGAGGCCGTCCGTTGTTTCGAGGCCGCCGCCGCCGCGGATCCCGCCTGTGCCATGGCCGACTGGGGCCTGGCCTACGCGCTCGGGCCCAACTACAACAAGCCCTGGGCGGCCTTCGACGAGCAGGAGCTGGGGCGGTCGGTGGAGCGTGCGCATGCCGCCGTGCGCAGCGCACACGCGAAGGCGGCCGGTGCCACCCCTGTCGAGCAGGCACTCGTCGGCGCGTTGGCGGCGCGCTATCCACGCGCCCAGGCCCCGGACGCCGAGAGCTGCGGCATGTGGAACGCCGCCTATGCCGACAGCATGCGGGCCGTCCACCGGCTCGCTGCCGACGACCTCGACGTCGCCACCCTGTACGCCGACGCGCTGATGAACCTCACGCCCTGGCAGCTGTGGGACATCCGCACGGGCCGGCCGGCCCCGGGCGCGCGCACCGCCGAGGCCAAGTCGGTGCTCGAACGGGCGATCGCCACGGAGGCGGGTGCGCGGCACCCGGGCCTGCTCCACCTGTACATCCACCTGATGGAGATGTCCCCGACTCCCGAGGCCGCCCTGACCGTCGGTGAACGGCTGCGCGGTCTGGTGCCGGACGCGGGCCATCTCCAGCACATGCCCTCACACCTCGAAGTGCTCTGCGGCGACTACCGCCGCGTGATCTCCGACAACACCGACGCGGTCGCCGCGGACGAGAGGTTCCACGCCAAGGCGGGGGCGATGAATTTCTACACCCTCTACCGGTGCCACAACTACCACTTCAAGATCTACGGTGCGATGTTCCTCGGCCGCTACCAGGACGCGATCGAAACGGCGGACCGGCTCGAAGCGGCCGTGCCCGAGGAATTGCTGCGTGTGGAGAGCCCGCCCATGGCGGACTGGCTGGAGGGCTTCCTCGCCATGCGGGTGCACGTGCTCATCCGCTTCGGCCGCTGGCACGACATCCTGGATCTGCCGCTGCCCGCGGACCCGCGGCTGTACTGCGTGACCACGGCCATGCTGCGCTACGCGCGCGGCATCGCTCTCGCGGCCACCGGCCGGATCGACGAGGCCGAGCGGGAGCGCGCCCTCTTCCGTGCCGCGGTCGCCCGGGTACCGGAGACACGGACGCTGTTCAACAACACCTGCGCGGACATCCTGACGATCGCCGCGCACATGCTGGACGGGGAGCTGAACTACCGCAAGGGCGAGCACGACAGCGCGTTCGCTGCCCTGCGCAGGTCGATCGAGCTGGACGACGGCCTTCCGTACGACGAGCCGTGGGGGTGGATGCAGCCCACCCGGCACGCATACGGCGCACTGCTCCTCGAACAGGGCCTGGTGAGGGAGGCCGAAGCCGTCTACCGGGCCGACCTGGGGCTGGACGACACACTGCCACGCCCACTTCAGCACCCGGGCAACGTATGGGCCCTGCACGGCTTCCACGAATGCCTCGTACGGCTGGGCAAGAAGGACGAGGCCCGCATCGTGGCCCAGCAACTGAAGATCGCGGTGGCCATGGCGGACGTACCGATCGAGGCATCCTGCTTCTGCCGTCTGGAGAGCGTCGGGCACCTGGAGCCCGACGGCTGCTGTGCCGAAGACCGGTGAGGGACCGGAGCCGTCCCCGAGGAGTTCGCCGAGGCACTGTTCCGGCGTCGTCCGCCAGTGGCTGACGGCGAACTCCTCACCGCCGGGAGGCTCCACCCGCTCATCGGGGTACGGCCCGGCACACCGTGCGCCGGACGGTCAGCGGCTGCCCGTCCAGTTGTGTGCCACGTCGATCACGAGGCGGTCGGGCAGTTGGACCACCCGGAACGGCAGGCGGGCGCGGACGCCGAGACCGATCTGCGTCTCCCCCTCGAAGCTGCCGGCGAACCGAGTGTCCCTGAAGGTGCGGTATCCACGGACGTCCACGCCCGGAAGGGTGTGGCCCACCTGTCCGGGGTACGTGGGCGTGCCGCTGTCCGGGTCGTAACCGGGCGCACCGACACGGACGTCGAGCACGGCTCCGCCGCCCACCGGGATGTGGCGGCCGGTGGCGTTCTGGGAGAGCCGGTCGACGTATCTGACGTGGTAGCCGACGGACCCGCCGCCGGGGACGTCGAAGACCATGCGGTCGAAGCAGTCGTGCCGGCCGGTCCTGATGTTCTCCAGCGGCACGGCTCCCGTCGCGGCGCCGCCCTTGGCTCCGCTGCCCCAGCCGGTCGGACAGGCCGTGACACCGGCGGTAGCCGCTGGTGCGGCGTCCGCCGCGGTCGACGCCGTTACCAGCCCGGCTCCCGCCAGAACGAGCGCCGCCATTGTCGCCCTTATTCGTCGCATGATGTCCCCCTTGGTCGACTGTCATGCTGTTATGGGATAAGACACGCAGGTTTCGCGGATGGTTGCACGCCGGATTCAGCAGACCCTTCGTCTCCGCGCGGCCTTGCGGATTCATGAATAATCCTCAGGTTTCCATGGACTCCTCGGCGGGGCGCTCCTAGGGTCGCGGCGGCGCGACCACCCATGTACGCATCCCGAGGAGCCGCATGTCCCGCAGACGCTCAGCCGGACCCTGGCCTTCGTCCTGGCCCTGGCCGCCGGTACGGCCGTGGCCGGGCCTTCACCCGCGCCGGCCGACCCGATCCCCAGGGCGCCCGGCCATCGTCTGGCCGATGCCTCCTCCGGCGCCCCGGCCGCCGCGCAGCCGTTGCCGGGCTGCCGTGGCCGGCCCCTGCTCTCCGGGGCGACGACCGCTGCCGGCCCGCGCCCTCGAACGAGCGGCCGGGCCCGTCGCCACGGGGGAAGGCGACGGGCCCGGCCAAGCACCACAGTCCCACACCGCCACCGGCGCGCGCACTCGATCGCCGAAGTCGGCCTGGAGTCGGCACCCGCGGTCCGCGCGGCCGTCGCCGGTCTCCGCGGCCACCGCATCCTCGGGTGCCCCTTGTCGGTCCTGAGGCTGCTCGTCCATGGCGTCGCTGCTCACCGACCGGTGTGGAGCAGCGGCGGCCGAAGACGCCGGACACAAGTCGCCCTGATCGCGCCTCGTCCTGTGGCCGGCGAGCGGGTCAGCGGCTCGTCCGCTGGGCCGCCACGATCGCGTCGACGGTCTTCTCGGCCCCCGCGCGCCGCTGGACTCGTTCGGCGAACCCCGGGAACTGAGACGCGATCTTGGTGAGGAGGCGCAGTTCGATCGGTGCGACGTTGATCTCGGCGACGTCGCGTTCGATCGCCCGCGTGACGCCCTTGACGACCTGCTGCGGTGCGACCGTACGGACGCCGCCGGGCGTGGTCGACCCCGTGTTGGCGAACATGCCGAGTTCCCGTACGAAGCCGGGCTGGACGATGGAGACGCCGACGCCGGTGCCGTGCAGGTCCTGACGGAAGGCGAGGGAGAGGCCGCGGAGCCCGAACTTCGTCGCGTTGTACAGGGACGACGACTTGGTGGCCGCCATGCCCGACAGTGATCCGACGAAGCAGATGTGGCCTCGTCCACGGTCCACCATGCCGGGAGCGAGCAGTCGCGCGAGCATCGCGGGCGCGCGCAGGTTCACCGCGAGCGCTCGGTCGATCTGCGCGGGCGTGTAGTCGAGCAGGTCCCCGCTGGAAGGCAGGGCCGCGTTGGCGATGAGGATGTCCGTACCGGCGGCTTCCTCGGTGAGGCGCCGGACATCGTCGTCGTCGCCGAGATCGGCGAGGATCGTCCGCGCGCCGTAGCGGTCGGCGAGGGGTTCCAGAGCCTCGCGTCGCCGCCCGGTGAGGATCAGATGGGCGCCGCGTGCCGACATCTCCGCGGCGATCGCGCCGCCGATACCGCCTGTGACCCCGGTGAGCAGAACAGTCGCCCCTGCGATGTGCACGAGTACCCTCCCAATCTGTTCGTTCGAACGAACAATAGAGAGCGCAGGGTTTCCTGTCCACCGACAGGCGGAGGAACGGCAACCGCCCCGTCCGGGGGTTCCGACCGGGTGCCGTCCGCATCGGCCGCCGCCGGACACGGTCCGAGGTGAGGGGCAGTTGATGGAACAATGCCTGACATGCCGAACGCCGCGTCCTCCGCCTCGACACGCCAGCGCATCATCACCGCCGTCCTGCAGATCATCGGCGAGGACGGGGTCGCGGCGGTCACCAACAGGCGGATCGCCCGGCAAGCGGGAGTGTCGCTCGGCTCGGTGACGTACCACTTCGAGACCCAGCACGATCTGTTGCGCGAGAGCCTGCTGCACTTCGTGCGCGAGGAGGCACGGCACTTCACCGAGCTGGCCGACCAGTGCCAGACGGACGGCATCGGGGTGGAGGACGCGGCGTCCCTGGCCGGCCAGGTCGCGTGCGGCACGGCGCTGGACAGTGCCCATCTGGCCCCGTTCGAGCTGTACATCCACGCCGGCCGCGACGAGCGGCTGCGGGAGGCGGCGGCGGAGGCGTTCAATGCCTACGACCGGCTCGCCACCCGGATCCTCAGCGCCCTGGGCGTTCCGGGCGCGGAGCGCCTGGCGGCCACCACGGTCGCCGTGGTGATGGGTCTGCAACTCCGGCGCCTGGCCACCGGGAGCCCGGCGGAGGACCTGGTCGACGCCCTCCTGCTGCTCGCCCGCGGGGCCGCCGTCCAGCCGGCCGAGCAGGACCTGCCGGCGTAGGAGGCGGCCGACAGGCGCCGTCGTCCGGACGCCGCGGCACATGCCTTGAAGAAGGACCTGCGGAGAAGGACCTGGCCGAGAAGGACCCGGCCCAGCAGCACTGATCAATCGCCGATCCCGCCGCCCCCGGGACGCGGTGTCCCGTCCCGGTCTGGTCTGGCCTGGCCGCGCCGGGACGGGACGGGACGGGACGGGACGGGACGGAAGAAACGCTCCGCGAGTGACGGGCGGCGAGGCCCGTCAGCGGGGGCACTCCGCGAGTGTCGGGGCGGCGGGGTCCGTCAGAAGCGGGGCGCTCCCGGGGTCTGCCGAGGTGTCGGGGCGATGCGCTGGTGCACGCCCGTGCCAGGGTCGACGGGCGGCTTGCAGGTGACGTCTCGTGCCAGCAGCTTTCCGCTGTTCAGGTAGGCGTTGACGGCGCGGTCGGCGCAGGCGCGCGGGTCCCCCATGTAGACGCCGTGGCCCTCGCCGCCCTTGACGTACACCATGCGGGAGCCCGTCAGCGCGCGGTGCATGCCGAGGCCGCTGACGAGGGGGGTCTGGGAGTCCCACTGGTTCTGGACGGTGAGCAGGCCGACGTTGTTGTGCACCGCGGTGACCTGCTCGGCCGGCTTGTCCCAGAACGCGCAGGGCGTGATGTTGGAGCCGAAGTCACCGTAGAGCGGGTACTTGGCCTTGTCCCGGATCGCCTCACGCCGGTACTGCTCGGGGTCGTGCGACCAAGCCGCGGTGTCGCCGCAGACCACGGCCCAGAAGGCGGCGGTGCCGTTGTCGGCCGGCGTCTGCCCGGCGGCGGCCGTGGGCCGGCGCGGTTCCTGCGGACGGTCCGGCAGGGACGAACGACCGGGAGCCGTGGCATGACCGCCGGCGGCCTTCTTGAGTTCGACGACCGCCTCGGCCGCGTACTCGGGGCTGAAGAACGCGGGGCGCAGGCCGGCCCGGATGTCGTCCCCGGTGAGCTTTCGACCACCGTCGTTGATGGGCGTGCGGTCGGCCCGGGCGATCAGGTCCCAGAACGTCTTCTTCACCTTGGCCGGTGTGTCGCCGAGTTTGTAGGTGCGGTGTCGCTGCGCGGTCCACTTCGTCCAGCGGGTGAACGCCGGCTCCGAGCCCTCCGCCCAGACCTGGATCATGCCGCGCCAGACCCGTGCCGGGTCGACCGCGCTGTCCAGCACGAAGCGGTCGGTGCGCTGGGGGAACATCTGCGCGTAGACGGCACCGAGGTAGGTGCCGTACGAGTAGCCCAGGTAGGAGATCTTCTTCTCGCCCAGGACGGCGCGGATGACGTCCATGTCGCGGGCGGTGTTGCGGGTGGTGATGTACGGGAGCCTGTCACCGTTCTTGGCACGGCACTTGTCCGCGACCGTCCGGGCCCACTTGACGTCGCGGCTGAACGTCTCGGCTTTGTAGGGGTGTTCGGTGTTCTGCTCCGTGGTCGTGAGTCCGCAGGTGACCGGGGTGCTGCGCCCCACGCCGCGGGGGTCGAACCCGATGAGGTCGTATCTCTCACGGACCTTCTTGGGCAACACGTCCTTCATCATGAATGGCATGTCCAGGCCCTCGCCGCCCGGACCGCCGGGGTTGAAGAGGAGCACGCCGTGCCGCTTGCCCGGGACGCTGGTCTTCACGCGGGAGATGGCCAGCTTGATGGTTTGGGAGTCGGGGCGGTCGTAGTCGAGCGGGACCTTGATCGTCGCGCATTGGAACGCGGCGGGCTGCGAGGTGTCGCATCTGTGCCACGCGGGCTGCTGGTTCGCGAATCTTGTCAGCGGCTCCGCCGCCGACGCCTGTGCCGGGGCGAGGGCGGGAACCAGAGTTGCCGTGACTCCCACGGCGAGCAAGGGCGCCATGCGTCCTATCCGCACGATGGCTGTTCCTTTCGATCAACTGCCAGGACAGGACGAGACTTTCGTGTCCGCCGAGGTGGGCGAATCCTTCTACGGGGCGGACTTGCTACGACTCCCGGCGTACGCGGAAAAAGACCTGCGGAGGAGAACCCGAACGGGTTGATCACCATCCGCACCGACGGATCCCGGCGAGGCACACGCCACGTCAAGTGCCTACCGGCACCGGACCGTCCGGTTCTGTCCGGCTCGACCCACCATGCGCGGCCGCTCTCCGACTGTGGGACATCGGACGGTCACGGTCCACGGGTCTGGCATCAGCAGGGGCGGGTCGGGCGGCTGGGCGGTGTGCGGATTGGTGGCTGGGCGGTGTGCGGTTTGGTGGCTGGGCGATTGGGTGGCTGGGCGGTTTGGTGGCTGGGCGGCTGTAGCCGTACGGCCCGGTGTTCAGGGGGTCGAGGCGCTGTCGGCGCGCAGTGCGAGTACGAGCCGGTAGTGCAGTTGCCCGAGGGCCGGCTCGTCCGCCGGGAGCAGCGGGGCGGCCAGTTTCCAGTAACGCGTCATCACGGGCCCGTCGTCGGCGGCGAGCAGTTCCACGAGCCGCCGCCGGAAGGCCGCGCCGTCCCGGGTGCCGAGCGCCGCGGCGTAGGCGGCGACGAAGCAGTCCAGCGCTCCCCCGCCCTCGGGCGGGCGCCCGCCTCGCGCCTCCGCACCCGCCAGGCCGTACGCCTCCTCCAGCCCCTCGTACAGGACGGTCGGCCGGTAGGTCTGCCCCGGGAGCGGCGGCCCCGGTCGCAGGGCTGGGACGCGGTCGAGCCGCGGATCGCGGACGAACGCGTGCAGCTGGGCGAAGGCGAGGACCTGCTCCGGGGCGGGCGCCGGCGGGAGTGGGGGCACCACCGCGTCGAGCACCCGGGACACCAGCCGTCCCGGCAGCCGGACCGGCAGCACCCGACGCCAGAATCGGACCACGGCGTCCGTGCCGGGAGGCAGTGCCACCGCCCCGAGCAACAGCAGCCGCTCGACCCGCTCCTCGGCCTCGGACTCCGCGAGCAGCCGCAGCGATGCCTCCCGCCACCGCAGCGCGGTCAGCTCCCCTTCGACGTCCCGCAGGCGTCCGGCGAGCACCTGCTCCAGCGCCTCGTCCTGGTCCATGACCCGCTCGACGTCGGGCACGGGCAGGCCGAGCGCACGCAACGACCGGATGATGCGGATCCGGTCGAGCGCCTCGGGCCCGTACCGCCGGTGCCCGCCCCCGCTGCGGCCGGCCTCCGGCAGCAGCCCCCGGTCCGAGTAGAACCGCACGGTCTTGACGGTCACCCCGGCCCGCTCGGCGAGTTCCCCGATGCTCCACAGCCCGTCCGGCTGCACGACGCGTCCCTCCCCCGGTGTCCCGACGTCCGAACGCCCAGCCTATCGAGGGAGTCCGGGGCCGCTGCGAAGGCGCTTGAAGCTCCCCCTGGGGGAGTTCCTAGCCTGCCGACCACCGCGAAGCCGCGCGGTGACGGCGTAGGAGGAGGCGCAATGGCGGCGTTCGTTCTGGTGGGAGGTCCCTTCACCGGCGACTGGGTGTGGGACGGGCCGGCCGGGCGGCTACGGGAGGCGGGCCAGGAGGTGTGGCCGGTGACGCTCGACGGCGATCCGGGCGCCGGACTGGGCACCCATGTCACCCAGTTGCTGGAGCTTCTCGACCGGATCGAGGAACCGCAGGTCGTTCTCGTCGGGCACGACTACGGCATCCACCCCGTCCTCGGGGCCGCCGACCGGCGTCCGGAACGGATCTCGCGCGTCGTGTACGTCGCGGCCGGCCTGCCCCGGGACGGCGACCCCGCTCTGCTGCTCGTCCGGGACGAGACCGTACGGGCCCGGCTCGGGCATGACCAGGCACCGGTGCCGCCGCCCCGGGGACGGGCATGGGAGTGCTGGGGCAGCACCGACGGCCTGTCCGCCGAGGCGCTCGACCGGCTCGACCGGCTGGCCGTGCCGCAGCCCGCCGGTACCCTCACCGAGCCGCTGCGGCTCACGGGCGCAGCGCACCGGCTGCCCGCCACCGGTGTCCTGTGCACCGCCGACGGACCCGGCATCGACATGGTCGAGACGCTCGTCCGGTCCGGCCCCCCACAGTTCAAGGAGCTGGCCGGACCGCGCGTGACGTTCTTCGAACTCCCCACCGGGCACTGGCCGATGCTGTCCCGGCCCGATGAGCTCGCCGAGGTGCTGCTGCGGGCCGCCGCCGGGGAGGGCCACCGGATCGAGGCAACGGACGCGGAACGTCCCGGCGACCTCGGAACGTTCCTTCTCGATCCGCCCGAGGTGCCGCGCGAGCGCACCGGCCGCATCGACCTGCACCTCCCGCGGGCCGATGGACCCCGGCCCGCCGTCCTCTTCGTGCATGGCGGCCCGGTCGACGCGGCCCGACGGCCCACCCCACGGGACACGCCGTTCTACCTCGGCTACGGACGCTACGCGGCGAGTTTCGGGGCGGTCGGCGTCACCCTCGATCACCGGCTCCACGCCCTCACCGACTACGCGAAGGCCGCCGAGGACGTCGCGGAGGCCGTCGACCGGGTCCGCGCCGATCCCCGGGTCGACCCGGACCGGATCGCGCTCTGGTTCTTCTCCGCCGGCGGCCTGCTCGCGGCGGACTGGCTCGCCGTGCCCCCGCCGTGGCTGCGCTGCCTGGCCCTGACGTATCCGGTGCTCGCCCCACCGCCCGGCTGGGAGACCGTGGACGCTCGCTTCCGCCCTGTGGCCGCCGTACGCGGCGCCGGGCGGCTGGAGACCGTTCTCACCCGGGCCGGGCTCGAACACCCCTCCTTCGCCGCGACGGTCCAGCAGTTCCTGGATGCCTCCGCGGAGTGCGGGGCGGCCGTCGAGATCATCGACGTGCCGCACGGCCGGCACGGTTTCGAGGCACTCGATCGGACCGAGGAGTCCCGGGCCGCGGTGAAACGCGCGATGACCACCGTCCTGCGCCTGCTCGTCGACTGAGCCCGGGCGCGCCCGGGCCACCTCACCCGTGGGCGGTGGTGAGGCGCCGGTAGTCGGCCATCTCGGTGGCGAGGGCCTGTCGTTGCCGGTCGGTGGGGGGTGTGTGGGCGCGGTCGCGGACGGCGGCGGTGTCCTAGGGCGGCATGAGGGTGAGCACGCGCGGGTCGTCGGCGAGGGCGGGGCCGGTGCCGAGCAGGAACTGCGCGCTGAACGGGGTCATGATCACGGCGAAGCTGCCGTAGGCGTACTGGCGCCGGTCATGCGCCGGAGGCGCACACCGCGGGTCACGAGGAGCTTGCCGTCGGCTGCCGGCACGGGGCCGGGGACCGGATCGGCACCCTCACCGATAGCCGTTGATCACCCTTCCCACCACGGTTTCGTGCCCTCCACGGCCACGAACTCATGGAAGTCCATGTTGCCGATCTCCAGGTTGCACGCCAGCGATCCGACATCGCGGCACGGAAGGACGGTGGACCGCCCCGGGGTGTCGTACAGGTCGACGACGGTCAGCGGTCGGCCGCGCTCGGCGAAGGTTCTGGCGTCGGCGAGTGCGACCAGCGTGGTGTGTTCCTCGGACGGGACGAGCGCGGGCACCTGGCCCGGCTGGAGGCCCTCGAAGGCCGGGGCGTCGACGACCAGCGCGCCCAAGGGGTAGTGCTCCATGTCGATCTCGTCGGGGTCCAGGTCCGTCCCGACCCAGCCGTCCTCGTCCGTCCCGCCCAGTTCGTCGAGCAGGGCCCGCCAGCCCTCCTGGTCTCCGAAGGAGGTCCGGACCAGCAGGGCTCCAGCGGTGGCGGGCAGCGCAGGAAAGGACCGGCGCGGCGGGTGCGTCGGCGTGGGGAAGGCCGGCCGGCCGCCGTCGCCCTGGTACACGCCGTACGTGTCCATCTCGCGCACCAGGGCGTCGAACGTGAGCGCGCCGCCCAGCAGAGCGGCCAGGATCTCGCCGAGCCGGGCCGACGGGGCCCGGACGCCGCGCCCGGGTGCCGCCGCCAGGTCCACCAGCAGCGGCCCGCCGCCGTAGACCGCAGAGGTGTCCGCCAGGACGGCGACCGGCGGCACGGGGCCGCCTCCCGGGAGGAGCGCCGGTACGTCACCGCCGTGCAGGGCCTCCCAGCCGCCCCCTTCGACCAGGCGGAGCCGCACCCCGCCGTCCCCGAGGACGAACACGTCACCCTCCCGGCGTCCCGTGATCTCGCCGAGCAGCCCGCCCCAGAGGGCCTCGCCCTCCTCGTAGCATGTGCAGACCAACAGCGGTTGCCCCGGAGTGGGTCGGGGAAGCTCGGGAAAAGTCATGACGCTCCTTCGAAGGGGCCCGGCGCGGTGGGGAACGCCGATCGCCACACCGTCTTCGTCCACGTCGACAGGTGGGGCGACCTCGCACGCGCCGAGAAACTCGCCGCGTACCTCGGCGGCACCGTGCCGGGGGGACGCCGGGCTCGGCTGGTGAGGGGGGTGGCACCCGGCGGTCACCGGGACGGGCTCTCGGGGCGGCCGCCGAGCAGGTGACCGATGGCGGCGATGCCTTCGGTGATGGCTCGTTCGCCGACGTCACCGAAGCCGAGGACGATTTGTGCGGGCGTGGCGGCGGTGGAGGCGCGGCAGGCGCTCATGCCGTAGAGGCCGACGGACCGTTCTCGGGCGGTGCTGACGACGTGGTGTTCGTCGGCGTCGCCGGGCAGGTGGGCGACGGCGTGGAAGCCGGCCGCGAGGCCGGTGACCGGCACTTCGGGAGCGTGTTCGGCGAGCGCGCCGAGCAGGGCGGTGCGGCGGGTGGCGTAGGTGGCGCGCATACGGCGCAGGTGGCGGTCGAAGCGGCCGGACTCGATCAATCGGGCCAGGGCCAGCTGGTCGAGCGTGGACGTGCCTCGGTCACTGCGCAGCTTGTGCTCGGTGAGCACCGCGACCAGCTCGGGTGGGCAGATCATCCAGCCGATCCGCAGGCCGGGGGCGAGGGACTTGCTGACCGTGCCGAGGGAGATGACCCGGTCGGGTGCCAGACCCTGGAGTGCGCCCACGGGTTCGCGGTCGTAGCGGAATTCGGCGTCGTAGTCGTCCTCGATGATGATCGCGTCGTGGTCGCTCGCCCATGCGACGAGGGCCAGCCGGCGTTCCGGGGCGAGGGCGACACCGGTCGGCCATTGGTGGGCGGGGGTGACGACGACGGCACGGGCGTCGGTCGCTGCCAGTGCGGCAACGTCGATGCCGTGAGCGTCGACGGGCACGGGAACCGCACGCAGTCCCGCGGCGGCGGCGCACGCGCCGACGGTGGCGGGTGAGCCGGGATCCTCGAAGGCCACCGTCCGTACGCCACCGTCCGCGAGGGCCTGGAGGGCGAGGTTGACGCCCTGGGCGTAGCCGTTGCAGACCACGATGTGCTCCGGGTCGGCCGCCCCGGCGCGGACCCGGCGCAGGTATCCGGCGAGGACCTCGCGGAGGATCCGGCTGCCGCGCGGGTCGCCGTAGCCGAGGTCCGCGCTCGGCATGACGCGGGCGGCCTCGCGCGTGGCCCAGAGCCAGTCCTGGATCGGGAAGGCGCCCAAGTCGGGTACACCCCACCGGAAGTCGGCCAGCAGGCGGGAAGCGGTCCTGGGCGGCCGCGTCACCGCGGCCGGTGCCGCGGCACCGGCCGCCACGCGGGTGGCGGAGCCGTGACGGGTCACCAGGTAGCCCTCGGCCTGGAGTTGGGCGTAGCACTCCTGCACCAGCCCGCGTGAGACGCCGAGTGTGCGGGCCAGTTCCCGGGAGGACGGAAGCCGCTCACCGACCCGCACGCGGCCGGTGCGGATGGCGTCCCGCAGCCCGTGCTCCACCTGTGCCCGCAGCGGCGGGCCGCCGCTCCGGTCGATGACCAGCAGCAGTTCGGGCGGGCAACTGGACCACTCCAACGGCATGGAACTGGAGCTTACCGCGGTCCGGTCGGCCGCTTAGCGTCATGCCGTGAAGAGAACTTCCACTACGGACTCCCCGGTACACCCGTCGCGCCCGCCCCTGCTGACCCGGCCGTTGCTGCTGCGCTTCGTCTCCATACTGGGCGCCTCGACCAGCTTCTACGTGTTGCTGTCGGTCGTTCCCGGCTACGCCGCGACGGTCGGCCGGCTCCGTGGCGACACCGGACGCGTGCCGACGGGTGGGGTCGGATCAGCCGGCGGGGCGGGGGCGGGCGGTGACGGTGGCGGGGGCCGGATGCAGGTCCTCGGCCGTCGCGGTGGCGGCCTGCTCCGGTGGCCAGGTGGGGCGGAACCGCAGGATCTCGGCGGTGGCGGCGCCGCTGGTGACGAACGGGTCGGAGGCGACGGCGGCCTCGATCGCCGACCGTTCGCCCTCCGCCACGACCAATCCGCCCGTACGCGGCTCCAGGGGACCCGCGAAGCGGGCCAGTCCTTTGGCGAACACTCCGTGCGGATGGGAGTAGTGGGCATCCTTGAGCGCGTCGATGGTCTCCAGCGGCGCGCGGTACCTGAACACAATCACGAACATGCCTGAAGCCAACGGCAAGCCCGGCCGGGAACGCCAAGACCAGTTCGTGGTCGGCGCTATAGTCTGGCGCCTATGGGCGCAGCTGGGAGTCGGTGAACTGGGCATGGACGAGATCCCGAATGTGGAGCTGCGTCATCTGCGGTACTTCGCCGCCGTCGCCGAGGCGGGCACCGTCACCGAGGCGGCCAGGCGTCTGCGGATCGCCCAGCCGAGCCTCAGTCAGCAGATACGGCTGCTGGAACAGCGCGTCGGCACGCCTCTGTTCCGGCGTCTGCCGCAGGGCATGGAGCTCACCGAGGGCGGCCTTCTGCTGCTCGCCGGTGTCAACCGGGCGCTCGGCGAGCTGGGTTCGTCCATCGCGGCGGCGCGCGCCGCGGTTCCGGTGGCGACCGTGGGCGTGTGCCGGGGGGTGGCGCGATCGGTCCTGGCTCATGCGGAGCAGACCATCACACGCGGAAGCCGGTTCAGCGTCTCCTATCGACAGGTGGACTCCCAGCGCCAGGGGGATCTGCTCCGGTCCGGCGCCCTGGCCTTCGGGATCCTGCGTGCCCCGGTGGACACCGTGGGCCTGGAGCTGCGCACGATCAACGACGAGCCGCTGGGCCTCGTGCTGCACGATCGGCACCCGCTCGCCCATCGGCCGCAGCTTACCTGGTCCGACCTGTCCGGACAGCGGTTGTTGTGGTTTCCCCCGGAACGCGCCCCCGGCTATGCGACCGCCGTCCTCGCACACCTGCGTCAGCGGGGCTGGGTTCCGGAGACGGTTCCGGACGACAACACCAGTCACACCCTGTACCGCCACCGGCTCATCGGACGGGACGACCTGGTCGCGCTGCGGACCTCGAGCAGCTCGCAGGGGGACCCGGACCTCGTCTGGCGCTCGGTCGGGCCCCAGCCACCGCACGAACGTCTGGTCCTGGTCGCCCCCGCCCGCACTTCCTGGGGCCGGCACCTGAGGGACGACGACCAGTGAACGAGGCGAGCACCCATGGCCGGACCGCGTGGCGCACGCGCCGTGTGCACATGCCGTGTGCACATGCCGTGTGCACATGCCGTGTGCACATGCCGTGTTCACGCGCCGTGTGCACGCGCCGTGTCGAGAACGGTTCAGCGTGACCGTGAGGTTCGCGCACTTCCCTGACGAGGGCGACGCCGTCACATCCCTGCGGCCACCCGCCCGGGCCAAGCGTCGTCGCCTCCGCTGGCCGAACGACCCTCAGCCGCCGGCGAGGGCGACGAGCTAGCCCAAGGCGTCCTGCGGCATGCCGGGATGATGGCAGGGGGGACTGACCATGCGATCAAGCCCGGTGCCATCGGGAGCGGGCCGCCCTGAGGCCACACGGCAGGGCGCGTGTCGGGCGGCTGGAGTTCTACCGCGCCGGCGTACAGCATGGGCCAGGCCGCGCGTCTGTCGAGGGTGAGTCCGGGGACCGTCCGCCGGTGGGCGGACGCGGGATGCCGGCCACCGGGCGTTACATGGGGCTGCTGAACCTGGCGTGACGCCGTTGCCGGCAGCCGGGCGTCAGGTCCAGGGCTGTCTGAGCTCTCCCCCGCCTGTGTTTCCCGGCCCGTCGGCCTCCGGTCGCGCCCCCGCGGGCTGGGTGCCGCCGGTCCGGATCCGGGAGTCGTGGTCGTCGAGCGGACGTCGTACGGCGCCGGCCCCCCGGAGCCGCACGTACGCACGCAGATGACGGCGGACGCGGGCACGGGCACGGGTGATGAGCAGCAGGGCCTGGGCAGTGGTCGGGGTCGGGCCGGTCAGGCCGTCGGTCACGGCTATTTCGACACCGCCGCTGTACTGCGCCGAGAAGTTGTAAAGGAAGGCGCCCAGGGTCGCCAGACAGGTACCCAGGACGACTTCCAGGCTGACGACGCCGACAGCGATGCCCAGGACGGTGGTCAGCGCCGGCAAGACGTCCGGGGCCACGGCCTCCAGCATGATCCAGGCGACGCAGGCCGTGACGACCACGACCACGCCGAGGCCGCCCAGCATCAGGGAACTCGTCACCATCACCGACCAGGGATCGGCCTCTGTCAGACGCAGCCGTAGCGTCCGCCGACCGGGCGCGGTGGGTCCGCCGGAGGGGGCCGGGCTGATCCTGGAGCCGGCTGCCGGGCCGGACCGGCCGACACCGGTAGGTCTGAACGGGTGAACGGCGCTCGGGGCTGGCCCGGGACGGCCGGGACGCCCTGGCGCGGGCCTCGCACGATCGCGGAGGCCGGGCTGGTCCGGTGACCCGTACTCCGGGTCGTGGCCCGTCCCGGGTGCGGTTCGCGCCCTGGGCTCATCGGGGGGAAGTATGTGCTGGTGTCCGGCCGGCCCGATGTGCGGTGAAGAGCCGGAGCCGCCGTCCTGCTTGGGTGTCGCCCGTTCGCCGGGGGTGCCGCGGGGCCTGCGTTTGGCTCGGCTCATGCCTGTCTCCCTGACTGGCCTGGCGGCTTGGCCGTGCCCTCCACCATCGAACGGGCCTCCATCGACCGCCAGGCGGCCTCTGGGGCCTGCTGGTCCGTGAATCCGACGGTATCGGCCCTTTTGCGACCATGCACCGCGAACGGCGCCCAGGAGGTAGCGCACGAGCGGATGACGACGCCGTCCGCGTGGCGGGCGTGGGTGTTTCCGACGCGTGCCGGAAGGGCATGGACCGGGGCCCGTCAGTTCCGCTTGAGCCAGTCCTCGTAGCGGGTGGCCGCGGCATGCACGGTGTCGTCACCGACGAGAACGTCAGGCATGCCCGCGAACAGGCCGGCGGTCTCGTCGGTGACGACGGTGCGGCCGTCCGGCTTCACCGCCAGGGTGATCTCACCGAGTCGGTCGAGACCGTGGACCTCGGGGCCCCCGATGTCGCGCACGCCGTACGACGGTTCGGCCTGGGCCGCCTCGGCGACCGCGGAGGCCACATCCGCGGAGGCGATCGGGCGCAGCCGGACGGACGGCAGGCGCACCTGCTCGCCCTCGGTGGACATGTCCATCACCGGAGCGATGAACTCGAAGAACTGCGTGGCGCGCACGATGCTGTACGGCACGCCGCCGTCGCGCACGGCTTGCTCCTGGGCGACCTTGGCCCGGTAGTAGCCGTAGTCGGGCACCTGATCGACGCCGACGATGGAGAGCGTGACATGGTGCCGCACGCCCGCCTCCTTCTCGGCCTCGATCAGGTGCTGCGCCGAGCGGGTGAAGAAGTCCAGCGCCGGCTCGGTGTCGAAAGAGGGGGAGTTCGACACGTCCACGACCACGTCCGCGCCCTCCAGGGCCTGTGCCAGGCCCTCGCCGGTGAGGGTGTCGACGCCCGTGGACGGAGAGGCAGCCACCGCCTCATGACCGCGCTCGCGCACGAGCGCGACCACTTGCGAGCCGATGAGCCCCGTACCGCCGACCACCACGATCTTCATCGCTGTCTCCGTCCACTGATTCGCTTTCCGACGAACACCGGCGGGCGCCCCGCCGGACCCGTTGCGGCAAGCCGCACACCAGACAGACAGAGCAGCGGACACATCCGTGACAGCCGGTCCGGCACGCGGCCCACAGCCGGGACACCGGCGTCGCCCTGCGTCCACGCTCGCCCGGGACACGGGCCCCCGCAAGACGACGAGTCGGTGGACACCACGGTCAGCGGCCGGATCGCCAAGGGCCGGCCGGGTGGTTCGGACAAGCCCACGGCTCTTCCACCCAGCCGGCGGCGCCCGGCAGGTGGCGCCGGGAGGCGGCGCCCTGGTGACTCCCGGCAGTCCGGCAACCGTGCGGGTTGTGGTGGAGATCCGCTGGGGCGGTGCGGACACGGTCGCCCCGTACGCCATCGACACCAGGCCGTACGTGGATCACATCCCCTCGGCGAGCGGGCGGCGGAGTCGGCCGGCTTCGTCGTCAACCGTCCGCACGCCGGATGCGCTGTCGAGGGAATCTGCCGGTGGCACGGGAACCTCCGGCGCCGTCGTGTGTCAGGCTGCCGGCGAACGTCCCGCTTCAACCGACCGGGTCCGGTTCAGTGCTGGAGGCAGCGCCTTTGAGTGTCGACGAGAACCCCCTCGGCTGGGACAGCTCCGCCGCGGCCGACGCCTATCGGGACCGCGACATGCGGCTGGCCGAGCAGCTGATCTTCCCTGCCGTACGACGGCTGGCAGGGAGCGTGGGGCCTGACCGGCTGGCCCTGGACATCGGGTGCGGCACCGGCGCGGTCGCGGCCCAACTCGCGCACGCCGGGGGGTGGACGGTCCAGGCTCTGGATCCGTCGGCCGACATGCTGGGCATCGCCCGCTCCGACCGTCCCCACCCTCGCATCTCCTACCGGCTGTTCGACGGCCGTGGCCTGGACTGGCTCGGCGACGGCAGCGTCGATGCCGCGGTGTGCTGCCTGGTGTACTGCACCGACCCCGACGACGGCCGGCTGGCCGGCCTCACCGCCGAGATCCGCCGGGTCCTGCGCCCCGGTGCCCCGTACCTCCTGGCCGACCTCAATCCGGCGGCGACCGGCGTGGCCTTCTCCACCCTCCGCCACGGCGAGCCGAAGGCCGTGTACGGCGACGGCGACCCGGTGCCCACGCTGCTGCGCCTGCGCGACGGCACCACGATGACCAGCACCACCTGCTACCGCTCCGTCGAGCGGTACCGGTCCTTCCTGACCGAGGCCGGTTTCCCCTTCCCCACCATCGACCTGCCCACCCTCCCTGCCGACGGCACCGACGCAAAATCCCCGGCGGAGACGCGGACCGCGCCCTACATGATCTTGACGACCCACGCGTGACCCGACCGGACGCCCACACTGCGGCACGACGGGATCCCCGGCCGTGCGGGCGACAGGCGTTCTGCGCTCGACGTCCCGACGGGGGCGTTCGGCACGAGCGTTGTGCGTGACGCTGCCTGCTGCGTGATGCCTGCTGCGGCCTGTGCGCTGTGCGCTGTGTGCTCCTCGCAACGGGCGACCTTGACGCGTGGGTCGACGGCGGTGCTTGCGGTAGTGGCTGTTGGAGTGCGGCCGGCCACGCCGTCACGGCAGCCCGAGGTGATCACCCCAATGGCGGATGCAGCGGGCGGGTGCCAAATGGTGAGGTGGGCAGGCAAGTTGATCACATCGGCCGCACGGGCTGCCCCGAGACATGTGCATCCCGGCACCGGCTCAGCACCTCGACCGACGGGAGAGCCACGACCATGAAGCGTCTCACCACCCTCCTCACCGCGACCCTGATCACCGCCGGCGCCGTCTTCGCCACCTCGGCAGCGGCCCAGGCGGCGGACTGCCGTTCCGGATACTTCTGCGTCTGGACGAACGCGAACTTCGACGGCCTGAAGATCGAGCACAGCGGCGACGACCACTGGTGGGAGGGCGACATGTTCAAGCAGGACTCCTCGTGGGCGAACCACGGCGTCTCCGGCCCCGGAGTCAAGGACCACGTCAAGGTCTACGAGGGCCGTGAGCTGCTGGGACGTGTCACCCTCTGCCTGGCTCCGGGCCAGGAGGTCGGCTACGACGCGGGCGCGAACGACCACGGAGGCTCCCACACCTGGTCCGCGGGCTGCTGAGCCGGCCGCGGCGTTCGGGTGAGCGACCGGCGGTGCGCGGAGCCCTCCTCCCGCCGCCGGTCGTCGTCACGCCGACTCCCTCACCACCAGCTCCGGGCCGAACACGATCGACGTGGGCTCGGTTCGGGTGCCGTGGATGTGTTCGTCGAGGAGGCGGGCCATCTCGGCGGCCATGTCCTCCACCGGCTGGCGCACCGTCGTCAGGTGGGGTCGCCGGGAGACGGCGGCCGTCGAGTCGTCGAAGCCGACGACCGCCACGTCCTCGGGTATCCGCCGCCCGTGTTCCCGCAGTACCTGGCAGGCACCGCGGGCCATGAGGTCGTTGGCCACGAACACACCGTCCACGTCGGGGTGTTCGGCGAGCAGACCGGTCATGGCCGTGAGACCGCTGTCCAGCGTGAAGCCGCCCTCGGCGACCGGGACGTGGGGAAGACCCCGGCGGGCGACGGCGTCACGGAAGCCGGCCAGCCGCTCCTGGCTGGCGGCGACCGCCAAGGGCCCGCAGATCGTGGCCGGTTTGCGGCAGCCTCGGTCGAGCAGGTGCTCGGCGGCGAGCCGGCCGCCGTCCCGGTGGGCCAGATCGACGTAGCTGAGCGGGACGGGGCGAAAGGGGCGGGCGAAGAGAACCGCGGGCAGCCGGGCTTCGGCGAGGAGCGCGGGGAGCGGGTCGTCGGCATGGCTGGACACCACCAGCGCGCCGTCGGCCCGTCCCTGCCTCAGGTAGGTCACCACCTCGTGGCGGGAGGCGGCCGACTCGGCGAACATCAGCACCGGGTGGACCGAGCGCGGACGGAGGTAGCCGACGATCCCGGCGACCACCCGGCCGAAGAACGGGTCGGCGAACACACGGGCGGCGAAGGCGGCCTGGGCCTCGCCGGAGGTCTCCCCCGCGCCGGAGACCACCAGCGCCACGGTCTCGGCCCGCCGGGTGACCAGCGAGCGGGCGGCTCGGTTGGGTGCGTAGCCGGTACGTTCGATGGCCTGGCGGACCAGTTCCTGGATCGCCGGGTCCACGTTGCGGACGCCGTTGACAACCCGGGAAACGGTGGCCCGGGAGACGCCGGCCTCCCGGGCGACGTCCTCCAGGGTCGGGGCCTGTCTGCTCATGTCCCGCACCCTAACGGCCCGGCGGCCTGCGCGGATAGAGCGCTCTCCGGTGCGGGGGGGCGCCCGCTCAGGCGGCCTCGCTCGCGAGGATGTCGAGGGTCAGGGGCAGCTCGCCCACCGAGGGGCCGGCCAGCACGCGGTACGGACCCGGCTCCGTGCGCCAGCCGCCCGAGTGGATGTCCCAGTGGCTCAGCGCGCGTGCCGGGATGTGTACCTGGGCGACGACCGTCTCACCGGGCTGTGCCCGCACCGCGGTCCACCCGGCGAGCCATCGCTCGGGGTAGTCGACGGTGGCGGAGTGCGGGCGGGAGAGGTAGACCTGGACGACCTCTCGCCCCGGGCGCGGCCCGGTGTTGCGCAGCCGGACGCGGACGGTGAGGTGCTCGCCCGCCGCGGTGCGGGCGGGGCCGGAGAGTTCGTCGTAGGCCCAGGTCGTGTAGCCCAGTCCGTGACCGAACCAGTAGGCGGGGGTGCGCCGTGCGCGCAGCCAGCCGCGGTGGCCGAGGTGTAGGCCCTCGTCGTAGGGCAGGCGGCCGGCGGCCGGGCGGGTACCGGTGACAGGGGCGTCGGTGAGGCGGGCGGGCCAGGTGGTGGGCAGCCGTCCGCCGGGCTCGGCGCGGCCGAGGAGGACGTCGGCCAGTCCGCCGCCGGCCTCCTGGCCGGGGAACCAGGCCAGCAGGAGTGCGCCGACGTCGTCGCGCCAGGGCAGTTCGACCGGGCCGCCGCTGTTGACGACCGCGACGGTGCGCACGTTGGCCCGGGCGACGGCGCGTACCAGGGCGTCCTGTTCGGCTCCGAGTGCGAGGTGGGTGCGGTCGCGTCCCTCGGATTCGTGCTGTTCCCCGGTGCCGACGACCACCACGGCCACGTCCGCCTCGCGTGCCGCGCGGGAGGCGGACGCCAGGGTCCGGGCCGGGCTGGGGCCGGGGGGTCGGAGGCCGACGACGGTGGCGCGGCCGGTGCCGGGGGCGAGTTCCCGGCGGGCGACGAGCAACGGGGTCGAACCCGCGTTCAGTCGGGCGGTGACGGTCTGGGTGGGCGGGGTCACGTGGAGCACGGCGGGGTCGTCGGTGGTGGCGGCGAACTCGCCGTCCAGCAGTGGGCGCCCGTCGAGGTGGAGGCTGAGGCGACCGAATCCGGCGATGCCGATCCGCCAGGTGCCCGAGATGCGGGGGTGCAGACGTGCGCTGATCTCCACGGTGTGCGCGCCGGGTGGCAGCGGAGGCTCCAACTGCCGTCCACTGCGGCAATGTTGTGCGTGCAGCTCGGCGCCGTCGGCGTCCAGGACACGCAGCAGCACGCCGGGGGTGGTGGTGCGCGGATCGGAGCCGATGGCCATGTCCAGGGGTGGTGGCGGCCCGTCCGGGGCGGGGCCGGGTATGTGCACGACGCGTGCCCGGCCACGCAGGGCCGCCCTGATGCCGTCCAGGAGCGACACCTCGTCCTGGGGGAACACCCCGGCGCTGCCGCCGCCCTGAGTGCGGGGACGGGTGGCCGCCGCGCCGATGACGGCGACCGTGCTCAGCCGTGCGGGGTCCAGGGGGAGCACGCCCCGGTTGGCCAGCAGGACGGCTCCGGCCGCGACGGTCCGCCGGGCCAGAGCGCGCGCCTGCCGGGGCCGCAGGTGCGGGCGGCCCCGGCGGCGGGGTCTGCCCAGGGCGCCGGCCCAGGCGGCCAGCCGGAGCAGCCGGAGCACCTTGTCGTCCACGGCCGACTCCTCGACCTCGCCCGCCTCCACGGCCCGTACCAGCAGCTCGCCCCACTGTCCGGCGGGTCCCGGCATCTCCAGGTCGAGCCCGGCACGGGCGGTGTCATGGGTGCCGCGGACGGCGCCCCAGTCGGAGACGACGACGCCGTCGAATCCCCATTCGCTCTTCAACGGTGCGGTCAGCAGTTCATGGGCGGTCATGGTGGTGCCGTTGACCTGGTTGTATCCGGCCATCACCAGCCGGACGCCGGCTGCCACGGCCGCCTCGAACGGTGCCAGGTGGACTTCACGCAGTGTGCGTTCGTCGATGCGTACATCGACCGTGAGCCGTTCGGTCTCGGCGTCATTGGCCACGAAGTGCTTGGCCGTCGCGGCGACGCCGTGCGCCTGGATGCCCCGGATCAGTGCGGCCCCGATCCGGCCGGTCAGCACGGGGTCCTCGGAGAAGCACTCGAAGTGCCGCCCGGCCAGGGGGGTGCGGTGCAGGTTGAGGTTGGGGGCGAGGACCACGTCCACGTTCTTGCGCCGGGCTTCGGAGGCGAGGAGGCCGCCGAGTTCCTCGATCAGCTGCTCGTCCCAGGTGGCTGCCAGCGCGGAGGCCGACGGCAGCAGCACGGAGGTGCGGCGTTCGTCCCAGCCTTCCCCGCGGACCCCCGCCGGGCCGTCCGACAGCACCAATTCGCCCAGCTCCACGTCGCGTTCGGCCGCGGTGCGCCAGGTGGTGGCGCCGGTGAGCAGCCGCACCTTGGTGCGCAGGGTCAACTTGTCGAGCAGCCGGTCGAGTTCGTCCTCGTCGGCCATCCCCACCCCCTCGGATGTCGTCGGTGGTCGTCAGCTGTAGACGCCGAACTCGTACAGCGAGTAGCCATAGCCCGTGCCGCGGGCGGTGCCGTTGATCCGGACGTACCGGCCGGTTCCGGAGACGTCGAAGTCGTCGACACCGCCGTTTCCGTCCGTCACGGTGCGTACGGTCTGCCAGGTGCGGCCGTCGTCGGAGGTCTGGACGGTGTACGTCTTGGCGTAGGACGCCTCCCAGAGCAGCTGGACGTGGCGGAAGGCGGTGCGGGTGCCGAGGTCGACCTGTATCCACTGGGGGTCGCTCCAGTCGCTGGCCCAGCGGGTGTTCTGGTTGCCGTCGACGGCGTTGCCGGCGGTGCAGGGGCAGTCGCCGTAGCTCGCCTGGTAGGAGGAGGCGGTGGCCGGCTTGCCGAGGGCGAGGTTGGTGCCGCTCGGCGCGGGCGGGACGACCCTGACGGACCGGGTCTCGACGCCGACGTTGCCGTGGCCGTCGGTCACCTTGACGTAGAGCTTCCAGACGCCCGGCCGGTCCGGTGCGGTGATCTTCAGGCGGCCGCCACCGAGGTCGGTGAAGGGCAGCGGGGTGAGGTTCTTGCTCTGGTCGATGTACATGCTGTTGTCGAGGACCTCGTAGGAGACCGCGTCCCCGTCCGGGTCGGTGGCCCTGACCGCGAGGGTCAGGTCCCGGCCGGCCTGGACCTTGCTCACGTCGCCCTCGACGGTCAGGTCGGAGATGACGGGCGGGGTGTTGTCGTGCGAGGTGTCCCCGCCGTAGGCGCGTTTCACCGCGTAGTACGACAGCCGTTTCTGACCGGCGGGCAGCAGGTTGAACCAGATGCCGCCGAAGTCGTACTCGGTGCCGTAGTGGAACATCGTGGCGCCGAGCGCCACGCCCTTGTGCCCGGTGACGCAGCCCCAGGCGCGGGTGTACCCGTCGGCCTTGGACCGGTCACTCGGCTCCAGCGGCACGCCGTTGGCGTCGTCGGGCACCTCCCACTCACCGGCCGGACCCGTCTCGGTGACGATGTACGGCTTGTGGTAACCGCCCTGCTGCCAGGCGGCCTTGACGTCGCAGACGGCGTTGTAGGAGTTGACGGCGTACAGGTCGAGGTCGGGGGCGTTCTTCTTGAAGTAGGGCCACGCGCCGACCCAGGCGTCCGTGGAGGTGACCGGGTGGTCGGGGTCGACGGCGTGGATCTTCTTCGTGATGTCGTTGACGAGGGTGGTGTAGGCGTCGCGCTGGCGTTCCAGCTCGGTTCCGCTGTAGCAGTTCTGCAGTCCGAGGACCGATTCGTTGCCCACGTCCCACATCAGGACACCGGGGTTGTCCTTGTAGGTCTGGACCCACTTGGGGAACTCGTCCAGCACCTGGTTCCGGTAGGCGGTGTCGGTCAGGTAGTTCACGCAGCCGCCGCTGCCGGGGCCGCCGCCGGGCTGGAGCCAGAACCCGGCGATCACCTTGATGCCGTGCGCGGCGGCGGAGTCGAACAGCGGTTTGCTGGTGGCGTCGGTGCCCCAGGTGCGGATGGTGTTGACGCCCATCGACTTCAGGTCGGGCAGGTACCTGTCGGCGTCGGCCACGGACGGGCCCCAGGTCAGGCCCTTGATCTGGTACGGCTGTCCGTCCACTGCGAGCTGCCAGTTGCCCTGGGCGCCGGTGACCTTGACGACGCTGCCGGCCGCGTGGGCCTGGGCGGCCGGCAGGGCGGTGAGGGCGCCGACGGTCAGTACGCCGGCGGTGAGGGGCGCGGCGAGGCGGCGCGCCCTGGTGCGGGGTGGTGGGGTCATGGTGAGTCCGGTTCTCCGCGGGGAGTGCGGGTGACGTGGGGAAGCGAGTGCCGTCGGCGGTGTCAGGGCAGCCGGTAGTCGGAGTTCAGGGCGGCGCCCGCCTCGGGGTGG
Organism: Streptomyces sp. NPDC053076; assembly: GCF_044546845.1. NCBI lineage: Bacteria > Bacillati > Actinomycetota > Actinomycetes > Kitasatosporales > Streptomycetaceae > Streptomyces > Streptomyces sp. NPDC053076. The sequence goes on along the minus strand of NZ_JBITZL010000001.1, from coordinate 1,676,943 downwards.
GTCTCGTCGTAGCCGCGGGCGTCGCACTGCAGTCCGCCGACGACGCAGTGGTCGACCAGCGCCTTGAGCGTGCGGTCGTCCCAGGCGTTGAAGAAGTCGTAGTGGAAGCCGTGACCGGTACCGCTGGACAGCCGTACCTGTGACATGTCGCCGTTGACCGGGAACGCCATCTTGAACTCGATCATCGGCAGCGCCACCGGATGGTCGGCGGGGCAGACATTGTCGTTCGTGCCGGGTTTGACCACGGGGTAGGCCATGTGACTCTTGTGGTCGGGCGTGTCGAGGTACTTGCCGTCCCAGCAACTGGGAGCCTGGAAGCGGATGTTGAGCTGCACGTCGGCGCGGTTCGGGCAGGTCGCCGGGAACTCGGTGTTGAAGTAGCTGTCGCCGCACTCCCAGCCCTCGACGAAGCCGGGGTGATGGCGGAACTCGTCGGCGCTCTGCATCGGGCTGCCGACGACGAACCTCAGGCCCTTGGGGAAGGGCCGGACGCTGGTGTAGTCGGTGACGCCGGCCTTGTAGTAGATGACCTGCGGGCCGACCGGCAGGATCTGCTTGTCGCCGTTGTACAGGGTGGGCATCCAGTAGCCGGACAGATCTCCCGGGGCCTTGCAGGTGGTGCCGCCCGCACTCAGTGAGGCGGTCGTGCTGCGCGCGTCGGTGGTGGTGTTGCCCATGAACGTGTGGTCGTGGGACTTGCCGGGCTGCTGCGGATAGACGATCGGGTCGTCGGGCCTGGTGTGGGAGACCGCGCAGTTGGCCTGGAACTCGTGGAAGTAGCGGTGCGGCGGGTCCTGCGTGGACGGGGTGGCGCCGGTGACGGGCGGGTTGGCGGGGATGTAGCCGTCGCCGTCGGGGTCCTCGGGCGAAGCGGCCGTCGACAACGCCATGCCGTGGCCCGTGTGCGCGGCCGTCACCGTGGCTGCGGGAGTGGACGACGCGGCGACTTCGGTGACGCCGAACGAGGCCAGTACCAGGGCGGAGGTGATCAGCGCGCCCGAGAGGATCTTCGATCTCCGTGACATGGGGGCTCCTCGACGGGAGGGGAAGGAGAGGTCGTACGGAGGCGGGAGAGCGCTCTCCCATCGCTGGAGTGTTGAGGCGGCGGCGGGAGGGTGTCAAGGGAATCGACCAAAGAATCAGTGGACCGGTTTCGCTCACTACTCGAAGACATAGACACGGACATGACGTCTCGTCAGGCGGGGGAGGGCGTGAGAATTCGGTCGCAACTCTTGACGCACCGTTCACGTCAATGAAACATCCAACGTCGAGAGAGCGCTCCCCCACCCCACTTCGTTCATTTCCTGAACAAGGAGAGCCGCGCATGCCCCCCTCCTCCCCCACCTCCCCCAACTCCTCCTCCGCGTCTGCCGTCGGCCGCCGGACCGTTCTCGGTGCGGCGGCTGCCGCGCTCCCCGTGCTGGCCGGTGTGTCCACGCCCGCCCGCGCGGCCGGCTCCTCGCGCGTGTCTCCCACCGCCCTGCCCGGCGGGGGCGACCTCGGCCCGAACGTCCTCGTGTTCGACCCGTCCACGCCCGGCATCCAGGCCAAGCTGGACCAGGTCTTCCACCAGCAGGAGTCCGCGCAGTTCGGCACCGGCCGCTACGCCCTGCTCTTCAAACCCGGCACCTACAGCGGGCTGAACGCCCAGATAGGCTTCTACACCTCCATCGCGGGCCTCGGCCTCTCCCCCGACGACACCACGATCAACGGGGACGTCACGGTCGACGCCGGCTGGTTCAACGGCAACGCCACGCAGAACTTCTGGCGTTCGGCCGAGAACCTGGCCCTGGTGCCCGCGGGCGGCACCGACCGGTGGGCGGTGGCCCAGGCCGCCCCGTTCCGCCGGATGCACGTGCGCGGCGGCCTCAACCTCGCCCCTTCCGGCTACGGTTGGGCGAGCGGCGGCTACATCGCGGACAGCCGGATCGACGGCCAGGTCGGCCCCTACTCGCAGCAGCAGTGGTACACCCGGGACAGCGCCATCGGCGGCTGGGGCAACGGCGTGTGGAACATGGTGTTCTCCGGCGTCCAGGGAGCCCCCGCGCAGAGCTTCCCGAACCCGCCGTACACCACCCTCGACACCACCCCCGTCTCCCGCGAGAAGCCGTTCCTGTACGTCAGCGGCAGTGAGTTCCGGGTCTTCCTGCCGGAGAAGCGGACCGACGCCCGTGGCGTCAGCTGGGGCAGCGGCACGCCGCGGGGCACGTCCCTGCCGCTGTCGCAGTTCTACGTCGCCAAGCCGGGCGTCAGCGCGGCGACCCTCAACCAGGCGCTGGCACAGGGGCTCCACCTGCTGCTGACGCCGGGGATCTACCACGTGGAGCAGCCCATCCAGGTCAACCGTGCGGGCACTGTGGTGCTGGGGCTGGGGTACGCGACTCTCGTGCCCGACAACGGGACCACGGTGCTGAAGGTCGCCGACGTGGACGGGGTGCGGCTCGCCGGCTTCCTCGTCGACGCCGGGCCCGTCAACTCCGCGACCCTGCTGGAGGTCGGCCCGGCGGGCGCGTCGGCGGACCACTCGGCCAACCCGACCACCGTGCAGGACGTCTTCGTCCGGATCGGCGGCGCGGGCGCGGGCAAGGCGACCACCAGCATGGTGATCAACAGTCGGCACACCATCGTCGACCACACCTGGGTCTGGCGCGCCGACCACGGCACCGGCGTCGGCTGGGAGACCAACCGGGCCGACTACGGCATCGTCGTCAACGGCGACGACGTGCTGTGCACCGGCCTGTTCGTGGAGCACTTCAACAAGTACGACGTGCAGTGGAACGGCCAACGGGGACGCACGATCTTCTTCCAGAACGAGAAGGCGTACGACGCCCCGAACCAGGCCGCGATCCAGAACGGCTCCGTCAAGGGCTACGCGGCCTACAAGGTCGGCGACAACGTCACCGCCCACGAGGGCTGGGGCCTGGGCAGTTACTGCTACTACAACGTCGCCCCGTCCATCGTGCAGCACCACGGCTTCGCCGCCCCGAACCGGCCGGGCGTGAAGTTCCACGACCTGCTGGTGGTCTCGCTCGGCGGCAACGGCCAGTACGAGCACGTGATCAACGAGACGGGGTCGCCGACGTCGGGGACGTCCACGACCCCCTCCACGGTGGTGGCTTACCCCTGAGGCAGCTGCCGGGCGCGGCCCCGCACAGCCGGGCCGCGCCCGCGGCGCATCCGGACGGTGCGGTCTCCCAGGTGCACGACGTGTTACGGCGGCCGACTTCGGTAACGTGGGCACTCGGCCGAAGGAGGCACATCAATGTCAGGGAGTGACGCCCGTATTGCCGAAGCAGTGCAGGTCGAGGCGTGCCCGGTCACCGAGGTACTCGACCACGTGGCGGGCAAGTGGAGCATCGGAATCCTGATCGCCGCCGCCCACGGCCCCCTTCGGTTCACCGAGATCGAACGTGCCATCAGCGGCATCAGCAGGCGGATGCTCACCCTCAACCTGCGCAGGCTGGAGCGCGACGGGCTGCTCGTCCGCACCGTGTACCCGACCGTCCCGCCCAAGGTCGAGTACGACCTCACGCCCATGGCCCGCGAGCTCCACAGCTCGCTCACCGGCCTGGTGGACTGGGCCGAACGTCACCGCACCGCCATCGCCGAGGCGCGCGCCGCCTACGACGCCGGCGCGGCACAGACGAGCGACGCCCTCTGAGGCGACCGTAGGCAGCCGGGTCGTGACCGTGCCGGTCGTACCGGTCGTACCGGTCGTACCGGTCGTACCGCTCCTGGGCCTGCCTGAACGTGGTCGTCGCCGTCGTGTACGCCTCCCCCGGCCCCGGCGGTCCGATCCACCGGCGGGTCGGCAGTGTGGGCCGACCGTGCCGATCGCGAGCGACGCGTCGGAAAGCCGGGGCCGGTCCGCCGGACAGGCCCCGGTCGGCTGCCGATAGCCCTGGGCTATCCCCGAATGCCATCATCCGCCGACCCATTGGCCTGCCCGAGACTCACTGGCAACCGATCGTTCAACCCCACAGGACGTGAAGGAGCCTCCCCATGGCGTCGTTCCGCAGGAGCAGCGGGTCGAAGAGCACCAGACGTTTCCTGGCCGTCGCGCTCGGACTCGGTCTGGCCACCGCCGCACTGGGCACCTCGAGCCCGGCGACCGCCCAGAGCACCGCCGCAGCCCCCACCCACACCGCCGCCGCCTACATGGGCGCGACGGAGAACTCCGGCAACAAGGCGTTCTTCGACGCCGTACTGAAGTCGGTCGCCGAGCGGCAGGCCGCACAGCCCTCCCTGAAGGTGGTGACCGTCTACTACAACGCCGCGCAGGCGCCGAGCTTCCGCTCCCAGATATCGAGCGCGGCCTCCATATGGAACAGCTCGGTGTCGAACGTGAAGCTCCAGGCGACCTCTGGCACGGGCGACTTCGCCTACTACGAGGGCAACGACCCGAGCGGGTCCTACGCCTCCACCAACGGCCACGGCCGCGGCTACATCTTCCTGGACTACGCGCAGAACCAGCAGTACGACTCCATTCGAGTCGCCGCCCACGAGACCGGCCATGTGCTCGGACTGCCCGACCACTACAGCGGCCCGTGCAGCGAGCTGATGTCCGGCGGCGGCCCCGGCACGTCCTGCACCAACCGGTACCCGAACGCCACCGAGCGCTCGCGCGTCAACCAGTTGTGGGTCAACGGCCTCGCCAAGGCCCTGGCGCGGGTGAACAAGGCGGGCTGACGCCGTTGGACGAGACGGGCTGACCTCCCCACAGCGCAGCCCGTCACCAGTACGGACCGCGGCGCCGACCCGCGGTCCGTTACCATTCCCGCCGCGCGACGGCAGGGTGCCGGACCTCCCTCCGGTACCCCGTCGCCTCCGCCGTCGATAGGCTCGGCATCGTGACGGGCACACGAGAGCACACCCCGCCGGCGACGGACGCGAGGACCGCGGCTTCGGCGGCGGCGTTCCTGGAAGGCCAGGAGATCACGACGACGGGATGCGGGCGCTGCGGTACGGAGATCTCCGGGGTCAACGGCCGCTACGCCTGCGGGAACTGCGGCTGGGTCAACCACTGGTCCGAAGGGCATACGGAGCTACCGGCCTATGACCCGGTCGGCGATCTCCAGGCGAGCGACCACCCGACGTCGTGACTTCGGCGATCTCCGGACGAGGGAACACCCAACGTCGGGGTTTCGCCTTGACGTTGCCCACAGCCGGTGTCACCTGCCGACGCCGCGCCGGATCACTCCGGGTGAGCCACCGCCTCCTTCTGCAGCTGAACAGCCGTCCCCAGGCTCAGCCTCGGCTCCGCCTGACGTAGCGCCTTCAGGGCCGTGATCGAGGCGATGTCCCCGGTGAAGCCGACGGCGGACAGCCGGGAACGCACCCAGCGGGCGCGCAGCTGGTTCTCGGTGGCGGCGGCCGTGGACTCGACGAGCGCAACGGCGCGTTCGAGACCGGGGCGTTCCTCGGGCGAGGCATCGGCCAGAGCCGTCCGCAGTGCCGCCGCGACCAGATCCGCGTCCCGGATGACGAGCACGGATTCGTACTTTCTGGTCAGTCCCGCGATTGCTTTCATGCGGATCACTATGACCTCCATGATCCAACCCCGCCAAGCGACTTGAGGAGCCTCAGAGGATCCACGATCGCCACCTGGGCGACAGGGCCGTATGTGGCATCAGCCCCCGTGACACACCGAGGAGCGCCGCCACGGATATCACCGGTGGTCGCTCGGAGAACCCGCCGCCGCCAAGGAGGCCGTACGCCCGAAGGAGGCGGCTGCTCTTTCGCGTGACGTGCTCGCGGTCGACGAGTTCGAATCGGATCCCATTCCTTTGGGGAACCGACCGAGCCGCACATCAGCGGACGATGGGGTGTGGCCGAACACTCCGGGGCCGCCCTCGTGCTGGCCCTGGAGGACCAAGCCGGCAGCACGGTCACGTTCCCGGTCGATCAGACCTGCGCCGACGGTGCCTTCCGCGTCATCGTGCCGGTCGAAAGCCTCCCGGCCGGAGTCTGGGCGGCAGAACTGCGGCTCGGACCGTGGGCCGTACCGCTGCCCGCGCTTCCCGCGAAGCTGCCCCGCGCCAAGTGGCGACGGCGAGCACTCCCCACCACGGGCGGCGCCTGGTCACCGCACGGCCGGCTGCCCCTGCGGCGGAGGGGCTGCACGGTGGTGCGCCGACCGGTCCAGCAGAGCACGGGCCCGTTCGAGTGCTCGGGAGCGCATCCGTCTCCAGTCGGCGAGCTCGGTGCGGTGCATACGGCGGACGGACGCCGGCCCGACCCCTCGGTAAGCGGCCTCGGGTTCCAGGTTGTTGACGATGGTCGAGGCGCGGAACCAGGCCCGCTGATCGCCGTAGAGGGTGCGCTGGGCGGCGGCGAGGCAGCCGTCCGTGTGAGCGCGTACCTGGTAGCCGGTGGGCAGCGAAAGGGACAGTTCGGCGGGCCCGGAGCCGAAGAGCGCCTCGCTGACGCGCCGCTGTTCGGCCTCGCCGCGCGGTTGCCCACCGGGTCTCGGCGGGGTCAGCCCCTGGCGGGCAAGGCATCGGTCGGTGAGGTAGAGCTGCGCGGCCTTGATCGTGTCGTCCGCGGACGGCTCGATCCGGTCGGGCCGGTCCGCGCATCCCGCCGCGCCACCCAGCAGGCAGAGTGTGGCGAGCACCGCGGACACCGATCGGGCCATGAAGGCGGGACGGGACGGCATCGGATGGTCAGCCCCGCCCACAGGCCGTCCCGGTGGTACCGGCCGTGCCAGGGGTCGCCGCCCGGGCGGACCAGTGCTGGGTGGTGGTGCGTCGCATGCGGGGAGTCCCTGAACGGTCGGTCGGGCTGAGGCGAGATCAACGTGCCACAGCCACATCTCCCACCGGGAGCTCCGCCACCCGAAGCGGTGATAAGTCGTACCGGTGGGCGGGCCCGACCGACTGTGGCCGCGCGGCCCGGCCCTGGGTCCGGTCCCCGTCGGCGTGATCACCGACCGGGACCGCACTCCCCAGGGGTGTGATCGTGCAGGACGGGCGGCGGGTTCACTTCCGCACGGTGCGCTCCAGCGCGGCGAGCCCGTCGGTGTAGATGCCGTGGAAGAGTTCCTCGGCTTCGCCGTCGCCGACCCCGGCCGGGGTGAACGTCCCGGACCACTCCACGCGGGAGACCCCGGGTGCGCCGGGCAGCTCGTGCACGGTGAGGGTGGACAGGTAGCCGGTGACCGGGAACGGGGCCAGTTCGATGGCGTAGGAGTAGCTGCGGGCGGCGTGGCCGAAGGACTGGAGGCGTTCGACGATGGTGCCGTCGTCCTGGTTCGTCAGACGGCGGACTCGGCCGCCCTCGCCCAGTTCGCTCTGCGTGATGTAGGGGAGCCAGTCGGGCAGCGACCCGAAGCCGCCGATCAGCTACCAGACGGCGTCGGGAGGCAGGGGCAGGTGGGTGGAGGCGGTGGTGGAAGCGATGGCGCTGTTCCTCGGATGCGGTGGGGGAACCCTCCACCTGCCTGCCAAGGCCGATTGGTCCGCGTGCTGGGAGGTGAGCGCAGGGTGGCCCGCACGGTGGTGGAGTCCAGGGCCGTACTCGCCGATCGGCAGGTACGACTCAAAGAAGCTTCATCGGAATACCCGATCCTCCCAGGTCGGAGGAGCGCTCCTGCTTTTTGATCGCGAACAGACGTCGCACTCTGCTGAAAGCGCGAGGCTAGGGCGTACTGATGAAGGCCCGGCGGTAGGAGCGGGGCGGGATGCCTCGGCGCCGTACGAACTGTTCGCGCAGCACGGCGGCGCTCGCGTAGCCGACCCGGTGGGCGATCTCCTCGACGGGCAGATCCGTGGTTTCCAGGAGTTCCTCGGCTCTGCTCAGCCGCAGGCTGCGCAGCCAGGCGTGGGGGGTGGTGCCGGTCGCGGCGGTGAAGCGGCGGGCGAAGGAGCGTTTGCTCATCATGGCGCGGCGAGCCAGTTCCGTGACGGGCAGCGGCTCGTGAAGGTGCTCGCGGGCCCAGCCGAGGACCTCGGCGAGCCGCTCGTCCTCGCCGTCCTGGGGGACGGGCGCGGCCAGGTACTGGGCCTGTCCTCCCTCGCGGTGGGAGGGCAGCACCATGTCCCGGGCGACGGCGTTGGCCATTGCGGCGCCGTACTCCCGCCTCAGCAGGTGGAGGCAGAGGTCGAAGCCCGCGGCAGCTCCGGCGCCCGTGACGATGCTCCTCTCGTCGATGTAGAGCGCGTCGGGTTCGACGGTGACTTCCGGGTGGCGGTCGGCGAGGAGTTCGGCGAATCGCCAGTGCGTGGTCGCCCGTAGGCCGTCGAGCAGTCCTGCGGCTGCGAGCGTGAACGTGCCGACGCAGTGGGCCGCGACCACGGAACCGCGTCGGTGTGCGGTCCTCAGCGCGTCGAGTACGGCGGGTGCGGGCGGGGTGCGGAATCCGGCCCCGGGCAGGGCGATGAGCAGATCGGCGCGGGCGAGCCCGTCCAGTCCGTGCGCGATGGACAGCGGTACGCCGCAGTCCGTGGGCACCGGTCCGGGCCGGTCGGCGCACAGGGCGAAGTCAAAACCGGGCAGCGCCGCTCCGTGGGGACCGAACACTTCGGTGACGATGCCGACGGCGAGCATGCCGACGCCGGGAGGGACGTAGGCGGCGACGGTCGTGAAAGGCGACATGGCGCAGTGTGGCACACGGTTGGCATGAATCCTGCGATAAGAGGCATCAGTGCCACTCGTCGCTCACGGTCGTACTCGGAAGGATGGAGGCCATGACAGACGCACCGGCCGGCCGCAGCGCCGCATACAAGATCCTGACCACCGGCTACGTGGGTTCCACCGGCCCCGGGGTCGCCGCCACGGTCTCCTACATCTACGACGGGGGACGGCATGTGATCTTTGACCCGGGCATGGTGGCGAGCCACGACCACATCCTCGCCCCACTCGCAGAACTGGGACTGGGCCCCGACGACATCACCGATGTGGTGCTCAGCCACCACCACCCGGACAACACCATGAACGTGGGCCTCTTCGGTCGTGCCCGGGTGCACGACCACAAGGTGGAGTACCAGGGCGACAGTTGGACGAACCGGGACGCGGAGGGCTACGAACTGACCCCGTCGCTACGCCTGATCCGCACCCCGGGCCACAGCCCCGAGGACATCACGCTGCTGGCCGGCACCGACTCGGGCGTGGTGGCCTTCGCCGGCGACCTGTGGTGGCACGCGAACGGCCCGGCGGACGACCCGGTGGCCCCCGACCGCGAGGTGCTGCGCGCATCCCGGCAGCGGGTACTGGCCACGGCGGACCTGATCGTGCCCGGCCACGGCGGCCCGTTCAAGGGCGACGACACCACTCCGCGCTAATACTCCAGCCGCGCTTCTCCACTCCTTCTGGTCAACGCTCTGGGAGTGAGGAGTGTAGTGGTGCGGAGGAGGGTGCGGGACGGTCGTGGCCGGATTCCCCCCATTACCAGGTGACCGCGCCGCATGTGATGTGGGTGCTCGCTGTGGACGGTCAACGGGAAACCCCACCCCGCGCGGAAAGTGCTCGCCTAACCCGCCATGGGCGGCTGCGCCTGGAGGAGCGGGAGCTGCTGGTGGACACCTGCCGGCGCACCAGCTCGACACCTCGGCAGGTCGAAGCCGGGTACGGGTGGGTTACACGCGGGCGGCGTCAGAAGTGCAGGACGCCGATGTCTCGGACGGTCTGGGCGAGGGCCCGGACGAGTTCGTTCTCTCCGTCTTTGCGCCACACCAGGGCGTAGGGAATCGTCCCCATGTCGGGGACGGGGATGAAGCGGACGTGGGACATGGACCAGTAGCGGGTGACGTGGGAGGGGAAGGGGTGGACGATCTCGCCGGTGCTGACGAGGTGGATCAGTTCGTCGGCGTTGGTGACCTGTTCGACGCGTTCGATCGGCTTTCCCCGGGCCGTGTGGAACGACAGGTAGGCGTCTTCCCAGTAGTCGGGCATGTCGGGTGGCATGGCATGGGCGAAGTCGGCCAGGGCCTCGAACGGGACGGAGTGCCGTTCGGCGAGTTCGTGGCCTGCGGCGACGGCCAGGACGCGGGGGTCGCGGAAGAGGATGGGGCCGACGGTGAGATCGGGCTCGTCGACCGGCAGCCAGGTGAGGAAGACGTCCATGTCGCCCTCGCGCAGCCTGGCGAACGGGTCGAGGTAAGGCGCCCGGCGCAGCTGCAGTTCCCACTGGGGATGACGGGAGCGGAAGGTCTCCCAGTAGGGGTACATGTCGGGCACGTTGAACGGCAGCATGCCGACGCGCAGGCGTGCGGTCTTGCCGCGGGTCGCCATCCGGGCGCGTTCGAGGCTGTCGCGCAGGTTCGCGTAGACCGGCCGCAGGTCGCCGCGGAGCTGCTGGCCGAGCGGGGTCAGGCGGATCTGGCGGCGGTTGGAACGGTCGAACAACAAGCCGCCCAGTCTTCGCTCCTGGCGTCCGATCACCTGGCTGACGCGAGCCTGCGTGAGGTGCAACCGGGCGGCCGCCCTGCCGAAGTGCAGTTCCTCGGCCAACGTCAGAAAGATCTCGATGTCGCGTATTTCCACCTGTGCCGACCCCCGTCATAAGCCTCAGTTATCGGATCTTACTGATCTTCGACGTTGATGGGCGCGGTGGGGAGTTGGAAGATCGACAGCGGCCGGAACCGCCGCGCGGTGGTCCGTGGGCGGTGCGGCGCCCGTACCGGTGACACCGCACCGCCCGGTGGCCCGCCTGCGGCCGCCGACAGCGTGCCGGACGGGAGACCAGCCGTTGTCCCGGGGCGCCAGCACACCGCACAGCCAGGAAGGACACCCTCATGGAGCCCCTCGTCGCCGGCGTCACCGGTTCGCAGGAGGAGGTGCGCGCCGTCGTCACCCTCGTTGCCCAGGTCGAGCACGCCCAGCGAAACGGCCTGCCGGACGCGTTCACGGAGCTGTTCCGCCAGGACGCCTTCTGGACGATGCCCTACGGTGACCCGCTGACCGGCCTGGAGGAGATCAGCGCCTTCGCCCACCGCGCTCTGCCCGGCACGGCCCGTCAGCCGCTGACCGTCACCTACGAAGCCGAGTCCATCGTGTTCATCCGGCCCGACCTCGCCGTGATCAAGATCCGTCAGCGGCCGATCACCCGGGACGGACGACGCCTGCACGAGGTGCTCCGCGCTCACGGCGATCCGGCCCGGCGAAGAAGCTGCGGCAGACCTGGCGCGGCCGAGCGCCGATGGGCGTCCGCAGTGGCCGCCCACCCCGAAGCCGCCCCCGGCACGCTGCTGTACGTCCTCGCCAAGGACGACGGCCGATGGCGCATCGCCGTCGCCCAGAACACCACGGTCATCGACCACGGCGCCCTCGCCGCAAGCTGAGCCCTACAGACCGGAGTTCCACCATGACCATCGTCGATTCCGCGACGAAGCCCACCGCCTCCGCTGGTGAGCGAACACCCCTCATCAGGTGGCTCGCCGTCGTCGCGATGGCGGTCGGAACGTTCGCGCTGGTGACCGTCGAGTCCCTGCCCGTCGGGCTGCTCCCCTTCATCGGCAGCGCGATGGACGTCTCCGAGGGGACCGCTGGACTGATGGTGACCGTGCCCGGCCTGGTCGCCTCCGCCACGGCGCCGCTGCTCCCGGTGGCGATCCGGCACCTCGACCGGCGGGTCGCCCTGATCGGCCTGATCACCCTCATGGTGCTGGCCAACGGCCTGACAGCACTGGCACCCAACTTCGCCGTCCTGCTGGGTTCGCGCTTCCTCGTCGGCATCAGCATCGGCGGTTTCTGGGCACTCGCCGCAGGCCTCGCCGTGCGGTTGGTGCCGGAGCGGTCCATCCCCCGGGCCCTTTCGATCGTCTTCGGCGGCGCGACGGCCGCCAACGTCCTGGGCATACCGGCCGGGACGCTGATCGGCGGGCTCGCGGACTGGCGGACGGCGTTCGTTGCCGCCGGCGCACTGGGCCTCCTCGTGCTGGTGGCCCTGCTCCTCCTGCTGCCTCCCATGCCCGCCCAGCAGGTCGTTCAGCTGCGCACGCTGCCGCAGCAGTTCCGCCACCCCGTGGTACGAGCCGGCGTTCTCGCCACCTTTCTCCTGGTCGGCGGTCACTTCGCCGCCTTCACCTTCGTCAGCCCGATCCTCCAGACCACCTCCGGGGTCGACGAGGCGATGATCGGCCCGCTGCTGCTCGGCTTCGGCGTCGCCGGCATTCTCGGCAACTTCCTCGCCGGCGCGGCTGCGGAGCGGAACATCCGCGCGACCATCATCACCATCGGCGCCGTGCTGACCGTCGTCCTCGGGCTCTTCCCCCTCGCCGGCCGCACCGCGGTCAGCGGCGCGCTCCTCCTGCTGGCATGGGGGCTGGCCTTCGGCGGCGTACCGGTCGCCGTCCAGACCTGGATCCTCAAGGCCGCACCCGAATCGACCGAGGCAGCCACCGCCCTGAACACCTCCGTCTACAACCTCGCCATCGCACTCGGCGCCCTCCTCGGTGGAATCGTCGCCACCCACCTCTCCGTCAACGCCGCCCTGACGACCGGGGCCCTCTTCACCCTCCTCACCTCCCTCGCCGTATGGAGCGCGCGCAGGAGCTGACCGGCCGACCGGACACGCCCGCGCACCACGCACGCACGCACCCGAACCTCCCACACCCGAGACCCCGGCGGACCGAACCCCGGGCGTCTCGTTCCTCAGACAGGAGTACCGCGAATGCACCTCTCAGCCGACACCACGAGCCGCGTCTGGTTCATCACCGGCGCCAGCCGGGGCCTCGGCCGCGCCTTCGCCGAGGCCGCGCTGACCGCCGGCGACCGCGTCGCGGTCGCCGCCCGCACCACGGCCCCGTTCGACGAACTGGCGACCGCCCACCCCGGGCGGGTGCTGCCCCTCGGGCTGGACGTGACCGACCGCGACGCGGTGTTCGCCGCCGTCGCCGAGGCGGTCGCCCACTTCGGTCGGCTCGACATCGTCGTCAACAACGCCGGAATGCTGTCGATGGGCATGGTCGAGGAGTTCACCGAGACCGAGGCCCGGGCCCAACTGGACACCAACTTCTTCGGCGCCCTCTGGGTCTCCCAGGCCGTCATGCCGGTCCTGCGCGAACAGGGCTCCGGACACCTCGTGCAGGTCTCCAGCATCGCCGCCCTGGGCGGCTTCCCCAGCACCGGTCTCTACAGCGCCAGCAAGTTCGCCCTGGAGGGACTCAGCGAAGCCCTCGCCGCGGAAGCCGCCGGCTTCGGAGTCAAGGTAAGCATCATTCAGCCCGGCGGCTACTGGACCCACCTCTACACCGCCATGCGCAACACGAGCCCCCTGGAGGCGTACGCGCCGCTGCGGGAGGAGTTGGCCAAGCAGTTCGCCGAGGGCTCGGTCGACAGCGACCCGAAGCTCGCCGCGGCCGCGCTGCTCAAGCTGGTCGACAGCGACGAGCCGCCGCTGCGCCTGCTCCTGGGGAGCATGGTCTACGACCTCGCGTTCGACATCGCCCGCACCCGCATGGACACCTGGGCGGCATGGGAGCACGTCAGCCGCGCCGCAGAACAGGCGATCGCCGCTCCCGCCACCACGGTCGAGGAGGCGGGGACCGGCCTTCAGCAGGAGACGCGATGACCCGACGACCCGCAGGCACCGGCCGAACCGGACCTTTCGGGCCACCGGGGGTGCCCGGCCGTCGGCACCGGGCCGGCACACGCACCGCCGGGAGGGCCGGTCGCCCGGCCGGGCCCGAACGGGAAATGGCAGACCGATCGTTCCACTTCCGAGGAGTTGCGGCATTGACGTTCCGTACCACGGCCGAGGTCATCCACTGCTTCAACCGCGCCTTCATCGACCATGACGCCTCCACGCTCGCCGACCTGATCGCCGACGACTGCGTGATGGAGGCGAAGGAGCCGGCCCCCGACGGGACCCGCTATGAAGGCCGCGCCGAGTGCCTGGAGTTCTGCCGGGCACTCGCCGAGGACCGCACGATCCAGTTCGAGCCGGAGGGCGTCGTCATCACCGGTGAACGGGCGACGGTCCGCTGGCGGTGCCACTTCCGCGAGGGACCCACCGACTCGGTCCGCGGCGTGAGCCTCACGCTGGTACGGGACGGGTTGATTGTTGAGTCCCTTGGCTACAGCAAGACCACGGGCTACGCCCCGCCGGCCAAGGCCGGAATCCACGGAAAGCAAGGGAAACCCTGACATGCGTGTGTTGTTGGTGGCGTACGGGTCGCGCGGGGACGTCGAGCCGATGCTCGGGCTCGGGGCGGAACTGCGGGCACTCGGCGCGGAGGTGCAGATGTGCGCCCCGCCGGACTTCGCGGAGCTGCTGGACCGTGCCGGCATCCCACTGGTGCCGCTCGGCCAGTCGTTGCGCGCGATGGCGACCAGGGCGGTGACCGGGACGGGGAAGCCGCTGCCGGCGGAGAGCCTGTCCGAGCGCGCGGCCCGGATGCTCGCCGCGACGTACGACTCGGTCGCCGCGGTGGCCGAGGGATGCGACGTCGTGGTGGCGACCGGCTTGATCCCGGCCGCGGCCGCCGCGCGGGCGGTGGCCGACGAGCTGGGCGTCCCCTACGTGTTCGTCGCCTACTTCCCGACCTACCTGCCGTCGCCGCACCACCCGCCGCTCGCGTGGCCGGGCCGGCCGCTCCCGCCGGAGGTGACCGACAACCGGGTGCTGTGGGACCTGAACACCGAGCACATGAACGCGCTGTTCGGCGAGGCGGTCAACACCCACCGGGCCGCGATCGGTCTGCCCCCGGTGGAGAACGTCCGCGACCACGTCTTCACCGACCGCCCATGGCTGGCGGCCGACCCGGCCCTGAGCCCGTGGCCGCAGCCGGTCGACCTCGACGTGGTGCAGACCGGCGCGTGGATCCGGCCGGACGAACGCCCGCTCCCGGCCGCTCTGGAGGCGTTCCTGGACGCCGGCGAACCCCCGGTGTACGTGGGCTTCGGCAGCATGCCCGTCCGCGACGCGCAGAGCGTCTCCCGGGCGGCCGTCGAGGCGGTCCGCGCGCAGGGCCGCCGCGTCCTCCTCTCCCCCGGCTGGGCCGACCTGGCCCTGACCGACGACCGGGACGACTGCTTCGCCGTCGGCGAGGTCAACCAGCAGGTGCTGTTCACCCGGGTGGCCGCCGTCGTGCACCACGGCGGCGCGGGCACCACGACGACGGCTGCCCGGGCCGGCGCGCCCCAGGTGGTGGCAGCCCAGATGGCGGACCAGCCGTACTGGGCCGGCCGGGTGGCCGAGCTGGGCATCGGCGCGGCGCACGACGGTCCGACCCTGACCTACGAGTCCCTGTCGGCCGCACTCGAGACGGCCCTGACCCCCGGGACCCGCGCACGAGCGGCCGCCGTGGCTGCCACGATCCGCACCGACGGGGCGACGGCGGCCGCGAAGCTGCTGCTCGACACGGTCGGCTGGGAAAGGCCGCCCGCGTCCGTGCCTCACCCCGCACTTGAGGAGAGGGTATGAAGGTGAAGGATCGCCGGGTGCCCGGCGAGCGGAACCTGATCGCCGGGATGCTGGTGGACGCGGTGGGCACGGGTATGTACGTGCCGTTCAGCCTGGTCTTCTTCCAGCGGATCACCGGACTGCCACTGCCGACGATCGGCACCGTCCTGACCGCTGCCGGGCTGCTGGCGATGGGTGCCATGCCGGTCGGCGGCTGGGCCGTCGACCGGTTCGGTGCCCGGCGGGTGCGGCTGGCCCTGTATCTGGTCCGTGGCCTCGGCTTCCTGGCCTTCCCGCTCGGTACCACCCTGCCGGTCTTCGCCCTGGTCGCCGCCCTCACCGCGGCCGGCGCCCAGGCGTTCCCCGCGACCCAGCAGGCCCTGATCGGCGAGCTCGGCCAGGGGGAGCACCGGGACCGGCTGATGGCACTCGCCCGGAGCGTGAACAACGCCGGGCTCGGCGCCGGCGGCCTGCTCGCCGCCGGATTGGTCCAACTCGGCGGTGACCGCGGCTTCCTGGCGGTCGCCTGGCTGAACGCGGCCACCTTCTTCGTCGCGGCACTGTTCGCGCTGCGGATCAGGCCCGCCCACCCGGTCCGCCCCGCGACCGGTCGGCAGCGGGCCGGCTATCGCGCGGTGCTGCGCGATAGCCCGTACGCCGGGCTCACCCTGGCCAACTTCCTGATCGCCCTGGGCTATTCGGCGCTCAGCGTGCTGCTGCCGGTGTACGCCGTGAGCCAGTTCGACCTGCCCGCCTCGGTGGCCGGTCCGCTGTTCGCGGTCAACACCGCGCTCTGCGCCTTCGCCGGCGTGCCGGTCGGCAGGCTCGGCCGGCGCTTCGCCCGGCGTACCCGGGTGGCCGCGGTCGGCGCCCTGGTCTTCGCCACCGCGTTCCTCGGCTACGCCCTGCTGGGCGGTATGCCCCGCCAGGGCGTGATGGCCGGCCTGGTCGGGCTGCTGGTCCTGTACACGATCGGCGAACTGGTGCACAGCCCGAGCGCGGGCGCACTCTCGGTGAGCGCCGCTCCCGCCGAGGCGCGCGGCCGCTACCTGGCCACATACCAGCTGTCCTGGGCGCTGTCCCAGACCCTGGCGCCGTCACTGTTCACCGGGCTGCTGGCGGTCGACGGCCGGCTGCCCTGGCTGGTGCTGGCGGCGAGCTCGACGGCGGGGGCCGGCATGCTGCTCGCCCTGGAGCGGCGCCTGCCGGCCGAGGCCGTGTACACGACGACGGCCGCGGCCGTGCCGCCCGAACACCGAGAGGCCACCGAGTCGAGAACACTGATCCGGGGAGGCGCCGGCTAGTGTCCCGGCGTTTTGCTGTCCGGCCTGGTCGGACTCGGGACAGCCAGGTCAGCCCGGTCAGCGAGGTCAGCCCGGTCAGCCCGCTCATCAGAAGACAGGAACGGCGCATCGGCACCGTGCTGTTGAGCGCACCGTGGACCGGGGGGGGCACCGCCGTTGGACCGATGACATCGTCAGCCATGCTCACTGAAGGAGGGGACAGCACCACATGACCGACGCGGTCCGGGCAAGCGCCGCCGATCGGGGGCCCGCCGGTCTCAGCGGCCGGCAGCACGAACGGGAAGTGCTCGACGGGCTCTTGAGGGGAGTCCGGGAGAGCCGGGGCGGGGCCGTGGTGCTCCTCGGCGAGGCAGGGGCGGGCAAGACGGCACTGCTCGACCGATGCGCCTCCGCGGCGGCAGCCGGAGCCCGGCTGTTGCGGTGTACTGGTGTCCAGTCGGAAGCCTCGCTGCCGTACGCCGGTCTGCAGGTGCTCCTCCGGGGAACCCTGGACCGGGTCAGGAGCCTGCCAGAGCGTCAGTTGACGGCGCTGCGCGGGGCGATCACGCCGGACGAGGTGCCCGCCGGGGACCGCTTCCTGCTCGGGGCCGCGACGCTGGGCCTGCTCGACGAGCTGGCCGAGGAACGTCCGGTCGTGGTCCTGGTGGACGACGCGCACTGGCTGGACCTGGAGACCTTGGATGCTCTGCTGTTCGCGGCCCGCCGGCTCGGCAGGGGGCGGGTGGCCATGGTGATCGCAGCGCATGAGGATGCGGCAGCCTTCGACGGCGCGCAGGGCCTGCCGATGCTGCACCTCGGGCCGCTGACCGACGAGGAGGGGACGGCGCTGCTGGCGGGCCGGGCGCCCGAGCTGCATGCCGCCGTGAGCAGCCGCATCCTCGGGCTCGCGCAGGGTAATCCGCTGGCCATGGTGGAGCTCGTGGGGGCTCTGACGGCGGCCCAGCGGGACGGGAGCGAGCCGCTGGACGCACGGGAGATCGCCGTGTTGCCGGCCTCGTGGCGGGTGCGGCGGATCTTCGACGAGCGGATTCGAGCGCTGCTCGCGCCGACCCGTCTGCTGCTGACGGTCGCCGCGGCGGACGACACCGGCGACGTGGCGCTGCTGGTGGCGGCGGGGGAACGGGTGGGCGCGGCCGCCGGCGATCTCGGGCCCGCGGAGGCGGCGGGCCTGGTGAGGGTGTCCGGACGCCGGCTGGTGTTCCGGCATCCGCTGGCGCGCGCCGCCGCATATCAGGGTGCGGTGCTGGCCGAACGGACGGCCGCGCACCGGGCGCTCGCGGAGGCGGCATCGGCCGCCGACGACATGGGCCGCCGGGCCTGGCATCTGGCCGCGGCGACCGTCGGCTACGACGACGAGGTCGCCGCCGAACTGGAGCGCAGCGCCGAGCTGTTCCGCTCGCGGGGCGGCCGGGCGGCGGTCGCCGCCGCCTATCGGCGGGCCGCCCGGCTGACCGAGGACCAGGAAGCCCGGTCGCTGCGGCTGGCCGCCGCGGCCGCCGCAGCAGCCGAGGCAGGACAGGTGGAACTCGCGGGGATGCTCGCCGACGAGGCGGGGCCGGTGAGCAGTCCACCGGCGGTCGCCCGGCTTGCCAGCGTCCGGGCAGCGCTCGAACACGAGCAGGGCCGCGCGGAGTCGGCGCGGCTGCTGCTCGTCGAGGCGACTTCCGAGGTGACGGCGCACCGTCCCGCCATGGGGGCGTCGCTGCTGTTCGAGTCCACCGCGATGGCCTGGGAGGCGCCGGACCCGGTCGCGGCGGCCCGGCACACCCGCGCGCGGGTGGCCGGTCTCGACTTCGGTGAGCATCCCGTGCACCGGGGTGCGGCCGGGGTTCTCGACATGCTGGCGGGTGATCTGGTGGACGGGGCGGCGGCGGTACGGGAGTTCGCCGACTACGTCGTGCGGACCCGGCATGAGCGCAGCCTGACTGATCAGGTGCGGCTGCACGGCTGGGACGTGCTGCTCGGCGAGTACCGCACGGTGCACGACGAGGCCGTGGCCCTGGAGCGGGAGTGCCGGGTGGAGGGTGCCGTCGGGGTGCTGCCGCGGGTGCTGCTACGGCTGGCGCGGCTGCGGCTGTTCCTGGGGCGGCACCGGGACGCGTACACGACGGCGGTCGAGGGTCTGGAGATCGCCTGCGACACCGGTCAGCGCCATCTCGCCACGATGTTCAGCGGCGTCCTGGCGGTGCTGGCCGCGCTCGACGGGAAGGAGCCGGGCGCCACGGAGGGACCGGAAGGAACTGACGGCCCGGGGGGCGGGGACCTGCTCGGCCGCGGCTCCGCCGGACAGCCGGGACAGGACCTGTGCCCCGATGTCGTACCGTCCCCGTTCTGGCTGACCAGGGCACACGGTCTGCTCGACCTCGGGCTCGGCCGCTACGACCGGGCGCTGCGACATTTCGCCGCCCTGACAGGGGGCCCGCACCGGCACCTCATGGTTTCCGTACACAGCCTGCCCGACCAGGTGGAGGCCGCCATGCGCACGGAGCGGGCCGCCGAGGCCGGGCCGGCCGCCGAGAGTTTCGCGCGGTGGACCGGGGCCACCGGAACTGCGTGGGCGAGGGCGGTGGAGCTGCGCTGTCGCGCCCTGCTCACCGCCGACGCCGCAACTGCGGAGGAGTTCTACGAGCGGGCGCTCGCCGCCCACGACGGGGACGGCCGCCCGTTCGAGGAGGCGCGCACCCGGTTGCTGTACGGGGAGTGGCTGCGCCGGGCGAAGCGGCGGGCTGACGCCCGGGAGGCGCTGACCGTGGCGTTGAAGTCGTTCGAGCGGATGTCGGCCGCCGCGTGGGCGAATCGGGCCCGCGCGGAGTTGCGGGCCGTCGGTGTCGCCCCGGCCGCGTCAGCGGCGGGGGTGGCTCTCGTGGACCGGCTGACCGTGCAGGAGCTGCGAGTGGTACGGCTCGCGGCAACTGGCCTGAGCAATCGGGACATCGGCGCGCGCCTGTTCCTGAGCCCGCGCACGGTCGGCTATCACCTGTCCAACGCCTACCCGAAGCTCGGCGTGACATCGCGGGCCGCCCTGGGAGCGCTCGACCTGGGCTGACCTCCACCCCGTCCCGCGTCCCCCGTCACCTCCTCGCCGTCGGTCTGGTCGACCCGGTCAGCCCTTCGGCCCCTTTGCGGCTGAACGCCGGTACGCACCCCGGTCGTTCGACGGATCCGCGAGTGCGGGCGCGGTTCCTACGGTTCTCCTGTTCGAAGAACGTCTGCTTGGGAGGGTTCATGAGGGTTCTGGTGCTCGGTGCCACCGGTTACATCGGCTCCGCGGTGGTGTCCCGTCTGACGCTGGAGGGCCACGACGTGGTGCCCCTGGTCAAGGACGCGGCCGCGCTCCATCCGGACGTGCCGGTGCGGGTCGGCGATCTGACCGACCCGGCATCGCTGCGCGCGGCGGTGACGGACGACGTGGACGCGGTGGTGAACCTGGCCACCCCGACCGGCGACGAAGCGGTGGACACCGCCGCCCTCGAGGCGCTGCTCGCACCGCTGCGCGGCACGAACCGGGCGTTCGTCTACACCAGTGGCGTGTGGGTGCTCGGCGCCACCGGCGACACCCCGCTGACCGAGGACGCGCCGACCAACGCCATCGCCATCGTCGGCTACCGTCCGCGGATCGAGCAGCGCGTGCTGGCCGCCGTCGGGGACGACGTGCGCGCCGTCGTCGTGCGGCCCGGCATCGTGTACGGCCGCGGCGGCGGTATCCCCGGCATGATGACCGACTGGGCACGCGAGCACGGCACCGGCCGGTACGTCGGCTCGGCCGCGGCCCGCTGGCCCATGGTGCACGTGGACGACCTCGCCGAACTCTTTGTGCTGGCGGTGACCAAGGCCGATGCGGGCAGCGTGCTGCACGGCGTGGCGCACGAAGCGGTGCCGGTCGCGGCACTCGCCGCAGCCGCCGACATCGCCGCGGGCGGCACGGGCCGAGTCGAGCCCTGGCCGGTGGAGCAGGCCGCCGAGGCCCTGGGCGGCCCGTTCGCCGAGGCCCTTGGCCTGAACCAGGTGGTGTCGGGACGGCGCGCCGTCGAGGAACTGGGCTGGCGGCCGAGCCGTCCGTACGTCCTCACCGAACTCGCCGGAGGCAGCCGTGGCTGACACCACCGCCCCGGCACGTCCGATCTGCCGCACCTGCGGCACCCAGTACGCCGCCGCGCGTCCGGACTGTCCGGTCTGCTTGGACGAACGGCAGTACGTGGGCCGGGACGGCCAGCGGTGGACGACACTGGCAGGCTTGCGGGAGGAAGGCCACAGCGGCCGCTTCGAGGAGCAGGGGCCCGATGTGCTCGGCGTGGGGGTCACCCCGGAGTTCGCCATCGGCCAGCGGGCCCTGCTGCTGCGCACCGCCGCCGGGAACGTGCTGTGGGACTGCGTGCCATACCTGGACGACGCGATGGTGCGGGCCGTCGAGGAGCTCGGCGGCATCGACCACGTCGCGATCAGCCACCCGCACTTCTACTCCGCGATGGTGGAGTGGGCGCACGCCTTCGACGCGCCGGTCCATCTCCACGACGCCGACCGGCAGTGGGTGGGCCGGCCGGACCCGGCCGTGCGGTTCTGGAGCGGGCGCACACTCCAGCTCACCGACGAGGTGACCCTGATCAACCCGGGCGTGCACTTCCCGGGCAGCGCGGTGCTGCACTGGAGCGCCGGCGACGGGGCGCTGTTCACCGGCGACGTCGTCAACGTCTGCCCGGACAGCCGCTGGGTGACCCTCATGCACAGCTACGCCAACCACATCCCGGAGCGCCCGCAGGCGGTCCGCGCGGCGGCCGACCTGCTCGCCGGCTACCGTTTCGAGCGGATCTACGGCGCCTGGTGGGACCGGGTCGTCACCTGCCACGGCAACGAAGTCCTGGCCCGGTCCGTCGAGCGCTACCTCCGCTTCGAGGAGGGCACCGTTCCGGGCGACTGACACACCCCACCGCGCAACTGCCCCGTCATCAGGACGCAGGACCACGCGGGGAGTCCTGCGATCCGGTGCCGGCCTGGCGGGGGGGGGGGGGGGGGGGGGGGGGGGGCGCCGCCCCCCCCCCCCCCCCCCCCCCCCCCCCGCCGATCGCCGTCATGCAGATCACGGACAACCTCACCGGGAAATCCCGCCACGCTCCCGGACGCCGAGGGCCCGGCCGAGGCCGTGCCGACCGACTGGGAGGTCGCCACGCCCGGCACTCCAGCCTCTGACTGCTCGTCATGCCCCAGTAGGGGCCTGCGGGGAGGCGTAGGAGTGGCTGCCGACGACCTTGCGGAAGGGAGCGCCGGTCGCGTAATGCCGGTAGGCGTCCACGGCCGCCTCGAAGGGGAAGACACGGTCGATCACGGGCCGCAGTCCGTGAGTCTCGATGAAGGCGTTCATCGCGGTGAACTGGGCGCGGCTTCCGACGGCGACGGTCCGGACGGTGGCACCGGAGGCGAACAGGGCACCGGTGTCGAGGGGCACGGCGGCTTTGCCGACGAAACCGACGCACCCATCTGGCCCGAACGGTGTGGTGGGACGCGTGACTCGTGATCATGTTGACAACGGGACGGCAGTCGACGCCGTTGTGGGCGAGCCGGTATCCGTCCGCCTTTCGCCGGCCGACGTCGAGGACGGGGTGAGGGTGACATTCGGCGACCCCGCGAGTTCCGACGAGGACGTACTGGCGCCCAGTGGCGAAAGCGGCGACTTCAAGGCTTCTGGTGCGGGGACGGTCGACATCACGGCGAGGGCCACCTGCCGTGGCGCAGACGGTGCCGACGCCACATGCCCCGACGGCAGCGATGGGAAGGTCAACGTCACCGAGGCCCCGGCCCCTCCGGCCCAAGTGCCTGCGTCAGGTCCTTGTGTGACCGCCGCAGCCGCCCGACGATCCCTCCGGCTGCCGTTCGGTTCGGCGTCCCACGACACTCAGCCGAACGGCTGACCCGTGCCCGGGTGCTCCGGCCGGCCCGTCACATCGATGTGACTGCGGGACATAAAAGTGCCTTCTTCCCCAGGTTGGGCCGGTTACAGAAGATGGAGCCAGTAACAAAAAGGCCCCCAAGGAAGGCGTATCCATGTCCGCTCAGGCCGTGCCCTCACCACCGGGCCGGATCTCTCGCCGGCCCGCACTGGCGATCCTTTGCACCGGGCAGTTGATGGTGATCCTCGACGGCACCATCGTGAACGTGGCCCTGCCGTCCATCCAGGAGAGTCTGGGCTTCTCCTCGTCGAACCTCGGCTGGGTCGTCAACGCCTATCTGATCCCCTTCGGCGGCCTGTTGCTTCTCTCGGGCCGGCTCGGTGATCTCTTCGGCCGCAAGCGGGTCTTCGTCACCGGTCTGGCCGTCTTCACCGTGGCGTCCCTGCTCTGCGGCCTGGCCCAGAACCCGACCGCGCTGCTCGTCGCCCGTTTCCTCCAGGGAGCCGGCGGTGCGGTGACGTCGTCCGTCACCCTCGCCATGATCGTCACGCTGTTCACAGAGCCGCGGGAACGTGCCAAGGCGATCGGCGTCTACAGCTTCGTGCAGTCCGCGGGCGGCACTCTCGGTCTCCTGCTGGGCGGTGTGCTGACGCAGGCCGCCGGCTGGCACTGGATCTTCTTCGTCAACGTGCCCCTCGGTGTCGCGGCTGTCGTGATGGCCCGGCGCGTTCTGGCCGCCGAGCGGACCGGGAGCCCGGGCAAGAGCACCGACGCACTCGGCGCCGTTCTGATCACCGCCGCGCTCATTCTGGCCGTCTGCGCCATCGTCGAGGCGGCCGACCACGGTTTCGGCTCCGTCCGGACCCTCGGCCTCGGCCTCGGCTCCCTCGTTCTGCTCGCGGCCTTCGTCGGGCGCCAGGCCAGGGCCGACGACCCGCTGCTGCCGCCCCGGATGTTCCGGTACCGCAACGTCTCCGGCGCGCTGGGCACGCACACCCTCCTGGTCGCGGGCATGTTCGGCTTCCAGTTCCTGGCCGTGCTGTACATGCAGAAGGTGCTCGCCCTCGACGAGGTGCGGACAGGTCTCGGCGTCGTACCCGTCTCCGTGCTGATCGGCCTGATGTCGCTGTTCGTCGCCCCACGCCTCATCGCCGGGTTCGGTGCCCGGACCGTGCTGCTCGTCGCTCTCGCCCTGATCGCCGGCGGCCTGGGCTTCCTCGGTCGGATCTCGGTGCACGGCACCTACTTCACCGATGTCTTCCCCGCGACGGTGCCGCTCGGCATCGGCTTCGGCCTGGCGATGCCCTCACTGGCCGGACTGGCCATGTCCGGTGCCACTGCGCAGGACTCCGGCCTGGCTTCCGGCATGTTCAACACCATGCAGCAGGTGGGTGCCTCCCTCGGTCTCGCCGTCCTCAGCGCCCTCGCCGCCTCGCACACCGGCGCCCTGCTGCACGGCGACACCACCCGGGACGAAGCCCTGACGGGCGGCTACCAGCTCGCCTTCCGAGTCGCTTCGTGCTTCGTCCTGGCCGCCCTGGTGATCGCCGCGGCCGTCCTCCGCACTCCGCGCGAGACGGCGGACACCGCCTCGACCACCACTTCCCCGGCCGGCCGACCCGCGGAATCGAACGCCACGTCGGCCTGAGCCCGCCCCTTCCGAACCTGCTGGCGCGGAGCCGGGTGGCGACCCGGCTTCCGGCCCAGGATCGGGACCGGTATCGGTCAGCCGATCGGGCTGAGCTGAGCCCGCAGATTCAACTGCTGAGTCTCTTCGCGCAACTCTCTATGATCGGGGTCATGAGAAGAACCTCGTTCGCCGACTGGCCGTGCTCCATCGCGCGGACCCTTGATCTGCTGGGTGACCACTGGACGCCTCTCGTCGTGCGCGAGGCGTTCTACGGCATCCACCGCTTCGATGACTTCCAGCGGGAGCTGGGCATCGCGCGCAACACCCTGACCGACCGGCTGCACCGTCTGGTGCACGAGGGGGTGCTGGAAAAGCGGCTCTACGAACGCGAGCCACCGCGCTACGACTACGTGCTCACGGAGAAGGGGCGCGACCTCTTCACCGTGCTGGCCACGATGTCCCGATGGGGCGACCGCTGGCTGGCCGGCGAGGAGGGCGTCCCCGTCGTGTTCCACCACGACGCGTGCGGCCACGACACCACGGCCGAAGTGGTGTGCTCCGCCTGCCACCGGCCCCTCGCGGTCGAGGAGACGTCGATGCGGATGGGACCGGGCTATCCCGAGCGGCTCAAGCGTTGGCCGGATGTGCAACGCCGGTTCGGTACGGCCTGATCGCCACCGCCAGCACCGCTCTTGACAGCTAAGTCTCATGAAGCAACTCTAATGGCCACACCAGTCCGACAGCGAGGAGGATGACGAACGTGGAGTGGACGGGCGCGCGTTACGCGGACAAACCCACGGTCGAAGTGCGGACCTGGATCGACGCCCCACCGGAACGGGTGTGGAACCTGGTCAGCGACATCACCTTGATGCCGGCCATGAGCGAGGAACTCCAGTCCGTGCACTGGCTCGACGGTGCGGGTGGCCCGGCCGTGGGTGCCCGGTTCGTCGGCCACAGCAAGCACGAGGCACTCGGCGAGTGGTCGACGACATCGCACGTGATCGAGTGCGAACCGGAACGCGTCCTCGCCTGGGCGGTGCAGGACCCCGCCGACCCCGCCGCGGTCTGGCGCTTCCGCCTGCGGCCCGAGAACGGCGGAACGGAACTGTCGGAGTGGATGCAGCTGGGCCCGGGCCGCTCCGGACTGTCCCTCGCGATCGACCGGATGCCGGACAAGGAAGAGAAGATCGTCTTCGTCCGGCTGCGCGAGTTCGAGCGGAACATCGCCTCGACCCTCGAGCACATCAAGCAGCGGGCGGAGGCATGATGCGTACCGCCACCACGGTCGAGGCCTCGGGCGGCGAGAGCTGGAGCGAGCCGGCGGACTTCGTCGTCGAGGCGGAGAAGCTGGGCCTGGACATCTGCTGGGTCGCCGAGGCATGGGGCTCCGACGCTCCCTCCGCGCTCGGCTACTACGCCGCGCTCACCGACCGGATGCTCCTGGGATCCGGTGTCATACAGCTGGGCACCCGCACCCCGGCGGCCATCGCACAGACCGCCATCACCCTGTCCAACCTCTCGGGGGGACGCTTCGTGCTCGGCCTGGGAGCCTCGGGCCCACAGGTGCTGGAGGGACTGCACGGGGTGCCGTTCGCCCGGCCGCTGCGCCGTATGCGGGAGACCGTCGAGATCGTGCAGCGGCTGCTCGACGGCGGCAAACTCGCCTTTTCGGGACAGGAGTTCACCATCCCGCTGCCCGGCAGCGAAGCGGTTCCCATGCGGCTGTCGATGCGGGCCGAGCACCGGGTCCCCCTGTACCTGGCCGCGCTGTCACCGGCGATGTTGCGTCTGACCGGGGAGGTCGCCGACGGCTGGCTGGGAACCAGCTTCGTACCCGAGGGCGCGGCCGGCGCCTACTTCGCCCACCTGGACGACGGCCTGGCCCGCGCCGGCCGGACACGCGGCGACCTGGACGTCTGCCAGGGTGCCGAGGTCGCCTTCGCAGCCGATGAGGAGGTCCTCGGCGCGATGACCGCCCGGCGCAAGAAGGAACTGGCCTTCAGCCTGGGCGGCATGGGGTCGGCGACCACCAACTTCTACAACAACGCCTACAGCCGGCAGGGCTGGGCCGAGGTCGCCGCCGAGGTACGCGAGCGGTGGCAGGCCGGTGACCGGGACGGTGCGACGGCGCTGGTGACCGACGAGATGGTCCTGGGCACCACGCTGATCGGTACCGAGTCCATGGTGCGCGAGCGGCTCCGGGTGTGGCGGGCCGCCGGCGTCGACACCGTGCGCATGTACCCGGCCGGGGACACCCTGGAGGCCCGGCTCGCCACCTTGGGCAGGGCGATCGAGCTGGTACGAGAGGTCGACGACACCCCCTGAGCCGCGCTCCCCGGTGGGTGACGCCGCCGGGCCGCCGGCACCGCGCGGCGCTAGCGGCCGGCGGCGAGGAAGGCGCTGATGTGGGAGGCCACCTGGTCCGGCACCTCCAGCGGCGACAGATGGCCGCTGCCCTCGAGTTCGGTGAGAGAGGCCGTGCTGATCAGGGGAAGGAGGTGCTCGCGCAGGATCGGCGGCGGGTCCACCTTGTCCTCGCTCCCGGCCAGCACCAGCACGGGTACGTCGATCGTCGTCACCCTGTCCGTGAAGTCCTCGACCAGGGCCTGCCGCGGCCACGCCGTGCGGGCCGCCTCGCCTGCCCTGGAACTGTCCTCGTGGACCTGGCGGCGTGCCTCGGCGGACAGCTCACCATGGGTGAGCACCAGATCGATGCTGTGGTCGATGGTCTCGTCGTTGTCGTACGCGTGCGCCAGGCCCTCCTGGTACTCGGCCGTCACGCCGACCGGAGCCGGCGGAGCGGGTGCGACGAGCACGACACCCCTCAGTCCGGCGGGCCGGCGCGCGGCGAGCACCTGGGCCACCTTCCCGCCCATCGAGTGACCCACCAGGACGTGGTCGCCCTGGCCGAGTTCGCCGATGACGCGCTCGGCGTCGTCGGCGAGCTGCTCGATGCCGTAGGGCCCGGGGACCTCGGTGGACTCACCCCAGCCGCGGTGGTCGTACGAGACGAACGACTGTGCCGGGCTCAGACGCTCTATGACCCAGCGCCAGGTGCGATGGGAGCCACCCCAGTAGTGGAGGAAGACCAGCGTCGGTCCGTCGCCCTCACGGACATGGCCGTACAGGCGTCCGTCCTTCACGGGGAAGTACCGGCCGATCGGGGAGTATGCGGTCACGACAGTCGGATGTCCTTGCCTCGGCCGGTGCGAGTCGCTCCGCCGCGACCGCTCCCGGCGTGAGCCCCGGCCGTGGGGCCGGGCCGCTCACGGCTCGATCGTCGCCCGGCCCCTCCGGATCGACCACGGGCTCGCCCGCCGCCCTTCGCAAGTTTCGGGACACGCGGCCCGTCGGGCGTCCGTGTCGGCGACCGGGGCTCCGGCCTGTCCGGAAAGTTGCGGTCGTACTATCGAAGCCATGGCTGCTCATCGCGTCGCGGTCCTGGTGCTGCCCCTCGTCCTCCCCATCGACCTCGGTATCCCCACCCAGATCTTCAACGCGCGGCCCAACACACCGTACGAACTCACCGTGTGCGCCGCGGTGCGTGGCAGCGTCACGACCAGCACGGGGTTCACGGTCGGGGACACCGCGGGGCTGCCGGCCCTGGCCCAGGCGGACACGATCATCGTGCCCGGCTACGGGGACTATCAGCGGCCGCCGGCGCCCGAGGTCACGGCGGCACTGAGACTCGCCTCCAGCCGGGGTGCCCGCATCGTCTCCATCTGCACCGGCGCCTTCGCGCTCGCCGCGGCCGGACTGCTCGACGGCCGTACGGTGACCACTCACTGGGCCAGCGCCGACGATCTCGAACGGATCCACCCTCAGGTGCGGGTGGACCGCGGCGTCCTCTACATCGACGACGATGTCCTGCTGACCTCGGCCGGCGTGACCGCCGGCATCGACCTCTGTCTCCACATCGTCCGCAAGGACCTCGGCGCCGCCGTCGCCAACGACATCGCCCGCGAACTGGTCGCCGCACCGCACCGCGACGGCGGCCAGGCCCAGTACATCTCCCAGCCCTTGCCGGAGCCCACCGCTCACACCCTCGCCGGCACCCGTGACTGGGCCCTGAGTCACCTGGACGAAGCCCTCACACTGGAGGTCCTCGCCCGGCACGCCCGCGTCTCCGCGCGCACCCTGGTCCGCATGTGGCGCCGGGAAACGGGCGTCACCCCGCACCGGTGGCTGCTCACCGCCCGCATCCGCCACGCCCGCGAGCTGCTGGAAGTCACCGACCTCGGTATCGAACAGATCGCCGGCCAGAGCGGACTCGGTACCGGTACCAATTTCCGTGCCCGGTTCCGCGCCGCCCTCGGCACCACGCCCTCCGCCTACCGGCGCGCTTTCCGGCAGACGAGCACGGCCCCGGTCGGCTCGGAGGGTTCCGAGCCGACCGGGGGCGAGCCGTTCAGGGAATCGGCGGTCGGTCACCAGCCGACGGCGACCATCAGCCACTGCGGATCGCCGTGCGAGACGAAGGAGGACTGGCCCGCCACGTCGTCGTAGGGGAAGCCGTAGGCGAGGTGGTTGATGGCGTTGTCGTGCCAGAACTTGGCGTAGTAGTTCGCCGGGGCGGCCTTGTAGTACTGGGCCGGGTCGGCCTGCTGAGAGGCCGGCAGCGTGGCCACATGGCGGTTGAGGGCGGCGCACATGTCGGGGTTGGCGGCCAGGGACGCGGCGCACCCGAAGATGTCCGAGGTGGCCGCGTTGACGCCGACGGACTGGGCGTAGGAGGTGAAGTAGTTGGCGTTGGCGCCGCCCGCGCGGAAGCTCGGGTCACTGCCGGGAGCGATGATCCGGTAGGGAGCCTGCGTCTGTGCCAGCACCTTGAACTGGGACGGGACCGCGTCGGTGAAGCGCTGGAAGGTGGTGGCGCGGTCCTCGGCGAAGGTCTGCCTGTTCTCGCCGACCTCGACGTCGTAGCCGTCCTTGGCGTGCAGCCGCATGGCCAGCTTGAGGCCGAAGGCGTCGACCCGGGTGGTGTTGCCGTTGAAGACGTTGTTGCCGACCGTGAACTCGATGAAGTCGTAGTAGGGGCTGTTGGGTGAGCCGAGGTAGAAGTACATGCGGCCCGCGGAGTTCGCCGGCATGTCGAGGTAGGGCTGTTCGGCGATGGAGTGCGTCTGGCCGTTGAAGCTCCAGTACACCTGGCTGTCGGGGTACTTGCCGTTGGTGCGGTTGAGGATCTTCACTTCCACGGCGTTGCTCGCGGGCGGAATGTCACCGGTGCTGCCCCAGAAGTCGTCCGGCGGAGTGGTGCCGCCGCCGGGCCCGTACACCTGGAACTCCCAGAGCGAGTAGCCGTACTGGGTTGCTCGCGTGGTTCCGTACACCCGGACGTAGCGGCCACTGCCGGTGACCGCGAGGTTCTGGGTGCCGCCGGTGGCCGAGGCGGTGGAATAGAGGGTGGTCCAGTTCCGCGCGTCGGTGGACGTCTGGATCTGGAAGGTCCTGGCGTACGCGGCCTCCCAGGCCAGGGTGACGCGGGTGAGCTGCTGGGTGGAGCCGAGATCCACCTGAAGCCACTGCGGATCGGCGAAGGCCGAGGACCAACGGGTGCCGGGGTTGCCGTCGACCGCGGCGCCGGCGGTGAACGTCCCGTTCTCGACCGAGGACGCCGTGGCGGGCCGTCCCTGGGACAGGAGCTGGTCGGCGGCCCGCGCGGGCGACGGTGTCAGGGCGGCGAAGCAGGCCGCCAGCAGGATGACGACCAGGCCGAGCGCTGTGCGGGAGCGGGCGGTACCGAGGGGTGGTCTGTGCGTGGGTGGACCGGCGGGTATCTGCATGCGAGGTCTCCTCAAGCCGGGTCGGCGTGGGTGGGTGCGGGAGCAAAAGCGGGCGTGAGAGCGCTCTCTTCCGGTTTGTAGCCCCACCGGTGCCCGACGTCAACAACTGAAGCCGAAGTCACAGGAGTTGAGGTTGCCGGGCAGTGGTTACGGGGCGATCCCTTCGGACTCTGATCCCTCTGCGGGACTGCCCGCGCCTCGTCCCTTCATCACTTGACCTGTTCGGTACCCGCCTTCCGCGCACCAGGGGAAGTCCCGGCCGGTGATCCAGGGGACCGGTCGGTGGGGAACCAGTCGGTCGCCGGGGCCAGGTGCCGGCTGAGGCAGCGCTCGGCGCAGGGCACGAGTTCGGTGCGGACGGCGTGATCCGGCGGGACGGCGGCCCGTGGCGTGGGTGAAGTGGCCCTGTGCGTGAGGTGGCCCTGTGCGGGAACGGGCCTTTGCGGTCGGCCGTGCACACCAGGAGTACCGGACCGGTACGGGACGGCCGGCGGCACGTGGTCAGACGGCTTGGAAGACGAGGACGGCGTTCTGTCCGCCGAAGCCGAACGACGTGCTCAGGACGGTGTCCATCCGGCAGCTGCGGGGGGCCTTGGCGACGATGTCGAGGTCGATGCCGGGTTCGGGTGTGTCGAGGTTGGCGGTCGGGTGGATGGTCCGGTGGTGAAGCGACAGGACGCACCCCGACTCCGCGGGCGCGTGCGTGTGCCGCCCCCTCCTGGTGCGTGGCATGGACCCGCCCGAGCTGATCGGCCCCGGCACCCGGGAGCGCGCCGCGCGGGCACGGGTCTGCCTGGCGCGGGATCGGCGTCGCCCTGCGGCGCCCGGTCGGCACCGGGCTCCTGCGCACGCTCGCCGAGGACGCGGACGGCCGGCCGGCCCGGGCGGAGACCGTGGCCACGTGCGCCCAGCTCGTCGCGGCCGGATACGAGACGACCGTGGGCCTGATCGGCAACGGTATGCACGCCCTCCTCGAACAACCCGCGGCGCTCCGGCACCTGCTCCGCCGCCGGCCCCGGCCGACCGCCGACCAGGTGATCTACAGCCCTGCTCGCGTCGCCCGCAGCGTGCAGGGCCTGCGCGTCCGCCTCGACCCGGGGGCGGACGCTCGGCCGTAGCCCCGCGCCGGTGCACGCCGCGAGAACGCCGACGCCGCCCGCTCAGGCCGCGCGCCACAGAGCCGGGACCGCGGGGGCTCCCAGCCCGGCTGGGCCGTGTGCGGCTGGAGGCAGACGCAGACGCGGCCGGCGTCCGTGGCCCGTTCCCAGCGGGTGTGAGCACCTGAGCCACCGGGCCCGGGCGCGTCGGTCGGAGCGCCCGGGCCTCTTTGTCCTGGGCGGAGGGCCGGCCTCACAGGGCGCCGCGACGACATGTGCGGGGGGCGTAACCCCGGGCGCCGCCGCCGTGTGACGGGCTGGAAATTCCCTCTTCCTACGGTGCTGATCTCGGGCTGCCGCCACCGGCGGGACGGTCCCGGCCCGGGAAAGCGCACACACCTCGGGATGGGGAATCGGTGGCATCTGGCTCGGCGGACGGCACTGTCCGCACGGTCTGCTCGTACTGCGGCGTCGGCTGCGGGATCGTGCTGGACGTGACACGCGACCCCGCCGACGGCCGCCGCCGTGCCACCAAGGCGTCCGGGGACAAGGCACACCCGGCCAACTTCGGGCGCCTGTGCACCAAGGGAGCGACGAGCGCGGACATGATGGCCGCGCCGGGGCGGGCACGCAGGGCGCTGGTCCGTGCGGAGCGGGGCGCCGCGGCGGTCGAGACGGACGTGGACGAGGCCGTGGCGTCGGTCGCGGCCCGGCTGCGGGCGATCCTGGACGAGCACGGCCCGGACGCGCTGTCCTTCTACGTGTCCGGGCAGATGTCCCTGGAGGCCCAGTATCTGGCGAACAAGCTGGCCAAGGGCTTCGTGCGCACCCACCAGATCGAGTCGAACTCGCGGCTGTGCATGGCCTCGGCGGGCTCCGGCTACAAGCTGTCGCTGGGTGCGGACGGCCCACCCGGCTCGTACCAGGACTTCGACCACGCGGACGTCTTCCTCGTCATCGGCGCCAACATGGCCGACTGCCACCCGATCCTGTTCCTGCGCATGATGGACCGCGTGAAGTCGGCCGGCGCCAAACTGATCGTCGTCGATCCGCGCCGCAACGCCACCGCCGACAAGGCCGACCTCTTCCTGCGGATCAGGCCGGGCACCGACCTCGCCCTGCTGAACGGCCTGCTGCACCTGCTGGTCGCGGGCGGCCACACCGACGACGCGTTCATAGCCGAGTTCACCGAGGGCTGGGAGGAGATGCCCGCCTTCCTCGCGGAGCACCCGCCCGAGAAGGTCGCGGAGATCACCGGCATCCCCGAGAGCGACATCCGGCGGGCGGCGCAGCTGATCGGCGAGGCCGGTGAGTGGATGAGCTGCTGGACGATGGGCCTGAACCAGTCCACCCACGGCACCTGGAACACCAACGCCCTGGTCAACCTGCATCTCGCGACCGGCGCACTGTGCCGGCGGGGATCCGGTCCGTTCTCGCTCACCGGCCAGCCCAACGCCATGGGCGGGCGCGAGATGGGATACATGGGCCCGGGGCTGCCCGGCCAGCGATCCGTGCTCGACGCCGCCGAGCGGGCCTTCGTCGAGCAGCTGTGGGGCATCCCCGAGGGCTCACTGCGCGCCGAGTCCGGGCGGGGCACCGTCGAGATGTTCGAGCGGATGGGCACCGGTGACATCAAGGCGTGCTGGATCATCTGCACCAACCCGGTCGCCTCGGTCGCCAACCGCAGGACCGTCATCGCCGGCCTGGAGGCCGCCGAACTCGTCATCACCCAGGATGTGTTCGCCGAGACCGAGACCAACGCGTACGCCGACGTCGTGCTGCCCGCGACGCTGTGGACGGAGTCCGACGGCGTCATGGTGAACTCGGAACGGAATCTCACCCTCGTGCCGGGGGTCGTCGACCCGCCCGGACAGGCGCTGCCCGACTGGCGGTTGATCGCCGAGGTGGCCCGCGCGATGGGATTCGCCGAGGGCTTCACGTACGCCTCGGCCGAGGAGGTGTTCGAGGAGCTCAAGCAGGCGTGGAACCCGAGGACGGGGTGGGACCTGCGCGGCGTCTCGTACGAGCGGCTGCGCGGCACACCGGTCCAGTGGCCGGCACCGGCCGCCGACGGCCCTGACCGCAATCCGATCCGCTATCTCAACGACGGTGTCAGCCAGACGCTGCTGGAGCGCGAGGACGGCACCCGTCCCCGCCTGGCCTTCCCCACCGCGAGCGGGCGCGCCCGGTTCTTCGCCCGTCCGCACCTGCCGTCGGCCGAACTCCCGGACGACGACTACCCGTTCGTCCTGAACACCGGGCGCCTCCAGCACCAGTGGCACACCATGACCAAGACCGGCAAGGTCGCGAAGCTCGCCAAACTCGACCCCGGCCCGTTCGTGGAGATCCATCCGGAGGACGCCGAGGCGCTCGGTGTCGTCGAGGGTGATCACCTGGAGGTCGCCTCGCGCCGCGGGCGTGCCGTGCTGCCCGCCGTGGTCACCGACCGGGTCCGGCAGGGAAGCTGCTTCGCCCCCTTCCACTGGAACGACCTGTTCGGCGAGTACCTCAGCATCAACGCCGTCACCAACGACGCGGTCGACCCGGTCTCGTTCCAGCCCGAGTTCAAAGTCTGTGCCGTCGCCCTGGCCAGAACGGCCGCACCCGTACGTCCGGCCCGCCCGAGCACCCACCCGAGGACCACGCCCGTGCCACCCGCCCCCGTGCCCGTACCGGCAGCCGCGACGGACTCCCCCGTCCGGGCGCTCGCCACGCTTTTCGGCATCGCGGACCTCGCCCCCGCGTCGCTGGCCGAGCCGGAGCGCCGCTACCTCTCCGGCTACCTGTCCGGCCTCGCCCTGAACCCGCCCGACGGGCGCGTCCCCGTGCTGCCGCCGGGCGCGCCCCTCGACCCGGGTCACGCCCTGTGGGTCGACGGCGTCCTCGCCGGCATGTTCTCGCGCACGGCCGGCGAGGCGCCTGCCCGGGTGCCCGCACGGACCGCGGCGGCGGGCACGGACACCGCCGTACCGACCCGCCGTCTCCTGGTCCTGTGGGCTTCTCAGACCGGCACCGCCGAGGAGTTCGCCGCCGGCGCCGCCGCGCACCTCACGCAGGCGGGCCTGGACCCGCAACTGCTGCCCATGGCCGACGCGAACCCGGCCCACCTCACCGCGGACACCGACGTACTCGTCGTCACCAGCACCTTCGGCGACGGCGACGCCCCCGACAACGGCGCCGGGTACTGGGAGGCGCTGTGCGCCCCGACCGTCCCGCGGCTGGAGGGGATCCGGTACGCGGTCCTCGCCTTCGGCGACTCCAGCTACGACGATTTCTGCGGCCACGGCCGCCGGCTCGACGAGCGTTTCGCGGCACTCGGCGCCACCCGCCTCGTCCCGCGCACCGACTGCGAGCCCGACTTCGAGGAGAGCGCCGGGCAGTGGCTCGACCAGGTGGTGACCGCCCTGGCCATGGCCGGCGACCGGCAGGCCGCGGCACCGGGCGCCGGCGCGGGCACGGGTGCGGGCGGGGGCGGGGGCGCCGACCCGGGCGCGGGGACGGACATGGCCGGAGCCGCCGTCACCTCGTCCGTCGCCGCCGCCGCACCGGCCGGCCACACCAGGGCGTCACCGTTCGCGACCCTGCTCATCGGCAACAGGTTGCTGAGCCTGCCCGGTTCCCAGAAGGAGGTACGGCAGTTCTCGCTGGACACCCGTGGCGGGGAACTCGCCTACGAAGCCGGTGACGCCCTCGGCGTGTGGCCGGCCAACGGCGCGGGGCTCGTCGCCGAGTGGCTCGCGCTCACCGGACTCGATCCCGACGAACCCGTGGACCTGGGCGACGGTACGCCGCTCCCCCTCGAAGAGGCGCTGCGCACCCGCCTGGACATCGCCCGCATCACCACCGACCTGCTCAGGTTCGTGACGGAGCGGACCGGCAGTCATCAGCTGAAGCGGCTGCTGCGGCCCGACAACAAGGACGCGCTCGCGCAGTGGAGCTGGGGCCGGCAGGCCGTCGACGTCGTCGCGGCGTTCCCGGTCCGGGCGTCGGCCGCGGAATGGACCGCGGTGCTCAAGCGCCTCCAGCCCCGGCTGTACTCCATCTCCTCCAGCCCGCTCGCGCACCCCGGCGAGGTCCGCCTCACCGTCTCGGTCGTCCGCTACACCAACGATCTCGGCCGCGACCGCAAGGGCGTGTGCTCCACCTACCTCGCCGACTGCGCCGACGACGGTCCGGTGCAGGTCTTCGTGCAGCGCTCACCGCACTTCCGTCCGCCCGCCGACCCCACCACGCCGATGGTCATGGTCGGGCCCGGCACCGGCGTGGCACCCTTCATCGGCTTCCTCGAAGACCGCCGCGCCCGCGGCCACACCGGCCCCAACTGGCTGTTCTTCGGCGAGCAGCGCCAGGCCACCGACTTCTACTACCGCCAGGAACTGGAGGCGTTCCGGGGATCCGGCCAACTCGACCGCCTCGACCTCGCCTTCTCCCGCGACCAGCGCAACAAGATCTACGTCCAGGACCGCATGCGCGAGAACGGCGCCCGCCTGTGGCAGTGGCTCCAGGACGGCGCGCACCTCTATGTCTGCGGCGACGCGGGCCGCATGGCGAAGGACGTCGACCAGGCGCTCAGGGACGTCGTCGCCACCCACGGCGGCCTGGACTCCGAGGAGGTCACCGCCTACGTCAGGCGCCTGTCCGCGGACAGGCGCTACGTCCGTGACGTCTACTGAGGGGACCTGCCGCCGCCCCGTGTCGGCACCGGCCCGTTGCTCACGGCACGTACCCTCGTGCCCATGGTTGATCATCGAATGGTTGACGCGAACGGCATTCGGCTGCACATCGCCGAGCAGGGCGAAGGCCCCCTGGTGGTGCTCCTGCACGGCTTCCCCGAGTCGTGGCACTCCTGGCACCGCCAGTTCGGCCCCCTGGCCGACGCCGGCTTCCGGGTCGTCGCGCCCGACCAGCGGGGATACGGGCGCAGCGACCATCCCGACGACGTGGGCGCGTACTCGATCCTGCACCTGGTCGGTGACGTCGTCGGACTGATCCGGGCCCTCGGCGAGGAGAAGGCGTACGTCGTCGGGCACGACTGGGGCGCACCGGTCGCCTGGCACACCGCGCTGCTGCGACCGGATCTGGTGCGCGGGGTGGCCGGCCTGAGCGTGCCGCCCCCGTTCCGGGGGACGCAGCCTCCGCTGGCCGCCATGGAGAAGATGTTCCACGGCCGCTTCTACTGGAACTACTTCAACCGCCCCGGCGTCGCGGACGCCGAGTTCGGCAGGGACCCCCGCACCGCCCTGCGGAAGTTCTTCTACTGGGCTTCCGGGGACGCTCCCGAGGCCGGTGAGGGCAGGCAGCCGTTGGTCGACCCCGAGCGCGGCTGGCTCGCCACCATGCCGGACCCCGAAGTGCTGCCGGCGTGGTTCACCGAGGAGGATCTCGACGCACTCACCGAGAGCTTCTCCAAGGGCTTCACCGGAGCCCTGAACTGGTACCGCAACCTCGACCGCAACTGGGAACTGACCGCACCCTGGCACGGCGCCGTCGTCACCCCGCCGGCCCTGTACCTCTACGGCGACCGCGACGTCGTTCCCGCCTTCCCCGGCACACCGGAACTCATCGAGCGTCTCCCCGCCCTGATGCCCAACCTGTGGCGCGCCCCCATCGAGCTCGCCGGCTGCGGCCACTGGACGCAGCAGGAGCGTCCGGACGAGGTGAACACGGCGCTGATCGACTTCCTCAGGGCGTGTTCCTGACCCTGCTGCCGGCGCCCGGCCGCCGGTGCCCAGTTGCGGTTCAAAGGAATTCGATCGCCCCGGCGGCCGGAGGCGGTGGCCCGGCGTGTCCTCGCGCCGGGGACCCGTCAGCGTCTGCGGCCACGCGCCGCCCAGCCGCTTCCCACGCCCGCGAGATGCAGGGCCAGGAGCGTGAGACCGATGAGCATGATGTTGGTCTGGGTGAAGACCTCATTGGTGGAGATGTCGGCCGCGTCGATCAGAAAAGCGATGAAGAACAAGGCCGCCGCAACAATGGCCAGCATGGTGTCCGTCCTCCCGGTCGGGTGAGGTCGCGGGTCGCGATGCTCTCCGCATTCCCCCCGCCCGCCCTTCCACGCAGTCCGCGGCCCGCCGCATGGATCGCCTCGCGCGAGCCATGGCGGCGGGCCGCGGACTGCATGGACCGCCTGTCACATACCCGATGCCGACCGGCGGGCGCGCAGCTTGCCGAAGAGTCGCTGGGCCTGGGCTCGGCGGCGTGGGTCGGCCGCGGTACGGCGTACTTGTTCGATCGTGCGCCGACCCTGCGGGCTCCGCGCGAACTGCTTGAGTCGTTCGACAACTCCGGACACGACACTCCTTTCGACAGGGGGTGCCCTGCTCTCGTCAGGTCCCGTGACGTCCGACTACCCGTTGACCGGCGGTCCAGCCCCGGCCGGGCCGGTTCAGCCGGTCAGGTGCCGTTGCAGCCAGTCGGCGGCGGCACGGCGGAAGAGCCGCCGGTTGTCGGCGCGGAGGAAGTCGTGGCCCTCATCGCGCAGCGTGAGCAGTTCGGCGCTCAGGCCACGTTCGCGCGCTGCTCGTACGAACTGCTCGGACTCCCCGGGCGGCACGTTGGTGTCGTGCTCCCCGTGCACGGCGAGCACCGGCGCGCGCAGCGCGTCGATGCGGCTCATCGGGGAAAGCGTGCGCAGCAGTTCGCGGTCGCGCTCCGGGTGGCCGTACTTGTGAGCCGCCGACTGCGCGATCCAGGGCTCGGTCCCCTCGAAGAAGGTCGCGAAGTCCGACATGCCGCACACCGCCACCCCGGTACGGAACAGGTCCGGGTGCCAGACGAGGGAGGCGAAGGTGAGATAGCCGCCGTACGAGCGGCCCATGACGGCCAGCCGGGACGGATCGGCCGGGCCGGCCAGCACCGCGTGGGCGACGCAGTCGGCCACGTCGTCGATCGCGGCGAACCGGCCGCGGGCCAGGTCCGCGTCGACGAACGACCGGCCGTATCCGGACGAGCCCCGTACGTCGGGCGCGAAGATGTCCAGTCCCCGCCCGAGGATCTCGTGGTAGAGCGGGTTCAGGACGGGGCGTTCCTGTTCCTCGGGACCACCGTGCAGATGGATCACACAGGGCGCCGGTTCGCCGGGGCCGCGCCCCGGCGCACGGTAGTACCAGCCGTTCAGCGGCAGTCCGTCCCGTGCGGTCAGACTCAGCTGAACCGGTCGCACGGGCGGGCGGCCCGGGGGCACGGCGTCCTCGTCCCGGGACGACCACGGGGTGCGCGCCAGGGCCACCCCCTCGGGGAGCCACCACACCCCGGGGCGGCGCTGGGAGCCGGACAGGGCCAGCAGCAGCCGCGGGCCCGCGTCGACGATCCGGGTGGCCACTTCATGGGGCAGCGGCACCGGCCGGGGCGGTCCGGTGGTGGCCCCGGCCGTACCGGACGGGCCTGTGTCGAGGACCTCCACCTCGCTCACGCCCCGGACGTTCCAGGCCAGTACGGCGGTGCTGCCGTCATGGGCGCAGTGCAGCAGTTCCAGGTCGCTGTCCTCACGCGCGGCCGCGACGGACCAGCCGTGCGGCTGTCCGTCCCGGTCCAGTCCGGCGGCGAGCAGGACCGCGAACTCGCGGTAGGCGTCGCTGCGCAGCCAGAGGGTGTCCGCGCGGGGAGAGAACCGGCCGATCCACGGGTCGCCGTCGGCCACCGGCACCACACACGTCGTGGTGCGGTCGGTGGTGCG
Organism: Streptomyces sp. NPDC053076; assembly: GCF_044546845.1. NCBI lineage: Bacteria > Bacillati > Actinomycetota > Actinomycetes > Kitasatosporales > Streptomycetaceae > Streptomyces > Streptomyces sp. NPDC053076. The sequence continues at coordinate 1,638,226 of NZ_JBITZL010000001.1, read as the reverse complement.
CGTCACCACCGCCTCGCGTCGTCCGCGGGGCCCCCGGCGCAGCAGCGCCAGGCCGCCGTCGCGGCTGAGGTCGCACACCCGCAGTGTCGCCGCGTCCTGTTCGGCGGCGAGCAGGACGGGGGCGGTCAGACCGTCGGGGTCGATCAGATAGGCCGACAGTCCGTCGCCGAAGCCGGCGGCCGGAGTGTGGCGTCCGTCCCATGAGGCGCCGGGGGCCGTCACGTCGGCGGTCGCCGACGGGGGCGGCCATCCCAGTCCGCTCTCGGAGTGGGGCGCCGCACCGAGGAGCACGGCGTCGCCGTCCCGGCCGGCCCGACCGGGCGGCAGGCGGTCGGCGGACGGGCCGGGTCCGGCCGGAGTGCCCGCCGCCACGCTCTGAGGCGCGGGTACGGCGGTGGGGACCGCGACGGTCACCGCGATGGCCGATCCGTCATGCGCCCAGCACCCCAGATGGGCGGAGCTGCCCGGTTCGGCTCCGGCCAGGATGTGACGGTCGGTGCCGTCGGGGCGTACGCACAGCACCCGCAGGTGTTCACCGCCGCCGGGGGCCGTGGTGTAGGCGATCCATCGGCCGTCGGGCGACCAGGAGACCTCCTGGACGGGGTCCGGTTCGGTGTCGAGCAGTCGTACCTCGGCGCCGTCGACGGACCCCACCCACAACTGGGGCACACCACCGCGGTCGCAGATGTAGGCCACCTGGGCGCCGGCGGGGTCGGCCGAGGGGTACCAGCAGCCGTGCGCGACGAGCCGTGTCGTCGCGTCGCGCGGACCGGCGGCGTCCGGCAGCGGGATGCGTGCGGGGGCGGCGAAGCCGGGGGCACGGCCGTCCGGGGCCGGTGGCGCCGGGCCGGCATCCCGCGTCGGCTGCCCGGCGGTGGTCGTGCCCGGGCCGGCCGTAGGCTCCGCGGCACGCTTGTCGGTCAGATTCCGTGCGTCTGCAGCCATATCTCCAGCAAAGCCACTTGCCACAGCGCGTTCGCTCCGCGCTTGGTGCGGTGTCGGTCGGGGGCGGCCAGGAGTTCGGCGAGGTACGCGTCCTTGAAGAGTCCGCGCTGCCTGGCCTCGGGGGCGTTCAGTGCCTCGCGTACCCGCTCCAGGACGGGTCCGGCCATATGGGTGATCGCCGGGACCGGGAAGTACCCCTTGGGCCGGTCGACCACCTCGCGGGGCAGCAGTTTCCGGCCGGCGTCCTTCAGGACGCCCTTGCCGCCGTCGGCCAGCTTCAGCTCGGGGGGACAGGCGGCGGCCAGCTCGACCAGCTCGTGGTCGAGGAACGGCACACGGGCCTCCAGGCCCCAGTCCATGGTCATGTTGTCGACCCGTTTCACCGGATCGTCCACGAGCATGACATGGGTGTCGAGCCGCAGGGCTGCGTCGAGAGCGGTCTCGGCGCCGGGCGCCGCCATGTGCTCCCTGACGAACCGGCGGGAGACGTCGTCCGGCGGCAGCATGTCGGGCTGGAGCATGGCGGACAGGTCGGCGTGCGACCGGTCGAAGTAGGTCTCGGCATACCTCTCCGGTTCCTCCTCGCGGGCCGCGGAGGCGAGTTGCGGATACCAGTGGTAGCCGGCGAACACCTCGTCCGCGCCCTGACCGCTCTGCACGACCTTCACGTTCTTGGCCACCTGCTCGGCCAGCAGGTGGAACGCCACCACGTCATGGCTCATCATCGGCTCGCTCATGGCCGCGACCGCCGCGTCCAGGGCGGTCGACACCCGCTCCGAAGGAACCATCAGCTGGTGGTGGTCGGTGGCGAATTCCTTGGCGATCAGGTCGGAGTACCGGAACTCGTCCCCTTCGACCCCGCCTTCGGATTCGAAGCCCACACTGAACGTCGCCAGGTCCCGCTGACCCTCGTCGGCCAGCAGTGCCACGATCAGGCTGGAGTCCAGGCCGCCCGAGAGGAGGACACCGACCGGCACGTCGGCGACCATCCGGCGGCTCACGGCGGTGCGCAGCGCGTCGAGCACCGCGTCCCGCCATTCGCTCGGGCTCATGCCCGCGTGCTCGGCCCGGCGGGTGTACGTCGGCTGCCAGTAGCGGTGGTCCTGGAAGGTGCCGTCCGGCTCGACGGTCCGCACGGTGGCCGGGGGGAGCTTGCGCACCCCGGCCACGATGGTGTGGGGTGCGGCCACGGTCGCATGCCAGCTGAGGTACTGGTGGACGGCGACCGGGTCCAGTGTGGTGTCGACGCCGCCGGCGGCGAGGAGAGCCGGAAGCGACGAGGCGAAGCGCAGCCGTCCGGCGGTCTGCGCCAGGTACAGGGGCTTGATGCCGAGCCGGTCGCGGCCCAGTATCAGGCGGCCGGTCCGGTGTTCGACGAGTGCGAACGCGAACATGCCGTAGAAGCGGTCGACACAGGCGGTCCCCCATTGCTGGTACGCCTTGAGGACGACCTCGGTGTCGGAGGTGGACCGGAACCGGTGGCCGAGGGCCGCCAGTTCGGCGCGCAGTTCCTCGTAGTTGTAGATGCAGCCGTTGAAGACGCCGGTGATCTCGTGCTGGCCGTCGGTCATCGGCTGTGATCCGCGCTCGGACAGATCGATGATCTTCAGTCGCCGGTGCCCCAGCGCCACGGCTCCCCGGGACCAGATCCCTTCACCGTCCGGGCCGCGGGGGGCGAGCCGGTCATTCATCCGTTCTACGGCCGTGAGGTCGGGCCGCCCGCCGTCGAAACGCATCTCTCCGCTCAGACCGCACATCAGGCAGCACCCCCACGGTGTGGGTGCGGGTCGCGTGGTGTCGCGAAGCGCGCGGGCCGGGCCTTCGGTATCTGGTCGGGGGTCGGCATGGTGCTCTGTTCTCCTTCGTGTCCGTACGGGAGCCGTCGGGTGGCCCGGTGAGGCGGCAGGCGTCGTCGTGGGCCGTGCGCGTCAGTGGCCGGCGATCCGTGCCCGGCGGGAACCGGAAGCGTCCGCGGCGGGCCGCCCCAGGGGTGTGACGTTCCCCTTGAGGCCGGTGGCGGGCCGACGGCGCCGGGCGGGGTCGCCGCGGGTCTCCGCGATCGCCAGATCGGTGCAGGCAAGCAGGTCCTCGGCCGTGGCCGTGCGGCGCATGCGATGGGCGGCGCTGCCCTCCTTGAGCGCCCGCTCCGCGAGGTCCCGGACCGTCCGCCAGTCATCGGCGGCCTCCAGCGCCGGTCGTACCCGCCTGAGCAGGGCGCGCACGACCTGTGCGGCGGGCGCCTCGTGGCGGGTGTAGGGGTCGATCAGGGTTCCTTCGAGGCCGGATCGCGCGGCCCGCCAGGACGCGGCGCGCAGCCACTCGTGCCGCCCCTCGCAGGCGGGGGCCCGCGTGCTCGTCAGCCGGTCCCGGGCCTCGGTCACGAGGGCCCGGAAGAGTGCCGCGATGAGCACGACCGTCTCCACGCGGGGGCAGGCATCGCAGATGCGCAGCTCAAGGGTCTGCTGATGGGCGGAGGGCCGTATGTCGTAGTAGATCATTCCCGGGTCGCTGATGACGCCCGAGTCGATGAAGCCTTGGACGGTCGCGTCGTACGCGGCCGCGTCCGCGAAGCAGCCGACCGGCCCGGCGGTGGGCCAGCGCTGCCACAGCATCGTGCGCCAACTGGCGTAGCCGGTGTCGGCACCCAGCCAGAACGGAGAACTCGCGGACAGGGCCAGCAGCACGTGCAGCCACGGCGACACTTCGCACATGATGCGGACGGCCAGGTCGCGGTCGGGAGCGTCGACGTGGACGTGGGTTCCGCAGATCAGCTGCTCGTCGGCGACCATGCGGTACTGGTCGACCATGCGGCGGTAGCGGTAGCCGGCGGTGGGGTGGATGTCGGCGGTGCTGGCCAGCGGCACCGTTCCGGCGGCGACCGCGGCCAGCCCGTGAGCGGTCGCGGCGGCGTCGAGCTGCCTTCTGGTGCCGATGACGTCGGCGTAGAGGTCGCCCAGAGATGTGTGCACACCGCTGTTCGTCTCCACGGTCGCCTGCTGCATCTCGGTGGTGAAGGTCGGTCTCGGAAGCTTCTCCAGCACCGTGTCGGCTCGTGACACGAGCAGGCCCGTCTCCACCTCGACAATGTGGAATTCCTCTTCCACTCCGATGCGCACGGTCACGACGCTCCTATGGGGTGACGGACGGAGGCTGACTGCCCTCGCCCTGGGAACCGCTCCCGACGCCGCGGGCGGCGGGCGATGAATCTCCGACTTCCCAGCTGGCCGATGGCTAAGCAGTGACGCTCGAACGAGTTGCTTGCATCACAGATGAGCGCTCTCGAGGACGGCTGGGCCCACGGCGCGCACCGCCCGGCCCGCGGAGGCGCGCGGACAGCGGATGCCTACAGTGGAGTGAGGCATCCACCCCGACATCCCGAGCGGAGCACGCATGAGGTACTCCTCCGCCGGACCGGACGAGGGACCCGACGCCCTCTTCGATCTCGACGCCGTCGCCGCCGCGGCACCGGTAGGGGGCGCGGGCGACAGCGGCGGCCGGGAACCGGGGCGCGTTCCGGAGAACCGCTTCGCCTTCCGTGACTCCCCCACCGCCCGCCGCCTCCTGCCGGTACGGACCGTCTACGCGGAACCGGCGGCCGCCACCTCCCCACGGGGCCGTCAGATCCTCGCCCGCTTTCCGCACGCCGAGGTGATCGAGGTCGATTCCCACTGGCTCGTCCCGGGGCTGCACGGCAACGAGGGGAACGTCGACCGCTGGGTGCGCGTGAAGGGGGAGACGCTGGTCCTGGGTGAGAAGAAGACCCTGACCACGCGGCCCAACGGCCGCTCCGCCGACTGGATCGCCCCCGGGCCCTCCAACGGATGCGCCATGGCCTGCGCGTACTGCTACGTGCCGCGCCGCAAGGGATACGCCAACCCCATCACCGTCTTCACGAACATCGACGCCATCATCGCCCACCTGGCGCGCCACATCGCCCGGCAGGGCCGCAAGCGGGAGCCCAACCAGTGCGACGAGTCGGCCTGGGTCTACGACATCGGGGAGAACGGCGACTGTTCCGGTGGACGCGTTGATCTGCGACAACACCGCTGACCTCGTGCGGGCCTTCCGCCAGTGGCCCTCGGCGAAGGCATCGTTCGCCACCAAGTTCGTCAACCCCGACCTGCTGGCGCTGGACCCGCGGGGCCGCACGCGTATCCGTTTCTCGCTGATGCCCGCGGCGGACTCGCGGCTGCTGGACCTGCGGACGACGCCGGTGGGCGACCGGATCGCCGCCGCGGCGGACTTCCTGGACGCGGGGTACGAGGTCCACTTCAACCTCTCCCCCGTGGTCCTGCGGCCCGGCTGGGAGGAGGCGTGGACCGAGTTGCTCCGCCGGCTCGACGACGTCCTGCCCGAACGGGTCAAACGGCAGGCGGCCGCCGAAGTGATCATGCTCACCCACAACTGGGAACTGCACGAGGTCAACCTGGGCTGGCATCCCCGCGCCGAGGAGGTGCTGTGGCGGCCCGCTCTCCAGCAGGGCAAACGCTCGGAGAACGGGGCCCTGAACGTGCGCTACACCAACCGGGTCAAGGCGCAGGCCGTCGACACGCTGCGCGGCCTCGTGGCGGCCCATGCGCCCTGGCTGCGCATCCGGTACGCCTTCTGAGGGCTTGGGCGCCGTCGGCGAACATCTCCGGCCCGTCAGCGGGTACCCCCTGCACAGGAGGTTCTGATGTTCGAGGCATCCGACATCCGCGAATGGCGGAGTCATGACGTGGTCGACGCGGACGGACACAAGATCGGCGTTCTGGAGTCGGTCTACGTGGACACCGGAAGCGACCAGCCCGTCTTCGCCACGGTGACCGTGGGTCTGCCCACGCGTCGCCGCCTGGCGTTCGTGCCCCTTGCCGGGGCGACGGTCGGTCCGGGCTACCTGAAGGTCGCCCAGACGAAGGACCGGGTGAAGAAGGCACCATCGATCGACACCGACGGCGAACTGCCCGCCGCCGAGGAGCCGGCCGTCTTCGCCCACTACGAACTGCCCTACACACCGGGCACCGGCGGCGAGCGACGCCTGGCCCGCCGCTGACCCACCCGAGCCCCCGGGAGATCCGATGACCGTGTTCCTGTTGCTGATCCTCGTGGCCCTCGTCCTGGGCATCATCGGATTCGCCGTCCATGGCCTGTTCTATCTGCTGGTCATCGGCGCCGTCGTGCTCCTGGCCGCTTTCGTCTTCGGCGCGACGCGCTTCCGCCGGGGCGGGCGCAAGCACCGCATCGCCCGCTGACCGGGGCTCGACGCCGGGGTCGCGTGTTCACGCCGGGAGACTGCAAGCTGGTACGGAAACGCCCATGACGGGCGCGGGGCACACGCCCACCTTCCAGCTCCGTAGCCCTGGGAGCACTTCCGGCTGAAGCCACGAGGGAGCGGTCATGGACGGCACCGACAGTGTGACCGTAGGCGTACTGGGCTCCTACGGGGGACGGAACGTGGGAGACGAGGCGATCCTCACCGCCCTGCTGGACCGGATCCGGGCCGGCCGGCCGGACGCCCGCTTCGTGGTCTTCTCCCGCGATCCCGGGCACACCCGTTCGGTCCATCCGGATGTCGAGGTCGTCGCCTGGGAGGGCGTCTGCCGGGAGGACGTCTCCGAGCATCTGCGGCGGCTGAGCGTACTGGTGCTCGGGGGTGGCGGGATCCTCTACGACACCGAGGCCCGCCGGTACCTGCGGATGGCCCGCACCGCCCAGAATCTGGGCGTGCCCCTGTTCACGTATGCCGTGGGGGCCGGGCCGCTCACCGACGAGACGGACTGCGCGTGGGTGCGAACGGTGCTCTCCGACGCGGTCGCGGTGACGGTGCGTGACGAGGAGTCGAAGCTCGTGCTCGAAGAGGCCGGACTCACCCGGCCGATCTCCGTCACCGCCGATCCGGCGCTGCTGCTGGAACCCGGCGACCGCGGTGCAGCGCTGCTGCGAGCGGAGGCCGTGCCACGCGGCGTGCGCCTGGTGGGAATGAGCGTGCGGGAGCCCGGACGCGCGGCCGAACACCTCGACGAAGAGGGATACCACCAGCTTCTCGCGAGCGTGGGCGACTTCCTCGTCCACCGCCTGGACGCTCATGTCGTCTTCGTCTCCATGGAACGCGGCGACATCCGGCACGCGCACTCCGTCGCGTCCCGGATGGCGGAAGCGGACCGCTGCACGGTGCTGCACGGCGACCACGGGCCGCAGGAGGTCCTCGACATCGTCAGGGAACTGGACCTCGCCGTCGGCATGCGGCTGCACTTCCTGATCTTCGCCGCACTCGCCGGGATCCCCCTGCTGCCCCTGCCGTACGCGGGGAAGGTCTTCGACTTCGCCCAGCGGATCGGCGCGCCCGCGCTGCGTGGTGTGGTCAGGGAGACGGCGGGACTGCTGCTGGCGGAGGTGGACCGCCTGTGGGACGAGCGGCACACCCGCGCCTCCGCCGCCGCCGAGCGCACGGCGTCGATGCGGCTGCGGGCGGCCCGGACCGCCGAGCTGCTCCTCACCTACCTGGACGGCACCGCCGCGCTCGACGTCGTCCACCGCGGCACGCCGGTGCCCGCCTCCACCGCGGGCTGAAGCCGCCCGCCGCCGAGGGGAGTGACCGTGTCCTGTCTGAGAGCGCCCCGTGTCCCGCGCGAGGTGGAGCTGCCACCACGCCGGGCGCTGCACGCGGGATCCACCCAGGTGCTGGTGATCGGTGGTGGACCGGCCGGTATCGGCGCGGCGCTCGGTGCGGCCAACGCGGGCGCCGAGGTGGTCCTCGTCGAGCGCTACGGCTTCCTCGGCGGCAACGCCACCGCGGCGCTGGTGATGCCTCTGATGAGCTTTCACAACGAGGTCAGGCAGGCCGTGGCCGGGGACACCACGCGTCTGCTGCCGCCCGACCACGGCGAGGGCGAGCCAGTGGTCGGCGGGGTGCTGTGGGTGCTGCTCGACCAGCTCGTGCGCGCCGGAGCGGCGATCCGGCCGTCACTGGAGACCGGCTACACCGTGCCCTTCGACGCGGAACTCTTCAAGCTGGTGGCGTACGAGCTGCTGGAGAGCCACGAGGTGCGCACGCTCCTGCACGCCTTCGCCTCCGACGTCCTGAGCATGCCGGACCGGGCGCGTGCGGTGTTCGAGACCAAGTCGGGCCCCCTCGTGCTGGACGCGGACGTGATCGTCGACTGCACGGGGGACGGCGACATCGCCGCGGCGGCGGGGGCCGCGTACGAGATCGGCCGGCCGGAGGACGGCTGGACACAGCCCATGACGCTGATGTTCCGCATGGTCCGCTTCGATCACGAGGAGTTCACCGGCTACACCCGCGCCCACCCCGACCAGTGGAGGGGCGTGCACGGGCTGTGGGACCTGGTCCGGGCCGCGACCGACGCCGGAGAACTGGACCTGCCCCGGGAGGACATGCTGTTCTTCGCCACCCCGAACGCCGGAGAGGTCGCGGTCAATTCCACGCGTGTCACCGAGGTCCTCGGCACGAGCGTCTGGGACCTCACCCGCGCCGAATTCACGGCTCACCACCAGATGGCGCAGATCGCCCGTTTCCTGCGCGACCGCGTGCCGGGTTTCGCGGACTCCTACGTCGTCCAGAGCGGCGTCCAGGTCGGCGTCCGGGAGACCCGCCGGATCACGGGCGACTACCAGCTGACGGGCGAAGACGTCCTCGCGGCCCATAAGTTCGACGACGCCGTGGCCCGCGGTGCCTACCCGGTCGACATCCACAACCCGAGCGGTCGCGGCACCACGCTCAGACGGCTGCCGCGCGGAGAGTCCTACGACATCCCGCTGCGCTGTCTCCTGCCCCGGGGCCTGGACCGGGTACTGGTCGCGGGGCGCTGTATCTCCGGGGACCACGTGGCCCACTCCTCCTACCGCGTCATGCCGATCTCCATGGCCACCGGACAGGCGGCGGGCGTCTGCGCGGCCCTGGCGGCGACGCGGGGCCGGCAGCCCCGCGACGTACCGGTGAGCGCGGTCCAGCGGGAACTGCGCGCACAGGGCGCGAACCTGCCCTGACGCCGCCCACGCTGTCGAGGATGTGTGACAACGCGGCTCACACCCCTGCTCATGGTGCGGTGCGCCAGGCGTCCGCCGCCTGCTCGGGGGTGCCGGTGTTCCAGTCGAGACGCAGGACGGCGAGGTCGTCGGTGTGCCGCTCGGCGTTGAGGGCGCGGGTCCGGGCGATGAGCTGATCGAGGTGGGCGCCGGGGTCGGGCGTGTGGATCGCGTCGATGATGCGCAGCAGGCCGTCGACGCCGAGCCGGGCGCCGGTGCTGTCGGCGAAGCCCTCGACGAGGCCGTCGGTGTAGGCGACGAGCGCGCCGCGGGCGGGCAGCGAAAGCGTGGTGGCGGACCACTTGCCCAGTCCGGGCGCGATGCCGAGGGCGATGCCGTGGGCCGCGGTGATCTCCTGAGCGCCCTCGTCGGTGATGAGGAGCGGTTCGTGGTGGCCGGCCAGGTGCACGGTGGCGGTGGCCGCGTGCGGATCCAGCCTGATCAGGGTGCAGGTGGTGAACAGGTCGTGGTCGGCGCGCTCGGCGATGTGGATCTGTTCCAGGAGGTGCAGCAACTGCTGGTCGCGGTGGCCGCCGAGGGTCAGGGCGCGCCAGGCGATGCGGAGGCAGACGCCGAGCGCGGCCGCGTCGGGGCCGTGGCCGCTGACGTCTCCGATGACGGCGTGCACCTGCCCGTCGTCGGTCTGCACGACATCCAGGAAGTCACCTCCGAGCAGGGCCTGCGCCCGCCCCGGGAAGTAGCGGCTGGAGGCGGTGACACCCGTCGACGAGAGCAGGGGCTCAGGCAGCAGCCCGCGCTCCAGGCGTGCGTTCTCCGCGGCGCGCAGCCGCCCGATCTGCAGGGCGGCGTTGGCGCGTTCGGCCTGCTTTCGCTGGACGGCGTAGCGGACGGCGCGCTGCATCAGGTCGGGATCGACCTTGCCCTTGACGAGGTAGTCCTGGGCGCCGGCGGCGAGGGCGTCGACTCCCGCACGGGGTTCGTCCAAGCCGGTCAGGACGATGATGGCGGCCTGGGTGTCCGCCTGGATCGCCTGGACCGTCTCCACGCCGGACGCGTCGGGCAGGTGCAGGTCCAGCAGAACACAGTCGAGGACTGCCGACGCCAGTGCCGCACGCGCGTCCGCGGCCGTGTGGCAGCGCGCGAGGGTGTGCGGGAGACCGGTGTCGTGGAGGAGTTCCTCGACGAGGAGGGCGTCGCCGTCGTCGTCCTCCACCAGGAGGATGCGGAACCCGTCTCCGGGTCGCTCGGGCCTTCCGGTCACGGTTGCGGCTCTTTCACGCCGCCGGCATCGCACGGCTCGGTCTTCATGGCGGTGCGCATGTCTCCCTCGGCGATCGGACCACGATTGTCGTTCGGCAACCACACTGTACCCACGGCCGGACAACACACGTTGTCCTCGACGAGATCAACGCCTTAGTCTGGTGCCATGCCTGGTTCAGTTTCGCCGCCCCAGCCGTCCGGAGAGACGATCGCGCTGGTGACTCAGGTAGTGGACGAGCTCGCCCGGCGTCTGGCACCCGACACCCTGCCGTCGCCGCCGGAACACCGCGACACGCTCGACCATGCCCGCCGACAGGCCCTGGTGCGGCTGCGGATCCTCACCGGCGTCAAAGAGGCGCTGCGGCACCTGGAGGATCAGGCGGCCCGGGCCGCGGCCGACGGTGGCGCGGGCTACCCCGAGATCGGCCAGGCAATGCGCATGAGCCGCCAAGGAGCCCGGCGCCGCTGGCCCGGGCTCATCACCAACAGCACCCCCCGTCCGAACCATCGCCCCACATACCGGAGCTCGTGAATCATGGCTGCCGCCGCAACCCGCCCCTACGACGTGCTGCTGGTCGAGGACGACGTCGCCGACGCGATGCTCATCCAGGACGCCCTCACCGAACGGGGTGCGCGTCATCTCACCCGGGTCTCCGACGGCGTCGAGGCCCTGGAGTACCTGCGCAACCCGGACAACGAGCGCCCGGACCTGATCGTCCTCGATCTCAACATGCCGCGCATGAACGGCCGCGAGTTCCTGGCCGTGGTCAAGGAGGACGCCGATCTGCGGACCATTCCGGTCGTCGTGCTGACGACGTCCGCCGCTCCCGACGACGTCACCGGCGCGTACCGGCACCACGCCAACGCCTACGTCACCAAGCCGGTGAACCTCGAGGAGTTCGAAGCGGCGGTCCGCAGCATCGACGCCTTCTACCTGGACGTCGCCGTCAAGCCCCCGAAGGAGTAGGGCAACGCCCCCGAAGGAGTAGGGCAACGCCGCGCCCCGCGCCTCTCGCCGAAGAAGGCGGAGGCGCGGGGCGCGGCGTTACCGGGGACGTGTCGCCGGCGCAGCGGCCGGAGGCGGGACACGCGGGTCGGTCGGTTTCTCGTACCCGGAGGTTCAGTGGGTGCTGAGCATGCCCTCGCGAAGGCGGCCCAGGAGGCGCGAGATCAGGCGGGAGACGTGCATCTGGGAGACGCCGAGGCGTTCGCCGATCTGGGCCTGCGTCAGCTCCTCCACGAACCGCCAGTGAATGATCTTGCGTTCGCGTTCGTCGAGTTCGGCGATCAGCGGTGCGAGTGCGTGGAAGTCCTCGACCAGTTCCAGGGCCGCGTCCTCGTTGCCGATGAAGTCCTGGAGCGCGGCCTCGCCGTCCTCGCTGCCGCTGATCGCCGCGTCCAGGGAGGCGGACTTGTAGCCGTTGGAGGCCAGTTGGGCCTCGACCACCTCGTCCTCGGGGAGGGACATCAGCTCGGCCAGTTCGCCCGTGGTCGGCCTACGGCCCAGCCGGCTGCGCAGTTCCTCGTTGGCCCGGGCCAACTGGACGCGGGCCTCCTGAAGACGGCGCGGGACGTGCACGGCCCAGGAGGTGTCACGGAAGAACCGCTTGATCTCGCCGACGATGTAGGGGACGGCGAAGGAGGTGAACTCCACCTCGCGGGAGAGTTCGAACCGGTCGATGGCCTTGATGAGGCCGATCATGCCGACCTGGACGATGTCCTCCATCTCCTCCGGCCCACGGCTGCGGAACCGGCCGGCCGCGTAACGGACCAGGGACATGTTCATCTCGATCAGCGTGTTGCGCGCGTACTGGAACTCGGGCGTTCCCTCTTCCAGTACCGCCAGCTGGTCGAAGAACAGCTTCGACAACTCCCGTGCGTCCTTCGGCGTCACCTTGGCCGGGTCCGCCACCTCCGGCACGTCCACGGTCTGCCCGGTGCTCTGCACGGTTGTCGTCGCCATGATGCGCCCTCCCGCTCGATCCTCGCCCCCGCCGGCTCATTGTCCGACGACCAGCCGCCTACCCCGGCTCACGGCGTGCATGCCTGGGCATCGCGAACGCTCGGCGGACCGTGTCAGCGTGCGTCGTCCTCGCCGAGACTGCGGACGACCTCCTTGACCTTGGCGACAGCGAATCCCCATCCCTGCTCGACGGTCGGCTTGGCCGGGACCGCGACCTCGTCCGGGTTGGTGAGCACGTCGAGCAGTACCGGCCCGGGGGTGTCGAGGGCACGGCGAACCGCTTTCTCCAGTTCGGTCGGGTCGGTGACGCGGATTCCGGTCATCCCCAGGGCCGTGGCCACGGCGGCGAAGTCGGGGTTGTCCAGGACCGTGCCGAACTCCGGAAGCCCCGCCTGCTCCTGTTCGAGTTTGACCATGCCCAGCCGGCGGTTGTCGAAGACGATCAGCTTCACCGGGAGCCGATACGTCTTCAGTGTCATCAGGTCACCGAGCAGCATGCCGAGCCCGCCGTCCCCGCAGAAGGCCACGACCTGACGCTCACGGTCCAGGCACTGGGCACCCAACGCCTGCGGCATCGCGTTGGCCATCGAACCCAGGTTGTAGGAACCGATCAGCCGCCTCTCGCCGCGCATCTCCACGAACCGTGAGAGCCACACCGTCGCCATGCCGGTGTCGGAGGTGAAGACAGCGTCGTCGGCGGCCAGCCGGTCCACCACGGCCGCCAGCGCCTCCGGGCGGATGTCATGGGCGCGGTTGTCCAGCGAGGAGCGGATACGCCCCATCAGTCCCTTGTCATGGGCCGGATCAGCGAGCCGTGCCTGTCCCTCGCGCCACCGGTCGAACCGCTCGCGCGCCTTCTCCAGGTGCGAGCGGTCCCGGGCGCCCTCCGCGTCGGCGGGAGGCGCGGCAAGGTGGGAGAGGAGGTCACGAACGGTCGCGCCCGTGTCGCCGACGAGACCGAGGTCGACAGGCACCCGCCGCCCGATGTGGGTGGCCTCGCTGTCCACCTGGATGACGGTCTTGCCCTCCGGATACCAGTCCCGGTAGGGGAAGTCGGTCCCCAGGAGCAGCAACGTGTCCGCGTCCTGGAGGGCCGACGCGGCGGCCGGATTGCCGATCAGCCCGGTCTGGCCGACCTGGAACGGGTTGGCCTCGCCCTCGAAGCCTTCCTTGGCCTTCAGGGTGAGAACCATGGGAGCGGCCAGCCGGTCGGCCAGGGCCAGGACGTCCTCGCGAGCGGCACGGGCGCCCCGTCCCACCAGCAGCGTGACCCGTTCGGCGGCGTCGAGGAGTTCGGCGGCCTGCCGTACGGCCGCCTCGTCCGGCCGGCTCACCGGGGCGTGCAGGGAGAACCTGCCGGGGCGGTCCGCGCTCACCTCGCGTTCACCGAGGTCGCCCGGCACGGTCAGGACGGCCACGCCCCTGCGGCCCAGAGCGTTGCGCACCGCCGTCTCCAGCATCTGCGGCAGCTGGTCGGGTGAGGTGATGGTCGCCCGGAAGACGGCCACGTCGCTGAAGAGGGCGTCGTTGTCGACCTCCTGGAAGTAGTCGCTGCCGAGTTCGGCGAGGGGCACCTGGCCGGCGATGGCCAGGACCGGGGCGTGGCTCTTGGCGGCGTCGTACAGGCCGTTGAGCAAGTGGACGGAACCGGGCCCGACCGTGCCCATGCAGACGCCGAGGGTGTCCGTGAGCTGCGACTGGGCACTCGCGGCGAACGCCGCCGCCTCCTCGTGCCGGCATCCCACCCACTCCAGGCCCTCCGTGGTGCGGATGGCGTCCGTCAAGGGATTGAGCGCGTCTCCCACGACGCCGAACACCTGGCGCACGCCGAGTTCGCTCAGTGCGTCCACGATGACGCGGGCAACGGTTCGGGCCACTTGAGTCCTCCTGGGATCAGACGGTGAAACGGTCAGGGTCGGCGGCCTTCCAGTCGGCCGCCCAGGTGCTGGGCGGCTCGGCGAGCAGACGCCCTGGTTCCAGCCACTCGTACAGCTCCTCGTAGGAGCGTTCGGTGTAGGGGTCGATGCGTCGCCGCAGCATGTGGGGGCGCAGCTCGGCGGGATCGGTGACGCCCATGGATGCCATGAGCTGCAACGCGCTCGCCACGGTCGCTTCCTGGAAGCGCTGTACCCGCGGTGTCTTGTCGCGGACGTCCAGGGCGCGGGCGCGCCGCGGGTCCTGCGTCGTGACGCCGGTGGGGCAGGTGTTGGTGTGGCATCGCTGCGCCTGGATGCAGCCGACGGCGAACATCATGGCCCGTGCGGCGTTGCCGTAGTCGGCGCCCTGCACCAGGCGCTTCACCAGATCGGTGCCGGTGGCGATCTTACCGCTCGCCCCGATCCTGATCCGGTCGCGCAGACCCGTGCCGACGAGGGCGTTGTGCACGGTGAGCAGGCCCTCGGTGAGGGGAGCGCCCACATGGTCGGCGAATTCCAGGGGCGCCGCGCCGGTTCCGCCCTCGGCGCCGTCCACGACGATGAAGTCGGGAGCCGTGCCCTCTTCCAGCATGGCCTTGCAGACGGCGAGGAACTGCCGGCGCGAGCCCACGCAGAGCTTGAAGCCGGTCGGCTTGCCACCGGCCAGTTCCCGCATGCGTGCGATGAAGCGCACGAGTTCACGCGGTGTGGAGAAGGCCCGGTGGTACGGCGGTGAGATCACCGTCCGCCCTTGGGGCACGTCCCGTACCCGTGCGATCTCGGCATTGACCTTCGGTCCCGGCAGCACCCCGCCGATCCCCGGCTTGGCTCCCTGCGACAGCTTCAGGGACACGCACTTGACGTGGTCGTGCGCTGCCTTCTGCGCGAACTCGCCGGGATCGAAGTCGCCGTCCTCGGTGCGGCAGCCGAAGTATCCGGTGCCTATCTCCCAGATCAGGTCACCACCCGGCCGCAGATGGTACTCCGACAGGCCGCCTTCACCGGTGTCGTGGGCGAAACCCCCGGCGGCGGCCCCTCCGTTGAGAGCGAGCACGGCGTTGGCCGACAGCGACCCGAAACTCATCGCCGACACGTTGAGCAGCGCCATGTCGTAGGGCCGGCCGCAGTCGGGGCCGCCGATCCGTACCCGCGGGGGTGTGGTCGGCACCGGACACGGAGCCATCGACGGAACCAGGTACTCGTAGCCCGGCTCGTACACGTCCCGTTCCGTGCCGTACGGCTGCTCGGCGTCGGTTCCCTTCGCCCGCTCGTAGACGATGTCGCGTATGTCCCGGTCGAAAGGCCGGCCGTCGTAGTTCCGCTCGATGAAGTACTGCTGCAACTCGGGGCGGATCCGCTCGAGCAGGAAACGCGCGTGCCCCAGGACGGGGTAGTTCCGCAGCACCGAGTGCCGGCGCTGGAGCAGGTCCCGTGCACCCAGCAGTCCCAGCAGCGTGAGCGGTACGGCGGCGAACCACCACGAAGCCGACATTCCGACCGCGGCCACGACCGCCGCCATGCCGGCGACCAGGGTCAGGGTGACGATTGCCATGCGTCTGTCCATGCCGCTCGCATGCCCCGGCAGTCGACTCTCTCGCCGGATTCCTCACGGTGGACAGTGTGACGAACGTCTCAGTGCAGTCGTGGTCGCGCGGCTGCGGACGGAGGTTCGGCTCGACGGACCACACCACGCCGCGCGCCGCGCCACCACAGGAAGGTCGCGTCCTGCGGGAATGCGTCCGCGCCAGACCGGTTCGTGCACGTGGACGGGCGCCGGTTCGCATGCCGGTCGGCGAAGTCCTGGAGCATCGAAAGGATCCGCCCCGGATTGTCTCCGGACTGCCGCTGGTCGATCCAGGTGATGTCCCGGTAGGTGGAGCCGAGATCCAGGCTCCGGCGGCGGTCACCGCCGTGGCGCGCCCCGCGGCCGGGGCCGGGCGGACGCGGGGAATGCGGCGGTGGCGGCAGGGCACGTGCTTGTGCGGGCTCACCCGGCCAGGGCGGGCCCGTGACTCGTCTTCGTGTTCAGGAGGAGATCCGGCGTGGTCCTCGACGGCATATCCGCACCCGCTGTCCCTGGCAGCGCGCCGGACGCAGCAGCCCGCAAACAGCGCCTGCGCCGCCGACTGGAGCGACTGATCGGTGTGGCCGCCACCGAAGGAAACGATCTCGTGCCGCTGCGCAACGGCAACGAGATCTTCCCCGCGATGCTCGCGGCGATCCGCTCGGCGCGGCACACGATCGACATGATGACGTTCGTGTACTGGCGTGGCCAGATCGCCCGGGACTTCGCCGTCGCCCTCGCCGACCGCGCCCGCGCCGGGGTGCGCGTGCGCCTGCTGCTCGACGGCTTCGGGGCCAAGGAGATCGAAGGGGACCTGCTGGACCTGATGGACACCTGCGGTGTGCAGGTGGCCTGGTTCCGCAGACCCGTCTGGCTGTCGCCGTTCAAACAGAACCACCGCTGCCACCGCAAGGCCCTCGTCGTCGACGAGCACACCGCCTTCACCGGCGGCGTCGGCATCGCGCAGGAGTGGTCCGGCGACGCCCGCGGTCCCGGCGAATGGCGCGACACACACGTTCAGGTCCGCGGTCCGGCCGTGGACGGCATCGCAGCCGCGTTCGCGCAGAACTGGGCCGAATGCCACGACGAGCTCTTCGACGACCGTGACCGTTTCACCGAGCACCCTCAGGCCGGCTCGGCGATCGTGCAGGTCGTACGCGGATCCGCCAGCATCGGCTGGCAGGACATGCAGACACTCATCCGCGTCATGCTCACGTCCGCGGAGGAGCGGTTCCGTCTCGCCACCGCCTATTTCGCTCCCGACACCTACTTCATCGATCTGCTGTGCCGGACCGCCCGGCGCGGTGTGCGCGTCGAGATCCTGCTGCCCGGTCCGCACACCGACCAGCGCGCCTGCCAGCTCGCCGGTCAGCACCACTACACACGCCTGCTGGAGGCGGGCGTGCACATCCGCCAGTTCCAGCCGACCATGATGCACGCCAAGATCATCACCGTGGACTCGGTCGCGTCCCTCATCGGGTCCACCAATTTCAATCGCCGGTCCATGGACCACGACGAGGAGGTCATGCTGGCCGTCCTGGACGAGACGTTCACCGCCGCGCTCGACCGCGACTACGAAGCGGACCTGGAGCGCAGCGTGGACATCGATCCCGCGCGATGGAGGCGGCGGGCGCTCGCCCAGCGCGCCAAGGAGGCCGTCGTCGTCCCGGTCCGACGTTTCCTGTGACCTGCTGGTGGGGGTCCTCGTCGCATCGGGACCGGACGCCCTCCCGGTCGCCCGAGGGAACCGCTGCCGGGCCGTGACCGTCATCATTCCTTAAGAAGGGGTACAGCGGGTAGACGGCGGAAGTCCGACAGCAACAACCTGTACTCGACAACGCACCGATGCACAGGAAGATCATGGTCATCCCGCTTAGGAATCAGGCGACGGATGAGCAGGACCAGACCGCGACGTGGCGCTATGGCGCCGTCTGGGACACTCATGGGACGTCCATCACGGACGCCCGGCACGCCGTACGCACCCTGCTCGCTCAGGCAGGACACCCTCCCGACCGCCGGCCCAGCCAGGACGCCCAGCTCGTCGTCAGCGAACTCGTCACCAACGCCCTGCGCCACGCCCCCGGCCCCGGGGGGCTGCTCCTGGAACTCACATCGGATCCCGCCCTGCTGCGGATCACCGTCCGCGACAGCTCACCGAGGCCACCGCGGCCGATGGCCCGCAATCCGCACCGCATAGGAGGCCACGGCCTGCACTTGATCAGCCGGCTCTGCGACCGGTTCCAGACCGTCCTGCTCGGCCAGGGCAAACACGTCATCGCGGAACTGGGCCTGCACAGGACCACGCTTTAGCCGGGGCAGGGCGAAGCGGCCGCCCCGGAGCCGTCGGCGATCAGTCCGTGCTCAGTCCGTGCGCGACCGCGGCGGTGGCATCATCGCCCAGCGGATGGTCCTGGTCAGCACCTGCCCCGTGGGGCGTACGGCGATGTCCTCGACCAAGGGGAGCCGGGGCAGCCACAGCATGTTCCGGGCCCACGGAGGAAGCAGCGCCACCGCGTTCGCGGCCAGCCCGGCGTAGAACGGCCGCGCCGCGAGCGGCAGCGGAGGCCGCAGCAGCAGGAAGCGTGCGGCGGCACGGCTCTCGGGAGTGACCCGCAGTTCGGGGCGGTAGGCGGCGAGGCGCTCGGTCAGGGCACGGCGGTCACGAGGCGGGTCGACGACCCCCAGTGCCTCGGCCACCCGGGCGGTGTCGGCGACGTAGCCGTCGTAGCCGGCGGCGTCCGCCGGGTGGGCGCCGTAGCGCTCGTGAGCGCGCAGGAAGCAGTCCGTCTCGGCGGCGTGCACCCAGCCGAGCAGATGCGGATCGGCCGCGTGATAGGCGAGCCCCTGGCCGGTCGTGCCGCGGATCCGTTCATGGACGCCGCGGACGTGGTCGACGGCGCGCTGGGCGTCCTCGGCGGTGCCGTAGGTCGTCACCGCCAGGAAGGTGCTGGTGCGCTGGAGCCGGCCCCAGGGGTCGCCCCGATAGCCGGAGTGGGCGGCCACGGCGGCCATGGCGAGCGGGTGCAGCGACTGCAACAGCAGGGCGCTGATCCCGCCGATGAACATCGAGGCGTCGCCGTGGACCGTCCGGATCGGGCGGTCGGGGCCGAACCAGCGCGGGCCCGGGGTCTGGTGGATGCGGGCGCGGCTGACCGGCCCGTCGGGACCCGCCACCCGCCGGAACAGTGCCCTGCCCAGGTGCTCGCGCACGTCCATGAACATCGCCGCCTCCCGTTCCCCCGTTCAGTGTCCGTCATGGGTCCGCGTCCGTGACGACTTCCGCCTGCGGCACCCACGGCGGGTGCGGGGCGTCGTCGCCCCTTTCGCGCGGCACGGAGTGGTCCATGCGGGGAAGTCGTCGCCGTTCCGCGCCGCGCGAAGTGGCCCGTGCGGGGAAAGCCGTTCGCCCCTCCGCGCGGTACGGAGTCGGCGTCGTTCACCCGGACGGAGCAATTTCGTCGCCCCCGGGGCGCCCGGACGCATGACCGGGCCACCGCAGGTCAGACATGGGACGTGAACGAACCGGAATCGCGCGGCCCGTTACCGGCCCCGCGCGACCCACCCTCGTCCGACCTCGTGTTCACCGCCGACTTCACCTCCACGACACAGTGGGTCGCGGGTCGCTCCTGGGCCTATCCCGGAGGCGGCCCGGTCAATCCCGGCGACGACAAACTGGACTACCTGGTGAGCGACCCCCACTACAGCCGATCGGGCACGTTCCGCGCCACGCGCCGACCGGACGGCAGGTGGGACACCGGCCTGCTGACCACGGAGGACAGCGAGGAGGGCTTCACCGTCCGGGCGGGGGACGTGCTGGAGGCCCGCGTGCGGCTGCCCCGGGAGACCGGCGCCTGGCCGGCCATCTGGACCTGGCGCGACGGCGACCAGGAGATCGACGTTTTCGAGTATCACCCCGACAACGCGAACGTACTGGAGTTCACCAACCACGTACACGGCGCGAACCGCTGTCTCCACGACGACGCCGTCCAGCCAGGTGCCTGGGTGGACCTGCGCACCGAGTTCGGGTCCCGCTCGGTGGTCTGGTGGCTCAACGGCACGCCGGTCTTCGCCGACCGGCGAGGCGTGGGCCGCGCCTGGCACGCCTACCTCATCGTCAACCTCTCCGTCTGCGCCGGGCGTTACCACCCGGCGCCCCCCTCCGAGACGACCGAGATGACCTTCGAGGTGAGCAGCCTGGTGGTACGGCGCCCCTCCACGGGCGGCGCACCGCACGGCGCGGCGGCCGCCCACAGCCCGGGGACGGCGACCGCGGAACAAGGCGGGGAGGAGCAGCCGGCGGGCTCGTAGGCCCCGGGGGCGCTCCCCCGGCAGTGACCCGAACAGCTACTTTCCGGCCGTCATCCGGTCCCCTGCCGCATCCGGTGCCGGTCCTGGGCGGGAAACGTTGCATGAGCGTCCCGTCGTGGGGCGCGAGGCCGCGAGGAGGAGCGACGTGAGCAGCAGGCGGGACACGGAGCGGTGTGACGTCGTAGTCGTGGGCGCCGGACTGGCGGGGCTGGCCTGTGCCCGGGATCTGCGGGCGAGGGGGCTTCGGGTAAGCGTGCTGGAGGCCCAGGACAGGGTCGGCGGGCGCATGCGGACCGACCGGGTGGAGGGCTGTGTGGTGGACCGTGGATTCCAGGTCTTCAACACGGCCTACCCCCAGGTGCGCCGGCGGCTGACGCTCCAGGAGCTGCGGCTGCGCCCCTTCACACCCGGCTTCCTGGTGCACACCGGCCGCGGGCGGCTGCGGTTCGCCGATCCGACGCGGGCGCCCCGGCAGGCGCTGCGCGGGCTGGTGGGCGGTGTGGCCGGCCCGCGTGACCTGACGGCGCTGGCCGCGGTCACCGGCTGGGACATGCTCGCCCCCGCCGCGCTGGTCCGGCGGTCGCGGGACACGTCCACTCGGCGCGCCCTGTCCGCGGCCGGGTTCAGCGAGGGCTTCGTCGAACGCTTCTTCCGCCCGTTCCTGTCCGGGGTGTTCCTGGAGGAGGACCTGGCGACCTCCAGCCGGTTCTTCCACCTGGTCTGGCGAAGCATGGCGCGCGGCACGATCTGCCTGCCCGCCGGGGGCGTGGCGGCCGTGCCGGAGCAGCTGGCCTCCGGACTGCCGCCCGGCACGCTCGCTCTGGAGTCGTCCGTGACGGCTCTCACGGACGACGGTGTCGTCGTCGACGGAGGACGTGAAGTGGCGGCACGCGCCGTGGTCGTGGCGTCGAGTCCCGCGGCGGCGGCCGGGCTGCTGCCCGGCCTGCCCCGTCCGCCGTACCGCACCGTCACCACCTACTACCACCTCGCGGCCCGCTCCCCGCTGCGGGAGCCGACCTTGTTGACGGACGTGCGACGCCGTTTCGCGAACAGCTGTGTGCTGACCGAGGTGCACCCCGGTCATGCGCCCCGGGGGTACGCGCTGGTGGCGACCTCCGTGCTGGACGAAGACGCCGCGGGACGGGAGCGGACGGTGCGGGACGCTCTGGCCGAGTGCTACGACACCGACACCGCGGGCTGGGAACTGCTGACCGCGCGTACGGTCGCCGAGGCGCTGCCCGCGATGGAGCCGGGGCTGCCGCTCAGTCGCCGCACCCGCTGGGCGGCGGGGCGGTACGTGTGCGGCGACCACCGGGCGACGGGATCGGTGCAGGGGGCGCTGGCGTCGGGGGCGCGGGCGGCCCGGGAGGTGGCGGCGGACCTGTCGGCGGCGTGACCGTCGGGCGATGGACAGCCTGGAGGAGGAGTTCACGCCGTGAGCGTTCACGCGGTGGCCCCCGCCCGGTCGGACGACGGCCACACGTAGGGCAGGTCGTCCGGGACGTCCGGGAACACGTCCGCGTAGGTCTCCCGGTCCTTGCGGACGAGCGCGGACCGGTGGCTGCGATGGAACGCCTCGTCACCGAGCCACGGCGGCAGTTCCCCGGCCTCGGCGAGCGCGGGCTGGTCGCGCACGGAGGCGCCCGGGCGGTCGGCCGCGTATCCGGCGATCAGTGACGCGGCACAGCTGTCCTGGTGTCCCCGCTCCCGCCACACCCGGCAGATCTCCAGCCCGTACCGGACCAGGGCCTCCTCGTATCCGCTCCACATGCGCACGGCGGGATGCCTGCGCCAGCCGTATCCGGGGACGGTCAGGCCACGCAAAACCTGGAGCGCCTCGACCCGCTGCTTGCCCAGGCGTCGACGGTCCAGAAGCAGCGCGGAGCGCCGGAAGTCGGAGTCGGGCAGGAAGGTCTGCATGGCGCCGTCCTGGGGTGGGTGCGTGGAGGGGGGCTTCATGTCCGGGTGCCTGTCCCGCAGGCCGTGAGGTTGCTTCTCCGCCGGCTCAGAGGGCGTGCCGCGCCGCGGCGTGGTCGGCCTCGCCTCCGGCGCCGAGCAGTCCGGTCGGTGTCAGTGGGTCCTCGGCCTCCAGCCGGAGCAGGTGCCGGCGGGCGACGCGCAGCACGACCGGCGGCAGGGCGGCACGCACCGGTTGCACCAGCCGCAGCCAGGGCGGTGCGTACACGGCTGTCCGCCGGTGTTCCAGGCCGCGCACGATCCGGGCGGCCACCTCCTCGGCGCCGTACACCCGGCGGGCGGGCCCGGGCATGTGGCCGCGCAGTTCGCGCAGCACGGGGTACCGGTCGGCGTCGCGCACCATGTCGGTGTCGGTCCAGTTCAGGTAGGCGATACCGACGGCGACGCCGTGCGGGGCGACCTCGGCGCGCAGCGCGTGCGCGAAGGCTTCCACGCCCGCCTTGGAAGCGCAGTAGGCGCTCATCATCGGAGCGGCGCCGAAGGACGCGAGTGAGGCGATCTGGAGGTAGTACCCGGCCGTGGCCCGCAGGTCCGGCAGGAAGACCCGTGCGGTCTGGGCGCTGCCGGTGAGGTTGACGTCGATGACCCGGCGCCACTCGGCCGGGTCCGTGTCGGTGAGCGGGCCGCCCGCCGCGACACCGGCGTTGGCGATCACGACGGAGGGTGGCCCGAGGCGGTCTCTCACCTCGCGCGCGGCCCGCTCCAGGGCCGGCAGGTCGGTCACGTCCGCCTCGATGGCGAGTGCCTGTGCGGGCAGCCGTGCGGCCAGCGCGTCCAGCCGGTCCTTCTCGTGCCCGAGCAGGACGGGCCGCGCTCCTCGCCGGGCGACTTCGCACGCGAGCGCGGCTCCCACGCCGCGCGCGGCACCCGTCACCACGACAGTCCGGTTCGTCAGAGGACTGCTTCGCACGGCGCCTCCCTGATCGCTGTCACCTGTCCGTCTGTCCCGTCTGTCCGTCCCTCCGTGTATCTCTTCCTGTCCCTCCGGGCGACCGGATGCGCCGTCGGCCGGATGTCCGCCCGGCGTTCCCGTCCGGCGCGCTCCTGTCGGCATTCCCGTCGGCGCGCTCCTGTCAGCGCAGCGTTTCCGTCCGGTGCGGTCCCCTCAGCGTTTCCGTCGGCGCGCTCCCGTCAGCGTTTCCGGCCGGTGCGGTCCCGGCGGGCGAGGAGCCGCTGGGCGCCGGCCAGAGGGACGGCCCGGTGAGCGCGCAGCGCGGCTCGGGCAGCGTTGGCGCCGGGGGCACCGTGCACCCCGCCGCCGGGGTGGGCTCCGGCCGAGGCGAGGAAGAGACCCTTGACAGGGGTCTCCGGACGCCCGGCGCCGGGTACGGGGCGGAAGACGAGCTGCTGGTGGAGGGCGGCCGTGCCGCCGTTGATGGCGCCGTCGGAAAGGTTGGCGTCGAGTGCCTGGAGAGTGGGCGGCGCGAGGACGCGCCGGGCGCGGACGAGGGAGCGGAAACCCGGGGCGAACCGCTCCACCTGGCGTTCCACCCGGTCCGCCATGCGCTCCTGGTCCGCCGGACCCCAGTCGCCGCTGATCCCCTCGCCGCCGGCGTCCGCCCGGATGTCACGCGGGACGTGGGTGTACGCCCAGGCGGACTCGGTGCCCGCCGGGGAACGCGAGGGGTCCGCCAGGGTCATCTGGCCGAAGAGCAGGAAGGGCCGGTCGGGAACCTGGTGCATGGCGATCTGCGCCGCGAAGCGGGTCAGCTCGTCCAGGCCGTCGGCCAGGTGAACCGTCCCGGCGCGGCGGGCCTCCGCGGCCTGCCACGGCACCGGCCCGTCGAGGGCCCAGTCCACCTTGAAGGTGGCGAAGTCCCACTGGAAACGCCGCAGATCCTCCAGCAACTGTGCGGGCAGGTGCTCGCGGCCGACGAGATCCCGGTAGAGGACGGGCACGGCCACGTCGGCGAGGACGGCCCGGCGAGCGGCCACCGTCTCCCCGGCGTCGGTGCGCACCGCTACGGCCCGGCGGTCCCGGATGACGACGCGCTGCACCCGTTCTCCACAGCGGACCTCTCCACCCCGTTGGCGCAGCCGCCTGATCAGCGCTTCGGTCAGGGCCCCGGCACCGCCGACCGGCACCGGGAAGCCGTACGTCTGCCCGAGCATCGACATCAGCCAGCCGAAGCCGCCGCTGCCCGCCGCTTCGGGGGCGAGATCGGCGTGCAGGGCGTTGCCGGCCAGCAGCAGCTTGCCGCCCTCGCCGCGGAACTCCTCCTCCCCCAGTCGACGCACCGGCAGGACGAGCGACCGGGCGACGCGCAGACCACCCGCTGCCCGCAGGGACCACAGCAGTCGCGCGGACGACCGGACCGGCGGGAACGGGGTGAACAGGGCGTTCAACAGATCCGGGTGCAACGTCCGCCACAGCTCGAACAGCCGCCGCCAGGCCGCACCGTCGCCGGGTGCGAACGTCTCGACGGAGGCGGCCGTCGTGTCGATCCGCCGGTCCAGCACGGCACACCGGCCGTCACTGAGCGGATGGGCGAGCACGTGCGGCGCGTGGCTCCAGCGCAGCCCGTGGTCCTCCAGGCGGAGCGCGGAGAGTACGGGGGATGCCGCGGCCAGGGGGTAGAAGGAGCTGCAGAGATCGTTGACGAAGTCGGGGTGGACTTCTCGGTCATGACGGACCGCACCGCCGGGGTCCGGCTGCTCTTCGAGTACCTGGACGCTCCACCCCGCGTCCGCCAGCAGGTTGGCGGCCACCAGCCCATTGGGTCCCGCCCCGATCACCACGGCATCAGGCACGGCCGGTCCCCTCGGCGCCGGATGCCTGCCGCACGGACGGCTGCGGGCGCCTGGTCGGGGCGTCCTCGCAGCACCGGGCGAGCCGGGCGAGCATGGAGCGGTGGCGCACCTGGATCAGCGCCTCGACGGCGACGTTGTGCACGACCGCTCCGGGCCCCCGCAGTGGATGCTCGTCGGCGATGATCAGGCAGTGGTCACCCCACTCGCGCAGCTCGATCGAGAATCGGGCCGTGCCGAGGGGGCCCGCGATGATCTCCAGTTCCAGGAGGTGGCCCTCGCGGCAGTGCCGTACGACGGTCTCGTTGCCGAGCCGGAACGGCCCCAGTCTGATCTCGTACTCGAGGGTCGCGTCCTTCTGCGGCCACTGACCTCGCTTCGGCCGGGACTCACCGGTGCCGACCACCCATTCCGCGTACCGGTGGCCGTCCGCGAGTACCTCCCAGACCGCGGCGGGGTCGGCCTTGATCACACGATGCCGAACAGCCATGCACGCCTCCGGGTCAACAGCTGGTCATGGGCGTCACCGAGTGCCCAGGAGTGCGGCGGCCGAACCGTCTCGCCCCCCACCCACCCCGGTCGGCGCCCACCCGCCTCGGCCCCACCCACGCCCGATCCGCGCCCCCCGCCTCGGCCCCACCCACCCCCGATCGGCGGCCGAAGCGTCTCGGCCGTCCAGGCGTGCCCCGGCGGCCCTGCGGGCAACCGGAGGACAGGGACGCCTGGACAGGCAGACACGGCCACGGAGGAGGTCGGCAATGGTGTGGTGGGGCTGGTTGGTCCTGTTGCTCGCGGTGATCGGACTGGTGGTCACGGCGGCGCTGTCGGTACAGGCGAAACGCCGTGCCGGGACGGTGATCGCGGTGCGCGGAGGTCGTCGGTCCGGGCGGGGAGATCTGTGGTGATCACCCTGATGCTCGCTTCGGACCTGACCGGGCGTGAGGTCGTGACCCTCGGCGGCGACGCGGTGGCGCGGATCAAGGACACCGTCTTCGACTCCCGGGCCGGCCGGATCACCGGCTTCACCCTCAGCGGCCGGGGGCTGCTGGCCGGACCGCTCAAGCGGAGTCTGCCATTCTCGGCCGTACACGCTCTCGGGCCCGCCGCCGTGATGATCCCGAGTCAGGCGGTCCTCGACGGCCGGGACGCGGTCCTGGGGTCCGACGCGGCCGGACGCGGCCCGGTGATCGGTGCGCCGGTCATCACCGACCAGGGCACCGAGATCGGCACCGTGCGCGATGTGGTGGTCGAGGCCGGCACCAGCGGGGACGTCGTCGGCTTCGAGATCACCGCCGACGATCACCTCCACAGCGGACGTCGCAAGATCTTCATTCCGCGCGGGCAGACGCTGGCCGTCTCCGGCGAGGCCATGGTGGTACCCGCGCAGGCACGCCACTTCGTCGCCGAGGAGCTGCCCAGCTTCGGCGCCCAGGTGGAGGCATTCCGGGCGGGCGTCGCCGAACCGCACGCGGACTCCCCCGCACGCGAAGGAGGCGTCGCATGATGCTCTTCACGCGGACCAGGGGCCTGCCGGTGATCACCGCCGAGGAGGCGGCGACCCTGGGCACGGTGGACGACCTGACGATCGACGTCCGTACCAGGAGCGTCGCCTGTCTGCGCCTGGCGGGAGCGCCGAAGAACCGAGCGGTCCTCGGCTGGGGCGCGGTGGAGGCGGTGGGGCACGACGCGGTGATCGTGCGCTCGCGGGACGCCGCCGAGTCGGTACCGGATGACGCGCCGGAGCACCGCGGAGCCGTCGGGAGCCGGGTTCTGACCGAGCACGGCGTCGAGCACGGGACCGTGCGGGACGTCGCCTTCGACCCCGTGTCGGGCAAGGTCATCACCCTGTACACCGCGCTCGGAGACATCGCGGGAGACCGCCTCATCGGCCTCGGCTCCTACGCGGTGGTCGTCCACGCCGAGCGTGGCTGAACCGCCTGATGGCCGTCCATGCGGCGCAGCGAGTGGCGCACCGAGTGGCCCGACGCGCCGGTGCGCGCCATCGGCTGAACCGCCCGGTGGCCGGCTGTGCGGAGCGCGGCGGATCCCGCGGGGTGATCGCATGTGCGGAGCGCGGCGGATCCGTCCGTGGCCGCCTGTGCCGAGCGCGACGGTTCCCGCCTGGTGGCCGGCTGTGCGGAGCGCGGCGGATCCCGCGGGTGATCGACCGTGCGCAGCGCGGGTGAACGCGCGGGGGGCCGGAGTGCGGGCCGGGTGCACGGCGGGCCGGGAGTCACCGAGGGCTCACTCCGCTCCCCACCTGGCCAGTGCACGCAGTACGGCGTTCCGGCCGCGGTCCGGCACCGTCCACAGGGTCACCCCCCGCAGCCCCCATCGCTCCAGCAGGGCGTTGGCGGCCAGGAAACCGGTCGTCGCGGCCCGCTCCATCAGCGCCACGGGCAGGCCGGTGCGGACCAGGTCACCGGCCACCACGAGACATGGGTCCGAAGTGCGGACGGTCGGCCGGTCGCGGTAGCCGCCCACCGGGAACAGGGGGCAGTCCTCGCGCCATTCATGGCGGGCGTCGACGATCGTGGCCGCGCGTGTCTCGGGCCAGGCGCTGCGCATCTGCTCGATCAGGCGCTTCTCCTCGACGTCCCGGGCCGCTCCGGCCGGGACGGCGTAGGCATGCAGTTCCACCACCGATCCCCCGGTGCGCGCGGACCAGTGCGCGGCCTCGTCCTCCCAGCGTTCCAGCACACTGATGTTGTCCAGGGTCGTGAACCCGCCCGTGCCCAGGAACCCGGGCCGTCCCGGAGTCACGGGCCGGTCCAGCCACAGCCGGGTCACCAGGAACGCGGGGGCGTTGCGCAGCCGTGCGATGCGCTCGCGCCACGGGGCGTCGCCCAGTTCCGAGCGGGACACCACCCGTCGCAGGCCCGCGGTGTCCAGGGCCAGGACGACACCGTCGTGGTGCCGCTCGCCCCCGTCCGTCGTGACCCGGTATCCGTTCCCTGCCGGCGTGATGTGTGCGACGGACGTGGCGGTGCGCACCTCGGCGCCGTGCCGCCGCAGGTATCCGGCCAGGGGGTCCCACAGGGCGGCGGGGAACGGCGCGGTCGGCACGTCGAACAGCAGGCCCTCCGCGCTGCCCAGGAAGTAGATGTGGAACATGAGCGCCATCTCCGCCGCGGAGAGTTGCCGGGGATCGGCGAAGAAGCTGCGCGAGAACACCTCGAACGCGAGATGGCGGGCCCGCTCGGGAAAGCGGACGGCGTTCAGGAAGTCGTGGGCGCTGGTGCGGTCGAGCCGGTCGTAGATCTCGGGGACGCGGACGTCCAGCAGGGGCAGGGCCGCGGCCGGGTTCACGGCGCGCAGGTCCCGCACGGTGAAGGAAGGGCTGAGGGCGGCGAAGCCGAAGGCGCTCCACGGCGGGGTGCGCGGGACGTGCCGGAAGCTGTCCCGCAGCCCGCTCGCGTGCAGCAGCGGGTAGTCGGGCAGGCCGGTCAGCCGTCGCAGGCCGGGGTCGGTACGGCGGAGCAGTCCGCGCAGGTTGTAGTACTGACGGAAGAAGGCGTGGAAGCCGCGGCTCATGGTCACCGGGGTGCCGTCCCGCAGGGTGGTCGGCCAGCCTCCGGCGCGACCGCCGAGGTACGGCTGACGCTCGTACAGCGTCACGGCCACTCCGCGTTCGGCGAGCGCCGTGGCAGCGGCGAGACCGGCGATGCCGCCGCCGACGACGGCGGTCGTGGGACGGTCGCCGTCGACGCGCCGCTTTCCGGGCGGGCCCGGCAGCCGGCGGGCCCGCCGGTCCCGGCCGTGACGGGCTCCGTTCGGGTGCCCGGATCCGGTCATCGCACGGCCTGCGCGCGGCGGGCGACGAACGTGTGGGTGATGCCGGTGTGCCAGCCCGGCAGGGGCAGGGTCCGGACGTCCTGGAAGCCCGCCGCCCGGACGCGGGAGGCGAAGCGGCCGGCGGTGTCGAACTCCACGACGCTGCGCCACAGATGGCGGTACAGCCCGCCGTCCCCGAGGACGGTCGCCGCCGGCTGTACGAGGCCGCGGCACACCAGGGTCCACACCAGGCGGTCGGCGCGGCGGCCGCTGAGGGTGTACTCGTGCACGCCGAGCCGCCCGCCGGCCACGAGCAGGTCGCGCACGGCGGCCAGGACGGCGTCGGGATCGGACACGTTGCGCATGAGGTAGCCGGCGAAGACCGCGTCGAACGGTCCCCTCACCCCGGCCTCGGCCAGGCGTTCCGCCGGTGCCCGTACGAAGGTCACGTCGCTGGCCCAGGGCTTCGCGGCGGCCCGCCGCAGCATGCCCGCGGAGGCGTCGACGGCGGTGATGTGCGCGGCCGGCAGAACGGACCGGAGCGCGGCCGTCGAGGCGCCGGTGCCGCAGCCGAGGTCCAGCAGGCGCAGGCCCGCTCCGTGTCCGGGCAGCCCCAGCCGGCGCACCGAGCGCCGGAGCTGGGCGTGGTAACCGGGGTTGGCGGCCACCAGCGCGTCGTAGCTGCGGGCGGCGTGGTCGAACGCGGCGGTGAGGTCGTCGTCGCGCAGCAGGGTCATGTGGTCTCCAGGGGCGGGCGGGGCCAGTCGAAGGGGCGGCGGGGCAGGCCCGGCAGTTCGAACGCCGAGCGGAGCATCGGACCGATCGGGGTGCGCAGGCCGATGGAGAGGTCCTCGCGCAGCCGGGTACGGCCGTCGAGGAAGCCCAGGAGCCGGGGCATGGGTACCTGGTCGAACAGCCGGCAGAAGAGCGCGGGGCCGTCGACCCGGCCGCTCGCGAGGGCCCGCAGCAGGACGGCGTCCATGGCCCGGGACCGGGCGGAGTGGGCGGCCGGCGGCGCCGGCCGGTGTCCCCGGCGCAGGGCGGCCGCGACGGCCCGGGTCTGGCGTTGCAGGCCGGCGAACGTGTAGCCGGTGGCGGGTCGGGTGGCACCGCCGGCGGCGCCGATACGGAACACCGAGGCCCCGACCTGTCGTGGGATCGGGGCATCCGTCATCGGGATGACGCCGGTCTCGGTGGCGAGGACACGGATGTCGCCGAGGCGCAGGACGTCGTGGACGTAGTGCCGTACCGCCGCCTGGTAGCCGCTGTCGGTGAGGGGTCGCGCGGAGAACTCCGTGTACTCGACAAGTGCCTCATGGGGTCCGGTGGGCAGGACGTACCCGAAGGACAGACCGTCGGCCGGCTGGGGCGTGCGGAAGTCCATGAGGTCGACCGTGCCGGGGTCGAAGGCGGGCCGCACGCTGCGGACGAACCAGCCGTGGAAGTGCTGGAGCAGTGTGGTGCGGGCGGCGGGCAGGCTGCCGAGCGGCCGTGAGTCGAACACCCAGCGAGCGCTCAGTACCCCTGATTCGCCGTCGGCGTTCCGCAACCTGACGCGAGCGCCGCCCTCGACGTCCTCCACCGTCTCGACGGTGGCCTCCACGCACCGCACGTTCGGGCTGCGCGCCAGGTCTCGCCGGATGAGATCCTCGAAGTCGTCGGACCGGATCATCTTGTACCGCAGAGGCGAGAGGTCGCCCTCGATCGGGACGCCCCGGGGCGGCCGTACCCGCAGGTGCCGCCAGGACGCCGTCAGCGCCGCGTCGAAGCGTCCGCGGCCCGGCTCCCAGAAGCACCAGGTGCGGCGCGGTGGGCTCAGGGGGCCCGGCGGCGCGTCCACGAGCACGACGGACGGCGTCCGCAGCCCGCGCGCATGCCCGGCCAGACGATGGGCCAGGGACAGCCCTGCGGCTCCCCCGCCCACGACGGCCACCTCCGCCTCGAACACCACGGCTCCTCCGCTGCTCCCGCGGTCCGGTGCTCATCACCGCACCCTGCGCGTATTCCCGCCCGTGTGCCCGAACGGATGCGGGTCACTCGGATGCGGGCCGTGTCCGCCTTGTCGGGTGAGGGATGTGGAAGACACCTTCACAGACTCGGCCGGCGTCGCATCCACGCCCGACGCTCGGGCCGAAGACGTGGTGACGAACCGCTGTGTGCTCACGACGAGAGGAACCGGGATGCGCCCCACACAGGCGAAGGAACACGAGGCGGCCGTACCGCCACCCGGGCCGTGCCCGGGGCCGCCGTCGGGTTCCCCCGTCCGAGTGCGCCCGGACGGGGGAACCGGTGCGGCTCCCGGCGGGATCCCGGCAGGGCTCGATGACGCACGGGTGGTCGACGCGGACGTACCCGCCGCCGTCGGCCGGGTGCTCGACCACGTCCTGGCCGACCGCGTGGCGCGCGCGCATGCCGTGGACGCCCTGTTCGCCGAGGAGCTGGCCGGGCCGGTCGCGCGGTTCACCCGGGCGGGCGGCAAACGCATCCGCTCACAGCTGCTGTGGTGGGCGTTGCGCGCCTGCGGCGGCCCCGACGAGCCGCCGGTCGCATCCGCCCTGCGGATCGGCGCCGCGCTCGAACTGCTGCAGACCTGCGCCCTCGTGCACGACGACGTGATGGACGGTTCGGCACTGCGACGTGGTCGCCCCGCGCTGCACGCCGATCTGCGTGCCCGTTACGCCGACTCGGCCACCCCCGAGCGGGTCGGCCGGTTCGCCGAGGCGGGCGGGCTCCTGGCCGGCGATCTGGCGCTCGCCTGGTCGGACGACATGGTGGCCGAGACGCCTCTCGCCTTCCCGGCGGAGGCCGTCGTGCGGCGCCTGTGGAGCGACCTGCGCACGGAGATGGTGGCCGGTCAGTACCTGGACGTGCAGGGCCAGATCACCGGGTCGTACTCGCTGCCCCGGGCGCTGCGAGCGGCCTGTCTCAAGAGCGGCAGGTACTCCGTCGAGCGGCCCCTGGCGCTGGGCGCGGCCCTGGCGGGTGCCGCCGAGGCCACGGCGCGCGCGTTGTCGTCCGCCGGCCTCGCCATCGGCACGGCCTTCCAGCTGCGTGACGACCTGGACGACGTCTTCGCCCCGTCCGGGCGGACCGGCAAGCCTTCCGGCGGTGACATCCGCGAGGGCAAGCCGACCTGTCTCGTCGCCCTCGCGCACGTCCGGGCCGAGGCCAAGGGCGACCGCCTCGCCCTGGCCGTCCTGCGCCGTTCGCTCGGCGACGCCCGGCTCACCGAGGCGGGTCTCGACCGGGTCCGGTCCGTGCTGACCAGGACGGGGGCCCGTGCCGCGGTCGAGAACAGGATCGGCCGGCTGGTGGCCCAGGGACTGCGCAGTCTCGACGGTGTCGTGCCCGAGCACGGGGCCGGAGACCGGCTCCGCCGGCTGCTCGCCTCCGCCGCCGACGGGGCCGCGTCCGACGGCGGCGGACCCCTCTCCGAGGAGGCCGGGGAACCGGACCCGGCCGCGTCCGGCTCCGTGGCCTCCTCGGGGGCGCAGGAGCCCGGCCGATGAGGCGCACGCTGCCCGGCCGCACCGACCACGTCGTGGTCGTGGGGGCCGGCCTCGCCGGGCTGTCGGCCGCCCTGCACCTGCTGGGCGCCGGACGCCGCGTCACCGTGGTCGAGCGGGACGTGGGACCCGGCGGACGGGCCGGTCGCCTCGACGTGGGTGGCTACCGGATCGACACCGGCCCCACCGTGCTGACCATGCCCGACATCGCCGACGAGGCATTCGCGGCGGTCGGCGACAGCCTGCGCGGACGGGTCGGACTGACCGCGCTGCGGCCGGCCTACCGGGCGCGCTTCGCGGACGGCAGCGCGCTCGACGTGCACACCGACGCCGAGGCGATGGCGGCGGAGGTGGAGCGGTTCGCCGGGCCCGGCGAGGCGGCCGGATACCTGCGGTTGCGCGACTGGCTGGAGAAGCTCCACCGGGCTCAGATGCGGCGCTTCATCGACACCAACTTCGACTCCCCGCTGAATCTGCTGAACACCGACCTGGCCCGGCTGGCCGTGCTCGGGGGCTTCGGCCGGCTGGACGCGCGCATCGGACGGTTCCTCAGGGACGACCGGCTGCGCCGGGTCTTCACCTTCCAGTCGCTGTACGCGGGTGTGCCGCCCGCCCGCGCCCTGGCCGCGTACGCCGTCATCGCCTACATGGACACCGTCGCCGGCGTGTACTTCCCCCGCGGTGGCATGCACGCGCTGCCTCGGGCCATGGCGGACGCGGCCGCCGACGCGGGCGCAGACCTGCGGTACGGGCAGCAGGTGACCCGTCTGGAACGCTCGGGCAGCCGCGTCACCGCCGTCGTCACGGACCGGGACCGCATCCCGTGCGACGCCGTGGTGCTCACTCCGGACCTCCCCGTCGCCTACCGGCTCCTCGGCCGCCGGCCCCGTCGTCCGCTGCGCTTGCGGCACGCACCGTCCGCCGTGGTGCTGCACGCGGGAACGAACCGCACCTGGCCGCAGCTGGCGCACCACACCATCAGCTTCGGCGCGGCCTGGCACAGCACGTTCACCGAACTGACGCGGTCCGGGCGGTTGATGAGCGATCCCTCCCTGCTCATCACCCGGCCCACGGCCACCGACCCCGGGCTGGCTCCGCCGGGCCGCCATCTGCACTACGTCCTCGCGCCCTGCCCCAACACCGACATCGGTCCGGACGCCACCGCATGGCGCGAACTCGGCCCCCGCTACCGGCAGACACTGCTCGACGAGCTGGAGCGCCGCGGGCTCGACGGCTTCGAGGCCGCCGTCGAAGAGGAGTGCCTCGTCACCCCGGCCGCCTGGCAGGCCCAGGGCCACGCCGCGGGGACGCCCTTCTCGGCCGCCCACACCTTCGGCCAGACCGGACCGTTCCGGCCGCGCAATCTGGTGCGGGGCACCGAGAACGCCGTCCTCGCCGGCTGCGGCACCACACCGGGCGTCGGCGTGCCGACCGTACTGCTGTCCGGCAAGCTCGCCGCCGCGCGGATCACCGGTCTGCCGGGTCCCGCACCGGCCCGGTCGCACACCTCGCCGGCCCCCGAGAAGGAGACCACCGCATGACGGACCGTGAACTGGAGGCGGCGGGGGTCCGCGACCCGGCGCTGCGCGCGGCGTACCGCCACTGCCGCGCCCTGAACGCGCGGCACGGCAAGACGTACTTCCTCGCCACGCGGCTGCTGCCGATCGAGCGCCGGCCCGCCGTGCACGCTCTGTACGGCTTCGCACGCTGGGCCGACGACATCGTCGACGACGCTCCTGGCGCGGGCCCGGACACCGCGCGGCGCGCCACCGTCCTGGCGGCACTTCGGCGGTGCCTGGACCAGGGATTGCGGGAGGGAGCCAGCCGGGAGCCGGTGGTCCTGGCGCTCGCCGACACCGCACGCCGGTACGGCATCGAGCACGCGCTGTTCAGTGACTTCATGGCCGCGATGCGCGCGGACCTGACCGTGACCGACTACGCCACCTATGCCGACCTGCGCGGCTACATGCACGGCTCGGCCGCGGTGATCGGACTCCAGATGCTGCCCGTACTGGGCACGGTCGCGCCGCGGGAGGAGGCCGCGCCGTACGCGGCGGCGCTGGGCGTCGCCTTCCAGCTCAGCAACTTCCTCCGGGACGTGGGCGAGGATCTGGACCGCGGACGCGTCTATCTGCCCGCGGATCTGCTGGCGGCCCACGGGGTCGACCGGGATCTGCTGCGGTGGAGCCGGGACACCGGCCGGCACGAGCCGCGCATCACCGCCGCGCTGCGCGAGTTCGAGGCGCTGACGCGCGGTGTCTACCGGCAGGCGGCGCCCGGCCTCGGCATGCTGCACCCGGTGTCCCGCCCCTGCATCCGTACCGCGTTCGTGCTGTACGGCGGCATCCTGGACGCGGTCGCGCGGGACGGTTACTCGGTGCTGCACCGCCGCGCGGTGGTGCGGCGCCGGCGCCGGGCGGCGGTGGCCGCCGACGGTGCGGTGCGGGCGGTGACCGCGCGGCTCCGCGCGCGGCATCCCTCCCGGCGCCTCGCCGTGCCGCGTCCTCTGCCCGCTCCGGCGCACGGCACGGTGTGCGCACCGCCCGCGAAGGAGGCCGTGTGAGCCCCGTCCCGGCCGAGCGCCGCCGCCTTCCGCTCTCGCTGCGCAGGCGCCCGGTGCCGTGGGAGCGCCAGCGGCCCACGTGGCCCGACGCCAGACCCGCGGTGATCGCACAGGCGCTGAAGCGGGCCCAGGGCCGCCCGTCGGGCAACTGGTACGTCGTCGGCGCCTCGTCCGGCCTGCGCGACGACCGCCCGCTCGCCCGGACCGTGGCGGGGCAGGAGGTGGTCGTCTGGCGCGGCGCCGACGGCCGGCCGGTGGGCGGTCCCGGCATCTGCCCTCATCTCGGTGCTCCGTTGCAGGACAGTCCCGTGCGCCGCGGCACCCTGGTGTGCCACTGGCACGGCCTCGCCCTGGACGGCACACCGTGCGCGGGCTGGGCTCCGCTGCCGGTGCACGACGACGGCGTCCTGCTGTGGGTGCGGCTGGACGAGGTGGGCGGTGAGGCGCCGCTGGCCGGGCCGGTCGTCGCGCGGCGGCCGGAGCGGGCGCGGGCGCTGACGGCCGTTCACGTCGGCGCGGGGATGTGTGAGGTGGAGGACATCATGGCCAATCGCCTGGACCCGTGGCACGGTGCGTGGTTCCACCCGTACTCGTTCGTCGACCTCAGGGTGGTCGGATCGCCCGACGGCTCCGGAAGCGACCGGGACGACGCCTTCACCGTCGATGTCTCCTTCAAGGTGGCGGGGCGTCTGGTCGTTCCCGTCCGCGCCGTGTTCACCGCCCCCGAACCGCGCACGGTGGTCATGCACATCACGGAAGGGGAGGGAGCGGGTTCCGTCGTCGAGACCCACGCCACGCCTCTCGGGCCGGACGAGCTGGGCCGGCCGCGCACCGCGGTGATCGAAGCGGTGATGGCCGCCTCCGACCGGCCGGGCTTCGCCGTCGCCCGCCGGGCGGCACCGCTGCTGCGTCCGCTCGTGCGGAGCGCCGCGGGACGCCTGTGGCGGGACGATCTCGCCTATGCCGAACGGCGTTGGCGGCTTCGCTCCACGGGCCGGTTCCCCGGCTGACGAGACCGCCTCCGGGCTCCCACGAGCCCGAAGGTCTCCGTGGGCCGGACTCCCCCCCGCCGGCCGACACGGTCCCGAACATCTCCGTGGGCCGGACTCCCTCGCCGGGCGACACGGTCCCGAACGTCTCCACGGGACGGACTCCACCCCCCATTCCACGAACCGGCGGTGACGGGCACCGGCATCACTCGTTTGACCTACGGAACGATCAGCCATCTTGTCCCGTCACCCGTAAGAGCCACATGATGCCGAAGCGTCGGACGCCGGTCGCCGACCACCACTCCCGTCCGATCGATGCCGAGCACGCGGAGGCCGCACTCCTGGAGCACTACGTCCGGCTGTCGGGGCTCGCCCACGCCGGCCGGGCGGGCGTCATGAACGGCGGCGAACCGGAGGACCGCCCGCCGGGCCCCGTGCCGTCGCCGGCGCCGGACCCCTGCCTGCCGCATGTCCGCCCCACGGATCTGCTGCGTGTCCGCCCCACGGACCTGCTGCGCCGCGGGCACCGGCTGCGGGCCGTGGCGGCGGTCCTGGCACTGGCCGCCGCCACGGGCGCGGCCCTTCTGACGCTCCCGTCCGACGCCGGACGCCGCGGCGCGGCCCCGCGCCCGGCGGCCGGAGCCGGGGCGCAGCATGTGGGACAGGCCGCCGCCGACGCGTGGACGCACACCGCGCGCCTCGATTTCGCCGTCTGGCCGGCACGTGGCCGGCGCACCGGTGACACGGCTCTGCTCGCCCGTGCGCTGCGGGCCTGGACCGACCCGGCGGGGCGGGGCCGCCGCTCGGTGGAGCCGGGAGACACCGTCGGCGGGCCCGGGACCCGGCTGCTGTTCGCGGACGACGTGGACGGCCGCGCAGTGGTCCTCCTGCAGGACGGGATCCACACGGTGCGGTACAGCGAGCCCCCGCACGGCGGCAAGGCGGAGCTGGCCGTCGCCCTCACCCAGGACGCGGACGTGACGACCGCCGCCGTCGTCGTGTCGCGTTCCCCCCGGTCCGTGCGGCTGCTGCTGGCCCGTGGATCGCCACCGCGGCCGTCCGTGACCTGCGGGCGCCCTCCGTCGGCACGCATGCGGTCACGCGTGACCGCAACGGCGTCACCGAGCCGGTCGCGGTGACAGCGGCCGGCTCGGTGACAGCGGCCGACGGGCCGTGCCGCGGCGTGCCGGTCGTGCAGTTGCGTTCCTCGCCCCGGATCGCCGAGGAGCACGCCTTCCTCCTCGCCGACCTGGGCGGACTGGTGCCGGCCCATCTGACGTACATGCCCGCCCCGCGGCCGGGGACCCTGCCGCGACCGCCGCGGGAGGCGACGGGCGAGGCGGGGCTGCGCGGCTGGGCGGCCTCCGCCTGTCGCCTGGCCGGGCTGCACGGGCAGGGCGTACGCAGCGTCGACCACTGGGTGTTCGCCACGCAGCCGCTGCCCGAGCGGTCCGGACATGCCACCTGGGTCTGTGCCCGTGCTGACACCTGGCGCGGCACGGGCGACGTGGAGTACCTCTTCCTCGCCCCGGGCGGCACACCCGCGCGTGTGGTGAGCCGTGGCCGCGACACGGCGCAGTGCAGCCGTTTCGGCCAGCACGTGCTGGCGCACACCGAGTGGCGTGCTCCCTCGGGAACCATGTACCTGCTGGTCGCGGGCAGCCGCGCCGTGACGCGTCTGGACGTGACCGCACCGGTCCGGAGCACCGCCGACGGCCGGTGGCTGGCGGTCAGGGCGCCCGGCGGCCGGCCCGTCGAGGTGACGGGACGGCTGCCCGACGGGACGAGGATCGGCTCTCCGCTCAGCCCTGACGGGCCTTGAAGCGGGGTTCCTTCCTGTTGATCACGTAGGTCACCCCTCGTCGGCGCACCACCTGGGCGCCGGGGCGGCCCTTGAGTGCGCGCAGGGACTTACGCACCTTCATGTCTGTCTCCTTGCCTCCGGGGTCCCGGCCTGCTCAGCTGTGGGCGGACGCGGTCCGGCCGTAGCGCCGTTCGAAGCGCTCGACGCGGCCCTCGGTGTCCAGCACGCGGGAGGTGCCGGTGTGGAACGGGTGACTCGCCGAGGAGATCTCGACGTCGATCACCGGGTAGGTGGCGCCGTCCTCCCACTCGATCGTCCGGTCCGAGCCGGCGGTGGAGCGGGTCAGGAACGCGACGCCCGCGGCACGGTCGCGGAAGACGACCGGGCGGGAAACGGGATGGATGCCGGGCCTCATGGGGTTGTCCTTCCTGTCGGCTGTCCTGGGAAACGGCGCGGTCGCGGTCAGCGCTCCTCGCGGAAGAGGACGTGCTGCCCGGCCACCGGGTCGTACTTGCGCAGGACCAGCCGGTCGGGGTCGTTGAGTCGGTTCTTGCGCGTCACGTAGGTGACGCCCGTCCCGGCCGTCGACTTCAGCCGGACGACGGGACGCACGGTGCTGCGTGCCATGGGGCTCTCCTTTCCCGTGGACCGACACCACCTTATTGATCAGTGCATGTCAGTCACATGGGCCACAACGCCTCCGGCACCCACGGCATTCCCGGCCCGGCATCCCCCTTTCGTGGCATGACCACCCGGTTGCCCGGCAGCCACCGGGCGGGCGGCAGGCCCTTCGGACCGGACGGCCGCTACGCGCCTCCTACCTCGGAGCGGCATCCTCGACCGCTTCGGCCGGCCGGGCCGGGACAAGGACGCCACCGGTGCGAACGCCATCCGGCCTGTGGCCAAAACCGTCCGGCACGTGGTGGCCGCGGCGTGCGCATGGCCTGGCGTCAGGAATACTTGTCCGGAGGCAACTTATGGCCCGGACGGGGTAGGAGAACCGCGCAGGGCGAGGCGGCGCCGCGCCGCGCGGCCATGGACCGAGGGCACGAGGACGACGCAATGCAGTGGGAAAGCAGGGCTACCGTGAAGGTGACCTGCCATGACCGAGTTTTCGAGATCACCGTGCGCGGCGAGGTCGACTACGAGGAGAACGACCTGCTGCAGGCCGCCTGGGCCGAGGTGGAGGAGGCCGCGCTTCCCGTGACGGTGGTGGACCTCTCCCAGGTGACGTTCGCCGACAGCGGACTGCTCAACGCCCTCCTGGACGCCTGGCGCCGCCACCGGGCCGCCGGCCGCGAACTGATCCTGCTCGGCCCCTTCCACCCGACGGTCGAGCGGCTCTTCTCCCTCACCGGCACCCTGGAGCACTTCACCGTCACCCACTCCAGAGCCCGGGCCATGCGCGCGGACGACACCTGAGGCGTACGACGGGGAAGTGAGGGCATCCGCGAGATGCACGAACGTTCGGTGAAAGGAAAGGTGAGGTCGTGTCGTTCCTCTGGGCCATCATCGCGGGACTCGTCATCGGCCTGTTGGCCAAGCTCGTCATCCCCGGACGTCAGCCCATACCTCTGTGGCTGACGATCCTTCTCGGCATTCTCGGCGGCCTCGCGGGCAACGGGCTCGCCAGCGCCTTCGGCGTACGGGACACCGGAGGCATCGACTGGATCCGCCACGTCTTCCAGATCGGCGTGGCGGCGGTCCTGATCGCCCTCGTCAGCCCGATGTGGGCCCGGCGGCACGCCTGACCCCGCGTGATCCCGTGTAACCGGTCCCCTCGGCGTGAGCCGGGGGGACCGAACCATGCACGGCGGACGCTCCAGGGCACCGCGGTGGCGCCGGCTGCCCGCGACGAGTCGCGCCCCGGCTAGCCGAGGTGGTGGCCCGCGATGGACCCGTCCGGGTCGTCGGCCAGGGCGATGCGCGCGGTGATGCGCTTGCCCACCGGTTCCCTGCGCACCTCGAAGCCCTGGACGACCGCCATCACGATCTCCAGTCCGTGCTGCCCGACGCGGCCCGGATCGGCGGCCCGTGCCACCGGTAGCTCCGGATCGCTGTCCCACACGGCAACCTCGACCAGACCACCCACGACCCGCAGCTCCATCAGCACCGGACCCGGCGCGTACTTGCGGGCGTTGGTGACCAGCTCGCTGACGACCAGCCGGGTCAGATCCATCGCCCGCGCCGACACCGGCAGCCCGTACTCCCGCTGGACTCGGGCGAGGAAGCCGGCCGCATGGTGCCGGGCTTCGGCGATGCACGGGCCCTGTCCGTCGAGTGGAACGATCTCCTGGATCGGCTCCGTGCCGGTCACACCCTCACCGCCAGATCCTGACGTCACCGGCTCCATTCGCGTGCCCCCGTTCATGTGCCCACGCTTACCCGCCGACGGGCGACACATGCCCTCTGCCGCTCAGGTGTTTCCAGGTCCCGTCAGCGTGGCGGGCCCCCGACTCGGCGCGGCCGGCCCCTCCGGGGTCAGGCCGATGCCGGATTCCACCGGGCCGCGCACGGCCGGTGAACACGCCCGAACGCCACGCACACGGCACCGTCACAAACAGTGTTCGCGGTCGAGGGGTACCCGAGGTCCGCGGGGCAGCCACAATCTCGGGGTGTTGGAAGGCCAGAGGCAACAAACCGGCAGGCAGTTGCCGTTTGACAACTACAGTCGTGAGACAACAAAGTAACCGTCGGACAGACATGGGGAAGGACTTGTGATGTTCCGGTGTACGCAGTCCGCTGCGTGTTCCGGCCACTCGCGCCGAAGGGTGCCGACGGGCCGGGCGCCGCGCTCTGCGCATCAGGCCGTACGGCTGCCGGAACTCTCGGTGTCGTCGTGTATCTGCGTGGCCGCGGCGGCGCAGAACGCCTCCAGGCCCTCCAGCAACGCGGCCCGTTTGGTGGCCGGCATCAGCGTCAGGACTTCCTGCAGTTCCCTCTCCCTGCGCGCCCGCAGGTCGTCGAGGAAGGCACGCCCCCGGCCGCTCAGGTACAGCCGCACCTCGCGCCGGTCCGTGGGGCCGACCACGCGGTCGACGAATCCGGCGGCCTGCAGCCGGTCGCACAGCCGGCTGGTGGACGGCGGGGTGGAGGCGAGGGAGTCGGCGAGGGTGCGCAGGTTGATGCCCTCGTGGTGCTCGAGGATGAGCAGCACGCGCAGCTGGGACGCGGACGCGGGCGCGGTGGAGGCGCGGCCCCAGAGCACTTCCAGTAGCTCACCGGCCGTAGAGGTCACACGGGCGACCTCGTCGGGCTGTGGCAGGTGTCGGAAGGCAGTCACAGTCACACTCTCGCAGGCTCTGGGACGGTTGCCAGCCTACTAGGGACGCGAGCCGATGACAGATGTCCTGCACGACCGGCGCGGACCGATCGAGCGCCGCCATGCGAGATCCGACAAAGGATTGGTGTTTCTTCCATCGTGAACAGATTCGTGACCGCCGAACGCGCCCTGCGCACGGCGGCACCGCACGAGTTGCCCGATGCCGTTCGACGCGTGCTCGCCGAGCACTACGCGGCCCGGTCCGCCGAGCTGTTCATGGCCGACTACGGCCTGACCGTACTGCAGCCGGTCTCAGCACTGCCGCACTCACCCCAGCCGCTGCCGGTCCACGGCAGCACCGCCGGCCGTGCCTTCGGCGCACAGGAGCCGTTCGTCGAGCCGGAGCGGGACGGACTGGTCCGCGTGCATCTGCCCGTCAGCGTGCGCGGCGACCGGCTCGGTGTGCTGTCGGTGACCCTGCCGGAGGAGGAGACCGCCCGGGACGGGCTGACGGAGCTCGCCGAGATCGCCGAGGTGCTCGGCCACGAGGTGGTCGTCGCCGAGCGCGACACCGACCTGTATGTCCAGGCGCGCCGCAAGGATCGGCTCACCCTGGCCGCCGAGATGCAGTGGCAGCTGCTGCCCGGCTGCTCGTGCACCCGCCCGGAATACGAACTGGGCGCCCAGCTCGAACCCGCCTACGCGATCTTCGGTGACAACTTCGACTGGTCCTCGACCGGGGACCACCTGATGCTGTACGTCACCAACGGGATGGGCGAGGGTATAGAAGCCGCCCTGCTGACCAATCTGGCGATCAACGCCCTGCGCAACGCCCGCCGGGCGGGCCTTGCTCTCGCGGACCAGGCGGCCCTGGCCGATCAGGCGGTCTACGCCCATTACCGGGGCGACTGCTATCTCTCCGTGCTGATGTTCGACTTCGACCTGGCCACGGGCCG
Organism: Streptomyces sp. NPDC053076; assembly: GCF_044546845.1. Classification (NCBI taxonomy): domain Bacteria; kingdom Bacillati; phylum Actinomycetota; class Actinomycetes; order Kitasatosporales; family Streptomycetaceae; genus Streptomyces; species Streptomyces sp. NPDC053076. The sequence goes on along the minus strand of NZ_JBITZL010000001.1, from coordinate 1,596,705 downwards.
CGTGCGGGCGGTGGACGCCGGGTCCCCGCAGATGCTGCGGCTGCGCGGCGGGACGGTGGAGCGGATCGCCTTCGACGCCCAGCTGCCGCTCGGCATGTTCGAGGAGACCGACTACGTGGTCCAGGAGTTCCGGGTGGAGCCGGGCGACAGGCTGGTCTTCGTCAGCGACGGTGTGTACGCCGTCGCCGACCCGAAGGGCGAGGCGTACGGTGACTCCGCGCTCGCCCGGGCGATCCAGTCGACCCGGCTGCTGCCTGCCGCCGGGGTTCCGCGCGCCATCCTGCGGGAACTGTCGGGGCACCGCGGCCGGCCCGTCCCCGACGACGACGCCTTGGTGGTGTGCCTGGACTGGCACGGACGCTGACGCGGTCACCGCCCGGCGGCACAGGCGGCCGGGCGCCGGCCACGTCACTGCGCGTCGGGGCCCGGCGGCCCTTCGTCCAGCGCGACCAGGAAGGCCAGCAGGCCCTGGCTCAACGCGGCACGGTCCGCCGGTTTCATCCCCTCCAGCACCACCGCGAGCGCCAGCGACCTGCGCCTGGCCACGTCCCCGAGGACGCGCCGCGCGTGCCTCGTGAGGTTCAACTGCACCTCGCGCCGCTTGTGCGGGTGCAGCACACGCTCCAGGAGACCGGCCGCCTCCAGCCGGTCACACAGCCGACTCGCCGTGGGCAGCCCGATGTCCAGCCGCTCCGCCAAGGCGGTGAGGTTCAGGCCCGGCGCCGCCTCCAGCGTTCGCAGCGCCCGCAACTGATGCAGCGACAGCCGCAGCGTCGCGTCCTGTGCCGCCAACGACCAAAGAGTCGCCAGACTCTCCACGGCGTCGGTGATCTCCAGTGCGGCGGCCCGCGCGCTCTCACCCACACTCGCCCGGTCGTCACCGGGGCCGCCGAGATGGGTCACGAAAACATCACTTTCAGTCAGCCCCGGGCCGCAATGACGCCCCTCTCACTGCCGCTGGTACCCGATCGGCTCCGTCGCAAGCCCGACTCGCGGCCTCAACCGTCAGCCGCCGAGGCGAAAGGCCGGGCTTGCGCGTCCGGGAGGAGTATGTGATCAGATCTACCGATGCGTACCCCCCACATACCGACGCATCAAGCCGTCCAGTCCGACGCGCCTACCCCGAAACCGGTTCCCCCCACCCCCAGCGCGTACGACGAACTGGCCTCACCGGCGGACGATCCGCTGGAGGACTTCCTCACCGAGGACAGCTCACCGGGCCCGCGAGTCTGCGGCGCGTGACGGTAGGGGAGGACGGCATCCACGCCGACGTCCGTGGCGCCGGCCTGCTCCTGGGACGCTGAGGACGCCGTACCGCCGCTCCGGGGCGCCCTGACCGTACTCATCCATCGACGACGCGGTGGCGGCCGTCGGCCGCCGCCAGTGCCTCGGCCGCCCGGTGCCGGTTGGCACGCAGACGACGGAGGTAGGACCGGGCCATGGGGCCCGGGGGAACGCCCCGGGCGAAGGCCCGCATGTTGCGCTCGCCCGCGTTGTAGCCCAGGGCGAGGAGTTCGTCCCGGGTGCAGCGGCGCGTGTGCCGCGTCGGCAGACCGCGGTCGAGGTCCTTCAGGTGCAGGGCCGCCGCGTGGATGGCCAGCGTCGGGTCGTCGCGCAGCTCCTCCCACCGGTATGCCAGGCCGTGCGCACGTCGTACCCGCTCGAACGTCGCCCGGTGCATGTTGGCGACGCCGAAGGACGCCTCCGGCTTCCACCACTGCCACAGCCGCTCCAGCAGCGGATGGTGCGGCTTGTACGCCTCGTTGTGCAGGACGGACATCAACAGCACCGGTGACACGCCCGCCTCCTCGGCGCTGCGCACCACGGAGGCGGCGTAGTCGGCCGGATCGTAGGCGCCCGGCCGCAGCGGCGGGGTCGGGGCGCTGCCGCGGCCGACCGGTGCCGGTCCCTGTTCCCTCGTCACGGTCGCTTCCTCGGTCATGCTCCGCCCGCTCTCCCCGGTGATGTGCCGGCGGCGCGGTGAACTCACCCGCGCCCGCCTCCGTGAGCTGCTCGTGCCCGCACGCGGAAGCGTCAATCCGCCGTCCTGGCCCGGACCCCCGGCTTCCCACCCGCCCCGGGCGCGTCGCCCGCTCCCGCGCCCACGTCCACGATGTCTGCCCGCCCGTGCCCCCTCTCGCGAGCGCGTCACCACGGCCGCACCGGTCCGCTCGGACGCCGGCGCCTGGGTGTCCGCCCACAAGCGCGCACAGACCGCCCTGCCCCACCCGGGCAGGGCACCGTCCCTGGCGCCGCCCGCCGGCCGCCGGGCCGTCCGTCCCGGACCGTCGGACGGACGGCCCGGCCACGCGTCTCACTGTCCTTCCGGGGGGTCTCCGGCGGGGGTGTCGCTCGTCTCCGTCTGCCGTCGCATCCGGGGCAGTTCCTGCCGCGCGTCGGCTCCCCCACCGTGCTCCCCCGGGGGCGCCGACACGACCACGATCTCGTCCTCGGCCGCCCACACGCGTCGTTCGGACTTGCCGGGGCACAGCCGGACGCCGTCGTCGCCGCGCCCGGCGTGCGAGGCGTACGCGGTCTGCGCGGTCTGCGCGGTCTGCGCGGTCTGCGCGGTCTGCGCGGTCTGCGCGGTCTGCGCGGTCTGCGCGGTCTGCGTGGTGTACGGGGTTTGCGAGGCGTGCGCGCGATAGCCGATCGCGCATTCGCCGCGCCGTAGCGCGGCGGCCACCACCGTCGCGAAGGATGCCGCCCGGCCGGGCAGCACGTACTGCCCGGCCGGGCGAAGGCCAAGGGCGCCGCCCCGGGTGGCGAACAGCTCCTCGAACACGGGCGCGAGCGCGGGGTTCTGAGAGAGCTGGGCCATCAGCAAGGCGGTCAGTTCCCCTCGGACGACCGCGTCGGCGGCCCTGCCCAGCGGGGCCAGGGCCCGGCTGCGGTGATCGCACAGCTCGGCCACGACCGGCAGGGCACGCCCCGACTCCTCCTCCTGTGACCGCAGGATCAGCAGGGTGAGCAGGGTCCGGTCGTCGGGCCGCCGCACACCGGTCCCGCAGTCCGGTCCCAGCACGATGACGCTGTCGTAGCCGACCGCGTCGAAGGTGCGCAGGGTCTCGGGGCGGGCGAGGTCCCCGACGTGACAGGTGATGTCGAGTCGTCCGGAGTCCTCGGGGCGTTCGGGCGGTGTCCGTACCGCACCGTCGTCCGGCTCGGTGACCACGTCGAGGACGGAGCCCGGGCGGGCGGTCCGGCGCAAGAGGTCCACGATCAGCGGTGCCCGGCGGTTCCAGCCCAGCAACAGCACGCGTGAGGGGCCCTCGGCGCCGGGCCCCGGCGGGGCGAAGGCGGTCGCGTCGACGAGTTCACCGCGGCCGGCCGGCGATTCGGCCGTGTCGTCGTGGGCCACGACGACCAGTCGGTCTCCGGCCCCGAGCACGGTCCCCCGACCGGGGGTGAGCAGGGCATGGCCGTCGGCGCGCAGCACACCCACCACACATGCGGACTCGAAGCGCAACGCGATCTCGCCGAAGGACAGCCCCGCCGCATCCCGGGCCTCGAAGATGTGGAACTCGGCCCCGGCGACGTCTAGGAGGTCCCGCAGGACGGCCGAGAGCCCCGGGCGGCGTGCCGACTGCACGAGCAGTCGCGCCGTCGTCAGGTCCGTCTCCAGCACCACGCCCCGTGAGCCGGCCGCCAGGCGCGCCGCGGGCAGATAGCGGCGGTCCCGCACGGCGGCCACCACAGGCGGTCCGGTTCCCGTACCGACCAGGGGCCGCAGTGCCAGCAGGGTCCGGACCACCTCCAGGTCGGCGTCGGGTCCCTCGGCCGGCAGCACGAGTACCGAACCCGCCGAACCCGGCGCGACCAGGGCCAGGGCCGCGGGGTCCGTCAGCGATCCCGTTCGGCAGACCAGCCGGTTCCGCAGCTCACCCAGCGTGGCGGCGAACGCCTCCTCCATCTCGGGCGTGTCCCGCTCGGCGAGCACCGCCACGACCCCGCGTCCCCGGCCGGCCCGCGCCGCGGCCAGCTCGGCGACGACCGTGAAGATCTGCTCCGACCAGCCGAGCACCACCGCGTGCCCGCGCTCCAGCACGGTGGAACGGCCCCGCCGCAGCTCCGCCAGCCGATCACCGAGGCCCGTGGTGATCACCCCCACCAGGGTCGACACGCACAGCAGGGCGATCAGGCCGAGCAGCACGGAGAGCAGCATCCGCGGCGGTGCGCCGGTCGCGACGCCCAGGCGCAGGGTCTCCGCACTGGTGCGCCACACCGCCGTGAGCCGGCCGGACAGCGAGCGCGGCGCGTGCGGGTCCATCCACACGAGCAGGGCACTGACCGGCACGACGATCATGAGACAGCCCAGGGCCAGCCAGCTCAGCAGCGTCCCCGTACTGCGGGCCAGCCGTCTGTCGAACACGTAGCGCGCCCGGTCCCCTAACGAAGTCTGCCGCCGTCCCACCCCATCAGCCCCCTGACGTCCGCTCACGGTCTTCCGTGTCCCAGCGTGTTGTCCGGTCGCTCCCGACACGCCGTGCCACCGGGGTATTCATCCGTTCGGGAGGGCCCGGCGCGACCGTCGGCGCGGGGAGCGCGCGCCCGCGATGCCGGGCATTCGTTCCCCCGCGGGCCCGAGGCGCCACGAGCAGGTGCGGTGGAATCGCCGGACGCGGGTACCGGCAGGGCGATGTGACAGGGCTCCGGGGAGGGTGACGATGGGTTCGGTAAGCCAGTTGCGACGGCTGAGGGCGGTGTACGTCTGCGGTGTGGTGGCCTGGACATGCTGTCTGCTGCTGGGCCTGATACGGGGTGACGGCTCGGCCCGGCAGACGGTGGTGCTGCTGGGCCTGCTCGCCGTCTTCCTCGTCCTGCTGCTGTGGTCGACCTGGTGCCTCTGGGAGGCCGGAGCGCGCCCCTGCGCCGACCGGGCGGCGGAGGGAGGGGTGGGCGCGGGCGTCGACGGGGTCTAGCGGACCGCGCGAACCGACGGGGCCCTTCCGGCCGGGCGGCGGCGTGCACGCAACCGCGGGGGGGTATCCGCATTTCTCAGCCAGCGGTGAAAGGAGAAGACTCGTGCACCCACGGAAAGACGCGCCCGCCCCGGAGATCGGACCGCTCGCCCCCGGCACCGGACAACGCGACCAGTTACGCAGTCGCGTCTCGGACATCGCGTGGACCTGCCTGTGCGTGGTGCTGGCGGTCTGGGCGGTGCTGGAGTCCGTCGGCTCCGCGCTCGGTTCCGCGCGATGGGCCTACGGCGGTGTGGCCTGGGTCCTGCTGGCCGCGGCACTCGGGGTGCGGGTGGCGGCCGCCCGCCGCCGGGCGCGGTCCGTCCCCGGGGGCCGGTGATGCGGGGCCTGCGGCTCCTCCTCGCCCGGCATCTGTGGTTGCAGCTGGTCCTCTCCGTTCTCGTCGCCAGTGCCCTCATCATGCTGCTGTTCCCGGGGCGTTCCGTCCTGTCCGTTCTGGTGCGCACCGCGGTCATGTCCGTGGGAGCGGTCGCCGTGGTGCTCAACCGGCGGCGCAACGAGAAACGGGCCGCCGGCGGCTCGACGGACGATGTCGTGGCGCTGGACGACAAGTTGCGGCGCAGTGAGGTTCCTTCGGCCCCGGAGGAACGCAGGGCCATGGGCGACCTCGTGGCACAGCGCCTCCACCGTATGCGCCACCGGGTGGCGGCCCTGGTCGGCCTCGCGGTGCTCTTCACCGCCGTCACCGTGCTGATGGTGCTGACCGGCACGGTTCGTCAGGCCATCGGCTTCGCGGTGCTCACCGTCGTCTTCATCGGCTGGAACATCCACCGCAGCAATCTCCAGCACCGACGCCTGTGCGCCATGGAGGGCGCGTTGCGCGGCCGGAGCCCCGCGCCCGCACCCCGGTAGCGACGACACGTGGCTGCCCGTTCCACCCGGGCAGCCACGTCTTCGACGTGTGCTCAGCGAGCCGTCCCCGCACCACCTCTTCGCCGTCGCGGGAGGTGTTCACCTGGACCGCACTCTTCTGAGACACGTGAGGGGATGTCCGTGCCGCCGCGTCCGCCGAGCGGTCGGACTTCCGTGCGGCTGTGGCCAGATTAGCCATCTGACAGGTCGTCGAACGCCGCGATACTCGGGCTGGGCGATTCGCCCTCCCCTTCACCACTTCGGAGGCCACCGATGTCTCAGACCAGTGTGCACACCGCCGCAGTGCTCGAAGCCTGGCTGTCGGGCGCGGAGAGCGCGTACGGCCAGCTCAACCCTGCCGGGCCGCTGTACGTCGGCGGGGCCGCCGCCGAGGCCGCGCTCACCGATCCGAGCGACTCCCTGTACGGCTTCTGCTCCAGCCCGAGCGGGTCGCGCGGCAGCTGGTGCTGCTGACCTCTCGCCCGCCCACCGGTGACGGCGCGCGTCCGCCGCACCGGTAGCTCGTCCCGCGGGGAACCGCGCGCCTTGCCCATCCCGTCCGCTCCGCGCACCGGAGCGGCCGCACCGGGCTGTTCGCGCTGTTCCCCGCGTTGTCTTCGCTACGCGCCGGAACAGGCGCGTACCACGTCTGGAGCAGGGAGGGTGGAAGGTGAGCGAGTCGGCACCGGACAGAGCAGAGCAGGCGGAATGGTTCGCCGGGCCCGTACGCGGCATCGCCCGGCCGTGGCGCGAGGGCCTGGCCCGGCGTCTCGCGGCCGTGCACGCCCTGGACCGGGCGGAGCGGGACGTACTGCTGGAGGCGGGCCACACCGCACTGCTCAACTCGCTGCACGCCAAGCTCACCCGTCTGTTCCTCATGGAGCTGCACGCGTTCCGTATGGCGCAGGGCGTCGATCCTCGAGCCGGGTCCGGTGCGGCAGAAGCGGACACGGGCGTGTGGGCCGCGTTCATCGAACAGGCCGGTGCGGAGGGGTACCTCGACAAGCTGGCCGGCCGCTACCCCGCTGTCGGCCCGCGGATCAGCAGGGTGGCACGGATGTCCGTCGCGGCCACGGCCGGATTCGCCGAGCGGCTCGCCGCCGACCGTGCGTCGCTGGCGCCGTTGCTCGGTGGCGGGTCCCCGGGCCGGATCCGTGCCGTGACGTTCGGGGCGGGTGACAGTCATCAGGGCGGTCTGACCGTCACCCGGGTCGACCTCGCCGGCGGTACAGTCATGTACAAGCCACGTCCGTCCGAGGCGGACGTCGCTCTCGGCGGACTGCTGGAGGAACTGTTCGCGGATCTCCCCGGGGCCCCGGCACCGCACGAACGGATCCGGGTGCCATGTACGCTTCCGCGCGAAGGCTACGGCTGGGCCGAGTTCGTCCGCCACCGCTACTGCGCCGATGACACGGAACTCGCCGTCTTCTACCGGAACATGGGGCACTGGCTGGCCGTCCTCCGGTTCACCGGCGGCACCGACATGCACGCCGAGAACATGATCGCGGACGGCCCGGTACCGGTGATCGTGGACGCCGAGACGCTCTTCGACGCCCCCGCGCCCTTCCCGCCCAGCGGCCGGGGTGACGCGGTGGACGTGGCGGCAGCGGCCATCCGGCGCACAGTGCTGCGCACCGGTCTGCTGCCCGTGCGCGGCACCGGATTCGCGCTGGGCGGCGTGGACATCTCCGGTGTGGGGGCGCTGCCCGGCCAGCAGCCACTGATCCCCAACCCGGTGGTCGCGGACGGCGGCACCGCGGCGGCCCGCTTCCAGGTGGACATGGTGGCGATGCCGACCGCGGGCAACCACCCCAGCCCCGCGCCCGTGCTGAGCGCCTACTGGGACCGGATCCTGGCCGGCTTCCGCGAGATGACCGCGCACCTGCGCCGGCCCGCCGTGGACCCCGTCCGGTTGCTCCGTCGTTTCGAGGGGACCCGGGCCCGGCGGATCCTGCGGCCGACCCAGGCGTACGTCGACATCGGCCGGATGCTGTGGCACCCGGCGTCGCTGCACGACGAGGACGCGGCCGTGGAGCGGGCCCGGGACATACTGCGGCGCAATGCGCAGGTGCTGCCGGGCGCGCCGACGGACCGGGAGGCCATCGACGGCGAGATCGCCGGCCTGCTGGTGGGTGACGTGCCGATGTCGGGCTTCACGGTGGACCTGACGGCCGTACGGCGGACGGCCGAGGACTGGCACACCGCCGACTTCGCGCTGGAGGAGTCGGTGATCCAGGACGCCCTGGTGGGCGCGTACCTGAACGAGCGTTCGCTGCCCGCGCGGGTACGGACCGCCGCCGTGGAGCCGCACGCCCGTGACCGGGAGCGGCGCCGGCGGCGGCTGGCCGCGCGGATGGTGCGCCGGCTGTGCGACGGGGCGGTACGCGGCGCGGACGGCACGGTCACCTGGATCAGCCCGGTGTTCACGCCGGCGGGCTGGTCCATCAGGGTGCTGCCCGCCGACCTGTACACGGGGCAGGGCGGGGTGGCCCTGGTGCTCGCGGAGTACCTCCGCGAGGTCCGGGCCGGCCGGGCGGACGAGGTGGCAGGTGCCGCCGAGACCTTCGACGGCGCGCTGCGCGTGCTGATCAGCACCGAGGAGCGGACGCCCACCCCCTCCGCGGGGGCGTTCAGCGGCGCCGCGTCGCAGGTGTGGACGTGGCTGGCGCTGCACCGGGTGCTCGGGGAGGAGTGGCCGCTCGACCGGGCCGCCGGACGGGCCGCGCTGCTCGAAGGGCGCCTCGTCGACGACGACGTCGAGGTGGACCTTCTCAACGGCGCGGCCGGTGGCATCGTCCCGCTGCTCGGCCTTGCCGCGGCGACCGGACGCGACCGCTGGCTGGCCGCCGCCGCGCACATCGGCCGCCGGCTGGCCCAGCGGGTCACCGTCGACGCACAGGGGGCCCGCTGGACGACCCGCCTCAACCCGGAAGGAATCGGCGGCTTCGCGCACGGCGCCACCGGCATCGGCTGGGCGCTGGCCCGGCTGGCGCTGAGCGAGGCGGGTTCGACGGCGGACCGGCGTGCCTGGCACCGCCTCGCCGAACGGGCCTTCGCTTTCCAGGAGTCCCTGTGGCAGCCCGGCCAGGGCAACTGGCTCGACGTCCGCGTCGGCGCCGAGGAGGACTTCTTCACCAGCTGGTGCCACGGCAGCGCCGGCATCGGTATCGGCATGCTCGACCTCCATCGCCGCGCGGGCGATCCCGCCCACCTCGACATCGCTCACCGGGCCGCCCGCGCCTGCGCCGCGGAGGGGTTCGGCTGGAGCCACACGCTGTGCCACGGCGACCTCGGCCTCTGGCAGTTCCTCACGACGCTGGGGTTCGGTGACCCGGACGGCCTCGACGGCGAGATCCTCACCGGTCTGGAACAACGCGGTCCGGTCGGCGGTCTGGCCCGCGAGGCGTTCTCTCCCAGCCTGATGTCGGGGCTCTCGGGAGTCGTGCACAGCCTTCTGCGCATGCACCGGGAGGCGTCCCTGCCCGATCCCCTGCTCCTCGACTGACCGGCCCCGGCCGGCGGCGCCCCCGGGCGGGCCCCTCAGTCGTCGACGGGCACGACCCTCAGCACCTTCCCCTGGGGATCCGCCTGGAGGTAGCCGCTCTGCTGGTAGGCGTTGGACAGGTACACGGACATCCCGGCGGGAGTACCGAAGTCCTTGTCCGGCAGGTTCAGGAGCAGGTAGCGCGAGGTCGCCCTGCCGACGTTCAGCTTCTTCCCGGCCTCGCGCAGCAGGACCGGCACGGCGTCCCAGTCGAACCCGTCGAGGGTGACGGGCGTGGAACCACTGGTCAGCGCACCGCTGATGATCCCCTTCGTCACGCCCTGCCCGGGGCGGTAGGTGTAGGTGTCGTACCGGGTGTCGCTGCCCTTCACCATCAACTCGGCGTCGACGTACTGCGGATACACCGTGAGGTCTCCGAAACGGTCGCGGCCGGTCTCCTTCGTGAGCGCCGCGACGGCGGTGCGGATGCCGGCCGGGGTCAGCAGGTCCGTCTCGTCCGCCTCCGCCTTCCCGGCGGGCGAGGCGGACTTCCCGGCCGGCGAGGCGGAGACCGGGGCCGGTGCGCCCGATCGGGCCGTCCCGGTGGAGGCATCCGCGGAATGCGACGGTCCGGACGCATCGGTGTCCTGGGTGCCCCCGTCCGGCCGCAGCGTCCATATGAGGGTGCCGGCCAGCGCCACTCCCGCGACCGGCAGGCTCACCAGCGTCCGGCGCCGGCGGGGGCTGCGGCGTACGGCCACGGTCGTGCCCGGTGGACGCACGTCCTCGGGTCCCGGTGCGACCGTGTGCGCGGGGTGGGCGTCGTACCGCTCCGCGGGCATCGCCGGTGCCGGACCGAAGCCCTGCGTCACCGGCCCCGAGCCCGGGGCCGGCACGGCGGGCGCCGCCGTGCGGTCGCCGACGACCGGTCCGAAGGCCGTCGTCGTCCGGTTGCCGGCCGCCGGCACCGCGGGGGGTGGCGGCAACGGGCAGGAGGTGGGTGTCCCGGCCGCGCGGGCCGCGGCTTCCAGCATCCGCTCCAGCTCCGGGGCGTCGGGCCGGGCCTCGGGATCGCGGACGAGGACGCGCAGCAGCACCTCCGTCAGCGCGCCGGCCCGGGCCGGTGGCGGGATGTCGTCGCTCAGGACGGCGGCGAGCGTCGCCAGCGTGGTGCCCCGGCGCAGTGGGTGACGGCCCTCCACCGCCGTGTACAGCATCATCCCCAGCGACCACAGGTCCGAGGCCGGGCCGCCGTCGTGGCCGGAGACGCGTTCCGGAGCCATGTAGTCGGGCGTGCCGATCACCGAGCCGGTGGCGGTGAGGGCGGTCGACTCCCGCACCGCCGCGATGCCGAAGTCGGTGAGCACCGGACGGCCGTCGGGACGCAGCAGGACGTTGGCCGGCTTCACGTCGCGGTGCTGGATGCCGGCCTCGTGCGCCGCCCGCAGTGCGGCGAGCACCTCGCGCCCGGTCAGCGCCGCCTCCCGGGGGTCCATCGGCCCGCGGGCGAGGCGGTCGGCCAGGGAGCCGCCGGTGACGAGCTCCATGACGAGCCAGGGGTAGGTTCCCGGGCCGCCGTCCACGATGTGATGGATGGTCACCACGTTGGGGTGGTCGACCCGGGCCAGGGCACGCGCCTCCCGCAGGACCCGCTCCCGCAGCATGCGCGCGGCCTCCGGGTCGTACTCGGCGAGGCCCGGGTCGGGCGGCCGGACCTCCTTGACGGCCACGCTCCGGTGCAGCACCAGATCCCGGGCCAGCCAGACCGTGCCCATGCCGCCGCCCCCGAGCCGTCTCTCCAGCTGGAACCGCCCGTCGACAACCCGTCTGCCGCTGGTGTCGCTGCCCGCTTCGCTCATGCGCGGGAGCTTAGTTGCCGCCTCGGACAGCGGACGCACGGGCTTCCCGGCCGCACGGGCCCGGCGGTCGTGGCCCGGCCGGACCGGCGGTGAAGGGGGCGTCCCGATCCCTTGACTGCCCCCGGCAACTCTCGTACGTTGCGACCGCATTATCCGATTGAATCGTTTCAATACGCTTCCTCCGTCGCCCAGCCGAGCCGTCCCGCTTCACCCGACCCGTGTGAAGGAGTTCTCCGTTGGCCCGTCAGACCCCTCCCCCCGCCCCCGGCTCGCCCACCCCCCACGACCGTCCCGCGGTCAGCCGGCGCCACTTCCTCGGCACGGGCTCGGCCCTCACCGCGGGCGCCCTCACCGCCGGAGTCACGGGCACGCTCACCGGCCGCGCCCAGGCGGCCGCCGGCACCCTCCGAGCGGATCCCGTCAGCCTGTCCCCGGCCCGCTGGATCTGGTACCCGGAAGGGGATCCGGCCGCTGACGCACCCGTGGGACACCGCTACTTCCGCACGACGTTCACCGCCGCCGAAGGCGACGTGTCCGACGCTCAGCTCGTCGTCACCGGCGACGACACGGTCGACGTGTGGCTCAACGGGGAGTTCCTGGCGGCCTCCCCCAGAGTGGCGCACTCCTGGCGCAACGCCCTGTACGTGGACCTGCGGCCCGCTGTGCGGCCGGGCACCAACACCATCGCGCTGGCGTGCCGCAACCAGGGCGGACCGGCCGGCGTCATCGGACGGGTGCGCGTCCTGACCTCCGGCGGCACCACCGATGTCGTCACCGACGCCCGCTGGTCGGCGGGCAGAGAGGTACCCGAAGGCTGGGAGCAGCCCGACTCCGGCGACGGCGGCTGGCCGGCCGCCCGGGACCTCGGCGCCTACGGGAGCGCTCCCTGGTACACCGCGGTCGCCGCTCCCGACCTCGCGACGGCGTCGCCGCTGAGCGTGGCCGCCTGCACCGTGGAGCACCGTGCCGACCCGCTGGGCGTCGACGCCGCACGGCCCCGGTTCGGCTGGAAGCTGGACTCGACGGCACCGCAGCAGCGGCAGGGCGGCTACCAGATCCAGGTCTCGTCCACCGCCGAGGGCACCGGCGACCTGTGGGACAGCGGCCGTGTCCCCTCCGGCCGGCAGCTCGACATCCCCTACGCGGGCCAGGGCCTGGCGAGCCTGACCCGTTACTTCTGGCGCGTACGCGTGTGGGACGCCCAAGGCCGCGTGGGCTCCTGGAGTGCGCCCCGGTGGTTCGAGACCGGACTGCTGTCGGGGACGGACGAGTGGCGGGCCGCGTTCATCGGCCGGGCCCCGGGGCCGGACCTGTCGGGGGCCGGATGGATCTGGTACCCCGAGGGCGATCCCGCGGGTGGCCGGCCCGCCGAGACCCGTTACTTCCGGCGCACCTTCACGCTGACCGGCGCGCCGGCCGCCGCGACCCTGGTCGTCACGGGGGACGACACCGCGGACGTCTGGGTCAACGGAGCCCTGGTGAGCGCCTCGCCGCGGGCCACCGACTCGTGGAAGAGCGCCGCGGCGGTGGATGTCACCGCCCACCTCACCAGCGGCGCCAACACGGTGGCCATCGCGAGCCGGAACACCAGCCAGTCCCCCGCCGGGGTCATCGCCAGGCTCACGGTGCCGGGCGGCCCGACCCTGGTCACCGACGCGACGTGGAAGTCGTACCAGGACGCGCCCAGCGGCTGGCAGCGTTCCGGATTCGACGACGGGGCCTGGCCGGCCGCGCGCGTGGTCGCGTCGTACGGCGGTGGCCCGTGGGGCTCCGGCGTGCACGTCGTCAGGCCCGCGCCGCTGCTGCGCAAGAGCTTCACCGTGCGCGGCCCGGTGGCCTCGGCCAGGCTGCTGACGACCGCGCTCGGCCTCCACGAGACCCGGCTCAACGGCGCGAAGGTCGGCGACCAGGTGCTGGCTCCGGGCTGGACCGATTACACCAAACGCCTTCAGTACCAGGTCTTCGACGTCACCACCCGGATCCGGCAGGGCACGAACGCCCTCGGCGCCTGGCTGGGCAACGGCTGGTACTCGGGCAGCCTGGGCTTCGCCGGCAGCCAGCGGTACGGCACACAGCCGTGGTACGCCGCGCAGCTGCTCATCACCTTCGCCGACGGCACCACCCAGCAGGTGCGGACCGACGGCAGCTGGAGAACCAGCACCGGCGCGATCACGGCGGACGACCTGTACAACGGCGAGAGCTACGACGCGCGGCTGCACATCGCCGGCTGGGACGCCGCCGACTTCGACGACAACGACTGGCCGGCCGTGGCGGTCCGGGACGGGGCCGTCCCCCGCATGGTCGCCCAGGTCGACGACGGAGTGACCGTCCAGCAGGAGTTCCACCCGGTGAAGATCACCCAGCCCAAACCGGGGGTGTGGATCCTCGACCTCGGGCAGAACTTCACCGGCTGGAACCGCGTGGCGCTTCGCGGCGGGGAAGGCACCACGGTGACCGTCCGCCACGGGGAGGTACTCAACCCCGACGGCACCCTCTACACCGCCAATCTGCGCGCCGCCCAGGCCACGGACCGGTTCACCCTCGCCGGCACCGGGGACATCGAGACGTACGAGCCACGTTTCACGGTCCACGGCTACCGGTACGCCGAACTCACCGGTCTGCCGGACGGCTTCACCCCCGACGAGGACACCGTCACCGGTCGCGCGGTGTGGACCGGCGCCGCGCGGCCGGGCACCTTCCGGACCTCCGACTCGCTGATCAACCAGCTCCAGCACAACATCGTGTGGGGCGAACGCGGCAACATGCTCTCCATCCCGACCGACTGCCCCCAGCGGGACGAGCGCCTGGGCTGGACCGGGGACATCGCCGCCTTCTGCGCGACGTCCACCTTCAACCTGGACACCCACGCCTTCCTCGCCAAGTTCACCGACGACCTGACGGACGCCCAGCAGGCCGACGGCGCCTTCACCGATGTCGCTCCCACGGTGATCAGCGGTGCCGGCACGGCGGGCTGGGGCGACGCGGGAACGATCATCCCGTACACGCTGTGGCAGCGATTCGGCGACCTCGGCGTCGTCGACCGGCACTTCCCGGCGATGGCGAAGTGGGTGGACTATCTGCGCGCCACCGCCGGCAGTGACCTGTTACGCGACCGGCAGACCTTCGGCGACTGGCTCAACGTCAACGACAACACGGCACAGGACCTCATCTGCACGGCCTACTTCGCCTGGTCGGCGCGGCTGGTCGCCCGCATGGCCGCGGCCACGGACCGGCCGGCCGAAGCCGTGTCGTACGGGCGCCTAGCCGACCGGGTGGCCGCGGCCTTCACCACGCGATTCGTCGCGGGCGACGGCACCGTGCGCGGCAACACCCAGACCGGTTACGTCCTGGCCCTGGCGTTCGGGCTGCTCCCGGCGTCCCTGGTGCAGCCGGCCGCGGACAAGCTGGCCGCCGAAGTCGCCGCGGCCGACGGGCACCTCAGCGTGGGCTTCCTCGGCGTCGAGAACCTGCTGCCCGTGCTGGCCGAGCACGGCCATGCCGACACCGCGTACCGCGTGCTGCTGCAACGCGGCTTCCCCGGCTGGGGGTACATGATCGCGCACGGTGCCACGACGATCTGGGAGCGCTGGGACGGCATACGCGCCGACGGCTCGTTCAACGACCCGGGCATGAACTCGTTCAACCACTACGGTCTCGGCTCGGTCGGCGACTTCCTCTACCGCCACGTCGGCGGACTCGGCCCGGCGCGCCCCGGGTACGCGGCCCTGCGCATAGCGCCCCGGCCCGGCGGTGGGCTGACCTCCGCCGAGAGCACCTACGACACGCCGTACGGCGGCGCGGCGAGCAGCTGGTCCGTCGCCGGGACGCAGCTGACGCTGCGTGTGACGGTGCCCGTCAACACCGTCGCCACGGTCACGGTCCCCACCTCACGGCCGCAGTCGGTCGCGGCCCCCGCACAGGCCGTGCCGGCGGGTGCGGCGAGCTACCACCTGCCCGCGGGCAGCCACACCTTCACCGCACCGGTCTGACCTGGCCCGGCCGAGCGGCGCGTCCGCGGCGTCTCCGCTGCCCACGACGCGCCGACAACCGCTGCGGCGGTGCCGCCTGCACCGTGAGCCAGGCCGCGTGGTCGGGCGCCGGCCGGCCGTCGTCGAGGGGGCCGCTCGACAGCAGGACCGAGGTGTGGGCGGGCAGCCGGTATGCGCCGAGAAGGGGACCGAGGAAGCCAGCCGTCAGGACGCCGGCAGGAGAACACCGGGATTGAGGATGCCGGCCGGGTCCAGGGCCTTCTTGGCGGCCGACAGCGCGGCGGCGAAGGGGCCGGGACGCTGTCGGTCGTACCAGGGACGGTGGTCGCGGCCGACCGCGTGATGGTGGGTGATCGTGCCCCCGGACGTCTCGATCGCCTCCGACACGGCGGCCTTGATGTGGTCCCACTGCGCCACCATGCTGCCCCAGCGGCCGGGTGCGTAGACGCCGAAGTACGGCGCGGGCCCGTCCGGGTAGACGTGGGTGAACCGGCAGGTGACCACCCCTGTCCCGGTGGTCTCGCGGATGGCCTGTCGCGCGGCCTCGGTGACCGCGCGGTGGAGCGTGTCGAAGGTGTCCCAGGTGCAGGCCGTCTCGAAGGTCTCGGCGATGACCGCATGACGGGCCAGCGCGTCCCGCTGGTAGGGCATCCGCAGGAACGACGAGCGCCACGTCTCGGCGACGGATCCACCGGCCGCACCCTCGCTCGGCGCGGTGCCCGAAGTCCCGCCGGATGCCGCGCGGGTGTCGGCGGACGGCTCTCCGCCGTGGTCGCGGCACAGTTCCAGGGCCCGTTCCATACTGCGCTCCACCGGATGGTCGGCGGACTCGAAGCCGAGGACGAGTGTCCCGCCGCCCACGCTCACGCCCGCGTTGATCAGCGACTCGGCCGCGTCCAGGAGTCGGCAGTTCGCCGGGTTCAGGCCGCTCTGCGCGATCGCCCGGGTGGCGGCCACCGCCGCCCTGTGGTCACCGAACCGCACCGAGGCCCTGGCGCGCCACCGGGGGCGTTCCTGAAGGCGCATCCACGCCTCGGTGATGACGCCCAGCGTTCCCTCGCTGCCCAGGAAGAGCCGGTCCGGTGACGGCCCCGCGCCGGATCCCGGCAGCCGTCGCGACGCGCTGACCCCGCTCGGTGTGACCACCCGCATCGACTCGACGAGGTCGTCGATGTGCGTGTACAGCGTCGCGTAGTGGCCGCCCGCACGCGTGGCGAGCCAGCCACCGAGCGTGGAGAACTCGAACGACTGCGGAAAATGACGCAGGGTCAGGCCGTGCGGCCTGAGCTGGTTCTCCAGGTGCGGGCCGAACACGCCGGACTGGATCCGCGCGGCCCGGCTCGTCCCGTCGACCTCCAGGACCCGGTCCATGCTCTCCAGATCCATGGTGACGACGGCGCGGTGGTCCGCGCACCGCGGCTCCACGCCGCCGACCACCGAACTGCCGCCCCCGAACGGGATCACGGCGACGCCCTCACGGCCGCACCAGTCGAGGAGGTCGGTCACGTCGCGCTCGTCGCGGGGCCGCGCGACCAGGTCCGGTACATGGCGCAGGTCCCCTTGCAGGTTGCGCACCACGTCCCGGAACGCCTTGCCGTGCGCGTGCGCGGCACGGTCGGCCGGTTCGGCGGAGCACAGGGCGGCGAGCGAGGCGGGTGCGGTCACCCGGGGAGCGGGGAGGCCGAGCGAGGCGATGCCCGGCGGCTCGTGATCGGTCGGTTCGCCCGGCACCAGCATCCGCACGCGGTCCAGCAGCGCCCGCAGTTCGGCTCCGCCCACCGCGTCCTCGACGTTCCCCCAGCCCCACCACGACCGCGCCATGACGCCGCACCCCTCTGAATTGACCATTGGGTAAATTACCAATAGGTCATATGGTGGGGTACGCTGGCCCTCATGGGCAAGGCCGGAACGAAGGGTGTCTCCCGCGCGGACCGGGAGCGGCAGATCATCGACATGGCCGTGGAGGAGTTCGGCACACACGGCTACGCCGGGGTGTCGGTCGTCGCCGTCGCGCGGCGCGCGGGCATCTCCAAACCCCTGGTCTACAGCTACTTCGACTCCAAGGACGGCCTGTACCTCGCCTGCGTCCATCGGGTCGGCGCCCTGCTGGTGGACGCCGTGGCCGCCGCCCGGTCCCGCAGCGGGTCGGCGGACCACGCGCTGGACACCCTCCACGCGATCTTCACCACGGTCGAGCAGCACCGGCATGCCTGGTCCGTCCTCTACGATCCCGCCCTGCCGCCGATCCGTGAGCTGCGTGACGCCGCGTGCCTCTACCGTGGGCGCCTCGCCGCCATGGGCGCCGCGGGTGCCGCCCAGCTCCTCACCCGTGCCGGACACGACGACCCGCTCGACCATCAACTCCTCAACGACGTCTGGCAGTACGCCGTGACCGCCGTCATGCGCTGGTGGTCGGACCGGCCGGAGCAGAGTGCGGCCGAGATGACGGCCCGCTGCGCACGCCTCCTCAGCGCACTGGGCGCGGGCTGACCGTTGCTCGTGTCTCCTCACCGCGCCGGGCGTCGGCCGGCCTCCGCGCTCGCCTGCTCGATACACCGTCCGCCGACCGACCCGTTCTGTACCGTTATGCGCGGGTCGTGACGCGCACGGCAGCAAGGGCAGGAGGTCCGGTTCATGACGAGTTCGCCCACCGGCGGGTCGGCGCCCGAGGAGGGCCGCTACGGCGAGGACCTGTTCGCGCCGGAACACCCGCGGGAAGCCGAGCGGATCGACGCCGCCGCACTGGTCTTCGATCCGGTGACCACGCGCCGGCTACGGGCCCTGGGCGCCGGGCCGGGCAGCCGCTGCCTGGAGGTCGGCGCCGGTACCGGCACGGTGGCACGGTGGCTGCTGGACGAGGCAGGCGTCGACGAGGTGGTCGCCCTGGACCGGGACACCGCCCGACTGAACGCCCTCGCGGGGCCGCGGCTGCGGGTGATCACCGCCGATCTCACCGACGAGGCCCTGCGACCCGGCGGCTTCGACCTCATCCACGCACGGTTCGTCCTCATGCACCTCCCCCAGCGCCGCCGGATCGTCACACGGCTCGCGAAGTGGCTCAACCCGGGGGGCTGGCTGGTGCTCGGCGATGCCCTGGAGGTGCCGGACCCCACGGACTCCACTTCCGCGTACCGGCGCACCATGGACGCCATGTGGCAGGCGCTGCGGTCGACGATCGGCACCGACATCTCCTCCGTCCCGGCATACCCGCACTTCCTGCGAGAGGAGGGCCTGCGCGACGTCGCCGCGGAACTGGTCGGCCCGCCGCTCGTGGCCGGCAGCCCCCTGGCCCTCTTCTGGGCCGAGACATGGCGCCGGATGCGCCCCGCTCTGGAGGAGACCGGCCTGGTGGACGCCGTGGTCATCGACGAGGCACTCGCGTACCTGGCCTCGCCCCGGCTCGCCGAACTCGGTCCCGGCATGGCGATGGCCTGGGGACGGCGCGGCTGACGCCACGACACGGCGGGCGTCAGCCGCGCACGGCACTTTCTTAGAAGTCTCTTATCCCGCGTCACCACAGTGGCCGGCCATGAGGACGAGGAAGATCAGGAAGACCAGGAAGAAGATCATCGCGCTGAGCGGTGCGCTCACGGTGGTCGGTGTGGTCGGCACTGCCACCGCCTTCGGCACCGGCACGGACGCCCGTCGGCAGGTCGAAGCGCACGGGGACCAGGTCACCGTGCCCCTCGCCGGAGGACGAGCGGTGGTCGACGCGGCGACCCTGGCCGTACACGCCCGCGCCGACGACGGCCGCACCTGGCAGCTCTCCGCGCCCGCGGCCGGCGGACTCGGCGCCGCCGGGAAGGTGTCGGTACGCGACGGCAAGGCGACCTGGCAGTACGCGGCGAAGGGATTCACGGTCACCGCGTCCGCGCGTGACGGACGGCTGGCCGTGTCCGTGCACTCGGCCCGGCAGTCCACCCTGACCTGGCCGGTGACCGGCGCCGACCCGGCCACCAGAGACGTGCAGTTTCCGCGCGGTGAGGGACTGTCGGTGCCGGTCGCCGACCGGTGGTGGAACTCGCCGGGTGCGGGACTCGCGGGCTCGGAGGCGGGCATGGCCGACGGCCTCACCATGCCGTTCTGGGGCACGAGCCTGTCGGGCGGGCACGGCGCGAGCTACATCGCCGAGTCCGACATCGGGACCACGCTGAAGTTCGTCTCCGCCGGTGGCCGGCTGCACACCGAGACCGAGCACGCCTTCTCGCCGCAGGAGGGCACCACGGACTACAAGATCACGTTCGCCCTCACCGACGGCTCACCGGTGGCCGCGGCCCGCGACTACCGCGCCTGGCTGGCCGCCCACGGCGGCATCACCACCCTGCGGGAGAAGATCGCGCGCAATCCCGAGGCCGGCAAGCTGGTGGGTGCCTTCCACGCGTACACCTGGGGCCAGGCGCGGACCGCCGAGGGCGTACGCCGGCTGCGGCAGCTCGGCATCGACCGCATGTGGCTCGGCTACGACGCCGACGGCTCCCCCATGCACACCGAGGCGACGAGCGCGGCCGAGCGGTCCGGCTACCTCGTGGGACCCTACGACTCCTGGGCCAACGCCCAGGATCCCCGGTCCGCCGACACCTCGGTGTCGAAGTGGCCCGCCCCGGTGTGGCCGGACGCCTGCGTACACGGAGCCGACGGCAAGCCGGTCACCGGCTTCGGCGGCCGCGGCTGCTACGTCAGTTCCGAGGCGCTGCGGCGGGCCGAGCCCTCCCGGCACCATCTCGCCGACCGCACCCGGGAGATGACCGCGAACGGCGCCGACAGCTACTTCCTCGACGTCGACGCCGCCGGTGAGCTGTTCACCGACCACACCCCGGCGCATCCGATGACCAAAACCCAGGACCGCCGCAACCGGCTGGAGCGCATGGCCCGGCTGTCCGGCGACCGCGAGCTGGTGCTCGGTTCGGAGAACGCCGGATCGTGGGCGAACGGCGTGCTGTCCTTCAGCCACGGCTCCGGCACTCCGGTCACCGACCGGTTGTGGGCGCTGGAGAGGGACCGTACGACGTGGGGCGGTTACACGCCCGCCGGAGCCCCCGGGATCTTCTTCAAGCCGGTGCGCCTGCCCGACGACGTCGCCAAGGCGATGTACGACCCGAGGTACCGGGTGCCGCTCTACCAGACGGTGCTGCACGACTCCGTGATCAGCACCGAGCGCTGGGAGCTGCCGTGGTCGAAGCTGCCGGACCAGAGCCGCACCCGCGCGCTGTTGGCGATGCTCTACAACGTGCCCCTCAACCTCGTGCTCGACCAGAGCGAACTCGACCGTCACGGTGAGCGGATCGCGCGGCTCCAGAAGTACTTCGCGCCTCTGCACAAGGCGGCGGCGACCGAGCCGATGACCGGCTTCCGTCCGCTGACGCCGGACCGCCGGGTGCAGCGGACCACCTTCGGCGACGGCGTGCTGACCGTGACCGCCAATTTCTCCGCCGTCTCCCACGACGGCCTGCCCGGCGGGTGCGTCTCGGCGGTGGTCAGGGGCGGCAGGGCCCAGCGGCTGTGTCCGGCCGCCCTGTGACGAGCCGGTACACCGGACCGCGGGTGCCCCACGGCTCGGGTTCCTCGGGGGGCCGCGCACGCGCCAGCCATTGCCGGTACGCCGGAGCCTCGCGGGCCACCGCCCAGTAAGCCTCCTCCAACTCGGGGTAGACGTCGTCCAGTTCCGCCTCCGTACGGGCGGCCAGCAGCAGCCGTACCCCTATCGGATCGCCTTTCAGGGGGCGGATCGCGCAATCGGGCCGGGGATGGGCCGTCGGCTGGCTGACCGTGACCACCTCGCCGATGGCGGCCAGCGAGTACGCGGTGAGGTAGTCGCCGTGCAGGATCTCGGGATCCAGGCCCGCCGCGCGGAGCACCCGGCACAGGGCGGCCCACTCGCCGTCGACCGTGGAGTCGACCATCCAGCGGTCGTCGGCGAGGTCCGTCAGGCTCACCTCCCGCCGCGACGCCGCCGGATGGTCCGCGGCGAGCGTGACGAACTGCGGTTCGCGCTCGACGAGTACGCGCAGACTGAGGCCCGGCGGAATGCGCAGCGGACTGCCCTCGACCTCGTGCACGAAGGCCATGTCGAGCCGGCCCGCGGCCACCATGCCCAGCAGCGCGTTGCCGGACACGCCCATGTGCAGCGCCGGCTCGATCCGCGGTACCCGCGCCCTCAGCAGCCGGAGCCAGCCCGGGATGGCCCGGCTCGCCGTGGCACCGATGCGCAGCTGAAACCCGCCGGCGGCACGGGCCGCGGCGGCCCTGGTCTCGGTCACGATCGCCGCGAACTCCGCCACCAGCGGCCTGGCCCGGCACAGCACGGCCAGCCCCATCGGGGTCGGTCGGCAGCCGGTCCGGGCGCGCACGAAGAGCTGGGCCCCGAGCGCGCGCTCGATCCGCCGCAGCTGCGTGCTCAACGACGGCTGTGCCAGGCCGAGTTCCCGCGCCGCTTTGTGCAGGCTGCCGGTGTCGGCGATGGCGCAGAGAACGCGCAGGTGCCTCACCTCCAACTCCATGGAGGGAGCGTAGGACGGCGCGGGACACCACACCAGATGTTCAAGTTGCAACGAAAGCGGACGAAGTCGGTCGTTGCCGCGCCCGATCGTCCCCGTGACCGGCGCCGGCCCGCCGACCCGTCAGATGCGGCCCTGGGTCCAGCGCGTGAGAGGCCCGTGCGTCTGGCGCTCGGCCCGGCGGCCCCACGCGTACGACGCCGCGCTCAGCGCGGTGAGGCCCGCGCCCACACCGGCGGCGAGCACCTTGCGTTGGGCGACCACCGCCGCGGCCGTCCTGGCCGTGGCGGCGGCCGTCTTGGCCGTGGCCGCCACCTGACCCGATGCCGTGATGAGCGCCTGGCGCCCCGATTCGACACCCCGAGCCGCCGTGCGGGCGGCCGCGCCGGTCGCCTCGGCCGCTCGTTCGGTCCCCGACTTCGCGGCGGACACCGCGTCGTCCGAGGTCGCCACCGCCTTCTTCGCCGCGCGGCCGGCCGGTGCCGTCGCCTTCTCCGCCGTCCGCCGGGCCTTCTCGGCGGTCTCCTGCTCCGACACGGCCTGCTTGCCCGTCTCCCTGCTCGATTCAGTCATGGGCTTCGCGTTGCCCGTGCCTCCCACGGCAAACCTGCCGGTTCCCCCGCACCCCGCCGGAACGCGCTCCAGGACACCGCCCGTCGCCGACCCGGCGTGTCGATCAACGCGCTTCCGTAACCTGGTTCAGGTACGGCAGGCTGTGACCGTGAGCGCGCCCTTACAGCAACCGCCGGCCGGAGTCGGCGGGGATCACGTCGACTTCCACGACAGCGTCTTCACCGGTCCCGTCGTGGGCAAGCAGCACATCCATCACCACCCACCCCGCCCTCCTGCCTCATGGCCGCACCAGGTCGGGACGCTACCGGCGGCAGCGGGCTTCTTCCAGGAGCGGGGCGAGGCCGGCCGGCTCCGCGATGCGCTGACGGTCGGTGGCGAGGCGGTGCTGGTGGGGCAGGGCACCGCGCACGGTCAGGTGTTGGCCGGGATGGGCGGGGTCGGCAAGACCCAGCTTGCCGCCGACTACGCCCGCACGCTCTGGCAGACCGGCCGGCTTGACGTGCTGGTCTGGATCACCGCGGACACCAGCACCGCGGTCGTGACCGGGTACGCGCAGGCCGCCGCGGAGTTGCTCGGCACCGATCCGGCCGACCCGGTCGGCGCCGCCCGCGCGTTCCTGGCCTGGCTGGAACCCAAGGCCCAGGGAGTGTCCTGCCGGTGGCTGATCGTGCTCGACGACATCACCGATCCCGCGGACATGCGGGGGTGGTGGCCGCCGGCCAGCCCCCACGGCCGTACCCTGGTCACCACCCGACGCCAGGACGCCGCCCTCACCAGTCACGGGCGCCGCATGATCCCGGTCGGGCTGTTCACGCGGACCGAATCCCTGGCCTACCTCACCGCCGCACTGGACGCCCAGGACCGCCACGAAGACACCGGGCAACTCCTGGGCCTGGCAGAGGACTTGGGGCACCTGCCACTCGCCCTGTCGCAGGCTGCCGCCTACCTCATCGACACGGGCCTCGCCGTGAGCACCTACCGGTCCCTGCTGGCCGACCGCACCCGGACCCTCGCCGACGCCGCACCCGAGGCCCTGCCCGACGACCAGTCCCACCCCCTGGACGCCGCCTGGTCCCTGTCCATCGACCGCGCCAACGCCCTTCGCCCCGTCGGCCTGGCCCGCCCCCTGCTCCAGATCGCCGCCTTCCTCGACCCCAACGGCATCCCCGAAACCGTTCTGACCAGCCGGCGTGTCCTCGACCATCTCACCGCCGGCACCGGCACCGACCCGCGACCGGCCTCCGTCAGCGCCGAACAGGCGCAGCAAGCTCTGGGCGCGCTGCGCCGGCTCAGCCTCGTCGACCGCACCACTCGCGACACCGGGCACTCGGTAGTCCGGATCCACCAGCTCATTCAGCACGCGGTCCGCGACACGCTCACCACGAGCCAGTACGACCGGACCGCCCGCACCGCGGCCGACGCCCTCCTGGCCGTCTGGCCCGACATCGAACGCGACACCGCCCTCGCCCAGACTCTGCGTTCCAACACCGCCGCCCTCACCAGGTACGCGCAGCGCGCGCTGTACCGACCTGACGCCCACGGGGTGCTGTACCGGGCGGGACGCAGTCTTGGAGAGGCCGGGCAGGTCACCGCCGCCCGCGACTATTTCCAGCGGTTCACCGACACCGCCACCGCCTATCTGGGCGCGGACCATCCGGACACCCTGACCGTCCGCGGTTACCTCGCCCGGTGGAGGGGAGAAGCAGGGGAGGCGGCCGGCGCCGCCACAGCGTTCACCGGGCTGCTGGTCGACCTGACGCGCGTACTGGGGCCGGACCACCCCGACACCCTCACCGTGCGCAGCTACCTCGCCCAATGGCGCGGGAAAGCAGGGGACGCGGCCGGCGCGGCAGCGGCGTTCGCCGAGCTCCTGGAGGACATGACGCGGGTACGTCACGCCGACGACCCGGACGTCCACACCGTCCGCAGCTATCTTGCCCGATGGAGGGGGGAGGCGGGGGACGCGGCCGGCGCCGCCACCGCGTTCGCCGAACTCCTGGACGACCTGGTGCGGGTACGCCACGCCGACGACCCGGCCGTCCTCATCGCCCGCGGTCACCTCGCTCAGTGGCGGGCGGAGGCGGGGGACGCGGCCGGCGCCGCCACCGCCACAGTCGAACTGCTGGACAACCTGGAGCGTGTGCTGGGACCCGACCACCCGGACACCCTGACCGCCCGCGAACATCTCGCTCTGTGGCGTGGGGAAGCCGGGGACCCGGTCGGCGCCGTCACCGCACTCACCGAACTCCTGGACGACATGACGCGGGTTCTGGGCCCCGACCACCCGCACACCCTGACCGCCCGCGGGAACCTCGCTCTGTGGCGAGGGACGGCAGGCGACCCGGTCGGCGCCGCCACCGCACTCGCCGAACTCCTGGACGACATGAGGCGGATCCTGCGCCCCGACCACCCGGACATCCTCATCGCTCGTGGAAACCTCGCCCGGTGGCAGGCTCATGCGGGGGACCCGGCCGGCGCCGCCACAGCGCTCACCGAGCTCCTGAACGACCTGGTGCGCATCCTGGGACCGGACCACCCCAATACCCTCGCCGCCCGTACCAACCTCGCCGATGCACAGGGGCGAGCAGGAGACGCGGCCGGCGCCGCCACCACACTCGCCGAGCTCCTCGACGACCTGATACGGGTACGAGGACGCCATCATCCCAGCATCCTCGCCACCCGCAGCTCGCTCGCCCACTGGCGAGGCGAAGCAGGGGACGCGGCCGGCGCCGCCGCGGCGATCGCCGAGCTTCTGGAGGAGCGGAGACGCGTGTTCGGACCCGACCACCTCCGCACGCTGATCGCCCGCAACAATCTCGCCTACTGGCAGCAGATGGCGCGAAAAGGCGATCGCGCCGGTGGTTAGCCGGGGGACTTGGGGATCGGTCTGCCGTGGCGAGGGGCGTCTTTCCGCGTCCTCCGCCGTCCCCGGCTCAGCCACCGAGCGGTGCACGGCGACCCTGGCACTCGATCTGCCACGCTAGGGACGCCCGCCGACGTCCTCCGCCGTCCCCGGCTCAGCCACCGACCGGTGCACGGCGACCCTGGCACTCGATCTGCCAGGTTAGGGACGCCCGCCGGCGTCCTCGGCCGTCCCCGGCTCAGCCATCGACCGGTGCACGGCGGCCTTGGCGCTGTCCGGCAGGACCTTGTTCGCCAGCCCCTGGGCCTTGGTCTTCAGCGAGCCGGTGACCTTCTTCTCGCGTCCGTGCGTGATCGCGTCGAACGCCTGGCGGGCCACGTCGTCCGGGTCGTCCTTGTCCGTGGTGCCGACCTTGGTGTCACCCATGCCGGCCCGGCGGAAGAAGTCGGTGTCCGTCGGCCCGGGCATGAACGCGGTGACCGTGACGTCCGTGTCCTCGACCTCGTTCTGCAGTGCCTCGGCGAAGGACTGCACGAACGACTTCGAGGCGTTGTAGACCGGTTGGAAGGGCCCGGGCATGGTCGCGGCGATGGAGGACGTGAACGCCAGTCGGCCCGAGCCGCGGCGGAGCATGTCGCGCAGCAGCGGCTTGGCGAGCCGCACCGTGGAGGTCACGTTCAGATCGATCACGGAGAGGTCGTCGGCCAGGTCGGTGTCCACGAAGGCTCCGCCCTGACCCACCCCGGCGTTGAGCACGACGATGTCGACCTCCAGGCCGATGGTGGCCGCGACCAGCCGGTCCACGCCCGCCGCCTCGCGGAGATCGGCCCGTACGGCGCGGACCCCCGCGCCGGTCTCACGCAGCCGCAGCGCGGCGTGCTCCAGGCGGTCGTCCTCGGCGTTGATCAGCAGGTCGTAGCCATGCTCGGCGAACTGTCTGGCCAGTGCGTATCCGATTCCGCTGGAGGCCCCGGTCACCAGGGCCAGCGGCTTGTCATCGTCCATGTGGTCCGGAGTAACCACCGTCGCCTGCGCCCAACCGTGCGGGGCGCGGAAGTCTTGCTCGGCCACACGGGGCCGCCCCGTACCGCCTCGGAGCCGGAGCCGGCGCCGGCCAGGCTGATCCTCGATGCCCGCGACGGGCGCGCCGTCAGTCCCGGTCGATGTGCTCCTGCAGGATCTTGCGGTTGGTCGCGTCGATGTCGTAAGTCGTCTTGTTCCAGTCGTCGGTCGTGACGACGTCGACGGACCACGTCGGGGTGCCCCCGTCGGAGTCGTCGAGTTCGACGGCGGTGACGGTGCCCTTGGTCTTGTCGGTGGCGGTCTGCGCCGCCTGTTGCGCGGTCACGGTGGCCTTCTTCAGCCAGTCGGCCAGCTCGCGCTTGTCGTCGTCGTCCTGGTCCGTCTCGGTCCGCGCCTTGCCGGCCTTGCCGGTGAGCGCGTCGACGCGGACGGTACTGGCGGCGCCGTCGGCCGTGGCAACCTCCGTCTTCCACCGGGGCCGGTCGGGCGTGCCCTTGAGTTTGATCGAGACCGGCTCGGACTTCGGTACCGCCGCGACCGCGGCGCGCAACGCCTGCTCGTAGCCGGTCTTGACCTTGGGGATGAGCTCCTTCCGCTCCGTCTGGTCCTCGGTGAGGCTGCTCGCGCTCGCCGAGGGCGAGGAGGACGTCGCGGCTATCCGGGCGGCCTCGGCGGCACCGGTCCGCGCGGCATCGCCGGCGTCGTTGCCGCATCCCGTGAGCAGGGCGCCGGCCGCGGCCGCCGCGGAAAGGAGAGCCGTGCCACGCGGGACCGACAGCTCCTTACCCTTCGCAGTCAACTCGTCACATTTAGTTGCCATATGGGCAGCCTAAGCGAGATGTCCGTCCGGTGCTTGGCGGAGGCCGGCACGGCCACGGAGGCCGGCGACGCCTCATGTGGACACGCGAGACCTCTCCGGGGCCGCAACCGGTGAGCCGGCCCCCAGTGCCAGGGGAAAGTCCGCGGGGAGTCGACGGGGGACGAGGACACGGCCGAGTGCCGGTAGGCGGTGCCCACGGCGGTCACGCCCACCGCTTCGCCGGTCGCGATCGTGGTCGGCCGGTCGTCCGCAGCAGGGGCCTCGACCAACGGTTCCGGCGCTGTGCCGATGACCGACTCCGCACCCCTCGGGCAGCCGCCCGGACGGGTTCCGTGGCAAGCCGGGGGATGTGTGCCCGTTCGGGGCGAGGGAACTTGTCCGGCCCGGGTGCGGCCCGGTGAGAGGAGGCGAGGTGACAGCGTCGACGTCAGCCGCGGACGGCAGGGAGCCGGCCGCCGGGGAGGACGGGTACGAACCGGATCCCAACCGGTGGCATGCCCTGTGGGTCACGCTGGTGGCCGGCTTCATGAGCCTGCTCGACGTCACGATCGTGGCGGTCGCCCTGCCCACCATCCAGCGCGACCTGCACGCCTCCCCCGCGCAGGTGCAGTGGGTGGTCTCCGGCTACGCCCTGGCCTTCGCCCTCGCCCTCGTCACCGCCGGCGTCTCGGCGACGCCCTGAACCGGCGCCGTATCTTCCTGCTGGCCCTCAGCGGCTTCGTGATCTTCAGCGCGGCGTGCGGGGCGGCCCCGGACATCACGCTGCTGGTGGTGGCCCGCCTCGCCCAGGGCCTCGCGGCCGGTTTCATGGCGCCCCAGAACTCCGCGCTCATCCAGCAGATGTTCCGGGGCGCCGAGCGCGGTCGCGCCTTCGGCTTCTTCGGCGCCACCGTCGGTGTCTCCTCCGCCGCCGGCCCGATCACCGGCGGCGCCATCCTCGCGCTCGCCTCCGGCGCCCAGGGCTGGCGGTGGATCTTCTACGTCAACGTCCCCATCGGCATCCTCGCCGTCCTGCTGGGCCGCCGCCTGCTCCCTCGCGTCCGTCGGTCCGGGCGGGGTCGAGTGGACGTGCCCGGCGTGCTGCTCCTCGGTCTGGGCGTCCTCGCACTCATGTATCCGCTGGTGCAAGCCGAATCCGGCGGCCTGAGCCGCCTGTGGTGGCTGTTCCTCGTCGGCGCCGCGCTCCTCGTCGCCTTCACCCGGTGGCAGCGGCGCCTCGTCAACCGGGGTGCCCAGCCGCTCCTCGACCCGCGTCTGTTCACCACCGTGCGCGGCTACGCCGTCGGGGCCGGCATCGGCACGCTGTACTTCATCGGCTTCAGCGGTGTCTGGCTGGTCTTCGCCCTCTTCTACCAGCGCGGCCTCGACTTCTCCCCGCTGCGGTCCGGGCTCGCCGTGACCCCCTTCGCCCTCGGCTCGGCGAGCGCGGCCGTGCTCTCGGGCCGACTGGTGGAGCGGTACGGCCGCCTGCTCACCGTGTGCGGGCTCGCGGGCGTGATCGCCGGCCTGGGCGGCACCGCGCTGCTGCTCCGCTTCGCGTCCCTCCACATGGCTCCCTGGGTCGCCGCCCCCGTGCTCTTCCTCGGCGGCATCGGCAGCGGCTTCGTGGTCTCCCCCAACATCACCATGACCCTCCGGGACGTGCCGGTGCGCATGGCGGGCGCGGCGGGCGGTGCCCTGCAGACGGGGCAGCGGCTGGGCGCCGCGCTGGGGACCGCCGCCCTGCCCGGCCTCTTCTACCTGGTGCTCGGCAGGAGCCACGACTATCGCGGCGCACTCGTCACCGCGCTGGGCGCCGGTCTCGTCGGCATGGCGGCGTCCCTGGCTCTCGCGACGTTGGACTGGCAGCGCGACCGGCGGACGCACAAGCGGCACCGGAAATGCCCCGACGAGGTGGCCAACGACCCCGTGCACGCCAGGCAGGGCTGACCGACCCTCACCCCGCCGGGTCCCGACCCCGCGGAGCCGCCCTGATCCGGCCCGGCGGCCTCGCGGAGCCGCCCGGATCCGGCCCGCCCGCCGGGCACCGGTCACGAGTCAACAGTCACGGCCCGGACCGGGCCACAGGTGACCCGCCGGCCGTTCCCGCCCCAGAGCACGCCACAGAGCCGGCCTCGGGGAACATCGGTACAGCGGTTGGCGCTGAGAACGATCATGGTCAGGGCGCGAGTGTGCTGACCCGGTTTTCGTGGCGACCGCGTCGCCGTCATGCACGGAGTCGTCGAAGTACTCGGTGGTGTCGGCGTCCCGTCCTGGGCCGGGCGGCAGCCCGCGGCCCCGTCGGCCTGACGAGGATGCTGTAGACAGTGGCGGGCGACCGATGGCCGCTTCCCGTGATTCTTGGCCGAAAGGCCAGGCACGGAAGGAGCTGAGCACCTCGAAGGCTGGTGATACCGCCAGCCTTCGAGGTCTTGAAGGCTCAGTATCTCCACTGTTTACCAGGGAATTCCGCCCCATGAGCGGGGCGAGGCCAGGTGTGAGTTGTAGGTAGTGCAGTATGCGTACGAGGTGGTGCCAGATGCCGCGGCTGCACCCTGGGCGGTGCGTCCGTTCGCACACTTGGCCCAACCTACGAAGGTGCTGCCCGTGCACTTGATGCCCGCAGTGTTGCCGTCATCGAATACCTTGGTGCACGGCAGCGCGGACGGGCCTTGAGGAGCCGCCGACACGGATGACGCGGAGGTCGCTACGCTCGCCCCAACCAGGGCGAGCGTAGCGAACGCACTTGCCAACACACGCTTCATTGGAACACCTTTCCGACTCGCGATTGTGGGGCTCATCGCCCCGCGCAAAAGGCATCCTCATGTCGGTCCGGGCGAATAGCCAGATATACGTGGAATGCTTGACCGGAAGTCAGGCATAACTGACTATTGAGGCCCCCTTGACGCGCCGAAGCCCGAGCTGAAGGGTGGACGCGCCGCGATCGCCGAGGCGTACCCGCACCCACCCTTTCCGGCCCCGCCTAGGGCTGTATCTGGTTGTGATCAGAGGGTGGTTCGCGTGAGGCTGTCGATCCAGATCATGGACGCGCGGAGATGCAGGCCGGCGAGGTAGCTCTGCGGGGTCTTGTCGTAGCGGGTGGCAATGCCGCGCCAGGCTTTCAGTTTGTTGATCAGGCGCTCGACGGTGTTCCTCTCCTTGTAGAGGCCGGTGTCGTGGCCGACGGGCCGACCGCCTCGGCTGCCCTTCTTCTTCCGGTTGGCGGCCTGGTCCTTCTTCTCCGGGATGACCGTCTTGATCTGACGTCGTCGCAGGTAGGTGCGGTTGCCGCGGGACGAGTACGCCTTGTCCCCGGCGACGGGGTCGGGCCGGGTGCGGGGACGCCCGACTGGTTGGCGGACCCGCACCTTCTTGAGGACCGGGATGAACTGCGGGCTGTCGGCGGCCTGCCCGGCGGTCAGAATGAGGGCGAGCGGGCGGCACTTGCGGTCGGCGGCGATGTGGATCTTGCTGGTCTGGCCGCCGCGCGAGCGCCCGAGCAGGGCGGCCTTCAGCCGGAGTCGGCGTCGACGCCACAGGCGGCGCCGCTCCTCACGGACAGGATCGGTGTCACTGGAGTGCCCGGCCAGATCGCGGCACAGGGTGCAGACGGCCTCAGATATTGGTCACAACCGGACGAAGGCCCCATCGGCTCGGTCAGTCGGCCAGCGCCGCGAACTCCGCGTTGGCACGCTCGGTGACCAGGGCGAGGACGCGACCGGCGGCGGCCAGGTCCTCGGCGGATATCCCGCCCCAGACGCGGGCGGTGACGGGGGCGGTCGACGCGCCGACGGCGGCGATCAGCTCGCGCCCCGACTCCGTGGCACGAAGGTGAGCGCCGTCCACGGCGAGCAGTTGGTCGGCCAGCAGCTCGTCGAGGGTGGTGCGGATGTCGGCCGGGTCCGCCTTGAGGGAGGACCGGACCTGGGCGACGAGGTCGTCCGGCGTCCGCGGGGCGTCGGCGGTGACGGCCGCGCGCAGGGTGACCTGCTGCTGGAACGTGATGCCGTGCCGGGCCAGGACGTGCTCCAGGAGGCTGCGGGCGGCGTAGTGGGCCAGACCCAGGGCGCGGGCGTCCGCGACGGGTGCGGTGGTGGATGCGGTGGTGGTCATGATGTTGCCCCCTGAGTGCTCTCGTTGTTCGGTAGAGATGGAGTGAGAGGCGTGTCGAGCAGGGCCGTCAGCTCGTCGGTGAAGGCGCGCGTCCGTGGGGCGTCGAGCCCGCCGAGCGGCTCCAGCAACTGCTGGTGCAGTTCCTGCACCACGTCGATGGCCTGCCGCGTGACGGCCTGCCCCTGCCCGGTGAGGGCGAGCTGTACGGCGCGCGGATCGCGGGGATCGCGGGTGCGCTCGATCAGCTCGGCCGACTCCAGGGCGCGCGCCAGCTTCGAGACGTACAGCGCCTCCAGGCCGGTATGGTCAGCGAGTTGCCGCTGACTGGGCCGCTCACCGGCCTGCTGCATGCCGTACAGCGACGCCACCAGCGAGTACTGCGCATGCGTGAGCCCCAGCGGAGCCACCGCCCGATCGACGGCGACGCGCCACTTGTTGGCGAGCCGCCACACCAGGAAGCCGGGCGTGGGGCCCGGTGAAACCTTGCTCATGCCAAATAGAGTACATGGCTACTATCTCCATGGCTACTATTTTCTTGCGGCTGTGACGGCGCACCCGACTCGGCACCGCGACGGGCTGAGGGAACCTCCGGCGAGACCGCTTCCGTCCGTCACATGATCAGGACTGAAGACAGGCCCTAGTCCTGCCCGCTCCCGTCGTCGTCCTCGTCCAGCTCCGGTCCGTCCGGGTCGCGCAACGGGCGCGGGCGCCGGCGGCCGGGACACTGGCGGTGAAGCTGTAACGGCCGAGCAGGTTCAGGTTGCGGTGCTTGAGCGGCGAGAGCCGGGCGATGTCCTCTTCCCGGATCTCATAGCCCTCGGCCTGCAGTTGGGTGACGGCGGCGTCGATGTAGCGCGTGGTCCGGAGCACGATGGCGTTGAGGACCAGGCCGAGCGCGCCGAGCTGGTCTTATCCGAACTAGCCCAGCTCGGCGGCAGGTGCGCCTGCGAGCCGTCGTTCACCACGGAAAGTTAGTCGTGAAGAAGTTGGGTGGACGGGTTCCGTCGGGCGTGTCGTGCACGTCGTCCGCGCTTTGCAGTCTTACTGGGAGAGCGCGTAGGT
Organism: Streptomyces sp. NPDC053076; assembly: GCF_044546845.1. NCBI lineage: Bacteria > Bacillati > Actinomycetota > Actinomycetes > Kitasatosporales > Streptomycetaceae > Streptomyces > Streptomyces sp. NPDC053076. The sequence continues at coordinate 1,564,612 of NZ_JBITZL010000001.1, read as the reverse complement.
CCGGACGGGGTCGAGGTGCAGTTCGAAGGGCCCGAAACAGTCGGCCGCGAGGGTCGCGACCGGAGCGCCGCAGGGGCAGGCCCGGTTGAGTCCCTCGTCGCCTGTCGGTCCGCAGCACCCACTGCTGTTCTCCCAGTTGGGCAGTGGCTGAAGGCCGGCGGCGTCATCAGGGTGCACCAGCACCGTGTGTCGGCTGCCGACCGAGATGACGAAGCCTTCTTCACGGCAGACCAGAGGTCCGCGCGACTGAGCCGGCTTCGGGTCCTCCTGATCGTCCTGCACGACGTAGGGAGGCCCCCAGGGCTCGGGATCGATCGCGTAGTGGCCCCGCGGAACAGTGGCAGGTGCCCGGCGTGTCTCCTTGTCCCGGTCGCGCTCGTCGTCGGAGACCTCAGGGACGGCGGCAAGCTCGGCCAGCTCGGGCGTGATCGCGGAGCCGCACTTGGAACAGAGGAAGACGGTCATCCCCTCGTTGTAGTGCTCAGGACTACCCCTTCGCACCCTCGTTTCGCTGCTCGGAGCCGATGCGCGCGACGACGCCACGGAGATCAGGCATGCCCAGGTGGACGGTGGTGTGCCGGGCCGCGAGGTCACGCATGGCGGCGAGCTTCTGCTCGGCGGCGGCGAGGCTGGCCTCGATCGCGGCGACCTCGCCGAGCCATCCCTGTTCCTTGGCCTCCTGAAGCCGGTGGAGCAGGTTCGCGTGGATCTCCTCCAAGCGGGGCATCTGCTCGGGATCGGGCCGCAGGACAGGGCAGCGGATGCAGGCGTGTTCGTGGACGCAGGGGGTGCCGAAGTCGCTCGGGACGGGTCGGCTCCTCGGCGAACTTCCCGTACGCCTCGGCCTGCTCATCAGTCAAAAACTCCACCGGCACGAGCGGACCGTAGCCAGCCCGGGAACCCGCCCGGCGATCTTTCCGCGAACCCCAGCGGAGCCTCCAGCCAGTGTGCTAGCCGACCATGATCGATCTCAGCGCCAACCGCTGTACCGATGTTCCCCGAGGCCGAGAGCCCGTCATCCCCGCGTGAGGCCGCGCGGCAGGGCCATCAGGGTGGACCAGAGCCGTGTCGGGCTGGTGACGTGTGTGCGGTTGGCCATGCTGGGCCGGGAGCGGCCCCCCTCTCGGCGACAAGGAGCACGGCATGCCGGCGGATTCCCTCGAACGATTCCTCGCGGCACTGGACCCCGATCACCGGGAAGCCGTGGCCGCGAAGCCGCGCGAGGAGCAGGACCAGCTCGCGGCGGCCTGGGAGCGGGAACTGGAGTCGGACGACGAGCTGGACACCCTCGACGAGTTGTCCCCGCCGGCCGCGGAGGCCGAGGCGGCGCGCCGCGTGATGGAACGCGGAGCCGGCTAGAGCGCCGCCGCTCCGGCCCGTAGGGTCGACCGCGTGACACTCTCCACAGAAGAACGAGAGCAGTTTCTGGCGGAGCCGCATATCGGGGCGCTGTCGGTGGTCGAGGGGCCGGACCGCGCCCCGTTGACCGTTCCCATCTGGTACCAGTACACGCCGGGCGGCGAACTGTGGGTGCGAACGGGGCCCGATTCCCGCAAGGCGCGGGCGATTCGCTCCGCAGGCCGTTTCAGCCTCATGGTGCAGCGCACGGAACCGACCGTGCGCTACGTGTCGGTGGAGGGGCCGGTCGTCAGGACCGCACCCGACAGCCATGAACTGTCCTGGGCGATGGCCGCGCGGTACCTCCCGCAGGACAAGGTCGCCGCCTTCGTGGAATACGACCGGACCCGGCTCGGCGAGCACTTCGTCATCTACATGCGCCCCGAACACTGGGTCGCCGCCGACCTCGGAGCCTTCTGAGAACAGGCACCGGACTGTTCGCGAACCCGACCCACCCTGCGGCGCAGTGCGTCGGCGAGGGCGAGCCCCGGATAGATGTGGCCGCCGGTGCCACCGGCACCGATCACGACGGAGAGCGGAGTTTCCATGCCCGGCACGGTCCCGGGCCGTCCTAAGAGGCTTCTAAGAGGGCTCTTTGGCAGGCTGGGTCCATGAACACCGCAGCTCAGGACCCCGCTCGCGCCGTCGCCGCACGTGTGCTCGTCGTCGACGACGACCCGGAGGTACGCGCCGCCCTGGAGGACGGACTGACCTTGGAGGGCTTCACCGTCCACGGCGCGGCCGACGGACATGCCGCTCTGGCAGCCGTGGCGGACTGGGAGCCGGACGCCTTGGTGCTGGACGTGATGATGCCGGTGGTGGACGGGCTGGCCGTGTGCCGGCGGCTGCGGGCGCTCGGCGACCGTACACCGATCCTCGTGCTGACCGCGCTCGACGCGGTCAGCGACCGGGTGGACGGCCTGGACGCGGGCGCCGACGACTACCTGGTGAAACCGTTCTCGCTGGACGAGCTGGCGGCGCGGCTGCGCGCTCTGCTGCGCCGCGCCGGACCCGGCGAACCGCCCGAGCCGAGCGGCCTGCGCTTCTGCGACCTGGTCGTCGACCCCGAGAGCCGTACGGCGGTGCGGGCGGGGCGCCGACTGGAGTTCACCCGCACCGAATGGGCCCTGCTGGACCTGTTGCTGCGCCACCCCGGCCAGGTCCTGGAACGGGAGACGATCATGCGCTGGGTGTGGGGCCGGGACCTCGGCCCCGACTCCAACTCGCTGGCCGTCTACGTCGGATACCTGCGCCGCAAGCTGGAGGCCGAAGGCGCCTCCCGCCTCGTCCACACGGTGCACGGCATCGGTTACGTGCTGGACGAGCGATGACGCGGCCCCGACGGACCGCCGCCCGCCGCTGCGCCGCCGACTGGCCATCACGGCGTCGGCCGCGGTGGCGGGCGTGGCGCTGGCCGTGTGCGCGGGCGCCTACGCCGTCACCGTCTACACCCTGCACCGCCAGTTCGACCTACAGCTGACGCAGGCGGCGACCCTGGCGATCCTGCAGTACCGGCAGGAGGGGCCCGGGGTGCAGGCGGGCGAGTGCCGTTACCTGGCCGCACCCGCCTGCGCCCAGCTCGTGCCCGCTTCGGCGGCGGACGACCCGCGCCACGGCTATCTGCTGCCCGTCACCGACGCGGTGCGCCAGGTGGCCGGCCGGCAGCGGGCGCCCTACCACAGCACTGCCTCGGTGGCCGGTCATCCGGTACGGGTGCTCACCACTCCGGCACGCGAGGGGCTGGCGATGCAGGTGGCGCTGCGCTCCGACGGGGTGCGCCGGGCCGAGCGCCAGTCAGCGGCGCTGCTGACCGCGATCGGCGGCGCCGGTGTGCCGGTGGCCGCGCTGCTGGGTTACTGGGTGTCCCGTTCGGGGCTGGCTCCCGTGACCCGGCTGACCTCGACGGCGGAGCGGATCACCGCCACCCGTGATGCCGGGTTGCGCATCGAGCTGCCGGCCGCGGAGCGCGGCCGCGAGGACGAGATCACCCGGCTCGCGGTCAGCTTCAACACCATGCTCGACGCCCTGGAGGAGTCCCTCGCCGCGCAGCGGCGGCTGGTCGCCGACGCCTCGCACGAACTGCGCACCCCGCTGACGGCGCTGCGCGCCAACGCGGAGATCCTGCTGCGGTCGGAACAGCTGACCACGCGTCAGCGGGAGCGGGCGACGGGCGCGCTCACCCGCCAGCTGCGGGAGGTGACCACCCTGGTCAACGATCTGATCGACCTGGCCCGTGACGAGGAGCCCCACCAGGCCCTCGAGCCGGTGCGGCCGGCCGCGCTCCTGGAGCACACCGTGGCCGCCGCCCGCGACCACTGGCCGCACGTCGCCTTCACGCTGGACACCGACCCGTCGGCCGCGTCCGCCATGGCCGCCGCCGTTCCGAGCCGCATGACGAGGCTGTTCTCCAATCTCCTGGACAACGCGGCCAAGTTCTCCCCGCCGGGCGGCCAGGTCGAGGTCGCCGCGCTCCGGTCGGCCGACGGCAGGCGACTGGAGATCACCGTCCGCGACCACGGCCCGGGTATCGACCCCGCCGACCTCCCCCATGTCTTCGACCGCTTCTACCGGGCCCGGACCGCTCGCGCCCTCCCCGGCTCCGGCCTGGGCCTGGCCATGGCCCGCCAGATCGCGCACACCCACCGGGCCGAACTGACGGCTCATCAGGCTCCGGGAGGAGGCGCGCTGTTCCGCATCGCGCTGCCGGTCGAAGCACGCCGGTGAGCCGACCTCACCACCGGGGCGATGCCACGGGCGGGGTTCCGCGCCGTGGGCGCGGAAACGGTCTGCTCGCCTTCTGGTCGCTGATCCACGTCCCCGATGCCGCCGTCCCCGGGGTTCTCGGTCACTTCCGGCGGGTGCTGCGTCCCGGCGGGCCGCTGTTGCTCGGCTTCCACGTCGGCGAGGAGACGCGGCTGAAGGCGGAGGGCTACGGCGGCCACCCGATGAACGTCCACGTCCACCTCCGCCGGCCCGACCGGGTGGCGTCCTGGCTGGGCACCGCCGGGTTCACGGTCGAGGCCCAGCTGATGCTCGACCTCGACGAGCGCGTTCCCGGGGCGGTCCTCTTCGCACGCCGGTAGGCGTGTGCCGCCGGCCTGTGCGAGCAGGCCCTGCGACAGCGTCCACCGACGATCAGCCGGCCGCCGGGGCGGAGGACGGGGCCGAAGGAGCCCAGGATCGCGTGCGTGGCGGTGTGGGAGACGTCGATGAACTCGTCGGCCCGCTCCGCCTGCGACTCCTCGGGCAGCAGGCGGGCGACCGCGTCGGAGAGGACGATGTCGACGCCTCCGTACCGTGCCCGCAGGTCCTCGGCGATTCCCCCGGCCGGGGGCCGGCGCGTGACGCTGTCCGCGTCCCTCGACACGCTCGGTCCCCGACCGCCGGGCGGCCTGCCCGTCTTTACCGAGGGGACCCCCTGGGCAGGCCGCCGGTGCCCGGTGGGGCCGGGTTACAGCGCGCGTTCCAGACGGTCCGCCATCAGCTGGACGAACCTGGCCGGCTCCTTGGGCTGACCGCCCTCGGCGAGCACCGCCAGACCGTGCAGGAGCTCGGCGGTCTCGGCCAGCTCCGTGCGGTCCTCGCGCTCCCGGTACGCCTGGTTGAGGCCCTTCACCAGCTGGTGGTCCGGGTTGAGCTCCAGGATCCGCTTGGCGCGGGGCACCTCCTGGCCCATCGCCCGGTACATGTTCTCCAGGGCCGGGGTCAGGTCGTTCGCGTCGGAGACGACGCAGGCCGCGGAGACGGTGAGGCGGGAGGACAGGCGGACTTCCTTGATGTCCTCGTCCAGCTGTTCCGTCATCCAGCCGAGCAGACCGGCGTACTCCTCGCTCTGCTTCTCCCGCTCGCCGTCGGAAGTGTCCTCGCCCTCGGCGTCGAGGTCGATCTGCCCCTTGGCGACGGACCGCAGCTTCTTGCCCTCGTACTCGCCGACGGCGTCGGCCCACACCTCGTCGACGGCGTCGGTGAGCAGCAGCACCTCGATACCGCGTTCCCGGAACGCCTCCATGTGGGGGGAGTTCTCGATGCTCTGCCGCGACTCGCCGGTCAGGTAGTAGATGTCCTCCTGACCGTCCTTCATCCGCTCCACGTACTGCTTGAGCGTGGTCGGCTCGGTGTCGTCGTGCGTGCTGGCGAACGACGCGACGGCGAGGATGGCGTCGCGGTTCTCCGAGTCGGTGATCAGCCCTTCCTTCAGGACCGTGCCGAACTCCCGCCAGAACGTGGCGTACCGGTCCCGGTCCTTGGCCATCATGTCCTTGACCGTGGACAGGACCTTCTTCGTCAGCCGTCGCCGCATCATCTCGATGTGGCGGTCCTGCTGGAGGATTTCGCGGGAGACGTTCAGCGAGAGGTCGGCCGCGTCGACCACGCCCTTGACGAAGCGGAGGTACGGCGGCAGCAGCGCCTCACAGTCGTCCATGATGAACACGCGCTTGACGTACAGCTGTACGCCACGTTTGGCGTCGCGCGTGAACAGGTCGTGCGGGGCGTGCGCGGGCAGGAACAGCAGGGCCTGGTACTCGAAGGTGCCCTCCGCCTGGAGCCGGATCGTCTCCAGCGGATCCCGCCAGTCGTGGCCGATGTGCTTGTACAGCTCGTGGTACTCGTCGTCGGACACCTCGTCCCGGGACCGTGCCCACAGCGCCTTCATGGAGTTGAGCGTCTCGGGTGCGGGCGCCTCGCCGCTCTCGTCGCCGGTGCCGGAAGCCTCGGGCACCATCCGGATGGGCCAGGTGATGAAGTCCGAGTACCGCTTGATGATCTCCCTGATCTTCCAGGGGGAGGTGTAGTCGTGGAGCTGGTTCTCGGGGTCGGCGGGCTTGAGGTGGAGTACGACCGACGTGCCCTGCGGCGCGTCGTCGACCGTCTCCAGCGTGTACGTGCCCGCGCCCCGTGACGTCCACCGGGTGCCCTGGCTCTCGCCGGCGCGCCGGGTCAGCAGGGTGACCTCGTCCGCCACCATGAAGCCGGAGTAGAACCCGACGCCGAACTGGCCGATGAGCCCTTCCTCCCCGGCCGCGTCCTTGGCCTCCCGCAGTTCCTGGAGGAACTTCGCGGTGCCCGAGTTGGCGATCGTGCCGATGAGCTGCCCGACCTCGTCGTACGACATCCCGATGCCGTTGTCCCGCACGGTGAGCGTACGGGCGTCCTTGTCGATGTCGATCTCGATGTGCGGGTCGGACACGTCGGCGTCGAGCGAGTCGTCCCACAGCTTCTCCAGACGCAGCTTGTCCAGCGCGTCGGAGGCGTTGGAGACGAGCTCCCGCAAGAAGACATCCTTGTTCGAGTAGACCGAGTGGATCATCAGCTGGAGCAGCTGACGGGCCTCTACCTGAAACTCAAACGTCTCGGTCGGCATGTTCGCGATTACCTCACAGATCCTGTCGCCGGAACTGGCGGCAGCCACTGTAAAACACCACGTCAAGGCAGTGGCCGGATTACGGGGACAGTGGCTGGATCCATACCGTCCGTCCCGGGACCCGGGCCCCGGGACCGGCCCGGGACACTCCCGCGGTCATGACCGTCGGCTCCCTGGGTACCCGGCAGGTCCCGACCGGGTCAGCTGCGCAGGCCCGCGGGGCTTCGGACAGTCAAGCAAGTGAACGGAGGCGCAGAGATGAGCAAGGTCAAGGAAGCCGTGGAAGTCGACGTCCCGCTCCACACCGCCTACAACCAGTGGACCCAGTTCGAGGACTTCCCGAACTTCATGGAAGGCGTCGAGGAGGTCACACAGCTGGACGAACGGCACAATCACTGGACCATGAAGATCGGCGGGGTGCGCCGGGAGTTCGACACCGAGATCGTGGACCAGCTGCCCGACGAGCGCATCACGTGGCGCACCATCAGCGGCGACACCAACCAGAGGGGCTCGGTCCGCTTCCAGCGCCTGGACGACACCCACACCAAGGTCGAGCTGGTCATGGACATCGAGCCCAGCGGAGCCACGGAGAAGGCCGCGGACCTGCTCGGGACGATCGACCGGCGCGTCAAGGGTGACATGGAGCGGTTCAAGAGCTTCATCGAGGACCGCGGCGGGGAGTCCGGCGGGTGGCGCGGCCGGATCCGGCCCGGGGGTGCCGACCCGGTCCTCTGATCGCCGGTCCCCGGACGCGGCAGGGCCGGCCGGCCCGGTGCCGGCCATGATGTGGTCGACGGTCTCCCGAGGAGAACCGTCGGCGCCGACCACCACCTCGTAGCTGCCGGGCAGCAGGTCGAGAGGGCGGAACCGGTCACGCAACTCGCCTCGCCCTACTCGCCCGCCTGTGACGTGGTCGCAGGCGGGCGAGGGTCCGCACGGGCCCTGCGGCGGTTTCGCCCCGTTGCCGGAACAGGGCCGGTGGGGCCCGGTCACCGGTGCGGCTCAGTTCGGGTTGTCCCCGTGCGTCAGGGTCTCCCACGCGATGAAGAGGTTGTTGCTGCCCGCCGGGCGGTTCTGTCCGGTCAGGGTCTGGGTGTTGGTCATGGCGACGCCCAGGCGGTTGTGCAGGGCGTTGTATCCGACCTCGGTGACCGGGCCCAGCCCCCGCTTCACCGTGCCACCGCACAGCCAGCTCGGGGCGGTGGTGCCCAGTTCGTACGTGGACTGGAAGCCGAGCGCCTGCCGCAGCCGCTCGCCGACGTCGGTGCCGTACAGGTCCTGCCCCTGGATCCGGCTCGTCTCGGCGACGTGCGAGATGGCGGAGATGCCGTATCCGGTGTGGGTGAAGTCGCGGCAGGTCTCCTGGGTGAGTCCGGTGACGAACGTGGACTGGCCCTGCCAGTAGGAGACGATCTTGTCGCGGGTGTTCAGGTTCTGGCTCGGGACGGTCTTCGGCAGCTCGCCGTCGGAGGCGAGGTACACGTAGGCGGCCGTGCGCGTACGGAACTTCGTCATGGCGGTGTCGTACGACGCCTTGTCCTCCAGGAAGACGGAGATGCCGACGGCCGCCTCCATCATCGACAGCTCCCAGTTGCCGTTGGAGTTGGAGCCGTTGATGATCTCAGGGAGATAGACGTCGCGGAGCAGGGTCGCGAACCGGCCGGACTCGGCCCATGTGCCGGTGTACGTGTACTTGATGATCTCGGCGGCCTTCGGCCAGGAAGAGCCCGCCCACCCCGTCTGCAGCGGGGCGTTGCTGTTGGTGTGGTCCTTGAGCACGGCGGACCAGGCGTCCATCAGCTCGATCGCCTTCTTGGCGTAGCGCTCGTCCCGGGTGATGTACCAGGCGAGCGCGTCCGTGTACGCCGCGATGGCGTCCTCACGTTCGTCCGTGCAGCCGTAGTTGGGATTGGAGTACGAACCGCACTCGACGACGGCGCGGGGCTTGGGCGTGCGGCTGAGGCTCGCGTACCCGCTCGCCATCATCTGGTCGTACGCGCCCTTCCAGGGCTGGGCGCCTGCCTGCACCTTGCCGCGCACGAAGTCGAGTTGGGCGCGTGAGACGGTGACGCCGGGGTGTGCGAACACGGCGGGAGCGGCCTGCGCCCGCTGGGTGCCCGGCAGGGCGAGGAGCCCGGTGGTGAGCACGGTGGCCGCCGCCGTGAGGGCGAGAGCGGAACGCGGGGACTGACGACGGCGCCGGGCGGGTATGTCCTTGTCCTGCATCTGATCCGTCCTCATATGTGAACAGCGTGCGGCTTCTTGAACGCTCGGGTTGACGAGACCATAGGTACGGACCATGCACCCGTCAAGTAGGCGGGAAGAGGCCGGCTGTCGCAGGGGACCGCGACCAGCGCGGCCCGGACACGCCCGGGGAGCGTGCCCAGTGGCCGCCCGTACGGGAAGTCCGGGGTGTCCAACTGACCCGAGGTTCCAGGGCAGATCGCCCTGGGCACGGCCCACCTGACTCTTCCCCCCGGCGGCGCGGTGGTGGAGACTCCGCCCAGCCGGGCGGTGCCGTCGACCGGTCGTCCCACTCCCCCGCCTCCGACCCCCAAAGGGCTGCCCCCATGCCGATATCACCAGCCGTGCCACGGCTCGCCGTCGCCGCCCTGGGCCTCCTGCTCACAGTCACCACGACCACCGCGGCCTCGGCCGCCACACCGCCGCGCCCGGTCCCCGCCGGGATCGTCACCGCGGTGCCGTACCCGGCGCCGCGCTCCACGCCCGCCCGGACCGCCGTCGACGCGACGGACCAGGCCGCCTGGTACGCGCCCTTGTCCACCCGGGGCCGCTACGTCGTCGACGCCCACGGCGACCGGTTCCGCCTCAAGGGCGCCAACTGGGACGGGGCGCAAGGCTCGTGGACCGGCAGCGGCAGCGCCGACGACCCCGCCGACCACCACGCCGGGCAGGACTCCCACGGCATACCGCTCGGCCTGGACCGCGCACCACTGTCCCGACTGCTCGCCGACTTCCGCGCGCTGGGCGTCAACACCATCCGGCTGCCGTTCTCCAACGAGATGATCCACAGCACGGTGCCCGTGCCGGACAGCGCCGTGACGGCCAATCCCCCGCTCCGCGGCAGGACACCGCTGGAGATCTACGACGCCGTCGTCGAGGCGCTCAGCGAGAGCGGTTTCGCCGTCATCCTCAACAACCACACCAACACGTCCCGGTGGTGCTGCGGCATCGACGGCAACGAGCGCTGGAACAGCGGGCAGTCCACCGACCAGTGGGCGGACGACTGGGTGTTCATGGCCCGCCGCTACGCCTCCGTCCCCCGCGTGGTCGGCGCCGACCTGTACAACGAGGTCCGGCGGGACGTGCTGGACGACCCCAACTGGGGGCTGGGGGACGGCCACGACTGGTACCGCGCCGCCCAGATCGCCGCCGACCGCGTCCTCACCGAGGCGAACCCACGTCTCCTCGTCGTGATCGAGGGCATCAACTGGACCGGTGTGCCCGTGGACGGCCTGCCGCACGGCCGGCCCGTGCTCACCCCCGCCCGCACCCTCTCGCACACCCTCGTGGACTCCCACAAGCTGGTCTACTCCGCCCACTTCTACGGCTACACCGGGCCGCACCACAGCGGCGCCACAGGCATCGGCGAGACCCATGACGCCCGCTACCAGGACCTCTCCCGCACCGAGTTGTCCGCGGCCCTCGACGACGAGGCGTTCTTCGCGGAGGAGACCGGACGGCACTACACCGCACCCGTCTGGGTGAGTGAGTTCGGTATCGGTTCGAGCGAGAAGAACGCGGCGGCCCGCACCTGGTTCGACAACGTCACCGACTACTTCACCGACCACGACGCCGACTTCGCGTTCTGGCCCCTGGTCGGCTTCGAGGGCCACGACGACTGGGCACTGCTGCGCTACGACAGCGCCGGTCAGCGCTCCGGCATCCTCGACGGCGGCGACTGGCGCGCCACCGCGTGGCAGCGTCTGATGACCACGCCCGGCAAGACCGGAGCCGTGGCCTCCGTCCCCCTCTGGCACATGCTCAGCACCGATCACGGGGACGCGGTGGCGTCCCTGCGGGTGCGCGCCACGGGGGACTGGGACGCGGGGGCCCACAAGGCCGCCTGCCCCGACGGTTCGCGACTGGCCGGGCTGAGCCACACCGGTGGGCGCGGCCTGTGCACCGACGTGGGCACGGGAGATCTGCGCGGCGCCGAGGCCCGGCAGACGGTCGTCACCGACGAGCGCCACGTACCGGCCGGTGGCGACTGGGCGTCCGGTTACACCAAGTACCAGTGCCCTGCCGGGGAGTTCCTCATCGGCTACAGCCTGCGCGGTGAACGCCTGTCGGCCGCGCTGTGCGCCCCGGCACGGACCGCCCTGTCGGGCGCCGGGCGTACGGTGTGGTTCGACCGGTCCGACAACCGTCCCGCCGACGCGGCCGGCGCAGACTTCGCGTACGGCCGCTACAAGGGGCAGTGCGCGGCCGACGAGTACGCCGCCGGGATCGCCTTCACCACCCGGGCGGGCAGTCCTCCCGGCCCCGCGGCCCTGCTGTGCCGCACCCTCCCCTGACGCGGCCCGCCCAGGCGCCCCGGTCGGGGCGGGGACACCGTGTCCGGCGCGACACCCGGCGCCCTCAGGCCAGGGACTCCCGGATCCGGCGCAGCATGTCCTCCAGGATGCCCTTGGAGGTCGCGAAGTTGAGCCGTACGAAGCCGTCGCCCCCCGGACCGAAGGTGCGGCCGTCGTTGAGCCGGACCCGGGCCCGGTCCAGGAAGAAGGTGTACGGGTCGGTGTCCAGCTCCAGGCCGCGGCAGTCCAGCCAGGCGAGGAACGTGGCCTCCGGGATCCGGTACCCCACGGCCGAAGGGAGCCGCTCACGCACCAGCGCGGCGTTGCGCGCCAGGACCGCCATCAGCTGCGACAGCCAGGCTTCCCCTTCCCGCCAGGCGGCCAGTGTGGCCGCGACACCGAAGGTGTTCGGCTCGCCGTACAGATGGCCGGGGTGCGCCAGGGCCTCACGCACCTCGGCCGCGCCGACATGGGCGACGGCGCAGCGCACCCCCGGCACGTTGAACGCCTTCGTCGCCGAGGTCAGGGTCACCGTGCGCGCAGCCACCTCGGCCGAGAGCGAGGCGAACGGGATGTGCCGGCGGGGGGCGTACGCGAGATCGGCGTGGATCTCGTCCGCGACGACCAGCAGACCGTGGCGCAGCGCGAGCCGCGCCAGCGCCTCCAGCTCTTGCCGGCGCAGCACATGCCCCGTCGGGTTGTGCGGGTTGACCAGCAGCAGCACCCGCGAGGACCCCTCCGCCAACTCCCGGTCCAGCCGGTCGGTGTCGAAAGCCCAGCCGTCGCCGTCCGGCGCGTACGGCACCGGGTGCAGGCGCCGCCCCATGCTGTCGATGGTCTCCAGGAACGGCGGGTAGGTGGGTGTGTGCACCACGACACCGTCCCCCGGCCGCGTGGCGACGTTCAGCACGGCCTGGAGTCCCTGGTTGATGTCGGTGAACTCCCTGACGTGGCCGGGATCGAGCACCCAGCCGTGGCGTGCCCGCATGCGCTCGGCGAAAGCGGCGCGCAGCGGGTTCCCGGCGGACCGTTCGTCCCAGGAGGGATAGCCGAGGTCGTCCTCCACGCAGCGCAGCAGGGCCTCACGTACGCCGGGGGCGGGCGGGAAGTCCATCTCCGCGATCCACGCCGGAAGCACGTCCGGCTCGACCTGGCTCCACTTGGCTCCCGGGCGACGGTACAGCGCGCGGACGTCGAGGTCATCGAACATGAAGTGCCTTTCTGCTGCCGTCCGTCCTTCGTCTCTGCGACTCGTCACGGCCGGACCGGGCCAGGGCCAGGCCGGTGAGCGGGGCCGGCACGGCACGTCCCGGTACGGCGGTGCCGCCGTACCGGTCAGCCCCTCCGACCGGAACGGCGGACGACCAGAAGGGTTCCCCGCCGCGCCCCGGCCGACGCGGCCGCACCCCACGCCACACCCGGCAGGGCGTACGCGGTGGTGCCGGACAGCGCCCCACGGCGTTCGCCGCCCCGGTCGCCGTACAGCCGCTGTCCGGCGCCGAGTCACAAGGGGACCGGAACCGGCCTCGCCGCCAGGTGTCCGGACCGGTGCAGGCCCGCGACCAGACCGGCGCACCCGAGCCCGGTCGCGGCAAGCGCCGCCCACGGCAGCCACCTCACCCCCGTGTCGAACAGCGCACCGACGGCCAGGTTTCCCGACGAGACGGCGATGCCGGACGCGGTGTTGTAGGCGCCGTAGTACGTGGCGACGAGCCGGTCCCCGGACAGCCGTACCACCGTGTCCATCTCGAAGGGATAGAGCAGCGCCCCGCCCCAGGCCAGCAGGACCGCGCACACCGTCAGGGCGGCCACCCCCGCCAGGGCGCCGTGCGCCCGCGGCAGCAGGGGCAGGAAGGCGGCACCCATGACCGCCAGCCCGTACGAGACGGCCCGCGGCGCGGACAGCGTGCGCTGCGCCCACGCGGTCAGCTTCAGCTGTCCCGCCAGCGCGGCGAGCGCCGAGGCGGCGAAGACCGCGCCGGTGACCGGTCCGGTCCGCGGGCCGAAGAGTTCGCGGGCGTGCAGCGGCAGGGCCAGATAGACCTGGAACGCCAGGACGTAGGAGCCGCTCATGGCAGCCGCGAAGAGGAGGAAGGGCCGGTTGGCGGCGATGGCGCGCCAGTCGGCGGCGACCGCCCGCCAGGCGGGTTCGGCGCCGCGGCCGGCCGGGGGGCGGGCGGGCAGCGCACGGGACTGCAGCACGGCCAGGGTGCCGAAGATGAGCGCCGCGACCGTACACACGGCGCTGAAGTCCCAGGCCAGCAGGGCCAGTCCGGCGAGCGGGCCGACCAGGATGCCCGCCTGGTAGAAGACGTTGAAGGCGGCGAACGCGGCCACCCGCCGCTCCTCCCCCGCATCCGCCGCGAGATACGCTCGTACGGCCGGGTTGAACAGCGCGCCCGCCAGACCGGTCAGGGCCGAAGCCGCCACTGGCGGAGACGCCGCCGGAGTGCCCGCCGGTGCCGACCGCCGCCACCAGCACGTCGACCCGGCCCAGTTGCGTGATCAGCTCGGCCGCGAGGGGCCGGTAGGCGGCGGCGTTGTCGGGGTTGCGGTACTGGTCCGGGCAGTAGGCGCCGGGGGTGCCCGCCAGCAGGTCGGCGACGCGCTCGCGGCGCGCCTCCTGCCAGCCGCCCTCGGGATGCGGCGCACCGACCTCGACGACCCGTGCGCCCAGGGCGGTGAGCAGGCGCGCCACGGAGGGTTCCATGCCGGGGTCGGCGACGACGGTGACCGGGTGGCCATAGGTCAGCCCGGCCAGCGCCAGGCCGAGACCGAGAGTGCCGCTGGACGACTCGACGATCGGCGCGCCCGGCGCCAGGTCGCCACGCCGACGGGCCTCGTGGACCATGTGCAGGGCGGGCCGGTCTTTCAGACCACCCGGGTTGGCGCCTTCCAGCTTGGCGTGGAAGCCGCGGCCGGGTGGCGCGAACGGCTCGTCCACCCACAGGACCGGGGTGTTGCCGACGAGATGGGCGGCGCGTCGGGCGGCCAGCGGACTGGGCGCACGCGCCCCGGACGGTTCGGGCAGGGAGAGGTGCATGGGGTACGGCTCCTTCGCGCCCGGCGGCAGTGCGGCGGACGCTGTGCGAGTGGGGCAGGGCGGGCAGGCACACCCCACCCCGCGGACGGGCCCGGGGCGGCGGGTGCCGGCCTACTGCCGCAGCACGCGGACGAGCGCGGGCGAGGAGCCGTTCCCGCAGGGGCGTGGGACACCGGGCCGCCCGCACCACCCGGGGTGTGCGGACCGCCCGCGCGACACGGCGGGAAGAACCGGCTGGGGCACCTCGCTCCCGAGTCCGGTGTCGTCCAGAGCGGCGCGCGGCCGGTCCGCCGTGTGGCCGACGTGGCCGTCCGCCGCGTGCCGGGGTCCGGGAGGGGGCGCGGTCGGACGCGTGCCGTCGGCTCCGTCCGCCGCGTGCGGAACGTCCCACGCCACCACGGCACTCGGGTACGCGCCGGCGAAGGGGCAGGCGTGCACCGCGCCGGTGAGGTGGGCGGCGAGCACCAGGACCAGTCCGACCAGCAGGGCGGCACGACGGGAGCGCCCCACGCTCCCGTCGCAGCCGACCCATGACCCGATCACATGCGCAGCGTAATCATCAAGTGACGTGGTGTCATGACGTGCGCACCACGGCGCGTCCCGGGAGACCCGGCGGCCCGACAGGCGAAGCGAGACGGCCCCCGGCCTCGGTACGGCCGCCGGCGGTCACCGGGCCCTGACCGCGACGAGCGCCTGGGAACTTTCGGACACCGGTACGGGCAAGCACCGGCAAGGACCGATCACATCGACCGTCTCGCGGACAACGGTGTGACGCCGCGCACACTTTGAGGTTACGGCCCGGTAAGGCGTCACGGTCGGCAGCCTGGTTCGCACTACTTCTCGTCATAACCCGCCAGCACCCCGCGAGTCGGGGTTCGAGCGAAGGGGTCGGCCATGAACGCCATACCCGTGACGTCCTTGATCGCAGGCTTGATCGCCTGCGGTGGACGCACGCTGTATGTGTGGTTGCGCGGACGGACCGCGGTCCGGATCGCACAACTCAACGACCGCGGTCTCACCCGCCGCGTGCAGTCGCTTCCTCCGGGCAGCCGCCTGGTCGAACACCGGGCGGACCGCAGCAAGGTGGTCGTCGAGGTGGGCCGCCCCATCGGTGCGTGTGGCGGTGGTGATGACTGACTCCAACCTACCGGGACGCGCACAGCAGGATCGGTTGATCAGTACCCTGCACCGCCCGCATCCCCCGGCCGACTCGGCCACCCGGACGGAGTTCGCCGGCTTCTATGCCAGGGCGATGCCCGGGCTGGTGGTCTTCGTCCTGCGGCATGGTGCCGACTTCCATGAAGCGACCGAGGCGGCGCAGGCGGCGTTCGTCCAGGCGTGGGAGAAGTGGGAGACCATCGACCACCCTCACGCCTGGCTGCGGACGGTGGCCTACCGGCACCTCCTGCGGACACGGGACCTCCCTGAAGGCCCCATGCGGGATCTGGGAGAGCCGCCCGGCGGAGTGTGTCCGGTCGAACGGATCGAACTGGGTGCCCAGGAAACGCTCGTCTTGAGTGTGCTGGCCACGCTGCCCATGCAGCAGCGACGAGTCTTCGCCTGGATCTACGACGGGTTCTCCACGCAAGAGACCGCCGAAATCCTGCGCACGACCCCCGAGGCCGTCAGGCAGAACCTGGCGCGAGCCCGCAAGAGCCTCAAACGGGCATGGGAAACGACGAAGGAGGCCCACCGGTGAGCGAGGTGGCCCCGCGCCCGGAGACCCACGCCGGCGACGAAGCTGCGTTCGACACCTGGCTCGCCGCCGCGGACACCGCCCTGCACGAGAAGACGGCAGCCGCTCTCGATCTCGACACCGGCCGCGCCCGCATCTTCGCGGCGTCTCTCACGGCGGAGACCGCGTCGGCAGTGGAGGCGGCGGAACCGGAAGAGGCGGAGCAGTGGGCACACCTGGAAGCCGTGCTGCGCGAAGCAGCCGACAGCATCTCCCACTGGCTCGCCCTGGCGGCCCCGCACACCCTGTCCCAGCAGCTCGGCAAGGCCCTGTCCACCACACGGACCATGGCCGTCGTGGGCAGAGCACTGTTGCCGGACAGCCTGTGCACCCCCTGGGGGCTGGCCGCGGACTTCCTGACGGAAAGCCACCTGTACCTCACCCAGCTCAAGGGCGGAATTCTGCATCGCGCCCTGGACCGGCCGGAGGCGCTCGGTCTGCACGCCGGCGCTCGCAGCGGTATCGCGACCTTCCAGGCGGCACTCGAACACACCCTGCGAACCGTCGCACCCGGCACCAAGGAACACATGGTCATGTCCCGCCTGCTGTCCACAGCCGAGATGCTCCTGCTCCTGCTGCGGTGGACCCACGACAGCATCGAACGCCTCTACGACGACAGCGAACAGCACCCGCAGGTCCCCTCGGCCAACCAGCGCCAGTGACACCCGGCGGGACATGCGCACCCGCCCGGGCTCTTTCCTGACGGCGTAGGGGTTCGCCCCCGCGTACGGTCACGGCGTAGGGGGTTCGCCCCCGCGTACGGTCCTGACGGCGTACGGGGCTCCCGCTGTCGGTCCCGAACCGGACGCAGAACCGCGGGACCGCGCGGACGCGGTACGGGGGAGGCGTCCGCGCGGCCGTTCGTGGTGCCGGGTCAGCTCGTCGCGCGTACCGCTTCGCGGATCAGGTCGGCGACCGCCTTCGGCTGGGAGAGGGCGACCGCGTGCGACGCGCCCTCGACCTCGACGACGGTCGCCCCGGCCCGCTTCGCGCCGAAGCGCTCCACCTCCGGGTTGATCGCGTTGTCCGCACCCGCGACCAGGGCCCAGGACGGCTTGGTCTTCCATGCTGCGGCGGAGGCCGGCTCCTCGAAGGCGGCGGCGGCGAGCGGGCGCTGGGTCGCCGCGAGGACCTTGGTGACCTCGGCGGGCACGTCGGCGGCGAAGACCGACGGGTAGGCGTCCTCGGCGATGGTGACCTCGACGGCGGGATCGCCCGCCGCGACGGGGTACGTCCACTGCTTGAGGTTGCCCACCAGCGGCGAGAGCGGGTAGCGGCCCTGCAGTTCGCCGAGGCTCTCGCCCTCTTCCAGGGCGTAGGCGGCGACGTAGACGAGGCCGACGACGTTGTCGGTGGTGCCGGCCACGGTGATGAGCGCACCGCCGTAGGAGTGGCCGACCAGTACGACGGGACCGTCGACCTGGGCGGCGACGGAGGCGACGTACGCGGCGTCGGCCGCCAGGCCGCGGAGCGGGTTCGGCGGCGCGATCACGGCGATGCCGTGGCTCTGCAGTTCCTTGATGACCCCGGACCAGCCGGCGGCGTCGGCGAAGGCGCCGTGGACAAGGACGACGGTGGGCGTGGAGGTGCTCATGGCTGTGCTGTCTCCCGGAGTCAGGCGGTGTGCAGGGCGGTGTGCAGGGTGCGGACGGCCAGGTCGATGGCGGCCTGGGCCGCCTGGGTGCCGCGCAGGGCGTTGAGCATCACGAAGTCGTGGATGATGCCCTGGAAGCGCACCGCGGTGACGGGCACGCCCGCTTCCCGGAGCTTGTTGGCGTACGCCTCGCCCTCGTCGCGCAGCACATCGGCCTCACCGGTGATGACCAGCGCCGGGGGCAGGCCCGTCAGCTGCTCGGTGGTGGCGCGCAGCGGGGAGGCGGTGATGTGGGCGCGCTCGGTCTCGTCGGTGGTGTACTGGTCCCAGAACCACTGCATGCCGTCGCGGCGCAGGAAGTATCCGGTGGCGAACTGGTGGTAGGACGGCGTGTCGAAGTTCGCGTCCGTGACCGGGTAGAACAGCACCTGCTGCACCAGCGAGGGTCCCCCGCGCTCCTTGGCCATCAGGGTGAGGGCGGCGGTCATGTTGCCGCCGACGGAGTCACCGGCCACGGCCAGCCGCGAGCCGTCCAGATCCTTGGCCGCGCCCTGCTCCACCACCCACTGCGCGACCGCGTAGTTCTGCTCGATGGCGACCGGGTAGCGGGCCTCGGGCGACAGGTCGTACTCGGGGAAGACGACCGCGGCCTGGGCGCCGACGGCGAGTTCGCGCACCAGGCGGTCGTGGGTGTGGGCGTTGCCGAAGACCCAGCCCGCGCCGTGGATGTAGACGATGACCGGGAGGGTGCCGGTGGCACCGGCGGGCTTGACGATCCGTGCTCGGACGCTGCCCGTCGGGCCGCCCGAGACGGTGATCCACTCCTCGTCGACGGCCGGCTTCTCGACGTCGCCGGACTGCACCTCGTCCACCGCCTTGCGGCCCTCCGCCGGCGGCAGGTCGAACAGGTACGGCGGAGCGGCCGTCGCCTCGGCGAACTCGGCCGCGGCGGTCTCCAGCACCGGGTTCACCGGCGCGGGGGCATCAGACATGCGAATCTCCTGAAATGGCATGAAGGCGCCGGCCGTTCCGGCACACGATCCGGACCGTCGTGCTGAGCACTCCGGCGCCGCTGATCCGCACGTTAGGTCCACCGAATGCGCGGTGGTTGCCCGTCAGCGCACCTCTGCCGTCCTGACAGCGCACGGGAAAGGCCCCCGGCGTTTGCGTGGACACGACGGGCCTTCCGCCCCGCGTCCCAGCGTGCGTCCGGTGCGCCGGGAGGAACGCTGCGCTGCGCGGACGGGACACCCGAACCCCGCCTGTCCGACGCCCTCTGGACCCCGCCGCCGGCCCGACACCCGGGCCGTGGGAGCGCAGCCCCCGCGGGACGCGGGGCTGCGCCGAGCCGTTGCGGCCGGACGGGTGTGCGTGGTCAGCCCAGTTGGGCGTCCAGCCACTGCAGGACGTCGGGCGTGACGGGGTCGACGAGGTCGGCGAATTCCCCGTTCCGCGTCAGGAACTTGGCGACGTACGGGCATACGGGCACGATCCGCTTGCCCGAGTTCCGTACGTCGGTGAGCGCCTCCTGGACCAGCCGGGAGGCCAGGCCCTGTCCGGCGAAGGCGTCGTCGATCTCGGTGTGGTGGAAGACGCGTTGTGCACCGCGGTCGCGGTAGGCGGTCAGCCCGGCGCGCTTGCCGTCGACAAGGATTTCGTAGCGATTTCTGTCGTCCCTGCGCTCGACGACCGGAATGGCGGAAGGCTGGCTCATCGGATGCCTTTCAAAAATGGGGTCAGTGACGCGGAGGATTCCCGCGCGGCCTGATGGTGGCGTTGGGCAGGACGGGGGCGGGAAGACGGCCTCCCGGATACCCTTCGACGGCGCCGAAGCGGTCGGAGGAACTCTGCCATTCCTCGCGGGCCTTGACGATGTCCTCGTGGTTCCGGCCGATGAAGTTCCACCACATGACGATGTCTTCTTCGAAGGGCGTTCCGCCGAGGAGTACCGCCCGTGCGGCGGTGTCCGACTCGTTCGTCAGGGTCAGTGTGCCGGGGCCGGGATGAACGTAGCCCAACTCGGCGGGGCCCAGGAGCACGTCCGCCAGGCGGACGGTTCCCTGGTCGATCAGGAGACCGTGCTCGAAGCCCGGGTCCACGGCGAGTGTGACGGTCGCCCGCGGCCCGAGCACGATCTCGGCGCCGAGCAGGGGCGTGAAGGTCGCGACCGGGGACACGGTCCCCGCGAGGGAGCCCAGGAAGACCCTGATCTCGGCGCCGTCCATCGTCACGGGCTCGGGAACGTGGTGCTGGAAGTCCCGTGCGGTGGCGCGGTGCGCCTCCGGCAGCGCGACCCACAGCTGGACGCCGTGCAGGACGGTCGTCCGCGGGGTGGAGACCTCCGAGTGGGCGATGCCGTATCCGCCGGTCATGAGGTTCAGTTCGCCGGGCCGCACGAAGGCATGGCTGCCCAGGCTGTCGCGGTGCTCGATCTCCCCACTGAAGAGCCAGCTCACCGTCTGCAGACCGGTGTGCGGGTGCGGGGCGACGTCCATGCCGCCGGTCTCGCCGACGTCGTCCGGGCCGTAGTGGTCGGCGAAGCACCAGGCGCCGATCAGGGTCCGGGCGCGCTGCGGCAGGGTGCGTCGCACGGTCATCGCCCGCGGGCCGCCCAGGGGAACGTCACGTGGGGTCAGAACGTCGATCCGGGCCGTGCCCACCGGTGACTCGGCCTCCACTGCCGTGCCGCATCGCACTTCCACGGGTTCCGCCTCGACATTGCTCATCGTGGATCACCTCTCAGCCCCCTACTTGTTTTACATTCAACCATCACCCGGCCGGACACCTCCAGCGGGCCACCGTGATTGCTCTTGGATCAAGATCCCATGCGCTGGTCGGCAGGTCCTGTCGGCCGACGCCCCGTGCGCTCACGGGCACCTGGCCGTGCGCTCCCTGGCGACGCGCCTCCCGCTTCCGCCCCTGACGTCGATCGCTTATCCGCTCCCGGACAAGCAGCTGCAGGCGGGGTTCCTCGCCGAACACCTGGTGGAAATCCCGCTGTCCGCTCCTGAACCGGCCCACGCGCACGGCGCACCGTCCCGGACGGGATCGGTGTGGATCGCGCCCGCCCGGTCACGCGAGCGGACCGGGCCACCTCTTCACGGGCGTTGCAGGCCGCTGGCCGTGCGGGTCCAGCGGGTGCGGGTGGCGCCGAAGCCCGTCTCGTGGTCCCAGATGTGGGTGCACGACGGGCACTGCAGGTGGAGGAGGCTGCCGGTGTTGGTGAGCAGGTAGCGCCAGTGTTCCGCGCACCTGCGGCCCTGCGCACACGTGGGGCATCCCAGGTGGTCCTGGCAGTTCGGGCAGGTCACCCAGGCGCGCCGTCCGATGTCCGCCTGGGGATCAAGCGGGAGCACTGCCGCCGCCGCGCTGCGGGAGGACACCGGCCGAGACGAGGGTGTCGTACAGCCGCTGCTGTTCCTCGTCGAGGCCGGAGTACAGCATGTCGTACGCCTCCTCCTCGCCGCGCATCGCCTCGACGGGGTCCCAGTCGGCGCCGAGTGCGGCCATGACGTGGGTTCGCCGGGTCATTTCGTGGCCGGTGAGATCGACGGAGAACTCGACCGGCTCGTCGGGAAGAGGGGCGTTCGGGGCGGACATATCACCGAACGTAGGTAAGCCTTTCCGCCACGACAAGAGCACGTGGGGGACATCACAGCAGGTCGGCGGGGTAGCCGCGGAAGACCGGCGCTCGACGCGTCGCTCCCGCACGGCGCCACCGCAGCCCCTCGACGCCGCCGCTGCCCCTCCCCGCGGTGCCCCCACCGCCCCTCCGCGCCCCACCGCCGCCACTCCGCCCCGTGCCGCCGCTGCCTCTCCCCGCGGTGCCGCCACTGACCTTCCGCGCGAGGCCGCCGCTGCCCCTCCGTGCCGTTGCCGTCGCCGACCCTCCCGCCGGCCGTCCGCCGCCGGACACGTCCGCCGATCTCACGGATTCACGTGATGTGACGGCCGAGCCGCGCTGGCACGGTGTGTCCGGAAACAGCACATGCGGAAGGGCGGAGATCACATGTCGCCGGATTCATCCATGCTCGCCCCCGGGTCCCAGGGCACCCTCTACACCACGGACGCGGTGCCCCCGCACCGAAGACGGACGTACTGGCGCGAGGCGCTGTCGCGCACGTTCGGCGCCGTGGACATGAGCGTTACCGACGAGGTCGGCTCCGCCACGATCCGTACGTCACCGCTGGGCCCGATGCAGGCCGTCACGGTGGAGGGTGATCCGATGCGCGTCCTGCGCACCCGCCGGCTGATCGCGGGGAGCGACAACGACGACTACGTGGTCGTGAAGCTGCTGAGCAGCGGGGCCGCCCGCATCGAGCAGGACAACCGGGACGCATGTGTGCGGCCCGGGCAGCTCTTCGTCTACGACATGGCCCGGCCCGTCCGGCTGACCTTCCCCGAACCGTTCCGGACGAAGTCCCTCGTCCTGCCTCGCGAGGTACTGGGCCTCAGCGAATCGGACCTGCGGCGGATCACCGCCTCCCCGTTCGGCTCCGAGTCGGCGCTGGGCGGACTGCTGACACCGTTCCTGTCCCGGCTCGTGGACACCGCGGCGGCCTATCCGCAGCGTACGGCCGAGCTGGTGGCCCGCAATGTCGTGGACCTGGTGCGGACGCTGGCCGAAGAGCGACTCGGCAGCAGCACCGCGGACACGCCGAGCGCCGCCCGGATGTCGTTGCTGCGGATCCGGGCGCACATCGACCGGCACCTCGCGGACCCGGACCTGACACCGGAGGCCATCGCCCGGGCCCACCACCTCTCCGTGCGCTATCTGCACAAGCTGTTCGAGCTCGAGGACATCACCGTCAGCCGGTGGATCCTGCAGCGCCGGCTGGAGCGGTGCCGGAGCGACCTGGCCCGTCGCGAGGTGGCCGGGCTGACGATCTCCGCGGTGGCTCACCGCTGGGGGTTCACCAGCGCCTCCCACTTCAGCCGGGTCTTCCGGGCCGCTTACGGCGTCTCCCCCGCGGAGTGGCGGAACTCCGCCGTCCGTGAAGCACGTACGTCTCCCGTCCGTGAGCCACGCACATCTCCGGTCCGTGAGGCTCGTACGTCTCCCCTGCCCGAGCGTCGTGCGTCTTCCCTGCCCGAGCGTCGTACGACTTCCCTGCGCGAGGGTCTTATGTCTCCCCTGCCCGAGCGCCTCGGGTCTCCCGTCCGTGCGGCTCGTATGTCTCCGGTGCCGCGCGGCCGGGCGGCCGGAGGCTCACCACCGCGGCTGCCGCATGTGCGCTGAGCTGCCGTTTTTGCCATAGTGGTCCTCCGGTGCGCCGATGTCGCGGGCGTGTGCGGACAGGGAGGGCCGGGTGGCGGGGGCGGAGAGTTCGCTGTCCCGGCGGGGTCTGCGTGGCCGGGAGGCCGAACTCGAAGAGCTGCGGACCCTGATCACCTCGGTGGCCGGCACAGGGAGCGGCGCGCTGGCCCTGATCCGCGGGGAACCGGGAATCGGCAAGACCACCCTTCTCACCGAAGCCGTCGTACGGGCCGGGGCAGCGGGTTTCTCCGTCGGCGTCGGCAAGGCCGACGAACTGCATCACCTCGTGCCGCTCTCGTCGCTGGCGGCCTGCGTCCTGGACGGCGAGCGCCCGCTGCTGTCCGGTGACGCGTTCGCCGATCTCGCGAGCCATCACGATCAGCGGATCTGGCTGGTCGAGCGGCTGGCGGAGGTGATCGAGGCCCGCGCCGGCAGCGTGCCGGTGCTGATCGCCCTGGACGATGTGCAGTGGGCCGACCCGCTGAGCCGGTTCGCTCTGCAGCAGCTGCCGAAGCGCCTGCGGACCTCGCCGGTGCTGTGGCTGCTGGCAGGGCGGCGGGGCGTCGACGGACCGGCGCAGGACATCCTCACCGCCGTGGGGCACGAACTCCCGGTCCGCACCCTGTCCCTGGGTCCGCTGTCCGGCGCGGCCATCGGCCAACTGGCCGGTGACACCCTGGGGGCCGCGGTCGACGAGCGGATGTCCGGCCTGCTCGAAGGGGCCGGCGGGAACCCGTTCCTGGCGGTCGAGATGCTCGCCGGACTACGGACCGCCGACGCCTCGGACGAACTCGTGCCCCCTCGGCTCGTGGTGGGCGTACGCGGCAGGCTCAGGTCGTTGCGCCCCGGCACGCTGCGCTTCCTTCAGATGGGAGCGGTGCTGGGGCGAGGTTTCGCCTTCCACGACGCCGCCGCGCTCTGCGGCACGCCGTCCGTCGCCTCGCTCGCGGCGCTCGAGGAGGCGGTCGGCGCGGGACTTCTGGACGACGACGGCGATCAGCTGGTCTTCCGGCACGATCTGCTGCGCCAGGCGGTGTACGTGGACATCCCGCCCTCGGCCCGGAAGGCTCTGCACCGGGAGGCCGCGACCCGGTTGGTCTCGGTGGGCCACCAGCCGATCGACGTGGTGTCGCACATCCTCATCGGCGCCCGGCCCGGAGACGAGGAGGCAGTCATGCTGCTCCGGCGTGCCGCCGACGACGTACTGCCGGTCACACCGGGCCTCGCGGCCGACCTTGTGACCCGCGCTCTGGAACTGGTGCCTACCGCGCGACCGTCGTGGTTCGCCGTGGGCGAGCAGGCGGTGGTCTGTCTGGCCCGGGCCGGCCGGAACCGGGAGGCGCTGGCGACCGGGGACCGGCTGCTGGCGTGCCGACCGCCCGTGGAGACGTTCGGCCGGTTGCAGGCAGCCCTCGGCGGAACGCTGTGGGACATGGACCTGGCCGAGGAGTTGCGCCGCCGGGCCGATACGGCCCTCGCGGTCGGGGGCGCCGCCCCGGAAGTGGGGGCGCGGCTGGCCGCGCTGCGTGCGCTGGCCCTGTCCCGGGGGCACGATCTCGTCCCGGCGCGTGCGGCGGGCGAGGAGGCGCTGCGTGCCGCCGTGGCCATCGGTGACCGGCAGGCCCACGTCCAGGCCCTGTCCGCGCTCGGTGAGATCGCGCTCAACGCGGGCGAGACCGCCGTCGCGCTGGAGCGTTTCACCGCGCTCAGCGCTGTCGACCCCGCCTTCTTCCCCGAGGAGATCGTCGCGCACCAGCACGTGGACGACTTCGAGACCAGCGAGCGGCTGCTCGCGAAGGCGGCCGAGGACGCCGGCGGGCTGCGTGCGGCGATGCTGCTGTGGGCGCAGGGGCAGCAGCATCTGGGGCTGGGCAGACTCGACGACGCCGACGCCGACTTCGTGACGATAGAGCGCCTGGAGGACGACGTGCAGGTGCCCGTGCAGCAGGTGAACGCCCGCGTGATCCGCTCCCGGATCGCGCTGCTGCGCGGCGACCGGGAGGCCGCGCGGCAGCACCTGGCGGCGGCGCGGGAGAGGCTGGCGGCGAAACCCAACCCGGGCAACAGGGCCGCGGTGCGCTTCCTGGAAGCGCTCCACGCGGACGCCGACGGGCAAGTCCGGCCGGCCGTCGACAGCATCCATCAGGTGCAGGAGCAGGGGCCCTTCCTGCGCTGGCGGCTGCTGCGCACCTGGGTCGACGCCGCGATCCGCATCGCCCTGCGCGGTGGGGACCACCGGCTCGCCGAGGACCTGGCCGCGCAGGCCGAGGCGCACGCCGGGCGCAATCCGGCGGTGCCCACGGCCGCGGGTGTCGCGGCGCAGGCCCGCGGGCTCGTGAGCAACGACGTCGTCCTGCTGGAACGTTCCGTCACCCTGCTCACGAAGAGTCCGCGCCCGCTGGTCCGGGCGACGGCACGCGCGGATCTGGGACGAGCGCTCCTGGCGGCGGGCCGCGGACCCGAGGCGGTGGACGCGCTGACCCGGGCCCATGCCGCGTTCACCGCGTCGGGCGCGCACGCCGCGGCGGCACGGGTGCGGCGTGAGCTGCCGGGGGGCGCCCGGGCGGTGCGGGGTGCCGGGGCGGCCGGCGACCGCCGGGCGGCGAGCGGCCGGCGACCCGTCCAGGGCTGGGCGGCCCTCACTGCCTCGGAGAGGAAGGTCGCGCGTCTCGTCGCCGAGGGCCACACGAACCGGGTGGCCGCGGAGCTGCTCGTCGTCTCCCCGCACACCGTCAACACGCACCTGACGTCCGCCTTCCGCAAGCTGGCGGTCAACTCCCGCGTCCAGCTCGCCAACCTGGTCAGGAGCCTGCCCGAGGAGTGAGCACACCTGGGTACGGACACGCGGTGCCGGGCGCCGGGGAAACCTTCACCGCCGCCGTGGCCACGCGGTCTTCCGCGGACCGGGACGGCAAGCTGTACATCCGCCGGGACCGCTTCCGCGAGGTGGATGCCGCCGGCCTGTCACCCCGCGTATCGCATGTGCTGTCCGTGACGCAACGGCCGCACGCCCGAGGTGCGCCGGCCGCCGGTTCGGGCCCGCCGGCGACCTGGGCCGCGAAACCGTCCTGGTACGGCATCGCCACCGCCGACCCGGGATGCTCAACCCCATCCGCCCAGCGCTTCATGGCCCAGCGGATGGCGGCTCACGAGTACGTACCGGAGGGCTCGCACGCCGTGCTCCTGTCACGGCCCGACGCCGTGGCGGCGATGACCGGGCGAGGGGACAGGGCGGTGAGCAGCTGATCATCTAAACAGTTGAATGCGGTAACATCCGGCTCGGACCGGAACATGCCGGTATGGACCGTCTCAGCCTCTCTCCCGGGACCGGCGCTCCGGCATCAGACCTCGCGGGGGAAGGCGTCACCATGCTCTCAGCGGCCGTACGGCCGGCGCGGCGGATCAGCGCGCTCTTCGCAGCGCTCGCCCTGGTACTGGCCGCCACCGCGTGCGGTGGCGGAACCGGCTCCGGGTCCGCCACCAGCAACGCGACCTCCATCACCGCACTCGACTACTACACCGACGCGTCCGAGCACGCCCAGTGGAGCGAGCGGCTCACCACCTGCGGCAGGACCGCCGGCGTTTCCGTCGAGCACAGGAGCGTTCCGGGTGCGTCCCTCGTCCCGAAGGTGCTGCTGCAGGCGTCCTCGCGGACCCTGCCCGACCTGTTGATGCTGGACAACCCCGACCTGCAACGGATCGCGCAGACCGGCGCGCTGACCCCGCTGGACCGGTACGGCGTCGACTCCCGCGGCTTCGCCAAGGGCATCGTGTCGGCGGGCTCCTACCAGGGGAAGCTGTACGGTCTGGCGCCGACGGTGAGCACGGTGGCCCTCTTCTACAACAAGGACATGCTCTCCGAGGCCGGTGTCGCCGTGCCCCGGACCTGGGACGAGCTGAGGACGGCCGCCGCCGAGCTGACCCGGCCGGGGCGCTACGGCATGGCGGTGGACGCCAATGCCACGTTCGAGGGCACCTGGCAGTTCCTGCCCTTCCTGTGGTCCAACGGCGGGGACGAGAGGCGGCTGGACACCCCGCAGGCCGCGCAGGCGCTCCAGCTCTGGGTCGACCTGGTGAAGAGCGGGTCCATGTCGAAGTCGGTGCTCACCTGGACGCAGGCCGACGTCCACGACCAGTTCGTCGCCGGCAGGGCGGCCATGATGGTCAACGGCCCCTGGCGGACAGCAGAGATGAACAAGGCCCGGAACCTGCACTGGGGTGTGGCCCCCCTGCCCGTGCGCCGGCCGGGACAGTCCCTCGTCACACCGCTCGGCGGTGAGGTGTGGACGGTCCCGCGGACCTCCTCGGAGGACCGGCAGGCGAAGGCCGCCCGGGTCCTCGCCTGCCTGAACGATTCCTCGACCATGCTCACCACGGCCCGGCAGTACTTCACCGTGCCCTCCCGCTCCGCGGTGGCGTCCCGCTATGCCCGGCAGGTCCCCTCGATGGCCGCCTTCGTGCGGAGCGTCGGGCGTTCCCGGCCCCGCACCGGCCGACTCGGTGCCAGGTGGCCCCAGGCGGCGACCGGGATCTACACCGCCGTCCAGGCCGCGCTGACGGGCGAGCGGACACCGGAGGAAGCACTCAGGGATGCGCAGCGGACCGCGACCGATTCCTGACCGGTCAGCGCAATTACGCGAAGGTCCTGTCCTCGGACCTGTTCTGGCAGGTCTTGCCGACCACGGTGCTGTTCACCGCCGGTTCGGTGTGCGGTTCACAGGCACTCGTGTCGGTGACCCCGGTCAACATCCGGGTGGGGGTCCCCTGCAACACGGCGATCGTGTACGGCGGTCTCCAGGACATCCCGGCGCATCTGTACGAGGCGGCGAAGCTGGACGGAGCCGGCCGGCCGGCCTCGTTCCGCCGCACCACTCCGGCGCGGCGTCACCAGCGGACGCCCGCGAAGTCGATCGGGCGCGGACGCAGCAGGCGTGTGCGTTCCGTGAGGCCGCCCAGCCGTCGGGACATCTCGTCGGCCGGCAGGCGGCGCCGGTCGCCGTGACCCGGCAGGACCCACTCGAAGCGCAGCCGCCCCGCTGTCCTGGCCAGCGAGTTGGCCAGTTCCTCGATGGAGTACCAGGTGACGCTCTCGGCGACCTCCAGATCGCCGGTCGTCCGCGACCAGTAGAAGCTGTCGCCGCTGAAGCAGTAGCGGTCGTCGGCCAGGTACAGGACGCTGCCTCGGGTATGTCCCGGCAGGGGGTGGACGGTGACACCCTCCGCGATCTCCAGCGGGTCGAGTCCGCGGATCACCTGGTCCGCGTCCGGTGCGGCGTCGAGGTCGCCCTCGTGGATCCACAGCCGGGCGCCGAAGTGGTCGGCGTAGCGGCGGCCGTGTGCGGCGTGGTCGCGATGGGTGAGCAGCACATCGGTGACGGGACCCGACGCGGTGCAGCGTTCGGCCAGTTCACGGCTCCACCGGGGGGTGTCGATCATCATGCGGGTGCCGGACGGCCGCAGCAGCAGGTAGGAGTTGGCGCCCGCGGTGTGCGTCGAGTTGTGCCCGCAGATCAGCACCCCGTCGTCCAGGGCCAGCGGGAACGGGTCGAGCGCCTGGTCCGCGCGCCCGGTCACGGGCCGGATCGAACGCGTCGGGCAGGCGAAGACCGCGGCGTGTAAGCGCCGGTTCTCCGCCTCGTCGGCCGGCAGGCGCAGGATCCGCGACCTTCCGTCCACCTCGGCGATCAGCTCGGGCGCGAACTGCCGTGCCACATCGCAGTTCGTGCAGCGGTCGTCCACATACCATCCGTCCACGGCTGGGCTCCTTCCACAGGGAAGCGGCCTGGCGAAGGCCGCCCTTCCAGGGGTATCCCGCGGGCCGTCGAATGGATAGACCGTGCCGACCTTGTGTTTTCGGTGGCGGGGCGCTCTCGGCGAAGCCTCGGTCGCTGCCCTCGCGCCCGATGTCGCGCCGGCGCCAGGCCGTTTCGCCTGGATCACCGCGCTCGACTCCATGAACATGCCGTGCCACCGGTCGGGCAAGTCGGCCGAGCGACGACCGATGAGTTTCTGCTCGGTCCACGGTCAGAGATCATGGCTGGTGCGCGGCGGCCGCGAGTGTGGGCTAACGGTGCACCGACCGTGAAATCCTCTGACAACCGGACACAAGACACCGAGGACCTTAGATGCGTACCCTGATCAGCACCGCCTTCGTCTCGCTCGACGGCGTCGTGGAGGCCCCGGGCGGCGAGCCCGGTTACCGGAACGCCGGGTGGACCTTCAAGGACATCGAGTTCCTTCCCGAGGCATTCGACATCAAGGGCCGGGAGCAGAAGGAAGCCACCGCGATGCTGATGGGCCGGACCAGCTACGAGGCGTTCAGCCCGGTGTGGCCGGACATGGCGGACTTCGCCGACTACAAGCTGATGCCGAAGTACGTCGTCTCCACCACCCTGACCGAGGACAACCTGGTGCCGAACTGGGGCGAGACGAGGATCCTGCGCTCCCTCGACGACGTCGCCGCGCTGAAGGAGACCCAGGGCGGCCCGATCATCATCCACGGCAGCGCCTCCCTGAATCAGGCCCTTTCGGACGCCGGCCTGATCGACCGTTACCACCTGCTCGTCTTCCCGCTCCTGCTCGGCGCGGGCAAGCGGCTCTTCAGCACCACGGACAAGGACGCCCAGAAGCTGAAGCTCGTCGAGCACGACGTCTACAGCAACGGCCTGCAGAAGAACGTCTTCGACGTCGTCCGCTGACGAGGCTTCCGGCGAGTGGCATGTCCGGCGATGCGACGGCACGGCGGAGGGCCGTCCCGCCACCCCGCCGCGTGTCTCCGGCAGCGAGCAGGGCTCCTCAGCGGTTCAGCGCGCCCGTGCCGCCGCGGCCGTGCCGGACACCTCGTGTCGCACCCGCGCCTCGGGCCGCGCCGCACAGGCCACGAGGAGGACGGCGAGTCCGCAGGCGGCGATCAGGAACCAGCCCGGACGGGAGGCATGGGCGAGCCCCGCCGGGCCGGTGCCGTCCACCAGGCCGCCGGCGAGGGCGATGCCGAGGGCGGCGCCGACCTGGCGTGCGGTGGATGTGATCGCGCCCGCCACACCGGCCCGGGCCGAGGGCAGCCCGCTGACCGCCGCGTTCGTGATCGGGGCGTTGGCGAAGCCGAAGCCGACGCCGATGAGCAGGTAGGCGAACAGCAGCAGGGACAGGCTCGTGTGCCGGTCGAGCCCGACCAGGCAGAGCCCGCCGGCGGTGAGGAAGCCGCCCGCCAGGAACAGCGGCAGCCGCGGCCCCACGCGTCCCACCAGGCGGCCGGACCACGGTGCGCAGACGGTCGCCCCGACCGCCATGGGAAGGGTCGCCGTCCCGGCTGCGAGCGGAGTGAAGCCCCGGGCATGCTGCAGGTAGAGGGTGTTGAGCAGCAGCGCCGCGTTCAGGGCGACGAACACCGCCACGGCGCCCAGGACCGCACCGCTGAACACGGGGCCCCGGAAGAGCCGGGGGTCCATCAGCGGCTCCTCCCGCCGGAGCTCCACCCACACGAATCCCGCCGTCGCCGCGACGGCGACGGCGTAGGCGGTCAGCGCGGCCGGCGACGTCCAGCCGATGCGTGGCCCCTCGATGAGGACGCCGACCCAGACCGCGATCGTCACGGTCAGCAGGAGCTGCCCCGGAACGTCGAGCCGCCGTGCCTTCGGCGCCCGGGACTCCGGCACGAACACCGCACTGAGCACAAGGGCGGCCACGATCACCGGAGCGTTGATCCAGAACAGCGACCGCCAGCCGAGCCCCGCGACGAGGGCACCGCCGGTGACCGGGCCCGCCGCCATGCTCAGGCCGAACACCGAGGCCCAGACACCGATGGCCTGGGCACGCTCCCGTGGATCGGGCATCGCGTTCACCACGATCGCGAGAGCCACGGGACTGAGCATGGAGGCGCCTATCCCCTGCACCGCACGGGCCGCGACCAGCGCGCCCACCGAGGGCGCCAGCGCGCAGGCCAGCGAGGCCACGCCGAACGCCACCAGCCCCCACTGGAACACCCGTCGGCGCCCGAACCGGTCCGCCAGCGCGCCGGAAGAGATCAGCAGGCCGGCGAGGACGACGGTGTACGCGTCCACGGTCCACTCCAGGCTGCGTGTCCCCACGTCCAGGCCGCGCCCGATGGCGGGCAGACCGACATTGACGACGGTGGTGTCCAGGCCGACCAGAAACATGCTCAGACAGCAGACGGCCAGCACCGTCCAGCGTCTGCGCCTGCTCAGCACAGGGGGCTGAGCAGGGGAAATCGTCGTCACGGTCATCGTCCGCCTCTCCGGTACGCAGGTCGTACCGGCTCAGGCTCGGGCAGCAGTACCCCGGCTGAACAGCTTCTTTGCGGAGACCGCAAAAGACCGGAGGGTCAACCGCCTCCTCAGGCCGGGCCGCGGCCCTCCAACAGGCCGACGACTTGCGGGCGGACGACGTCCCAGGCACCGGCCGGCAGGTCGCCGAGGGCCGTGCCGCGCAGCGCGCCGAGGGTCTCCTCGGCGTCGGTGCCGCAGGGCGTGGTGCCGCTGAGCACGTCATAGCCGTCCCGCACGGCGACGCGCAGGCGGTCCCGCGTCCCGTCCCCGGCGTGCAGGGCGGAGGCCACGACGAACGGCGGCGCCCCGCCGGCCTCACCGGGCAGCTTGCGGTACGCCGAGGCGATCGGCGTGCGCCAGCGCAGGCCGAGCAGCAGGGGACGCTTGGCGACCACCTCGGCCAGGTCCGCCTCGCGGACGCCGTCCGACTCCAGGACCGTCGCCCGGGCGTCCAGGACGAGGGCGGGGGGCAGCAGGCAGCGCAGCGTACTGCCGACGAGGTTGCCGCCGACCGTCGCCGTCCGCCGCACGGCGCCGGTGCCTACCGTGGCGGCGGCCAGCCGCAGGACGTCCGGCACCTGTTCGTCGATCCGGTGCAGGACCACGGCGCTGCCGACGGTCTCCCTGCCTATGACGTTGGCCTCCGGCAACTCGCGGAGGGACACGGCGAACTGGGGGAAGCCGTCCCGTTGCCAGGTCGCCCAGACGAGCGTCGCCCCGCCTATGGGCACGGCCCCCTGGGCCAGGCATTCCTGGGCTTCCGGCACGGACGTGGGCAGACGCAACAGCACAGCGGCCGACCTGCCTTCCTGGGGCTCGGGACGATGGGCGGGCGGCGCCCGGCCACCTGCCCGCCGACAGCGCAGTCTTGTCGTGTGAAAGGGGGCGCGTCCAGGGCTCACACGAGCATGCGGCGCGCGCTCGCCGGCTACGGCACCGAACGCGTATCGGCACGCCGGCCGTCATCAGCTCCCGCCCCTGGTCCCTGCCCCCCCCGGCCCCGCCTCCGGCCCCCGAACGACCATCCACCCCTGGCGCCGATCGGACCGCGGGCCCGCAGCCGGCGGCTCGGCGCCCGCGGGTGGCAGGGCCGGCCGGCGGCCGGCCTACCGGCCGAGTCGGTGGGGATCTGCCTGAATCGGGGAGGTGAGGGCGGTGACGACTCTGGTGATCATGTCCTCCGGGGCGTTCAGGGGCGTCGGTGTGTAGGACAGCACGAAGCGGGTGGTGAGGTCGCGGGTGGCGAACATGCGGGTGCGGTATCCGTATGCCTCTCCGGACTTGCCCCAGAAGGTCGTGCCGTTCACGGTGGCCGCCTGCAGGCCCATGCTGTAGCGGGCGGGGCTGCCGTCCAGCATGCGCACGGTGGGCGGCGGCAGGGTGAACATCTTCTCCAGGGCCCGCGGCGGCAGGAGGGCACCGCTGAACAGGGCGTGCTGGAAGCGGAAGAGGTCGTCGGCCGTGGCGACCAGTTCGCCCTCGCCCAGGGAGGCGGACTGCTCGTACACCGTGGCGTCCCGCAAAGTGCCGTCCGTCATGCGCAGGTAGCCGTGGATGTGCGGGCCGTGGAGGCGGGGATCGTCGCCGGGGATCAGTGTGCGGGTCAGTCCGAGAGGGCGCAGAACCCGGGTGGCGATGGCCTCGCCGTAACCGCATCCGGTCGTCCGCTCGATCAGCAGGGCGAGGAGCGTGTAGTTGATGCCCCGGTACTCCTGCTTGGTGCCGGGCCGGAACTTGAGGGGGGCATGCGTCACCGTGTCCACCAGGCGCTGGGGTGTCCAGTGGTCGAAACGGTGGCGCAGCACGGCTTCCGGGGTGCCGAGGTCCGGCAGGCCCTGGTGGTCGGGCAGCCCGCTGGTGTGGTTGAGGAGGTGCGCGACCCTGATGCGGCGGAATCCGGCGGGCAGTCCGAGACCGGGAAGCGCGTGGGTGAGAGGGGCGTCGAGGTCCACTCTCCCCTGCGACCAGAGCTGGAGAACGGCTGTGGCCACGAATGCCTTCGTCACGCTGCCCGCCCGGAACCGGTCGTCCACCCGCACGGGCCGCCCGTCGGCGACGTCCGCCGAGCCCGCCGTGCCGTACCACCGGCTGCCCTGCCGGTCCACCAGCAGCTGGGCGGCGGTCGCCTCGGGATGCGCGAGGTCACTGATCGCGGCACGTAAGGCGGTGGGGTCGGCCGCGCGGACCGTAGGCATCCGTGGCGTGGACGCACGCGCGGTGGCACCGCCGGTGGCGAGTGTCAGGACTCCCGCCACGCAGGCGCCCGTGAAAGCGCGCCGGGAGGGGAGGGCCATGGTCGTACGGGTCATGTGTGTCGTCCGGCTCATGTGAATCATGCTGCCGCCGCCGTGGAGGTCCCGGCATCGGGGTTGTCCCTGGCCTGACCCTGGTGTGCGCCCTGAGAAGGGATGGAGTCGCGGGTACGGCCCAGGCGTTGGGACAGGAGAGACACCTGTTCCGGCTGGCGGCCGAGAAGGCACCCGCCGGGTCGGTGCTGCACGGCGTCGCAGAGGAGGGTGTCACGATCCGGGACATCGCGGAGGTGATCGGCCGTCACCTCGACGTACCGGTGGCATCCGTGGCGCCGGAAGCCGCGGCCGAGCACTTCGCCTGGCCGGGCGGCTTCCTCGCGCTGGACGCCGCCGCGTCGAGCACGCTGACCCGCGAACTGCCGGACTGGGAACCGGTCCTGCCCGGCCTCCTCGCGGACCTCGACAAGGGCCACTACTTCCACAGCCCCACCGCCACCGGCTGAACGGACACCGGCCGCTGCCCGGCCCGCTGGAAGGGGGCCGGGACATGGAAAAGTCCTGCCGGGCCACAGGGCCCGGCAGGACTGGTCCGTCACACCGGCTGCCGCTAGCCGCGGCGCCCGGCGGGATCGTGGGCGGTGTCCCGGTCCTCGTCGCTGCGCAGCGGCCCGGAGCCGTCGGTCCGGGTGCCCGCGCCCGCGGCCGGCACCTCCGCCCGGTCCCCGTGGCCCGGCCACCAGGCGGCGTGGCCGATCAGGGCCGTGAGGCTCGGGGTGAAGAACATCGCCATGACGAACGCGGCCACGGCGATACCGAAGGAGACCGCGAAGCCCATTTCGGTGAGCAGCGCGTTGCCCGCCAGCATCATCGTGGCGAAGGTCGCCGCCAGGATGAAGCCCGCCGCTGCCACGGTCGGCCCGGCGTGCCGGAGCGCCATGCCGGCGGCCTCGCGCGGGTCCCGGCCCTGACGGGCCTCCTCCCGCAGCCGCGCGATCATGAGGATGTTGTAGTCGGTGCCGATCGCGACCACGAAGAGATACATGATCACCGGGAGCATGAACATCAGGCCCGAGTGTCCCTGGCCGTCCTGGAAGATCCACACGGTGGCACCGAGGGTGGCGCCGAAGCCGAGACCCACGGAGGCCATCAGGTACCAGGGTGCGATCACGCTGCGCAGCAGCAGGCCCAGGATGACCATGATCAGGAGGGCGGCGACCGGGAAGACCGTCTTGTAGTCGTGGTTGACCGCCGCGTTGATGTCCTTGAAGATCGAGGACATGCCGCCGACGACCGCCTCGGTGCCATCGGGTGCCGCCGAGTGCGCGACGTCACGGACACGGCCCACGGCGTCGATCGCCTTGTCAGTCGACGCCTCGTACTTGAGCGTGACGGTGAAGTCCGCGGTGGTGCCGTCCTTGTTCAGCTGGCTCATGCGGGCGCTCGCGACGCCGTCCACCGCGCCGAGCTTCTGCGCGTACGTGTCGAAGGCGGACTTGTCCAGTGCCTTGCCGTCGACGCTCGACAGGTAGACGTCGGTGGGTGCCGCGGCACCCGCCGAGTACGCCTTCTGCATCTCGTCCTGGACGACCATGGACTCCTTGGTCTTGGGCATGGAGCCCGACGCCAGGTCGAAGGTGGCCTTGTAGCCGAAGGTGCCGACCGACAGGGCGAGCAGGATGAGGCCGGAGGCCAGGGCGGTGAGCGCCGGGCGGCGCCGGACGCTCCGGCCGAGGGCGGCGAAGCGGGCGTTCTCCGGCTCCTTCTGCCAGGACTTCGAGGGCCAGAAGACCTTCGGCCCGATGAGCGAGACCACGGCCGGGATCAGGGTCAGACCCGCGATCAGGGTGGCGGCGACCGCGATGGCGAGCGCCGGTCCCATCTGTTTCAGGAAGCCCAGCGTGGACAGCACCAGGGCGAGGAACGCGATGATGACCGCTCCCGCCGCCGAGGCGATGGCCTCGCCGACCCGGTCGACCGCGTTGATCATGGCCTGCTTGGGCTCGTCTCCGGCACGCAGGCTTTCGCGATAGCGGAATATCAGGAACAGGAAGTAGTCGGTGCCGACACCGAAGAGGACGACGATCAGGATCGATGAGATGGAACTGTTGGCCTGGAGGTCGAACAGCTTGGTGGCGTAGGCGATCAGCCCGTTGGCGACGGCGGAGACCAGGCCGATCAGCAGCAGGGGCAGCACGGCGAGGATCGGCGCCCGGAAGATGATCAGCAACGTCACCAGGATGATGACGAAGGTACCGA
Source organism: Streptomyces sp. NPDC053076 (assembly GCF_044546845.1). NCBI lineage: Bacteria > Bacillati > Actinomycetota > Actinomycetes > Kitasatosporales > Streptomycetaceae > Streptomyces > Streptomyces sp. NPDC053076. Next base: position 1,528,892 of record NZ_JBITZL010000001.1, on the reverse strand, counting down.
TACCGATCAACGCCTCGCCGCGTTTGGACGAGTCCTGCTGGTCGAGCGCCTGCGCCGCGGAACCGCCGAGCTTGACGTCGAGCCGTGTGCCCTTGGCCAGTTTCTTGGCCTCTTCACGCAACACCTTTGCCGCGTCGGCCTGTTTGGGCTGACCGGCGTTCTTGCTGTCCATCTGCACCAGGGTCATGGCATACCTGCCGTCCTTGGACGGCTGGCCGGGGACGACCTTCTGGACCTGGTCGATGTGCTTCTTGCCCAGTTCGGAGGTGATCCGGGCGACGTCCTTCTGGTCGGCGGCGGTCAGCTTGCCGCCGTCGGTGCGCTGGTAGAGCGCGATCGCGGACGGGGTGAAGGCGCTGGGGAACGCTTTCGCCTGGAGGTCCGCCGCTTTGATGGACTCGTAACTCTTGGGTAGGAAGCTGCTCTCGTCACTGTTCGAGGGCAGACTCGGAGCGGTGGCGACAATCGCCACCGCGGCAATCAGCCACGCCACAATCGTCCAAACGGGATGACGGACGACGGCGCTGCCTATTCGTCGGAACATGCGGAGGGTCCTCCTGGGAAGGAAGATCACCGCAGCCCGGGGAGCGGTCCCTGGCATCGGCGACCCCGACCGGCACACGTCGAACGGGCCGGTCGCTTGGTTGTCTTGACTGACATCTTAGTAACCACGCACGCACCAACGCTCATCAGTTATGACCGGCGTCGACAGCGTGGCCAAATCCCTTTGTTCCGCCCGGCGTTGACGCTGCACACAGACGAAACGGCGCACGGGCGGCTGAACCGCGGTCGCATGGCGCGGGGGTGAAGAGCGAGCGGTGTGCGGACCCGGTGGCCGGTGTCAGCCGGGGACGCCGGCGAGGGTCGCCGACCTGTGCCGGACCTCGGCGATCACGCGAGTGCCCCGGTCCGGCGCGGTGTCCAGCCGGAAGAGGACGGCCGGGGCCGCCACGGCGGGGAGGATGTGGTCGTAGAGCGCCGACATACGGTGGTCGAGGTCGGCCCACCCCGCCACGGCCTGCGAGACGAACTGCACCCCCATCCAGGCACCGAGGAAGACCTGGGCGGTCTCCTCGGGCACCACGTGCGGGAGCACCTCGCCGCGCTGCTTGGCCTCCGCCAGGATGCACGAGGTCAGCCGGCCCCAGGCCGGCCAGGCGCTGTCGAGCACGTCGTGGCCCTGAAGGTCGGCAGAGAGCCGGACCCCGGCGAGCAGCAGGGGCTCCTGCGGCAGACGCTTGGCCAGGGTCATGCCCGCGTCCACCCACTCCTGGAGCTTCAGTTCCCGGGGCGGGTGGTAGTCGGTCCGTAACTGTTCCTGGAGCACGCCCCGGGCGAGGGCCGCCTTGGATTCGAAGTGGAAGTACAGGGCACCCTTGGTCACGCCGGCCCGTTTGAGGATCTCGTTGATGGTGGCAGCCGCGTAGCCGCGTTCCGCGAAGACGGCCGCGGCGGCTTCCAGCACGGCGCGTCGGGTCCGGACAGCTCGCTCCTGCTGAGCCACGGACCCTCCCTCAAGCTGAAAATTAAACCAAACGGCTCGTACCATACCGTATCGAAACTCAACTGAGCGTTGCACCACGGCAGTTGGCGTGAGTTGGCACATGCGGCCGTCAAGGGACGCCCGGCTTGTTCCGTGGATGAATTCGGTTGCGGCACGACCGGTGCGCCCGGTGAGGTACATGCATGGGCGGTGCCACGGAGCAGGTGCGACGGGCCGGGTCGGAGCGGGTGCGCGGGATCATGACGCGACCGGCTCCCTGGCACAGGTGGGCCGTGCTCGTGGCCCTCATGCCGGCCGCCTTCACCTTCAACACCGTGGAGAACCTGCCGATCGGCCTCCTGGAGCTCGTCTCCGGAAGCCTTCGGGTGTCACTGCCGGCGGTCGGTCTCCTGGTCACCGGTTACGGCGTGACCGTCGCCGTAGCTTCGTTGCCGCTCGCGCACGTCGTGCGGGCGGTCCCCCGCCGTCATGTGCTCACCGGGCTCCTGACCGCGCTGGTCGTGTCCAGTGCGGTCGCGGCACTGGCCCCCTCGTACCGGCTGCTTCTCGCGGCACGGCTGCTGACCGCGCTCGCGCAGGCGCCGTTCGACCGGCGACCCAGGTGCCGGCCAGGACGGGCCGCCACGGACACGCCGCCGCGACAGACACCTGATCACAAGCGCCCTTCGGCTCCGCCCGCACCGGCTCCCTCCTCGCCGGTGACCTCGCCAGATGCCGCCCGGCTCGGCGCCCGACCGGCCTGCCCGACCGGCGGACCCGACCGGCGGACCCGACCGGCGGACCCGACCGGCGTGCCCGACCGGCGTACCCGACCGGCGTGCTCGACCCGCTTCGGTCCGGCGAGCAGGTGTTCAACCGGGTGGCGGGGGGCACTCGGCGCTATATGAATGCACGGTCATGGGCACTGCGCGGACGAGGCCGGGCGCGCCGGGCGGCGGACAGCCCGGCGATGGCCGTGGCCGCACGGTCCGGTTTCGCGGCGCGCGGGCTGATCTACGTACTCGTGGGTGTCATCGCCCTGCAGATCGCCTTCGGCGGTGCCGGCGGCGGTCACCAGGCCGATCGCGGCGGTGCCCTCGGCGAGCTGGCCGGTCGGCCGTTCGGGTCGGTGATGCTGTGGATCGTGGGCATCGCTCTGGCGGGGATGGCTCTGTGGCGGCTGTCGGAGGCCGTGGTCGGCGGGGCGGGCCCCGACGGGACGAAGCTGTCCCGGCGGGCGGCTGCCCTGTTCCGTTTCGTCTTCTACTGTTTCGTGTCCTACTCGGTGCTCTCGTACGCGGCCGGGGACCGGGGCAGCGGCAGCGGGGCGTCCGACCGGCAGACCGACGACGTCACCGCCCGGGTCCTGGACTGGCCCGGCGGCCAGTGGCTCGTCGGGGCCGCGGGCGTCGGCGTGGTGATCGCCGGGCTGTGGATCTCGGTCCGGGCCGTGCAGAAGAAGTTCCGCGAGGACCTGCGGAACGGTGCCATGTCGGCCAGGACCCGGCGGGTCGTCGACTTCGTCGGGGTCACGGGCGGTACGGCCCGTGGTGTCGTTTTCGCCACGGCCGGTGTGTTCGCCCTCGTCGCGGCCGTCCGGCACCAGCCGGGGCAAGCCAAGGGCATGGACGACACCCTGCGCTCGTTCCGTGACCTGCCGGCCGGACCCTGGCTGCTCGCCCTGGTCGCGCTCGGTCTGGCCGCGTTCGGTCTCTTCTCCTGGTGCGCCGCTCGCTGGCGCAAGGTCTGAGCCGCTGCGAGCCGGCCCGCGGGCCCGCGGCCCGCGGGCCCGCAGAGCGCCACCAGCCCGGCGACGCCCCCGCCGAGAACGTCCCCGTGAGCGGGCCGGCCCATGACGGGGACCGCTCACGTGGACCACGCGGCCGGCGGCGGCCCACGCGCCGACGACATCGGACCTGGTCCGGGCGCGCACGAGTTCCGAGGACGAAGCGCTGATGATCAGGACGGCGTCGGCGTCCCGTGCGCGAGGCCGGGGGGCCCTCAGGAGTCGGAGTCGGGCTTGTTCCGCGCCGCCGCGTACGCCTGCGCCGGTGTCATGGAGACGCCGTCGAGGGTCACCGTCTTGTAGGGGCTCACCTTCGCGCAGGTCTTGGCCTGGTCGGCGGTGGAGGCGTGGGCATCGGCCACGGCCGCCTTGGTGTCGGCGGGCGCCGGCGAGGCGGTGGACGTACCCCGATAGGCGCTTCCGCTGGGCCAGTCGCCGCCGACCACCAGGGTCAGGCCGCTGCCGGTGCCCTGCTTCAGGCGGGCGGCGGGAAGGCCGAGCGCCTTGGCGACCGTCTGTGCCGCGGCCCGCTGCCCGGCGCCGTAGGTGAGGGTGGTGGCCGCCGCCGCGCTGGGGGCGTTGGACGTGGTGACCGAGCCGAAGCCCTGGCCGGTGAGGGCGGTCGCGACGACGGAGGCGCGGCCGGTGATGCCGGTGCCGTTCTGCACCGTCACCGCGATCTCGGACGCGGGCACGGCGGAGGCGGTGGCGGTGGCCTTGCCGGTCGCGGAGGCCGCCGCCGACTTCTTGCCGGAACCGGTGGTCAGGGACTTGTCGTCCGCGATGGTGGCGAACAGGGACCTCGCGCCCGGCCCCACCACCACACGGTCGTCGTCGGCCGGGTCGGGCGCGGTCTGCATCGTCGCGAAGGTGATCCGGTCGGTGGGCACCTTGTTCACGTCGTCCGCCAGCGCCATCAGCTTCTTCACGCTGCCCAGACCGTCGTCCACGGTCAGCGCCTTGGTGGCGGCATCGGCGAGCTTGTACACCGCGGTGGGGTCGGTGAGCGTGCCCGCGCTCTTGAACTTGCGGATCATCGCGCTGAGGAAGATGTGCTGCGAGACCGTACGGCCCAGATCGCTGCCGTCGCCGAAGCCGTGCCGGGACCGTACGAACTCCAGGGCCGCGACGCCTTTGAGGGTGTGGGTGCCCCGGGACAGCTTCAGGTGCGAGTAGGTGTCGTAGACGTCGTCGCTGACGCACACGGAGACGCCGCCGACCGCGTCGGACATCTTGACGACGCCGGAGAAGTCGAGCTTGACGAAGTGGTCGATGGGGATGCCGGTGAGCCGGTGGACGGTGGCCACCTGACAGGCGGGCCCGTACTGGAGCGCGCTGTTGATCTGGCCGTAGTAGCCGGGCGTGGACTGGCCGGACTCACCGTCCTTGCAGGCCGGCACCTTGGTCATGGTGTCGCGGGGGATGCTCATCACGGTGGCGTCGGAGCGGTCGGCCGATATGTGCAGCACCATCTGCACGTCCGCGTTGCTGCCGGTCTGCACCCCGGTCGCCGAGCAGCCGCCGCCGAGCTTGCAGTCCGTCTCGTTGGTGCGGCCGTCCGAGCCCATGACCAGGATGTTGATGGGTGTGCGGCCGAAGGCGTCGGCCTTCTCCGTGCCGCCCTTGCCGTCCAGTGAGACGCTGTGGAGGTTGCCGTTCAGATGCCGGTAGAACCACCAGCCCGCGCCGGCGGTGACCACGACGGTCACGGACAGGCAGATCGCGGCGGCCCGCAGTACTCTCCTGCCGCGGCTCAGCGGAGGGGTCCGGCGGGACCGCGTGCCGCCGCGCCCCCGTGAGGCCGCCCCCGGCGCGGCCCGGCCGCCCGGCGGGCGCACCTCGTCCGGGTCTGTCGTGCGCTGCCCGGGCACCCGTGTGCCGCGGCTGCGCGTGACCTGGCCGGCCGGACCGTCCCACGGGTCGCTCATCTCTCACTCCCCTGAACGGTCGGACCTGCGCGAATCGATTGCGTAGTCGGGCAATCTAACAAACGCGTGACCCGGACAGCCCAGATCCATACCCGGCTCACAGGTGAGGCATCTCATCGCCGTGCCACACCCGGCAGCACAGCGCAGGGCGGCGGGAGTCCGCGTGCCCTCCCGAGTGCCCGGCGCTCGCGGCCGACCCGGCGCACCTGGGGTTCGCCGGGTGCCTGCCGGCGGGGGCGGCGCGGCGGCCTACGCGGCCGGTGCCGGGGCGCCGGACTGCTGCGGGGGCAGCCCCTCCGCGGCGGGGGTGCGGCCGGTGAGCCGGGGGAAGGAGCGGGCCGCGGTCAGGAAGCCGAGCGTCGTCAGGACGAACGGCCAGGTGAACGCGTGGCCGCCGGAGGGGGCGAGCAGATGGGCGACGGCCGGTGTCACGGCGGTCGCGGTCGCGGCGCCGAGCAGCGCGTACAGCAGCGTGACCGGCGCCGCCGCCAGGAAGACGCCGCACAGGGCGAGGGCGACGAGCACCGCGTTGCAGCCCAGCGTGCCGTCGGCGATCCGGGCCGTCGGCGCGCCGAGCGCCCAGGCGGTCAGGACGCCCGTGGCGCTGCCGGCACACGCCACCAGCCCCGCCAGCCGGCTCGCCAGGAACAGACCCGCGAGCAGCAGCGCTCCCACGTACCACTGGTCCAGGAAGAACACCTGGGAGATGTTGCGGAAGAACGCCCGCCACAGGTCGCCCGGGTGCGGCGCGGTCGGATCGGACGCTGGGCGGGGCAGCGCGGCGAGGCTGTCGCCGTGCGGCCACAGCCGCCGGAAGGCGGGGGCGGCGACCGTGACCGCGCTGGCCAGCAGGCAGTACGGCAGGGTCAGCGGCGGCAGGTGCCACACGCGCAGCAGCCGGACCACGGCCGCCGTGGCGATCGCGGCCACGACGCAGCCCGCGGCGGCGAGCAGCACCGTGGACAGCCGGCCCGCGTCCAGGAACACCGCGAAGCACAGGGCGAGCAGGCAGGAGTTGAAGCCCTCCAACCCCTGCTCCACCCGGTCGCGGGCCACGTGCAGCAGCCGGGCGGTGCCGCTGCCGAGGGTGGCACCGCCCAGGGCGTAGACGCCGTACCGCCAGTCAGCCGTGGCCAGCGCGCCACAGAAGACGGCGCCCGTCCGCGCGTCGGCCAGGAACATCACCTGGGCCGGGCCGCGCAGCAGCGGCCGCCCGAAGCCGCCACCGCGTCCCCGACACCCCCACCGGACACCGTCCGACCGTCGCACGTCCGCCCCCTCACCCGCCACAATCCCCCACACTGTTCCACAGTGCGACATATATTTTCCGGCATACGATACTTCCTGTCGAGGGCGCAGCCGGTGCGGCCGGTCGGGGTCGGGCCCTCGGGGAGGTGGACCGGCCGGCGGTAGCGCGACAGGCCGGGGGCTCACCGGCCGTGACACTGCTCTTGGTTTGCCGAGAAGACGCGGAGGAATCACAGCGAACCCACCGGGTGGGTCCGGGAGTGCGGCGGGACCGTCCCGCATCGTCCGCGTGATCCGGGGCAGCATCCGGGTGAGGAAGGCTCTGGGCAAGGATCGGCGAACGTGGACGAGGGACGCGTGGCGGACATCGTGGGCACGAACGAAGAGGCGGAACCGGAACGGCTGTCGGTCACCCGGTCCACCGTCGACGGGGTCACCGTCGTCGCGGTGACCGGCGAGGTCGACCACCACACCTCGGGCGTCCTCCGGGACGCCCTCGCCCCCGAGGAACAGATCCCCGGGGGGCGCACCGTCGCGGACCTCAGCGGCGTGCCGTTCATGGACTCCAGCGGCATCAACGTCCTCATCGCCGGCCATCAGGCCCACGGCCCGGCGGGCTGGCTGCGCCTGGCGGGCGTCCAGAGACCCGTCCTGCGCACCCTGGAGATCGTCGGCCTCACCCCCCTCATCGCCTGCTACCCCAGCGTCCGCGACGCCCTGGAGGGCTGAGGGGCTGCCGTCCGGTCAGGACTGCGGGCGTCGCCCGTGGTTGGCCGCGTGCTTGCGGCGCGACTTCTTCTTCCGGCGTCGCTTCGAGGACATGGACACCTCCCTGCACGGTCGCGGACGGAGCGTCGACACCGTCCACGCATGGGGAAATATGGACATATGCACACTATCCCCGCATCAACCTCCGTTCCACCGCAAGCCGCTAGTGCGACCAGTCCGCTTATGATGCGAAATGCCGGATCCGCTGCCCGGATCCGGTTACCCGTTCGCCGCGGAGGAGCAGACACCATGACCGGTGATCCGGAGCCGATCAGCGCGCAGGCCCGGCGTGCGCTGGAGCAGGAGCTGGCCGATCTGCGGGACGAGCGCCGGCTGGTCGCCGGAACGCTCCACGACTCCCCCTCGGTGGGCGACCAGGCCGACCAGGCCGACGAGTTGCAGCGCGCCGACCAGCTGGACCGTCTCGACCGTCGCATCGAGGACATCACCGCACGGCTGCGCCAGGCGCAGACGGCCGGCCCCGCCCCCACCGACCAGGTCGGCGTGGGCAGCACGGTCACCGTCCGCTTCCCGGACGGCTCGGTGGAGACGCTCCAGGTCGCAGAGGTCGCCGAAGCGCTGGACCAGACCCTGGTCACCGCCGACAGCCCCCTCGGCCGCGCGCTGCTCGGACACCGGCCCGGGGACACCGTCCACTACGGCACCCCGGACGGCCCGGCGACGGCGGCCGTGGTGTCGATCGGCGAGAACCCTGCCTCGTCGTAGCCTGGCCGCCCTGTCTCACCGTGACCGGGGCCCTGCGTCCGGTCCCTGCCTCACCGTGACCGGTGCCGCGTGCGTCCGGTCCCTGCCTCACCGTGACCGGGGCCCTGCGTCCTTGCGGCCAGAGCCCTGCCTCGTCGGAGCGGGTGGGCGTGCGCGTTCCGAGGTGTCGGAGACGGGCGGTGCTCAGCTGCCGGACGGTGTCGCGGCGTCGGACGGTCCGGGCGGTGTCCCGGCGTCGGACGGTGTCGCGCTGTCGGAGGGCGCGCCGGGGTCGTTCTTGCGTACCGAGCAGTGCAGCGTGTCGTTCTGTACGTCCGCCACGATGGTGTCGCCGGGCCCGGCCTCGCCGCTGAGCAGGAGGCTGGCGATGCGGTTGTCCAGTTCCGCCTGGATGGTGCGGCGCAGCGGACGGGCGCCGAACTCCGGCTGGTGGCCGTGGGCGATCAGCAGCTTCTTGGCGGCTTCGGTGACCTCCAGGCCCATGCCCTGGGCGTGCACCCTGCGTTTGCTCCGGTCCAGCAGATGATCCACGATCCGGCTCAGATCGTCCTCGGTCAGGCTGTGGAAGATGATGATGTCGTCGATCCGGTTGAGGAACTCCGGCAGGAACCGGGTACGCAGGTCGTCCATCAACTGGTCCTTGAGTTCGGACACATCGCCCTTGTGGTCGAGGATGCGGTGCGCGCCGATGTTGGACGTCATGATGATGACGCAGTGCCGGAAGTCGACGGTGCGGCCCTGGGCGTCGGTCAGCCGTCCGTCGTCCAGGATCTGCAGCAGCGTGTTGAAGACGTCGGGGTGGGCCTTCTCCATCTCGTCGAAGAGCACCACGCTGTAAGGATGGCGGCGGACCTTCTCGGTGAGCTGGCCCGCCTCCTCGTAGCCGACGTAGCCGGGAGGCGCCCCGACCAGCCGGGCGACGGTGTGCTTCTCCTGGAACTCGCTCATGTCGAAGCGGATCATGCGGTCCTCGTCGCCGAACAGCAGGGCGGCGAGGGTCTTGGCGAGTTCGGTCTTGCCGACGCCGGTCGGGCCGAGGAAGAGGAACGACCCCACGGGGCGGTTCGGGTCACCCATTCCGGCGCGGTTGCGGCGTACGGCCTGGGAGACCGCGGTGACGGCCTCCTCCTGCCCGACGATCCTCGCGTGCATCGCCTCTTCCAGCCGCAGGAGCTTCTCCTTCTCGCTCGCGGTGAGCTGGGAGACGGGGATGCCGGTGCGGCGGGAGACGACCTCGGCGATGTCGTCGGCCGTGACGGAGACGACGCCCTCGCGGCGCTCCTCGATGCCGGCGAGTTCGCCCTCGGCCTCCGCGATCTGCCGCTTCAGTTCCTGGGCCTTCTCGAAGTCCTCGGCGGCCACGGCCTGTTCGAGTTCCCGGCGCAGCTTGGCGATACGGTCCTCGCGGCTGACGATCTCGGTGGAGCGGCCCGCGCTGCGCAACCGCACCCGGGCGCCGGCCTGGTCCATCACGTCGATGGCCTTGTCGGGCAGGAAACGGTCGCTGATGTACCGGTCGGACAGTTCGGCCGCGGCTGCCAACGCGGCGTCGTCGAAGCGGACTTGGTGGTGCGCCTCGTAGGAGTCGCGCAGCCCTTCGAGGATCTGCACCGTCTCCTCGACGGTGGGCTCCGGGACCATCACCGGCTGGAAGCGGCGCTCCAGGGCGGCGTCCTTCTCGATGTACTTGCGGTACTCGTCGATGGTCGTGGCACCCACGACATGGAGTTCCCCGCGCGCGAGGGCGGGCTTGAGCATGTTCCCCGCGTCCATGGAGCCCTCGCCGGTGGCACCGGCGCCGACGACCGTGTGCAGTTCGTCGATGAAGAGGATGATGTCGCCGCCGGCCGTCTGGATGTCCTCGATGACCTTCTTCAGCCGTTCCTCGAACTGCCCCCGGTACTGGGCTCCCGCCACCATCGCCGACAGGTCCAGCGAGACGACCCGCTTGTCCTTCAGGGTGTCGGGAACCTCGCCGGCCACGATGCGCTGGGCGAGCCCCTCCACGATGGCGGTCTTGCCCACTCCGGGTTCGCCGATCAGCACGGGGTTGTTCTTCGTGCGCCGCGAGAGGATCTCGACGGTCTGCTCGATCTCCTCGCCCCGCCCGACCACCGGGTCGAGCTTGTCCGCCTTGGCCTCCTCGGTCAGGTCGCGGCCGAACTCGTCCAGCGTCGTGGCCGGCTTCTTCCGCTCGGCGGGGGCTTGCTCGGCGCGTGCCGCCGACTGTTCGGCGAGCCCGGCCAGGCGCTGGGTGTCCAGACCCTCGGCCCGCAGCATCCGGGCCGCACCCGTGTCGCTGTCGCCGATCAGGGCGCTGAGAATGTGCTCGGGACCGATGTAGGACACGCCGGCCGCCTGGGACCGGGCGTAGGCGGCGCCGAGCGTGCGCTTGGCCGCCGGGGTGAGGCCGGGTTGCGCGGAAGGCTCGCCGGACTCCCGGGGCAGCACCTTGGCCAGCTCGGCGGCGAGCGCGTCGGGGTCCATGCCGACCTGGGAGAGCAGCCGGCGCGACGGTTCCACCTGGGTGGCCGCCCAGAGCAGGTGTTCGGTGTCGAGGTCCGAGGTGCCGTCCTCGACGGCCCGCCGCGCGGCCAGATTGAGCAGGGTCTGCGACGACTCGGTGAGCAGCCGGCCGATGGGTACGCGCTGCACGGCCGGGGGCGAGGAGGCCGGCGACATACCGAAGAAACGATTCAGCAGCTCACTGAAGGGGTCCGACGAACCGAACGGTGCACCGAACGACATCGACATGACAGCTCCTGGCGCGCGAGGGGTCGGCGATCCGCGAAGGGCGTCCTCGAAGGACATTCGCGAGGGGGCGTCCGCAGGGAAGCGGCGGAACAGGACGTGGGTGACGCAGGTGGTGCTGACGGAACAGGCCGGCAGCGTGAAAGGGCGGCGGGGCCGGCGGCCCGCAGCGGCTCCCTCCTCACTCAACCCCGCTGCGGACGGCACCGCAAGCGGAGGGAGAGGGCGGGAGATCGTCGAGAAACGTCAGGGTCGGCACGTGGAAGAGGCAGCCCGTGACCGGGACCGAGAAGTCGAGAATCCGGTCGTGCTGTCCCGGCCGGCGCCCCAGGAACATGTTCCGCAGCATCTCCTCCGTCACGTCCGGGGTACGGGCGTAACCGATGAAATAGGTACCGAACTCGCCTTTCCCGATGCTGCCGAAGGGCATGTTCTCCCGGACGATCTTGCGCTCGTCCCCCTTGTCGTCCGTGACGGTGTTGAGCGCGACATGCGAATCCGCGGGTTTCGCCTCGTCGGGGAGTTCGATGTTCGCCAGCTTGGTACGTCCGATGACCCTTTCTTGCTCCTCGGTCGGCAGAGAGTCCCAGGCCGCCATGTCGTGCAGGTATTTCTGGACCGTCACGTAGCTGCCGCCGGCGAATTCCGGGTCCTCCTTGCCGACGAACACCGCGTCGGCCGCCGGCTGCCCCTCGGGGTTCTCGCTGCCGTCCACGAAGCCGAGCAGATCCCGTTCGTCGAAGAACTTGAAGCCATGTACTTCGTCGACCACCGTGACCGCGCCGTCAAGCCGTTCTCCCAGCCGCCGGGCCAGTTCGAAGCAGAGGTCCATGCGCTGGGAGCGGACATGGAAGAGGAGGTCGCCGGGCGTGCCAGGAGCCCGGTGACGGGGTCCCGCCAGCTCGACGAAGGGGTGCAGATCCCGGGGCCGGGGCCCGCTGAACAGCCGGTCCCAGGCCGCCGAGCCGATGCCGACGACACAGCTCAGCTCCTCGGCGGCCTCACGGAAGGCGACCGAGCGGCGCAGAGCGGAGACGTCCTCCAGCAGGTCCCGGACCCGGTCCTCACCCCCGGGTGCGATCGTGACCACGAGGAACACGGCGGCCCTGGCCGGCGGAACGACGACGGGCTGCGGATCGGGCACTGGCATCTGCCTCCTGAGATGTCCTCCGCACCAGCATCGCGCGCCTCCGCCCGCTCGGCAGGTCGTACGGCCGCGGTGGCGGCACGCTCGGCCGTCCTGTCCGTCGTACGCGGCCGGCTCGGGGTGCGCCTTTCTCGCGGGGGGAAGGCGGGATCGTGACGGGTCCGGCGGCCGCTGCGTTCACCGTGGACGGCCGAGCCGGTCGGACGTTCGCCGGTTCACACGGGTGTGTGCCCAGGGGCGGGCGGGTGATGCACCGTGAGACGGCGGCAGGCGTCGCCGCTTCGGGTGCGGGCCGGGGCACCCGGTGTCAGTACAGCACCGGCAGGTCGCCGGGACGTACCCGCAGGGTGACCGGGAGGGTGGCGTCCACCTCGCCGTCGGCGCCGTAGGGGACGGGCCGGTCGGCCTCGATGCGCAGTTCCCGGCCGCGCAGGACGCGCACTTCGGGGCGGCGGACGTGGGCACCGGTCTTCAGCTCGTTCATCAGGGTGAAGAACAGCCGGCGCGGGGCCTCGCGGATCATCACGATGTCCAGCAGCCCGTCGTCGACGCGGGCGCCGGGGGCGATGAGCCGGCCGGAGCCGTAGTAGGGGGAGTTGGCCGCGACGACGGTGTAACCGCGGTGGGTGTGTTCCTCGCCGTCGACGGTGACGCGGTAGTCGGCCGGCCGCCAGGTGGTGACGGCGCGCAGGCCGCCCGCGTAGTAGGAGGCGGCGCCGCGCAGCAGACGGGCGTTGTTGGCGTACCGGTTGGCCTCCGCGTCGACGCCCGCGTACACACTGCCCAGCACCACGGTGCGCGGGTGGACGGCCGACTCCACCTCGATGGTGTCGACCGGCCGGGGCTCGGCGTGCAGCAGGATGTCCGCGAGCGCGCCGGGGTCGTCCGGCAGGTCCAGCGCGCGGGCGAAGTCGTTGCCGCGCCCGGCCGGCACCAGACCGAGGACGGTGCCGGTGCCGCTCAGCGCGCCGCCGATGCCACCGGCGATGCCGTCGCCGCCCACGGCCAGGACGATCCGGCCGCGCTCGCCGGCCTTGCGGGCGATGTCCTGGGCGTGGGCGAGGCTGTGGCTGTACTCGGTCTCCAGCCCGGCGCCGCCCCCGCGGAGCAGCCGGGCCAGCTGGAGCAGGGTCGCCGCCCCGGTCGAGCCGCCCGCGGTGGGGTTGACGACGGCGGTGAAGTGGCGCATCGGTGTGCCTCCGAGGCAGGCGGTCGGATCGGTGGGGTCAGTCGGTGGGCAGCAGGACGCCGGGGTTGAGGAGCCCCTCGGGGTCCAGGCGGTGCTTGACGGCGCGCAGGGCCGAGATGCCCAGCGGTCCGGCCTCGCGCACGTACCAGTCGCGGTGGTCGGTGCCGACCCCGTGGTGGTGGGAGATGGTGCCGCCGGCGGCCAGCACGGCCTCGTTGGCCGCGTGCTTGGCGGGCGTCCAATGGGCCACCGGGTCCTCGCCCTGGGCGCTGACGACGGTGAAGTACAGCGAGGCACCGTTCTCGTACACATGGGAGATGTGGCACATGACCAGGGGCGGGGTGCCGGCCTGGGTGAGGGTGTCCGTCAGGGCGGTGCGGACGGCCGCGTACAGCTCGGGGATACGGGACCAGAAGGCCGCGGTCTCCAGCGTCTCGGCGAAGGCGCCCACGTCGAGCAGGGCGTCGCGCAGGTAAGGGGCGGAGTAGCGGCCGTGCGCCCAGCGTTCTCCGGGTTCCGCGCCGACCAGGGTGCCGCCGCAGTCCGTCAGGACGGCCGCCGCCAGCTCCCTGCGGTGGGCGGTGTCCTCGGCCGTGCCCTCGTATCCGGTGATCGCCATGCATCCGGCGCCGCCCTGTGCCAGGCCGGCCCCGATGGCGTCGGGTTGGGCGAGGCCGATGAGCGTCTCGGTCTCGTCGGACAGACGCAGCACGGTCGGGCGGGGGCCGTCCTGGGCGAGGCGGCGCAGTGCGGCGGCGCCCTCCTCGAAGGAGCCGAACCTCCAGCCCTCGTACACCCGGACCTCGGGCAGCGGGCGGATCCGTACGGTGACGGCGGTGATGACGCCGAAGGCGCCCTCCGAGCCGAGGATCAGCTGGCGCAGGTCGGGACCGGCGGCGGAGCGGGGGGCGCGGCCGGTCTCGAGGGTGCCCTCGGGGGTGGCGACGGTCAGGCCGAGCACCATCTCGTCGAAGCGGCCGTATCCGGCGGACGCCTGGCCGCTGGAGCGGGCGGCGGCGAAGCCGCCGATGGTGGCCCACTCGAAGGACTGCGGGAAGTGGCCGAGGGTGAAGCCCTGTTCGGCGAGGAGGGCTTCGGCCTCGGGGGCGCGCAGGCCGGGCTGGAGGACGGCGGTGCGGGAGACGGGGTCCAGGTCGAGCAGGCCGTTCATGCGCCGCAGGTCAAGGGCGACGAACGCGCTGCGCTGCGGGGCGAGTCCGCCCACCACCGAGGTGCCGCCGCCGAAGGGGACGACGGCCAGGCCGTGCGCGGCGCAGGCGCGCAGGACGGCGAGGACCTCGTCGTGGCCGGCGGGCAGGACGACGGCCTGGGGGACGTCGCTGAAGTCGGCGGCGCGGATGCGCAGCAGGTCGGGGGTGGACTTGCCGCGGGTGTGCCGGACGCGGCTCTCCGCGTCGGTGCGGACGTGCTCGTCACCGCCGACGGCTTCGGCGAGCGCCTTCAGTGCGGCGGGCTCGGCCGTGCTGTCGGGCAGGCGGATGTCCGCCAGGCCGAGCGCGGGCGTGGTGCGCGGCTTGACGCCGAGCAGGTCGCGCAGCAGACCGGTCACCGTGCCGGGCAGCGGTGCCGCCTTGGCCGGGTCGCCCCAGCCGTTCCACAGCATGTCCATTGAACGGTCGTCCTCACAGTTCGGTGTGCTCGGTTCGCGCGGCTCGGCTGCCGTCTTCGGGGCGGGACCGCTTCCGTCCCGGCCCCGGGGCGTTACACTGTGACACATGACGCCTATTCGTCACAACGGTTCGGACAGCGATTCCGTGCTCGACGCGGCACGCGACTGCGTGCTCGCCGTCGGGGTGCGGCGAACCACGCTCGCCGATGTCGCCCGCCGCGCCGGTGTCTCCCGGATGACGCTGTACCGGCGCTGGCCGGACCTGCAGACCCTGGTGGGCGATCTGATGACCCGGGAGTGGATCGGCGTGGCCACCCGGGCCATACCGGACCCCGCGCCGGGTGTCGGCACGCGCACCCGGATCGTGGACGGGCTGGTGGCCGGGGTCGAGGCGTTCCGGGCGCACCCGCTCTTCCGCAAGATCGTCGACGTCGACCCGGAACTGCTCCTGCCGTACGTGCTCGACCGGCGCGGCGCGAGCCAGGAGGCGCTGCTGGCACTGGTCGGCGACGCGCTGCGCGAGGGCCACGCGGACGGTTCCGTGCGGCCCGGTCACACCGAACGGCAGGCACGCGCCCTGCTGTTGACCGTGCAGTCCTTCACCCTGTCCCTGCGCACGATGACCGACGAGGACGATCCGGAGCTGGACTCCGCCGCGTTTCTCGGTGAGCTGCGTACCCTTCTGGAGAGGACCCTGACGCCATGAGCGACACCGAGGCCGCACCCGGCTCGTCCCTCAGCGCACACCGGCGCGGCCGGGAACTGGCCGAGGCCGCGGACGGCCGGGTGGCCGACGTCCTGGTCGTCGGGCTGGGCGCCACGGGCGCCGGAGCCGCGCTGGACGCGGCGGCCCGCGGACTGGACGTCATCGCGGTGGACGCCCACGACCTGGCCTTCGGCACCTCCCGCTGGAGCTCGAAGCTGATCCACGGCGGGCTGCGCTATCTCGCCTCCGCGCAGTTCGACGTCGCCCATGAGAGCGCGGTCGAACGCGGGGTGCTGATGACCCGTACGGCGCCGCACCTGGTCGCCGCCCAGCCGTTCGTGCTGCCGCTGACCCCGCTGGTGTCCCGGTCCCAGGCTTCGCTGGCCTGGGCCGGGTTCCGGGCCGGGGACATGCTGCGACTTGCGGCACGCACCCCCCGACAGGTCCTGCCCGCCCCGCGCCGGCTGTCGGCGACGGAGGCCCGCCACCTCGCGCCCTCGGTCCGCGCCTCCGGGCTGCGCGGCGGATTGCTGTCCTGGGACGGCAAGGTGACCGACGACGCCCGCCTGGTGACCGCGCTGGCCCGGACTGCCGCCGCGCACGGCGCCCGGGTGCTGACCCGGGTACGGGCACTGGAGCTGACCGGTTCCGGCGCCCGGATCCGCGACGAACTCACCGGCGAGGAGGGCCAGATCAGGGCACGCGCCGTGATCAACGCCACCGGGGTGTGGGCGGGCGACCTCGCCGAGGGCATCCGGATCCGCCCGTCGCGCGGCACCCACCTGGTCCTGCGCTCGGAGCGGCTCGGCGCCCTGCCGGCCGGAATGCACGTGCCGATCCCCGGGGAGACCAACCGGTTCGTCCTGGTCCTGCCCCAAGGGGACGGCCGGGTCTACGTCGGGCTCACCGACGAGCCGGTCGACGGCGGGATCCCGGACGTGCCCGAGGTCCCCGAGACCGACATCGGCTTCCTGCTGGACGTGCTCGGCTCGATCCTGGACACCCCCGTGTCCCGCGACGAGGTGGTCGGTGCCTTCGCCGGGCTGCGCCCACTGCTGGACACCTCCGCGCCCGACGGCCGGGACCGCGGGCCGGCACGCACCTCGGACGTCTCGCGCCGGCACGCGGTGCTGACGTCGCCCGACGGTGTCACCACCGTGGTGGGCGGCAAGCTCACCACCTACCGGCGCATGGCGCAGGACGCCGTGGACGCCGCGGCCGGGGCCAGGGGTCTGCGCACCGGCCCCTCCCCCACCGCCGCGCTGCCGCTGGTCGGTGCCGCCGCCCCCGAACGGCTGCGCGCCCTGCCCGCGCCCCGCCGGCTGATCCGCCGCTACGGCACCGAGGCCGTGGCGGTGCACGCCCTCGCGGCCCAGGACCCCGCCCTGGCCGAGCCGGTGCTGGCCGGCCACCCCGTCACCCGGGCCGAACTCCTCTGGGCGGTGCGGCACGAGGGCGCGCTGGACGAGTCGGACCTCCTGGACCGCCGCACCCGGATCGGCCTGGTCCCCCAGGACCGCACCGAGGCGCTTCCCGTCGCACGGCTGATCCTGGAACGGACGGCGACCGTCCACCCCTGACAAGCACCGGGCCGCCGCCGGGGCGGACGGGCGACTGTTCACTTGCGGCCGGCCACTCACCCCGGAATCCGTCGGCTCCTCCTCTCCACCCGCCCGTGAAGGAGGGCGTGCTGGGCGCGGGAGGACGGCGTAGGTGCGCTGTTCTCGGGTGGGCGGTTCGAGGAGGCGGTGACCCGGCGGCCGGGGGCCCGGCTGTACCAGGCGGTACCGGACGGTATCGGGTGATACCGATCGGCACCGGGTGGTACCGGGCGGGCAGGGCGACGCCGACGAGCGGCCGATGCTCTGCCGCCCGCTCGGTGCGACGGCCTGAGGCGGCGTCAGAGCAGGCGCCGGATGTCGCCGCGGACCCGATAGAAGCCGCCCGCCGCCGGGTGCAGGGCGTCGACGACGTACCGGGCACCGGGCTCGCGTATCGCGCGCGGGAACTGGACTCTCCAGGAGGAGTCGTAGCCGTCGGACAGCACGTGCACCCGTAGCCGGCCGGCCTCCTGGACGCACTCCACCACCACCGCGCCGGCGGGCGCCCGGGTGACCGTGGCCACGGCGGCCACGGCCGTGGCCGGAGCGTACGTCGGCAGGGCGGCGGCGAGCTTGACGTCCCGCGCCACCGGTACCGTGCCCTGCTGGGCCGCGGAGACGGCCGCCTCGCTCGCGTCGACACACACCAGCGAACCGTCGGTGGTGACCAGGTAGAGCCGCTCGTCTCGGTACTGCATCGACAGGGCCGAGCCACTGCCCGTGCCCAGCTTCCACAGCCGCCTGCCGTCCCGGTCGAAGCAGTAGACGGAGGAGGCCGCGTCGCCGGCGAAGACGAACCGGCCGCCGGGTGAGGTGGCGCACGAGTACACCGCGTTGTCGCAGGCGTACGTCGCCTCGATGACGCCGGTGCCCTTCGACAGCCGCTGGACCACCCGGTGCGCGGTGCCCGCGTACACCGCGTCCCGCTCCTGCCAGCCGAACAGCACACCGCCCTTGGTGGGGGTGTGCCACAGCTCGCCGCCGCCGTCGGGCGCGTAGGCGGTGACGCCCCGCTGGTGACCGTGGTAGACGGCCCGGTCGTCGGCGCGGACCATCCAGGCGTGCTCTCCATGGCTGCGGCGGGACCACTGGTGTTCGTCCTCGTGGTCGATGACGGTGAGCCGGCCTTCGCGGTCCGAGACGTCCAGGACGCCCTCGTGGATGTCCAGCCAGAAGATGTCGACATCGGCGGCGATGTCATAGGCGGCGAAGGGGAGTTTGGAGGAGAGGTCGTAGACCTTGCCGTCGTCACAGCCGGCGTAGATCCAGAAGTCGTCCGCGACCAGGCACTTCACCCCGTCGGGCAGACCGAAGTGGGCCAGGACGGCGCCCTCGTGGTCCAGCGTGTAGACGTCACCGGCCTGGTTGCCCACCCAGCAGCGGTCGTCGTCCACGTGGATGCCGAACGCGGCGGAGCCGGTGCGGAACCGCCACAGCACCGGTGCCACGGCACGGGCGGTGGACGGCGCCGAGCTGACCTGCCGACGGGTCACCGCGCGGGGCGGACGCTGTCCCTGGACCGCCGGGGCGTACCCCTTGCGGACCTTCTCGCCCACCTTCTTCGCCGCGGCGGCCCGCGCCTTCTCCGCGGTCGGGAACGTCGTCGTCTGCGTCTGCCCGGCGGCCCCGATCCGGCCATAACGCACCGTCACCACCTGTCCGTCGACCGTCACTTCGTAGAACTTGTGGGCGCCGCCGCTCTCCTGCGACAGCTCCAGATACGTGGTCGACACCGCGGACGCCGTGGACATGGCAGACCCCTCCCCAGACAGACCCGCGGCCGTTTCAGCAGGTCCTCAACTGCTCCTCACCGTAGGGGCACCCACTGACAACGGCGGCTCGGGAAAGAGGAGCCCTACGCCTTGTCGTCACCCGCCGGTGGCAATGCGTCCATTCCGCCCAGGAGTTGCCGCAGGCACCGGAGCGCGAGCACGGCCGGGGAGCCCTCGCCGGTGACGTCGGCCTCCGTGCCGGCCCAGGTCTCCAGCGCGATGCGGATCGCGTCCGTGGCCGCGGCTGCGACCAGGCGCACCTGCAACGCTTCGAGTCGCCCGTCGGCGATCCGGGCGACGACCGGGACGAGCTGCTCCTCGGACTCCTGGTTCACCCGGTACCACACCGCCCGCAACGCGGGATCATCCGCTGCCGCCCGCAGCAGCCCCCGGGTCCGCCGCAGCGCCGCGGCCGCCTCCCCGTCCGGCGCCGCGAGCGACTGCTCCACCGCCGTCTCGAGCGCCCGGGACAGCACGGCGCCGGGCTCGGCCGCCTCCAGCAGTGCCCGCCACCGGTCGGCTCCGGCCGCGAGCAGCGGGCTCACCGCGTCCTGCTTGGAGCGGAAGTAGCGGTAGAAGGTCCGCAGCGCCACGCCCGACTGCCGGGCGATCTCCTCGGCGGTGGTCGCGTCCGGCCCCCGCTCGGCGAACAGGTCGGCCGCCGCGTGGGCGATGTCGAGCTGTGTCGCGGCCTTGCGGCGCTCGGTCAGGGAGGAGGACGGCTTGCTGCTCACCCGAGAAGGGTACGGCTCGGGGACAGGTGTTGGCACTTCGCGCCGAGATGGCAAAACGTGCCACGACGGCGTAACGTGAAGGACATCGGGCGCCGGACGGCAAGGAACCGGCGTCGCACAACCCCGCCGTGTCCCGGCGGGCCGGGCAGGAGAACACATGAACCGCTACGAGGGCCGCCGCGTGCTGATCACCGGAGGCGGGTCCGGCATCGGCCAGGCCACCGTGCTGCGCCTCCTCGCCGAGGGCGGCAGCGTGGTGGCCGCCGACGTGAGCGAACGAGGGCTGCGGGACACCACGGAGAAGGCCGCCGCGTACGCGGACCGCCTCACGACCCTCGTCGTGGACATCGCCGACGAGGACTCCGTTCGCGCGGGGGTCGCCGCCGCGACCGGCTCGCTCGGCGGCCTGGACGTGCTCGTCAACGCCGCCGGGATCCTGCGTTCCTCGCACACCCACCTGACGACCCTCGCCGAGTTCACGCGCATCCTGCAGGTGAACCTCGTCGGCACCTTCCTGGTGATCCGCGAGGCGATACCGGCCCTGCTGGCGGGCCAGGACGCGGCGGTCGTCAACTTCAGCTCCACCTCGGCGGCGTTCGCGCATCCCTACATGGCGGCGTACGCGGCGAGCAAGGGCGGCATCCAGTCGATGACGCACGCGCTCGCCGCCGAGTACGCCGGTCAGGGCATCCGCTTCACCGCCGTCCAGCCCGGCTCCATCTCCAGCGGAATGACCGACGGCAGCGGCGCCAGCGGGCAGAGCAGCGGGCCGGGACTGCCCGACGATGCCGACATGCGCCTGTTCGCGAAGCTCTCCCCCGCCCTCGGCCAGGGGTTCGCCGGCCCCGAGACCGTGGCGTCCGTGGTGGCGATGCTCGGTTCCCGGGACGGCGGGTTCATCACCGGAACCGAGATCCGCGTCGACGGCGGCACCCACTTCTGACGAACGCCCCCGGCCCTGATGGGCGACCCCACCCCCGGGCCTGACCGTGCAACGCCTATGCCGTGTTCCGGCGGCGCGGTGGTCGGGCGTGTCGTCCGACCACCGCCGTGGACGGCCCGGGTCAGGCCGCCAGCTGCGGATACAGCGCCGCCAGGTCTCCCGACAGCCCGGACTTCACCTGCCGGCTGATGTCGTCGGCCAGTACCTCGTACGCTCCCGCCTCGACGCCGTCGAGCGCGAGCGCGGCGACGCCCTGCGGGCTGGACTTGGGCGCGTCCACATCCGCGGCCATGTCGGTGTCGATGTAGCCGACGTGCAGTCCGGTCACCCCGATGCCCCGCGGACTCAGCTCCAGGCGGAGCGAGTTGGTCTGGGACCACAGGGCCGCCTTGGTGGCGCTGTAGGAGCCGGCGACGCCGATCCAGGAGAGCACGGAGTGGACGTTGAGGAGGTGCCCGCCGCCGTTGCGCTCGACGATCGGCACGAAGGCCCGGGTGACCAGCAGCGGGCCGAAGAAGTTCGTCTCGAACTCCCGGCGTACGTCGTCGACGGGGGCGTTCAGGAAAGAGCGTGCGCCGAGCGAGATGCCGGCGTTGTTCACCAGTACGGTGACGTCCCGCGCCTGAGCCGCGGCGGCCTCGACGGACCGGGGGTCGGTGACCTCCAGCGCGAGGGGTACGGCGTCGGGATGCGTGACGCTGCGCGGGTCCCGGGCGGTGGCGTACACCTTGGCGGCGCCACGCGTGTACAGCTCCTCCACCAGCGCCTTTCCCAGCCCCCGGCTGCCTCCGGTGACCAGCGCGACAGAGTTCTTGATCGACGTCATGAACGCCTCCAGGATTGGAAACCGATCGGTTTCCTCTCACCGTAAACCGATCGGTTTCCAACGGCAAGCGTGCCGCCGGGTCGCCTTCCGCCCGCCCGCCGGCCGACCCCGTCGCCGGGGGTTGCTGAAGGAACGCACCGCATGCGTACAGGCCATGGGAACGCCACCGGCTTCCCGACTTCCGTGCGCGGTGACCGGCCCGGAGAACACCTCGAGGCGGCGGAGCCTCGCCCTTTCGTCCCCGGCTACGGGTGCGCGCACCCGCCCGGCCGTCCTCGCGGCCCGCGAGGACGCCCCGGGCCGCACCCTGGCTCGGCCGACCCGCGCGACGAGTGAGCGCGCCACCGCGGCAGAAGCGGCGCGGACAGCGCCGGTGAGGCGGCGGCCGTACCGCCAGGCGCCGACAGTGCCGGCGAGGCGGCTGCCCGTACCGCCAGGCGCCGAGAGCGTCGGTGAGGCGGCTGACCGTGCGGCCGGCGTCCGACGGGGCGGGGAACGGACCGAGCGCATGGATTGACCGTTCCCCGTCCCTGCCGGTCGGCCCGCCGCTCGGGCAGCCGGGGCGGCGCGCCGGTCCGTGGGTGACGACCGGCGGACGTGCCCGGACCACCGATCTTGTTCAGACCCTCCGACGGCGGGCGCGAGCGCGCCATCCGGAGGGGGCCGGCCGGGTGAAGCGCCACGGGGCACCGGCCGACGACCTGCGAGAACTCCCTTGCCGGACAGGCAAGTTGATATGGGAAGCTGTGCCCGGCCGGTGCCGACCGAGGCCAGACCGGCCGTGGAGAGGAGCTCAGCGTGACAGAGGACGGCTTCGAGGCCGTGCACATCGACACGAGCAGACCGCATCCCGCGCGGGTCTACGACTACCTCCTGGGCGGCAAGGACCACTACGAGGTGGACCAGCGGGCGGGTGACGAACTCGCCGCCGCGGCACCCGAGGCACGCATCGGTGTACGGGCGAACCGCGCCTTCCTGCGGCGCGCCGTCCGGTACGTCGTGGGCAGCGGGGTCCGCCAGATCCTGGACATCGGCACCGGGCTGCCCACGTCACCGAACGTGCACGAGGTCGCCCAGACGGCGGCGCCGGACGTCCGCGTGGCCTACGTCGACAACGACCCGATCGTCGCCGCACACGGCAACGCCCTGCTCAGCCGCTCCGGCTCGACCCGCATCGTCCTCGGCGACCTGCGCGAACCGCGGTCCGTCCTGGACGACCCCGAGGTCCGCAGGCTCATCGACTTCGACCGGCCGATCGCCCTGCTCCTCGTCGCCATCCTGCACTTCCTCGCCGACGCGGACCGGCCCGCCGAGGTCGTCGGCACGCTCCGCGACGCGCTGCCCGCCGGCAGCTTCCTGGTGCTCTCTCATGCCACGGGCGACTTCGCCGACCGTACCGCCGCCCAGGCCGTCTACACCAAGGCGACCGCCTCCCTGAACCTGCGCGGCCACGTCGAGGTGGAACGGTTCTTCGACGGCTTCGAGCTCGTCGAACCGGGCCTGGTCCAGGTGCCGTTCTGGCGTCCGGACGCCCCGCCACCGCCACGGTCCGACGAGATCGGCTTCTACGGCGGCGTGGCCCGCAAGACCGCCTGACTCCGGCCGCCGGCCCGCCGCACCGCACGAGGCGCGGCGGGCCGCTTGCGTCCGCCCCCTTGACCGACACCCCCGCCACACCTCCATACTGACCGCCGAATCGATTGACCAAATCGATTTGGCCGCCGTCCACGGCCGGATCGTCGAAGCCTGAGCGAGCGAGCCGAACGGAGCCCGCGCGTGTCCAGTCCCGTACATCCCGTCGTCCCCGATCCCCCGCAGTCCGTCGCACCCCGTGCCGTGCACCCGGTCGACGAGTCCCGGCCCCTCGGCCGGATCCTCCTCTTCGGCGTCCAGCACGTCCTCGTCATGGCGGCGACACCGATCTCCGCGATCTTCCTGATGAGCGCCACCCTCCGGCTGAACCCGGGCGTCACCGTCGATCTGCTCTCGGCGGCCCTGCTGCTGTCCGGCGTCGGCTCGCTGATCCAGTCCCTGGGGCCGTGGAAGTTCGGCCCCCGGCTGCCGTTCGTGATGCTGCCCGGCGGCGCGCCGCTGATCCTCTTCATGTCCATCGCACAGCAGCACGGACTGCGCACCGCCACCGGCGCCGTGCTCCTCACCGCCGCGTTCACCTTCGTCGTCCTGCCGCTGTTCACACGCCTTCTGAGGTTCTTCCCGCCCCTGGTGATCGGCACGATGATCGTGATCGTCGGGGTCAACCTGGTGAAGGTCGGCGGTCTGCTCGTCACCGGGCAGCCCGGCACGCCCGGCTTCGCCGAGCCGGCCCGGCTGGGGCTCGCGTTCGCCACGATCGGCCTGATCGTGCTCTTCACCCGGCTGCTGCGCGGGGTGCTGCGCCAGCTCGCCGTGCTGCTCGGGCTGGTCGCGGGCACGGCCCTCGCCTGCCTCACCGGTCAGGTGCACGCGGGTGCTCTGTTCTCCGGGCAACTGGTGGGCGTACCCCACCCGTTGCCGTTCGGCCCGCCCGTCTTCGACCTCGTCGCCGCGCTGCCGCTGATGCTGTACAGCCTGGCGTCCATGGCGGAGGCGACCGGGCAGACCGTCATCAACGCCGAGGCGGTGGGCAGGGAGATCGACATCCGGTCGGACGTACCGCGCACCGTGCGCGGGGACGCCCTCACCTCGCTGTTCGGCGGCTTCTTCGGGCTGCCCTTGATGGTCACCAGTGGGGAGAACATCGGCATCGTGCGGGTCACCGGTGTGCGCAGCCGGTACGTCACGGCCGCCGCGGGCGTCGTCCTCGTGGTCCTCGGCTTCCTCACTCCCGTCGCCCGGGCCATCAGCGTCATGCCCCCGGCGGTGGTCGGCGGCGCGGCGATGGCCGTCTTCGCGGTGATCACCGTACTGGGCGTGCAGATGCTGGGCCGGGCCCGGCTGGAGGACCACACGGCCGCGCTCACGTGCGCGGTGGCGCTGGCGCTGGGGCTGCTGCCGATCCTGGTGCCCGGGGTGTACGCCGGTTTCCCGTCCGGCGTGCGGATCCTGCTGGAGAGCGGGGTCGCCGTGGGCGCCCTGACCGCCGCCGTCCTCAACGTGGTCTTCCACCACCTGGGCCGACGGACCGCCACCGCCACGGCCACCGTCTCGGCTGCCGTACCGGCCGAGGCGCCCGGTACGGCCGCCCGCGCGTGAGCCGCCGACCGCCCGAACGTCAGCCCGCCTGTCCGCTCGAACCCCGGAGAACCATGACCGACCTGACCTTGGACCGGCTGCGCCAGGACACGCTGCTGCTGGTCCCCGAAGTGACGCTGGCCCCCGACGGCCCGCTGGACCGGTACGCGGTGGTGGTGCGGGACGGCGTGTTCCGCGACGTCGGACCGGTCGAGCGGATCGTCCGTACGCATCCGTCGCTGGCACCCCTGCCCCTGCCCGGACATGTGCTGATGCCCGGCTTCGTCGACGCCCATCATCATCTGACGCAGAGTTTCGGCGGCGCCCTCGCCTTCGGGGAGCCCTCGGAGATCTTCCGCCGGGTGTGGGTGCCGCTGGAGCGGGCGCTGGACGAGGAGTCGGCGTACGTGGCCGCGAAACTGGCCGCCCTGGAGTCGCTGCGCGGCGGTTTCACCACGGTCGCCGAGTCCGGCACCCGCGCCCGGGTGGACGTGGACGTGCTCGCCTCGGCGGCGCGGGACGCGGGCATCCGCTGCGTACTGGGTCTGGTCTGCAACGACGCCGCGGACGGCACCGGCGAGGACGCCGATCCGCGAGCCGTGCTCGTCGCCGCCGAACGGCATCTGGCCCGCTTCGGCGACGACGAACTGGTCCACCCCTCGCTGGCCGTGTCCGTGCCGGAGGCGGCGACCGGGCCGACGCTGGCCGCCACGGCACGGCTGGCCGCCGCCGCGGGGGCCGTCGTCCAGATCCATGTGAACGAGCACCTCGTCGCCGTCGAACGCTCCCTCGTCCGGCACGGGATGCGGCCCCTCGAGTATCTGCACCAGGTGGGCGCGCTCGGCCCGCACCTGCTCGCCGCGCACGCGACGCTGCTCACCCCGGCCGAGCTCACGCTGCTCGCCGGCACCGGCACGGCGGTGAGCTACAACCCGGTCGCCAGCGCCTGGAAGGGCAACGCCGTCGCTCCCGCCACGGCCTTCGCCGAGCGTGGCATCAGGTTCGGCCTCGGCACGGACGGCACCCGTGGCGACGGCTTCCGGCTCGCGGACGCGGCGGAGTCCGCCCAGCGGCTCACCTACGGTCTGGCCGGCGGCGACTCGTCCTGCGGCGCCGGCTGGACCTGGCTGGAGCGGGCCGGTGCGGGCGGTGCGGACGCGGTCGGGCTCGGCCGGCTCACCGGGCGGGTCGCGGCGGGGCATGCCGCCGACTTCCTGCTCGTGGACGTCAGCGGGCCCGAGATGCAGCCGTCCTGGGATCTCCCCTGGGAGCTGGTCCGGCGCGGCAACCGGGACCAGCTCACCGCCGTGTTCGTCGCCGGCCGACTGCGGTTGTGGCACGGCTGGCCGCCGGACTGGGACGGCCCGGCCCTGGTCCACCGGGCCGCGGAACTGGCCCGGCGGGTGGTGGAACGCGCCGAGGTGACACGGGCTCACCCCACATCGGTACGGGCCTGGCGGGAGGCGGGATCCACCCGGCCACCAGTGACGACGGCACCCATGCCAGCGGAGGGAGGAGCGACAGCGGCGGCGGAACCAGCGACAGCGAAGACAGCGGCGACGAGGGCAACAGAGGCGCCGGCGACAGCGGAGAGGGGAGCGGCAGGGGCGGCAGCGGAGCCAGCGACAGCGGGGGCCGGGGCGCCGACGGCGCAGGACCGGACGGCACGAGCCACAGCGCAAACCCCAGCCACCCACCCGGCCAGCACCTCCACCACCCCGGCACCCGCACAGGACCGGACGGCACGAGCCACAGCGCAAACCCCAGCCACCCACCCGGCCAGCACCTCCACCACCCCGGCACCCGCGCAGGACCGGGCGACCGGCTCCGCGCCGCCCGCGTCCGCGCCGTCGGCAGCACGCCCCGCGCCGCGTTCGGCAGCGTCTCCGGCATCCGCTCCGGCCGGCTCCGTCGGAGGTCGGGTATGACGGGCGGGATGCTCGCCGTACTGGCGCTGACCGTGGCGGCGGCGGCGTTCGTGCAGGGCGCCAGCGGGCTGGGCTTCGCGCTGATCGTGGCACCGGTCGCGGGAATGCTCGATCCCGGACTGCTGCCCGTGTTCGTGCTGACCTCGATGATCCCGCTGAACCTGTACGTCGCCTGGCGGGAACGGCACAGCCTCGATCTGCGGGGCGCCGGCTGGATCACGGCCGCGCGGCTGACGGCGACCCCGGGGGGTCTCGCCCTGCTGTGGGTCGTGCCGCAGAGCGACCTGGGGACGGTGGTCGGCGTGGCGACGGTGCTGGCGGCCGTGGTCAGCCTCGTCGTGCCCGGCTTCGTGCCGGGGCCCGGCGCCTATGTGGGCGCGGGTGTCGTCACCGGGCTGACCGAGACGGCGACCGGTGTCGGCGGCCCGCCGCTCGCCCTCGTCTACCAGCACCGGCCGCCCGCCGAGCTGCGCGCGACGGTCGCCGTCTGCTTTCTGGTGGGCGAAGTCGCCTCCCTGGCCCTGCTGTTCGTCACCGGCCGGGGGCGAGCGGCGGACATGGGCTGGGCGGTGCTGCTCCTGCCGGCGCTCGCGGCGGGTGCCTGGTTGAGCCGTCTGGTGCACCAGCGCGTCGACGCGAGGAGGATGCGCGCCTTCGTGCTCGCGTTCGCCCTGGTGTCCGGGGTGGTCCTGATCGCGGGCAGCTGACCCGGACCGCGGAACGCCGGGCCTCGCCCTATCGGTGCCGCAGGGACGGAGCGCGGACGACGAGCCGCGGCTCGGGGGCCGACACCCCACGCCCGGCGCCTTCCGCTGACCCGGAGCGCGGAACGCCGGGCCTCGCCCTATCGGTGCCGCAGGGACGAAGCACGGACGACGAGCCGCGGCTCGGGGGCCGACACCCCACGCCCGGCGCCTTCCGCGCTGGCGGTGGTACCGGTGGTACCGGCAACTGTCGCCAACTCCTCGCCTCCAGCGGCCGATTGCTCGCCCAGCCGGCCGAGCAGCAGCTCCACCGCGTCCGCCGCGGCCCGGTCCAGGCGCAGGTCGACCGCGGTGAGCGGTGGTTCGCAGGTGCGGGCGCGCAGACCGTCGTACCGGGTGACGACCATGGTGTCGTCGGGGATACGGCGGCCCGCGTCCCGCAGGGCCCGTACCGCCCCGACGGCGAAGGCGTCGACGAGCACGCACAGCGCGTCGACGTCGGGATGCTCGGCGAGCAGCGCGGCGCACCGGTCGTACCCCGCCTGTTCGCCGCCGTCCTCCGGTGCGGTGGCGATGACCGGGGTCCAGCCGTGGGCCGCCGCCGCGTGTTCGTAGGCGGCGCGGGCGTCGACCGAGGAGTGGCGGGTGCCCGCGCCGACGACGAGCGCGGGGCGGCGGGCGCCCTGGGCGCGCAGGTGGTCCAGGAGCAGTTCGACGACCCGGCCGCCGTGCAGGTCGACGTAGGGTGCGTCATCGTCGGGCGCGGTGGGCCGGCCCAGCGTGACGTACGGCAGCCCGCGCTCGCGCAGTTGGGCCACGGCCGCGTCGTCCGCCGCGGGCTCGACCACGATGGCGCCGTCGATGTCGACGCTGTACAGCGCGGATCCGGACTGCACGGGCGGGATCAGCACCAGCGCGTACTCGTGGACGAGGGCCCGCTCGGCCGCCGCGGCGGCCACCTCCATGTAGAAACCCAGCCGGGACGGGCCGCCGGCCACAGCGAACGGCATCGAGGAGGCCAGCGCGATGGCCCTGGCCTCACCGCGGCGCAGCCGCTGGGCGCGCAGGTTGGGCCGGTAACCCAGCTCGGCGGCGATCTTCTTGATGCGCTCGCGGGTCCGCGGGTCCACCTTGCCGATGCCGTTGAGGGCGTGGGACACCGTCGTCCGGGACACCGAGGCGGCCTGGGCCACATCGGCGATGGTGGGCCGACGGGCGCCGCGCGAGATGGTCATGCGCCCATCTTCCCAACAGCCACGACCGGGGGACCACCGGGTGGCGGTCGCTTCCCGAAGGCCGGAGTCCGGTTCGGGAATCCGGTTCAGGGCTCCGGCCTTCGGCAATCCCGACTCGACAGCCCCCGACTCGACAGCCCCGATTCGGGAGCCCCGGCTCGACAGCCCCCGACTCAGCAGCCCCCGACTCGGCAGCCCGATTCAGCAGCCCCGGCTCGGCAGCCCCGATTCGGGAGCCCTGGCTCGGCAGTCCCGGTTGGAGAGTCGCGGCCGGTGAGTCGCGGGTCTGAAGTGTCCGTTCGGGAGTACCGGCGGTGGGGTACGGCCCCTGCCAGGAACGGCACCCACCGGTCGGCCTCGGGCTCCAGCGGGTGCGGCGGCTCGGGCGGGAGGCGCGCGAGGGGACGTCGTTGGGTGATCTTCGTGGCGCTCGCGACGGCGTCTTCGCAGGTGCGGGCCCCGCCGGGCATCCGCTTGGTGGGCTTCGCGCGATGATGCGACGCTGGGTGGAGAGGTGTCCGCCGAGGGGACCTGGAGGGCCGATGGGGCGTGACGTCCCGGCGCTCGTCTTCACCCGCGAGGACCGCCGCCGGTACCGGATCAAGATGCAGGAGTGCCTGGACGCGTTCGCGCAGATGCTGCGCGAGGCGCATTTCGAGTCGGAGCGGCCCCAGGTGGGCCTGGAGATAGAGCTGAACCTGGTGGACGAGGACGCCGAGCCGGCGATGCGCAACAGCGATGTGCTGGAGGCGATCTCCGACCCCGCGTGGTCCACCGAGCTGGGCCGGTTCAACCTGGAGATCAACGTGCCGCCGCGGCGGCTGATCGCGGGCGGCCCCGACGCCTGGGAGTCCGAGATCCGGGCCGCGCTGAACCACGCCGACGAGCGGGCGCGGTCGGTGGGCACCCGCCTGATCACGGTCGGGATCCTGCCCACGCTCCGGCAGGAGCAGATCGGTGAGGGGACGCTGTCGGAGAATTCCCGCTACCGGCTGCTCAACGACCAGGTCTTCGCGGCCCGCGGCGAGGACCTGCGCATCGAGATCGACGGAGCCGACCGGCTGCGGACCTGGGCGGACACGATCACCCCGGAGGCCGCGTGCACCAGCACGCAGTTCCATCTCCAGGTGTCGCCCGAGGAGTTCGCCGGCTACTGGAACGCGGCGCAGGCGATCGCCGGGGTCCAGGTCGCGCTGGCGGCCAACTCCCCCTTCCTGTTCGGCAAGGAGCTGTGGCACGAGACGCGGATCCCGCTGTTCGAGCAGGCCACCGACACCCGCCCGGAGGAGATCAAGGTGCAGGGTGTACGGCCGCGGGTGTGGTTCGGGGAGCGGTGGATCAACAGCGTCTTCGACCTGTTCGAGGAGAACCTGCGCTACTTCCCGGCCCTCCTTCCCCTGTGCGACGAGGAGGACCCGGTGGAGACGCTGGACCGCGGCGGCATCCCCGAACTGTCCGAACTCACCCTGCACAACGGCACGATCTACCGCTGGAACCGGCCGGTCTACGCCGTCGCCGACGGCCACCCGCACATCCGGGTGGAGAACCGGGTGCTGCCCGCCGGTCCGACCGTCGCCGACACCCTGGCCAACGGCGCCTTCTACTACGGGCTCACCCGGGCCCTGGTGGAGGAGGACCGGCCGGTGTGGTCGCGGATGTCATTCTCGGCCGCCGAGGACAATCTGCACGCCGCCGCCCGGAACGGTATCGAGGCGCTGCTGTACTGGCCCGGGATGGGCGAGGTCCCGGTGCCGGAGCTGGTGCTGCGGCGGCTGTTGCCGCTCGCGCACCGCGGTCTGGAACGCTCCGGCATGGACGCGGCGTGGCGCGAGCCGCTGCTCGGCGTCATCGAGCAGCGCTGTGTGACCGCGCGCAACGGAGCGGTGTGGCAGAAGGAGATGTTCCATCACATCGACGCCACCACGCACGCCGGTCCACAGGAGGCACTGCGCCGGATGACCCAGGTCTACATCGACTACATGCACCTCAACGCCCCGGTGCACACCTGGCCGGTCGACTGACGGGGATCAGCCGGGTCACGCAGGAAGGTGACCCGGGTCGACATCGACCACTCCATGCAGCTCAACGCCCCGACGCACACCTGGCCGGTCGACTGGCGGGGATCAGGCGGGTCACGCAGGAAGGTGACCGCGCGGTCGAACGCCGAGTCGCGGTTCTTCGCGAACTCCTCCTCGGTGAAGACCGGTTCGGTCAGGTGCGGCGGGATGCCGGTGCCGTCGAAGGTGCGGCCGGTGCGGGTCAGGTACTCCTCGTTCGGCAGGGTGAAGCGCATGCCGTCGGGGAGTCTTCGCGTCATCGTGTCCGAGAAGACGCCCTGGGTGGGCTGCCCGATCCGCACGGTGCGGCCGGGCCTGTCGAACAGGGCCTGGGTGAAGGTCTCGCCGGCGCTGACCGTCGATCCGCCGGTGAGGACGGCGACCGGGCCGGTGTACCGGGGCGTGTCGGCCGGGACGACGGGCACGGGTTCGGGCCGGGTGTGCCGGGTGGGGTCGGCCGGGTCGTTGCGGGCGCGTTTGGTGTAGGCGGTGTACGGGGTGTCGGTCAGCCGTTGCGCCACCCGGATGCCGAGGGCGTCGGAGCCGCCGTCGTTCACCCGCAGGTCGATGATCAGTCCCTTCAGGCGCCGGGTACGGCTCGGCGTCAGGACGGTGTCGAGCACCCGGTCGAGTTCCGCCCGGTCCGCGGAGGGGGGCGCGTCGTCGCCCGCGAAGTGCTCGAAGGCGGAGATCCGCAGGTAGCCGAGGTCGCCGCGCAGGTCGGCGTAGGTGATCAGCCCCGCGGCGAAGTCCTGCCGGTGCGTGGCGTCCCTGAGGTCTCGGGCCTCGATGAAATCCTTGGTCCGGGCGTCCAGTTCGTCGCTCGGCGCCTCGGTGCCGGGCCGTACCCCGGAGAAGTCGCGGTCGCCGTCCTCGACCGCGACGTGGATGTCGTACAGGGGTCGCAGCATGCGGCTGAAGATGCCGAAGAGTTCGGGCCCGGTGGTGTCGTGGTGCACCTGCGGCCGGTACCGGTCGCGGACGGCGTGCCAGTCGACGTCCTTCCGCGCGAAGAAGGGGTAGTTCTCCTCGAAGGTCTGCCAGAGCGCGTCGAAGCCGGCCCGGGGGTCCTCGGGTGCCGGACGGGTGCAGCCGGCGGGCAGCGCCGGTACCCGGGTGAGCTGCCGGTGCCCGACCGAGCTGTCCGCGGCGAGCCGGGCGTGGTCCTGGTCACGGTCGGTCCGTACGGTGAGGACGGTGCCGTCGTGCGTGGTGTAGGCGCCGGGGCCCGTCCGCCGTGCGGAGCCGCCCGCGAGGCAGCTGACGGACGTGGTCTGGTACTCGCGCAGGGTTTCCCGGCCGAGGACGAGCAAGGCGCCGTAGCCGTCCGTCCGCCACACTCCGTCGATGGCCGGCGGGCGCGGTGGCGCGACGGTCGCGACCGGCACGGCCAGGGCGGCTAAGGTCAGGGCGGCGACGGCGGCCGTGACGATGCGCACGATGGGGTCCTCCCGGTACGGGTCCGCACCCCACCACCGTGTCCGACGGCCGTGCCGTCCGCCATTCGGGCAACCGGTACGCCGACGGCCGGCGGCGGCCGCGCGTGCCCGCCGCTCGCCGGACCGGCGCCTAGGGCTGTCGTCCCAGGGCCGACTCGGGGCACGCCGCCGCGTCCGGCAGATGGGACTTCGCCCACTCGCCGAGTTCTCGAAGGGCGGGCTCCAGGGCCGCGCCGGCGTCGGTCAGCCGGTAGGAGACGCGCAGCGGGGGGCCTTCGTCGACCTCGCGCAGCACGAGGCCGGCCGCACCGAGTTCGGCGAGCCGGTCGGAGAGCATGCGTTCGCTGATGCCGGGGACGGCCCGCCGGAGGTCGGCGAAGTACGCGGGCTGTTCCACCAGGACGGCCACGATCGGGCCGCTCCAGCGCTTGCCGAGCAGTTGGAAGACCCGGGTGATGCCGTCGTCCACCCGCTTGCACGCCGCACTGTCGTGGTTCTGCTCCGCCGTCATCGCACCAGGGTACTACCCCACCGTAGGGGGCTGAAAAAAAGTAAGTCCATGTGTTAAAAGTAGTCCAGTACGAAAACTCAGCCGACGCCTCTCGGTGTGCGGCTGCACCCCCTGTTCCGCTCGCACCGCCCCCTATGGAGACGCTCATGGCGACCCTGCTGCACATCGACTCGTCCGTGTTCCCGACCGAGGCGTCGGCCTCCCGCGCCGTGACGGCGGCCTTCCGCAAGCACTGGGAGGAGCAGCACCCGCGGGGCACGGTCGTCTACCGCGACCTGGCGGCCGAGCCCGTTCCGCACATCAGCGCCGACGCGCACTTGGCCGGCTTCGTGCCCGAGTCCGCCCACACGCCCGAGCAGGCCGCCGCCTTCGCCGAGCGCGTCAAGCTGATCGAGGAGCTGGAGCAGGCCGACGCGATCCTGATCGGCGCCCCGATGTACAACTTCACGATCCCGTCCACCCTCAAGGCCTGGCTGGACAACGTGATCCTCATGGGCCGCACGGCGGGCGAGAGCCCGTCCGTCAAGGGCATCCCGGTCACCGTCGTCGCCAGCCGGGGCGGCTCCTACGCGCCGGGCACCCCGCGTGAGGGATACGAGTACGTGCAGAACTACCTCAAGGCCGTCCTCGCCGACGCCCTGGGCCTGGACCTGGAGTTCATCGTCCCGGAGCTGACCATGGCGTCGAAGAACCCGGCGATGGCCGAGCTGGTCCCGCT
Source organism: Streptomyces sp. NPDC053076 (assembly GCF_044546845.1). Classification (NCBI taxonomy): domain Bacteria; kingdom Bacillati; phylum Actinomycetota; class Actinomycetes; order Kitasatosporales; family Streptomycetaceae; genus Streptomyces; species Streptomyces sp. NPDC053076. The sequence goes on along the minus strand of NZ_JBITZL010000001.1, from coordinate 1,495,891 downwards.
GGCCGAGGCATCCCGTGACCGCGCCCTGGAGGCCGCGGCCACCAGGGCCCGGCAGCTCGCGGAGCGCGTCGCGGCCTGACCTCCTCCCGCATGTCCCCCTGCTCGCCTCCCGACTGTCCGCCTCCCGCCGGGTACCGCCGGCCGGGCGGCACCCGGCGGAGCGTGGTGGCCCGGCCGGCGGTACGGCGGCCGGCTCGACGTCGGCGTGTCCGCCGCCGGCCTCCGGGCCCGGTGGCGGACCGGGTTGCCATGGTTCGGGGGCCGTCGGCGTCCGGCCGCACGCCCGACACGGCGACATGCGCGCACGACACCCGCGCGGTGCGGGGCACGCCGGTCAGGGTGATGGAAACCTGCGCCCCATGAGCAACCCTCCCAGCGTCAACATGGGCAACCCTCCCGGCGTCAACAGCTACGTCGACCGGGTCACCGCCGGGCCCGGCGGCGCGATGACCGACGAAGTCGGCGTGATCACCGGCGACCTCACCGTCGCGACCATCCTCCGTGCCGACGGCATCAGTGTGCGCGTCGCCATCCAGCACTCGGGGGGTGACACCTGGTACACCCTGTCCGGCAGCCCCGCCCCGGTACCGGCGGGCCGGCTCGCGGCCTACCACCGGGACCTGCTGGGCCGCATCCGGCGGGGCGGCGGAACACGCGCCACCTGAGCGGGGCGGGCGGCACGTGGAGCCGGACCGCGAGGAGTGGGCCCGTCACCGGGCCCCCCGGTGCTGCCGGCGCTCCCTCATGCGCTCCCCGGCCGCCCGCGCCCTGGCGTTCAACCGGTCCCGGCCGGCTGCCGCCAGAAGCGCCAACGGGGTCACGGCAAGGCCGATCAGGAGGGCGTGGGTCCAGCCCATCCCGTCACGGCGGTAGCGCAGCAGCAGGACGGACAGCGCGTAGGTCAGGGCGACGATCAGTACGCCTTTGAGCGGCTTCGGCAGGCTCATGCCCTTCGATTGCCCGCGGCGCACGCCGGTATGGGACCCCCTCCCGTCGGCGCCTCGCCGCTGTCGGTCCGTCAGAATCCTGCGCTGCCGGGCCCGTTCGGACCGTCAGAAGCGCGCCATGCGCGGGGAACCGCTGCGTGAGACGGCGACTCACGGGTAACCGGCGATGTCATGAACGCGTTGAGGAAATGGCCGCAGAAGCCGTCGCAGAGGCAGGCCGGAAACCCACCGTCCGCCGCCGTCGTCGCCCCGAGGAGGTAAGCGTGCTTTTCCTGGTGGTCGCGCTGCTCCTGCTGGGCATCGTCGTGGGGTCGGCAGCCTATCTCCCCTGGCCCGTCACGCTGGTGCTCGGATCGCTCATCGCCGTCTGGCTCGTCGTCTTCGCGGGACGTGAGCGGCGGCGCCGCAACCGGACGAGGAGGGCATGACGATGCGCCTGACCGCACCACCCTCGCGCCGGACGGGCCGGCAGGACACCGAAGGCATGGCCGTGGCCTCCTTCGTCCTCGGACTCGTCGGGCTGCTCGTCCTCAACCTCGTCCTCGGCCCCATCGCGATCGTGCTGGCGATCATCGCCCTGCGCCGCGACACACCACGCCGGTTCCGCGCGCTCCTCGGACTCGGACTGGGCGTCGCGGACCTGGTGGTGCTCGCCGTTCTGATGTCCGCTCACGGTACGACGTCCTGGTCGGTCTGGGGCGGCTGACCCGACTCACCGGCACCATCCCGCATCCGACCCGCACCATCCCGCATCCGACGTCCGCGGGCCCCGCCCGGCGCGGGACCGGTGGCGGTCCCGGCAGGCACAGCGAACGAAGCGCGAGTCTCCCTCCCGGTCATGACACACCGTCAGGAGGGCGGTCCGGCCGAGCACGCTCGATTTCCATGAACGTGCAAAGGCCCATCCGCACACCTTGACCGACACATGGTCCAGACCAATCATGGCCTAGACCAATAGCCCCGGCCGGGCTTGCACAGCGCGACACCCGTTCTCTCGCCTGTCGTTCGCTAACCGGGAGTACCCGATGAGACGTCCGAGATCCGTACGCGCCCTGCTCACCGGCGTGGCCACACTGGCCGCGTCCGCCGGGCTCGCCCTGGGGTTCGGGGGCGCCGCGCACGCGGCGACCCCGCTGCCCGCCCACGTGTTCGCCCCCTACTTCGAGGCGTACAACGGCGACAGCCCCGCCGCGCTCGCCCAGAACTCCGGCGCCAAGTACCTGACCATGGCCTTCCTCCAGACCGAGAAGAAGGGCTCCTGCACCCCGTACTGGAACGGCGACACCGGCACCCCCGTCGCCGGCTCGGTCTTCGGCTCCGACTTCACCACCATCCGCTCACGCGGCGGCGACGTCATCCTCTCCCTCGGCGGATACGCCGCCGACAACGGCGGCACCGAGATCGCCGACAGCTGCACGAACGTGGACTCCATCGCCGCCGCCTACGAGAAGATCATCACCACCTACGACGTCTCGCGGCTCGACATGGACGTGGAGGACAACTCCCTCACCGACACGGCCGGCGTGAACCGCCGCAACCAGGCCATCAAGAAGGTCCAGGACTGGGCCGCCGCCAACGGCCGCTCGGTCCAGTTCTCCTACACCCTGCCGACCACGACGACGGGGCTCGCCGACAGCGGACTCGCCGTGCTCCGCAGCGCCCAGAGCGCGGGCGCCAAGGTGGACGTCGTCAACCTGATGACGTTCGACTACTACGACGGCGCCACCCACCACATGGCCACCGACACCCAGACGGCGGCGAGCGGGCTGCACGGCCAGCTCGCCGACCTGTACCCGAACCTGTCGGACACCCAGCTGTGGAACATGATCGGCGTCACCGAGATGCCGGGCGTGGACGACTACGGCCCGGCGGAGACCTTCACCACCGCCGACGCCACCACCGTGTACGACTGGGCGGTCGCCAAGGGCATCAGCACCCTGTCCTTCTGGGCGCTCCAGCGCGACAACGGCGGCTGCCCCGGCGGTACCGCCTCCGACACCTGCTCCGGCATCGCCCAGGACACCTGGTACTTCACGCACACGTTCGCGCCCTTCACCGGCGGCACGACGACACCGCCGGCCAACGACTTCTCGGTCTCCCTCTCCCCCGCCACCGCCTCGGTGGACCCCGGCGGCTCGGCGACGGCGACCGTGCGGACGTCGGTGACATCGGGCAGCGCCCAGAGCGTCGACCTGGCGGTGAGTGGCGCGCCCAGCGGGGTGACCGCCACCCTGAGCCCCACCTCGGTCACCACGGGCGGCACCGCCACACTGACGGTGAAGGCCGGCGCCTCCACGACGCCCGGCACCTACCCCCTGACCGTCACCGGCACGGCGGGCACGACCAGGCACAGCGCCACGTTCACCCTGACCGTGAACGGATCGGGCGGCGCCGCCACCCTCGCCAACGGTGACTTCGAGACCGGCTCCCTGGCACCGTGGACCTGCGACAACGGTGCGACGGTGGTGTCCACGCCGGCGCACGGTGGCAGCCACGCGCTGAAGACCGCACCGTCCGCGGCGCAGACCGGGCAGTGCGCCCAGACCCTCACGCTCAAGCCCCACACGTCGTACGCCCTCAGCGGCTGGGTGCAGGGGCAGTACGCGTACCTCGGAGTCAGCGGCGGCGCGACGGCGAGTACCTGGGCCTCCCCGTCGTCATGGTCGAAGCTGACGGTGCCGTTCACCACCGGTGACTCGGGCACGGTCACCGTGTACGTCCACGGCTGGTACGGCCAGGGTGCCGTCTCCGCGGACGATCTGTCCGTCTCCTGATCCGGTTCCATCTCCTGATCCGGTTGCTCCCGCCGGCCCCGCCCGGGTTCACCGGGCGGGCCGGTCGCGCGGCACGGTGGCGTCGCCTTTCGTAGGCTGAGAGTGCCCGATGGCTGAGAGTGCCCGATCCTCCCTCCGGGGAGGTCTGCCGCAGGCAGGAGATGATCGTGATCGGACTCGCCGCGGTGTTCGCCGTCGCGGGAGCGGCGAGCAACGCCGTCGGCACCGCGTTCCAGCGCAAGGCGGCCTCGACGAGCAGCCGCACCGGGCTCCGGCTGCTCGCGGAGCTGGTGCACCGGCCGTTCTGGATGATCGGCATGGCCGGCGTCATCTGCGCCGCCCTGTTCCAGAGCCTTGCCCTGGTCAACGGTCCGCTCGCACTCGTCCAGCCGCTGTTCATCCTGGAACTTCCCTTCGCGCTGCTCGTCGCCGCCCCCCTGATGCACCGGCGGCTGCCGCGCTCGGGCTGGTGGGGCGTCGGCGCCTGCGTGGCGGGCCTCGCCGTCCTGTTGATCGCGGCCGCCCCGCACGGCGCGACCGATCAGGCGCCCCTCGTCCGGTGGATCCCGGCCGTCTGCCTGTGTGTCGGCGCGATGGCCGCAGCGGTACTGCTGGCCGGCCGGGGACGCGCTCCGGCGCGCCGCGCCGCGTTGCTGGCAGCCGCCTCCGCGACCGGCAACGCCCTGACCGCCGCGCTGCTGAAGTCGGCCAGCGGCACGTTCGCCGATCACGGCTTCACGGCGTTCCTGCGGTCCTGGCAGACGTACGGCTTCGCGCTCGCCGGCGCCGCCGCCGTGCTCCTGCTGGAGAGCGCGCTGCAAGCCGGTCCTCTTGCCGCCGCACAGCCCGCGCTGACCATCGGTGACGCGGTGGTGAGCCTGATCCTGGGCATCACCCTCTTCGACGAGCGGATCCGCACCGGCTGGTGGCTCGTGCCCGAGGCGTGCGGTGCCCTGCTGATCGTCCTGGGCGTGGCGGCCCTCAGCCGGGCCGTCGGGCGGATCATCGTGCTGCCGGTCCCGGCCGAGGAGCAGCGCCAGCCGACGTGAGGCCGCTCAGGGAGCGGCGACCAGGGGCGGTGCGCCCCAGTCGGACGTGAGCGCGTCGCGCAGGGCGCGGGCCGGGGCCGGCCCGATGCGCTCCACCAGAACCGACTCGATCACCTTGATGGTGGCCTGCGCCCGCTCGTGGACGCGCTGCCCCTCGGCGGTCGTACGGATCAGCCGCCGACGTGCGGAGTCGGGGTCCGGCTCCTGTTCCAGCAACCCCATGCCGATCAGCCCGTGCACCGCCTGATGAGCGGTCTGCCGGGTGACGCCGATCCGCCGGGCGAGTTCGGAGACGGTGGTGCCCTCGGGGTCGAGCATGGCGAAGACGGACGCCTGCGCCGTCGTCACCGGCTGCTCGCCCACCGCCTCCATGCTGGCGAACAGGGCGTCCTCGAACCAGCGGCGGGCCTCGGACAGAAGCTGGGGCAGGTTGGCGGCGCGATGACTCATGGCTCCTCGGAAGATCGGCTACCCGGCGGATTATCCTCCGCCGCGGTGGCGCGTGACCGGCACCGGGCCCGAAGGCCGCTCGGGCAGCCAGAGGTCGGTCTCCCACGGCCGGCTGCCCTCTGGCACGGCGTGGACGGCGCCCCGCAGCAGCCGCACAGCGGGTGCGGGGCGCCCGGGACGGGCAGCGGGTGCGGTCGTCGTCGGGGCCCTCACGACGGTCGACTTCCCGTGTGCCACTGGTGGTGCGGGAGGAAGCGGACGTCGTGCCGCTCGGACACGGTGCCGAACTTGTCCGGTTCGGGGACGAAGGGCCGGGACGGCAGGCCCAGTTCGTCGGCCGGCGTGCCGAGGGACTCGAAGAACCGCTCGAAGGTGCCGCCCGGTCCGGCGGCGACGCCGACGACCTGCGAGTGGTGGCGTTCCATCCGGTAGGCGTGGGGGCAGTTCTTCGGTACGAAGCCGAAGTCACCGGGCGTGAGCAGCTTCTCGTACTGCTCGCCCCCGAGGTCTTCCACGAAGAGCCGTACGGCGCCCTGGGTGACGTAGAAGACCTCGTAGGTGTCGGCGTGGGAGTGGGCGGGGATCACCTCCCCCTTCGGGCCCTCGCAGGTGAAGAAGTTGAAGGTGTTCTCAGTCTGCTCACCGCCCGCGTAGATCGTCACGAGGTCACCGAACAGGTGCGCCCGGTCGCCCAGACCCTTCTCGATGAAGTAGGGCTTGCCCGGCTCCGGCGGGATGAAGGAGCGGGCCCGGTAGCGGGTGGCGTACTCGATGGTCATGCAGAGCCTCCGGTTCCGTGCGCTGACAATGTCAGGCTACCTGACATAAGGCAGGTGGCCAACGAACCGGAGGAGTCACTTCGGGACCTGCACGGTCAGGGCGGGCGCGCGGCGGAACCGGCCGACGGGGCTCTGCGCCGCGGCGTCGGCACACCGATCGGCCGAACACCTCCCGAACGGCATCGGCACGCCCATCGGCCGGCATTTCCCGAACGCCGTCGGCACATCCATCGGCCGGCACGCCCCGAACGCCTGTCAGCGCCTCACTGATCGGCCCGCACCGGATGCCGGCTCATGATCGAGACCCTGTTGAACGCGTTGATGGTGACGGCCACCCAGACCACCGCGGATGTCTGGTCGTCGGTGAGCACCTCCCGTGCCGCCGCGTAGGCGGCGTCCTGGGCGGCGGTGTCGGCCGCGGCCGTCGTCGCCTCGGCCAGGGCGAGGGCGGCCCGCTCGGCGGGAGTGAACAGCTCGGTGTCACGCCAGGCGGCGAGCACGCCGAGGCGCTGCGGGGTCTCGCCGGCCCGCAGCGCGGCCCGGGTGTGCACGTGCAGACAGTAGGCGCAGCCGTTCAGCTGCGAGACGCGGAGGTTGACCAGCTCCACCAGGACGCGGTCCAGGCCGGCCTCGGCGGCGACCGCGCGGACCGCCTCGGCCGTCTGCACCAGCGCGTGGTAGACCTTCGGACTCTGTTTGTCGATGAAGATCCGCCGGGCGGCGCCGGCCGGGACGGTACTGGTCAACCTGAACTCCTCGGACCCGATTTTGTTGAAGTTGAAACTATCACGGGGCCCGGGGACCCTGGCACCCGACGGCCGCCCGGTGACGGGCCCTCGGAAGGGCACCGGTGGAGTCCGGCTGCCGACGGGCCGTCACGCGGCGGGCCGGGGGCAACCGATGTCGCCGGACGGCAGGCGGCCGGTCGCGAGGTAGGCGTTGACCGTACTGTCCACGCACGCGCTGCCGAAGACGCCGTAGACGCCGTGCTGGTCCGCTCCCCGCAGGGTCACCAGGCGCGAGCTGGGCCAGTCGCGGTGCACCGTCCGGGCGCTGCGGTAGGTGGTGCGCGGGTCGCCGGTGGCATTGACGAGCAGGGCCGGCAGGTCGCCGCGGATCGTGGTCGGGCGTTCGCGCGGCGGATCCCAGAACGCGCACGGGTTGATGTCGTTCGTGACGGGGGCGAACAGCTGGTCGGGGCTTTCGGCGCGCCGCAGATCACGCCAGTACGTCTCCGGGTCGCGGGGTGCGGGCACGTCGCCGCACAGGATGGCCGTCTGCGCGCTGCCGTACACGGATTCGTGCCCGGTCAGCATGAACTCAAGTGTTGAGGCCAGCCACGGGGACGGGGTGACGGGCCGCCCTTCGGCGGCGCGCCGCAGCTCCCGTACGGCCTGGGCGAAGTCGCCGTACGCCGTGGGGTTGTCCTGCGAGAGGCCGTTGAAGACGACGACGGGCAGGGCGTGTTCGTCCACCCGGTGGCCGCCGACGCGCAGCGGCGTGCGGGCGGCCGCCGACCGGATGCCGTTCACCGTCGCCAGCACGGCGCCGCGGGTGTGCCCGAGCCCGTAAGCCGCGTCGTGCGCGGCGGTCCAGTCGGCCCAGCCGCGAAGGGCGTGCCGGTTGGCCTCCTCGGTACCCCGCAGCAGCCGGGGACCGTAGACCTCCGGAGCCTCCACGCCGTCCAGGACGACCCGGTCGGTGCGCCCGGGGAACATCGTCGCGTACACCTGGCCGAGATAACTGCCGTAGGAGTAGCCCAGGTAGGAGACCCTGCGCTCGCCCAGCGCCGCGCGGATGACGTCCATGTCGCGCGCGGTGTTCCGGGTGGTCGCGTACGGCAGCAGGTCACCGGCGTGGGTACGGCAGCGGCGGGCGAGGTCCGCGGCGAAGGCGGTCATGCGGTCGAAGCCTGCACGGCCGGTGCCGGCTCCGCGGATCATGCTGCCGGTGGGCCAGTGGCAGTCCAGAGGAGTGCTCCGGCCGACGAAGCGGGGGTCCACGCCCACCACGTCATAGCGTGCGGCGACGTCCTTCATGGCGCTTCGCACCCAGGGCGGGTCACCGATCGTCTGTCCGCCGGGACCGCCACTGTTGAGCAGCAGCGCGCCGACGCGGTGTGCGGTGTCGGTGCCGCGGATCCGGGAGATCGCGACGGTGATCGTACGGCCCTCGGGGCGGGCGTAGTCCAACGGGACGGTGACGTCGGCGCATTGGGCGCCGGCCTGTTCGAGGTCCTTGCCGGTGGTGTCGTCGGGGCCGAGCAGGCAGCTCTTCCAGTGGAGGTCCTGGTCGTGGAAGCGGGCGAGCGGGTCGGGGGCCGGGCGGGGCGCGGCGGCCACGGTCAGTGCGCCCGCCAGGGACAGGGCGACGGCCGCCGCGGCTCGCGCGGTGAACCGGCGCGGACGGCCGCGATGCGGGCGGCGTCGACCGTCGGGGGAGGTGGAGGCGGTCATGGGGATGTCCTTTCGGCGGACGTGCCCTCGCAGAGGGCCTGGTCGACGACGTCGAGGAAGTCCAGTTCGGCCTGGAGCGTGGCGGGCACCTCGTTCAGGGCGACGGCGACGCGGCGGCCGTCGGGACCGACGGCGACCAGCGCCCGGTGGCCGCCGGGCACGGTCCCGGCGTGGCCCCACCAGGTGCCGCCGCACGACAGCGGCGAGGAGATCAGGCCGAGCCCGTAGCGGGCGCCGGGCCAGAGCCGGTCGGGGTCGGCGGCCACCGTGTGCCGCATCTCGGCGAGTTGCGGTGCGGGCAGCAGCCGGCCGGTGAACAGCGCGGCGGCGAACCGGTTCAGGTCGGCCGGGGTGGAGATCAGGGCGCCGCCGACACCGCCGAAGGTCGTGTTCCAGTCGGTACCGTCCACCCGGCGGCCGTCGGCCGCGGTGAAGTAGCTGTGCGAGTGCGGGCCTCGGACGCGGGTGTCGTCACCCGGCCAGTACGTGTCGTGCAGGCCCAGCGGCGCGATGACGCGGCGGGTGATCTCCGCCTCCGGGCTGTGGCCGGTGACCTGGCGGACGATCAGCCCGGCGACGAGGTAGTTGGTGGTCGCGTAGTGCCAGGTGGCCTCCGGGCGCGGCAGCCGCAGGGCGTCGGCGATGAGCCGGCGCGGCTCGAAGTGGCGGTACCGCATCCGTTCGGGGTGCTCCCACTCGGGTGCCTCGAGGTAGTCGGGCAGCCCGCTGGTGTGCTGCAGGAGCTGCCGTACGGTGATGCGGCGGCCGTCATGACCGCCCGTGCGGATCAGGTCCGGCAGGTAGCGCTCGACGGGCGCGTCCAGGGACAGCCGCCGCTCGGCGGCGAGTTGCAGGACGACCGTCGCGGTGAAGGTCTTCGTGACGCTGCCGACGCGCAGCCGGTCGGTGGCGTTCATGGACCGGCCGGTGCGCAGATCGGCCACGCCTTCGGCCACTGTCCAGCGGTCGCAAGGGGCGTCCGGGGCGGGGTCGTCGACCATGACCGCGGCGCCGGCGATGCGGTCGTGCGTCAGGAGGTGGTGCACGGACCGGCTCACCCCCGGGTGCGGGCCGCACGCGCGGGGCGCGCCCCTGGGCGGCTGCGCGACGGCGGCCGGGGCGGCGCTGAGCAGGCAGACCATGACCAAGGCCGTGAGGCAGGTACGTCGGCGAAAGAGGCCGGTACGTCGGCGAAATACCGGGCGACGTAAAGCGATTGTCATGTGACAGCACGCTAGGCATCGCCGGGAACGTGCTCACTCCGGCAGGCAGGCGATTCGGTACGGGGGCCAGCACCAGCGCACGGGGGAGGCGAGCCCCCCGTCACCCTTTTCGTGGCATCACAAGGGGGCCGGCCCCACGGCCTTCGGGACCGGTATGACGTCCTCAGGCGTTCGGGTCCGCGCCGGTCGTGGCAATGAACCCCGCCCACGGGGGTGACGCCGGTGAGCCAGGCCGCGAACGTCGCGGAGGTGCGGTCGGGCAGCACGTCCACGACCCGGCCGGCCTCCACGTCGACCAGCACGGTGCCGTAGGTGCAGCCCCTGCGGAAGGCGAACTCGTCCACCCCCAGCACCCGCGGGGCACGGTCCGCCACCATCGGCGCCGTCAGCAGCCTGAACAGCACATCCTCGACCGTCTTGCTCGCCACGGCAGCGAACACCCTGCTGAAACGATCCCGCTTTCCGGCCCCTGACCTGGGCATTCACGGAACTGCGGCCAGAGCCTAGAAGTCACCCTTGATGCGCTGCTTGAGATCGACCAGCACATCGGCGACCTGTTCCCGGTCGAACCGGGGCAGCCCGAGGGCCTGGGTGTACGCCTCGTTGATCTGCGATCCCACCGACAGCACGACCAGGCTGCTGCAGCCCGATGCCTCCTCGGGACCGATGACGGTCTCCAGCGATGTCGCCAGCTCGCGGACGAGTCCGCGCATGAAGACATCCCGGTCCAGGCCCACGTCCACTTCTTCGGTGCGGCTCACGGCGTCCCCTCTCCCTGACGCTGAGCACCGCACGTCCGCAGGGGCGTGTCGCGCTGAGGTCGTGGGCAGTCGGCCGGACGGGGAGACCGGCGCCCCCGCTCCGACCTAGCCGTTCCGTGGGTGCGGCGTCATGACCGCCGCCGGGCTCCCCAGGGGCGGCGGCCGGGAGCACCAGGTGCCGGGGACCCGGGCCCCTCGAGCCGTGCGCGGATCGGGGTTTGCCTCGCGATCCGGCATGTGATCACGCCCTCAGACAGGAGTACCAAGGGTGAACCGCAGGCGTTGCGCCGTCTCCGGCTCCAGGGACTGACACCCTGCTGAAGACGGTCCGGCCCGTCAGCCGAGAGGGCCGTGAAGTGGCGGAGGGTCCGCTCGTCGCTGCTGGGGAGGGGCAGACGTGACGGTTGAGGAAGCCATCGACGGTTCCGCCGCGTTTCTTGAGCCGGACCGGAGCCGTCCGCCGGGCGTGGGGCGCCGGAGGGTGCCCCGGCACGTCGCCTGTGTCATGGACGGCAACGGCCGCTGGGCGGCACGGCGGTCGTTGCCCCGCACATCGGGTCACCGCGCGGCGGAGACGACGGTGATCGACGTGATCGAGGCGGCGCGGGCGGCCGGTGTGGAGTGGCTGAGCCTGTACGCGTTCTCCACGGAGAACTGGCAACGGCCGGGCGCCGAGGTGGACTTCCTGATGCGGCTGGTCCGCCGTGTGGTGCGCAAGCATGCCGCGCTGCTGCACATGCGCGGGATCCGCTGCCGGTTCCTCGGAGTGGCGGATCCGCGGATCCCCCCGGCGCTGACCCAGGACTTCGCCGACCTGATGACGCTGACGGGGGAGAACCGGGGCATGACGCTGACCGTGGCGTTCGATCACGGTGGGCGTGGCGACATCGTGGCGGCGGCACGGTCGCTGATCCGCAGCGGAGTGCCGGCCGAGGCCGTGGACGAGCGGAGTTTCGCCGCTCATCTGCCCTTCCCCGACACACCCGATGTGGACCTCGTCATCCGGACCTCCGGGGAACAGCGCATCTCCAACTTCATGCTCTGGCAGGTCGCCTACGCGGAGTGGATCTTCCCGGCCGTCCTCTGGCCCGACTTCCGCGCGGCGCACTTCCTGAAGTGCCTGCACGACTACCAGCAGCGCGATCGTCGCTTCGGCGGCGTGACGCCGAACGCGAAGGGAGAACGGCGACCGTGACCTACACAGGCGGCAACGGGCCCGCGGACACCGGCGCCGGTGCCGATCACCGCGACCGGGGATCCGGGCCGAGCGCCTTTGACGAGGCGTCCCTCTTCGGCCCGGACAGCCGGTTCCACGAGTTCTTCAGCGATCCGCGCTGGGCGCTGGCCATGGTCCGGGCGACCGTACTGGAGGCCGCCCACCCGCAGGTCGGCGCGGCCCTGATCGACAACTCGACGTTCGTGGCCCACCCTTGGCGCCGGCTGCGCAACACGCTCGTGAGCCTGCAGCGCATGTTCGGCCCGGACGAGGATGTGCGGCGCCGGGAGGCGGCACGGCTCAACCGGCTGCACGCGCGGCTGAAGGGCGCCGACGCGCACGAGCGGCCGTACGACGCCATGGATCCCGAGGTGCGGGCCTGGGTGGTCGCGACCCTCTTCGAGAGCAGCGTCACGATGTGCCGTCTCAGCGGGCAGCCGCTGGAACAGGACGTGATGGAGCAGCTGTACGCCGAATTCCGGGCCTATCTGGCCGCCCTGGACGGCGACGCCCGCCACCTGCCGCGCACGCTCCCGGAGTTCTGGTCGTACTACGACCGTGTGGTCGAGGAGCGGCTGGAGAACACGGAGGCGATGCGCGTCATCCTCTACCGGCTCTTCGACCATCTCCCCGCGCCGCCGCTGCTGAACGGTCTGCCCACCATGTGGGCGGCCGGCCGCGCGGTAGCCGGTCCCGTCATCGGTGTGATCACCGTGGCGTCCCTGCCGGAGCCCTTCCGTCGGCGGGCGGGCCTGCCCGAGATGCCCGGCGCCCAGACCCTGATGCAGAGCGCCTATCTGGCCGTGGGCCTCGCCCGGTTCCTGCCGGACGGCTGGATCCAGCCCGAGGGCATCGCCAAGCTGCTCGCCCTCTCCCCCGGCAGCGACGATCCCCGGGTCCGGACGATCGGCGCGCTGGGCGACCGGATGAAGCGGGCCGGGGCCCTGGTCCGGCTGCTCTCGCCCCTTCCGCCGGAGCCGGATCCGGGCGGGGGGACCGATACGCGCAGCGCCGAGGAGTTCTTCGCGGCGGTGCTGGACCAGACCGGGGACGGCTATGTGGACTGGCCCGATCTCGCCGCCATGGCCCGGGAGATCGCCGGTCGTCTGGACCTGGACGAGCCGGAGGAGACGCGGCTCTACGACGCCTTCGCCGACTGGTGGCGGGAACTCCAGGCGGCCCTCGACACCGACGGCGACGGCCGCGTCAGCGCCCGGGAGTACGCCGAGGCCGTGCCGTCGCTCGCCGGACCGGCCCTGATCAGGGTCGCCGAGGTCCTTTTCGACGCCACCGACACGGACGGCGACCAGCGAGTCGACGGGAACGAGTACCGGGCACTGTTCCGCCGGGGTTTCCGACGGGACATGGCCGGCACCGACGGCACGTACTCGCGCCCCGCGTTCGTGCGGGACTTCCTGTCCTTCATGACGGGCCGCGAGCGCTCGTCCCCGTACGACCCGCTGTTCGCCGACACGTGACGTGCGGCCCGGACGGGGCGACGCGGACGGGGCGGCCAGGACGGGCGGCGTGCCGTCAGCCGAGGCCGAGGACGCTCAGGGTGTGTTCGGCCATGCGCCGCTCACCCAGGGCGTTGGGGTGGACCGGGACGACGTTCTGCCCGAACAGGAGGGGCTCGATCCACCGGGTGCCGACGGCCTGACACGCGTCGTGTCCTGCGGAGACCGCCGAGAAGTCCACGTACGTCGCCCCCGTCTCCTCGGCGGCTCGCCGCACCACGGCGTTGAGGTGGGTCTGGAGGGAGCGCAGGTACGGCACGTCGCCGGTGGCGAGGGGCAGTCTGACGAAGCAGGACGGGTCGGCCGTGGCGGGCGTGATCCACGGGTAGCCGAGCACCGCGACCCGGGCGTGCGGGGCCTTGGTGCGGACGCTGCGGAGCGCGGCTTTCAGCGCCGGATAGGTGTCGGCGTCGATCTGGTCGTCGAAGGACGTCCCGTACCTGTCCTTGCAGGGGCTGCCCTTGCCCGCGCTGAGGACGCCCGCGGTACCGCAGGCGGTCACGGCGTTGATGAAGGTGCCGTTGTCATTGCCGCCGATGGTCACGGTCACCAGGTCGGTGTCGGTGGTGACCGCGTCGGTCTGGGGAGCGACGCCGGGGTACTGGGCCTCGGTGAAGTCCTTGGTCTGGGCGGCACCGCAGGTGACGTCCGTCAGCCGCGCCGCCGTCCGGGAGGCGATGACGTGGGGGTAGTTCGCCGTGGAACGCAGGCAGAGCGGGCTGCTGAGGTCGACGGGGAGGACACCCGAGGCGGCACTGTAACTGTCGCCGAGAGCCGCGTAGTTCAGGGGTGCGGTGGCCTGGGCGGGGGCCGCGGTGAGACCGAGGACCAGCGCGCCGAGGGCAGCGGACGTGGCGGTGAGAACACGACGCAGGGCCGGAATGGGCATGGCTCTCCCTTGTCAGGACGGGACACGGAACGAACGGGCATGGCGGTGCCACGGGCGCGCGGGATCGCGAGAGCGAGGCGGCTCGATCGAGCAAGGACGCGCGAGGGCGGTCCGACGTGCGTAGGCGGTACGAGGTGCGGGTGCAGGCCGAGGTGCAGGGCAGGCCAAGGTGCGGGGCAGGCCGAGGTGCGGGGCAGGCCGAGGTGCGGGGCAGGCCGAGGTGCGAGAACGGTGCGCGAAGGGCGTGCGAGTCGGCGAGGCGTGGCGGACAGCGCACGCACGACGCCGGCGAGAGACCGGCCGCGGGATTACCGCTGGGTTCTACCGATTAGTAATGTGAGGCCGCCGAAACGTGGAGTCAACATTACGGACCGAACCTCTTGAAACACGGACCGCCGCGACCCAAAAAGATTTACGTGTTCGAGATGCGCATCCGGCCGCGGCGGGGGCACTCGTAGGTGAGGAGCACCACTACCAGCTGGAGGCACGACATGATCGCCCTCGGCGTCATCTTGCTCATTATCGGCTTCCTCACAGGAATCTCGATCCTGTGGACCATCGGCATCATCCTGCTGGTGGTGGGAGCCATCCTGTGGATCATGGGATCCATGGGGCACGCGGTCGCCGGTCGTCGCCACTATTGGTGAGGCCACCAGCCGCGACAAGTGATCCCTTCCGGCCCACCCGCCTCGCGGGTGGGCCGGAAGGGGGTGCGGGCCGGCGCGGGCGCAAGGTCGACCGGTGGTAGGTGCCGCCGCCGATGGTGACCACGTTCGACGGATCCTTCAGGCTCAGGTAGGCCACCCCGGGCCGGCCGCCGTAGTGGTAGCAGGCGAAGGTCACCGCGTCACCGTCGACGCCGAGCGCCGTGCCGACGATCCCGCTCCGAGCCGGACTCGTCGGAGTTCGAGACGACCCACCAGCCGCCGCCGGCGCCGAGGTGGGAGCCGTAGGTGTCGACACGGCAGAGCAGCACGTCGGAGTCGATACCGAGGGCCTTCTCCCCGTGCGGGACGATGCCGTGCGCGGTGCATACCGTCCGCCAGGGCGGGTGTCGCCGCGCCCTCCCCCGCCGCGGTCGTCGCGACCGGTGCCGGTACGGCGGCGCGGGGTGCCGGTACGGCGGCGGGTACCGGCACGGCGGCGGCGGGTGCCGCCGGGACGACGAGTGCGGCGGCCCCCAGGAGCGCCGCCGCACCGGATAAAGCGCTTCGCCGGGCTCTCGGTCCTGCCGACGGCTGCTCGCCGCGCGTTCTGGAATGACGCACTGCCTCCCCAACCCCCCACAGCTGCAAAGCCGTTACCGGAGACGGTCCGTCGCCGGGCAGGCCCATGGGAAGCGGTGGTGCGCCGGTGCAGCAACAGGCCGGACCGGACGACCGGCGATTTCCGGCCCCCCGTTCGCCGGACGACTGTCGCGGAGGCGCCCCGGAATTGTCCGTGATCTGTAACAGACGCATCCCGTGATCGATGCCGGCCGTCCTGCCAGGTGCACGGAACCCATCAACACAGCAGGGGGCGGGACGGACATGGCGCGGCATGGCGGGCGGGGATGGTACGGCCGGGTGGTCGCTGCGGCGGTCGGAGTGACGGCGGTGGCCGCCGCGACTTCGGTATGGACGGCGCAGGCCGGCCAGAGCGGCGGCGGGGCCGCCGCACCGGGTGTCTCCGCCCGGCCCACCGCGCCGAAGGCGGCGCCCGTGTCCGAGGAGATCGCCCATGCCTCCGACCGGGGCGCGCACGCGGTCAACATCACCATCGACGACGGCCCGGACCCGTCCTGGACGCCGCAGGTGCTCCAGGTGCTGCGCGACAACGGCGTGAAGGCGACCTTCTGCATGGTCGGCACCCAGGCGGAGGCCCACCCCGACCTGGTCAAGCAGGTGGTGGCCGCGGGTCACCGGCTGTGCGATCACACGGTGTCGCACGACACCACCATGGACACCAAGTCCCAGGACTACCAGTCGCAGCAGATCGTCGACGCCGAACGGCAGATAACCAAGGCGTCGGGCGGTGTGCGGCCGATGTACTACCGGGCCCCGGGCGGCGCCTTCACCCCGTACAGCCGGAAGCTGGCGGCCTCGCACGGGATGCGGCCCCTGGGCTGGAACGTCGACTCCAAGGACTTCGAGCGGCCGGGCAGCGCCGCGATCGTCTCGACCGTCGAGAGCGAGCTGACCAACGGCCCCACGATCCTCTTCCACGACGCGGGCGGCGACCGCTCCCAGACGGTGGAGGCGCTGCGCACCGTGCTGCCCTGGCTGAAGCAGCAGGGGTACGCCTTCGGTTTCCCGGTGCGCTGACGCACCGTCCGGGGGTCTTTGTGCCGCTTGGGCGTTGCACGGTGTGCGTCCGCCGGTCACAGAGTGGTTGAGACCTCTTGTGGGCGTGTTCATGCTGCCTCTAGCCTCCGAGGCGTTGTGCACAGCGAAACCATCATTGCGCATGTTGCAACGCCTCAGCGGAGGAACACTCCATGAACCTGTCCGTCCGTCTTGTCGGGCTCACCGCGCTCGCCGCCACCCTGGCCACCGCGTGCGCGCCCCAGACCTCCGGCAGCTCCGCCTCCGACAAGGACGAGAAGACCGGCACCCTGCGCGTCTGGCTTTTCCAGGAGGTCGACAACCAGCCCAAACAGCGCGTCGTCGACGCCGTACTCGCCGGCTTCGAACGGGCGCACAAGGGCACCGACGTCACCGTCGAGTACATTCCCGTGGAGACCCGCGCCCAGCGCATCAAGGCCGCCTTCAACGACCCCGCGTCCGCACCCGACGTCATCGAGTACGGCAACACCGACACCGCCGGCTACGTACGGGACGGCGGACTCGCGGACGTCACACGCGACTTCACCATGTGGAACGAGGCCAAGGACACCGATCCGACCGCCCGGCAGTCGGTCACCGTGGACGGCAAGGTCTACGGGGCGCCGTACTTCGTCGGCATCCGGGCGCTGTACTACCGGACCGACGTACTGCGCGAACTCGGGCTGCGCGTACCGAAGTCGCAGGCCGAGCTGATCTCCACCGCGAAGAGGATCCGGGCCGCCGAGCCCGACCTGTACGGCCTCGTCGTCGGCGGCGCCTACACCTACGGCGCGATGCCGTTCATCTGGGCCAACGGTGGCGAACTGGCCGCCGGCGAGAGCGGTTCGTACGCCTCCGCCATCGACAGCCCCGCCGCCCGGAAGGGCATCAAGGCGTACACCTCCCTCTTCGGTGACGACAACTGTCCCGCGGCCAAGTGCGCGGGCATGAACGGCAACGACACGGTGACCGCCTTCGTCTCCGGCAAGGCGGCCATGGCGATCGGCGGCAACTTCAGCCACGCCGCCGTGGAGGCCGGGAAGGTCAAGGGGAAGTACGCCGTCGTTCCGCTGCCGGGCGTGCAGCCCGGCTCGATCGCGCCGGCCTTCGCGGGCGGCAACAACATCGGCGTCCTGAAGAGCACCTCGCACCGCACGCTCGCCGTGGACCTGATGAAGCGGCTCGCCTCGAAGAAGACGCAGGGCGCGCTCTTCGACGCGATGGGCTTCCTGCCGACCTTCACGGACGTACGCGAACAGGCCGCCGCCAAGGAGCCGTTCGCCAAACCGTTCGTCGAGACCCTCACCGCGGGCACCAAGTTCGTGCCGGCCTCTCCCGCCTGGGCGCAGATCGACTCCTCGCTGGTGCTGCCGACCATGTTCCAGGAGATAGCCAGCGGCAAGAAGGACGTGGCAGCCGCCTCCGAGGACGCGGCGAAGAGGATGAACGACGCGTTCGGATCCGGGGGGTGACACGGGAGGTGGCTCGGCAAGCCGCTCCGACTTCACCACGGCCCGGCCGAGGACCACGCGCGCGCGGCAGCTGGACACCCTGGCTCTACCTCGCGCCGACCCTCGTCGTCCTCGGCGGGCTGCTGGTCTACCCCGTCTACCAACTCGGACTGATCTCGTTCCTGGAGTACACCCAGGCCCAGGTCAGCGGAGGCGAACCGACCAGCTTCCGGGGCCTGGACAACTACACCGAGCTGTTCGCCGACGACCGGTTCTGGCAGGTGCTGCTGGCCACGGTCGGCTTCGCGGCGGCCTGTGTGGTCTGCACGCTGGCGGTGGGCTGTGCCCTCGCCGTCCTGCTCACCCGCGTCCGCGCCGTCCCACGGCTGGCTCTGACGCTGGCCGCGCTGGGAGCGTGGGCGACACCGGCGATCACCGGTTCGACGGTCTGGCTGTTCCTCTTCGACCCGGACTTCGGTCCGGTCGACCGCCTCCTCGGGCTCGGCGACTTCTCGTGGACGTACGGCCGTTACAGCGCCTTCCTGTTGGTCCTGCTCGAAGTGGTCTGGTGCTCCTTCCCGTTCGTGATGGTCACCGTCTACGCCGGCATCCGTGCCGTGCCGAGCGAGGTCCTGGAGGCCGCCGCCCTGGACGGCGCTTCGCAGTGGCGGATCTGGCGCTCGGTGCTGACGCCCATGCTCCGGCCCATCCTGGTCATCGTCACCGTCCAGTCGGTGATCTGGGACTTCAAGGTCTTCACCCAGATCTACGTGATGACGGGCGGCGGCGGCATCGCGGGCCAGAACCTGGTCCTGAACGTCTACGCCTACCAGAAGGCCTTCGCGTCCTCGCAGTACGGCCTCGGCTCGGCGATCGGCGTCGTGATGCTGCTGATCCTGCTGGCCGTCACGCTCGGGTATCTACGGCTGCTGCGCCGCCACGGGGAGGAACTGTGAGCTTTCCACGCGGTCCGGTTCGGCGCCCCTGGCGGCTGGCCGCGGAGGGGACAGCGCTGCTGGTCGCCCTGGTCGTCGCCTTCCCCCTCTACTGGATGGCGCTCAGCGCCTTCAAACCGGCCGGGGAGATCGAGTCCACCGACCCGAGGCCCTGGACCTCGTCCCCTTCGCTGGAGTCCTTCCGGCGCGTGTTCGAACAGCAGGCGTTCGGCCGGTACTTCGGCAACAGTCTCGTCGTCGCGGTGAGCGTCGTGATCGCCTCCGGGCTGATCGCCTTCCTGGCCGCGACGGCCGTGACGCGCTTCCGGTTCCGCTTCCGGACCACTTTGCTGATCATGTTCCTGGTGGCCCAGATGGTGCCGGCGGAGGCGCTCACCATCCCGATGTTCTTCCTCATGCGCGACTTCGGTCTGCTGAACACCCTGGGTTCGCTGATCCTGCCGCACATCGCCTTCTCGCTGCCGTTCGCGATCTGGATGCTGCGCGGGTTCGTGAAGGCCGTACCGGAGTCCCTGGAGGAGGCCGCGTACCTCGACGGGGCGAGCCGCGCGCGGTTCCTGTGGCAGATCCTTCTCCCGCTCGTCATGCCGGGCCTGTGGCCACGAGCGTGTTCTCCTTCATCTCCGCCTGGAACGACTTCCTGTTCGCCAAGTCGTTCATCATCAGCGACATCTCGCAGTCGACCCTGCCGATGGCCCTGCTGGTCTTCTACAAACCCGACGAGCCCGACTGGGGAGGGGTCATGGCCGCGTCGACGGTGATGACGGTCCCGGTCCTGCTGTTCTTCGTCCTCGTGCAACGCCGCCTGGTCTCCGGGCTGGGCGGAGCGGTGAAGGACTGACGGACGGAGCATCGCCGTGAGGGAAAACCGCTGGTCGGTGCCTCGGGCGCGATGCTGAAATGGGACGGTGCGAGACGATGAGACGACGCTCGTGGACCGGGGGCGGTACCCGGACGCGGTGACTCCGTGGGAAGAGGAGCCCTGGCGTGCCGCGGCCCTCGACTGGGTGGCCGACACGGTCGCCGGACAGGGCCTGCGCGTGGACGGCGCCCTGGAGGTGCGGTTGCGGCCGTGGTCCGTGCTGGTGCGGGTGCCCGTCGCGGGCCGGTCGGCCGTGTGGTTCAAGGCGAACCCGCCGGCCAGCGCGTTCGAGGGCCCGCTGACCGCGGCCCTGGCCCGCTGGGTGCCGGAGCATGTGCTGCGTCCGCTGGCCGTCGACGCCGCGCGTGGCTGGGCGCTCTTCCCGGACGGGGGCGACCTGTTCCGGACCGTACTCGGCAGGGAACAGGTGCAGCCGCGGGAGTGGGAGACCCTGCTGCGCCAGTACGCGAGCATGCAGTACGAGCTGGTGCCGCGCGCCGACGAGATCGAGCGGCTGGGGGTGCCCGCCGCCCGCACGCTCGGCCTGCCCGCGGTGTTCGACGAGTTGCTCGCCGGGAACACCGTGCTCGGCCCGGACGAGCGTGCCCGGCTGGACGGTCTGCGGCCCCGCCTCGCGGACTGGTGCGCGGAACTCGCCTCCCTCGGGATCCCGGACACCCTCGACCACGCGGACCTGCACGACGGCCAGCTGTTCCGGCCGGCGGCGGGCCGGTTCACCTTCTTCGACTGGGGCGACGCCGCCGTGTCCCACCCGTTCTGCAGCTTGCGCGTCACGGCCGAACGAGCATGCGAGCGCTACGGGCCGCAGGTGCTGCCCCGCCTGCTCGACGCCTATCTGGAGCCCTGGACGGGCAACGGCCGCACGGCGGCGGAGCTGCGGCGCGCGGCAGCGCTCGCCTGGCGGCTGAGCGTCCTGAGCCGGGCCGCCGCCTGGGGCCGGATGTTCCCCGGCGCGTCCGGCGCCGGAACGGGAGCCGCGCAAACCGCCGGACCGGGGGCAGCGCGAGCCACCGAGCCGGGAGCGGCACGAACCACCGAGCCGGGGCCGCCACCAACCGCCGGGCCGGGGGCCGCCCAGGCCGCCGAGCCGGGGGCGGCGCGGGCCACCGGGCCGGGGGCCGCCCAGGCCGCCGAGCCGGGAGCGGCGCAGACCGCCCGGTGGCTGCTGGCGCTCCTGACCGGGCCGCCGTTCCGGGCCGGCTGAGCGGTCCCCGCTCGCACGCGCCGGTCAGGGCAGCGGGGTGCCTCCGGTCGCGTTGAGGATCTCCGCGGTGATGAAGCTCGCCTCCGGAGAGGCGAGGTAGACGTAGGCGGGGGCCAGCTCGGCGGGCTGGGCCGGGCGGCCGAGCGGGCTCTGCTTACCGAACTCCGCCGTATCGGGCATGGTCGACGGGATGAGCGGGGTCCACACCGGACCGGGGGCGACCGCGTTGACCCGGATGCCGCGCTCGGCGACCATCTGGGCCAGCCCCTGGGTGAAGGTGACGATCGCCCCCTTCGTCATCGCGTAGTCGAGCAGGTGCGGGCTGGGCTTGTACGCCTGCACCGACGTGGAGTTGATCACGCAGCCCCCGGCCGGGATGTGCGGCAGCGCGAACTTGGTCAGCCAGAACATCCCGTACAGGTTCGTCCGCATCACCCGGTCGAACTGCTCGGTGGTGATCGCCTCGATGCCGTCCGGCTGGGACATCTGGTACGCGGCGTTGTTCACGAGGACGTCGATCCGGCCGAACTCGGCGACCGCGCGCTGGATCAGCGACCGGCAGTTGTCCTCGTCGCGGATGTCGCAGGGCACGGCGACCGCCTTGCGTCCCGCGTCCTCCACCAGCCGGGACGTCTCGCGGGCGTCGTTCTCCTCCTCGGCGAGGTGGGTGAAGAGCACGTCGGCGCCCTCGCGGGCGAAGGCGAGCGCCACCGCGCGTCCGATGCCGGAGTCCCCTCCCGTGATCACTGTCCTGCGGCCGTCGAGACGGCCGGTGCCGCGGTAGGACTCCTCCCCGTGGTCGGGCGGCGGGTCCATCGGTCCGGTCCAGCCCGGATGCGGCTGGTCCTGGGAGGGGAAGTCGGGGCGTGCGTGCTGGGTGACCGGGTTCGGCCGGTCACCGTGCCGGTCCGTCACTGTGGCCTCCTGTGGGTCGGCGAACGGGGCAGGCGACCGGGTTCCCTCCTTGCCGCGGGCGAAAAGCGTGCCGCGCCGGTCAGGCCGTCGGGGTGTTCGGCCCCATGGCGCGCATCCGGTCCCGGCGGGCGAGGTTGTAGATCCGCAGGAGATGCTTCGCCACGGCACAGGGCGCGGCGTCGGCGTGGCACTGGCGGCACGTCCGCATGTGCTGCTCGTAGGTGAGGCGCGCGTTTTCCAACGCGTCGTTGACAGAAGACATGGACTTCTCCGGGCAGGGCGCGTCCGGGGACGGCGCCAAGTTGACTGACTGGTACACCCAGAGAAGGTGATCATGTTACTGGCGGTACTGGGAAACCCGTACGGTCGCCGGTCCGCCGCACCCCCTTTCACCCGGCAGAGCCGAAGCCGATGTGCCGCCTCTTCGTTGTCCCGGGTGATCCGTACCACAACGGCCGGCGACCACGCGAAGGACCCACACCATGGCCTCAACTCCCCTGTGCATCGGTGTAGTCGCTCCGCTGACGGGACGGCTGGCCCCGCTCGGGGGCGCCGCTCACTCATGTACTGCGCGCGCCGGCGCCTCACCTCACGCACGTCCGCAACGGCGGCCTGCGGTACGAGGCGGCCGTCACCGTGCGCGACAGCCGCTCCGAGCCGGAGGCCGCCGCCGGGCGGTGCGCGGCCTGCGGGACGAGGAGGGCGCCCACATCGGGCCGACCGCGGTCAGCGACGCCGGCCGGCCGGAGGTGCCGCTGTCCGGGGAGCTGTCCCCGGCGCGGTGAGCACGGTCACCCGCTCCGGTCCTCGCGCAGTGCCCGCGCGTGGTCCAGGAAGGCGGTCAGCCCCACCTCGAAGGCGCGGTCGGCCCGGCCCTCGCCCACCGCGGCGAGCGCTTCGGCCAGGCGCGGGGTCGGAGTGCCGTCCGTCAGCTCCCACATGGCCTCGGGGGCGGCCAGGTCGAGGGCCGAGCCCAGCACCAGGTTCTCCAGGGCCATGACCAGCGGCATGATCCCGGCCGGGTCGAAGCCCGCGTCGAGGAGTACGCCGACCGCGCGCTCGTACTGCGCCAGGACCCGGGGCGCGCGGACCGGCGAGGTCATGAGCAGCGGGATCACGCGGGGATGGGCGGCGAACGCGGCCCGGTAGGACCGCGCCCACGCCCCGACCGCCGCGTCCCACGGAGTGAGGTCCCCGGCGATGAACTCGTCGACGCCCCGGTGGTGTTGACGGTGACCGGCGGCAGGTCACACACCGGGGGCCGGTGCGGCCGGGACGGTAGGGTGGTCGTACGGCATCGCGTGTCGGTCACCGGCCGGGTGAGGCATGGAGGTGCCCGTGAGATTGCCCTCGGAGGCATTTCACTCATGTCAGTCGAGTTGAACCACACCATCGTCCACGCCCGGGACAACCGGGAGTCCGCCGCGTTCCTGGCGCACATCCTGGGTCTGCGGGTCGGGCCCGAGTGGGGCCCGTTCGTCCCCGTCGCCACGAGCAACGGGGTGACCCTGGACTTCGCCACGATCCCGGCGGAGTCGATCGTCATGCAGCACTACGCCTTCCTCGTCTCCGAGGAGGAGTTCGACGCGGCGTTCGCCCGCATCCGGCAGGCCGGGGTCACCTACTACGCCGATCCGCACCGGAAGCAGCCGGGCGAGATCAACCACCACCACGGCGGCCGCGGCCTGTACTTCATGGATCCGGCCGGGCACGGCATGGAGATCATCACCCGCCCCTACGGCAGCCACGAGCAGCCGACGGAGTCCTGAGGACAAGGGGCGGGCCGGGACGAGGGTCCCGGCCCGCCCCGGTCGGCCGGGCCCGGCCGCCGCGGGGCACACTGTGGGGGTGAGCGACTTCCGCCTGGTCGACCAGGACCCCGCCCCGGAGTGGTACGGACGCCTGCGGGCGCAGGGCGAGGACCTCTCCCCCGCCGACTGGCTCGGCCGACCCGGGTCGGGACAGGGTGCCTTCGGCACGGTGGCGGGCATCGCGGCGCCGGGCTTCGCCGCCTACGCACGGATCCTGCACCCGGCCGAGCTCGACCGGGGGCCGGTGCGCTGGTCGACGGTGGCCGCCGCCCATGGGACGCGGGTGGGCCCGACCTCACGCTGGCACGAGGTCATCGGGACGGACCAGGACTACGTCAACCGCTCCGACCACGGTCTGGCCGGCGTGTGGGACGAGCATCCCGCCGAGGGCCCGACCCCGCCGGAGGTCGCCCGGACACTGCTGCCCGTGCTGGCCCGGCACACCAGGACTCCGGAGCAGTGCTGGTTCGGGCTGTGGCACGGCTACGGACGCTGGAACTGGAACCGGTTCCCGACGTTCGAGACGCCGGGCCGGGACGAGGTCCTGTTGTCCGGCCGACTGGCCGACGTCGTCTCCCCGGTGACCCTGGACGAGTTCGCCGAACTTCCCGACCTGTGGTGGCCGCGGGACCGCGCCTGGTGTCTGGGCGGGGACGTGGATCTGGTCAGCACCTACGTCGGCGGGTCACCGGAGCTGATCGCCGACCTGCTGGCCGCGACGGACCTGGAGGCACATCCGGTGAACCCGAACGACCTCGTCGGCTGACCCGCACCACCGCACGCGAGTCGAACAGACCGCCGATCGCGGGGGGACAGGGAGCGCCGCTACCCCGCCGCGAGCATCGTGACGGGCACACCCGTCCGGTTCGACGTGTCGCCCTCCACCGTGCCCTCGCCGATCCGCCGACCGCCCCCGTCGGCGGCCACGAGGACCGACTCGAAGATCCGGAATCCGGTCCGGCTGCGGTGCGGGAAGGCGGTAGACGTTCCGCCCGGCGTTCCAGGCGGGGTGCGTCGTCGCAGGTCAAGCGGCGTTCCAGCGTTCCAGCGTCCCAGAACCGCCGGTCGGGCTGGCGGCTGGGACGACCGGCGCCGCAGGGTTGGTCCGTCCGAGCAGGCCACCGCCACCGCGGTGACGCGGCGCTCGGACGTCCGTCCGTGGAACCGGCGCCGTGCGCCTCCGGACGATCCCTTTCAGGCACCACTCCACAGAAGGCAGTCCTTCCATGCGCCTCTCCAACCGCCTCACCACCCGTGCCGCGGTCCCGTCCGTCTTCGTCGCCGCGCTGGCGCTGGTCGGCGTGCAGGCGGCCGCCCAGTCGGCCGCCGCCGCCCCCGCGAAGACCTCGACGATCGCCGCCTGTTCCACCGCCCACACGCAGCTGACGGTCAGCCCGGTGACCCGGCCCATCAACCACCTGCTGCTGAAGGCGACCAACACCGGCACCCAGCCGTGCAACGCCTACGGCGCCCCCTACCTCAGGGCCGGCGCCGACGCCCAGGCGGCCGTGACGTGGAACGACGACACTGTCCCGCAGGCGGTGATCACGCTCGCTCCGGGCGAGTCCGCCTACGCGGGCATCGCCACCTCCACGCCCGACGGCGTCGAGGGCTACACGGCGAAGACACTCGGCGTGCTCTTCTCCAACCGGCCGATGAACGGCTCGGTCGGCGCCGAGAAGACGCTGAAACTGCCCGGCGGCGGGGTCTACTTCAACAGCGCCGCCAGCGTCACCTACTGGCAGGACAACATCGACGACGCGCTCTTCGGCTGAGCCCCGGCGCGACCGGGAGCGGGCCGCGGACCTGACGGACCGTAAGCCGCCTGCGACGGGCGGGCGCCACCGGGGAGACCTGGTGGCGCCCGCCCCGCTCCCGACCCGCCCCGCTCCCGACCCGCTCCGCTCTCGACCCGCTCCCCGCGAGTGGGACGCCCGGGCCGGCCCTTCGCCTCCCGGTGCGGCTACTCGCCGGGGGCTACGGTACGAGCCATGATGCGCGCCGCCTCTTCGATCAGCTTCTCCTCCACCGGAGCATCCTGCGCCGGCTTGGTGGACAGGACGGCCAGCACGACCGGCGTCCCCCGGGTCGTCCAGGCCACGCCGATGTCGTTCGCCGTCGCGTACGAGCCCGTGCCGGTCTTGTCGGCAAGGACCCAGCCCCGCGGCAGACCGGCCCGGAACCGTGCCGCGCTGGTCGTGTTGCCCTTCAGCCAGGTGACGAACCGCTCCCGGTCGGCGGGGGCCAGGGCCCGGCCGAGGGCGACGCGCTCCAGGCTCGCGGCGACGGCCTCCGGGGTCGTGGTGTCGCGCCGGTCGCCGGGGATCGCGGTGTTCAGCTCCGGCTCCCACCGGTCCAGCCGGCTCACCTGGTCGCCGAGCGACCGGTAGAAACGGGTGAGGCCGGGCGGGCCGCCGATCTCACGGAGCAGCAGGTTGCCGGCCGCGTTGTCGCTGTACTGGATCGCGGCCGCGCACAGGTCGGCCACGGTCATGCCGCCGGCCTGGTTCTCCGCCGTGCGCGGCGAGTTGGGCAGGAGGTCCAGCGGCGGATAGTGGATCACCCGGTTCAGCGGCGCGCAGCCGGCGTGGTCGCGCAGGACCGCCGCCGCGGCGAACGCCTTGAACGTCGAGCACATCGCGAACCGCTCCCCCGCCCGGTGGGTCAGGGTCCGCCCGGTGCGGACGTTGCGGGCGTAGACGCCGAGCCGGGCGCCGTAGCGCTGCTCCAGCCCGGCCAGCTCGGCCTGTCCGGCGCGCGATCCGGCGCCCGGGGCCGCGGACGCGGCGGGCGCGGAGAGGACCGTCGCCGTCACGGCGGTGCCGGTGAACGCGAGACCGGCCTTGAGCAGGCCGCGGCGGGGCAGCGGGGCGGGGCGGTCGGGGCTGGTCATGGGCGAGGTCCTCCCGGATCGTCCGTGGTCTACGTCGATCTTCGACGAGCACAGCGAAACAGCCGGAGCCCCTTCATGTCCAAGAGGGAACTTTGAAGAACCCATGCCTCATTGATATGAGTGCGGGGTGGATCTGCTGGCACACCTAGAGGCGTATGTGGCGACGGCCGACGAGGCGGGCTTCTCCCGGGCGGCCGACCGGCTCGGCATCGCCCAGCCACTGCTCAGCCGCCGTATCAAGACGCTGGAAGAGCACTGGGGTGGCGCGCTGTTCGACCGTTCCCGGCGCCGGATCGCGACCACCGAGCTGGGGGTGCTGCTGCTCCCGTACGCACGGGACGTGCTCGACCGTGCCCAGCGGCTGCGGCAGGTCGCCCGCTCGGCCGGGCGGTCACGGGTGCGTGCCGTCGGAGTGCCCGCGGACTGCGCTCCGGCCGGCCTCGCCCGGGCCCTCCGCGCCGGCACCGAGCACGGGATCACGCTCGGCATGCGGGAACTGCCGCCTTCGGAACGGGAGTCCGGACTGACCGAAGGATCGCTCGAGTACGCTCTGGTGCGGACCGCGCCGGAACAGGCCGCGTATCTGGCGCCGTTGGGGCTGGCGTCCGCCCCGGAGCCGGACGCGACGGGGAGCGGGCTCACCCGGCGTGCGGTCCACCTCGAAGAGCTCCGGCCGCGTCGCGGTCGCGCCGTCGAACGTACCGGCCCGCCTCCCCTGCTGCTCCTGACCGAGGATCAAGTGCGTTACTTCGAAGACAGGCTGGCGCGTGCCGCCGCGCGCTCCGGGCTGCCCGAGGGGCGCGTCCGGCCGGCCGGACCGGCGGCCACCGCGCTCGCCGAGACGCTGGCGGGCCGGGCACTGTTGCTGTGCACCGAACCGTTCGCCCGGCAGCACGGGGCGCACTGGAGGCCCCTCGCCGACCGTGCGTTGCACCGGGGGTACGACGTGAGCGCCGCCCTCGGCCGCAACGGCACGGAAGACGTGCCGGAGTGGCTGGCCGGGCCGCTCGCGTCGGCCGTGGGCGCCGTGCCCCGCCGGCGCCGCGGGCCGGAACCCGGGGCCGCGGGCGAGGACGTTCCCGCGCGGCTGGCGGCGCGCGGATGAGCGCGGCGGCGGCGCACCACCCGGTGTGCACCGGCGACCACGGTGTCCTCATGGACGTCGCCGAGGCCGTCGCCGCGGACTGGGCGGCACTCGGCGTCCGTGGCTCCTTCCTGGCCCGCAATCTCGACACCGGAGAGCAACTGGGCTTCGACGTCGACGAGTCGACGCCGCTCGCGTCGGTGGCGAAGGTTCCGCTCGCCCTGGTCGTGCTGGACCGGATCGCGAGCGGGGAGCTCGATGCGGCGCACCCGGTGACGGTGGACCCGGGGACGAGCAGCGTCGGCCCCACCGGTCTCGCCGCCTTCCGGCATCCGGCCACCGTGGCCGTCGGCGATCTGCTGCTGCTGATGCTGTCGGTGAGCGACAACGCCGCCGCCGACGCGCTGTTCGGCCTGGTGCCGGTGGCGGAGGTCGACGCGCGGCTGCGGGCGTGGGGGTGCGACGGGGTCCGGGTGCGGCACCGGATGAATCACCTCTACGAGTGCGCGGCCGGTGCCGCCGGCAACGACTTCTCCCTCGCGCTGGCACTGGCCCTCCGGGACGAGGGGGCGGGCCGGCACACCATCGAGACCCTGGATCCGGCGCACGCCAACGCAGGATCGGCCGCGGCGCTCGTGGACCTGCTGCAACGCGTGTGGTGCGACGAGATCGCCGTCCCCCCGGCGACGGCGGAGCTGCGCCGGCTGATGGGACACCAGGTCTTCACCCAGCGGCTGGCGAGCGAGCTGCGCGCGGACACGCTGCGGTGGAGTGGGAAGACCGGTACGTTCTTGCACCTGCGGCACGAGATCGGCGTGGTCGAGGCGGACTCCGGGGATCGCGTGGCGATGGCCGCGCTGACCCGTGCGAACCGCCGCGCCGGGCTGGCACCGGACATCGACCTCGCGATCGGGGTCGCGGGGCGGGAGGCGTTCGAGGCGTTGCGCTGCCGCTGAGCGGCGCCGCCCGGATCCGCGCCGTCGGATCGGCACCGCTCGGATGGCGCCGTCGGATCAGCGCCTCCCGGGGGGAGGCCGCCGGGTGGATGCGGGCCCATGTGCGGTGTCGCGCCCACGTGACGGAGCCACGTGACGAACACAGCCCGGCGAGGAGCCGCACGCCCAACACAGCCCCGCCACGGAGCCGCACGTCGCACGCAGCCCGGCCACGGAGCCACATGTCGAACGGAGCAGCCCCGCCACGGAGCCGCACGCCGGAACACAGCCCCCGTCCCCTTCGGGTGCCGTGCCGGGCGGCGTGGCAGGGCGGCTCAAGGGAGCAGCCGCTGTTCCTTCGCCACCGCGACCGCGCCCGCCCGGGTGTCGACGCCGAGCTTGTCGTAGATGCGGCGCAGATGCGTCTTCACCGTGGCCTCGCTGATGAAGAGGGCCCGGGCGATGGCGTGGTTGGCCAGGCCGCGGGAGAGGTGCGCGAGGATGTCCCGTTCGCGGGGGGTGAGGGCGGGGCGCGGGTTCCGCAGGCGGGACATGACCCGGCCGGCGACCGGCGGTGAGAGTGCCGGCCGGCCCTGGGCGGCTGCCTGGATGGCGGTGAAGAGGTCCTCGGCGCCCTCGGCCTTCAGCAGATAGCCCGTGGCGCCCGCCTCGATGGCTCGGGTGACGTCGGCATCGGTGTCGTACGTGGTCAGGACCAGGACGTGCGGGGCGGGCGACGTGGCGCGCAGCCGGCGGGTGGTCTCGACGCCGTCGATGCCCTCGCCCAGTTGCAGATCCATCAGGACGACGTCCGGGGCGGTCTTGCGGGCCAGGGCGAGTGCCTCCTCGCCGGTGCCGGCCTCGCCGACGACCTCGATGTCCGGCGCGCTGTGCAGGAGCGCCAGCAGGCCGGCTCGTACGACGGCGTGGTCGTCGCAGACGAGGATCCGCACCGGTGTCCGCGGGGTCGTCTCGCGGAGGTGGGTCATCGCGGCTCCAAAGGGATGGCGGCCGACAGGGCCGTGCCCTCGCCCGGCGCCGACTCGATGGTGAGGGTGCCACCCAGCTGACGCAGCCGGGCGCGGATGGCGGGCAGACCGTGACCGCGCGGCTCGGCCGCGTCGGCCGCGGGATCGGAGCCCGCGGCACCGGCGGTGCCGGGGCCGGCCGGGGTGCGTGGGTCGAAGCCGTGGCCGTCGTCCGTGACGTCCAGGACGATCTGGTCGTCCAGGCAGGTCAGGGTGAGGGTGGCGGTCGTGGCCGCCGCGTGTTCGCGGACGTTGGCGAGGGCGCCCTGGGCGATGCGCAGCAGGGCCGATTCGACGGGAGCGGGCAACGGTCGGGGCGGGCTGCCCTCGGCGTGGACCCGGACGGTGAGCGCGGGTGTCGTCTCCCGTTCGGCGACGGTGTGCAGGGCCTGGAGCAGGCCCCCTCCCTCGGCCAGGTCGGCCGGGGTCAGGTCGTGGACGAAGCGGCGGGCCTCGGCGAGGCTGCGCTCGGCGATCGCCGCCGCGGTACGGACGTGGTGCCGGGCGGTCTCCGGCGCGGTGTCCCACAGGCGGTCGGCCGCCTGGAGAAGCATGCGCTGGCTGGACAGGCCCTGGGCGAGGGTGTCGTGGATCTCCCGGGCCAGACGCTCCCGTTCGGCGAGGGTGCCCTCGCGGCGCTCGGTGGCGGCGAGCTCGCGCCGGGTGTGGACCAGATCGTCGATCAGGGCGTCCTGGCGGGCGGCCTGGCGCTGCATGACGACGAACACGGTGGTGGCCACGGCGGCCACGGCCGGCGGTGCCAGCAGCACGTTCGGGTCCGGCCAGCCCGCCAGGCCGAGCTGAGTGGCCACCGTGAGCGCCGTCAGCAGCGCCACCAGCGGGATCGCGGCGCGGGGCGGGAGCGTGCGTAGGCCGGTGTAGAAGAGGGGGACCGCGCACCAGGCGAAGCTCGGGGCCAGCACGACGAGCAGCGCCCAGGCCGCCACGACCAGCCCGAGCCAGATCAGCCGGCGCGGTGCGGGGCGGGTGCCGACGGCGGGGCCGAGGACGTAGAGCACGGCCAGCAGCACGGACAGGGCGATCACCCAGGGCGTGTGCGGTCCGTCGGCGTGCCGGGCCAGATAGCGGGCGACGGACGCGGACAGCAGCACGAAGAACGCCGTGTGCATGACGACAGTGAGGGCGCGGGCGTCGTCGCGTTCGGGTACGGCCACCTCCGGCACCTCCCTCGACTCCGCGCTGAACTGGGCAAACACCCTCCATTGTGCCCAGGTGCGGTACCCGCTGGGTCATCCGATCGGATGACCCCCCTGGCAACCGGTCCGGCGACGGGACGCGGCCTCACCAGGGCCCACGATCGGTACCGGGAGCGATTCCGCCCCCAGCCCCGGCTCTACCGGAAGGTCCCCAGCATGCCCAGCCGCAAGAAGTCCGCCAGCCGTATCCGCGTCCTCATGGGCGGCGCCGCCCTGGCCGTCGTCGGTGCCGGTGTCGTCGGCACGGTCGCCGCCCGCGCCGCCGACTCCACGGACGCCACGCCCGCCGCCGCTCCCGTGGCGGCCCGGAACGGCGCGCTGACCCAGAGCACCCACCTCACCCTGGACGCCGCCACGAAGGCGGCGCGCGCGGCGGTGGAGGCGGCCGAGAAGGAGGGCCGGCAGGTGTCGGTGGCCGTCGTCGACCGCAACGGAAACACCCTGGTCATCCTGCGCGGGGACGGAGCGGGACCGCAGTCGTACGAGTCCGCCGAGCGCAAGGCGTTCACCGCGGTCTCCTGGAACGCCCCCACCTCGGAGCTGGCCAAGCGGCTGGCGCAGGCACCGAATCTGAAGGACATTCCGGGCACCCTCTTCCTGGCCGGCGGCACGCCGGTGACCGCCAAGGGTGCCCCGGTCGCGGGGATCGGCGTCGCGGGCGCACCGTCGGGCGACCTGGACGAGCGGTACGCGCAGGCGGGCGCGGCGGTGCTCGGCCGCTGACGCGACGGCCGCGCCCGGAGAACACGACGTCCGGGTCTGCCCCCGCAGGGCGGACCCGGACGCGGTGCTGCGCAGGTCAGACGAGGTCGAACCGGTCCGCGTCCATGACCTTGGCCCACGCGGCGACGAAGTCCTTCACGAACTTCTCCTTCGCGTCGTCGCCGGCGTACACCTCGGCGAGGGCGCGCAGCTCGGAGTTGGAGCCGAAGACGAGGTCGGCACGGCTGCCGGCCCACTTCACCTCGCCCGTGCTCGCGTCGCGGCCCTCGAACGTGGTCTGGTCCTCGGAGGTGGACTTCCACGTCGTGCCCAGGTCGAGCAGGTTGACGAAGAAGTCGTTGGTGAGGACGCCGGGCGTCTTGGTGAGGACGCCGAGCTGCGACTGCTGGTAGGTGGCGCCGAGGACGCGCAGGCCGCCGACGAGGACGGTCGTCTCGGGGGCGCTCAGGCCCAGCAGGTTCGCCCTGTCGAGCAGCAGGAACTCGGCCGGCAGACGGTTGGCCTTGCCGAGGTAGTTGCGGAAGCCGTCCGCGGTCGGCTCCAGCGCCTCGAAGGACTCGGTGTCGGTGTGCTCCTCGGTCGCGTCGACGCGGCCCGGGTGGAAGGGCACCCGGACCTCGAAGCCGGCTTCCTTGGCGGCCTTCTCCACGGCGGCGACACCGCCGAGCACGATGAGGTCGGCCAGGGATACCTGCTTGGCACCGGCGGAGGCGTTGAAGTCCTGCTGGACGCCCTCGAGGACACGCAGCACCTGGGCCAGCGCGTCGGGCTCGTTGACCTCCCAGCCGCGCTGCGGGGCCAGGCGGATGCGGGCACCGTTGGCACCGCCGCGCTTGTCACTGCCGCGGAAGGTGGACGCGGACGCCCACGCGGTGGTGACCAGCTGGGACACGGTGAGGCCCGAGTCGAGCAGCTTGGTCTTCAGGGTCGCGATGTCCCCGTCGTCGATCAGCTCGCCCTCGCGCTCCGGCAGCGGGTCCTGCCACAGCAGCGTCTCCTGCGGGACCTCCGGGCCGAGGTAGAGCGACTTCGGGCCCATGTCGCGGTGGGTGAGCTTGTACCAGGCGCGGGCGAAGGCGTCCGCGAACTCGTCCGGGTTCTCGTAGAACCGGCGGGAGATCGGCTCGTAGATCGGGTCGAAGCGCAGCGACAGGTCGGTGGTGAGCATCGTCGGGCGGTGCTTCTTCGACGGGTCGTGCGCGTCGGGGACGATCTCGGGGGCGTCCTTGGCCACCCACTGGTGTGCGCCGGCCGGGCTCCGGGTGAGTTCGTACTCGTACTCGAAGAGGTTCTTGAAGAACCCGTTGCTCCACTGGGTCGGCGTGGTGGTCCAGGTGACCTCCAGGCCGGACGTGATGGCGTCCGCGCCCTTGCCGGTGTTGTAGGTGCTCCGCCAGCCCAGGCCCTGCTCCTCCATGGAGGCGGCCTCGGGGTCGGCGCCGACGTGGTCCGCCGGGCCGGCGCCGTGCGTCTTGCCGAAGGTGTGGCCGCCGGCGATCAGGGCGACGGTCTCCTCGTCGTTCATCGCCATGCGGCGGAACGTCTCGCGGATGTCGCGGGCCGCGGCGACCGGGTCCGGGTTGCCGTTCGGGCCCTCCGGGTTGACGTAGATCAGGCCCATCTGGACGGCGCCGAGCGGGTTCTCCAGCTCGCGGTCGCCGGTGTAGCGCCGGTCGTCGAGCCAGGTGGTCTCGGGGCCCCAGTAGACGTCCTCCTCGGGCTCCCAGACGTCCTCACGGCCGCCGCCGAAGCCGAAGGTCTTGAAGCCCATCTGCTCCAGGGCGACGTTGCCGGTGAGGATCATCAGGTCGGCCCAGGAGATGCTCTGGCCGTATTTCTTCTTGACCGGCCACAGCAGGCGGCGGGCCTTGTCGAGGTTGCCGTTGTCCGGCCAGCTGTTGAGCGGGGCGAAGCGCTGCTGCCCGGCGCCGGCGCCGCCGCGGCCGTCGCTGATGCGGTAGGTGCCCGCGCTGTGCCACGCCATACGGATCATCAGCGGGCCGTAGTTGCCGAAGTCGGCGGGCCACCAGTCCTGCGACGTGGTCAGCACCTCGGCGATGTCCCGTTTCACGGCGGCGAGGTCGAGGGCCTTGAAGGACTCCGCGTAGTCGAACTCCTCGTCGAGCGGGTTCGCCACGGCGGGGTTCTTGGCAAGGATCTTCAGGTTGAGCCGCTCCGGCCACCACTGGCGGTTGCCACCACCCTGGGTCGGGTGCAGGGCCCGGTCATGCGCGACGGGGCAGCCG
Organism: Streptomyces sp. NPDC053076; assembly: GCF_044546845.1. Lineage (NCBI taxonomy): Bacteria > Bacillati > Actinomycetota > Actinomycetes > Kitasatosporales > Streptomycetaceae > Streptomyces > Streptomyces sp. NPDC053076. The sequence continues at coordinate 1,462,181 of NZ_JBITZL010000001.1, read as the reverse complement.
CCGCTACCCCCCTCCGACTTCGCGTCTGTGACGATCGCGTCGTGGTTCTCAGTCATGGCAATCCTTCCGAACTGTGCGGAACTCGGTGCTCAGGAACTGCGGCCGGTGGAACAGTCGGGGCAGGTGCCCCAGTAGACGACCTCGGCCTCGTCGATGGCGAAGCCGTGGTTGTCGGCGGCGGTCAGACAGGGCGCGTCGCCGACGGCACAGTCGACGTCGGCGACGGCACCGCACGACCGGCACACGATGTGGTGATGGTTGTCGCCCACACGCCCCTCGTACCGGGCCGGGTGGCCGGCCGGCTCGATACGGCGCACCAGACCCGCGGCCGTCAGCGCGTGAAGGGCCTCGTAGACGGCTTGCAGGGAGATGTGGCCTACGCGATCGCGGACTCCGGAGGCGATCGCCTCGACGCCGAGGTGGTCGCCGTCCCGGACGGTCTGCAGCAGCGCGACGCGGGCCGCCGTCACGCGCAGGCCGGCACCGCGGAGCTCCTCGGCGGTGGTCGGTGTCGGGGAGGCGGTCATGGAGGCGAACCTACCCCCATAAACACGAAGGGTTCAAGAAAACGAACGATGCAATTCTGGCCGTGTTCCGTCACCCGCCGTCCATCTCGGCGCCGGCCACCGGGTCCGTCCGGGCGTTTGCGGTCGCGCTCGTCTTCGCGCGGCTGGGTCCGGAGCGGGCACGGCCCCGGGGGCCGGTCGGGAGCGATGGGAGGCATGCCCGCATCATGTGGCCCCCGGATCGGCGCCGGCGGGGTGGCGAGCCGGAGGGTCCTCCGAACGGGTGCGCGCGGCCCCGCGAACCGACCGCGTTTCCTGCCGGGAGATCATCGCCGTCGCCTGCGGACGGTGACCGGGAAGGCCGAGACCGGGATCTCCGGGACCGGGAAGACCGGGACCGGGAGCTGCGGGACCGGGAAGACCGGGACCGGGAACTGCGGGACCGGGAACTTTGGGATCGGCAAGGCCGGTATCGGGAAGGCCGGGACCGGGTCACCGGGTGTGCCGGGGGCCGGTTCGGGCGGCGTGGTAGCGGCGGGCCAGGGCGTGGAACGCCTCCTTCGGTTCCCAGTGCCAGCCGGAGGCGGGGTCGTCCGGACGGTCCTTGATGGTCTTGGTGATGGAGTAGCTCGCCATGTCGAGGTCGTGGCGCGGGTCGTCCGGGCGGTGCGGGGCGTCGGCGGTCACGAACTCGAAGGCCATCGCCGCGTACAGGTCCATCGAGGAGAAGGCGTCGAGGAGCTGCGTGAGGTAGGCCGCCTGGGTGCGCTCGCTGCGGACCAGGTCGCCCTTGATCTCCTCGGGCTCCTTGTCGTGGTCGACGACGTCCCAGCCCATGCCGCCGGCCCGGGGCGCCCCGCGGTAGGCGCAGGTGCCGAACTCGGTGACGGCCAACGGCTTGCCCCACCGCAGATGGCGGCTCAGCTCCCGCACGTAGTCGGCCCTGCGGGGGAAGTACGAGTAGTAGTCGATGCCCACGATGTCGAAGAGGTGCCAGTCGACCCGGTCGTCCTGGGCGGCGGCATAGCCGAGCCGGCCGTGGAAGACGGACCGGCCGACCGCGGCGGCCTTCGCCGTGAAGCGGTCCAGACGGCGCTGCATCGCGACGGGGTCCACCGTGCCGTCGAGCAGGTTCCGGATGCGTTCGAGGACGGTGTCACCGGGGACGATCCCGGGCACGAACAGCCAGAACTCGCAGCCCACGCTGAAGTCGACGGCCGCGCCGTGCCGGCGCAGCCGCTCCGCGAACCGGCCGGTCTCGGCCATGTGTTCCAGGATGTCCCGCTCCGGGGCGTCGCCGAGGGTGGGCTGGAGCCAGATGCGCAGCCCCTGCTCGGCCGCCTCGGCGGCGGTGGCCGTGAGCCGTTCCACGCCGTCCCCCGTCACGTCGACGGTGTCGGCGTGCAGTGCGTCGCGGATGGCGCGTACGTCCGTCCGCATCCGGGCCGCGCTGAAGGCCGTACCCGGCGTCTCCCCTTCGCCCACGGTGTACACGACCCCGTGGTGACGCAGCCCGCCCCCGCCGGAGCCGCCCTGCGCCGCGGGCCCCCGTCCGGAGCCGTCCGGCGCGACGGGGCCCGGCCCGGACCCGGCCTGCGCGGCGTCCGCCCGGCCCGCCGGCAGCACGGTCGCGGCAAGGCCCGCGGAGGCCAGGCCGGTCAGGAACTGTGCACGCTTGATCCCCTTGGTCTTCTGCATACGATCACCCTGCCGGGCCCACCCGTACGGCGCCGTCCGCCGACGGTCTACGGAGCGGGGCCGAAGGGCGGGAATCCGGTGCCGAAAGGCGAGGCGCCCACGCCGAAAGTCGCGGCCCACACCCCTCCATGAATCGGCACATGAGGCACATAAGACCCACAGAGTGAGAAACTCGGACTCTCACCTCGTGATGGCCGTCGAGAGGGACGCTGGTGGACCTGGACGCCGTCGCCGACGAGCTCTACGGGCTGCGGCCGGAGGAGTTCGTAGCAGCCCGCGACCGCCACGCCCTGGACGCCCGCAAGGCGGGTGACCAGTCCCTCGCCAAGGAGGTCCGCGCGCTGCGGCGGCCGAGTCTGGCCGCCTGGGTCAGCAATCTGCTCGTACGCCGGCAGCCGGAGGAGGTGCAGCCGCTGCTCGGTCTCGGCGAACAACTGCGCCGCGCGCACCGCGAACTGGACGGGACGCGGCTGCGCGAACTGGCCCGGCGGCAGAACGAGGTGATCGGTGCGCTGGGCCGGCAGGCCCGGAAGCTGGCGGCGCAGGCAGGGCATCCGGTGGGCGAGGGCGTCCAGCGCGAGGTGGAGGAGACCCTGCACGCCGTGCTCGCCGATCCACAGGCCGCGCGGGAGTGGGCGGCGGGCCGCCTGGTGAAGCCGCTGACCTCGATGGCCGGCTTCCCGGCGGCCGACGATGCCCTGCTCGACAGCCGCCCCGCTCCCGCGGCGCAGCCGAGGACACCGGCCCGGGGCAAGCTGCGCGAAGAGGACACCGCGCGTCGTCGGCGCCTCACCGAGGCCCGGGAGAAGGCCCGCGAGGCCGAGCGGGAGCTGCGCGCCCGCGAGGGGGAGGCCGACGCCGCCGCGCGGGCGGTGGACGAGGCCGCCGCCCGGTCGGCCGAGGCGGACGAGCGGGCCGGGGAGCTGCGGGAGCGGCTGCGGCACGCAGAGGAGGAGCAGCGGCAGGCGCGGGCCGGCGCGCAGGAGGCGCGGGAACGGGCGCGGCAGGCCGACCGGGCCGCCCGGGAGGCCCGGCGCCGGGCCGGAACGGCCGCCGCACAGGTGGAACGGCTGGCCGCGGGCTAGCCACGGGACGGGAGGCGAGCAGTCATGGCGAGACCGATCTGGACCGGCGTCCTGACCTTCGGGCTGGTCACCCTGCCCGTGGGGCTGTACACGGCCACCGAGGACCACACCGTGCACTTCCATCAGTTGCAGCGCGGTACCTCGGACCGGATCCGCAACAAGCGGGTCAACGAGCGCACCGGCAAGGAGGTCGACACCGGCAAGATCGTCAAGGGTTACGAACTGGACGAGGGCGAGTACGTCGTCGTGGAGCCGGAGGAGCTGGAGGAGGTCGCCCCCGGCCGCTCCAAGGTGATCGACCTGGCCGGCTTCGTCGACCTCCACCGGGTCGAGCCCGTGTACTTCGCCCGTACGTACTACGTCGGCCCGCGCGGCAAGGAGTACGGGAAGGTGTACGAGCTGATGCGGGCGGCCCTCGACCGCTCGGACAAGGCCGGGATCGCCACGCTGACCATGCGCGGCAAGGAGTACCTGACCGCGTTGCGCGCGCAGCCGGGCGTCCTCGTCCTGCACACCCTGCACTGGGCCGACGAGGTCCGCGACCCCGCCGACGTGGTGCCCGAACTGCCGCAACCCGTCAAAGCCGACAGCCGGGAGCTGCGGACGGCCGAGCAGTTGATCGACGCCCTGACCATCGACTGGGACCCCCGCGACTACCACGACGCCTACGAGGAGCGGGTCAAGCGGCTCGTCGCGGCGAAGCTCAAGGGCGAGGACGTCGTCGGCGAACCGGAGCCGCCGGAGGCGACCAACGTCGTCGACCTCATGGAGGTGCTCAGCCGCAGCGTCGAACAGAGCCGGTCGCGGGGCGGCAAGGACGGCGACGGAATGCGTGCCGCCGACCGGACGGAGGCCGCCCCGCGCCGGAAAGAGGCGGGACGGAAAGAGGCCCCGCGCCGGAAGGAAGCCCCGGGAGGGAAAGAGGCCCCCGGCCGGAAGAAGCCTCCGCGCCGTCGGCGGACCGAGGACCTGGCCTCCCTGACGAAGGCGGAGCTGTACGAGAGGGCGACCGCCGCCGACGTCCCGGGCCGGTCGAAGATGACCCGGGACCAACTCATCGATGCCCTGAGCCGGTCCGGCGCGGCGGCGTGACCCGACCTTGGGCCCGGGGGCACGGCGGCGTGCCAGCTGCCCCGGGTCGGCAGGGCGGGGGCGGGGGCGGGGGCGGCGTGACACGGCCGGGGCCGGCAGGCAGGAGCACGGCGGCGTGACAACTGGCCTGGGTCGGCAGGGGCACCGCGGCGTGACAACTGGCCTGGGTCGGCAGGGCGGAGGCGGCGTGACACGGCCCAGGGCCGGGAGGGGCGCGGCGGCCTGATCCGCATCAGCCGCCGACGGCCTCGAACCACCGGCCCCCAGACCACCGAACCCCCCATTCGTGGCATACCCGGCGGTCCGCGTTCGGCAGCAGTGTGATGTTCGCCATCCGACGTGATGAACCAGGGGTGAACGGGCAACATTCCCCTTCATGCCCCACGCTAATCTTCCGCAGCAGGTGATGTGATGACCACGGCGACGACCCGGGCCCTCCGGACGCCTGCCGCCCGGACCGGCTCGACGACCGCCGGGTCCTCCTTTCCGCCGGACGCCCTTCCCTCCCTGCCGTCGCTCACCGGGCTGCGCTGGATGGCGGCACTGCTGGTGTTCGGACTGCACGTGAACAACTTCGGCTATTTCGGCGGCAAGGCCGGTCGCCTGGTCGCCTGGGGGTTCGGCGCCGGCGCCACCGGAGTGTCGTTCTTCTTCGTGCTGTCCGGATTCGTGCTGACCTGGTCGGCGCGGCCCCGCGACCGGGCGTTCGCCTTCTGGCGGCGACGCATCGCCCGGGTCTACCCCGTGCACCTGGTCACCCTCGCCGTCGCCTTCGTCCTGGCGTGCACGCTCACGCCCCAGGCGGGGCCGACGCCCAAGCAGGCCCTGGCGAACGCGCTGCTGCTGCACCCCTGGTGGCACCCGTGGTGGCAGACGCTGAACCCGGTCAGCTGGTCCCTGGCCTGCGAGGCGTTCTTCTACGCCGCCTTCCCGCTGCTGATCCTGCTGCTGCGCCGGCTCGGTGCGCGCGGCGCGGTCGCCCTGGGCGGGGCGGCGGTCGCGGCCATCCTGGTGCTGGCCTGGACGGACCTCCACCACTGGTGGTACCAGTCGATCTACTCGTACCCGGCTGCGCGGCTGCCCGAGTTCGTGCTCGGCGCGGTCACCGCTCGACTGGTTCTGCTCGGCCGTTGGCGCGGACCCGGCCTGGAGGCGTCACTGGCCCTGGCCGTCATCGGCTTCTTCCTCGTCCCGCAGGCCACGCACGGCGGCTATCCCGCCACCGTGTGCACCATCACCGGGTTCGCCCTGCTCATCCCCGCGGCGGCGGTGGCGGACCTGCGCGGGCTGCCGTCCCTGTGGCGGCGCAGGCGGATGGTGCGGCTCGGGGAGCTGTCATTCGCCTTCTACATGATCCATCTGCTGGTGCTGCGCGCCGCGACCTCCCTGCTGGGTACCAAGCCGCACTTCGGCGTTCTGCTGGGGGTCGCCGTCACCACGGCCGCGTTCACCGTGTCGCTCGCTTTGTCCTGGGTGCTGTACGAGGCCGTGGAGCGCCCGGCGCGGCGACTTCTGCTGCGCCGCCGCCGGCCGATCGTGCCGCCGGAGCCGGCACCGGGCCACCGTGAGGCACCGGGCCACCGTGAGGCCCCGGGCCACCGTGAGGCCCCGGCGGCGGCGCGCGAGTGACCCATGGATCACCGGCCCGCGAACCCGGGCCGGTCGCACGCGAGGGTGACGTCCGCAACAGCGAGGAGAGTCCCGCCGGTTTCGGGGTAGGCGGCTGACCGACACCGGCCCGGCGGCGTACACCGGCGGGCCGGCACCGTTCGAACGCACCCGAGGAGCCGAGTCGACGTGGGCTGGAAGCACACCCGGGGGGAGCCGACGGTTGACGGCGGGCCCGTCGCCCGTCCCCGCCCCGCCACCGGCACGAGGCCGGGTACCGGCGCCGGTGCGACCCCTTCACCGGCGGACCCGGCGGCGCGACGCCGGCCCGGGGCCCCGACCCCGCCACCGCCCCGACCGGCATCTCGGAATAACGCCAACCGGCCTTGTCAAAAAGGAAGTTGGAATCGCCGCAAGGCGGAACGAGCGGGACTGGCCAGGTCGGACGCAGGACGTTACGGTGGGCGGCCGTCGATGATCGGCGGGAGGCCGGCCGGCCGGCGCACCTGGCTGCGCGAGAGGAGAGGATGACAGTGCCCGAGCAGGACGCGACCGGATCGGCACCGCAGGTGGTGAGTTCCTTCCTGGAACAGCGCAAGGAGCAGATCGCCCAGCGCTGGGCCGACGCGCCCTTGTTCCGCTCGGTCTTCACCGTCTCCCGCGACGAAGCGGTCGAGGCGTGCAAGGCCGTGGTGGAGGCGCTGTCCGAAGTGGCCGTCAGCGGACGGCTGGAGGACACCGAGGCGCCCGGCTTCGGCTCCGTGCGCGACCAGCTGGGGCGCATGACCGCGACCCGGTCCCGCAGCGGATTCACACCGGCCCGGATCGCAAGCGAGGTGGCCGGCCTCCGGTTGCCCGCGATCGAGCTGCTGCGCCGGGAGTTCGCCGACCCCGCGGTCCCGCAGGTCCAGGAGGCCGTACTGGCCCTGACCCTGCTGATGGGCACCCTGCGCCTGGTGGTGATGGAGACCGCGCTGGACGCGAACACGGAACTGATCGAGCGGCAGCGGCAGCAGCTGCTCGAAGTGGCCACTCCCGTCATCAACCTGTGGGAGGGCACGGTCGCCGTGCCGCTGATAGGGACGCTGGACAGCGCGCGCAGCCAGATCGTCATGGAGTCGCTGCTGGAGGCCATCGTCGAGCAGCGCGCCCGGTACGCGATCCTGGACATCACGGGAGTCCCGACGGTGGACTCGCTCGTCGCGCAGCACCTGATGAAGACGGTCGCCGCGGCACGTCTGATGGGTGCCGAGTGCATCGTCTCCGGCATCCGGCCGGCCATCGCGCAGACCATCGTGCAGCTCGGCATCGACCTGGGCTCGGTGCTCACCCGGTCCTCGCTGGCCGACGCGCTCGCCTATGCGCTGAGCCGGCAGGGCATCGAGGTCTCCCGTGCGGACGCGGGTGCGAGTGCCCGGTGAACCAGCGCATTCCCGGTCAGCCGGCGTCCCAGGTCCCGGTGCTCGCCCTGGGCGACGTCCTGCTGGTCTCCCTGCAGGGCGAGCTGCACGACGGCATGGCCGAGCAGTTGCAGCACGACATCACCACCCGCATCTCCACCAGCCGGGTGAGCGGTGTGGTGCTCGACATCTCCGGGGTGGACATGGTCGACTCGTTTCTCGGCCGGGTGCTCGCGGAGATCGCCTCCACGGCCCGGCTGCTGGCGGCCCGTACGGTACTGGCCGGCATGCGGCCCGCGGTGGCGATCACCCTGGTCGAGCTGGGACTCACGTTGCCCGGCCTGGTCACCGCGCTGGACGTGGACCGCGCCATGGAACTGCTGTCCCAGAGGGGGAGCTGATGCAGTGGTCCGGCCAGGCGTCCGTGACGAGCCTGCCCATCGGCTCGGACGCGGATCTGGCCTGGGTCCGGCAGGAGGTGCGGCAGTGTGCGGCGAGCCTCGGCTTCGGTCTGGTGCAGCAGACCAAGCTGGTGACGGCGGCGAGTGAGCTGGCCCGCAACACGCTGGTGCACGGCGGCGGCGGACGGGTCGAGATCACACCGCTGGACAACGGCCGTGCCCGGGGCCTGCGGATGTGTTTCATCGACAGCGGTCCCGGCATCCGCGACCTGGAGCTGGCCATGACCGACGGGTACACCTCCGGCGGCGGCCTGGGGCTCGGGCTGAGCGGTGCCCGGCGGCTGGTGCAGGAGTTCACCGTCGACACCCAGCCCGGCCGCGGCACGACCGTCACGGCCGTCGCCTGGGTGACCCAGGTGCCCGCGTCACGTCCGGGGGTGGGATGAGCCGGGTATGGGAGATCCCCGTGCACGACTCCACGCGGGTCCGGGACGTGCGGATAGCGGCCCGTGAGGCGTGCGATGAGGCGGGACTGGCCCCGCCGCGCACGGCGATCGCGGAGCTGGTCGCCACCGAGCTGGCGACCAACCTGCTCAAGCACGCCGGCGGGGGCCGCATGGTGGCGAACCTCGTGGCGTGTCCGGGTGGCGGAGCCGGCACGTCCGTGCAGCTGTTCTCGCTGGACAACGGGCCGGGCATCGCCGACGTGGACGTCGCGCTGCGGGACGGCCACTCCACCGCCCCCGGCTCGCTCGGCGCGGGCCTGGGCAGCTGCCTGCGCAGCGCCGGCGCCTTCCACCTGTACAGCCTGCCGGGCCGGGGGACGGTGGCGTCGGCCCGGATAGACCCGGAGCCCGGCGGGCGCGGAGCACGCACGGCGCAGCTGCCCGCGGGCGGGATCACGGTCTCTCTCGGCCAGGCCGAGCAGTGCGGTGACGCCTGGGCCTGGGTGCGCTCCGGGCGGCTGCTGACACTGCTGCTCGCGGACGGTCTCGGGCACGGCCCGAAGGCCGCGCACGCCTCCACCGCGGCGGTGACGGAGCTGCACCGCACCGCTCATCTGCCGCCCGCGGAGATCCTGCGCCTGCTGCACACCGCTCTGCGGCCCACCCGGGGCGCGGCGGTCACGGTGGCCCAGGTGGACACGGAGCGGGCGGAACTCAGTTTCGCCGGAGTCGGCAACGCCGGCGCCCGGCTGCGCACCGGGGACTCCTGGACGTCCCTCGTCCCCCATCCGGGGATCGTCGGGGCGTACTTCCCGGCACACGTCCCCGTGCACCGGGTGCCGTGGCATCGGGACAGTCTGCTCGTCGTACACAGCGACGGGCTGCCCAGCCGCTGGATACCACCGGAGGATCCCCGGCTGCTCGCCCTCGACCCGTCGGTGGTGGCAGCGGCCATCCTGCGCGACGCGGGCAGCCCCGCCCGCCCTGTACGCGACGACACCAGCGTGGCCGTACTGGCCGCCCGACCGCCGGACCAGCACCCATGACAGCCGCCACCGAGAACTGGACCATCGCCCGCGCCGCCGACGCGGCCCGCGCCCGTGCGCTGCTCGCACGACTCGCCAAGGACGCCGGGGTGCCCGCCGTGGACCGCGCCCGCTTCCTGACCGCGCTCGGTCCCCGGTTGCGGGACGCCCTCGGCGCGGGCGGCGCGGAGCTGACCGTGACCGCCGACGGCGACGGCCGGCTGCGGGTCGCCCTCGGCGGGCCGGAGCCCTGGCGGCACACGCTCGACTGCCCCTTTGCCGTGCCCCGCCCGCTCCCCGCCCTGGGCGACGCCTCGCTCGCCGAAGCGCTGCTGGGCGCCGACGAGGACGCCGCCGCCCTGCTGGCGGGCCTGGCCGAGACGGAGGAGCTGCTGCGGATCCACCGCGAGGAGCTGCACCAGACCAACCAGGGCGTACTGGCGCTGCACGCCGAGCTGGAGGCGGCGGCGCTGGCGCAGCGCGAACTCCTCGACGCCGAACGGGCGGCACGTGCGGAGGCGGAGAAGGCCCGCCGGCTGCTGACCTTCCTGGCCAACGCGAGCGCCCTCCTGAGCGCCTCCCTCGACCACGAGGACATCCTGCGCCGACTGCCCGAGCTGCTGGTCCCGGAGTACGCCCGGCACGTCGACGTGTGGCTCATGGACGACGAGCGGACCCCGCCGGGCCGGCGGGCGGCGGCCACGGTGACGGCGGCACGCACCGGCCGTCCCCAGCACGCGGGCCCCCACCTCGGTGAACTCCCGGGCGTGGACGACCTGCCGGCCTCGGCGCTCTTCCCGGACCGGCCGCTGCTGTGCCTGCCGCTGGGCGCGCGCACGGTGCAGGGTGTGCTGACACTGGTCGCGCCCGGTGACCGCTTCGACCCGGACACCACCGTGATGCTGCTGGAACTGGCCCGGCGAGCGGGCACCGCCCTGGACAACGCCCGCCAGTACGAGCAGCACCGGGACGTCGCCGAGGCCCTGCAACGCGCCCAGCTGACCGAGCTGCCCGCCACCCCGGGCCTGGCGCTGGCCGCCCGCTATCTGCCGGCGACGCACGGCCTGAACATCGGCGGCGACTGGTACGACGCCTTTCCGCAACCGGACGGCAGTGTGCTGACGGTGATAGGGGACGTGACGGGGCACGGGCTGCGCGCGGCGGTCATCATGGGCCAGCTGCGTACCGCGTTGCGCGCCTACGCCGTCGAGGGCAACGGCCCCGCGCGGATTCTCACCCTGCTGCACCGGATGCTCCGCCATCAGGAGCCGGAGCTGTACGCGACCTGCGCGATCGCACGGGTGACGCCCGGTGTGTCCGGGGTGGTGTGGGCCGCCGCCGGGCATCCGCCCGCCGTGGCCCGCGATCCCGGGGGCGAGGTGCGGGTGCTGGAGGTGAAGCCGGGGATCATGCTCGGGGTCCCGCTGCCGTACGAGTACGAGGAGCACACCGTCGAGTTGCCGACGGGCTCCACCCTCGCGCTGTACACGGACGGTCTGGTGGAGCGGCGGTCCGCCGGGATCGACGCGGGCATCGACCGGCTCGCCCAGGCGATGGAGACGCTCGGCGCGGCGGACCTGGCGGACCTGGACGCGGCGGCCGACTCGCTGCTGAAGCCGATGCTGCACGACTCCGAGCACGACGACGACATCTGTCTGCTGCTCTGCCGCACCACCCTGTCGTGAACGGCTGTGCGCCGGCCCCCGGTCGCGGGGGCCGGCGCACGGGCCGGCGTCAGCCGGAGTGGCAGGCGTTGCCGGTGGCGGGGTTCAGCAGCCCGATGACGTCGATGCTGTTGCCGCACAGGCTGAGCCCGAGGTCGACCGGCACCTCCACCACGTTGCCGGAGACGACGCCCGGGCTGTTGGCGGCGGCGCCGGTCGTCGCGCCCGGGCCGGCGGCGAAGGCGCTCGCCGCGCCGGCCAGGGCGAGGACACCGGTGAGGACGGTCGTTGCGGCGAAACCGCGAAGACGCGTGATCCGCCTCACTGGTTGGCGTTGGGACGCATTCGTCTCAACCCGGGGCACGTGCGGTTCGCCTCTCCTGGTACGCCGTCCGTGCGGTGCCGTGTCCTGGCACTTTGTCATTCGTGCGGTCAGGCGGCGGACGGGAAGCGTTCCCATACCCGGTGCGCGCCGAGCAGTTGGATGAGCTGCTGAAGCACGGCGGTGGCGGTGTCGCCGACGATGACTCCGGGAGCGTCGAGCGGGATGCCGGCCGCCTCCAGCGCGGCCTCCCCGCCCTTGGCGGCGCCGATGGCCTTGCCGTGACGGTACGCCTCCGACAGCAGCAGCCCCACGCGCGGGTCGGGGGTGGCCTGCTGGAATCCGGGCTGGCCCGCCTTGGCGTCGCGGGCGCCGTAGGCGTCGGCGCCCACGCCGGGGGTGCCTGCCACCAGCAGCGCGTCGAACTCCACGGAGCGTGCGGTGGCGTAGGTCCGCTGGACGGCCAGGGCGCCGTCGCCGAGGGTGCCGCCGGCCGGGGCGACGATCAGCGGGACCATACCGCCGTCGAGCACCTCCTGGCGTACGGCCCGGACGCCGTCCAGGTCGCCGTCGGGTCCGGTGACGATGCCGATGATCCGGCCGTCGGCGGGCCAGGTGTGACCGACCTGAGAGAGGGCGGGGCTGGGCTCGACGTCGGCCAGGGGCACGGTGGGCTCGGGGGCGGGCAGGCCCAGACCGGCGGCGACACCCGCGCACAGCTCCGGGTCGATGTTCGCCAGGACCTGCAACGCCCGTTCCCGGATGGCCTGCTCGTAGCACTTGGCGAGTTCGAAGCTGTAGGCGCCGATGATGTGCTCGCGTTCCACCGGGCTCATGCTGAGCCAGAACCGGCGCGGCTGGCTGAAGTGGTCGTCGAACGACTCCGGTGCCTCGCGGACCTTGGTGGCCTCGGGGACGCGTACGGGAGTCTCGACGTAGGCGCCCATGTCGGCGCCCGCGGTGAACGGGCAGCCGCCGTCCAGCGAGTTGGGGCGGTAGGGGGCCACGCCCCGGTGCACGGCCGTCTGGTGGAAGCCGTCGCGCAGCATGTCGTTGACCGGCGCGTGCGGCCGGTTGATGGGGATCTGCGGGAAGTTGGGACCGGCCAGACGGGTGATCTGGGTGTCCAGGTAGGAGAAGAGCCGGCCGGCCAGCAGCGGGTCGTCGGTGATGTCGATGCCGGGGACGAGGTGGCCGACGTGGAAGGCGACCTGCTCGGTCTCGGCGAAGAAGTTCGACGGGTTGCGGTTGAGGGTGAGCAGCCCGATCGGCTGCACGGGGGCCAGTTCCTCGGGGACGATGTTCGTCGGGTCCAGCAGGTCGATGCCCTCGAAGGTCTGGTCCGGGGTGTCGGGGAAGGTCTGGATGCCGAACTCCCACTGCGGGTAGGCGCCCGCCTCGATGGCGTCGGCGAGGTCCCGGCGGTGGAAGTCGGGGTCGACGCCGTTGATGATCTGCGCCTCCTCCCACACCAGCGAGTGCACACCGAGCTTCGGCTTCCAGTGGAACTTCACCAGGGTCGTCTCGCCCGCTGCGTTGACCAGGCGGAAGGTGTGGACGCCGAAGCCCTCCATCGTGCGGTACGAGCGCGGGATGCCCCGGTCGGACATGTTCCACAGTGTGTGGTGGGTGGCCTCGGTGTGCAGGGTGACGAAGTCCCAGAAGGTGTCGTGGGCGCTCTGTGCCTGCGGGATCTCCCGGTCCGGGTGGGGCTTGCCGGCGTGGATGACGTCCGGGAACTTGATCGCGTCCTGGATGAAGAACACGGGGATGTTGTTGCCGACCAGGTCGAAGACGCCCTCGCTGGTGTAGAACTTCGTCGCGAAGCCCCGGGTGTCGCGGACGGTGTCGGCCGAGCCCCGGGAGCCGAGCACGGTGGAGAAGCGGACGAACACCGGTGTCTCGACGTCCTCGGAGAGGAACGCCGCCTTGGTCACGTTCGCCGCGGTGCCGTAGCTGCGGAACACGCCGTGCGCCCCGGCGCCGCGGGCGTGGACCACGCGCTCGGGGATGCGCTCGTGGTCGAAGTGCATGACCTTCTCCCGCAGGTGGTGGTCCTGCAGGAGCACGGGGCCGCGGGGCCCGGCCTTGAGCGAGTGGTCGGTGTCGTACAGCCGGGTGCCCTGGGCGTTGGTCAGGTAGCTGCCGCTCTGGGCCATCCGCGCCTGGTCGGCGCCGGTGGGCTGCCCCGTCGGGGAGACGGTGTCGGGGCCGGTCTGGTCGGGCTTGGGCGGGTACGGCTCATGGGGCTCGGTGGGCTCGGCGACCTGCGGCGACTCGGGCCCCGGCTTGCCGGGGATGCCGTCCTCCGGGCCCGCCGGTTCTCCCAGGAAAGCGTCCGACACCTTCTCCGCCGCTCGCTTCAGGGGGTTCGTCTCGCTCATCTGTGGCAATTCCTTCGCTGGTCACAGGGCGGCCCCGGCGCGGGCCAGGTCGGTGTCCCGAGGCGCGGTGGCCACCCGGGGGCTGCGGCCGAGGTCGTGGTCGATTCGGGTGAAACCTGGGTGAAGGGGGCCGACGACGGCCTTCTACCGAGGTCCCCGGGCCGGGGCGTCCGAAACCGGGGAACGCGATGGTTTCCCGGTCGGGGTGAAGTCGGGCCGTCTCATGTCGAGTTGCCGGGATGGCTGGCCCGCCGGACGCTGGTCCGGACCCGGGGACCGCCGGCAGGGCCAAGTGCCCCCTGCCGAGGACGTCTTCGTCAGCAGGGCCGGCTTCTTGACCCGGGGCAGGCGCACACCCGGCCGCCCGCACAGGTCACCCTAGGCGCTGGTGCCGGTCGGCGCAGTTCGAAAGGGGCCGGCGGGCCGAACGTCGCTCAGCCCGGGCGACCGCAGCGGACCTCCCGCTCGTCCTCCCGCTCGTCGGCGCCGGTGCGGGTGCGTGCGTGCTCCACGGCGGCGGGCAACGCCCGGCGGATCGCCTCGGGGAGCGTGCCGTGGGCCGGCCAGTGCACGAGGCAGCGTGCCACCTCCCGCAGTTTGGTGTTGGTGTGCTGCGACATGTGCTTCAGGGCGTCCCAGCCCTGCTCCGGACGCAGCCCGGAGACGGTGATGACCACACCGATCGCCTGGTCGATCAGAGCGTGCGAGATCAGCGCCTGGCGCAGCTGGCCGACCTCCTCCTGGAGCGCCTTCAGCTGGTCCACCGTCTGCTCGTCACGTCCGATCATGAGATCACCCTGCGCAGCCCGGCGATTGAGCGACAGCCACCAGGCGAACTACTGGGCAAGGCGCAGTACAGAAAACGAAAAAGCGCTGGTCAACGCGGTCATGGAGGCACCAAAAGGGGGCATTGGGGGTCCATGGAATCGCTCACCTTCGACAGCGACGACCTGGATGTGACGGAGGATTTCCTCAGCCACGCCTATGCCAGGATGCGGATCGCCAGCGGTGGCCCCGGCTCGACCCGGGCCCGGTTCCGCCGCACGGGCGTGCCCTCGGTGAGCGTCGACGAGCTGACGCTCGACTTCGAGATGGACTACTCGGTGACGCCGCTCGGCCGCGTCTGCCTGTGCGTGGTCCACGAGGGCACCGTGCGGGACCACCGCTTCCAGGGCGTCGAGGATTCCTTCGGCCCGGGTGACGTGGTGCTGCTCGCCCCGCCGGACCTGCCGTACACGGGACGGATCTGCAACGCCCGGTACAACATCACCATGCTCGACCCGGCCCTGCTCTCCCAGGTGGCCACGGACCCCGACGGCTCGCAGCCGGTGCGGCTGACCGGCCACCGGCCGCGCTCCGCCGCGGCGGCGCGCCAGCTGAACCGGACGATCACCCATCTGCGCGATGCGGTGCTCTCCGATCCGGAGATCGCCGACCAGCCGCTGATCGCCGCCACGGCCGCCCAGCACCTGGCGGCGAGCGTCCTGGCCGCGTTCCCCAACACGGCGCTGGACGAGCCCGCCGGCGCCGGCCGCGAGGACGTGCACCCGGCGGTGCTGCGCCGCGCGCTCGCCTATATCGACGACCACGCGGACCAGCCCGTCTCGGTCGCGGACATCGCCGCCGCGGCACATGTGACGGTACGCGCGCTGCAGTACGCCTTCCGCCGTCATCTGGACACCACCCCGCTCGCCCAGCTGCGCCGGGTACGGCTCGCGCACGCCCATCACGACCTGGTGACGGGTGACCCCGGCAGCGGGGTCACGGTCACGAAGGTCGCGGCCCGCTGGGGCTTCCACCACCCGGGCCGCTTCGCCTCCCTGTACCGGGACACCTACCGCCGGGCCCCGCACCGGACGCTGTCCGACGGCTGAACCGGCGTCCCGTACGGAAGCGGGCCTCCGTACGGGACGCCGGACGCCCTACGGGAAGGACGTCACCTTGGACGGGACCGTGCTGGTTCCCGAGGTGGGGGCACCGGTGCTGTTCACGACGTGGGCGTACTGGCCCTGGCCGCCGAGGGAGATCACCAGCAGGTCGTGCATCTTGATCCCCGAGGTCGCGGGGACCTGGAAGCCGTGCGCCTGGACGATCGACGGATCCGCCGTGTAGTTGCAGTAGCTGCCCAGGCCCCATGCCTCATGGGTGGTGACGGAGTCGGCGACCTTGTAGGCCGCGTAGCCGGTGATGCCGTCGTGGGTGACGGCCGCGGCGTTCGGGGCGTCGTACGCCTTCTCGTTCTGGAAGAAGATCGTCCGGCCGCGTTCTCCGTTCCAGTAGACGTCGTACTTGTTGAAGTGCTCGACGAACAGGCCGGTGGCCAGGACGTCGTCACCGTTCACGCGCAGGCCCAAGTCCGCGCGGTTGGTGTCCCAGCCGACGCCGCTGCCGTGGTCGGCGCGCCAGAGCCAGGTGTGGTCGATGATGACGTCGTCGCTGTTGACGACGACGGAGTTGGTGGCGAGGCCGGGTCCGGCGCCGCCGACGCGGATGAACACGTCCTGCATGGTGGTGGGGTTGGCGGAGTGGTCGGCGGTGGAGCCGGGCTCGCCGATCCGCAGCAGGGTGTCGGAGTTGACCGGGCCGGCGTCGATGAGAAATCCGGCGAGCTTCACCCCGTCGACGTCGGCGACGTGCAGGGCGTCGATGCCGTTGTCCGGGACCAGGGTGGCGAGGCCGAGGCCGAGGACCACGGTGTCGGCGCGGGTGACGTCGATCGTCTGGTCGAGGTGGTAGACACCGGGCGTGAAGAGGAGGTTGAGGCCCTGGGCGAGGGCGGCGTTGATGGTGGCGGCCGTCGCGCCCGGCTTGACGACGTAGAACTGGTCGAGCGGGAGGGACGTACCCGCGTTCGCGGGCCAGGAGACGCCTCGGGCGTTGGTGCGCTTGGCGGGGACGAACACCTTGTAGGCGGAGCCGTCCAGGTAGAGGAACGGCTTCTCACGCGAGACGGGGGTGGTGTCCAGCGTGGTGTACGGGCCGCTGTCGAAGTTGGTCGCGGGTGCGCCCTGGACTCCGGAGAAGGTCATGTTCCACACGCCGTTGGACCAGCCGCCGACCGAGCTGTCCCGGGTGTACCACTGCTGCTGGGAGTACGGGCCGACCGTGCCGTCGACCTTCGAGTCGGCGATGTAGCCGCCGGACGCCCAGCCGTAGCCGTTGGGGGCGAGGTTGAGGCCGCCCTTGACGTGGATACGGCGGAAGGGTGCCGCCTGTGCGACCGCCCAGCGGTCGGTGCCGTTGGACGGTGTGAGGGCGAGGTTCTCGGCCGAGCGCCAGAAGTTCTGGGTGGCGTTGCCGTTGAACCAGCCGGCGTCGACGGTCACGTCGCCGTTGATCTGGGTGTCGTCGGGATTCAGACCGAGGCCCGAGATCGAGGTGTAGAAGCCGATCTGGGCGTTGATGCCGTTGTAGGTGCCGGGCTTGAGCAGGAACTGGTAGCGGCCGGTGCCGAACTGGGCCGACTCCTGCTTGGCGAAGACGTCGTCGAACTTCTGCTGGAGGTTGGGCGTGGAGGGGTCGACGACGATGACGTTCGGGCCGAGGTCGCCGCCGCCCTCGACCGGCGGGACGCCGGTGGTGCCGGTGTGCACGGCGAACTCCCACAGGGAGTAGCCGTAGCCGGTGCCGCGGGCGGTGCCGTACATCCGCACGTACCGGCCGGAGCCGCTGACGTCGTAGGACGCCGTGCCGCCGGTCGCCCCGGTGACGCTCTTGAGCGTGTTCCAGTTCTGCCCGTCGGAGGATGCCTGGATCTGGAAGTCCTTGCCGTAGGCGGCCTCCCAGGTGAGGTCGACCTTGCACAGGCCCTGGACGGAGCCGAGGTCTATCTGGAGCCACTGCGGGTCGGCGGCCTGGCTGGACCAGCGGGTGGTGGTGCTGCCGTCGACGGCGGCGGACGCCGGGGTGCCGGCGTTCTCGGTGGAGGAGGACGTGGCGGTTCTGCCCTGGGCGGCGTTGGCGGTGCCGCAGTTCGCCTGGCCGCCGCCGGTGCTGCCGAACACCTGGAACTCCCACAGCGAGTAGCCCCATTGGGTGGCCCGGTGCACGCCGAGCATCCGGACGTAGCGGCCCTGGCCGGACACGTCGAGGGTGTCGACGCCGCCGTCGGAGCCGGTGACGGACTTCAGGTCGTTCCAGGTGGTGCCGTCGGCGGATATCTGGACCTTGTAGTCCTTGCCGTAGGCGGCCTCCCAGTTCAGGACCACCCGGGTGACGGTGGCGGTGCTGCCCAGGTCCACCCTGAGCCACTGGTCGTCGCCCGCGGCGGAGGACCAGCGGGTGCCCGTGTCGCCGTCGACTGCCTGGGGAGCGGTGGTGTCGTTGCTCTCCTGGGACGATGCGGTGGCCGTCTTCCCTTGGGACAACGGGATTTCGGCCGCGGTGGCCGAGGGGTGCGTGGCGGGCAGGGCGATCAGCGCGGCCGTGGCGGACAGCGCGATGCCCAGGGATCTCCATCTCATGTTGCGGCTCCAGAAAGGGTGGGGGATCGAACGGGCTGACCCCATGGCTTAGTTCATGTTTTGATTTAAGAGATGAACCAAGCGGGCCACAAGCCTTCGGAAGCCATCTCCTTCAACTGGTCGCGCCGGACGGGCGCTTCGGGCTCACGCTGTGGACTCAGAGCCGTAGACCGTGGCCGCGCCCCAGGACGAGATGCGGATCGTGGCGCCGTTTCGCGTCCACGAAGGACCGCCACCCGGCAGGTGTCGTGGGGCACTGCAGATTGAGCCAAAGCTCGGGGTCCCGGCCGGGCGAGCAGACACGGTGCTCCCCCGCTCCGGTCACCACCTCCAGCTCCAGCACTTGGTCCGCGACCAGACCGTGCCGGTGGGTGGCGCCGCCGCCCAGGCCGCCCGCGGACAGGACACCGCCGACTCCGGCACCCAGGTAGTCGGTGAGGACCGGGGGCGTTCGGCCGTACGGCAGGGTGGCGGACAGCACCTCTCGCCACAACACGCCTGCCTGTATGGAGACCTGATCACCTGTCACCGGGCCGCCGCGGTTCATCGCACCCAGGTCCACGACGACCCCGCCGCCCGCCTGGCTCTGCCCGTACAGCGAGGGCCCGCCGCCGCGGACCCCGACCGGGATGTCACGCGGCCCGGCGAATATCACATCAGACGTCGGCGCGTTCCGTCGAGACGGCCCGCGTCCCACTCAACGCGGCGCGGGAAGCCGGTTGTTGACCGGTTGCGGGGCACTGGTTCGTGACCAGCTCCAGCAGAGCGGCGTGGGTCCGGGCGTCGGCCGCGGCGATCAGCCCGCCCGCGCCGGTGTGCAGCGGCTCGCCGTACAGGCCGGTCACCGTGCAGCCCGCCGCGCGGCACAGCGCGATGCCCGCGGCGAAGTGCACGCTGTCGGCCAGGTGGCCGTCGGTGACATAGGCGGCCCGGCGTCCGGCGGCGACCCAGGCCACCGCGAGGGTGCTGGAGATCACCCGGGGCCGGAACCGCTCCGTGAAACCGGGGTCGGTGAGCAGGCGGGCCGCCCGGAAACCGGGCGCGTTCGGGAAGGGCGGGTCGAGGTTGACGTCCACCAGCGCGGAACCGGCCATGGGCGTCAGTTCCGCGTCGGCTCCGTCCCGGCGGACCCGGGCCCGCTCGCCGTCGGTCCAGAACACCTCGCCGCTGAACGGGTCGGCCGTCGCCGCCGTGCTGACCTTTCCGCCCACCCGCAGGGCGACGTTCACGCCGACCAGCATGGTCCGCACGGCGTAGTTGAGCGTGCCGCACAACGGGTCGACCAGCCAGCGGCGGTCGGCGTCGGCGGCGCCGGTACGACCACTTTCCTCGGCCGTGACCGCGTCCCTTGGGCGGGCGGCGCGCAGGACGTCCAGGATGGCCCGCTCGGCGGCGAGGTCCGCCGCAGTCGCGAAGTCACCGCCGGACTTCGCGAACCGGTCCAGCCGCCGGCCGTACAGCTCCCGCACCATCGCCGCTCCGGCCTGGGCCGCGGTCACGGCCAGCTGGGCGTCGGACTCCCCGTTGGTGATCGACATGGGCGGCAGCATACGGCGGAGCCGGCCGGGCGCCACAGGGCGGCGCGGGAGTCGAGTCCGCAGCGCCGCGGCGATCGCGGCCTGCCTGGCCCGGAGGCTGTCCTGTGGATCAGGCCGTCTCCGGGCGACCGCGCCTCCGGGCCGACCCGTCCGCGCGATGCGGGCAAGCGCCGCACGGCAGGCCCTAGACCCCGGTGGGGACGAAGGACAGGGTCTGTTCGGCCGCGGTGCGGCCGTCGCCGAGGCAATCGGTGGCGGTGTCCGTCCAAGTGCGCGGTGGAGTGGTCTCAGCGAGACGGCCGGAGGTGGCGGAGAGGCCGAGGACGAGGCCGCTGTAGCGGTTGACCAGGCGGTAGCCGCCGTCGGTGGAGGAGGCGGGGATCACGAACCACTGCTGTCCGACGGTCGGACCGCCGGCCCGGCCCGCGGTCACCGTGGGCTTGGCCCCCCAGGCCCGCCCGGCAGTGCTCCCGGAGTCGACGCCCAGCAGCCGGCCGGTCGCCGCGTTGGTGAGCGTGAAGGCGCCGTCGCCCGTCGGGGTGAACGACCACGCCGCGCGAGCGGAACCGGTGGAGCGCGCCACCGAGGTGACGGCGGAACCACCGGACGTCTGCGCGAGGATCCGGCCCGTGCCGCCGGCGATACGGTACCTGCGGGCGGTGTCCACGGGCGGGGCGGCGGGCGTTGCGGAGGTCACGGTGAGGTCGACGTACTCGCCGGAGGAGCCGTGGGAACAGCCGAAGGAGCAGTAGGCCCGGAAGGACCTCCCGACGACGGTCGAGCCGGTGCGGTTGGCGCTGTCCAGGAACCAGCGGTACCAGGAGGCGGTGGTGTAGTCACCGGTGTCGCCGATGAGTTGCCACTTCTGGGTGGCCAGGTCGTCGGTGGCGTACAGGTACTGCGGTGCGCCGCCGCTCTGGTCGACGGCCTGCGGGGTACCGATGTAGCGGCCCAGGTAGGCGTCGTAGGCGATGTTCATCACGAACAGCGGTGAGGTCGCGGGCATCTTGCCCGTGGCGATCTGCTCGGCCGCGGTACCGGTGTTGGCGGGGTCGTACTCTGCGGAGGCGGGAGTGTAGCCGGTGGGGTGGCTCGCGTCGACGGGGACGATGTTGCTCTCCCGGCCGCCCGTGCCAGGCTGGGACCAGGCGCCGTCGTACCACTTGCGCCAGGAGCCGGGGGCCATCTTCGCGGCGATGGGGGCGCGGGCCACGTGCTCGTGGAACGCCTTCCAGCCGCCGCTCTTGTCGACGATCCGGGAGCCGTAATAGACGTAGTAGAAGCCGGAGGCGGTGTCGACGAACAGGCGCTGGTCGCCGTCGCCGTAGGAGTACGTCTGGTGCGGGAAGGCCGCGGTGTCCCCGCGCTTCGTGCTGTACGGCGAGGTGATCACGTGGTTCTTGATCGTCCAGGTGCGGCCGCGGTCGGTGGAGACGGCGTAGTCGATGGCGTCGTAGTGCAGTCCGTCGCCGAACGGCCGCGGTGTGAACTCGTTGTGCACCAGGCCGTACCAGTCGCCGGTGTCGGGGTCGACCCACACGCCGGACAGGTCGCAGTAGTTCTTCTGCGCGTAGCCCGAGCCGCTCGGGGCGTAGGTCGACTCGCGGCCGGTCGGGCTGTTGTTGCAGCGCCAGGTGGTGTCGTCGTTGCGGTCGGCGGAGTTGGCCGGGTTCACCGCCTCGCTGAGCTTCCTGTCGTACGTCGCGGAGTCGAAGTCCTTGCCGGTGTAGAAGTCCCAGACCCGTGGGTCGTCGGCACCGTAGAGCGCGGCGGACTGCTGGTAGTGGAAGGTGCCGTCCCGGTCGAGGTACGGGGTGGCGGGCGTGTCCGTGGGGTGCGTGAACGGCACCGGGGTCCCCACGGTCACAGTGTAGGGGGCGTCGGCCGGGGACGCGGCCTGCGCGGGGAACGCGGTGCCGCCGCCCAGGACGAGGGCGAGGGCCGCGGCCATGGTGCCGCCTGCTCTGCTCAACAGTCGCACGGGAGCTCCTAGTTGCCGAAGGACCGGTTGCACGGAACGATCCGGCCCCGGCGTCGCCCCGGCAATGGACTCCCGCACTCCGCCTCTTGCACTTTCGTGCGCGGATTCCGGCCCGCACGACCATGTTCGCGCACGGGTCCGAGCGTCCGGTTTCCCCGCGTCCCCTCCGGGTCAGCGCGGCTCCGAGGGCACGGCGGACAGCGGGCTGTCCCAGGCCAGTTGGCGGATGAGCCGCTCGTCCGGCTCGGCGGGACGGGCCGTGGCGGGGCCGGGGCCGGACGGGGCGCGGGTGCCGCGGGAGAGGCCGCCGCTGACGGTGATGTTGTGCTCCGCCCGCGGACGGCGGTGCCGCTCGTACTCGGCGAACGCGGTCACCGGGTCGGGCAGGTCACGCAGCGCCTTGGCCAGGACGACGGCGTCCTCCAGGGCCATCGAGGCGCCCTGGCCGGTGGCCGGCGACGCCGCGTGGGCCGAGTCGCCGACGAGCAGGACGCGTCCGGTGTGCCAGGTGGTACCGAGCGGCAGTTCCGTGGCGTTGATGACCATGATCGCGTCGGCGGAGGCGGCGACCAGGCCGGCGGCGGGTGTGGTGTCCTCGCGCAGCAGCGGCAGCAGTTGCCCGCGCAGCACGGCGGACGGCGCGGCGGGCGCCCCCGCGGGCAGCGGCTCGCCGCCGGCGCGGGCGAACCAGTACGTCTCCCCCGCCGGGGACGCCGCGTACCCGAAGGCGGTCCCGCTGCCCCGCACCATGGTGATGGCGCCGTCCGGGCCGGACTCGGCCGCGGCTCCAGTGTAGCCGTAGTAGACCCGCTGGCCGGCGTACACGGGCCGCACCTGGGGCATGACCAGCCGGCGTACGGTCGAGTTCAGTCCGTCGGCGCCGACGAGCACGTCTCCGGTGGCCGTGGTGCCGTCGGCGAAGCGGGCGGTGACGTGGTCCGGGCCGTCCGTCACGGACACCAGCCGGGCGCCGTGGCACAGCCGGACACCGCGACGGACCGCCTCGCCCTGGAGGGCCGCGTTCAGCTCGCCGCGACGCAGACAGCGATAGCGCAGGGCCGGGTCCGCCGCCTCGCCCAGCGGTGCGTGCGCCACCTCGGTGCCCTGGCTGTCGAGCAGCCGCAGCGAAGTCAGCGGAAAACCGACGGCCGTGACGGCGTCCGTGGCGTCCAGTTGCGCCAGCGCGCGCATGCCGTTGCTCGCCAGGGTCAGGAAGGCTCCGATGTCCTCGGCCGTGTCCGGGTGGGCCTCGAACACGGTGACGTCGAAGCCGGCCTTGTGCAGCCCCAGGGCGGTCGCGGTCCCCGCGATGCCACCGCCGATCACCAGTACCCTCATCGCATCCGCTCCGGTCGCCTGCCGCCTCCGCGCGCCGGCAGTGGTCCTGACCATCTAAGGGCAGCGGTGACCACGCCGGGGCGCGGGGGCCGAGATCCGGACACGGCCGACGGGAAACCACGGACGCGGAAAGGCCCGGCCCCGAGCAGCTGTCAGTGGATCGCCGGCAGGACCTGGACGGTGGCCACGCCGGGGCGTGCGGGG
>NZ_JBITZL010000001.1:1356043-1438929 GCF_044546845.1 Streptomyces sp. NPDC053076 | reverse complement strand
GGGCCGAGATCCGGACAGGGCCGACGGGAAACCACGGACGCGGAAAGGCCCGGCCCCGAGCGGCATTCAGTGGGCCGTCGGCAGGACCTGGACGGTGGCCACGCCGGGGCGTGCGGGGCCGAGATCCGGACAGGGCCGACGGGAAACCACGGACGCGGAAAGGCCCGGCCCCGAGCGGCATTCAGTGGGCCGTCGGCAGGACCTGGACGGTGTCTCCGACCGGGCGTTCGCCGGCGGCGTCGGACGGGTGGTTGGCCAGCGTGCCGTTGACGGCCATCGCGGTGGAGCCGCCGCCGTCGAGGTTCATCGCCTGCACGGCACCGAGCGACTTCATGAACGCGGCGGCCTCGTAGAGGGTGAACCCTTCGCTGCCGCTCGTCAGCCGCCCGTCCACCGTCGCGAGGATCAGCCGGCCGCGCTTGTCGACGCCCGCCAGCGTGCGGGGCTGACGCACGTTGGCCCACGCGTATCCGAAGGACGTGTATTCGGGGTCGACCACGCCTTCGGCAGCGGCGTCGATGTCGATGCGGCCGTCCTGCACCAGCGTCGGAGCCGCGCTGACGATGGAGTCGCCGGCGTCGAGTACGACACGTTTGCCCCCGGCGGTGCGGACGGCTTCGTCGACCTGGATGCGGCTGTACGCATCGGCGTGGGTCCTCAGCCAGTCGGCCGCCCGTCCGATGCCCTGGAGCACGTGCCCGCCCGCTGGTACCCGACCCCCGCGCGCCCCGACGGAGACGACCTGGCCGGATGCGTTCAGCACGACCTGCACCCCGGGGCCGGTGGGCAGGTTGGCCTGGAAGGCGGTGGTGAACTGGACCAGGTCGTCAGCCAGTTGACAGGTCACGTCCTGCCAGGGCAGTTCGCTGGGCGTGCTGCCGGGACGACCGCAGTCCCGGACCGTGCCGGGCACCCGGTTGATGCCCTGGATCCGGTAGGCGGCTTTGCCCGACCGGGCGGTGGCGGTGCTCGTGAGGTCCGCGATCCGGATGCTGCTGCCGCCGTTCCCGATGAGCAGCGCGGAGCGGGAGCCGGCCGCCATCGACTCCAGCTCGCCCTGGTAGGCGCCGATCCCGGACATGGTGCCCGGGACGCCGTCGCCCGACGACAGCACGAAGAAGCCACCGTTGACCGCGACCAGGGAGTTCAGCTTCCGGGCCACCGCCGAGGTGGCCTCACGCCGTGCCACGTTGCCGTCGTGCGTGGCTTCGACCTTTCCCTTGAAGGTCTTCGGGTCGATGACCGCCACATGGATGTTCTCCCGGTCGGCCTGCTCCTGGATGTCGTATCCGGTCCAGGACAGCGTCGTGTGGAACCCGGCCGCGATGACCGCCGACGCGGCCTTCTTCGCCTCCTCCTGGGTGGCGAAACGGCCGATGCGGACGCGGTACCCCATCAATCCGTGCGGGGTGTCGGCGTACTGCGGCCACTGCACGCTCTCCACCCGTGGCAGGAGGTCGGCCTGGGTCAGTTTGTGCGCCGTGTCCTGGGCCCAGCTCCGGGTGCCGACCTCGGCCCAGCTCACGGGTGCGTCCGGGTCGTTGGAGGTCCACCGGGTCTTGCTCGGGGCCTGGACGGTGACCGTCCAGGAGTGTCTGGCACCGGGATGCAGGACGATGCCGGTGCGGACCGTGACTCCGGGAGCGAGGGTCTGCGTCGTCCACCGCTCGATCACAGCGGCCTTCGCGGTCTTCGCGCTCGTCGCGGTCCGCGCTGCCGGTGCCGCCTGCGCGGTCCGCACCGCCTGCGCCGTATCTCCTGTCGGCGCGGTGTGCACCGAGCCCGCCTCCGCCGCGCCGGCCAGAAAGGCCGGTGCCGTCACGGCGAGCACGACGGTCGTCGCGAGTCGGGCACGGACACGAGCGGAACTCCGTGCAGCACTCCGGACATGGGTATGACGCATGCGCATGCACCTCACGAACGGTTGGGGCGCGACAACGCACCTCGGCAACTGTCGTCCACTTCACCGGTCGCAGGTGACAACCACCGTCTCGCGAACCGAAGGAATCACGACAGGTATATGAACTCGGCAGCGCCGCCAGACGATGTCTTCCCGCGCCGGCGGCACCACACGCGGGCTACCGGGTGACGGTTTGCCCGAGGTTCCGGGAGTTCCGGGCCGGACACGCCGGAACCCGCGCGGGCGACGGACGGTGCGCGCACGCTCCGCCGCGCACGCGGCGGACGGCCCCGGCCCGTGCGCCTCCCCGCCACCGCTCCCCCTCGGACCGCCGCGCAAGCCGGTCCTGAGGCGCACGCCGTGGTCGCTGTGCACCGGAACGCCCCCCGTGCGAAGGGTCGTCGCCGGTGAAGTGGGTATTCCCCGGCCATGCGGGTGAGTGTGGTGGATGCGGGGTCGAACACGGTCCGATTGGTGATCGCAGATGTGGAGGGTGGCGTTCCGCTACCGGTCCACACGGTCAAGTGGAAGCTGCGCCTGTCCGAACAGGTCGGTCAGGACGGCACCATCGCCGACGAGGCCGTGGAGCGACTGGTCAAGGCGGTCGGCGCGGCGGGCGCCACGGCGCGGAGATGGCATGCGGCGGGCCCGCTGGCCTTCGCGACCGCGGTGGTGCGCAGCGCCCCGAACCGCCATGAGGTGCTCCAGCGGGTGGCGTCCGGGACGGGGATCCGTATGTGCACCCTGCCGGGTGAGACGGAGGCGGAGCTGACCTTCCTGGCGGCCCGCCGCTGGCTGGGCTGGAAGGCGGGCCCGCTCGCGCTGCTCGACATCGGCGGCGGCTCGCTGGAGGTCGCCTTCGGACGGGGCCGGCTGCCCGACTTCGCCGCGTCCCTGCCGCTCGGCGCGAACCGGCTGACGCGGGAGTACCTGGGTTTACAGGACCCGCCCGGCCCGGGCGAACTGAAGGAGCTGCGCCGCCGTGTCCGCCATGAACTGCGGGACGTCGCTTCGCGGATCCGCTGGGAGCGGCCGCGTACCGCCGCCGTCACCTCCCGTACGTTCCAGCAGCTGGCCCGGCTGTGCGGAGCCGCGCCCGGGCGGTTCGGACCGTTCGTGGAGCGGGAGCTGGTCTGCCGGGACCTGCCCGAGGCGGTGCGCGCCCTCGCCGCGCTGCCCGCCGCCGACCGGGCCCAGCTGCCCGGGATCTCCGCGCCGCGCGCCGCGCAGAGCCTGGCCGGCGCCATCGTCGGGCACACGGCCCTGAAGCTGATGGGTCTGCCCCGCGCCGTCGTCTGCCCCTGGGCGATCCGCGAGGGCGTGCTGCTGCGCTACGTGGAGGACGGCGCCGGCTGGTGGACGGAGGCCACCGGCACCGCCGACACCGCCGCGGTGCCGGTCCCGGCGGCACCTCTGCGGATCGCGAGCCCACCGGCGTGACCGGGTGGCGGGCGACCACACCCTTGACCGCCCCGGCCTGACAGGCCCCGGCACCCTTGACCGCCCGGCCCCCGTGGCCACTCACCTCCGCCCTTCCTCCGGCGGCTTGACCGATCCACCCCCACCGCGCGGCCCCGGATGGAAACATGGGCGGGTCAGAGGGGGGACGGGGGCCGAGTGGAAGACACCATACGCATCGCCCTGCTCATCGGCGTGGGCGAGAACCCGGGGGCGGAGCACCTGCTTCCCTCCCTGGCGGCGACGGTCGACGCCGATCTGCACGTCCTGGGCTCCGCCGTGAAGGCCAGCGGCTACGCGGTGCGGATCCTCCGGAGTCCCACCCGGAACGAGATCACCGAACACGTCTCCGACCTCTCCGCGAGCGCGCCGCCCGGCAGCACCCTGCTCCTCTACTTCACCGGCCACGGCGTCCGGATCGGCACCACCGACTATCTGGTCCCCTCGGACGCCCGTGCCCCCGCGGTCAGCGCCGACGACGCGGCCGGGTGGGAACAGCCCCACGTGCGAGAGTCGCTCCTGGAAGCCGACATCAGCCGGTACCTGGCCAACTGCTCGGCCGGCACCGTGCTGTGGCTGATCGACGCCTGCCGCTGGACGGAGGGCGAGGACGGCCCCGCCTTCGGCAGCAACGTCGTCAAGGGTCCCCCGCACAGCGGCTTCGCCATGATGACGAGCTGCGGCCCCGGCGAGTTCAGCGGCTTCGCCGAGACGGGCAGCTTCTTCACGTCGGCACTCGCCCGGGCCTTCGACCCGTTGACCGAGGCCACGACGGTGGAGGAGGTGTACGAGATGGCCAGACGCGACACCCGCGTCCTCGCGGCGCGGGCACTGGCCGGACCACAGAAGGTGCTCATCCACTACGGGAACGACCTGGCGGAGCGGACCAGGTCCCTCCAGGTCGCCAGGGGCAGGCGGCTGCTGGAGGCATGGCAGGAGGCCGTACGCGCACCGGCCCTGTGGGAGCGGGTCCCGGACTGCGACAGGGAAACCGTGGCCCATCTGCACGCATGCCTGTCCGACCTGGCCGCGCAGGCCGCCCGCCAGGTCCATCGTGCGCAGGAGCGGCTGCCCGACCCGTGGGCCGACGACGACTACCCGGTTCGTCTGCTGACCGACCGCCTCCCCTTGCTCCTGCACAAGGACGCCGAACTGTCCGCCCTGGAGGTCACCGCCCTGATCGCCGGTGTCCTGCTGCACGAGACCGCCTGGGCGGGACGGCTGAGCCAGGCCGCCGAGTTCCATCCGCGGCTCGTGCGACGTGACGGCAAGGCCGGCGACCAGCGCCGGCATTACGAGCAGATCACGGAGCACTACCCCCAGATCACCGAGAAGCTCACGGACCCGTCCTCCTACCGATGGCTCGCGGACCCGGCGGACGATCGGCACGCCGTCACGCTGTGGCTGGTCCACCGCTGGATCGAGGAGCGGTTCGCGACCGATGAGGAGGCGGTGCCGGCGGCGCCGGCCGAAGCCTTCGTGGCCCGGCTCCTCGACGTGGCGCCGCCGGCCGCGGGTGAGCGGCTCGGCGGCCGGGCGGGGGCACTGTCCACGGCGCTGCGCGCGGTCGCCGCGGGGCTGGCCCTCGGGGCCCCGCCGGACGACCTGCGGCTGCCGCCGGACCGTCACGTCGTCCGCCGAACACCGTGGCGGCTGCGGGTGCGGCCCCTCGCGGCGCTGCTGCGGCTCGCGGGGCTGCTCGCCTTCGACGCCCGGTGCCTGCCGGAGGTCGTCGCCGAGCATCTCGCCGTCTCCGATCCGGTGCTGCCGCGCGAGGTGATCACGGTGCTCCGGGACGCCTTCTGGGACCTGGACCAGGACGGGAACGCTCCCTCGTATCTCCATCTGGACGCGGTCTGCCCGCATCCGGCACTGCACGCGGCACTCTCCTCGGTCGTTGAGGACGCCGACGACCTCGGTCACCTGCTGCGGGAGTCGGCCCGCCACCTCCCGCGGGACGAGGCCGCGCTGCTGCGCGGACTCCCCGCGCGGCTGTCCGACCACCGGCTCAGACCGGACCGTGAACACGGCACGGACGCGTACGACGTGCCGCTCGCACGTTTCTCACTGGCACAGACGGAGATCCGTCGCCTGCTGATGGGCGAGAAGCTGTACGACGGCGAGCCCGAACTCGCGCTGCGGGAGCTGTACCAGAACGCCATGGACGCCTGCCGCTACCGGGAGATGCGCGTCCGGTACCTGCGGGGCCTGCGCCGGGAGCCGGCGACGTGGACGGGCCGGATCCGCGTCGAGATGGGGGAGGACAGCCGGGGACGTTACATCGAGTGTGTGGACAACGGCGTCGGCATGACGGTCGACCAGCTGAAGAACACCTTCACCCGGGCCGGCCGCCGCTTCGACCAGTCGCACTCCTTCCGCCGGGAGCAGGCCGCGTGGCTTCGGCACGACACCTCGCTGCGGCTCTACCCCAACAGCCGTTTCGGCATAGGCGTCTTCAGCTACTTCATGCTCGCCGACGAGATGACGATCGTGACCCGGCCGGTCGGCCCGGACGGCCGCCCGGCCGAGAAGGCGCTGCGCGTCGAGATCCCGGTCAGCGGCAGTCTCTTCCGGGTACGCGAGGACGACGAGCGCGGCGGCACGGCGCTGCCCGAGGGCGGCACGCGCGTCCGGCTGCATCTGCGCCGGGCGGGCGCGCTGCCCGGGAACTCCGCCGTGGCGGTGCTGCGTTCACTGGTCCTGTTCAGCGAGTTCAGGCTGGAGGTGCGCGACCAGGACGGCACTCAGGAGACCTGGCTGCCCGGGCGCCTCAAGTCCGGAAACGAGCCGGGCGCGTTCTCCACCCGGTTCGCCGTCGAAGCGGTGCCGGGAACGTTGTGGTGGGTCTCGGGCGACGGGGCGATCGTGTGCGACGGGATCGCCACGGACAAGCGGACCTTCGGATACGTGCTCAATCTGTCGGGCGCGCACGCGGGCGAACTCAGTGTCAACCGCAAGAAGCTGGAGGGCTACGACGTCCTGTGGGCACGGGAGCAGTTTCAGCGCGGCGCCCACGTGCTCTCCGACGGAGCGGGGCCGCGCCTGAAGTGGCTGTGGGCCCTGGAGTCCCGCGAGCCCGCGATCGCTCGCATCCTGTGGAAGGCACTGAGGGGGCGCGGGGTGCTCGCGTCGCACGATCTCGACCGGCAGGTGAACCTCGACGAGGTCGGCTGGTTCAGACTGGACGCCTCCTTGGACGGCCGGCCCGGCCCGCCCGGACGGCGCGAGGAGGAGAAGGTCTCCCAGGTGATCCGGCCCTGGCGGCTGGCCGCCCTCGGTGCCGAGTTCCGGACTCGTAAGGAAGCGGGGCCGCTGTCCCTCTCGGGCCACCCCGTGCCGCAGCCCGGCTGGTCGGACATCGCGGCGAAGGTCGAGGGCGACTGGCGTACCGCGGTCCTGGTGGCGAAGGCGCAGGAGACAACCGTGGCGGAGGTGCTCCGCGCCACGCGGGGCCTGCGCATCGCCCATCCGCGGCTCGCGGGGCCGGCCGTCGTCGGTGCCGGCGACCTGGACTGGAAACCGGACCTCATCGACTGGTACGCGATGACCGGTCTCCTGGGCGGCAGACCCGATCCGCTGGACGGTCTCACCACTCCCTGGGGACGTCGCGTGGCCGCGCGGCGGGCGGCCGACGAGATCTACTACCGGCACCCGCCCGAGGACCTCTCCGGCATCGCCCGCGCCTCCGCCAAGTCCCGTGAGCCGCTCGGCAGACTGGCCGAGGCATGCGCCCGGTACGCGCCGTTCGTGGGCACGCCGCTGCGCGTCGTCCCGGACCACCACCGCGATCATGTCTGCACGGACGACGAGCTGAGGCTTCTCTACCTCCAGGAGGACAAGCACCACTGGAGGCCGGCCGTTCACCCCTGGGACGTACCGGTGGTGGCCGCGGCGACGGGCCTGGACGCGGGCGAGGTACAGCGGCGCATGGCCGGCTTCGGCTGGCTGGGCCGCCCCGTGCCCGATCCGGTCCTGGCCGCCCGGTGGGACGCCGTGCCGGCCGAGATGCTGGGCGTCCTGCGGACTTGCGTCGTCCACGGTGCCGACGGCCGCCCCGTGCTGCCATGGGCCGCCACCATCGAACTGGCCGCGGAGTGCGACCTCTCCGTCTGGGAGGCCGAACGCGTCCTCTCCCGGGAGGCGGAAGCCCTCGGGCTGGTCCACCGGCGGCGTTACACCAAGCGCTCGTCCGGGCGGGACGTGGTTCCCTCGCCCGGCACGGGCACCCTCGTACGGTGGCTGCACGAGACGGACATCCGGCTGGAGGACGGCGTCTCGCTCCGGGACCTCGCGTTCGCCCGCTCCCACGAGACGTCATGGGAAGAACTGTCCTGGTACGCGGACGAGTTGCGAGCAGCTGGAGTGGATCTCCCGGACGCGGGAAGTCTGCTGCGCGCCTGGGACGATCTGCCCACGCCCAGCAGGTACGCGTTCTCCGGGGAGGACCCCAGCTGGGTCGGTGCCGACTATCCCGTACCGGCGACCTCGGCCGTGCTGTTCACCGGAAGCCAGCGGCTGCGGCAGAAGCTGTCGATCCTGTGGGACACCGCGCACCGGGAAGCCCGGAACCTGGGGCTGAGCGCCGATCTCGTCGCCGTGCGCCCGCCCAGGGCGCTGAGGACGTTCGTCCCGACGTGGGACGAGATGGCGGCGCTCGTCGACGCGGGCCCGGAGGAGGAGGTGGACGGCGAGTGGTTCGAGACCCCGCGCTGGGTCCCGCTGACCGCGCAGCGGCTCGTGGGCTATGCCCGCGCCCGCAACCTCGGTGCCAGGGCGGCCTACCGGGCGCTGGCCCCCTTGCGGGCCATCGGCGCACTCGTGCCGGAGCTGTCCACGGAGGCGGAAGCCGCTCTGCCGGACGACGTGCCCTCCGCCCGCGACGCCGTGGCGGTCGACCCGGCGTTCCGTGTCTCCGCGCCCGGGTCCGGGCTGCTGCCTCTCGATCTGGTGGGCATCGCCGGCCGTCTCGGCGATCGGTGCGGGACACCTGGCAACGACGTGTCACTCCGTACCTCGCGCTGGAGGAGACACCGCCGTCGTTCACCGGTGTACCCGACGTCGTACCCGGCTGGCAGGACCTGGCGATCCTCTCGGAGGGATTCGACGGGAGGCTTCCCGCACTGACCGGCGCGATCGGGCAGGAGCGGATCGACCACTGTGCCCGGGCGACGGGTGAGACGCCGGAGTGGGTGCGCCGTCGCCTGGAGTTGTACGCGGACCTGTTCGGCCTGCGTCTCGAGCGCGCCGGCGAGCCGGCTCTCCCTTCCCCGCATCGCGGACCCGGAGTACGTCATGGGTGACCCCCGCCGTTCTCCGGGGGCAGGCGTCAGCTCCCGGAGCTGGATCCGGGGCGCGTCCGGGGGCGGGACGAACCGACCGGTGCCGGGCCGGGGCGGCCCCGCAGGAGGGACGACCGGGTCACCGCGCGGTGTCGGCCGCGGTCTCCAGCAGTTCCAGGGCTTCCTCCCAGCGAAAGCGGCCCGCCCCGCCACCGGGCCGGAGGGGCTCCCACGAGCCGATCAGGACGCCCATCGCTCGGAGCCGGTCCAGGCTCTGCCGATAGGCGGGGTGGGCGGCCTGGGCGGAGTTCAGGCACGGCAGTGCCACGGTCGGTATGCCCATGCCGTACGCCTCGCACAGGATGCCCAGGGCGAGGGTGTCGGAGATTCCGGCCGCCCACTTGTTGATCGTGTTGAACGTGGCCGGGGCGACCGCGATGGCGTCCGCGGGCGGCAACGGGCGAGGGTCTCCCGGCAAGCGCCACGCGGAGCGGATCGGGTATCCGGTCTGTGCCTCGACGGCCTTGGCGTCGATGAAGCCGAGGCCGTGCGGTGTGGCGACGACACCGACGTCCCAGTTCGCCTCCTGGGCCGCGGTGATCAGCTTGCCGACGTCGCCCGCGACGCCGCTCGCGCAGACCACGACGTACAGGAAGGGCTTCTTGTCCGGGGCGGTCGGATCGCTCACGCGCGGCCTCCAGTCGACGGAACGGACACGACTCCGGCAGCCTACGGCTGTCGTGCCCGGGGGTGAGCAGCCGCCCGCCCGGAACGAGGAGCTGCACGGACTCGTGCTTCTCGCGCGGCCCCGGCCGCTCCGCTCGGCCCGCCGCCGGCGGATCAGCCGGCCGGGGCGGGCGCCGTCTTCTTGCGAGCGCGGTACGCGGCTGCCTTGATCTTGTTGCCGCAGGACTCCATCCCGCACCACTGCCGGCGCATACCCCGGGAGCGGTCGATGTAGGTGCGGGTGCACGCGGGGTTGCCGCACTCCTTGAGCAGGGGCACGTCCGGTCCGCTCAGGAGCTCGATGGCCTGGCGCGCCACCACCGAGAGGGCTTCCTGCGGCGTCGCCTGGGTCCATCGCCCCGCCGGAGTGAGCTGTGGCACCGCCGGCGGCGTGCGGGCCGCGTTGTTCACCACGGTCAGCGCCGCCCCGTCGTACTCCTCCCCGAGCCGGCGAGCGGTGACCAGCCGGTAGACGGCCTCCCGGACGGCCGTCGCCTGTTCGACGTCGGCCTGCCGACCGGGCGCAACCGCATCGACCAGGCCGGATTCCACATACCATGCGTTCAGCCTGTCCGGCGTCGGGAACATCTCGAAGCGCGCGGTACGGCGCGCTCGCAGCGTCGCGGCGAAGTCGAGCGCCGGGTTTCCGCAGACGAAGACATGATCCAGGTTCACATCACCATTCTGACCGGTGACTGCGATGCCGGGCAAGGTCTCCGGCTCAGAGCCCCAGATCGGCGGCGAGACAGGAGAAGGACGTCCACGTACTCCCGGGATCGTAGGCGTACCGCGCCGGGTCCTTCGGTGTGACCGTCTTCCCCTGGGCCATGTCCTCGTAGCGGATGCGTTCGGGCAACGTACCGAATCGCGCTCGGCGCGCCGCCGCGGCACCGTCCTCGCCGTGCCGGTTCTCCATGGTCGAACCTCCGTTCGGTCTCTGCCGGGACCGCCCTTCCGTATCACCCGTCGGAAGGGTGACAAGGAGGCGGGCGGTGGGTGGGGTGTCAGAAGTGGTCCACGTCCACGACGGCCTGGGCGAAGGCGGTGGGTGCCTCCTGGGGCAGGTTGTGACCGATCCCGGCCAGAGTCCGGTGCTCGTACCTGCCGGTGAACCTGTCCCGGTACGACGCGCCGTCGCCCGGAGCGGTGAAGGGGTCCCGCTCGGCGTCGAGGGTGATGGTGGGCACCTCGATGACCGGGCGCGCGGCGAGCCGCTTCTCGAGTCGGTCGTACCGGCGCTCACCGTCGGCGAGGCTCAGCCGCCAGCGGTAGTTGTGGATCACGATGGCCGCGTAGTCGGGGTTGTCGAAGGCCGCCGCGGTGCGCTCGAACGTGGCGTCGCCGAACTCCCAGGTCGGGGAGACCGTCTCCCAGACGAGCCTGGTCAGTTGGTGGCGCAGGGTCTTGTCCTCCATGGCGAGCCGGCCTCGCTCGGTGGCGAAGTAGTACTGGTACCACCAGGCGTGTTCGGCTTCGGGCGCCAGCGGCTTCAGGTTGGCCCGGAGGCTGGTGATGAGGTATCCGCTCACCGACACGAGGGCCTTGCAGCGTTCGGGCCGGAGCGCGGCGATGATGCCGGCGGTGCGCGAGCCCCAGTCGAAGCCGGCCAGGACGGCCCTGTCGATCTCCAAGGCGTCCATGAGGGCGATGACGTCGAGGGCGATGGCCGACTGCTGGGCGTTGCGGACCGTCCGGTCGGAGAGGAACCGCGTCGTGCCGTGGCCGCGCAGATACGGCACGATCACCCGGTAACCCTCCCCGGCCAGCAGCGGGGCGACGTCGACGTAGCTGTGGATGTCGTAGGGCCAGCCGTGCAGGCAGATGACGGCGGGGCCGTGAGCGGGGCCGAGTTCGGCGTAGCCGACGTTCAGCAGGCCCGCCCTGATCTGCTTCAGCCGCGGGTACGAGGTGGGCGCGCCGGGGCCGGGCGTGGGGGCGGATGCCGCGCTTGCCCGCGGTGTGGCGGCGGAGGCCGGCGCCCCCCGCGGACCGCTGAGCGAGACGGCCGCCGCGCCTGTGCCGAGAGCCCTGCCGAAGGTCCGCCTGCCGATCATCTGAGCCCTCCGTGAGTCCGTCATCACGAGCCGCCTGCGCCACCACCGTCGCAGAGCAATCATCACCGGTCAAGTCGGTGACGGAACATGGCCGAGTTACATCAGCATGGCCAGTCTGCATGGAGAGCCCGACGTTGGCCGTTTTCGGTCACCTGCCGGACCGGTGACGAACCATAGCGTTCGGATATCTCGTCGGCTGCGCGACGGCTGCCCCGCCGGCCGTTCCGGTGCCGTACGTGACCGGTCGCAGGCCGAGGCCCCGACGGCATCTCCAGTATCGATCCGCTGTCCGGCACCGGCCTGCCGTACGGCCCGCGGGACGGGCGACGTCGGCCTGCGGGGCGCGTCGACCTGCGGGACGGGCACCGTCCGCCCGCGGGGCGCGTCGACCTGCGGGACGGCCACCGTCGGCCCGGGAGGCGGGCGCGCCGGCGGCTCAGTTCGAGCGCGGCGGCCGGGCGCGGACCGTGGCGGCGGTCTCCTGGCCGCGTGTCCGCATGGTGCCCACGGTCCGCAGCAGCCGGTCGGCCGGCTCGCGCAGCCGCGGGCTGGCCAGCACCGTGTTCCGCAGTCCGCGCACCGGCCGACGCCACAGCCGGTGGGCCAGCGCCACCGGGTGCGGACGGGCGGCGAAGCCCTCACCGACCCGGAGTTCCCGGGTCTTCAGCCAGTCCTTGTACTCCTTGTCGCCACGGCCGAGGTCGACCAGGGTCACCCCGTGCCGGGCAGCCGCCTCGGCGGTCCGCAGGTGCATCATCAACCCGGGCGAGTAGGCGGGCAGTTCGGGGTCGTAGGCGGTGAACCAGGCCGCCAGCACCGTGCTCGAGCGGGGCCCGAAGTGGGCCGCGACCGGCCGGTCTCCCGCGTACAGCACGGACAGCACCCCGGTGAAGTGCTCCTCGCGGACGTGG
Source organism: Streptomyces sp. NPDC053076 (assembly GCF_044546845.1). Lineage (NCBI taxonomy): Bacteria > Bacillati > Actinomycetota > Actinomycetes > Kitasatosporales > Streptomycetaceae > Streptomyces > Streptomyces sp. NPDC053076. The sequence goes on along the minus strand of NZ_JBITZL010000001.1, from coordinate 1,426,601 downwards.
AAGAGATGGTCGACCAGGCCGACGATCCACGGCCGGGAGAACCGGTCCATCCGGCCGGTCCTGCGGTACTGCGCCGACTTCCACCGCATGAGGGTGCGCAGCATGCGCGGATCGCGTTCGTCGAACTCGAACCGCACCTCGCCGACGTCCCGGCCGAGCCGGCGCTCCTTCTTCAGGGTCGTCTTGGCCAGCCCCGGGTACGCGCCGCGCAGCCACTCCGGGTAGCTGCCGTCGCCCGGTTTCACGTCGATCACCGGTGAGGCGAAGGTGCCGGTGACATGGTGCTCGAACGGCTTCTGTTCCCGCACCAGATGGTCGAACTCGAAGATGCTGAGCCCACAGGCCCGCAGCAGTTCCCGGGCGTTCCAGGTGACACCGGGCCGGTGCACCAGCGCCTGGCAGTCGGACAGCCCGAGCCCGATGGCCCGGCCCGTGCCGAACGACCCTCGCTCGTACGGGAGGAAGCCGACCGGTTCCGCGCCCTCGCGCAGCACGGCCACCCGGGCCCCGCTCCGGAACCGGCCCACCCCGGACGCGAACTCCGGGGCCAGGAAGGGATTGGCGTACTCGGGCGACTCGTCCATCGCTCGGTGCCAGGCCCCGCGCAGCTCGGCCGTCAGCTCACCGGTTCTGTGGACGGTGATCTCCACATCAGTCTCCCCCCATGACGCGCCGGGCGCGCCCGAACCGTAGGACAAGGCTCAAAGCTCGCGAAACCCCACGCACGCTGTCAAGGGTGCCTCAGGCGACGGACGTTCGCCACGGGTCCGCGGAGATCGGGGACGAGCCGGGAGAAGGTCCGCACTGCCGTTCGCCTCCCCGGGGCGTTTCGTCGTACACCCGTTCGCGGCGGCTGCCCCGCGGACCGCCGGCGGCTCGGGCCGCACCGGCCGCACGGACGGGCTTCAGGGGGCAGGCGGACCGTCCAGGAGGGCGAGCCCGCTGGCGCGCCGCAGCCCGGGGGGCCGGCGCGGCGGCCACCCCTCCGCGGTATTGACATGAACCTGCGTCAACCCCGAGGCTCATGCGTGAAGTTGCTCGATTAATGCTTGTTTCAAGCGTGTCCGAGCATTTCCGCAAGGACACTCATTCCGCGAAGGTGCGAGGGGAGCTGTTCCGCCGTGCGAAGACTCCGACACCGTCTGCCGTGGCCGGCCTGGATACCGCTGGGACTGGCGAGCGTCCTGGCCGGGACCGCGCTCGCCGCGCCGGCCCCGGCCCAGGCCGCCGCCACCGCGACCGGCGCCGTTCTGGACCCGGCGCACAGCAGCGTCAGCTGGCAGAGCCCGGTCTATGACAAGGGCACCGGCGGCGGCCCCGAGAAGTGCCCCGCCACGGCCGACGACCCCGACCACAAGGTCTGCGACCGCTTCGACCTGACCGTCTCGGTGCCGGACGGCTACTGGGACGACAACCCCGAGGGCGGCATCCCGCTGTCGATCAAGTGGGACCAGCCCTCGGACGACTTCGACCTGTACGTCTACGACGACCACGACAAGCAGGTGGCGTCCAGCGCGGGCACCGCCGACCCCGAGGCCACGGTGATCCCGCGCGCCTCGGGGACGTACCACGTGGTCGTGGTGCCGTACGACGTGCACGGCGACTCCTTCACCGGCACCGCCTATCTGCCCGCGACCACGGACGCCGGCGATCTCACGTCCTTCTCCGGCGACGACGGCAGCTACACCATCGGGGCCGGACGGCTCACCGCTCGCGCCGACTTCCTGACGGGAGGCCAACTACGGCTCCAGGCGGATCCCTCGGGTTCGCTGAGCGACCCCGCCGGCACCGCCATCGTGCGCAAGCGGCCCGGCCTCCAGCGGCACACCTCCTCCTTCGACGCCGGCGACTACTACGGCATCCGCTCTCCGCAGGCCGTGCTGCGCGTGTACAAGAAGCCACTGCGGTTCGGGCTGTACAAGCCCGACAACCGCACCCGGATCTGGCAGGAGGACAAGCCGCTGCGCTGGTCGACCGGCGGGATGCGGCAGAGCCTCGCGCGCGGCGCGGACGAGCAGTTCTTCGGCGGCGGCGAGCAGAACGGCAGCTTTTCGCACCGCGGGCAGACGATGTACGTGGCCAACAGCTTCGACTGGAACGAGGGCGGCTACAACAACTCCCAGCCGTTCTACCTCTCCAGCGCGGGCTACGGCGTCTTCCGGAACACCTTCGCACCGGGCGTGTACACCTTCGGCTCACCGGTCACCACCGGGCAGCAGGAACGACGCCTGGACGCCTACTACTTCCTGGGTGACGCGAAGCAGGTCATCGGCAAGTACACGGCGTTGACGGGCAAGCCCTTCATGCCGCCGGTGTACGGCCTCGAGCCCGGTGACTCCGACTGCTACCTGCACAACGCCAACCGGGGCGAGCGGCACACCCTGGACGCGCTGAAGATCGCCGACGGCTACAGCGAGAACCAGATGCCGCTCGGCTGGATGCTGGTCAACGACGGGTACGGCTGCGGGTACGAGAACCTGGAACAGACCGGCAAGGGCCTCCAGGACCACCACGCGCAGCTCGGCCTGTGGACCCAGGACGGCATCGACAAGCTCGCCGACCAGGTCAAGGCGGGCCAGCGGGTGGCCAAGCTGGACGTGGCCTGGGTCGGCAACGGCTACAAGTTCGCGCTGGACGCCTGTGACGCGGCGAAGAAGGGCATCGAGGACAACAGCGACGCGCGCGGCTTCGTATGGCTGCCGGTGTCCTGGGCGGGCGCCCAGCGCTGCGGAGTGCTGTGGAGCGGCGACCAGAAGCTGTCCTGGGACTACATCCGCTGGCAGATCCCGACCTACGCCGGGGCGACGATGTCGGGCATCGCCTACAACACCGGTGACGTGGGCAGCATCTACCGCCACGACGCCAAGATGTACGCCCGCGACCTCCAGTGGAAGACGTTCCTGCCGGCCATCATGACGATGGACGGCTGGGCCGGCGACATCACCACCGGCAAGCCCGCCGACCAGCAGCCGTGGCGGGACGGCGAGCCGTACACCTCGGTCAACCGCAAGTACCTCCAGCTGAAGGAGCGGCTGCTGCCGTACATGTACACCCTGTCCGCCCAGGCGGCGAGGACGGGCGTGGGTGCGGTGCGACCGCTGTGGCTGGAGTACCCGGACGATCCGGAGACCCTCGGCGCGCAGGCCGAGTACGAGTTCCTGTCCGGCCCGGACTTCCTCGTCGCGCCGGTGTACCAGGACTCCGACACACGGGACGGCATCTACCTGCCGAAGGGCACCTGGACCGACTACTGGACCGGTCGCACCTACAAGGGCCCGACCACGGTCAACGGCTACCACGCCCCGCTGGACACGCTGCCGCTGTTCGTGCGCGAGGGGGCGATCGTCCCCATGTGGCCCAAGGGGACGACGAGTTGGCAGACCCGCGACCGGCACGAGCTGGACTGGGACCTCTACCCGGCCGCGCACGGCACCAGCCATTACACGCTGTACGAGGACGACGGCGTGACGCGCGACTTCGCCGACGGTGCGGCGGCCACCCAGCGGGTGTCCTTGCGCGGCGACGCCCGGGGCACGACCGTGACGGTCGGCGCGAGCAGGGGCGCGTACACGGGCAAGGTGGACGCCCGCACGTACCGGTTCACCGTGCACGGTGACACCGCACCCGTACGGGTCCTGTTCGGGGGGCGCCAACTGCCGCGCGACGCCTGGTCGTACGACGCCTCCAGTCATGTCACGACCATCACCACGCCGCGGCTGCCGCTCGACCGCGGGTTCACGGTGCGACTGGTCGACGAGAGGTAAAGGAATCGTATGGTCTAGTCCAAAGAGCAGCTTGGTCTAGTCCAACTTATTGACGTGACCGCAACAGCTCCCGGAGGGTGGGGCTCCCCGCTCTGGGGTCCCCATCCTCTGGAGGCACGCATGAGACGTCTTCGAGCATGTCTGGGCGCGGCGGCTGCCGTCACCCTCGCCGCGGCCGGCACCACCGCGCTGGTCGCGGGCGACGCCTCGGGCGCGACCACCGCGCTCGGCAACCGCTGGTACGCCGCCGCCCCTTATCTGATGCCGCTCGACAACGACCCGCCGGACGCGTCCGCCATCATGGACGCCACCGGCCTGAAGGCGTTCCAGCTGGCCTTCGTCCTCGCCCCCAACGGCGGGGGATGCACGCCCACCTGGGGCGGTACGGCACCGGTCTCCGCGGACACCGCCGTCCAGTCGGTGATCAACACCATCCGGGCCAAGGGCGGTGACGTCTCCGTCTCCATCGGCGGCTACGGCGGGACCAAGCTCGGTCAGGCGTGCGCGGACCCGGCGTCCACGGCGGCGGCCTACCAGCAGGTCATCACCAAGTACGGGCTGCGCGCCATCGACTTCGACCTGGAGGAGCCGGAGTACGAGAACACGGCGGCCATCAAGAACGAGATCGGCGCCGCGAAGATCCTCCAGCAGAACAACCCCGGGCTGTACGTGTCCGTGACCACGGCCGGCACGGCTGACGGCACCGGCTGGTTCGGCAAGCAGATGCTGCTGGAGGCCAAGGCGCAGGGCTTCACCCCCAACAACTTCTCCATCATGCCGTTCGACGGCGGCTTCAGCGGGGCGGCGAGCCAGACCAGCGCACTCACCAACTTCAACTCGATCCTCCAGTCCACCTTCGGGTGGGACCAGGCGACCGCCTACGCCCACGAGGGCTTCTCGGGCATGAACGGCCGCAGCGACACCGGCGAGTACTTCACCCAGGCCGACTTCCAGACCGTGCTCGACTACGCCACGAGCCACAACATGGACCGGTTCACGTTCTGGTCGCTGAACCGCGACCGGCAGTGCACCCCGGCCGACAACGGCGGCCGTACGTCCGGCACCTGCTCCAGCGTGGCCCAGAACTCCTGGGACTTCGCCAAGTACTCGGTGAAGTTCGCCGGAGTCACCCCGCCGACCACCACGCCCACCCCGACGCCTACGCCGACCTCCTGCAAGACGGCCTGGAGTTCGACGGCGACGTACACGGCCGGCAACGAGGTCTCGTACAACAAGCACAACTGGAAGGCCAAGTGGTGGACCCAGAACGAGGCGCCCGGCGCGTCCGAATGGGGCCCCTGGCAGGACGAGGGTGCCTGCTGACCCTCTTGACGTGTCAGGTTCAGACCTTTAGCTTCTCGGGTCACCGGCGAACAAGGATGCGTTCAGCGTTCATCATGTTGAACGCATCCTGTTCCGACGAAGGGACCCCCACATGACTCGATCACGGCTCCTCGCGGCACCGGCCGCCGCAGGGCTCGCCCTCGCCCTCACCCTGCTCACGGCGGGCGGCGCCGTTGCCGCCGACCCCGGCAAGGCTCCCGGCGGCAACTTCGACCTGTCCGTCTGGCAGCTCCAGGAGCCTGTCGGCTCCCCCGGCAAGCCCACCACCATCCCGTCGTCCCGGCTCCAGGGCGCGAACGGCTACCAGGACGCCTACTTCTACACCGACTCCCGCGACGGCGCGATGACCTTCTGGGCGCCCGAGAAGGGCGTCACCACGCCGAACTCCCACTACGCCCGCTCCGAACTGCGGGAGATGAACCGCGACGGCAGCGCGGCCGACTGGTCGCTCAGCGGCTCCCACCGGCTGAGCGCCACGCTGCGCGTGGTGTCCGTGACGAAGAACGTGTGCGTCGGCCAGATCCACCTGGGTTCCGGCGGCTCGTCCACGAAGCCGCTGGTGGAGCTGTACTACCACGCGAACGGGGACATAGTCCTCGGCACCGAGGACTCGCCGTCCGGCGGCCAGACCCCGCACACCGTCGGGCACGTGTCCGTCGGCAAGACGTGGAGCTACACCATCGCCGTCTCCGGCGGGAACACCGTGGACCTGACCGTGAACGGCACCACCACCCACTACGGCATCCCGTCGTCCTTCAAGCCCTACAAGCAGTACTTCAAGGCCGGCTCCTACAACCAGTCCTCCTCGGACAGCACCACCGAGGGCGCCCGCGTCGCCTTCTACGGGCTGACCGTCTCCCACGGCTGAAACGCAGCCCGACCTGCGCGACTGGTGCAAACGGCGGGACGGTCGTAGCGTCGGGGGAACGCGGTCGGACACAGCACGACGGGTGGGAGCGACCATGCGCGGAACACTGGCGGGAACAGCGGTCACCCTCGCGGCAGGGGCCCTGCTGACCGCGTCCATGTCCACGGCTACGGCCAGTCCGCCGGACACGGCCACGACACCCCCGGCGCACACCGCGACGCAGCCCGTCCTGGTCGACTGCCTGTGGCAGCGCACGGTCCGCCCCGGTGACTTCATCCTGGCCTGCGGAGACGGCAACAGCCGCCTCACCGGACTCAGCTGGACCAAGTGGGGTCCGGACCGGGCCGTCGGCGTCGGCGTGAACATGGTCAACGACTGCAAGCCGTACTGCGCGGCCGGGCGCTTCCACGCCTACCCGGTGGTGGTCCGGCTCGACGGTTCCGAGCCGTGGAAGAAGCACCCGGGCGTCCAGCGCTACAGCAGGATGAGCCTGAGCTACCCGGACGCCCGCCCCCAGGGCTTCGACACGGTGATGACCTACCCCCTCTGGGACTGACGGCCCCCGCTGGGACTGACGCCCCCCTCTGGGACTGACGGCCCGGGCCCGACGGCAGGGCCCAAGATTGCCGGCCGGGCACGACGGCACGACGGCACGACGGCACGACCGAGTCTGAAAGCCCGGGCCCGACGGCAGGGCCCGAGACTGACAGCCGGTCCCGACGGCAGGGCGCGACGCTGTGGAGAAACGTCACGGCCGGATGTCACCCGGGCGCCCCTCGTACGGCGCGTGAAGGTGGTCCGCGCGGGCGATCCCGCGGCCCCGGCTCCCGCCACCGGCGACCCGTCCCCCCTCATGTTGGTGTGGCCCCGCACGCCGGCGTCTCGCGCGCCGACCGAAAAGAGGTCACATGCCCCGACTCCCCCGTCTGACCGGTGCCGCCACCGCCGCGCTCGCGCTCGGCCTCGTCGCGGCCGCGCCCGCCGCGCCCGCCGCATCCGCCGCGACCACTCCTTTCGCCGCATCCGGCGCGACCGCTCCTTCCGCCGGTTCCGGCGCCCGCGACGAGTCGCTCGTCACCGACGCGCGTGTCGTCGCCCGCTTCGGCCTGGCCGCCGGGCAGACGCCCGAGAACATCGCGCTCGAACCCGACGGTTCCGCCGACCTCACCTTCGCCTTCGCCCGCACGGTCGCCCACGTCACCGTGGACGGGATCACCACGTCCCGCGCGGAACTGCCGGGGGTGGCGAACCCGGCCACCCCCGTCGTCCGCAGCGCCGTCGTGACGGGTATCGCCCGCGCCCACGACGGCACGCTGTACGTCAACTACGCCACCGGCACCAGCGCGACCGGCGTCTGGCGCGTCTCCCCCGGCGGCGTACCGGTGCAGATCGCCCAGCTGCCGCCCGACGGGTTCCCCAACGGCCTGGCCCTCGACGAGCGCCGGGGTGTGCTGTACGCCGCCGACTCGGTCCGCGGCACCGTCTGGCGCGTCCCGCAGGCGGGCGGCGCGGCCACGGCGTGGGCGACAGGACCGGCGCTCGCTCCACTCCCGGCGCCGCCGGCCTCCGGCTTCGGTGCCAACGGCATCAAGGTCCACCGGGACGCCGTGTGGGTGTCCAACACCGACCGGGGCACGCTGCTGCGCATCCCCGTGGTCACGAGCGGCTCCGCCGGTCCCGTCGAGACCCGGGGCGACGGGCTCGACGGCATCGACGACTTCGCCTTCCCCGGGCACGGCGGGAGCGCGCTGGTCGCGCTGAGCTCCGGCGGCAAGCTCGTGCTGGTGCGCCCGGACGGCACCGCCACGACCCTGCTCACCGCGGGGGACGGCCTGTCCGACCCGGCCTCCGTCGCCGTCCGCGGCCGGACCGTCTACGTGCCGAGCGCCGCCTTCTTCACCCGCCGCGACCCTAACCTCCTCCTCGCCCACCTGCGACACCTGATCGGCCGCGGGTAGCCGCACGCGCGGGCCGCACCGGCAACCCCGACACCACACGCCGCCGACCGGTCGTCCCGGCCGGCGGCGAGCTCGCCCCTCACCCACCGGCGGGCCGCAACCATCGGTCGTCCCGGCCGGCGGCGAGCACGGCCCCTCACCCACCGGCGGGCGGCGGCGCAGAGCGGGCCCGGCCGTCGGCCAGCACCGCAGCCGAGCGGGCACCACTGGCCGACAGATGCCGCCGTCGAGCAGGCGCACCCGGCGGACGGGGCCCGCCACCCGCCAGCCACGCCATCAGACAAGCCACGCCATCAGACGAGCCCCGCCGTCAGGCAGGCCCGGTCGGCGGGCGGGGGCCCGGGTCAGGTCAGTTCCACCAGCAGGTCGCCGCCCTCCACCTGCTGGATGCGGTTGATGGCGAGCCGGGAGACGCGGCCCGCCTTCGGGGCGGTGATCGTGGCCTCCATCTTCATTGCCTCGATGGTGGCGATCGTCGCGCCCGCCACCACCTCGTCCCCTTCGGCGACGGCCAGGGTCACCACACCGGCGAAGGGTGCCGCGACATGGCCCGGATCGGCGCGGTCGGCCTTCTCCGTCACCGGGACGTCGGTGGCGGCGGCCCGGTCGCGGACCTGGATGGGCCGCAGCTGGCCGTTGAGCGTGGACATCACGGTGCGCATACCGCGCTCGTCGGCCTCGCCGATCGCCTGGAGCTCGATCAGCAACCGGACGCCGGGGTCCAGGTCGACGGCGTACTCCTTGGCGGGGCGCAGGCCGTAGAAGAACGCCTTGCTGTCGAGCACGCTGGTGTCGCCGAAGCTCTGCCGGTGCGTGTCGAACTCCCGGGTCGGGCCGGGGAACAGCAGCCGGTTGAGGGTCGCCCGGCGGTCCTTCTGGAGGCCGTCGCGGTCCTCGGCGGACAGTTCGGGGGCGGGCTTGGGCGCGGCCCGGCCCTGGAGCGCCTTGGTGCGGAACGGCTCCGGCCAGCCGCCGGGCGGGGTGCCCAGCTCGCCGCGCAGGAAGCCGATCACCGAGTCGGGGATGTCGTACTTGTCGGGGGTGGCCTCGAAGGCGTCCGGGGAGACGCCGGCGCCGACCAGGTGCAGGGCGAGGTCGCCGACCACCTTCGAGGACGGGGTGACCTTGACCAGGCGGCCGAGGATGCGGTCCGCGGCGGCGTACATCGCCTCGATGTCCTCGAAGCGGTCGCCGAGACCGAGGGCGACGGCCTGGGTGCGCAGGTTGGACAGCTGGCCGCCGGGGATCTCGTGGTGGTAGACGCGGCCCGTCGGCGAGGCGAGGCCCGCCTCGAACGGGGCATAGACCTTCCGGACGCCCTCCCAGTACGGCTCCAGGTCACCGACCGCCTGGAGGTCCAGGCCGGTGGGCCGGTCGGAGTGGTCGGTCGCGGCGACGATCGCCGACAGCGACGGCTGCGAGGTCGTTCCCGCCATGGAGGCCACCGCGCCGTCGACCGCGTCCGCGCCCGCCTGGATCGCGGCGAGGTAGGTGGCCAGCTGGCCGCCCGCGGTGTCGTGCGTGTGCAGGTGAACGGGCAGGTCGAACTCGCGGCGCAGCGCCGAGACGAGCTTGGCGGCGGCCGGGGCGCGCAGCAGTCCGGCCATGTCCTTGATCGCGAGGACATGGGCACCGGCCGCCACGATCTGCTCGGCGAGGCGCAGGTAGTAGTCGAGGGTGTAGAGCCGCTCGGCGGGGTCGTTGAGGTCGGCGGTGTAGCAGAGCGCGACCTCGGCGATCGCTGTGCCGGTCTCCCGTACGGCCTCGATGGCGGGGCGCATCTGACCGACGTCGTTGAGGGCGTCGAAGATGCGGAAGATGTCGATGCCGGTGGCGGCGGCCTCCTGCACGAAGGCGTCGGTGACCTCGGTCGGGTACGGCGTGTAGCCGACGGTGTTGCGGCCGCGCAGCAGCATCTGGAGGCAGATGTTCGGCACCGCCTCGCGCAGGGCGGCCAGCCGCTCCCACGGGTCCTCGGCGAGGAAGCGCAGGGCGACGTCGTAGGTGGCGCCGCCCCAGCACTCCAGGGACAGCAGCTGCGGCAGGGTGCGGGCGACGACCGGGGCGACGGCGAGCAGGTCCTTGGTGCGCACCCGGGTGGCGAGCAGGGACTGGTGGGCGTCGCGGAAGGTGGTGTCCGTGACCCCGATGGTGGGCGACTCGCGCAGGTGGCGGGCGAAGCCGTCGGGCCCGAGGTCCACGAGCCGCTGACGGGATCCGGCGGGCGGCTCACCGGCGGGCAGCGGGGGCAGCTTGGTCAGCGGGTCGAGCAGGTCGGGCCGTTCGCCGTGCGGCTTGTTGACGGTGACGTCGGCGAGGTAGGTGAGCAGCTTGGTGCCGCGGTCTGCCGAGTGGCGGGCGGTCAGCAGGTGCGGGCGCTGCTCGATGAAGGAGGTGGTGACCCGGCCCGCCTGGAAGTCGGGGTCGTCCAGGACCGCCTGGAGGAACGGGATGTTGGTGGCCACACCGCGGATGCGGAACTCGGCGACCGCGCGCCGGGCCCGGCCGATGGCGGCGTGGAAGTCGCGGCCCCGGCAGGTGAGCTTGACCAGCATGGAGTCGAAGTGGGCGCTGATCTCCGTGCCGGCGTGGGTGGTGCCGCCGTCGAGCCGGATGCCGGAGCCGCCCGGGGAACGGTAGGCGCTGATCCGGCCGGTGTCCGGGCGGAAGCCGTTGGCCGGGTCCTCGGTGGTGATGCGGCACTGGAGGGCGGCGCCGCGCAGGGTGACCGTGTCCTGGGCGAGGCCGAGGTCGGCGAGGGTCTGGCCGGCGGCGATCCGCAGTTGGGCCTGGACCAGGTCGACGTCGGTGACCTCCTCGGTCACGGTGTGCTCGACCTGGATGCGCGGGTTCATCTCGATGAACACGTGGTTGCCGTCGCGATCGAGCAGGAACTCGACCGTGCCGGCGTTGCGGTAGCCGATCTCGCGGGCGAAGCGGACGGCGTCGGCGCAGATCCGGTCGCGCAGCTCCGGGTCCAGGTTCGGGGCCGGGGCCAGCTCGATGACCTTCTGGTGGCGGCGCTGCAACGAGCAGTCGCGCTCGAAGAGGTGGATGACGTTGCCCTCGCCGTCGGCGAGGATCTGCACCTCGATGTGGCGGGGCTCGACGACGGCCTTCTCCAGGAAGACGGTCGGGTCGCCGAACGCGGACGCGGCCTCGCGGGAGGCGGCCTCGATGGACTCGCGCAGCTGGGCCGGGTCCTCCACCCGGCGCATGCCGCGCCCGCCGCCGCCCGCGACCGCCTTGACGAAGACCGGGAAGCCGATCTCCTCGGCGGCGGCGACCAGTTCGTCCAGGTCGTTCGAGGGCGCGGAGGAGCCGAGGACGGGCACGCCGGCGGCCCGTGCGGCGGCGACCGCGCGGGCCTTGTTGCCGGTCAGCTCCAGCGTGGCCGCACTCGGACCGACGAAGGTGATGCCCGCCTCCTCGCAGGCGCGGGCCAGTTCCGGGTTCTCGGAGAGGAAGCCGTACCCGGGGTAGACGGCGTCGGCGCCCGCGCGGCGGGCGGCGCTGACGATCTCGTCCACGGAGAGGTAGGCCCGCACCGGATGCCCCGGCTCCCCGATCTCGTACGCCTCGTCGGCCTTGAGCCGATGCAGCGAGTTGCGGTCCTCGTGCGGGAACACGGCGACCGTGCGCGCGCCGAGTTCGTAGCCCGCCCGGAACGCGCGGATCGCGATCTCTCCACGGTTGGCGACCAGCACCTTGCGGAACATTCTGGTTTCCCTTCAGCTGCCCTGCCGGCGACGAACACCCTGGTGTCAGCCACGCCCTGCCGTACTCGCGGACACCTTAGGGGCTGCCCGTACGGGTCGATGTGCGAAAACCATCACATCGCCGGGGTGGCCGGCGCCACAGGGGCACGCCGGACCCGGTCGGCGGGTCCGCTCGGTAGCGCCGGCGCAGGGCGGCGGACCGAAGCGGCCGGGTCCGGTCAGAAACGGCAGCGCACGGCGGCGGTGAAGACCGGCGGAGGGGCGGCGAGGGCCGAGCGGATGGATTCCTCCAGAACGGAGCGGGCCGAGCTGTCACCGCGGTCGAGGCGCAGGGGTGCGGTGAGGCCCGCCTCGGTATTGCTGATGAAGCGCGGTGGCCCGGTGTGTTTGTCACCGCGGGTGTGAAAGAGAAAGGGATGGGCGAGGACGACGTCCCCCGCGCTGCCGGTGAGTTCGGTGATGTTGCCGAGCGGTTCGGCCAGCACCAGGTCGAACAGCTCCCGGTGGCCGAGCCCTTCTGGGTGGCGGGCGAGGACGTGGGCGGTGCGGCGGTGGCTGCCCGCGGCGACCAGGGTGCCGCCGCCGGTGGGTGCGACGTCGGAGAAGAGGCCGATCAGGAGCAGGCCCTGGTGGGGTGCGTCGAGCGTGTGCCGGAACCAGTTTCCGTCGACGTGCCAGCCCTCCGTCGGCACCGACCCGATCGGCCGGTCCGCGCCGTGGGCGAAGTTCACCGGCCAGAACCCCCAGCCCCGGTCGCCTCGCCAGCGGCCGGGGCCGACCAGTTCCTCGACGGCGCGCGCGAGCACCTCGGGGAAGCAGGCGCGGACCTGGGGCAGGTCGAGCCGCTCCTCGATGTCGTACGCGGCGGGCCAGGTGCGCGGGTCGCCGCGGTCGATGCCGGCCTTCTCCCGCATGCGCCGCCAGACGGCGTCCCGGACCGGGGCCGCGCGGCGCTCGTCGAACGCGCCGCGCAGCACGCAGTAGCCGCGCTCGGTGAAGTCGTCCAGGTCGGCGGCGGTGAGAACGGCCATGGCGTCACCAGTAGAGCAGCCAGTGGTCCGCGCACCGGACGCCGTGCCCCTGGAGCGTGAGGCGTTCGTCGCCGGCGCGCACACCGGTGCTCGGTGCGACCTGGTGCAGGACGTGCCCGGAGTGGACGTACAGCCGGCCGGGTGTGTAGGGCACGTACCGCATGGTGTGGAAGCGTTGCAGGTCAGCGGCGCTCTCCACCCAGCCGCGGGCGAGCGAGCGGCGGAAGTCCTGGTACGTCGCCTCCCACAGGTTCAGTCCGCCGCCGGCCGCGGGCACCCGGAGGGGCAGGGTGAAGGACAGCAGCTGGTCGGTGTCGGTGTCCGGCGGCCAGTCGAATGCCTGGTACTGGAGGTCGAAGTGCACGGGCGCCTGGGGCCGGGTGAAGATGGCGGCCTCCAGCCAGATGTGGAAGCCGGGCAGCGCGAGGTGGTCCGGGTAGCGGACGGGCGCGTCCAGGTGCTCGGTGAGGGCCTCACCGATCAGGTCGTACAGGTCCTGGAAGTGCTCGAGGAGCAGGGGGCGGGCGGCCACGCCGTGGCGCTCGTAGTGGCCGCTCTGCGGCCTTTCCGCGACGTCCAGGTAGCTCGGGGTGCCGAGGGTGAGGAAGGCGGGCGGTTCGCCGCCGCGCGCGATCCAGTGCTCGCGCAGGGCGTACACGCGCGCGCGTACGTCCTCGGTGCCGTCCGGGGTGAGCAGGCTCAGCTCCGTGATCACGCCGGGCCTCCCGTCAGCAGGTGGGCCAGTGAGGCGGTGATGGCGCCGCCGGCCCGGCGGTCGTACCAGTCGTAGCCGGGCATCGGGTTGGCCTCCAGACACCAGTAGGTGCCTTCCGCGTCGCGTTTGAAGTCCCAGCCGGCGAAGGCGAGTCCGAGCTCGCGGGTGCGGGCGGTCAGGCTCGTGGCGAGGGCGGCGGGCAGTTCATGGGGCCGGAAGTCGATGTCCTCCGGGGGCGCCGTGCGGTAGTCGACCGCGGTCGACACGGCCTCCTCGGCGTGCACGGCGTCCGCGCAGACGTGCACGCGGACGTCGCTGCCGGCCACGTACCGCTGGAGGTGCACGGGGCCCTGGTACGCCACGAAGGCGTCGAACTCCTCGGGACTGACCGGTCTGCTGTCGGCGCGCACTCCGGACAGTGCCTTGACGATGGCCGGTCCGGCGGCGGCGAAGGCGCGCAGCCGCCCGGGGTCCGAGCTGGTCAGGCTCTCGGGGACGGTGAAGCCGAGGCCGGCCAGGGTGACTTCGTGCAGCGGCTTGGAGCCGTTGTCCCCGGCCGTGCCGGGACGGTTGACGACGACGCCGGGCGCGGTGACGAGCCAGGCGGTGAGCGAGGCCATCAGGCCGCGCCAGCGGACGCGGCGGACGGGGTCCTCCTCCAGGGCGGACAGGTCGGCGAGCCGGCAGTAGTAGCCGTCGCCCGGGCGGAGGTCGTGGCGCTGGTCGCCGGCCAGCAGCCAGCTGTCGCCGTCGTCGGGCAGCGACAGGCGCCAGGCGCCGTCGGCCGCGAGCTCGCCGAGGTCGACGAGTGTGACGTCCGCGGCGGCCCGGGCGGTGAAGTGGGTGAGCGTGCCGTCCATGGCGAGTCCGAGGGCGTAGATCACGGGAACAGCACCTCCATGAGCCGGGGGCCGAGGCCGAGCCAGACCATGCGCAGTTGCTCCAGGGCGGGGAACGGCTCGACGTGCACCAGGCGTGCCGTGGCCGTGCCGTCCGTCACCCGCCACACCAGGGCGGCCAGGTCCAGGCAGAGGGCGGTCGCGGCGGCGACGCTGCGGGCTTCCAAGTCCAGGTGGTCGAGGTCGGCGGTGGTGCAGCGCCAGGCGCGGTCGCCGAGGACGACGACCGTCTCCGTCGCGGGGTTGGTGTCCGTCCAGCGGGACCGGTAGGGGCCGGTGCCCGGTGGCCGTTCGGGCCAGCGCCGGGCGCGCAGGGTGCCGAGGTCCTCGACCCAGAACGCCTCGCCCTCCGGGCTGCCCGGGCGCGGGTAGGCGCGGGAGAACAGTTCACCGTTGCCGTGCTCCCCGGCGCGCCGGGCGGTCACCGCGGCGGAGCGGGAGGTGCGGCCGGCCACCAGGGTGCCGGCCGGGCGGTTGATGACGGGGGCGGGGGTGAGCGCGGCCACCGCCCAGAGCTGGGCGAAGCACTCGCCGAGGTGGAACTCCGCGTCGAAGCCGGTCCGGCGTTCGGGCGGGGCGGGCAGCAGGAGGACCAGGGGGACCACCGGATCGACGGTCGCCGTGCCCGCGCGGGCGGTGACGGTGAAGAGCTGGGCCGCGTCGAACACGTCGAGGACGGCGACGGAGCGGCCCTGCTCGGTGACGTAGGCGGCGAGTTCGACGGCGGTGGGGTCCTGCGGGTCGGCCAGGACGAGCAGGTCGGCGGGGGCTTCGAAGGATGCCGTGGGCGGCGTCGCGGACAGGGCCGCCGAGGTTCCGGGGGCCTCGGCGGTCTCAGATGACAAGGCCCCGCTCCCTGAGGAAGCGGCTCGCCCGGGAGGCGCGCAGCACGGACAGGACGTCGTCGTCGGAGCCGGGGGCGGGGGCGGGGGCAGGTGAGGCCAGGGCCTGCGGCGCCTGGGTGGGGCGCGCGACGAGTGGCGCGGCGGACTGGGTGGGCGTCCAGGCGCCGTCCGAGACGTCCTTGGAGTCCTTGAAGTCCTTCCCGTCCTTGGTGTCCTTGCGGTCCTTGCCGTCCTTGCGGTCCTTCAGATCCTTCAGGTCCTTGAAGTCCTTGAAGTCCTTGCGGTCCTTGTAGTCCTTGAACTCCTTGCCGTCCTTGAAGTCCTTGCCGTCCTTGAAGCTCTTGGCCCGGGCGGCCGGTACGTCCGGCGGGTCCGGCTCGGGGACGGCGTGGCCCGGTGCGGCGTCGCGGGCCGCGACGGGCGTGGGCCGGCGCAGTGCGGCCAGCAGGTCCCGGCGGTGGGCCGCCTTGAGGAAGGGCATCACCCTCGCCTCGTCGATCGTCCAGGTCATCGAAGGGTTCTCTCCTCGGTCGGGTGCGGCCGGCTCCGGTAGGACCGCAGGGCGTCGGCCAGTGCGCGCTGCGCCGCCGCGTGATGGGGGTTCAGATTGCAGACGAGGTGGTCTACGCCGAGCTCGCGGTAGCCGGCGAAGCCGGCGGCGAGATCGGTGGGGGTGCCGGTGAGGGCGGGGCCGCGCGGGTCCGGTGGGTCCGCACGGCCGCCGGGTACGACGTTCACCCCGGCGGTGATCCGCAGGGTCGACGGGTCGCGGCCGACGGCGGCACACGCCTCGCGCACGGTGTGCAGCGCGGGTTCGAAGCCGGCCGGGTCCCCGAACCAGCAGCCGTTCCACAGGTCGGCGTGCCGGGCGGTCGCACGCAGCATGCGGGGCCCGGAGCCGCCGATCAGCAGGGGTGGTCCCGCCGGGCGGACTCCGCGCGGCCGGAGTTCACCGCCGTGGACCCAGGAGTAACGGCCGTCGAATTCCGCCTTTCCCGTGCGCAGCAGTGACGCGATGATGTGCACGGCTTCCTCGAAGCGGGCCACCCGGTGATCGAAATCGATGCCGAACGCGTCGAATTCCGGCCGGTGCCAGCCTGCGCCCAGCCCGAGAATGAGTCGGCCATTACTGATCGAGTCGAGTGTGGCCGCCATTTTCGCAAGGACGGCGGGATTCCGGAATGCGGTGCACAGGACGAGCGTGCCGAGTTGTATGCGGGAGGTTGCCTCGGCGAGCGCGCTGAGCGTGGTCCAGCATTCCCAGATGCCCTCGGCCGGCTCACCGTCACCACGGAAGAGCAGGTGGTCGAAACACCACAGGGAGTCGAATCCGGCCGCTTCCGCCTGCCGGGCGAGCGCTCTTATCTCTTCGTACGAGGGCTGTTTTCCGGGGTGCTCCGCCAAGGGCAGAGTGATGCCGACCTTCATGGACCCTCGCCCCCCGAGCCGTGAATGGGGTCACCGCAGGCAACGGCGTGAGCGTAGCAGCGGGGGTTCCGAGATCGCCATGTCCGGAGGTCGGCTCATTTTCCGGCATGGATTTCCGTTGATTACTGGGGGAGGTGATTCTGCCGAGCTGTACTGGCGTTCGAGAAAAAATGCCGAGATCTCGGGCCGGAAATTTCCGGGACGGTCGGCGGACGCCGGGGCGTGGGTGGAGGCGGGAGTTGGGAATGCGGGCGCGGGAGCCGGGGCGCGGAGGCCGAGGGGGCGGAGGCCGAGGGCGCGGAGGCGGAGGGGGCGGGAGTAGGGGGCGCGGGCCGGGGCCGGCGCGTGGGCGGCAGGGAGCGCACGGCCGTGAGCAGCCGGCATGTGGGCGGCAGGGAACGCACGGCCGTGAGCAGCCGCTCCCCGCGGCCGTGCAGGAGGCCGAGGACGATGGCCACGCCCACGGCGATCAGGTGCTCACGACCCGCCAGGTTGGGCACGGCGATGGACTCCCACACCATCGAACCGCCGGTCAGCATGAACACCACGGACGCGCGCCGGATCACCGCGAGGTAGGTGAACAGGCCCACGACGGCCGCGGAGGGTCCGGTGTCGAGCACCTGCCCGGCCTCGGGCGGCAGCCCGAACCCCCACCAGCCGGGCCCCGCCGCGATCATCAGGCGGGCGGTGAGGGTGCCGGCCAGGGTGGTGACGTACGCGATCACCAGGGTCCGGGCCCGGCCCAGGGTCAGTTCGGCGAGGGCGAAGGCGAGGAACAGTTGCGTGATGCCCGCCCACACCGGCAGGTCGAGTGCCGGGACGTACAGCGACACGGGGGTGCGCAGCAGGGACAGCCACAGCGGCAGGTCGGCCTGGACGCCGCCGAGCCGTCGTACCCACAGCTCTCCGGCCGGGTGCTGGGCGATGTCATGGAAGAAGACGACGCCGGACGCGGCGACGAACGCCAGCAGCAGCCCGGACAGTCCGCACCGTGCGAGCCGCCGTACCGGGTCGACGACGACGGCGTGCCACTCGGCCCGCAGGGTGCGCCAGCTGAACCGGGCGAGCCGCGAGAGCGGTGGGCGGACCCGCCCGGTGTGCCCGTCAGTGCTCATGAGGTACGGCGGTCCATCACCTTCGGCTCCCCCGTCATGGGTCCATCACCTTCGGCTCCCCGTCATGTGTGTCTCCCCCTGACCTCGCTCCCGGCGGTCCGACCGTGCAAGGCGTCTGTCCGTCATCCCTTTGTTTCATCGTCATCGTATGGGGCGACGGAGCGACACAAGAGACCGGAACACCCCAATCACGCCCTCTGCGGTCAACGCGCAGATACAGGCCCACTGTTACGGGAAGTAGCAGGAAACTTTCTGTTCCGATCACGAACTCTCGTATAGTGACCGCCAGTTCACCACCGGGTGTCACGTCTCACCATCCGACCACTTTTGCCCGTTTCACCCTGCCCTTATCTGCCGCAAGGACCAGACCGGACCGATGACCGCGCCCACGCATCCCGGCGACCGACCTTCCCTCCGTACGTTCGTCTCCGCCCTCGCCGTGACCGGTGTGCTGTCGGCGCTCGTGGTCTGCGCGGCCGTGGCGGTGGCGCCGGGCCCGGCGCGCACCACGCTCGCCTGGGGCGGAGCCGCGGCGGCGGTCGTACTCAGCGCGGCGGTGGCCACGGCCGCGCACGCACGGCGGACCGCGCGCGACGCCCGGCACAGGCTGGAGGGTGCCACCCAGGACATCGGACGGCTGCTCCAGCAGCAGGCCCGCACGACCGAGGAGGCGCGCCAGGAGCAGCAGCGACTCATCGACGAACTCGCGCGGCAGCGCACGGAGTTCACGGAGTCGTTCGCGGCCGAACGCAGTCACCTGGAGGAGGCGGGCGCGCGGGAACTGGACCGGCTCCGGCAGGAGAACGCCCGGTTGTCGGGCGAGTCGGAGCAAGCCCGACGGGAGCGGGCCGCCGCGATCTCCGCGACCTCCAGCGCCGCCGCCCGGATGCAGGCCCTGGCCACGGCCACGCTCGCCGACCTGCGGGCGATGGAGGACCGGCACACCGACGAGGACGTGCTGGCCGACCTGCTCCATCTCGACCACCGCACCGCCCAGGCGGGCCGGCTCGCGGACTCCATCGCCGTGCTCACCGGGGCGCGTTCGGGACGCCGGTGGGCGCGGCCGATCGGGATGGAGTCGATCCTGCGCGGCGCGATGGGCCGGATCGCCGGCTACCAGCGGGTGCGGGTGCACTCGGTCAGCGAGACCGCCGTCGCCGGGCACGCGGCCGAGGGCGTGATGCACGCGCTCGCCGAACTCCTCGACAACGCCGCGAACTTCTCGCCGCCCACCGCCGAAGTCCACGTCTACGTGGAGGAGGTGCCGGCCGGGGCCATCGTCTCCGTGGAGGACAGCGGGCTGGTGATGGGCGAGGTGCAGCTGCGCCGCGCCGAGCGCGCGGTCGCCGGTGACGTCTCCGAGCTGGGCGGTCTGACCGGTACCCGGCTCGGGCTCGCCGTGGTCGGCCGGCTGGCCCGCAAGCACGGGCTCAAGGTGTCGTTCCGGCCGTCGGCGCGCGGCGGCACGGGCGTGCTGATGCTCATCCCGCAGGACATCCTGTCCAGCCCCGTCCCGGCCGGGCCGGCCACCGCGGCGACGCGCCCGGAGAACACCCCGCCCGCGCCCGCCCCGACACCGGCACCCGCACTGGCACCCGCACCGGCACCGGCACCGGTGGACGCAGCTCCGGTCCACGAATCCGCCGCACCGCCGGAAGAGGGCCCGGCCGGGCTGCCCAAGCGGCGCCGGGGCCGTACGCTCGCCGCGGCCGAGCGGGCCCGTTCGGCCTCGGGCACCGGGCACGCCACGCCCGCCACCGACGAGGGCAGGACCCGCGCCGCCCGCTTCAGCAGCTTCCGCCAGGCCGTCCGCCCGTCCCCGCCGCCGAACCGGCAGCCCGGACCCCCGACCGACCCGCCGGACGACAACGCCCCGCCCCGGAACGGCCCCGGGGCAGCCCCACCGCGCACGCCGCCGCACGCCACGACCCCGGCACCCGCGACGAACACCACCCCGCACGACCGACCCGCCGAACGCCCCACGAACACCACCCCCCACGACCGACCCGCCGAACGCCCCACGAACACCACCCCGCACAACCGACCCGCCAAACGAACGACGAACACCACCGCGCACAACCGACCCGCCGAACGAACGACGAACACCGCGCCGGACGACCGACCGGCCGTCAGTCCCCGGGGTGCCGCGCCGGACGGCCCGTCGGCCGGCCCCTCCTCGGACGGTGCCGGCGAGCACGGTTCTCCCGCCCCCTCTCACCCGCACGCGCACCCGGAAGGCGACACCACTTCATGACCGGCCCGACCACCGCCGACGACAAGCTCACCTGGCTCCTGGAGGGCCTGCTGGAGAGGACCCCGGGTGCGCGGCACGCGCTCGTGCTGTCCCGGGACGGGCTGAAGCTGTGCCGGACGCCGGAGCTGAGCGTCGACCAGGCCGACCAGCTGGCCGCGATCGCCGCCGGCATCCAGTCGCTGTCGCACGGGGCGTCCATCGAGTTCGGCGACGGAAGCGGCGGGGTGCGCTCGGCGATGACGGAGTTCTACGGCGGTGTGCTGTTCATCGTGGAGGCGGGCGCCGGCGCCCATCTGGCCGTGATCACCACCGAGGACGCGGACGCGGGAGTCGTCGGGCACAACATGAGCGAACTGGTGGAGCAGCTCGGCGAGTACCTGACCGCTCCGCCCCGCACCTCATGAGCCGACCGGGCGTGAACCGTCCCGGCCGGGACGATGCCCCCGACCGGCTGTACACCATCACCCAGGGCCGCAGCCGTACCGGCCCGGACAACCCCTTCGACCTGGTCACCCTCGTCGTCGCCGAGTCGGAGCCGACGGCCGGCCTGCAGTCGGAGCACGTGGCGATCCTGAAGCTGACCCGGTTCCCCACCTCGGTGGTGGAGATCGCCGCCGAACTGCGGCTGCCCGTGGGCATCACCAAGGTGCTGCTGTGCGACCTGCTGGCGGCGGGCCGCGTCAGCGCCCGTCATCCGCGCCGGCCGGCCATAACCGACCCCGACATTCTGGAGCAGGTGCTCGTTGGACTCCGCAACCTCTGACGCGCGCACCCCGTTGGGTGCCTTTGCCGACCAGGGTTTCAAGATCGTGGTCGTGGGCGGCTTCGGCGTCGGCAAGACCACGCTGGTCCGCTCGGTCAGCGAGATCCGTCCCCTCAACACCGAGGAGACGATGACGCGGGCCGGTGAGCCGGTCGACGACATCCGCCAGGTGCGCGGCAAGTCCGCCACCACCGTCGCCTTCGACTTCGGGCGGATCACCCTGGACGCGCGCAACGTGCTGTACCTGTTCGGCGCGCCGGGCCAGGAGCGGTTCTGGTTCCTGTGGGACCGGCTGTTCTCCGGCACGCTGGGGGCGGTCGTGCTGGTCGACACCCGGCGGATCGACGACTCCTGGTACGCCATCGACCGGCTGGAGCACCACAACACGCCGTTCATCGTGGCCTGCAACGACTTCGGCGGTCCGGTCCATGCCGGCGCGGACGTCCGCGAGGCTCTCGACCTGGATCCGCATGTGCCGCTGATCGACTGCGACGCCCGCTCCCGTGAGTCGGGCAAGCAGGTCCTGATCACGCTGGTGCAGCACGTGAAGAACCGGTACGCCGACCCGTCCGCGCGGGCGGGCCTGCCCCGACAGGAGTTCGTGTGAGCACCCCCGACGCCGTCCCTCTCGGCGGCCCCCGGTTCCCGACCGAACCCGCCCGCCTGTACCGGGAGATGCGGCGCGACCACGGCGCCGTGGTGCCGGTGCTGCTCGACGGCGACATCCCGGCCTGGCTGGTGCTCGGTTACCGCGAACTGCACCAGGTGACGGGCGATCCCGTGCTGTTCAGCCGGGATTCGGCTCTGTGGAACCAATGGGAGAACATCCCGGCGGACTGGCCGCTGCTGCCGATGATCGGGCGCAAGCAGCCGTCGATCCTCTACACCGTCGGCGAACGGCACCGGCAGCGGGCGGCGATGGTCAGCAACGCGCTGGAGGCCGTGGACCCGTTCGAACTCAAGGGGCACGCCGAGCGGTTCGCGGACGAGTTGATCGACGCACTGTGCTCGGCGGGCGAGGCCGATCTGGTCGCGCAGTACGCGATGCTGCTTCCGGTGCGGGTCCTGGCCCGGCTCTACGGCTTCCCGGACGAGGACGGTCCGGGGCTGGTCACCGCCCTCAACGACATGATCGACGGCCGGGAGCGCGCCCTTGCCGGACAGGCCCATCTGGCCGGGTCCATGGGTCAGTTGCTCGCGGACCGGAAGAAGGAGCCCGCGAACGACGTGGTCTCCCGGATGCTCGCCGACGACAGCGGGTTCAGCGACGAGGAGATCGCGCAGGACCTGATGGTGATGCTGGCGGCCGGACACCAGCCGACCGCCGACTGGATCGGCAACTCGCTCCGGCTGATGCTGACCGACGACCGGTTCGCCGCCTCCCTGTTCGGCGGCCGCAACAGCGTGGCCGAGGCGATGAACGAGGTGCTGTGGGAGGACACGCCCACCCAGAACGTGGCGGGCCGCTGGGCCGCCCGCGACACGCACCTCGGCGGTCGGCGCGTCCGGGCCGGCGATCTGCTGCTGCTCGGCCTCCAGGGCGCCAACTCCGATCCGCAGGTGCGCACCGACGGCTCCGCGCTCACCGGCGGCAACAACGCGCACTTCTCCTTCGGGCACGGCGAGCACCGCTGCCCGTTCCCGGCGCAGGAGATCGCCGAGGTGATCGCGCGGACCGGCATCGAGGTGGTCCTGGACCGGCTGCCGGACATCGACCTGGCGGTGCCCGCCGAATCCCTCACCCGTCGGCCGTCGCCCTGGCTCCGGGGACTGACCCGGCTGCCCGTCCGGTTCGCCTCGGTACCCGCCCGCTGACCCGGCTTACCTTCCACCTCACCTCCGCCCCCGTCCGCCGACCCGGCTGCCCGTCCACCCCACCTCCGCACCCCGCCCGCCGACCCGGCTGCCCGTCCGCCCCACCTCCGCACCCCGCCCGCTGATCCGCGCCGCCTCGGCCGACCGCTTTTCCGCCGGGGATCCGGGGGACGTTCCCCCGGTCATGCCCAGTACTCCGACCGACCGACCCTGCCCTGGGAGGCACGTCACGATGACGACCGGTACCGAAGCACCCCGCATCGCCCTGGATCCCTTCGTCACCGACCTGGACGCCGAGAGCGCGGCGCTGCGCGCGGCCGGTCCGCTCGCCGCCGTCGAACTCCCGGGCGGGGTCCCGGTCTGGGCCGTGACCCGCCATGCCGAGGCCAAGGCGCTGCTCACCGATCCCCGGCTGGTGAAGGACATCGGCGTGTGGGGGGCGTGGCAGCGCGGCGAGATACCCGCGGACTGGCCGCTGATCGGCCTGGCCAACCCGGGCCGCTCGATGCTCACGGTGGACGGCGCCGACCACCGCCGGCTGCGCACCCTGGTCGCGCAGGCGCTCACCCCGCGCCGGGTGGAGCGGATGCGGGAGCGGATCGAGAAGCTCACCCAGGACCTGCTGGACGCGCTGCCCGTGGGCGACGGGACGGTGGACCTGAAGGCGGCGTTCGCCTACCCGCTGCCCATGTACGTCATCGCCGACCTCATGGGGATCGAGGAGGCGCGGCTGCCCCGGCTGAAGGTGCTGTTCGAGAAGTTCTTCTCCACGCAGACCCCGCCGGCGGAGGTCGTCGCGACCCTCACCGAGCTCGCACAGATCATGGCCGAGACGGTGGCGGCGAAGCGGGCGGAGCCGGGCGACGACCTGACCAGCGCGCTGATCCTGGCCTCCGAGGACGGCGACCACCTCACGGACGCGGAGATCGTCTCCACCCTCCAGCTGATGGTGGCGGCGGGCCACGAGACGACGATCTCGCTGATCGTCAACGCTGTCGTCAACCTCTCCGCCCATCCCGAGCAGCGCGCCCTGGTGCTGTCGGGCGGGGCCGACTGGTCGGCGGTGATCGAGGAGACGCTGCGGTACTCCACCCCACCTCGCACGTGCTGATCCGGTTCGCGACCGAGGACGTGCCGGTGGGCGACAAGGTGATCCCGGCCGGGGACGCGCTGATCGTGTCGTACGGGGCGATCGGCCGCGACGAGAACGCGCACGGGCCGACCGCCGGGGACTTCGACGTCTCGCGCGAGACGAAGAACCGTCACATCTCCTTCGGTCACGGTCCGCACGTCTGCCCGGGCGCCGCCCTGTCCCGGCTGGAGGCGGGGGTCGCCCTGCCGGCGCTGTACTCCCGGTTCCCCGCCCTGGACCTGGCGGTGCCGGCCGCCGAACTGCGCAACAAGCCCGTGGTCACGCAGAACGACCTGTTCGAGCTGCCGGTGCGGCTGAATCCGTAGTGCCCGCCCGGAGCGCGCTTGACTTCGAGAGCGCTCCAACTCGTAGCGTCGTGGACATCGCGCAGGGCTTGGCGCCCGGCCTCCCGCACGGGATGCCGGGCGCCGGAATCCGTCGCTAGATGGAAGAAGGCCCTTGCGCCCGGGCGCACCGCCCGGGACGACGACGAACGAGCGTGCACGAAAGGACCTCCCATGCAGAAGCGCAGCCTGCGGGACCTCCAGGTATCGGCCATCGGCCTCGGATGCATGGGGATGTCCGCCTTCTACGGCTCCGCCGACCAGGAGGAGGGGATCGCGACCATCCGGCGCGCCCTCGACCTCGGCATCAACTTCCTCGACACCGCGCAGGTCTACGGCCCGCTCACCAACGAGTCGCTGGTCGGCGAGGCGATACGCGGACACCGCGACGAGTACGTGATCGCCACGAAGTTCAACTACCGGATGGACGACGCCGTCCCCGGCGACATGAGCACGATCGGCCAGCAGGACGGCTCCGCCGAGCACGTGCGCAGCTCGGTGCACGGCTCGCTGGAGCGTCTGGGCACCGACCACATCGACCTGTACTACCAGCACCGGGTCGACCCGGACGTGCCCATCGAGGAGACGGTCGGCGCGCTGGGCGAGCTGGTCGCCGAGGGCAAGGTGCGGTACATCGGGCTGAGCGAGGCGAGCGCGGAGACCATCCGGCGCGCGAACGCCGTCCACACGATCACCGCGGTGCAGAGCGAGTACTCCCTGTGGACGCGGGACGTGGAGGCGGAGGTGCTGCCCGCCTGCCGGGAGCTCGGCATCGGCTTCGTGCCGTACTCGCCGCTCGGCCGCGGTTTCCTCGCCGGCCGCTTCACCTCGCCCGACGAGCTGGACGAGAACGACTTCCGTCGCGCCAACCCCCGCTTCACGGACGACAACCTCAAGGCGAACCTGCGGCTGGCGGCGAAGGTGAAGGAGATCGCCGCCGAGAAGGACGTGACGCCGGCCCAGCTGGCCATCGCCTGGGTGCTGGCCCAGGGCGAGGACCTGGTGCCGATCCCGGGCACGAAGCGGCGCACCTACCTGGAGCAGAACGCCGCCGCGGCCGACATCGTGCTGACCGCGGAGGACCTGGCCCACATCGACGCCGAGCTGCCCGAGGTGGCCGGTGAGCGGTACGACGAGGCGGGGATGCGGGCGGTCAATCGTTGACCGACGGCCGGCCCACCACCGGAGCGGGGGAAACGGTGGCCGATCACGCCCGAGCGGGGGCACGGTCACCGGTCACGCCCGAGCGGGGGCGGTGACCGATCGCACCGGAGGGTGACGGGGACACGGTGACCGGTCATTCCCCGGCGGGGGCACGGTGACCGATCACACCGGAGGATGACCGGGACACAGTGACCGGTCATTCCCCGGCGGGGGCACGGTGACCGATCACACCGGAGGATGACGGGGAGCACGGGCGCCGCCCGCCGTCCGTGCTGTCGCGCACGGCTGACACGCCTCCTTCGGCACTGTCGCGCACGCATGACACGCCGGCTTCGGCGCTGTCCCGCACGGACGACACACCTGCTTCGCCGCTGTCCCGCACGGACGACACACCTGCTTCGGCGCTGTCCCGCACGGACGACACTCCTGCTTCGCCGCCGTCGCCGGGTCCGCCGCCCCGCGCGGAACCCGGACCCGCAACGGCCGGGACAGGGTCTGTGAGCAACCCCACGCCAGGGTCAACTGCCCTATGCCCCGGCCGATTTCGGGGCCGTGGGAGCGGGACGGTGGAAGCGCCGGAACCGGCTCCTCCCTCCGGTCTGTCACCATGGTCGACGCCCCGACCAGGCGGCCCGGCCGTGCAGCGCAGCCGGCCCGACGGGCCCCGCCGGTCCCTTACGCCTCCCCCGGTTTCGAGTACCCCGACGTGCCCTTTTCCTCTGCCCTGCCCACAGCCATGCCCACCACCGCCCCGGCCTCACGTTCGCCGTGGCGGTCCCTGCGGTACCGGAGCATGCGCTGGTGGTCGGCGGCGAACTTCGTCTCCAACGCCGGTACGTGGATGCAGCTCACGGTGCAGAACCTGCTCGTGCTGCAGATCACGGGCTCGGCGGCCGCGACCGGTCTGTCGATGTCCGTCCAGGCGGCGCCCGCGCTGTTCATCAGCCTGTTCGGTGGCGCGGCCGTCGACCGCTGGCCCCGGAAGCTGACGGTCGCGGTCAGTCAGGCCCTGCTCGGCGCGGTGGCCTTCACCACGGCGCTGCTCGTGGCGCTGGACCGGATCGACATGACGGCGCTCATGGTGCTGGCCGCCGTGACCGGCGTCATCGCCACCGTCGACGGGCCGGCCTGCGCCCTGCTCGGCAACGATCTCGTGCCCGTGGCGGACGTGCCGTCCGCGATCGGGGTGGGCGCCCTGGTGCACAGCGCGGGCCGGCTGGCCGGCACCGCCCTGGCCGGGGTGACCGTCGGTTTCCTCGGCACGGGCGCCGCGTACGCCGCCAACGGGGTGTCGTTCCTGTTCGTGGCCTCGGTGGTGCCGTTCCTGCGGCCGGCTCCCGGGGCCGGCGAGGAGCCGGCCGCCTCAGAGCGGGCCGTTCCCGCGGGCGCGGAGATGACCGTGCGGGAGGGCCTGTCCTTCTTCATGCGCAGGCCCCGCCTGGTCGCTCTCGCGGGCATCACCGGGATCAGTTCCGTCCTCGGCCGCAACTACGCCCTGACGCTCGCCGTCCTCGTCACCGGACCGCTGGCCGGGGGCGCCGGGGCGTTCGGCACGGTCTCCACGGTGCTAGCCGTCGGCGGCATCCTCGGCGCTGTCCTGGGCGCCCGGCTGCGCAAGCCGTCGGTGCGCACCGTGGGTCTGCTCGCGGCCGCGGGCGCGCTGCTCCAGGTGGTGGCGGGTCTGTCGCCGTCGCTGGCCGTGCTGCTGGTGCTGGTGCTGCCGATGGCGATCGTGGAGTCGGTCTCCGACACGGCCGGTACGGCCGTGCTGCAGACCGATCCGCCGCCGCACATGCGGGGCCGGGTGCTCGGCGTGTGGGGCAGCATCGGCACGGTGTGGAGCCTCGGCGGGCCGCCCGCGCTGGGGCTGCTCATGGAGTGGGCCGGTGCGCGCGGCGCCCTGATCGCGGGCGGGCTGCTCATCGCCGCCTCGATCGGCGGGGGTCTGCTGGTGCGTCGCCGCGGCGGACCGGTGTCGCTGACGCTCGCCGCGAAGAACGCCGAGGTGACCGGCCGCGAGGCCCTGGGCACGGCCGCCTGACGGGTCCGCCGCCCGGCGTTCAGCCGGGTCGACCGGGCAGGTGGTACACGTGGAACGCCTGTCCGATCACCGGCTGGGCGACGTTGCGCACGCGGACGCCCCCGCTGGTCATGCCGTGCTCGGTGCCGGCGTGGGCGTGGCCGTGCACCGCGAGGTCGGCGCCGCCGGTGTCGATGGCCTCCGCGAGCAGGTAGCTGCCCAGGAAGGGATAGATCTCCGGCGGCTCTCCCGCGAGGGTGTCCGGGACCGGCGAGAAGTGGGTCAGCGCGATCCGTACGTCGCAGTCCCGCTCCTCCAGCTCCTTCAGGGCGCCGTGCAGCCCGTCGGCGCACCGGCGGGTGTACCGGACGAACTCCTTCATGAGCGGTTCGCCGAACTCTCCGGCGCAGCGGCCGACGAATCCGCCGCCGAAGCCCTTGGTCCCGGCGACCCCGATCCGGGCGCCGTCGGCGGTGACGACGGCGGACTGCCCTTCGAGGACGTGGGCGCCGGCGTCGCGGAGGATCGCGGTGACCTCCTCGGGACGCTCGTCGTGGTGGTCGTGGTTGCCGAGTACGGCGACGACGGGCAGGCCGAGGTCCTTGATCTCCCGCGCGACGACCGCGGCCTCCTCCGGTGTGCCGTGCCGGGTGAGGTCGCCGGCGAGCAGCAGGACGTCGGCGCACTGGGGCAGGGTCTCGAAGGAGGGGCGCAGTGTGCCCTGGCTGTCGGGGCCCATGTGGATGTCCCCGACGGCCGCGACGCGGATCATGTCAGGTCCTCTCCGTGGTCGGGGGAGGCGGTCCCGGCGACGAGCAGGTCGCTGTGGACCGGGTGCCCCGCCAGTTCCTCTCGGGCCTGGCGCAGGATGTCGTCCCGGCACTGGGTGGACGGCACGGTGCCGGTGATCAGGACGGCGTCGCCGCGCAGTTCGAGCCGGACGCCGAGTTCCCCACAGTTGCCCGCGGCCAGGTGCTCGGCGAGATGGGCGACACGGTAGTCCAGGTTCCCTGCCGTCGGTGGGGGCGGTGGGCTGGTGTCGGTCATGGCTGCCCCTCCTGGGCGTCGATCACGTGCAGCCGTTCGAGGAGGAAGAGGAAGGCGGCGGGCATGGGCTGGTCGCCGCAGGCCGCGCGGACCACGTCCCAGTCGACCTTCTCACGGACGGCGCGGACGACCGGCAGGACCGACCCGAAGTCGCAGTAGTGCTCGGAGAAGGCACTGATCAGGCTGTGGATCAGGTCCGTCGGGCACAGGACGGGCATGAGCACCGAGTCGACCGGCAGGACATGGGCCCGGTCCAGCATGTCCCGGGTGACGGGCTGGTGGGCCAGCTCGAAGATGATGTCGACGTTCTGCCCGTGGCAGGTGGTCTTCAGCAGCCAGTCCTCCGGCGGAACCCGTACGTCGAGACCGGCCTCGCGCAATGTGGTGGCCACCGCGCCGGCGTCGTCGGGGAGGATGGCGAAGTCGGCGTCGTGCTGGAGGTAGCGGCTGCCGCCATGGGCGTAGACGGCCACGCTCCCGGCGAGCGCGAAGGGATGGCCGGCGCGTTTGAGGATGGCCCCTATCCGCTTGGCTGCCTCCAAGATGGCCTGGCTGCGGTCCTGCGGCAGTTCCGTCGCCTCCACGGCGGGGGCGGACGGCTGACAACTCTGCCCGTCCGGGGCGAGGTGGAGTCCGGCGGCCTCCGGTCGCCGGAGGGGCGCGGTGTCCTCCCCGTTCTGCGTCATGACCTCTCCATTCGGCACCCTGCACCCCCGGCCGGCCGGGTCGGCCCCGGGGGCAGTACGGGTACCCGGCGCGCCGCCACCGACACGGGGCGCACCGCGAGCTTCACTCCTCGACGACGAGGGCCGGTGTTCCGGCGGTGAGGACCTGCCCGCGGAAGAAGGCCGGGTTGCGGCGCCGCATCACCAGCATGATCACCAGGCCGAGGAGGAGCAGGCCGACCCCGATGACGAAGACGGAGCCGACGCCGAGAACGGCGGAGCCGCTGCCGTAGGCCGGGTTCCACATGTCGTACAGCGTCTTGCCGAACACGGCGGTGAGCAGCAGGCCGCCGAGGACCGGGAAGAGGCCCTTGAAGAGGGCGTCGCGGGCGGAGCGGGTGAGGTCGCGGCGGAAGAACCAGGCGCAGGCGAACGCGGTGAGCGCGTAGTAGAAGCAGATCATCAGGCCGAGGGCGTAGATGGTGTCGACCAGGACGTGCTCGCTGAGCAGCGACATGACCGCGTAGAAGACCCCGGTGGCGACGCCGGCGGTGACGGTGGCCCGGCCAGGAGTGCGGAACCGCTCGTGGACGCGCGCGTAGGAGGGGGGCAGCGCCTGGTACGTCGACATGGCGAGGACCGTGCGGGCGACCGGGATGAACGTGGTCTGGAGGCTGGCGGCGACCGAGGCGAGGACGGCGGCGAAGAGCAGGATGCCGAGTGCGTGGCCCATGACCGGGCCGGCCAGGGCGGCGAAGACGTTGTCGGAGGTGTCCGGGTTGGCGAGGCCCAGCCCCCCGGTGCCGGAACCGACGGCCATCTGCGAGGCGACGGCGGTGGTCAGGTAGGAGCCGACCAGAACGACCATCGCGATGAGGGCGGCCCTGCCGGGCGTCTTCTCGCTGCCGACGGTCTCCTCGTTGGCGGTCAGGCAGGTGTCCCAGCCCCAGTACATGAAGATCGACAGGGAGAGGCCGGCGCTGAAGGAGGCGAAGGACTTCACCGCGAAGGGGTTCAGCCAGGACCAGGAGAAGTCGGCGTGGCCGGAACAGGCGCCGGTGGGGCCCGGTGCAGGGCGAGGACGACGAAAAGGGCGAGCACCACGAGCTGGAGTCCCACCAGCGCGTACTGCACGCCCTTCGTCGTCGTCATACCGCGGCAACTGATGGCGGTCGCGGCTGCGATCAGGCTGAGACAGGTCAGGATGTGGACGGCCTTGTTGCCGTCGAGGTCCGCGACCGCGCCGCTGCCGCTGATCTCGCGAACGAAGGCAAAAGCGATCAGTGTCCAATACACGAGAATCGAAGAGTCGCCCGGAATGCCCGATTCCAATTCTTCCCGTGTGACGTGCGCCGCTTCCGCCGTCGCGCTTGCACGGCGAGTGGCCGCCCGACCGGTCACGGCGCACCCTGGAAGGCATGACACCCCGGCTCCGGCGCGCGGGCCAAGTGCAGCCGTGGCAGTCGGCACACGCGCTGCTGCTGCTCCCCGTCGCGCTCATCGTGGTGATCACGGTGGTGGACCTGCGCACCCCCACCGACATACATCTAGGGCCGGCCCTGGTGATCGCGCCCGCGCTCACCCCCTCCTTCGCCGGCCCCCGGACCACGGCGGGCATCGGCGCGCTGGCGGTCATGGCGCAGATCTTCATCGGCATCCACCACGGCGGGATCGGCACGACGAACCACATCGTGCAGATCATCACCCTCTCGGTCCTCGTGGTGCTCACGATCCTGTACAGCGCCCTGCGTGAGCGCCGGCAGGCCCAGCTGGCGCAGGTCCGCACGGTCGCCGAGGCCGCGCAGCACGTCCTGATGTGGCCGCTGCCCGAGCAGATCGGCACGCTGCGGATCGCCTCGCTGTACCTGGCCGCGGAGGACGAGGCACAGATCGGCGGGGACCTGTACGCCACGACCCTCAGCGACGGCGCCGTACGCGTCCTGATCGGTGACGTCCGCGGCAAGGGCCTGCCCGCCATCGGCGAGGCGGCGCTGCTGCTCGGCGCCTTCCGGGAGAGCGCGCACCGGCACAAGCAGCTCGCGGAGCTGGCCACCGCGCTGGACCAGAGCATCACCCGCTACGCGGCGGAACTGGACTCGCCGGAGGAGGCGGGCGAGCGGTTCGCCACCGCGCTGCTGGTGGAGATCCCGAACCGCGACCCCGTCACCCGGATGACCAGCTGTGGCCACCCGCCGCCGCTGCTGCTGAGCCCCGGCCATGTCGTCACGGTGCCGAGCCTGCACCCGTCGCCGCCGCTCGGGGTGCACAGCGGCGCCGAGCACACGCTGGACGTGTTCTCCTTCGAGCCGGGTGACACGCTGCTGCTGTACACGGACGGGGTCGTGGAGGCCCGCGACGAGCGCGGCCGGTTCTATCCCCTCGTCGACCGGGTCGCGCGGTGGACCGACGACAGCCCCGAGGCGCTGATGCACCACCTGCGGCGCGATCTGCTCGCCCACGCGGGCGGCCGGCTCGGCGACGACGCCGCGCTCATCGCCCTGCACCGCACCCCCGCCGACCGCCGCCGGCACCACGGCCGCGGCGACATGACCCACCAGAAGTGAGCACCCGGCACAGGTGAGCGTCCCGGTCGGCTGAGCACCGGGCCCGGGCGACCCCGGCGTGGATGACCCCGGCATGGATGACCCCGGCATGGATGAGACCGGCATGGATGAGACCGATGGAGGAGACTCAGGCGCGGATGAGACCGGCGCGATGACGCCGGCGCGGAGGAGACCCCGGCGCGGATGACGGCTCCGGGGCGAGTGAGGCCCGGGGCGGGTGAGGCCCGGGGCGGGTGAGCGGTGGGCACGGTCCGCGCGCGACGCCACGCCGTCACGGATTCCGGTCGTGCCGGCGTCGGCGTTCAACCGACCTTGCGGCAAAGTTCAGTTCAGAGGGTGGCCCGCCCCGCCGGGGCGTTGCGAGAATCTGCGGCGCCTCGACAACAGGGAGCCCCCGTGCGTCACTTGCCCTCCGCGCTCGCCGCCGCCCTCGGCGCGCTCGCCCTCGTCCTCACCGTGCCCGCCACCGCCGACGCGAGCGTCCTGCACCTGCTGCCACAGAACGCCGACGGTCTGGAACAGACCTTCTCCCCCGCCTACGACTACGACGGCGACGGCTGCTACGCCACGGCGGCCATCGGCAGCGACGGCGCGCTCAACCCCGGCCTGAAGCTCGGCGGCGATGTCAACGGCCACTGCCACGACTCCGCACAGCTCGCCAACGCCAACACCTACTCGCGCGAGAAGTGCGACAACGGCTGGTGCGCCGTGATGTACGCCAGCTACTTCGAGAAGGACCAGGCGACCCTCGGGCCCGCGGCCATCGGGCACACCCACGACTGGGAGCACGTCGTGGTGTGGATCAAGGACGACACCGTCCAGTACGTCTCGGTCTCCCAGCACTCCGGCTACCAGGTGGCGGCCCGGTCCGCGGTGCGTTTCGACGGCACCCACCCGAAGGTCGTCTACCACAAGGACGGCGTCTCCACCCACTGCTTCCGGTTCGCCAACTCGAACGACGAGCCGCCGGAGAATGCCACCGGCGGCTGGTTCTACCCGCGTCTGGTGGGCTGGAACGGCTACCCCGCGGGCTATCGCGACAAGCTGCTGAGCGCCGACTTCGGCGCGGCCACCATCAAGATCGGGGACGGCGACTTCCAGTACGCGCTGGCCCATTCCATGCCGTCGGGCATCCCCTTCGACCCCGACGCCTGACGGCGGGCGCATCCGCCCGCTCCGGAACTACTGGTGAAGAGGCAGCGTTCGGACCTTGCGCTATTCGGCCACTCGCCGAGCGTGGCCACGCGCTATGACTCGCGCCCCTACGTCTTTCGAGGCACCGTTTCGGTGCTTCGATCCGTCTTGGCTCAAGCCGTCATCAGCCAAAGCGCAGGCCATCGGCCCGACTGTTCGCAGGCCGTTGTGATCCAGCAGAACAGGACTGCATAGTCTTCCTGGACGTCGCCGACGACCGTGCGCGGCAACGACCGCCAGCACCATCAGCCGCGTACGGTGCGCCAGGCCGGACGCTGGAGAAGGCGTCTCCTGGCGCTGGCCGAAGAGCTCGGGCCCGAGGTCTGCGAGTGGCTCTTCAGTGGCGCAGCCAGACCGTGGGCCTATGTGACAACCCGCATCCGCAACGTACTGAGCCACGGCTTCTCAGCCCTCGACGCAGTCCACGAAGATTCCGGGGCGCTCGCGGGCGCGTTGTACCTGACCGAGGCCGTCATCACTCTCCGGCTTCTCACCGAGGCCCGCGGGCCGCCACCTGCCCGAGGGTCACCTGGCGATCTTGGTTTGGGGTCTCCCGAAAGCCGGTCTCTGTCACGCCCCCGACCACAGCCGGTAACCCGCGAGCAAGGGCGCTGCCGCGTCTTGGCGTTCGGGTCGGGTAAAAGTGCAGGGCCTGCGGCAGTTCGTGAAGCTGATCTCCTCACACCTGCAACCTTCCATTCGTTCGGGTGGTTTGGTGCGCGTCATGTCCCGAGTTTTCCGTGGTCGGCCCACAGGCGGTGCGGCATGTTGAGGCGGTGGATTTCTTGGGGCAGGAACCGATGACCGATGCGGTGGGTGAGACGGCGCTGTGGACGCTGTACCACCGCTCCCTGGCAGCCCGCGATCCCGAATGCGGCCTGGCCGACCCCAAGGCCATCGAACTGGTCGAGGCCTTGGACTACCCGTTCGCGCAGCGCTTCGGCACGGACAACCGCGGATGGGCCCGGGGCATGGCGGTGCGGGCGCGGTGTTACGACCGTGAGGTGCGCGCCTTCCTGGCCCGGCATCCGCGCGGCACGGTGGTCTGTCTGGGCGAGGGGCTGGAAACGCAGTTCTGGCGAGTGGACAACGGCATGGTGCAGTGGCTGGGGGTCGAACTCGCCGAGTCGGCCGCACTGCGTCGCCGGTTACTCCCGGACACTGACCGGTGCCGGACTTTGACCGGTTGCCTCCTGGACGAGCGGTGGACGGGGGAGGTCGACGCCTCGGAAGGTGTCCTCGTCCTGGCACAGGGTGTGCTGATGTATATGGCCTGGGACCGTGTACGGGCCCTGTTGGAGGCGTGCGCAATGCGTTTGCCGCGGGCGCAGTTGGTGTTCGACACCCCACCGGCATGGTTCACCGCAGGCACCGTCCGTGGCTGGTTCCGCTATCCGGCCGGGTACCGGCCACCGCCGATGTCGTGGGGTATGACACCCGCACGGCTGCGCGAACTGCGGGCCTGCCCGGGGGTGGCCGCCGCGTTGCCGGTGCGCGTGCCCCGTGGAGCGGGCCTGTGGTGGGGCCGGGTGGCACCTGCGGTTGACCGTGTGCCCGGGCTGCGCTCGTACGGGCCCCTGTCCGTGACCCGCCTGCTCTTCGCACCCGTCCCCCACCCTGGCTGGCCAGCCACCGCCCAGCGGTCCCACACCCGCGAGGAGCGCTGATGACCACCCTTCCCGACAAAGCCGAGTACAGCTGCGTGAACACGCCCCTATCCGAGGCGCCGCCCCCGCCACCGACGTCCGTCCCGAGTACTCCCCTCGTGCCGGTGGAGGGAACCGTCCTGCGCCTGCGCGAGTTGGAACACGCCGACGCCGACGCCGTTCTGGACATCTTCGGCGACTCCCGCACCACCCGCTGCTACGGCTCCCAGCCATTGACCGCCGCCGGCGCACGTGCCGTGATCGACCACGCCTGCACGCAAGCCCGGCAGGACCCCCGTACCTTCTACCGGCTGGGCGTCGTCATCCGTGACACCGACGAACTCATCGGCACCGCCAAGCTCTCCCTCACCCCACCCTCCACCGACCAATTCGTCGCCTGCAACCACCGCGCCGCCGAGTTCGGCATCGCCCTGAGCCCCGACCACACCAACACCGGCCTCGGTGCGGAGGTCGGCTCGCTCCTCGCTGTCCTGGCCTTCGACCGCCTCGCCCTGCACCGCATGTGGTGCCTCCTGATGCCCACCAACACCGCGGCGATCCGCGCCCTGGACAAAAGCGGTGTATTCATTAACGAAGCGCGACTTCGGCACTTCGCGCACGTCGATGGCATCTGGCACGACATGCTCCAATACTCCATCCTTGAGGACGACTGGAAAGCACTGCGCCAGAACAGGCCGATCCGCGCGACGTGCAGCCCCACCGCGACCTGATGGCGGTCGTGCTGGTCCCCCGGGCACGTGGCGTATCTGGGCGTGTCGGGATCGGCGGCGGAACCAGCCGCGGCTCCTGCCCGGCTCGTGTGCTCCGGCTCAAATGAGGTGGCGGCCTGGACGCGGGCGGCTTGGGCGGCGGTCTTCTCGCGGGCGATGTCGTCGGCGCTGCACGTCCCGCACACGGACAGGTCACCGGCCGTTGGCACCTGGCTGTGCATGGTGGTCTCCTCCCACCGCCGGCCGGTGAACTTCCGCCCGCACCGCTTGCACACCGGCCACCCGGCCTTCCGCTCAGCGGCCCGGCACCGTTCTTCCTCCGCTTCGGCGCGGGCGGCATGGCGGCAGTGGAGAGCGTCGCCGTCGGGATTGTCGAGCGCGTCGGTCAGTGTCTGCTTGTCCGCGCGTCCCAGACGGCGCCACACAGCCGCCTGCGCGCCGTGCTTATGTTCTTCAGGGCCGCGCGCAGGCCCGCCGCTATGTCATCGGTCAGCTGCTGCGGATCAGCCTGGTCGGCGGCTGAGCAGAGTTCACCAATGCCGGACTTCCCTGGCTGCTGCGGGGTGGGAAGTACGGCAGATCGTTCCATAGGCCGGACTGCCGCTCGGTGTCCCTCCCTCGCACGGCTATCGCGTGCAGTCGCAGGAGCGATCCGGCCATGGCCCGGCGGCACTCGCCTGGGGCAGCCTCCGCCGGATCGTCCTGGGCTCAGATCAGGATGTGGCCGTTTCTGCGGCCCATGCGCGTTGTTCCGCGGCGAGGCGCGCTTCGTCCTCGGCGGTGTCGGTGCCGGCGGCGCGGTTGCCGTAGCCGCGGTGGACGACGAGGAGCTGGTTTTTGTCCCCGTACTTGTCGCGGTAGGCGATCACCGCGGGGCCCGCTCCGCTGGAGTGGGCGGGGAAGTCCTTGTCGGCACTCCAGCCGCCGTTGGTGGTGTAGGTGGCCCACCACAGTTTCTGGTCGTTGCCGCCGTGGCCGCGGTGGATGCAGTACAGCTTGCCGTCGAACAGGGCCAGGCCCGGCCCTTCCAGACTGTGATGGGCAGGCAGTGGGCGCTCGGTGCCCCATCCGCCGCTGGTGCTGTAGCTGATGTGCTGCAGGGCGGTGGTGTTGTTGCCGCGGTACACGCAGTGCAGCCTGCCGTCGTAGACCGCCAGGGCCGGGTTCGCCGAGGTACCGACGTTCAGCCTGACGTCGCGGGTCCATCCCGTGGACGGGGTCCAGGTGGTGTGCCACAGGTGCGCCGAGTCACTGCCCCGGTGGACGCAGTGAAGCTCGTTGCCGAACACCGCCAGGGCTGGGCCCACGGAGCTGGAGTGGGCACCGAGAGGGGTGTCGGCACTCCACCTTCCCGCGGCCGGGTCAAAGGTGGTGTGCCAGAGGTCCTTGTCATTGCCGCTGCCCCGGTGCACGCAGTGGAGCCGCCCCTCGAAGGAGGCCAGCGCCGGTCCACCTTCGCTCGAATGGGCCCCGAAAGGAGTGTCCTCGCTCCAACCCTTGTCGGGGTCGTAGACCGTCCACCAGAGCCTGGAGTCAGATGGTGAGCCGCGGTGGGCGCAGTACAGCTTGCCCTGGTGTTCGGCCAGCGCCGGGTTCGAGGCGCTGTGGTGGGCGGTGAACTTCTCGTCCTTGCTCCATTCCTCCCGGGTCTCGTAGACCGTCCACCACAGGCTGGTGTCCTCCTTGGGCTTGAGACTGATCGGGATGAGCATGCCCGGAGCGATCCAGGGGGAGACCAGCTTGCAGCCGTAGGTGTTGCCGACCTCCTTGATCCACAACGCCTTGATCTTGCAGTACGCCTCAACGATCTTGTTCATCGGCGACGGCAGCGCCTCTCCCGCCACGTCACCGATGAGTTCCGCGATGTCGCCCGCCAACGCGGCCGCCTCAGCGTTGAGGTGGATCTCAAAGCCCCACCAGAACGTCTTGACCGAGACGTCATAGCCCCGCGCGCCGAGCTCCTTTCGGGCCGCCTCCGCCTTGGCGACTTCCGCCTGTGACGGGGGTGTCGCCCGGCTGCCGTCCTCGAGGACACCGCTTTCCTGCACTGCTTGTTCTTCTGTCGCCATCCTGCGCTCCTGCCTGCTGTCGCAGCAGAGTCACAGCCCGAACCTGCCCCGCCCCATCGCAGACGGTCCAGGCCCTGTCCGCTGCTCACCTGTATCGTTCGCACGGATCGACACGCAACGTGCCTTTCTGTAAGCACACCGTAGCGATGCCCAGCTCAAGGCAAGGACGAGTCCCGCGTGACTGTCTCAAAGTGATTTGGGCGTGTTCGTGAGAGTGGGAAGTGGCCTATATAGAACATTTTGGGCACAGCAGGCGCCGTCGAGGCCCCGATGGACCTGGGCGTCGACGGGATCATCACCGACTGCCCCGACCGCGTACGGCGGATCATGGCCGGCCGCGGCTGAACCGCTCCGTTCAAAGGCGTGGGCCCCGCCCCGAATGGGGCGGGGCGGGGCCCGCACCCGGTGACAGGCCGGCGGTGAGGGCCGCGGCGGCGAGAAGGGTCTTGCGGCCACGGGCGGTCATACCGACGGACATGTGTCTCATTCCCCCGGATACTTCGCTCCCGGGCCGATCCCGTCCATCGACGGTCCGTAAGACCGCATTTCCCGCGGCGTGGTTCCGCTTCTCAGCGCCTTCTTTCCGGGGGGATCAGCCGCACCTGAGGCACGAAAAGGCTGTGCCGGTTCCGGACGCGTCACGCCCGTCTTCCGGTCATTCCGGTTCCGGCGACTGCCGCTCCTCGGCGAGACGGGCGAGGTTGTCCAGGGCCATACGGGTGCCCAGTTCGTTGTCCCCCGGGGGGATCGCGTCGGGGACGCCCTCGTGCCGGATCTCCACGTCCGTGCCGCCGCCGGCCGCGGTGAGCGTCGTCGTCATGGTCATGGGCGAGCGCAGCGCCTCGTCGCCGGTCTCGAAGGCGAAGACCTCGACCACCAGTGCGTCGGGAACCAGCCGGGCGAAGTGGCCCCGGTAGGTGTCCGTGCGGCCGCCGGACTTGCCGGCGGCGGACGGGTCGTCGTAGGTGAGGGAGATCCGGAAGCGGCCGCCCTCGCGGGCGTCGAACGTGTGCACATGGGCGGTCATACCGGCCGGCACCCGCCAGGCGGCGACGGCGCCGGGGTCGGTCAGCACCCGGTAGACGGCGTGCGGGGGCGCCTGCACATGTCGGACGACGCGGGTGGTGTACATGGGGCTCACGGTAGCCGCCGGGCGCCCGCCCGGCGGCTACCGGGGCCGGGGGCGGGGCCGGGGTCCGGGAGGTGGTTCGGACCCCGGCCCCGGGTCTGTCACGGCTTGCGGGCGACCGCGCCGTACATGGCGATGTCCTCGTCCCGGATGCCCTGCTCGCCGTTGCCGTCGGGGTGCCACTTGTGCACCTGGACGATGCCGGGTTCGACCAGTTCCAGGCCCGCGAAGAACTCGTGGGCCTCGTCCAGCGTGCGCAGCCGCATCGGCATGTTGCGGGCCGCGTACTCGTGGGCCACCCGGCCCACCTCCTCAGGGGCGAACTCGGCGGTGGCGATGGACATCGCGAGGTAGCTGCCCGAAGGCAGCGGCTCCAGCAGCCGGCGCACCACGCCGACCGCGTCGTCCGCGTCCAGCATGAAGTGCACGATCGCGATGACGGTGAGGGCGACGGGCCGGTTCAGGTCCAGGGTCTCGCTCAGCACGGGGGCGTTCAGGATGGCCGCCGGGTCCCGGAAGTCGGCCTCGAGGTACGCGGTCCGGCCCTCCGGGACGCTGGCCAGCAGGCCCCGGGAGAGGGTGAGCACGATCGGGTCGTTGTCGACGTAGACGACCCGCGACTCGGGCGCCACCGCCTGCGCGATCTCGTGCAGGTTGGGCGAGGTCGGGATGCCGGTGCCGATGTCCAGGAACTGGCGCACGCCCGCCTCCTGGGCGAGCCATCGCGCGGCGCGGTTCATCCAGTCGCGGTTGGCGCGCATGTGCACCGGGAGCGCGGGCCACTCCCGGGCCATGGCGTCGCCCGCTTCCTGATCGGCGGGGTAGTAGTCCTTGCCGCCGAGGATGTAGTCGTAGATCCGGGCGGAGTGGGCGTTCTCGGTGTCGATCCGGTCGGCCGGCCATCCGTTGTCGGGCAACGCCGTGTCTCCCATTCGAGTCGGGGGGCGGGGCTCGCGTCAGCGAGTGCGGAGCGGGTCGCGGGGTGCGGGCGGCGGGTTCGGGCGGCGGGTCACCACTCCTTGCGCAGCGCGGCGAGCAGGGTCTCGGTCTTCCTGCCGGACGCGGCCTGGACGCTGAGCCGGTCCAGGGCCTCCCGGTAGACCACGACGTCGACGGCCTTGTCGAGGTAGACCGCGCCGACGAGACCGCTCAGGTAGGCGATGTCGGGCAGTTCGCGGGCGCGGAACCGGAAGAGGTGGAACGCGCCGGCCGGCAGGGCGGGATGCGGCCCGTTGGCGAACGGCATGAGCTGCACGGTGATGTGGGGCAGCCGGCCGACCTCGATGAGGTGGTCGATCTGCGCCCGCATCACCTCGGGGCCGCCGACCGGCCGGCGCAGCGCGGTCTCGTCCATCACCACCCACAGCCGCGGCGGCGTCGGTCTGGCCAGCACTTCCTGGCGGCGCATGCGCAGGGCGAGCCGGCGCTCGGTGGTCTCCGTGGACGGGTGCGGTTCGGCCGCGGTGAGCAGGGCGCGGGCGTAGTCCTCGGTCTGCAGCAGGCCGTGCACGAACTGGTTCTCGTACGCCCGCATCTGCAGGGCCGCCTGTTCCAGGCTGAGGTAGGCGGCGAACCACTCGGGCATGACGTCGCGGTACGTGTGCCACCAGCCGCGCTTGTTGGCCTCGCGCACGGACTGCAGGAAGGTGTCGATCTCCTCCTGGTCGGTGACGCCGTAGACCTGGAGGAGTTTCTCGGCGTCCGCGAGCCGCAGCCGCGCCACCTTGGCGGCTTCCATGCGGCGGATCGTGGAGTGGCTGACCCCGATGGCCGCGCCCGCCTCGGCATAGCCGAGGCCGGCCCGGGTGCGCAGTTCCTCCAGCTGTCTGCCGAGGATCATGCGCAGCACGGAAGGGGCACCGCCCCAGTCGGTCTCCGCGGTCACTCCCACCCCCTCGTCACGTCCGGGATCATCCCCGCACGCGATCGGCTTCCCACCCATGCGATCACGTTCTGACGGAAGCAGCATGCACTTGGCCACTTGAAAATTTCAACTTGTCGGTTGCGGAGCGTGGTTGGCAGGTGCCAGAGTGGGCCCACCGCTCCGGCCGAAGCATGGAGCGGGCGGCGCGGCCGACTTGGGAAGGCGGGCCGCCCCCACTGCCTCCGGTCAGGCGGTGGACGTCTGCTGTCCGGGCGGCCGGCCCGCCGCCCACGACCCCGCTCGAGGCCGGACGAAAGGCGCACGGCGATGGCTCCGCCCTCCCTCCCCCGACCGCTCCACCGGCGACTCCCCCTGGCGGGCGGCCTGCGCAGACCGGCGCGGACCGCCGTCGAGGGCGGGGAGGTGTTCCCGGCCACGGCGGCGCCACGGCGCCGGGCTGCGGACGCCGTGGTACGTCCCGTTCGAATACCGGACGGCGGGCAGCCTCCGCATCGGCTGCCGGCCCGGCCCGCGTCCCCGGGCCGCCCGGAGGCGAGCGTCCTGGTCGACTCCCCGGGCCCGACGGCCCCGACCGGCTCGCCTCCGGGCCTTCACTCCCCGGCTCCCCAGACCGCCCCGGCTCCGCGGATACTCTCGGCCCCCCGGACGGTCCCCGGTCCGCCGGTCGCGCGGCCCTGGGCACCGCCCGTCCCGGCGCAGGCGGCCCGCTGACCGTCCACCGACCGTCCACCCCCGAAGGACACCGGCACGGGCAGGGCCTCTTCCGCGCCGGCGCGCTGACGCCCCGCTCCCCCGCGCCCTCCGACACCCTCACCCCGGACCATCCCCCATCTCCACCCCCACCCCGGACCATCCCCCACTCGTCCGAAGGACAGCCATGCACTCCACCACGCCCCACCTCCACCCCACCACCTCCCAGGCAGCCGACCCCTCCTGGACCGGCACCCGCCCCAAGTCCGACCCGCGGGAGCAGGCCGGCTGAACCGCACTCCGAAGCGGTCCTCTCCCGGCAGGCGGCAAGCCGCGCCCCTACGGCAACCCGACCGCGACCCGCTAGATTCACCGCCGGTGCGGGTCGTCCGCGCTGCCTCGGCGGGCCGGTTTCCGGTACGGATCCCACGTCCGCCGTGCGAGCCGTACCGCCGAGGGGTGCCATGGTCTGGTCGCTGTTCCCCCGCCGCCGGACCGCGTCCGGCCTCCCCGAGCCGGGAAGGTGCGAGCGCGGCCGGCATGTGCTGGTCACCGACCGGCTGCTGCTGTTCACACCGCGGACCCGTCTGGACATAGTGGCGGGGCTCGCGGCGAGCGCGGACGCCGAGGCACAGCGGTGGCTCGGCACCCAGGCGGACGAGGTGCTGCCCGATCCCGGCACCCGCCGGGCCCTGCTGGCCTGGCGGCCCGCCGGCGACGACGGCCGCCGGATCCCGCGCGGCCTGGCCGAGCCGTACACTCCCGGCCCTAACGACCCGTTCTTCCTGGTCTGCGTGCGCCGGTCCGACCTCAGCTACGCCGGTGGCCTCGAACTGCAGCACCGGACGGGTGAGATGGGCGGCTGGCTGGCGCCGGCCGTCCGTGGCCGGGGCCTGGGCGCGGAGCTGTTCCGCGCGGGCGTGGAGCTGGCCCACGCCCACGCCGGACTGGTCACCGTCCGGGCCGGGGCCGAGCCCGGGAACACCGCGAGCCGGCGGGCCCTGGCCCGCGCGGGCTTCGTCCCGGACCTGGGCCCGGCCCGGCACACCCTGCCCGACGGCCGCGTGGTCGACGCCGTCTGGCACCGGCACGACAGCACGGCGGCCGGCCGCTGCCACTGACGCGTACCGCCTCCCACCCTGGGCGGCTCGTGGGCCGGCCACTTCGACCTGCTCACGGGCCCGCCGCAACGTGGGGACACCGTCGTCGGCGAGGACGTCCGGTTCGGTCACGGAGTGACGCGCGCCAGGGCAGCGGGCCCGGTCCCCGCACGCGTGGGCGGGCAACGCCTCGGTGCCGATGTGCCGGGAGGCGCGGGCGCCCCGGTCAGGCGTCGGGCATCAGGCCCGCCGCGACGGTGGCGCCCAGTTCCCAGCACGCCTGTGTGTCGGCCTTGCCCGGCTCGCCGGTGACGGTCACCGGTTCGGCCGTCCGGCGCCAGCCGAGGCCGGTGGTGACGGTCTCGATGGCGCGGACGGCGCCGGTGACGTCGTTGCCGCCATGGACGTAGAAGCCGAAGGGGCGGCCCCGGGCCTCGTCGAGGCAGGGGTAGTAGATCTGGTCGAAGAAGTGTTTGAGAGCGCCGGACATGTAGCCGAGGTTGGCGGGTGTGCCGAGCAGGTACCCGTCGGCTTCGAGTACGTCGGAGGCGGTGGCGGACAGCGCCGCCCGGCGTACGACGCGGACGCCCTCGATCTCCGGGGCCGTGGCGCCGGACACCACGGCTTCGAACAGCGCCTGGCAGTTGGGCGAGGGGGTGTGATGGACGATCAGCAGGGTAGGCACATCCGGCACCCTGCCGTGCGTCCGCCGCCCTGGCAAACGGCGGACCGCGGCGGGCTCCGTGCGGGGCCCGCCGGAGGGCGGGCCATCTGGGACAACGGGAGGAGTCGTCGTGGCCGAGGAGGACCGCCGGGCACCGGCCGCCGTGGTGTTCGACGCACTGGGGCCGGCCTACGAGCACGCGTTCGCCGGCTCCGCGCCGCACCGGGCGTCGCTCGGCCGGCTGCTGGAACTGCTGGCGCCGGGCAGCCGGGTGCTGGACGTGGGCAGCGGGACGGGACGGCCGACCGCGCAGACCCTCGCCGAGGCCGGCCACCGGGTGCTGGGGATCGACATCTCCCCCGTCATGGTCGGCCTGGCCGCCCGGCAGGTGCCCGGCGCCGAGTTCCGGCTCGCCGACATCCGCGAGACGCCGTTGGCGGAGGCTTCCTTCGACGCGGCGTGCGGGTACTTCTCGCTGCTGCAGATGACCCGCGCCGAACAGACGGCCGTCGTGGCGAAGCTGGCCCGGGCGGTACGACCGGGCGGCCTGGTCGCGCTGGCCACCGTGCCCCTGGACGTGGAGGACGTCGAAGGGGTCTTCATGGGGCAGCCGGTCCGGGTGACGAGCTTCCCCGCCGAGGCGTTCACCCGCCTGCTGACCGAGGAGGGCCTGACGGTGCTGTCCGAGGAACAGGCGGTGTTCACCCCGGCCCACCCCGAGGCCGAGCCCGAGCCCCATCTCTTCCTGCTGGCCCGGCGCGGGGCGGAGTGACCCCGGGCCGCTGGGCCCGGGCGTACCGGAGTATTGCGTTCGGTGCTGTCGGCACCCTCGGTTACAGTGGCCGCTCTTAACCGAAGGGGAGACGCCAGTGCAGGTCAGGGTGGGGGCAGTCGGGGGCCGAGCGCTCGTCGCGGTGACGCTCGCGGCGGTGCTCGGCGGATGCGCGGAATCGGCGGACGACGCGAAGGCGTCCGCGAGCCCGTCGGCGAGCGCCAAGGGCGCTGCGGCCGGCGGCACGGCGGCGGAGGGGACGGCGGCGGCCCGCGGCGGCACGATCGGCCCGGCCGGTTCGGCCTGTGAACTGCCCGTCAGGTTCGACATCGCCAAGCACTGGAAGGCCGAGTCGATCGACGCGGAGAAGGAGCCGGCCACGTCCGGGAAGGGCGAGGACGGCGACCTGAGCGGAGCGCTCGCCGACGCCCTCCTCCGGCAGGGACCGGTCACCCTGGCCTGCGAGATCGATGCCAAGCCGGCCGGCAACATCGGCTACCTGCGTGTGTGGACCGGCAAGACCGGCGACGCGGACGCGGGCAGTGTGCTGCGCCGGTTCGTCGCCGCCGAGGACAACGTCAGCAAGGCGAAGTACCACTCCTTCAAGACCGGCGGCGGCCTCGCCGCGGTGGAGGCGGAGTACCTCTACACCAGCAAGCTCCTGGAGGAGACGAAGAAGGAGAGCGCCTTCGCCGTCAGCACGCCCGACGGGCCTGTCGTCCTCCACCTCGGCGGCATGGACACCGAGGAGCACGAGGAGATGCGGCCCGCGTACGACCTCGCCAAGCGGACCCTCACGCTCTCCTGAACTCCGCCGCCCGCTCAGTCGCGGCTCGTGCCCCGGCCCAGGTAGGTGAGCGGACCGGCGTCCGCGACCGGGATCTCGTGGAAGCCCACCCGGTCGTAGAACGCGCGGGCCGCGGTGTTGGCGGTGACCATGCCCAGGTGGACCGCCTG
The DNA here is from genome assembly GCF_044546845.1 of Streptomyces sp. NPDC053076. Taxonomy (NCBI): domain Bacteria; kingdom Bacillati; phylum Actinomycetota; class Actinomycetes; order Kitasatosporales; family Streptomycetaceae; genus Streptomyces; species Streptomyces sp. NPDC053076. Next base: position 1,382,310 of record NZ_JBITZL010000001.1, on the reverse strand, counting down.
GACGCCCTGCCCGTGCAGGGCGTCCAGGAAGGTGTGCAGCAAGCGGCGTCCGTACCCCCGCGCCTGCCAGCGGGGCAGCAGGTCGATGTGCAGATGGGCGGGGTAGGCGGCGAGTTCGGGCACGAGCATCCGTTCCGGGTGGTGCAGGAGCCGGATCATCTCCTCGGTGGGAGTGCGGGGCGGCCCGGCGGGCTCCGGGTATCGGCCGGCCAGCCGGGGGATCCAGGTCCGCCCGAAGTCCTCGACGAACCGCTCGGTGTCCGCGGTGCCGAGGATGTATCCCACGGCCCGGCCCGTGCCGTCGTCCAGTACGAAGGCCAGGTCCGGGGCGAAGTGCCAGTACGGCTCGGCGAAGATCGACGGCATGAGGCGCGGGTCGGGGTAGATCGCCCGGGAGTCGCCTCCGGCGTGCGCGGTGCGGACGCAGACGTCGGCCACGGCGTCGCGGTCGGCGGAACGGTAGGGCCGGATGACGGGGGCCTGTTCCAGGTACGGCATGTCCCTATCCTTGCCTTGATGGGAGCGCTCCCACAAGGGGTTCGGTACACGGGTACGGCGGCCACCCGTCCGAGGGGTGGCCGCCGTACCCGGGTCCAAGCGGGACGGCCCGGTGTCGGGCAGTCAGGCAGTCAGGCAGTCAGGTCGCCGTGCACGCCGGTCAGTACCGCATGCGCCTGGCCCGCAGGAGCATGAACAGGCCCGACAGGGCGAGCAGTGTGCCGATGGCGGCCGGCCACAGGTGGGCTCCTGTCTCTGCCAGACCGCCCTCGGCCGCCTGGGGTTCGGTCTGCGCTGCCGCCGGCGGGACGTATCCGGCGGCGGTGGCCTGGTCCGAGGCGGAGGAGTCGGGCGCGGGCGAGGTCGGTGCGGACCGTGCCGGTGCCGAACGCGCTGTCGTGGACCGGGGTTGCGCTGTCGTGGACCGGGGTTGCGCTGTCCCGGCCGGTCCGGCCTTGGCGTCGGTGTCCTTCCTGGTGGTGCGGGCCGGTTCGGTCGTCACGCCGGTCCGCGGGACGTCGCTTGGCCGGGAGGCCGACGGGACCGGCGCGACGGTGACGCCCTCGCCAGGCTCCGTGGCGGTGCCTCCGCCGGGCTGCGTGGCGGTGCCTTCGCCGGGCTGCGTGGCGGTGCCTTCGCCGGGTTCCGTGCCGGTGGCTCCACTCGAACCCGTGCCGGTGCCCCCGCCGGGCTTCCCGGTGGCGTCGTCACCGGGCACGGCCGTGGCGCCGGAGCCCGGACTCGCCGTGGGCGTCCCCGTCGCCCCGGAGTCGTCGGCGGAGGCGCCGCAGGTGCGGCCGGAGTTGACACAGTCGACCATCTCGCGCATCAGGTCCTCGTCGAAGACGTTGATGAAGTCGCCGTGGTCGGTGACGGGCTTGTGCAGCTGCTCGGGGAAGGAGTCCACCGCGAACAGCGGGACGGTGCGGCCCCCGTCCGCGACGCTCGGCGCGGGGACGTCGTAGACGATGCGCTGCACCAGCTGCGGAATGGGCTGGAAGCCGGCGGGGCAGGAACCGTCCTCCGCGGCGAAGGCCACATGGGTGCGGTGGTTGGCACTGTCGATGTTGCGGCCGTCCCAGCAGCTCTGGAACCGGAAGGTGCGCACGACGTCGCTGCCCGACGGGCACAGCGGGTACTTGTCCTTCAGCTGCCGGTCCTCGTACCCGGTGCAACTCCAGGACGCGTTGGCGTTGCCGGGGCCGTTGACGAACGCCTTGGCGTCGCCGGTGATGATGCGCAGCAGGCGCGGCATGGCGGTGACCTTGCCGCGCGGGTTGCCCACGAAGGTCAGCGTCACCTGTTTGGGGGTGACGATCTGGCCCGCGTTGCCCTCCGTGCCGCCGCCCGGGGCTCCGGCATCGCGTTCCTGGGTGCCGTTCTGCAGGCGGAGCACCGGCCAGTAGTAGGTCGATCTGTCGCCCTGGTCCACACAGCTCGTGTCGGCGTTCGCCAGGTCCTCGTCGCTCGCGAAGGCGGTGTTGGACTGATTGCCTATGTAGTCGTGGAAGTGATGGGCGCCGTTGGAGACGCCTGGGGCGACGATGACGTTGTCGGAGTTGAACAGGCCGTTCGCGTTGACGCCGCAGTCGGAGGTGAAGGTGCCCCGGGAGGCGTCGGCCTGCGGGGGCGGGGCCGGCGCGTCGGGCTGTACGGCGGTGATGTCCGCGTAGTCGGAGACGACGGGTCCGTTGCCGCCCTGACCCGCGCCGTTCTGCCCCTGACCGTTCTGCCCTTGGCCGTTCTGCCCCTGGTCACTCTGTCCTTGGCCGCTCTGCCCTTGACCCTCGCCTGGCTGGGTGCCGTCACCCTGGGAGGCCGGAGGCTGAGCGCTGTCACCGGGGCGCAACGTGCAGGCGGCCCAGGTGTCCAGGCCCTGCGGACGTTCCCCCGCCCGGTCGATGGTGTCGGCGATCCGTCCGATGGACGCCGACCGCTTCTCCTCCAGCGGGTTCATGATCGTGTCGTCTGCGGAGTCACCGTCCCGGCCGCCGGCCTGACTCCATCGCTGAAGCTGCCGGTACGCCTCCGCCGTCTGCTGGTCGAGCAGGGCGAGTTCACGGTCGACGTCCGCGCGGGCCGCGTCCGGCACGGCCGTCAGCCGACTTCCGACGTCGGGGCAGTCGATGGTCGGCATGCCGGTGGACAGGACGTGTCCGGCGGAGTCCGTGCCGGATTCCTCGCCCCAGCCCTCGGAGGCCGAGGCGTAGACGTTCGCCGCGACGATACCGGCTCCGCCCAGCATCAGGGCGACCGCGGCGAGGGTCGCGCGTCGTGCGCCGGTCGGGCGTCTGCGCCTGTTGCGTACCAAGGTTGTCCCCTGTGTGTGATCGCCGGTGGGTGTGATCGCCGGTCGGACATGGAGTTCCCCGTCTTCATACGGAGGGGGGAGGCACCGTGTTCAACACAGTCGCGAACTCATCGGGAGATCACAGGAAACCATGACCGCCTCACCTTCCCCACCGAACATCACTGCGAACATCACGAATATGTATCGGACATTTCGCCCCTCAACCTTCACACGAGGCACACACGTTGGCTAGGTTGACGCCTGGCCGCGCCCGGCACCGCCCCGGCGAGCCGCCCAACTGCCCTGATGGGCAAGGAAGGAGCCCGTCTTCCATGGCGCCGGAGAGCCGCGACGAGGTTCGGCAGCGGATCGACTCCCTTTACGACCAGGCCGAGAACGCCACCGGTAACTTCAACGCGACCCGGGCCATGGCCCTTCGGGCGCGTTCCCGGGGCGTCCCGCTGGCCAAGCGGCCCAGCCGACGTCCGGATCCGGCGCTCGACGAGATCACCCGGCAGTGGTTCGACTCGGTACGCGGCAGAGTCGGCCCGACCGTCCCCGCCGTACTGCCCGCCGGCCGCCTCCCGGGGCCGGTGCCCGGGATGCCGGACACCTCGGTCGCTGCTCTGGACCGGAGCGGGGGCGGCGCCCTCGTGGGCGGTGAGCGGGCGGCCCTGGGCCCGGGGCCCGCCGCACCGGCACCCCAGGCCCTGGAGCGGGGCGCCGGCGGTGCGATGGCCGGACTGCCCACCGGGGGCGCGCTGGCCGAACTACCGGCCGGAGACGCGATGGCCGCGCTACCGGCCGGGGGCGCGCTGGCCGAACTGCCGGCCGGAGGCGTGAAGTCCGCGCTACCGACCGGTGGGGGGATGACCGAACTGCCGACCGGGGACGCCATGACCCCCCTGCCGGCCGGAGGCGCGATGACCGCGCTGCCGATCGGGAATGCGGTGGCCGGACCGTCGGCGGCCCTCCCCGTAGACCCGCTGTCGGCCGTGACGCCGGGGGGCGGGTGGGTGGCGCCACCCGGTACCGAGCCGGCTCAACTCGCGGGGACCGCGACACATTCCGTCGGTGGTCTGCCGGCGTGGGCCCCCCTGAGCTCCCCGGAACCGACGGCGCCCGTCGGCACGGCGGACCTGCCAGGCCTCTGGGAGCAGGGCACGGTCAGCGGCCTTCCCGCGACCTCGGCGCCCGCCGGCACGGCGGACCTGCCGGGCCTCTGGGAGCAGGGCACGGTCGGCGGCCTTCCCGCGACCTCGGCCCTCCTCGCGGCCCCGGACCCGGCGCTGCGGGCCCCGGGAGACCGGGTGCAGGCACCCAGGCCGCTGCCCGGTGCCGCCGGGGCCGGCCGCCTCTCCCCCGTCGTCGCCAAGGCGGCCGTCCGGCACAAGCTCGCCGGTGCGGCCGACCTCCTCACCCGGCACACCGCCCGACTCGCCCGGCCGGCCCAGGCGGTCGGGGTGACACCGGCTCCGGTCGCCGGTCTCCCGGCCGCCGTCAAAGCGGCGACCGGCGCCGGCGCCTTCACCTACCCGGCACCCCCCGCGTCCGTCACCGACACCGGCCCCATCCCGTATTCGGCCATCCCCGAGGCCATCCCGTATTCCGCCGTCCCCGAGGCCATCCCGTATCCCGCCGTCCCCGAGGCCACCCCGACCGCGCCCGTGCCGACTTTCCTCACCGGCGGCCCGGCACCGCTGTCACCGCGCGCCTCGCGCGCAGGCAAGGCGGTCGCCTTCGCTCGTGCGCAGATCGGCAAGCCGTGCGTGTGGGGTGCGACGGGGCCGGACTCGTACGACTGCTCCAGCCTCACGCAGGCCGCGTGGCGGGCCGCGGGTGTCATGCTGCCGCGCGCCGCGCACGAGCAGGCGCTGGCGGGTACCCCGGTGACGGCGGCCGGGATCGAACCCGGTGACCTCGTCCTCTTCTTCGATGACGACCGGCATGTGGGCCTCCACGTCGGCGACGGGATGATGGTGCACGCTCCGGGTCCGGGATCGATCATCCGTGAGGAGTCGATCTACGGCGCCGGGGAAACGGCGATCCGCCGGATCGTCCGGCCGGCCTGACCGGATCGGCACGGCGGCCGCACCGGCTCGGGCGGTGGTCGAGCCGGGGCGGGCGCGGCCCAGGGAGTGATGGGTGGCGTCGGGCTCACGGATGCCTCGGCTGTCCTCGGCGCGGAACGAATGCCGCGGTGTGCCGCATGCGGTCCCGGGTGAAGGCAGAGGCAGGGCCCGGGACGTGTACCGGCCGCCGCGGGCGCCGCGTCGCCGCCGGACCCCCGTCCGGCCACCGGTCTGCATAAGCAACGCCTGGACACCCCATAAGATCAGCTTATGAGGTCATAGACCGGACCCCCGTACCAACTTAGGTGTGCCTTAGTTTAGGCTTCCTGATCAAGTCGCCCATTCGCGCTCGAAGGGAACCTGATCATGCCGCGCCCCCTGCGGGTAGCCATCGTCGGAGCCGGCCCCGCCGGGATCTACGCCGCCGACGCCCTGCTCAAGTCCGAGGTGGCCGCCGACCCCGGCGTGTCCATCGACCTCTTCGAGCGGATGCCCGCCCCGTTCGGCCTGATCCGGTACGGCGTCGCGCCGGACCACCCGCGCATCAAGGGGATCATCACCGCCCTGCACCAGGTGCTGGACAAGCCGCAGATCCGTCTGTTCGGCAACGTCGACTACCCGACGGACCTCAGCCTGGACGACCTGCGTGCCTTCTACGACGCGGTGATCTTCTCCACCGGCGCGATGGCCGACCGCGAGCTGTCCATACCGGGCATCGAGCTGGAGGGCTCCTACGGCGCCGCCGACTTCGTCTCCTGGTACGACGGCCACCCGGACGTGCCGCGCACCTGGCCGCTGGAAGCCGAGAAGGTCGCCGTGCTGGGTGTCGGAAACGTGGCCCTGGACGTGGCCCGTGTCCTGGCCAAGACCGCCGACGAGCTGCTGCCGACCGAGATCCCGCCGAACGTCCACGAGGGCCTGAAGGCCAACAAGGCCGTGGAGATCCATGTCTTCGGCCGCCGTGGCCCGGCGCAGGCGAAGTTCAGCCCGATGGAGCTGCGCGAGCTGGATCACTCCCCGAACATCGAGGTCATCGTCGACCCCGAGGACATCGACTACGACGAGGGTTCCATCGAGACCCGGCGCGGCAACAAGCAGGCCGACATGGTCGCCAAGACGCTGGAGAACTGGGCGATCCGGGACGTCGGCAACCGTCCGCACAAGCTGTTCCTGCACTTCTTCGAGTCGCCGACCGAGATCCTCGGCGAGGACGGCAAGGTCGTCGGCCTGCGCACCGAGCGCACCACCCTGGACGGCACCGGCAACGTCAAGGGCACCGGTGAGTTCAAGGACTGGGACGTCACGGCGGTCTACCGCGCGGTCGGCTACCTCTCCGAGAAACTGCCCAAGCTGCCCTGGGACATCGACTCCGGAACCGTCCCGGACGAGGGCGGCCGGGTGATCCAGAACGGCGGCACCCCGCTGCAGTCCGCCTACGTCACCGGCTGGATCCGCCGCGGCCCGGTCGGCCTCATCGGCCACACCAAGGGCGACGCCAACGAGACCGTGGCCAACCTGCTGGACGACTACGCCCACGGCCGGCTGCACGCCCCTTCCTCGCCCGAGCCGGAGGCCGTGGACGCCTTCCTCGCCGAGCGGAACGTGCGCTTCACCACATGGGAGGGCTGGTACAAACTGGACGCCGCCGAGCGTGCCCTGGGCGAGCCGCAGGGCCGCGAGCGGGTGAAGATCGTCGAGCGCGAGGACATGCTGCGGGAGAGCGGGGCGTAAGGTCCCTGCTCCCCCGTCCCGTTCAGGCCGCCGCCCGTGCGAACAGCTCGTGCAGCGGCACCGGGGACAGCAGCCGGGTGAAGGGGCCGCGGACGGCCTTGCCCGCCCGGACCGCGCCGTGCGTGAGCAGCTTGCCGCTCTCCACGGGCAGATGGGGCGCGTCGAGGGTCTCCCAGGAGTCGTGGGCGAAGGCCGTGCGCCCGGCCCTGGCCCGCCGGCCGGTCTCCACGGCTCCGACCGCCACCAGCTCCGCCTGCGCCGCCTTGTGCCGGGCGGCCGTCCAGCCGTTCCAGCGGCGGACGTTGCGGTCCGTCGGCCGGGCGAGCGCGCTGAGCTGGAGGTGGAGCGCGGCGGCGTCCGTACCCACACCGAGCCGCCGCGCGGTCTCGGTGACCAGCCGGGGGACGCTGAGCATCGGATTGGCCTCGTAGCCGCCGACGGGCACCGGTGTTCCGGCCGCGCGGGCCGCCATCCGGTCCAGGCCGTCGAACAGCGCCCCGGCCCGCGTGACCTCCTGCCCGAGCCCGGGCAGGTTCAGTCGGTCGCACAGCTCCAGCGCCCGCGCCACCCGCTCCGGTTCCGCCAGGGCGGCCGTCCGCAGAAAGACGTCCCCGCTGGGGACCGCGACGACGAACGTCCCGTCGTCCACCGCCGTGGCGGCCTCCGTGACCGGATCCGGCAGCGGCTCGGGGCACGGCACCACGGTGCCCGCGTAGGGCCGGAAGGCCGGATCCCCGCCGGCGGCCCGGGCCAGGGCCGGGTGTCTCGGCAGCTCGACCAGCGTGTCCGGCGCGGCGCGCCAGTCCCCGAGGTGCTGGTGCAGCTTGAGCGCACCGTCGGCCGCCGGGTCGCCGACCGGCCGCTCGGTCAGAGCCCAGGCGATCACGGACAGCGTCTCGATGTGCGGGGCCCTGTCGCGGGGTATCCACTCACCGGGCGTGCCGTCCGGCCCTGCCCGGTGCAGGTGGAGCCGGCCGCCGCGGCTGCCGACCAGGAGCTGTCCGCCCGGTTCGGCCGGCGGGCGGCCGGCGGGCAGGGTACGGGCCCAGTCGGCGGACAGGCCCAGGTCCGCCTCCAGGGCGGCCGCCAGCTCCTCGTCGACGTAGGGCCGAGTGCCGAGCAGTCCGGCCCAGACGGCCGCCATGCGTTCCGCTGCCCGGACCAGGCCGTCCGCCGCCCACAGCTCGGCCGGGTCCTCCGGAACTCCGGCGGCGAGCACCGCGCGCCGGCCGTGGGGGCCGAGCCGGTGCCAGAAGCCGTCGTACTCCGAGGCCGTGGCTCTGTTCGCCTTGTAGGGCTTGGAACGCAGCATCCTGGCGTGCTCGTCGTACCCCTCGCGCCGCGGGAGGCCGCCGAGGGCCAGGGCGGCGACGGGGCGCCGTACTCCGGTGCGCCAGGAGAAGACGGCGAGCGCCTCCGGGGTCAGCGGGACCGGTCCGTCGCGCTCGACCAGTTCCAGGAGGCGGCTGATGCGTCCGGCGTCGTCCCGGGCGATCGTGACGGTCTGCGCCTCCTCGGCGCCGGCCGGGGCCGGGGCGGCGGCCGGCTGCACGAAGCGGGAGAGCCCGCCGCGGACGGGACCCGCCGCCGTACCCGGTGCGCCGGCCAGGTCCTCCCGCGGAGCCCGGCCGGTACGCCAGATGCCCCCGGGTTCGGCGAAGGGCTGCCGGCTCCAGGTTCGCAGGAGGGCGTTCAGCGCCGTGCGCTCGTCCGCGGACGTGGTCTCGACGGCGGCCCGCCACGCGACGGCGTCGATGCCGCCCAGCAGCACCTGCCATTCCACTGGGCGCGCGGGCGGGGCCAGGCTGCGGGTCTCGTCGTCGATCTCGCCGCGCAGGAAGCGGCCGTCGGCGGCGACGGCGGCGAGGGTGCCGGGGTGCCGCTGGGGTGCGTCGGCCTCGTAGGCGCGCAGGTCGGGCAGCAGCCCGGACAGGGCGGGGACGAGGGCGGTGTCGGGGATGTCGGCGGGGAGGTCCACCACCGGGCCGGAGCGCATGATGCTCACGCGCCGGGACAGCTCCGCACGGCGGCGCAGCACGTCGGCCGCCAGCCGGACCGCGCGCACCACTCCGTCCCGCACCCGGTCGTCGCCGGCCTCGGGCAGCAGCCTGGCGACCCGGTCGCGCAGCCCGTCGTGAGGGGTGTCCGAGGCGGCGTCCAGGAGAGCGCGCACGGTCGCACCGGTGACGGAGCGGAGCGCCTTGGAGGAGCGTTCGTCGCGTGGGGTGAGGAAGTGCCAGAACGCGGGCGGCGGCACCGGGCCGGCCTCCGCGCCCAGGGTGGGCGGATGGTCCCGGTCGCGGGGGGAGGGCGGGACGAAGCCGTGGACCTGCCACAGCAGCGAGTTGTCCGCGGCGGCGTAGCATCGGATGGTCGCCTCGCCGACGGTGACGGCGTCCTCGCCGCCCTCGGGCAGGCCGATGATGCCCCAAGGGTGGCGGCCGAAGCGCCGACTGCGGTGGCGGGCGGTACGGCCGTCGACCGACTCCAGCAGGAACTCGGTCGGCGAGGGGCCCTGGTGGGGCGTGCGGTTGAGGACCCGGCAGCCGACGAGCCGTCCGTCCTGGCCGAACGGGGAGCGCGGCGCGTCCTCGGGCAGCACCGCGAGGTACTGGCCGCCTTCGAACTCCGCCATGCCGGGCGGGATTTCCCGGTCGCGGTGGAAGTCCGGCAGGTCGGCCGTGCGGTCGCCGGTCGCGGGGTCGTACGCCGTCCAATTGCCGTGCGTGTGGAAGACCATGGCCGCGAAGAAGCGGCGGCCGTCGCTCATCTGGAATTCATGGTCGCCGATGCCCTCGCGCCCGCCCGGCCGCAGCACCCGCTCCCCGTCGAACCGGCCACCGCGGTCCGGGGTCTCGAACTGGTACCCGAACCCGCCCTGGATCAGTCCGCCGTACGGATGCAGGCCCAACACGTCCTCCGGGGTGAACACGTCCTGGGGCCGGTCGGCCCAGAACGCCCCTGCGGCCGGGGAATAGCGGTCGCCGGTGTGCCAGCTGACGAGGAACTGTCCGCCGACGTAGTGGACGGCGTGCTCCGTCGCCTCGTGTGGCACCCGGAAGGCGCAGGTCGCGCGGGTGCCCGTGGGGTCCACGGCCAGGGCGCGGTCGGCGCCGAAGACGGTGAGGACGGGCCAGGTGCAGGTGACGCGGAGGGTGTCGGCCGGGTCGAAGCGGGCGAGAGCCGTCTCCAGCGCGGGCCAGCCCAGCTCCTCGGGCAGCCCGGCGCGCAGCGCGCGGGCCAGCGGGCCGGTGAGATCCAGCGCGGCCAGCGCCTCCTCGATGCCGTCCAGCGCGACGGCGGTGGGCCGGTCGAGGAGACCGGCCAGTTCGGTGACCGCTTCGTCGGCCGCGGCGAGACCACCGCCGCGCAACTCGCCGAGCAGGCCCTCGACACGGGTGTGCACCTCGGCGGCGATACCGGCGTTCGCCGGGAGCCGGGTGATCGCGGTGCCCGCGCCGCGCAGCCCTTCGTGCACGGTGCCTTCCAGACGGCGGCCGAACACCGGATGGGCGGCCAGGGCCTTCAAATCGCGGCGGGACCGGTCGTCCCAAAAGCTCAGCCGCACGGCGTCACCGGGGTCCTCGACGGCGATGCCCTCGGCGAGACAGGCGTCCAGGACGTCGGCGTCCAGGTCCGGCCAGCGGTACGTGTCCTCGTGGATCACCACGGGTGTGCCCGCCGCGCGCAGCCGGGCGGCGAACCGGGAGATGATCTCGAAGAGTTCGGCGGGCATGGGCTGGCGCGCCACTCCCCCGTACGCCACCTTCTGGTGCCGGTACGTGCGCGTGTACCTGCGCAGCCAGCCGGCCGGGCCGCCCTCCGGATCGAGGTGCCCGGCCGCGGTCGCCTCCACGATGCCGCATCGCAGCAGCAGCCGCAGCCAGGCCGCCGCGTCCTTGCGGGACTCCGGGAACAGGTCGAGCAACGCGGCCTGCACCTCGGGGCCCTGCGGATGGTCGCCCAGCGGGCCGGCGGCGGCCTCCAGCAGGGCGTCCGGGACCGCCTTGCCGCGTGCCGCGCCGAGGACCTGCCCCAGGACCCGGGCGTCCTCGTCGGTGCCGAGGCCGGCGGCCCGCGCGGAGGCGGCGATCCGGCGGGCGAGGTCGGCGGGGAGGTCCCCGGGCGAGGCGGCCCAGGCGGTGAGCACCCGCACGTACTCCCCGTGGGCCTCGGCGGGGGCCAACTGACCCGCCAGCCAGCGCTGATGCTCGCTCAGTTCCTTCACCGGCAGGGCGCCGCGCGCCGCGAAAAGCCGCGCGTTGGCCCGCCGCCAGTCCGGGTCGACGGGCAGCGCGTGTTCCAGCTCCGCCTTGCGGGCCAGGGTGTACGCCTTGGCGGCGGCACCGCCGGGGTAGCCCAACAGGCGGTGCGCCACCGTGTCCCAGAACCAGGGCTGATGGGCGGGCGGCAGCCCGCTCGCCGGCCGCCGCAGCCGCTCCAGGCAGCGCCCCATCTTGGGGTACGCCGACGACACCGCCGACGCCACCTCGTCGAGCAGGGCGACGGCGGCGCTCACGGCACCCGGGTCGTGGCGGGTGACCCACAGCGCATAGGCCGTGGACCGGTGGGGTTCCGTGGGCATCAGGTCGTGAGTGAGCATGCGGCGATCTTGGCACGGTGGTCCGACATCCCGTCCGGGCCTGTGGACAACCGCCGGAAGCCGCCGGTTCGCCCCTGTGGACGATCAGGGTCGGGTCCGGGCCCGTTCCGGGTGAACCCCAACGCCTCCCGGATGCCGCCCTGTTAAGGTCCTGCGGTGTTCTCGTTGTCCGAACCCGCCTTTTTCACCCGCCTGCGCGAGGCCCGGCGCGTGCTCGTCGCCGGCGCCGGCGGCGGCTTCGACGTCTACGCGGGACTCCCGCTCGCCCTCGCGCTGCGATCGGCCGGCAAGGAAGTACACCTGGCCAGCCTGTCCTTCGCCGACCTGTACGGCCTGGGCCCGGACACCTGGGTCGCGGAGGACGTCGCCGCCGTCCGCCCGGACACCCCCTTGCGCGGCGACTACTTCCCCGAGCGCTCCCTGGCCCAGTGGCTGGCGTCCCAGGGCCGGCCCGACACCGTGTACGCCTTTCCGCTCACGGGAGTCGAGCCGCTGCGCGCCGCGTACCGGGCGCTGCTCGCGCACCTCGGCGGGGTGGACGCGATCGTGCTGGTGGACGGCGGCACGGACATCCTGATGCGCGGGGACGAGCACGGGCTCGGCACCCCGGAGGAGGACATGGCGAGTCTGGCCGCCGTCGGCGGGCTCCCGGAAGTCGCGCACCGGCTGGTGGCCTGCCTGGGCTTCGGGGTGGACGCCCATCACGGCGTCAACCACTCGCTGGTCCTGGAGAATCTGGCCGCGCTGGACCGCGCGGGCGGCTACCTGGGCGCGTTCTCCCTCCCGCGCGAGAGCCCGGAGGGCGCCGCCTACCTCGACGCGGTGGCGCACGCCCAGCGCTGCCACGCGAGCCGTCCGAGCATCGTGCACGGGTCCGTCGCCGCGGCGGTGCGCGGGGACTTCGGTGACGTGCGGTTCACCGAACGCACCCGGGGCAGCGAGCTGTTCGTCAACCCGCTGATGGCGCTGTACTTCTGCGTCGACCTGCCCGCGCTGGCCCGCGCCAACCTCTATCTGGGCCGCTTGGAGAGCACCGTGCTGATGCGTCAGATCAGCACGTCCATCGCCGAGTTCCGCGACGAGGTGCCCCGCCAGCGACCGCCCCGGGCGTACCCGCACTGAGATCCCCCCGGATCGCCCGGAACACCCCGGGGAGCGGGCGACGCTTGACGGGAACACCCGGTGGGGCCGGTCAGCGCCGGCCGGGAACACCCCGGTGCAGCCGGTCAGCGCCGGCCGGGAACACCCCGGTGCAGCCGGTCAGCGCCGGCCGGGAACACCCGGTGCAGCCGGTCAGCGCCGGACGCGAGCACCCGGTGGGGGCCGTGCCGACGCGGCGTGTCAGCGCCGGACCAGGTCGCGCGGGGAGCAGGCGCAGGACGGCGCGGTAGCGGGCTTCCAGCACCGTGGTCACGCGTAGCCTCCCGCGAGTCCGGGCGCGGGGGCGGCCTCCAGGCGAGGGCGGCCTCCCCGGCAGCACGGCCTCCAGGCGAGGGCGGCCTCCCGGCAGAGGGGCCTCCCGGGCGAGCGCGGTGAGTGAACGGGGGCCGCCCCGAGCGGATGGACGGGCGAGCCCCCGTTCGCCGGACCATTGTGGGCGCCGGGCCCGGCCGCCGGGCACGGGTGAACCACGGTCACCTGGCGCGCACCGCGCACACCCGGGGCGTGCCGCGCGCACCCCGTGCGCCGGTCGCACTCCCGGGCGACGCGCGCGGGCCGGGCCCCGGCGCCCGTGTCGCCCCGTCCAACGGTGATACTGGGAGCCGCACCGGCCCCCATCAGCAGATTGGCTCATGTCGAACTCCGCCACCGACCACGCCACCGCCCCGCAGACCCTCTGGGCCGCCAGGGGCCGCCACACCGGTCCCGCTCCCGAGGACGTCGTCCGCCGCACGCTGCGGCGGCACGAGGAGAGCGGGGACATCGACGCCTTCGCCGAGCCTGCCACGGCCGAGGATCCCACCCGGCGGGTCTTCGAGGCCCGCTGGCGGGCCGACGGCACCGTGACCGTGCGGGCCCGGCTCACCCTCGTACCGCTTCAGGGCCGGCCGCAGGGCCACGAATGGTGGCTGGTCGCGGAGGCGGAACAGCCGTGGGACGAGGCGTGGCCCTCGCCCGCGACCCTGTTCTGGCCCGAGGACGCCGCCGACGAGGACGAGAACGGCTCCTGGGACCATCACCCGACGGTCGCGGGTCTGCGCCTGCGGCAGGCCAACGCGCTGCCCGAGGACGACAAGGAGATGCGGCGCCGGCTACGGGAGGCGGCCCGGCAGGCATGGTGCGTCCATGTCGTCGTACACGAGGCGATGACGCCGGACGAGCGGGGCCGGCTGCCGCTGGCGCGGCTGCTGCCGCCCGGTCTGCGGCACCGCGTGGTCGAGCACCGGGCCGCGCCCCAGCAGCTGCGCGGCGTCAACTGGGCGCTGAAGGACCTCGGTGTCGAGGTGCCGCGCGGCGGCGCGGTGCTGCTGCCGCCGGATCCGGCGCCGGAAGCGTACGACGGCCGCCGGCACAGCGTGCGCAGCGTCTTCCTGGACGGTTCGGAACCGGCCGATCTCATCACGGCACTACGGCACTTCGCCGCGCTGCCCCGGCCCCTGCCGCAGGACGCGGCGGAGGCGCTGAGGGACCTGCGCGAGAACTGGACCCTGCTGACCGTCCAGGAGGAGCTGGAGCGCCAGCGGCGGCTGGTGGCGATGTACGCCGACGCGCTGGAGGCGATGACGAAGTCCCGGGACCTGTACAAGCAGGCGGCCGAGCAGGCGCTGGAGGCGCTGGCCGCCTACCGTGACGTCCCCCCGCCCGCCGTGCCGCAGCAGCGGCCAGGCTCCCGGACACCGAGCGCGCTGCAGCAGCTGACGCGTACGTTCGAACGGCTCAAGCTCACGGCCACGGGCCGGCAGCAGCCGGAGTCCGCCACGGACACCGCACCCGACGGCACGCCGGGCGGCACCGCACCCAACGGCACGCCGGGCGGCACCGCACGGGAGAACGACGACAACCCGGGCACCCGCAAGGAGAAGGAGACGGACAACCGCAAGGGGACACGCGAGGACACGGACGACGACTCGTCCTAGCCATCCCCGTCCCGCCCGGACAAGGAGCCAGGATGGACACGACCACGACCCTGCTGGTGATCGCGGCCTGCGTCGCGGCGGTGCTGCTCGCCGTCGCCGTAGGTCTGCTGATCCGGCTGGTGCGGACCCGGCAGACGCTGCGGCGGGCAGGGCTGCCGACGGGCCCACGCTGGGTGTTCTGGGGCGCGGTCGCGTATCTGCTGCTGCCCGCCGATCTGCTGCCGGACCCGGTCTACCTGGACGACATCGGTGTCCTGCTCCTCGCCCTGCGCAGCCTGCGCACCGCCCGCACGCTGCCGCCGGGGACGACCGGGCCCTGACCGACCACGGCCCCGCGACAGGGGCCGACGAGCCGTCCGAGGCGGTAAGCCGACCCGGCCCCGGGTCTCCGCACCCACCGGCACGGCGAGCCCGAGCGTACGGCCCGCCACCGAGTCCGGCTCGCCCTCCCGGACCGTGAACCGACCCGGCCCCAGAACTCCCCACGCGCCCCCGCCGGCGCCGCGAGCCCGGCGGGGGACCCGGTGTGGTTCAACGCACGCCCTCGTCCTGGGCGTCGCCCGCGGTCAGGGCGGTCAACAGGACCGACAGCGCGCTCAGGGCGGCTGCCGCGGCCGCCGGGCCGGCCAACCAGGGCGGAGCCAGGGTCGCCGCCGCCAGCCGGGCCGGGTCCGGCAGGCCGAACCGCCCGCCGAGCACCTGCCCCGCGGCGAGGACCGCCGTCACGCCGACGGCGGCCGTCGCCGCGACGAGCCGGGCCGGCGCCGCGCGTGCCGTGAGGGCGAGCGCCAGCAGCCCGCACAGCGCCGAGGCGAGGAGGGTGGCCCCGAGAACCCCGTGGGACAACCCGGTCCAGTAGCGCGGGACGTAGGCCACCCCGCACAGGAGCACCAGCAGCGCGGCACCCCGGGCGGCCCACCCGTACGCCGCCGGAGCCGGGCCGTCCCCGGCACGGTCCTGATCCACCTGCCGCCGCGTAGGCTGCCGCCTCTTCGGCCGCCGTCCCTCGGCGGACCCCGCCTTGGCGGACCGTTCCTCGGCGAGCCGGACCTGCGGGCCCGGCGTGACCGCCAGTGCCGTGGTGGCGGGCAGGGACCAAGGATCGGCGGGCCCGGCACCGGTTCCCTCGGACCCTGCCGACCCGGACCCGGCCGCCCCGGACCCGGCCAGCCCAGACCCGGCCGACTGGGACGCGGTCGGTTCAAAACCGGCCGGCTCGAAACCGGTCAGCCAAGACCCGGCCGACTCGGAACGGGCCGGATCGGAACCGGTCGAATCGAAACCGGTCGGAGCGGAGCCGGTCGGCTCGGGCCGCGGGTGCTCGGACGCCTTCCGGGCCGCGGCCAGCCGGCCGATCAGCTCGGCCAGCTCCTCGACGGGCCGGTGGACGGCCACCGCCCGTACCGCCTCCTCCCAGCAGTGCGGCTCCACCGGCCTGCGGTGCAGCAGCTCCATCAGCCGGGAGACGTCCTCCAGGGGACGGCGTTCGGCGGCGGCGCGGATCACCTCGTCGGCGCCCTCCGAGTCCCGGGGCGGTTCGGTCAGCAGCGTCACCAGACGGGTGACGTCCTCCACCGACCGGTCGACCCCGATCGCGCGCAACGCGTCGGCCTTGGCCCGGGCGTGCTCGGGCGAACGCTCCAGCAGCGTGATGAGCTGGACGACGTCCTCCAGGGGGCGGTCGGCGACGGCCGCGCGCACCAGGCCCTGCAAGGGGTCGCCGGGCGCGGGATCGTCCGTCCGGTGGGCGTCGGGATGCCCCTCGGGTGGCCGCAAGGGCCACATCAGGAGCTGAGGGGACGGCGTGCCGAGGCCGGTCACGGCCGGCGCCGGAGGTATCAGCGAGTCGTCGGGACGGCGGGACGAAGGGCGGGTCGTCATCTCGGCTCCAGGAGAAGGATGCGGCCGCACCTGCGCCCCCGCGTGCGGTCGCGGCGTTACGCAGTCCATTACTAGGAGCGGGTCGGAGGCACCGCCACCCGGGCGGGGCACCGGTGTGAGGCGGCGGGTGCCCACCGCGGCCGTTCGGGTGGTTCGCCCTCTTCCCCGGCCCGGCCGTCGGGGTGCTCTCGCCTCTCCTCCCGCCCAGGTGCATTCGGCGCGTCCCGTGGCGCATTCTTGCTGTGTCATCCACCAAAGGCGCACGGGACGAGGTAGGGCCGATGGCTGGGAGCGACGAGCAGGCGGTCCGTACGCGGGACCGGCTGGCCGCGCTGCTGGCCGACGCCTCGACCGGCGCCCTCGGCGCGGCCGGCGGCCTGGTGGCGGGCGTGTACCTGCGGTCCGGCACCCCGGGCCTGCTGCGCCTCTCGGTGCTCGCGGGTATGCCCGGCCCGCTGTTCAAGCCCTGGTGGCGGCTGCACGTCGACCGTCCCTTCCCCGTCGCCGACGCCTACCGGCTCGGCGTCCAGGTCGTCCTGCCGAACGCCACGGAGACCATGCGCCGCTATCCGCAGTTCGCGGCGGGTCTGCCCTTCCCGTTCGGGTCGGTGCACATGCCGGTGCCGGGCAGCACCGAGCCACTGGGGGTGCTCACGGTGCTGGGCCCGGCGGTGACGGACACCGACGACGAGGCGCTGGACCGGGAGCCGCTCGCCCGGCTGGCCGAGGGACTGGGTGCCGAACTGCTGGCCCTGGCCGACGGGGACGAGAGCGCGTTGCTCTGGGACGGGGAGCCGATAGCCGTACGGCCGCCCGCCGGCCGGCCCGCACAACCCGCCGCAGGGCGCTTCCGCTGGGACCCGCTGACCGCGACGGTGCGCGCGGACGACCGGCTGCACGCCCTCCTCGGCCTGCGCTCCGGCGAGTTCGCGGGCACGGCGCAGGCTCTCGCGGAGGCCATGGCCCCGGCCGACGCGCACCGGATCCTGGCCGCGCTGCGTGACGCCGCCGCGGGCAAGCCGCCGAGCGCGCCGCTCGTCCTGCGGGCCCCGGACGGCACCGCGCGGCTGCTGGACCTGTGGCCGGAGGGTGCCGACGACGCCGCGCCGGCGGTCGGCGGTGCGGTGATCCACCCGGGTGCGGCCTCCTCCGCGGACGGCGCGGCCGACCTGCTGCCGCAGGGCGTGTTCTGCCTCGACCGGCTCGGGCTCATCGTGTACGCCAACCCGGCGGCGGCCCGGCTCATGGGCCGGGCGCGGGAGTGGCTGCTCGGGCGTGAGCTGTGGCAGGCGATGCCCTGGCTGGCCGGGCCGCCGTACGACGACCATCTGCGCGGCGCCCTGCTCGCCCCGGACCCGGTGCACTTCCACGCGCGGCGGCCGGCCGGCAAGCCCGGCGAAGGCGACTGGCTGGCCGTGTCGGTGCATCCCGGTACGGACCTGCTGACCTGCACGCTCGTCCCGGCCAGCCGTCTGGACCCCGAGGCGGAGCCGGTCTCCGATGCGTCCGCACCGCAGGGCACCGTGGCGGGCGAGCACCCGATGGCGCCGCTGTACCGGCCGATCGCCCTGGCCATCGCGCTGACGGACGCGGTGACCGCCCGGCAGGTGTCGGCGGTGGTCATGCAGGAGCTGCTGCCCGCCTTCGGTGGCCGCCGGCTGGCCATCTACCTGCTCCAGAACCGGCATCTTCACCTGGCCTGGGAGACCGGGTTCCCGCAGGGCTTCCTCGCCCCGTTCGACGGCGTGGGTCTCGACGCCCGCATCCCGGGCGTGGAGACCCTGACCACCGGCCGGCCGCTGTTCTTCGAGTCCATGGAGCAGCTCGGGACGGCCTATCCGGGCCTCGCGCTCGACGCCGACGTGGGGGCGCGTGCCTTCCTGCCGCTGATCGCCTCCGGCCGGCCGGTCGGCTCCTGCATCCTCGGCTTCGACCGCCCGCGCGGCTTCAGCATGGAGGAGCGTACGGTCCTCACCGCGCTCGCCGGCCTGATCGCACACGCGATGGAGCGGGCACACCGCTACGACAGCGAGGCCGCCCTCGCCCGCGGTCTGCAACAGGCCCTGCTGCCGCACAGGCTGCCGGCGCACCCGCTGGTGGAGACCGCGGGCCGCTATCTGCCGGGCACCCAGGGCATGGACGTGGGAGGCGACTGGTATGACGTGGTCGAGGCCGGCGACGGGCTGGCGCTGGTCATCGGCGATGTGCAGGGGCACGGGGTGCAGGCGGCGGCCACGATGGGCCAGCTGCGCAGCGCCGTCCGGGCGTTCGCGCTGGGCGACCGGCCGCCGGACGAGGTGCTGAGCGGCACCAACCACCTGCTGATCGACCTGGACCCGGGCCAGTTCGCCAGCTGCTGCTATCTGCGCCTGGCCCCCGACACCGGCCGGGCCCGGATCGCCCGGGCAGGCCATCTGCCGCCCCTGCTGCGCCGTCCGGACGGCCGTATCCGGGTGCTGGACGTCCCGGGCGGTGTCGTGCTCGGGGTGGATCCGCGCGCCCGGTACCCGGTGACCGAGCTGCTGTTGGAGCCGGGCGCGATCCTCGCCCTGTACACCGACGGGCTGGTGGAACGGCCCGGCACCGACATCGACGAGGGAATCACCGCCCTCGGACTGGCGCTCGCCCGGGCGGGCGGCGCCGCCGGGCGGCCTGGCGGCCGGTCCCTGGCCCAGGTGGCCGACCGGCTCACGGCCGACGCCCGGCTCGCCATCGACCGCCCGGACGACATGGCCCTCCTCCTGACCGCCCGCCGCCCGGCCCCGCGCGACGGCCCGCGGGATCATGCCGCCCGCCGCCGGCTGCCCCCCTACCGGCCATGACCGAGCGGCAGCGCCGGCACGGCGCCGGTGCCGGCCAGGAGTCGTCCGGTCGGCGGTCGTCACCTAACGTGACGGTCTCGCCTGACGGCGCGGGGCAGTGTAGACATGGGCACATGGTGCGACTGCCCGGCCGGACCGCGATCCGGCCGCCCCGATCGTCGGGGCACCCGCGCGCACCGTACAGTCCGCCGAGGAGGCCGGCACGCGGCGCGGGCGGCAGCCGGCCGGGCAGGCTCCGGTCCGCGGTGACCGGTGGCAGCGTGGCCGGTCAGGTGTTCGTCCTGCAAGTGGTGATCGTGCTGCTGCTCGTCGTCTCGGCGGTGGTGGCCCAGTTGCTCCAGGTACGGCACGACAGCGACATCGAGGCCACCAACCGTTCCCTCGCCGTGGCCGAGACGTTCGCCCACGCGCCCGGCACGGTCGCGGCCCTGCGCTCCCCCGATCCCACCGCCGTGCTCCAGCCGCGCGCGGAGGCCGCCCGCCAGGCGACCGGCGTGGACTTCATCGTCGTGATGAACACCGAGGGAGTCCGCTACACGCACCCCGAGACCGACCGCATCGGCAAGAAGTTCGTCGGCGACATCGCCCCGGCCCTGGCGGGCCACACGGTCACGGAGCACATCACCGGCACCATCGGTCCGCTGGTGCAGGTCGTGGTGCCGGTGAAGGACTCGGCGGGCGAGGTGGTGGGCCTGGTGTCCTCCGGGATCACGACCGCGCACGTGGGCGGGGCGGCCGACCAGCAGCTGCCACTGCTGCTCGCCGCGGGGGGCGTCGCGCTCGTGCTGGCCACCGGGGGCACGGCCCTGGTCAGCAGACGGCTGCTGCGGCAGACGCACGGTCTCGGGCCGTACGAGATGACCCGGATGTACGAGCACCACGACGCGGTGCTGCACGCGGTCCGGGAGGGTGTGCTCATCGTCGGCGGTGACGGCCGGCTGCTGCTCGCCAACGACGAGGCCCACCGTCTGCTCGACCTGCCGGCGGACGCCGAGCGGCGGCAGGTGCGGGATCTGGGCCTGGACGACGAGACGGCGGGTCTGCTCTCCTCGGGGCGGGTGGCCACGGACGAGGTGCATCTGGTCAAGGACCGTCTGCTGGCGGTCAACCAGCGGCCCACGGATCTGCGCGGCGGCCCGCCCGGCAGCGTCACCACGCTGCGCGACTCGACCGAGCTGCGTGCCCTGTCGGGCCGCGCGGAAGTGGCTCGCGAGCGGCTGAACATGCTGTACGACGCCGGGGTGGGCATCGGCACCAGCCTGGACGTGACCCGGACCGCGGAGGAGCTGGCGGAGCTGGCGGTGCCCCGGTTCTCGGATTTCGCGACGGTGGACCTGTTCGACGCCGTGCTCGGCGGGGAGGAGCCGCGGCCGGGCACGGCGCTGCGCCGCGCGGCCTGCGCGGGCCTTCGCGGGGACGCCCCGCTGTACCCGGTCGGCGAGCGGATCCGATGGGTGGCCACCTCGCCGCAGGCCCGCTCGCTGACGACCGGTCAGTCGGTCGTGGTGCCGCGGCTGGGTGAGGCGCCCGGCTGGCGGGCGCAGAACCCGGAGCGCACCGACCGGGTGGTGGCGTACGGCATCCACTCGCTGATCACCGTGCCGCTGCGGGCGGGCAGTCTGGTGCTGGGCGTGGCGAACTTCTGGCGTGCGGAGAAGCCGCAGCCGTTCGACTCCGAGGAGGTCGCCCTGGCGGAGGAGCTGGTGGCGCGGGCGGCGGTGTCGATCGACAACGCCCGCCGGTACACCCGCGAGCACAGCATGGCGGTCACCCTCCAGCGCAGCCTGCTCCCGCGCACCCTGCCCGAACAGGGCTCCCTGGAGATCGCCTACCGCTATCTGCCGGCCCAGTCCGGGGTGGGCGGCGACTGGTTCGACGTGCTTCCGCTGTCCGGGGCGCGGGTGGCCCTCGTCGTCGGGGACGTGGTGGGACACGGGCTGCACGCGGCGGCGACCATGGGCCGGCTGCGGACGGCCGTGCACAACTTCTCCTCGCTCGATCTGCCGCCGGACGAACTCCTCGGCCTGTTGGACGAGCTGGTCGGCCGGATCGACCAGGACGAGAACCCGGCGGGCGGCGCGGCCGTGGTGACGGGCGCGACCTGCCTGTACGCGATCTACGACCCGGTGTCGCGGCTGTGCACCCTGGCCCGGGCCGGTCATCCGCCGCCCGCGCTGGTGCGGCCGGACGGCAGCGTGGAGTTCGCGGAGGTGCCCGCGGGCCCGCCGCTGGGCCTGGGCGGGCTGCCGTTCGAGACGGCTGAGCTGGAGCTGGCGGAGGGCAGCCGGCTGGTCCTGTACACCGACGGTCTGGTGGAGGACCGGGAGCGGGACATCGACGAGGGGCTCGATCTGCTGCGCGACGCCCTGCTCCGGACCCCGGGCGCCTCTCCCGAGGACACCTGCCGTACCGTGCTGGACCGGCTGCCGGCCCGGCCCAGCGACGACGTGGCGCTGATCGTCGCCCGTACCCGGGTGCTGGGCTCCGACCGGGTCGCCCAGTGGCAGGTGCCGTCCGACCCGGCCGCGGTGTCGCGGGTGCGGGCCTCGGTGAGCCGGCGGCTGTCCGACTGGGACCTGCAGGAGCTGGCGTTCACGACCGAGCTGATCCTCAGCGAGCTGGTCACCAACGCGATCCGTTACGGGCGCGGCCCGATCGGGGTACGGCTGCTGCGTGACCGCACCCTGATCTGCGAGGTCTCCGACCGCAGTACGACCTCGCCGCACCTGCGGTACGCGGCGAGCACCGACGAGGGCGGCCGGGGCCTGTTCCTGGTCGCGCAGCTCGCCGAACGCTGGGGCACCCGGTACGCGCCGAACGGCAAGGTGATCTGGGCGGAGCAGCCGCTGCCCTGAGCGTACGGGCGCGGGAAATCCGTTGTGGCTCCTCGGCCGACAGGGGATGATCTCCGGCATGTTCTCGCGCGCAGACCGCCGTCCCCGGTCCCCCGAACTCCGTGCCGCCTGGGCGGCCCTGGACGCCGGGGACGTGCCCGGCGCGCTTCGGCGGGTGCGTGCCGCCGGGGAGGACCAGCCGCTCGGTGAGGTGGCCCGGGTGGTGGGGCGGGCCGCGGGCGCGGCGGGCTTCGACGACCTCGCGGACGCCTCGGCGGCGCTGGCCGCCGCGCCGGAGGACCCCAGGGCGCTGTACGACTTCGGGTACGCGTGTGTCGAACGCGGCGTGCCGTATCCGGCGATCCCCGCTCTGCGTGCGGCGCTGCGTCTCAGCGACGGCGCGCTGCCGGTGCTGCGGGAGCTGGTGTCGGCGTACGAGGAGGAGGGCCGGCACCGCGATGCGATGAGCGAACTCGCCCGCCACGAAAGCCGCTTCCAGGAGTGGCCCGACCGCTATCTGCTGGTGTTCAACGCGGTCCTGGCGGGCGAGCTCGACCTGGCCCGGCGTCATCACGCGCTGCTGTCCGACCCGGAGGACTCGAGGTGGCAGCCGGCGCGGGACCGGCAGAACCGGATGCTCGCGCGCGCCGCCGATGCCCGCCGTGCGGGTCCCCTGGACCTGGCCGACCTGCGGGGCTGGCAGTACGTGATGGGCGGTACGGTCCTCGGCACGCTGTCGCCGTACGGCTTCGACGCGGGCATGAACGGCCGCTACGCCTGGTTGCAGGACACCCCGGAGCAGTGTCTGCGCGGTCTGCTGCGGCTGCGGGCCCTGCTGGTGGCCACCGGGGTGCGGCCACGGTCGGTGTCGCTGCTGCCGGACCGGGACTCGCGGATCCTCGGTCTCGCCGCGGCCGAGGTGCTGGACCTGCCGGCTGAGCCGTTCACGCCGGGCCGGGCGGACACGGTGGTCGTGGCCTACGACCTCGACGGGCTCGCGGCGCACGACGGCGGGCCGGAGCTGATCGGGGAGCTGTTCGAACGTGCCCCGGGGCAGGTGCTGCACGCGCACGGCTGCTGCTGGACGGACCCGCCCGCCGTCACCCCGGACAGCGTCGCCCTGCTGCACCAGTCGGTGGTGGCGCCGTGGGGCGAGCGGCTCCGCCAGGGTGCGGACGGCGGGGTCGAGCGCGGGCCGGCGGACGACCGCCCGGAGGCGGAGCTCGCCGCCGGGATCACCGGTGCGGATCCCTCCGCGGATCCGGGGGACGGCGCGGGCCCGGCGGACGCCGACGCGCAGTTCACCGCGTTCGCCACGGCCGTCGGGGGCACGTGGCTGCACGGTGACCGGGCACGTGTGCGGTCCGCCGGGCCCGTTCCCAGTGCCCGGTTCGCCTGATAGGGCGGGGGGGGAAGGAGTCCGCCCGGTTCGCCTGAGAAGGCGGGGCAGTCAGCCCGGTTCGCCTGAGAGGGCGGGGGCGGTCAGCCGCCGCCCAGCCGCGAGCGCAGCAGTTGCTTGCCCAGTTCGGCGCCCTTGCGGCTGTCGGCCTGGGCCTTGCGGAACAGGTCCGCGACCTCGCTGTCCTTCTCCCGCTCGGCGTCCTGGATGTACTGCTCCAGCCGCAGGGCGTTGTTCAGGCACGCCTCGACGTACCAGATCAGGTTGTAGTCCTTGTCGCGGGTGCCGGTGACGTCGCCGGTCTCGCTGGTGCTGGTCATGCGGGGTCTCCTCGCTCTGTCGAGCCTGTGTGGATTCCGCTGTCGGACCCCCGGGTACCCGTGCGACCCACGGACACACCAGACCGATCCGGACAGTCCGGTCACCGGTAGGCCGGGCCGGACCGGCGCCCGGTCCGACGGCTCAACCGAGGGCGCGGTCCAGGTTGAACGCGGCGCTGATCAGGGACAGATGGGTGAACGCCTGCGGGAAGTTGCCCTGTTGCTCGCCGGTGCGGCCGATCTCCTCGGCGTACAGGCCGAGATGGTTGGCGTAGGTCAGCATCTTCTCGAAGGCCAGCCGAGCCTCGTCGACCCGGCCGGCCCGGACGAGCGCCTCGACGTACCAGAAGGAGCAGATGGAGAACGTGCCCTCGTCGCCGCGGAGGCCGTCGGGACTGGCCTGCGGGTCGTAGCGGTAGACGAGGGAGTCGGAGACGAGGTCCTCGGTGAGGGCGTCGAGGGTGGACAGCCACTTGGGATCGGTGGGGGCGATGAACTTGGCGAGCGGCATCATCAGCACCGAGGCGTCGAGGACGTCGGCGTCCTCGTACTGCACGAAGGCGCCCCGCCGCTCCGACCAGCCGCGGTCCATGATCCTCCGGTAGATGGTGTCCCGGGCCTGGCGCCAGCGCCGGTGGTCGGCGGGCAGTCCGCGGTGGGTGGCCAGGCGGATGGCGCGCTCGATCGCGACCCAGCACATCAGCCGGGAGTACAGGAAGTTCTTCCGGCCGCCCCGGGTCTCCCAGACGCCCTCGTCGGGCTGGTCCCAGTGGTCGCACACCCAGTCGACCAGGTGGCACACGTCGTCCCACTGGCCGCTGGAGATGGGCTGTGCCCACTTGTCGTAGAGGTAGATGGAATCGATCAGCGCACCGTAGATGTCCAGCTGGAGCTGGTCGGCGGCGGCGTTGCCGACCCGGACCGGCGCGGAGCCGAGATGTCCCTCCAGGTGGAGCAGGTCGCGTTCCGGCAGGTCGGCGCGGCCGTCGATGCCGTACATGATCTGGAGCGGTCCGGAGGCGGCGCCGTCGCCGGGGCTGATGTGCGTGGTCAGGAACTTCATGAAAGCCGCGGCCTCGCCGCTGAAGCCGAGCCTGAGCAGCGCGTAGACGGCGAAGGCGGCGTCGCGTACCCACACATAGCGGTAGTCCCAGTTGCGCTCGCCGCCGAGCTGCTCGGGCAGGCTGGTGGTGGGCGCGGCCACGATGGCGCCGGTGGGGGCGTAGGTGAGCAGCTTCAGGGTGAGGGCCGAGCGGTGCACCATCTCGCGCCAGCGGCCCCGGTAGCGGGACTGGTGCAGCCACCTGCGCCAGAAGGTGACGGTGGCGTTGAACTCCAGCTCCGCCTCGCGGTGGGCGCATCCGCGGGGCATCACCTGGTCGTCGAGCTGGTCGAGGGCGAACACCGCCGTCTCGCCCTCGGTCAGCTTGAAGTCGGCCCACGCGTCACGGCCGTCGTTCTCCACCGCGACCGTGGAGGTGAGCGTCAGCGACCGCTCCGGGGACTCGAAGAACAGCATGCCGTCCACGAAGCTCAGGGTGTGCGGGTCGGCGCCGTAGTTGAAGCGGGGGGCGATCAGGGCTCGGAACGGCACGGTGCCGCGGACGCACACCACGCGCCGGATCAGCCGGTGCCGGCTCACCTCCAGCGATCCGTCGCAGCAGACGGGCATGAAGTCCTGCACCTCGCCGACGCCCTCCTCCGTGAAGAAGCGCGTGATCAGCACATTGGTGTCGGGGAAGTAGAACTGCTTGGTGCGCGCCGGTACGGCGGCGGCCAGCTCGAAGCGTCCGCCCCGCTCGGCGTCGAGGATCGCCGCGAAGACGCTCGGGGAGTCGAAGGAGGGGCAGCAGTACCAGTCGATCGTGCCGTTGGTGCCGACCAGGGCCACGCTGCGCAGGTCACCGATGAGGCCGTGCTCGGCGATGGGCAGGTAGCGGGGGCCGGGGGCATCCTCGGCGAACGGCGTCGCGGCCATCGGCGGCCTCCCGGTGAGCGTGCGGTGCGCTGTGTCCGCTCGCGGTCCGTTACCAGCTGGCGGCGGGTGGTCTCCGTTGGGCGGTGGGTTGTCTCCGCCGGCGGTGGGGGTGTCCTCGCCTACGCTGCACTTCCCCGTCTGCGGTGATTTCCATGCTTACGGTGCGCTTGCGCCGCTTGCGATAATTGTCTCCGTTAACGGTACGTTCTCTCCACTCGCGGTGGATTTTTCAGTGTGCGGGATGTTTTCCAGCTTAGGGGGGCGTGGCTTCGCGTGGCGTGGGCATGCGCTCCACACCGCTCCCCAGGGGCTTCCGGATGCAGGGTGCGCCGGGGAGGGCAATGGTGAGAGTGTGCCCCGTTCGGAGGCACCGGCACGGATGAGGTCATCCGGACCGAGGAGGAGGCATCATGGCGACATCCACCCCTGAAGAGTCCCGTTCGTCGGACGACGTCTGCACCCCGGACGCTCTGCTCCACTCCGCGCCATCCAGGGACGTGACCCCTGAGGACCTGGTGATGGCGGCGGGCAGGGATGTCACACCGAAGAACCTCGACTGGGCGCGTCGCAAGCTGGAGTCGGAGGGCTCGGCGGCGGTCGAGAAGCTGCTGCCCTAGGGCGGTCCGGGGAACTGACGCGAACGAACGGGGAGGCGGGGCGGGGGGGCGGGGCCCCGCCCCCCCCCCCCCCCACCACAGCCCGGAGCCCGCGGGCACCCGGGGGCGCGCCCCCCCCCGGAAAACCAACCGCGATCGGCAGAGC
>NZ_JBITZL010000001.1:1290821-1356033 GCF_044546845.1 Streptomyces sp. NPDC053076 | reverse complement strand
CAGACGACCGCAGCGGCGGGGGGGGGGGGGGGGGGGGGGGGGGCCCGGGGGGGGGGCCGGGGGGGGGGGGGCCCCCCCCCCGCGCCCCGGGGGGGGGGGGGGGGGGGGCCCCCCCCCCCCCCCCCCCCGCCCGCACGCCGAGCACTGCCGGGAGCCCTCGTGCACGCGGGTCCGCTCCCACACCGGGAATCCGAACGGCGTGTCTTCCCCGGACCGGCCCCTGGCTGCCAGACTCCCGAGCGTGCCCGACTTCGACTTCGACATGCTCGTCATCGGATCCGGACCCGGCGGCCAGAAGGCCGCCATCGCCGCGGCCAAGCTCGGCCGCCGGGTCGCCCTCGTCGACCGCCCCGACATGCTCGGTGGCGTCTCCCTGCACACCGGCACCATCCCCTCCAAGACCCTGCGCGAGGCGGTGCTGTATCTGACCGGCCTCACCCAACGTGACCTGTACGGGCAGAGCTACCGGCTGAAGGAGGACATCACCGTCGCCGATCTGACCGCGCGCACCCGGCACGTGGTCGGCCGCGAGGTGGACGTCGTCCGCAGCCAACTGGCCCGAAACCACGTCACCCTGTACTCCGGCACGGCCCGCTTCGCCGACCCGCACACCGTGGCGGTGTCCGAGGTCTCCGGCCGGGAACGGCTGATCGGCGCCGAGCACATCGTCATCGCCACCGGCACCCGGCCGGCCCGCCCGGACAGCGTCGAGTTCGACGGGCGGACCATCATGGACTCCGACAACGTGCTCTCGCTGGAGCGGGTGCCCCGGTCCATGGTGATCGTCGGCGCGGGTGTGATCGGCATGGAGTACGCCTCCATGTTCGCCGCGCTGGGCAGCAAGGTGACCGTGGTCGAAAAGCGCCCCGGCATGCTGGACCTGCGCGACGTGGAGATCGTGGAGTCGCTCAAGTACCACCTGCGGGACCTCGCCGTGACCTTCCGGTTCGGGGAGACCGTCGCCGCGGTGGAGCGCCACCCGCGCGGCACACTCACGGTGCTGGAGAGCGGCAAGAAGATACCGGCGGACACCGTGATGTACTCGGCGGGCCGCCAGGGCCTCACCGACGGCCTCGATCTCGGGCGGGCCGGCCTGGCGGCGGACCCGCGCGGTCGGATCGAGGTCGACGAGAACTACCGCACGGAGATACCGCACATCTATGCCGTCGGCGACGTCATCGGCTTCCCGGCGCTCGCCGCGACCTCCATGGAGCAGGGCCGGGCCGCCGCCTACCACGCGTGCGGTGAGCCGGTCGGGCGCATGCACCGGCTCCAGCCGATCGGTATCTACACCATCCCGGAGATCAGCTTCGTCGGCCGGACCGAGGACCAGCTCACCGAGGACCGGGTGCCGTTCGAGGTGGGGATGGCCCGGTACCGCGAGCTGGCCCGGGGACAGATCATCGGGGACTCCCACGGCATGCTGAAACTGCTGGTGTCACCCGAGGACCGCACCCTGCTCGGGGTGCACTGCTTCGGCTCGGGCGCGACCGAGCTGATCCACATCGGACAGTCCGTGATGGGGTGCGGGGGCACGGTGGACTATCTGGTCGACGCGGTCTTCAACTATCCGACGCTGGCGGAGTCGTACAAGGTCGCGGCACTCGACGCGACGAACCGGCTCCGCCAAGTGGACCGGCTGGACTAGCGCCGCCCGAGACGCTGTCCCGACGCCGGGTACGGACGCCCGCACGACTGGACCGAGGCGCTGCCCCCTGTCCGTGGCCGTGCGGGCACCCGCACGACTGGACAGGGGCGCTGCCGCCTGGTGGACGACGGTCGGCCGACGCTGGGCGCGGACGGCCGCACGGCCACGGACAGGGGGCGCTGCCGCCTGGCTGACGGCGGGTGGACGCACCCGGCGGCGCGGCCGTGTCGCGGACACGGCCCGCGCCGCCGGGGGACCACTCTCTCCGGCCGGGGCTCAGATCTCCTCCTCCACCACGTGCACCGCTGCCTCCTCGGCTCCCGCCGCTCCCCCGTCCACGCCCACGTCCCGCGCGATCTCCTCCTTGACCGTGTCGGTGTGGGCGCCCTCGTCCGGGGCTACCAGGCGGCCCGCGCGGGTCCCGCCCGCCTCGGGGTCGACCGGCTCGCCCTCGCCGCCGGGCAGGTCGCCGACCTCGTCGCCGGCCGGCGGTGTCACGTCCGGGACCTCCTGGCCGAGCCGTTCGTCCAGGGTCTCCCCCTGCTGCTGCTCAGCGGCGGTGGTGCCGTGCTTGGTGACGCCCAAAGGGCGCTCGGGCGGGGAGTAGCCCTCGTCGAGCATGTCGTCGTACGTCCGCTCACCGACCGCATCCTGCAGGTCCAGGGGAGTGGCGTCCTCCTGTTCCTCGTTGGTTCCGGTGGGCTGGTAGGCGTCGTCGGCCATGGGGCTCTGCTCGGACTGCTGGTCGCTCATGGGTCGCCTCCTTCGGGGTCCGCGGGCGGTCCTGGTCCGCGTTTCCCGCGACCGGATCATTAATCCCGCTGGTGCCCGGGGCAGGCGGGCGCGGACAGGAGGCGATCTCCGTGCCGCCGGCCCTGACCCCGCTCCTGCCGCGTCGTGGAGCCGCGAACGCGGTGCCAGTCCGGGCACGTGGGCCCGGGCTGAGCGGGGAGGGTCGGAGCGGAGTCAGGGGCGGCCGTCACGGGAGGGTTCTTCTTCGGTGGTGCGGGTACGGCTACGCCCTACAGCCTTGTGCCATTCCCAGGCACCTGCAACTAGTGTGCAGTAAAGGGTGCGGCAGACATTTCCCATGGGGAGGGAAAGCCGGCCGCCCCCCGGCCGAGGCGGCCTACGCGGCCGACAGGCCCTGCCGCATCGTTCGCGCGGCGCCGGTCGCGTCGTGGCCCTCAGCGATCTCGACGGCCGGCGCGCCCGCAGCGGCGTGCGGGAGACTCACGACCGCCGCGGGGATCTGCTGCCGCGGCCCCGGCCGTCAGAGGGGATCGCGTGGCAACGCCCCGGCGGTCACAGGGCCTTGCGCCGCAGGAGGATCCCGAGCACCAGCAGGCCGGGGAGCAGTGGCAGCCACACGGTGAGCAGCCGGTAGCCGAGCACCGCGGACGCGGCGGCGGCGCCGGGGGTGCCGGCGGCGGTGAGGGCGAGGGCCAGCGCGGCGTCCAGCGAGCCCAGACCCCCCGGGGTGGGCAGCAGGGCGGCGGCACTGCTGGCCGCGAGGTACAGCAGTGCCACCTGGAGCGGGGCGAGCGGCAGCCCGACGGCCCGGGTCACGGCGATGAGAACCAGCGCGTGCAGCGCGGCGAAGGCCAGGGAGCCGCCCCACAGGGCCGCCGCACGGGCCGGGCAGGCGTGCAGCGCGCGGATGTCGGTCAGTACGGCGGCGAGCGCAGGCCGGCAGCGCGCCCACCAAGGGGTGGCCAGCAGGACCGCCACCAGTACGGCCACGGCGAGGACGGCGGTGACCGCCACCGGGGAGGCGCGCGGGAGGCGCAGCAGCCCCGGGCAGGCGGGGGCCAGCAGCGCGATCAACGCCAGGCGGACGGCGGCTCCGGTACCGGCCTTGGCGGCGAGCGCGCCGGCCGCGCGTCCGGGCGGCAGTCCGCAGCGCATCAGGAAGCGCAGGTTCACCGCGCCCGCACCGAGCCCGGCGGGCAGCAGATGGTTGGCGGCGGAGGCGGCGAACTGGGCGGCGACCAGCCGGGCGCCGGGCAGCCGCCGGACGACGGCGCCCTGCTGGGCGAGCGCGGAGGCCGCCCACGTGCCTACTGCCGCCGCCGCGCCGGCCAGCAGCCAGCCCTGGTCGGCGACCGCCAGCCGCTCGGCCCCGCTCTCCAGCGCGGGCCAGTGCCGGCGGCCCAGGTACAGCGCGCCGAGCAGAACGGCGAGGCAGACGCCGGCGTGCCAGCAGGCGCGCCGGCGGCCCAGGGAGGCGGTGAGTTGGGCCGGTGACGTCATGAGCCCGTGCCCGGTACGACGTGGTGCGCCGGGGCCGCGGGCGCGGGCCGGCCGATCCGGGCGGCAAGCGCCGTCTCGTCCCGGCCGAGTCCCCTGCCGGGCCGGACGACGAGCTGCCGGGCCTGCGCGAAGGCCGCGGCGACGGCAGCGGGCGGCCGGGCCGCACGAGCGGTGCCGACGGGCGTGCGGCGCGAGCGCTCGTGGCTCACCGCGTCGAGTGTGGCGTGCGCACTGCCGGCCATGACCACCCCTTTGTCCCCACAGGTCGTAGCGCCCACTGTCACCCCCCGACCCGTGGGGCCGGGGAGCAAAAAGGAAAAAACACGGCCAAACCAACGCGTATCACCCGGCCGTACCCGGTGGAGAGGGCCATCCGGACGACGGCCCTACGCGCTGTAAGGTTGGAGCATGGCTGGCACAGGGGCCCCGGGCAGGGCGGAGCGGCGCGGCGCCGGGGAGCTGGAGAGCGAGGTACTGGCCACCCTCTGGGCCACCGAGCGACCGCTGACCCCGGCGGAGATACAGCACGAGATCGGCGGGGGGCTCGCGTACAACACGGTCCACACGATCCTCAAACGCCTGTACGACAAAGGGCTGGTGCTGCGGGACGCCGACGGGCGGCGCGGCGCGTACCGGCCGGCGAAGAACGCGGCCGAGCTGACCGCCCAGGCGATGCACCAGGCCCTGGGCCGGGGTCCCGACCCGATCGCCGCGCTCCGGCACTTCGTGACCGGGCTGGGCGCCGAGGAGGAGCGGGCGCTGCGCGCGCTGCTGGCCGGAGAGAGCGCGTGAGGGTCGGGCCGTAGGGGTGCGGGCCGGATAGCAGGGTGCGGCTGCGCGGGAGCTCGGTCGCGTAGTTCCCCGCACCCTCGGCCAAGCCGCGGTGGACCTGCCCGAGGTGCGCGGGGAACTACGCGAACGGCCACGGCCGGCCCGCACCCGGCATCCGGCCCGCACCCCCGCGGCGCTCCCCGCGGCGCCCGTCAGCCGCACGCACCCGCCCCGGCTCAACCGCCGTTCGGCGCCCGGTGGAGCGGCTGTTCGGGGGCGGGGCGGCGGACCATCGGCGGTACGGCCCGCACGGCCGGCTCCTCGGTGCCGACCGTCAGCGGCTCGCCGTGGTGACAGAGCGTCAGCGGCTCACCGTCCAGAAGCGCGTACGTCACCTTGTCCGCGCCGATGTCCACGCGCAGCCGGCGCCCACGGAACTGGACGTGGAAGGCGAGCCGGCTCAGCCGCTCGGGCAGCCGGGGCGCGAACCGCAGTTGCTCCGGCTCGCGGCGCATGCCGCCGAAGCCCGCCACCAACGCCATCCAGGTGCCCGCCAGCGAGGCGATGTGCAGCCCGTCCCGGGTGTTGTGCTCCAGGTCGTGCAGATCCATCAGCGCGGCCTCGGAGGTGTAGGCGTAAGCGAGGTCCAGATGGCCGGTCCGGGCGGCGATGACGGCCTGGCAGCAGGCGGACAGGGAGGAGTCGCGGACGGTCAGCGGCTCGTAGTAGGCGAAGTTCCGGGCGATCTGCTCCTCGTCGTGCTCCCTCTCGAAGTAGTCGTCGCAGGTGTACATGGCCAGCACCAGGTCGGCCTGTTTGACGACCTGCTTGCGGTAGAGGTCGAAGTAGGGGAAGTGCAGCAGCAGCGGGTACTGGTCGGAGCGGGTGGCCGCGAAGTCCCAGCGCTGGTAGCGGGTGAACCCGGCGTGCTGTTCGTGAACGCCGAGTTCGTCGTTGTACGGCAGGTGCATGGCGTCGGCGGCGTCCCGCCAGGCCGCGCTCTCCTCCTCGTCGACGCCGAGCCGCCGCGCCTCGCGCGGATGGCGTTCCACCGCGTCGGCGGCGGCGCGCAGGTTCTGCCGGGCCATCAGGTTGGTGTAGGTGTTGTCGTCGGCGACCGCGCTGTACTCGTCGGGGCCGGTGACGCCGTCGAGGTGGAAGACGCCGTGGCTGTCGTGGTGGCCCAGCGACCGCCACAGCCGGGCGGTCTCCACCAGCAGTTCCACGCCGGCCTCCCGCTCGAAGGCGGTGTCGCCGGTGGCCTCGACGTAGCGCACCACGGCGTCGGCGACACCGGCGTTCACATGGAAGGCGGCGGTGCCGGCCGGCCAGTAGGCCGAGCCCTCCGGGCCGGCGATGGTCCGCCAGGGGAAGGCGGCCCCGGCGAGCCCCAGCTGGGCGGCTCGTTCGCGGGCCTCGTCCAGGGTGCTGTACCGCCAGCGCAGCGCCTCGGCCACGGCCTGGGGCGCGGTGTGGGTGAGGACCGGCAGCACGAACATCTCGGTGTCCCAGAAGGCGTGCCCGTCGTAGCCGGAGCCGGTCAGGCCTTTGGCCGGGATCGCGCGCCGCTCGGCGCGGGCGCCGGCCTGCAGGACGTGGAACAGCGCGAACCGGACGGCTTGCTGGATCTCCTCGTCGCCCTCCACCTCGACGTCGGCCCGGCTCCAGAAGTCGTCGAGGCACGCCCGCTGGTCGGCGAGCAGGCCCTCCCAGCCGTCGTGCGCGGCGGCGGCGAGCGCGGCGTCCACCTGGTCGGCCATCGCGGGCAGCGACCGGGTGCCGGACCAGCCGTGGGCGACCAGCTTCTCCACCCGCAGGGTCTGCCCGGGCTCCAGCACGGAGGTGACGGTCAGCCGGGCGACATCGATGCCGCTCTCGCTGCGCCTGGTGGTGCGCTCGGGGCCGGTGACCACATGGTCGGCGGCGACGGCGACCCGCAGGCCGCTGCGCCGCGTGCGGTGCACCAGGCGCAGCCGCTCGCCGGCGGCGAAGCCGTCCTCCTGTTCCAGCGGCGACTTGAGCGCCTTCGCCGCGCGCGGGTCGGCGTCGCCCTCCGGCAGGCTCTCGTTGGCGACCAGCTCCGACTGGATCACCACCCGGCTGCGGCTGCCCACGGCCTCCACCTCGTAGGCCACCGCGGCCACCGCCCGCTGGGTCAGCGACACCAGCCGGGTCGAGCGGACCCGGACCGTCGAGCCGGCCGGTGAGGTCCATTCACAGGTCCGCTCCAGTACCCCGCGGCGCAGGTCGAGGACGCGTTCGTGGGAGACGAGCCGGCCGTAGCGCAGGTCGAACGGCTCGTCGTCGACCAGCAGTCGGATGACCTTGCCGTTGGTGATGTTGATGACGGTCTGCCCGGACTCCGGGTAGCCGTACCCCGCTTCCGCGTACGGCAGCGGGTGCACCTCGTGCACGCCGTTGAGGTAGCTGCCCGGCAGCCCGTGCGGTTCACCCTCGTCCAGGTTGCCGCGCCAGCCGACGTGCCCGTTGGACAGGGCGAACACGGACTCGCTCTGGGCGAGGACGTCGAGGTCGAGGGCGGTCTCGCGGACGGTCCACGGCTCGACGGCGTACGACCGCTCGGTGATCACTGCTTGCCTCCCAGTTCGGCCAGGTCCCGGACGACGGTGTCGGCGCCGTGCGCGTACAGCGCGTCGGTCTGGCCCACCCGGTCCACGCCGACGACGTACCCGAAGCCGCCCGCGCGGCCCGCGTCCATGCCGGCCAGCGCGTCCTCGAAGACGGCCGCGCGGGACGCCTCGACACCCAGGTCGCGGGCGGCGGCGAGGAAGGTGTCGGGGTGCGGTTTGCCCGGCAGGTTCCGTTCGACGGCCACCACTCCGTCGATGCGTACGTCGAAGAAGTGCTCGGCGCCGACGGAGCGCAGCACGTCCCGGCAGTTGGCGCTGGAGGAGACGATCGCGGTGCGCAGTCCCTCGGCGCGCACGGCCTCCAGATAGCGCAGGGTGCCCTCGTACGCCTCCACTCCGCCCGTGCGGATCTTCTCCAGCAGCAGCTCGTTCTTGCGGTTGCCGACGCCGTGCACGGTGCGGGCGTCCGGCGGGTCGCCGGGCTCGCCCTCGGGGAGGTGGATGCCGCGCGAGTCCAGGAAGGCCCGCACGCCGTCGGCGCGGGGGCGGCCGTCGACGTACTCGTCGTAGTCGGCGGCGTCGAACGGTCGTCCCTGCGCGCCCTGGTAGTCGCGCAGGAACGCGTCGAACGTCTCCTTCCAGGCCGCCGCGTGCACGACGGCCGTCTTGGTGACGACCCCGTCGAGATCGAAGAGACACGCCTGGATGGTGTCGGGCAGACCGAGCTGAGTCATACCCCAACTCTTCCCCGTGGGGCGGCCCTCAGCGGGTGGCGCACGCCACACGTGCGGCGGGCGGTCGGTGGCACACTCTGCTGTGTGCCGGTGACCTTCGACGACCTCCTCACGCGCGCCCGTGCCCTGTCCCGAGGCGGCCGGCGTGCCCTGCTCGGCATCGCGGGCAGCCCCGGTGCGGGCAAGACGACGCTGGCCGAGCGCCTGGTGCGCGCCCTGAACGGCGACGGGCCGCCCCGGGCCGCGCATGTCCCCATGGACGGCTTCCATCTCGCCGACGCGGAACTGGACCGGCTGGGCCGCCGGGACCGCAAGGGCGCGCCGGACACGTTCGACGCGGCCGGGTACGCCGCGCTGCTGCGACGGCTGCGCGAGGAGACCGACGAGGTGGTGTACGCGCCGGCGTTCGAGCGGGTGCTGGAGCAGCCGCTCGCCGGCGTGCTGCCCGTGCCGCCGGAGGCCCGGCTGGTGGTGACCGAGGGAAACTATCTGCTGCTGGCGGAGGGCGCGTGGGCGCGGGTGCGGCCGTGCCTGGACGAGGTGTGGTTCTGCGAGCTCGACGAGGAGGAGCGGATCCGCCGGCTGGTCGCCCGGCACGAGGAGTTCGGCAAGGAGCGGGCGGCGGCCGTGGCCTGGGTGCTGGGCACGGACCAGCGCAACGCCGACCTGGTCGCGAAAACCCGGGAGCGGGCGGACCTGATCGTGCCGGCCACGGCACTGCCCGCCGTGCCGCTCCCCGAGAGCTGAGGGCCGAGGGCTGAGGACCGAGGGCTGAGGGCTGAGGGCTGAGGGCTGAGGACCGAGAGCTGAGGGCTGAGGACCGAGAGCTGAGGACCGAGAGCTGAGGACCGGGCGCGCCGCCGGTGCCGGAGCCGCTCGGGTCCTCGAGGGCCCGGCGGGGGCGTTGTCAGGATCCGCGTCCGAGAGGCACAGGCATGCCGTCAGCTGCCGGGCACCGCTCCCCCGCAGGTGCTCGACCGGCCGCACGGGTCCGACCCACCGCACGGGTCCGACCCACCGCACGTGTCCGACCGGCCGCACGTGTCC
This sequence comes from Streptomyces sp. NPDC053076, assembly GCF_044546845.1. NCBI lineage: Bacteria > Bacillati > Actinomycetota > Actinomycetes > Kitasatosporales > Streptomycetaceae > Streptomyces > Streptomyces sp. NPDC053076. The sequence continues at coordinate 1,346,989 of NZ_JBITZL010000001.1, read as the reverse complement.
GACCGGCCGCACGTTTCCGACCCGCGGCTGGACACCGAACCGCCGCCGGCCGCGGGCGGCATGGCGCCGGTCCTGGACGCGGCCCGGCTCGCCGGGGGATTCGTGCCGGTCGGGGTGAACTCCGACCGGCTGCGGACCGTACCCGTGTGCACGGCGGAAGGTCTGCCGGTACGACTCGTGCGGCGGTGACGCCGGGGCTGGCGGGAGCGGTGCGACAGCGGGGCCATGACCCGGCGCCGGGCTCTCCCGCCGCCGCACGGCCGGTGCCAGCTGGGGGCGGATGATGGCGCACGAACGGCAACCGGTCCGCACACCGGAGGCTCCCGCGGCGGGATCCGCACGCCGGGCCCCCGCCGGCCCGTACGCCCGGCTGCGCCGGCACGGACGCCGGTTCCTGCCGCTCCTGGTCCTCCTGCTGCTGGCGCAGATGGCCGTGGCGATGGTCACCTCGGCCGTCCGGCAGACCCCCACCATCGACGAGCCGGTGTACGTCGCGACGGCCACCGACTATCTGCACGAGCACCGGCTGCGCTACAACCCCGAGCATCCCCCGCTCGGGAAGCTGCTGATCGCGGCCGGGGTGGCGGTGGCCGACCCGCACTACGACCCGTCGTACACCGGCACACAGGGGGCCGTGGGCCGGCATCTGCTGTACGAGTCGGGCAACGACCCCTGGCGGCTGATGCTGTGGGCGCGGCTGCCGGTGATCGCGCTGACGCTGCTGTGCGGGCTGGTCGTGTTCGCGTTCGCCCGGGACCTGGCGGGCGCGGCGGGCGGGGCGGCCGCGCTCGCTCTGTACGCCTTCTCGCCCGATGTGATCGCACACGGGTCGCTGGCCACGCTGGACCTCCCGGCGGCCGGGTTCGTGCTGACGTCCGTCTGGCTGGCGTGGCGGGCCCGGCGCCGGCCTGTGCGGTATCTGCCGCTCGCGGGGGCGGCGGCGGGGGCGGCCGTGGCGACCAAGATGAGCGCGCTGCCGGCGGTGCCGGTGCTGATGGCGCTGGCGGCGGTGTCGGTGGTGGCCGCCGAGCGGTCCGGCCCGGTCTCCTGGTGGCCGCGTTCCGTCTCCGGGCCGGCCGGTGGCAGGCTGCGGCAGGTGCCGGCGGCGCTGGTGGGCGCGGTCGTCGTGGCGGTCGTGGCCCTGGTCGTCGTGTGGGTCACGTATGCGGCCGTCGATCCCCGGCTGCGGTTCTCCCCCGCCGAGCCGGTGCCGGCCGTGGCGGGCCTGCGCGGGCGGCTGGTGGATCTGCTGCCGGTACCGTCGGCGTACCGGGCCGGGATGCAAGTGCAGTTCGGCTTGGAGGACCACCCCTGGCAGGGCTTTCTGTTCGGGCACCTGTACACCGGTTCGCTCTGGTACTACCTGCCGGCCGCGCTGCTGGTGAAGACGCCGCTCGGGCTGCTGGTGCTGGGCGTGGCCGGTGCCGTGGCGGTCACGGCCCGCCACCGGACGCGGCCCGCCGCGCCGTATGTGCTGGTGCCGCCCGCGGTGCTGCTGGCGGCGGCGATGACGGGGTCACGGGACTTCGGCACCCGGTACGCGCTGTTCGTGCCGGTGTTCCTCGCGGTGGCGGCGGCGTGCCTGGTGCCTTGCGGGTGGCGCGGGAGCAGGCTCCTGGCCGGCGCGCTGGTGATGTTCACGGCGGTGAGTTCGCTGCGCGCGTTCCCGTACTACCTGCCGTACGCGAACGAGGCGTTCGGCGGCCCCGCGCACACCCACCGGCTGCTGCACGACTCGAACGTGGACTGGGGGCAGGACCTGGGCCGGCTCGCCGACCGGCTCCGCGAACGGTATCCGGGCGAACGGGTGTGGCTGGTGTACAAGGGCAGCGGAGTGCCGTCGTACTACGGCATCCGGGCCGCCGATCCGCGTACGGTGCCGCCGGAGCGCGTGCACGGGCTGCTGGTGGTGTCGGACTCCGCGGTCGCCAAGGCGCGCGGGGGGCTCGCCGAGCTGATCGCGAGCAGTCGGCCGGTCGGCGAAGTGGGCCATTCCATCAGCCTGTACCGGCGGTGAGCCCCCTGCCTCAACCCCCTGGTCACGGCGGTCGGTGAGCTATGTTGAGTGCTCGTGGCAGACAAAGGAGGCCGACCCGTGCCCTCGCCGCAGCAGGCACGCGCTCAGGCATCAGCGATCACGTCGGGCAGGACGGCGCCCGCGGCCGAGGCCGCCCCGACCTCCCGGCTCAGGGAACTCTTCGACGGCCCCCGTCTGTCGCCGGGGCAGCGGCGCATCGCCCAGTACCTGATCGAGCACATCACCGAGGCCGCGTTCCTGTCGATCACCGAGCTGGCCGACCGGGTGGGGGTCAGCCAGCCATCCGTCACCCGCTTCGCCGCCGCCGTCGGCTTCAGCGGCTACCCCGCGCTGCGCGAGAGGCTCCAGGCCATCGCGCTGAGCAGCCTCGCCGGCGGGCCCGGCGAGGAGAACCGGGCCAACGAGCTCCAGGCGGCCGTCGACGGTGAGATCCAGAACCTGGAGAATCTGCGGCGCGACTTCGCCAACCCCGACCGGGTCATCCACGTCGGCCGCGAGCTGTCCCGCTCCGCCCCGCTGACCGTCCTGGGCCTGCGGATCTCGGTGTCGCTGGCCGAGTACTTCAGCTACGCCGCCCGCCGTATCCACCCGGACGTACGGCTGGTGACCCTCGGCGGCAGCGTGGCCTACGACGCGCTCCTACAGGCCCGCGAGGCCGGCGGCAGCTGGGTGCTGGCCTTCGCCATGCCCCGGCACTCCCAGGAGACGCTGAACGCCGTCCGGGTGGCACGCGGCGCGGGTCTGAAGGTGGCCCTGGTGACCGACCTGGCGCTGGGCCCGCTGGCCGACGAAGCCGACGTCACCTTCGCCACCGGCACCGGTTCGCGGCTGGTGTTCGATTCCTACGCCGCGCCCGGTGTCCTGGCCGCGGCGCTGTTGCAGGCCATGACCGACGCCGATCCGGAGCGCACCCAGGCCCGGCTGGAGAAGTACGAGCAGCTCTCGGAACAGCACCAGTTCTTCCTCAAGGACTGACGAACTCAAGGACCGACAGACCCGAGGACGGGCGGACCCGAGGACCCGGGCGAACCCGAAGACGGGCGAACCCGAAGACGGCCGGACCCGAAGACGGCCGGACCCGAGAACGGCCGGACCCGAAGACGGCGAACGTCCCGCCCCGCCGCGCGCGGGTGAGGGCCGACCGGGCCTTCGCCGGGCGCCGTCCCGGCGCCGTGCGGGCAAGGGCCGACCGGGGGCCCTCGCCCGGCGCTGTTCCGGCGCTGTTCCGGCGCTGTTCCGGCGCTGTTCCGGCGCTGTTCCCGCGGCTCATCCTTCCGCCCGTGCCCGGCGTTCGTGAAGATCTTGCGGTCTCCAACCCCTTGGACAGGGATCATTCACCCCAAATCGCGCATGAATGTTTTCATACGTCTTGCAAACCGGACGGCATATATAAATACTGCTCGGCGGACTCACCGCACGCAAACCCGCCCCGAGAAAGCCGACGGACCGCCCATGCGCACGCACCACCGCACGCAGCGCCGGTTCCCCGCGCCCGGGGCTCCCGAACGGACACTCCCTGCCGCCGTCCCCTACCCACGTCGGCGCCCGGAGTGTCCCGGGGCGCATCGTCTGCGCGACGCGCCCGTGGCGGCCCCGGTCATCCCCTAGGCCGGGGCCGCCCCTGATTCGTCGACCACCCTCACGACGCCGCACACCGGAAGCGATGATCATGCCCCTGACCAGCACGCGCATCACCCCCGACTGGCCCTGTCAGGTCAAGACGCCGGGCAGCTACGACTGGGAGCGCTCGGCGGCCAAGTGGCTGCGTGAGCTGATCCCCGCGCGTTACGCCAGCTATCCGGCACTCATCCGCCACCCGGTCCTGCTCGCCCGGCACGCGCAGCTCCAGGTCCAGCAGGAGATCCGGGTCGCACGGACCGCCCTGCAGACCGCGCGGGCCGAGCTGCCGATGCTCGGACTGCCCGAGTCGGTGATCGAACACACGATCAAGCTGTACGCGGCCGAGGTGCTGCAACTGCAGCACATCGCGCGCAGCGTGCGTGCGGTCAGCGAGGCCCTGGTCGGCCGCGGCGCGGGCCGCTGAGCTCTGCCGGCCCGTCTCCGCCGGCCCGGGCTTCCCCGCCCTTTCCCCGCCTTCCCGGGCCCCATCCGCGCCCGCTCGCCCCTCCGCCCGGATCCCCGCCCCCGGGACCGGCCGCCCCTGCTCGCAGGGCCCCTCCCCATGAGCGGGAGCCTCGTATGAAGGTCGCATGAATCCCGCCCCGGCAGACGAGTGATCGAACGGGCGCAGGTGTGCAATGCTCGTCGCGTGACGAGCGAGCCTCTGCCTCCGGTGGACCGCGAGACCAGCGCCGAGCTCGCGGCGCTGGCCAAGGTCGTGGCACGGCAGCGCGCCGAGATGGAACGGCTGCGGGATCTGGCCGCCACCTCGGCGGTCCTGGAGCGCGCCAAGGGCGTACTGATGGCCGTCACCGGCTGCACTCCGGACACCGCCCACGAGGAGCTGCTCCAGCGCGCCAAGGACGGCAACCGCACCCTCCTCGAACAGTGCTGGCTCACCCTGGGCGCCCTGCCGCCCAAGGAACACCCCGCCGCCCCGGTCGCACCGCCCGCGGCGGCGCCCCCCACCGTCGGCCCCTGGGGAAGCGTGCCCGCAGGCGAAGGCGCCCTGGACCTGGCGGACGTACTGGGCCACATCGGCCGCGACCTGGTCCGGGTCGGCTCGCCGCACGAGCTGGCCGGGTGCCTGCTGGACCACCTGGCGCCCGAGGTGGACGCCGACGCGGTGATGATCTACGAGCAGTTGCCCGAGGGCGGGCTCGGCCTGATCGGGCACGCCGGCATCGACCCCACCCTCGCCGCCCAGTGGCGTCACGTACCCCCGGTGACCGGCGTGCCCGCACTAGACGCCCTGCGGTCCGGGGAGCCGCGCTGGCTGGAGAACGCGGCGGTGGACCGCGCACGCTACCTGCTCATCGGGGCCCCTCCGGAGCGGTGGCTCACCCGGGCCTGGCTGCCCGTGCCGACCGGGGACACCGCGAGCGTCGCCCTCGGGGTGCTGCGCCGGCGCGGCGGGCCGTTCGAAGCGCGCGAGCGGGAGCTGCTGCGGGCCGTGGCCCGGCTGTGCGCGGGCCGGCTGCGGGCCTTCGACAGCCCGCAGAACGGCACGGCAGGGAATGTCTCCCAGACCGTGCAGGCGGTGTTCGACGCACTGCCGGGAGCGGCGATCCTGCTGACCCCGCTGCGCTCCGCCGCCGGCGAGGTGGAGGACTACCGCATCGAGGCGGCCACTCCGGAAGCGGTCGACGTGTTCGGCCGGACCGGCCGGGACATGGTCGGCAAACGCATCCTGGAGAGCTACCCGTCGGTCGCGGGTGAGCCGCTGTGGCAGGGCTATCTCCAGGCCCTGGAGACCGGAGACCTGTTCGAGGGCGAGCCGTTCGCCTACCAGGACGTGGTCGGCGAGGTGCCCGTGACCACCACCTACACGGTGCGGGCGGCGCGGCTGGGTGAGGGCCTGGTGGTGACCTGGCTGCGGCACGACCCGGTGGAACGCCAGGAGCAGCGCCTGGCCGACGTGCAGCGGCTCGGCAACCTCGGCTGGGCGAACTGGAACCTGATCACCCAGGAGAGCTCCTGGGCCGCGCAGACCTACGCCGTGCTCGGCCGGCAGCCCGGACAGCGGCCGGTCCGGCTGGAGCGGCTGCCCGATCTGGCCCTGGCCGAGGACAAGGGGCCGCTCGCCCACGCGATCGCCGAACTCGTCTCGCGCGGCCGGCCGTTCGACGTGCCGTTCCGCATCGAGACGTCCGCGGGCGTCCGGTACCTGCGGATGGTCGCGGAGGCGGTCACGGCGCCCGACGGCACCCCGGTCGAGGTGCACGGCTTCATCCAGGACATCACCGCGCAGCGCAGCGCGGAGCTCGCGCTGGTGGAGAGCGAACGCGCGATGCTGCTCCAGCGCGGCATCCTCCAGGCCGAGCGGGCCCTGGCCGCCCGGCTGCAGCACGCCCTGCTGCCGCTGCCCGACAAGCCCCGGCAGTTGGCCGGACTGCGCATCGAGGTCTCCTATCTGCCCTCGCAGACGGGCATCCACGTGGGCGGCGACTGGTTCAGCGCCATCGAACTGCCCGACTCCGAGGCACTGTTCGTGGTCGGCGACGTGGCGGGTCACGGCATCGACGCCGTGGCCACCATGGCTCAGCTGAGGTTCACCGCGAAGGGCATGGTCAGCACCGGTTCCTCACTCACGGGCGCACTGACCCGGCTCAACCAGCTGCTGCTGCACTCCCGCGACGGCCAGACCACCGCCACCATGGTCCTGGCCCGCTACGATCCCGACCGGCGCATCCTGGCCTGGGCACAGGCCGGGCACCCGCCGCCGCTGCTGGTGCGCCGGGGCGAGGTGCGCTTCCTCGACCGTCCCGGCGGCATGCTGCTCGGCGCGACGGCCGCCCCCGTCTACGAGTCGCTGGAGCTGCGGCTCGAACCCGGGGACCGGCTGCTGCTCTACACCGACGGCCTGGTCGAACGCCCCGGCGAGGGTCTCGACGCGGGCTTCGCCCGGCTGGCCGAGGCGGTGCGGGCGCACGGCCTCGGCGAGTCCGGCTCCCTGGACGCCCTGCTCGCCACGATACTGGCGGACGAACGGCGCGACGACGTGTGCGTGCTGGACATCCGGGTGCCCCCGGAGACCGCGCGGGACGCGGAAGGGGCGGCGGAGACGGACACCTAGCGGTCACGCTCAGTCCGCTGGGTGCCCGGCATCGATGGTGACCGGCACCTAGCGGTCACTCAGTCCGCGGGGTGCCCGGCTTCGATGGTGACCGCGTCGGAGAGCCGCAGCAGCGGTCCGTCAGGTCCCTCGCCCCACTCGACCGGGTCGAGGACGTGACCGACGTGATCGCCCCCGTCGATACGGTGCAGGACGGTGCCGACGAACCAGGCCGCGGCCCCGTCCAGGACGGCGGAACCGACGGGTCCCTCACGCCAGTCGAGCCGCGCGAACTTGTCGACCTCGTCGCCCGTCTCGCCGCCGAACAGTTCCGCCAGGTCCCGCTGGTCGCGGGTGAGCAGATGGACGGTGAGGTGCTGCGCGGTCCGGGCGACCCGGTAGGTGTGGTTGGCCTTGGACAGCCAGACGACGAACCGGGGCGGCTGGATGGAGCACTGCGAGGCGAAGCCGACCAGGCAGCCGGCACGCTCGTCACCCGCCACGGCGGTGACCACACACATGTCCGGGTTCAGCCGGTCGAAGAAGCCCCCTGGGTCCGCCTGCCGGCCGCTGCCCGGATCCGCCTCCCGACCACTGCTCCGATCCGCCGGCCTGCGGCTCCGATCCGCCGGCCCGCCACCGCCCGGATCCACCGCTCGGCTGCCCTCGCCGGCCCGCTCGCTCCCGTCCGCCGTACCGCCCGTGTCCCGCCCACCGCTCCGGTCCGCCATGCCGCCGCCCGCGTCCCGCTCGCCGCTTCCGTCAGCCATGCAGTCGCTCCCGTTCCGCCATGCACTCGCTCCCGGCCGCCGCCCGGCACCGGCCGGGAGCCGTCCAGTCGATGTCGCTCGTGCCTCCTGGGTGCCCGGCGTGCCGTCCGTGAATCGTCGCCGAAGCCAGTGCGGGACTCCAGCGCGCGGCGCGTGTCGTTCTGGTGGACGCGCGTCCCGTCGACGCTGAGGCCGTACCGGACCGTGACGTGGCGTCGGGCGGTCGCGGCGGTGACGTCCGCGCCGGCCACGCTCTCCTCGGCGGCCACCGGCTCCACGCTGACCCTGACGTTCGGCGATCTGACGGGCATGGCGGGAGCCGGCCAGCGGATCGTGGTCAGGCTGGGCTGACCACTCCCTGCGCGAACCGGCTCAGGGACGCCGTGAACGCGGCGACGAAGGCGTCCCCGGCCTCCTCCGGCAGCGCGTCCAGGGAGAGGTAGGGGTTGAGGTCCTCCAGTTCGACCAGCAGCAGGCCGCCGTCGGGGGCGCGGCAGGCGTCGACGCGCTGGATGCCGCACCCGAGGTCGTTCCAGTCGATGAACCGGCGGGCGAACTCCAGGTCGGCGGCGGTGGCCGGGTACGGCCTGAGTTCCCAGCGGCGCTGGGGGTCGGGTGCGTACAGGGCGTACTGGAAGTCGTCGTCGACGAAGTAGAAGGACACCTCGTAGGCGAAGTCGACGCAGGGCTGGACCAGGACGTCGCCGGCGGCGAGGTCTCCGAGCCGGCTACCGGGGACGATCCGCAGGCCGAGGGAGTCGGCACCGAGCTTCGGCTTGACCACGTACCGCTCGGCGGACGGCAGCAGGTGCAGGTCCTCGGCGCGGTCGACGGTCGGGATCACGGGGAAGCCGGCGGCGGTCAGGTCGAGCAGGTACTGCTTGCCGGCCATGTCGGCCTTCCCGGTGAGCGGGTTGTACACACGGGCCTCGGTGGCCAGCGCCCGCGCGCGGAAGGCGTCGTATGCGCGCTGGTAACCGAGGACGGGGCCGCTGTTGCGGACGACGACGGCGTCGAAGCCGTCCATCAGGGCCGCGGCGTCCAGTGGATGACACAGGGCCAGATCGAAGTGGGCGCGCAGCCGGGAGGTGAGGTGGATGTCCTCGTCGCAGTAACGACGCCCGCGGGCCTGGTACGCCAGGTCGGTGACGTAGAGCAGGCGGGGGCGGTCGCCGGTCATGAGGACTCCTTGGAGGGCGGTGCGGGGGTGGCACCTGAGTGGTGCGAGGCCGACGTCGTCAGCGGCGGTGGCGGTGGCGGTGGCGGTGGCGGTGGCGGTGGCGGTGGCGGTGGCGGTGGCGGAGAAAGGTTACGCCGCAGGGTACGCCCGCTCCGCACACCCCCGGACGGCCGACCGCCCACCCGTGGCTCATCGCCCGCGCGGACAGGCCGCCCCGCTCGCCGGCATTCCCCTCACCGCCGCCGCGCCCCCACCGCCCGCCGTCACGCCCTTCGACGCCGTCGCCGCGCCCCACGCCGTCGCCGCGCCCCGCACTGGTCCCAGCAGCACTCAGTTCCCCCATGAGGCCGCTCACGCTGCACTGAGTGTCAGTAATCTGGTCCGAGTGCTACTTTCCCGTCCATGAGCTCCAGCAGCGCGGCGCCGGCCGCGAAGCCGCCGATGCGGGACGCCCTGGTGGCGGCGGCCTTCCGGCTCTTCCTGGAACGCGGGTACGAGCAGACCACGGTGGACGACATCGTGGCCCTGGCCGGGGTCGGCCGGCGCTCGTTCTTCCGCTACTTCCCCTCCAAGGAGGACGTGGTCTTCCCCGACCACGAGGGCTGCCTGGCCGAGATGACCGCGTTCCTGGCGGCGAGCGGTCCCGAGCACGAGCCGGTGCGGCGGGTGTGCGACGCGGCCCGGCTGGTGCTGCGGATGTACGCCGAGAACCCGGCCTTCTCGGTGCAGCGCTACCGGCTCACCCGGCAGGTGCCGGGGCTGCGCGCCTATGAGCTGTCGGTGGTGTGGCGCTACGAGCGCGCGCTCGCCGAGTATCTGCGCGCCCGGTTCGCGGGGCGGCCCGACGGGACCCTGCGCGCCGACGTCATCGCCGCCGCGGTCGTCGCCGCGCACAACAACGCCCTGCGCTGCTGGCTGCGGTCGGAGGGCGAGGGCGACGCGGGCGCGGCCGTCGACCACGCGCTGACCTATGTACAGAGGACGTACGCCCGGCCGGCGGACGCCCCGGCGGCGCCCGCCCGCGGCGGCCCGGCCGGCACCGGCGCCGCACAGCCCGACGACGTGGTGGTCCTGGTCACCCGCCGGGACGCCCCGCTGTGGCGCGTGGTGCAGGAGCTGGAGACGGCGCTCGACCGCGGCTGACCGCCGCGGGGACCCGATGACGGTAATTAGGGGTACGGAGTGCCTTTACGAGTGACACTGAGTGCCATACGCTGTCGGCGTGCACGGTGGCACGGCACCCGTGCACGTGCGTGCACGGCCCGCTCCGGGCACGCGGGATTCCGGCCGAGCGCAGGGAGTTGACCAGCGTGTACCACCACTCAGCAAGCACCTCGCACCCGGCGGCCGGTTCCGCGACGGGTGTTCTCGAACCCGCCGTCGCGGACTCCAAGGACGCCATCCTCTTCCAGCGCTGCACCTGGTGCGGCACCGCGACGTACCACCGGCTGCTGTGTCCGGTGTGCCAGGGCAGTGAACTGCGCACCGAGCGCAGCGAGGGCACCGGCACGGTCCGCCACTCCACCGTGGTGCACCGCAACACGCCCGCGGCACGCAATGTGTCGCTGATAGAGATGGCCGAGGGCTTCGTCGTACGGGGCCGGGTCATGGGCCCGCCGGTCGGGATCCACAGCGGTGACCGGGTCCGGCTGTCCACCGCCCAGGACCCCGTGCGCGGTGAACCGGTCTTCCAGCTGATGGACGAGCCGTACCGGGCCTGGACCTGACCGCCGCACGACGCTGAGCACCCGACAGGCCGCGTCACCGACGCCACAGCCCCGGGACCAACTCCCCTGCGGCGAAAGGCCGTCCAGCCCGTGAAACCCGATCGGCGCCGGGGCCGACCTCCGATGTGATCCATCACCTCCTCTTCACAGGCAACCCACAGTCTCCGCTTTCCATCCTCGGGAGCGAGGGACGCCCGGGACGGCCGGGCCGTCCGAGGTCGGGGTTCGAGGAGGAACAGTGGTCCGTGCCCGGCGCATATGGGTGACCGCCACCGCGTTGCTCGCGGTGGCGGGGGCATCCCCGGGGGTGGCAGTCGCCCACTCTCAACCACCAGGCGTTGCAGGGGGATCGACGACTCAGGACGGCTCTCCACTGCCGCCGGGGTGGCGGCTGACCGGTGGGGAGTCGGCGCCCCAGCTGGTGTGGCGGTCGGACCGGCCGGTACCGATGGGCGACGCCCGCGTCGAATTCCGCTCCGCGGGACGGCTGTTGGGTGTGCCGCGACCGGGTGCCGACGGACACACGTTCCGGCTGCCGCTCGACGGACGGCACGCGACGGAGCTGCACGGGCTCCAGGTGTGGTCCGGCGGACAGCGGTTGGACCGGCGGGAGCCGGGCGGTGCCGTGGCGGCCGCCCGGTTGCCGGCCCCGCTCCCGGCGAACGGCGTGGATCCGGGCAAACCCGGCACCTACCGCACCAAGTCCGGGGAGTACGGGCTGACATCGGTCCGGCTGCCGGGTCTCGCGGCTCCCGTGGAGATGCGCGCGGTGGTCGTCGCACCGGTCGGCGCGTCCGGCAAGCGTCCCCTCGCGCTGTTCCTGCACGGCCGTCACGCCACCTGCTACAAGGGACGCGAGGACGTCACCGGCGACTGGCCCTGCAAGTCCGGCACCAAGCCGGTGCCGAGTCACCGCGGGTACCTGCGCGACCAGAAGCTGCTGGCCTCACAGGGCTATGTCACCGTGTCGATCTCGGCCAACGGCATCAACGGGCAGGACTTCGCCGCGGAGGACGGCGGGGCGCAGGCGCGGTCGTCGCTGGTGCGGCTGCACCTGGCCCGCTGGGCCGGCTGGGCCGAACACCCCGAGACGGCACCGAAGGTGGTCCGTGAGGCGCCCCGCGCCGATCTGTCGCGGGTGCTGCTGGTCGGCCACTCGCGAGGCGGGGAGGGCGTCAACCGGGCCGCGCTGGACAGCCTCGCCCCGCCGCCCGCCGACCAGGACGGCTATCACGGGCCGGTGCGCTGGCACATCCGGGGCACGGTCCTCATCGGCCCGACCGTCTTCGGACAGAACCCGGTGCCCGACGTCCCGTCGGTGAGCATCCTGCCGGGCTGCGACGGTGACGTCTCCGACCTCCAGGGCCAGGTGTACGTCGACGGCACCCGGGCGGTCAGCAACGGCACCGCGCTGCACAGCGCGGTGTACGTGATCGGCGCCAACCACAACTTCTTCAACTCGGAGTGGACGCCGGGCCAGGCCGCGGCGCCCGCCGAGGACGACTTCTCCGACGACCCGCAGCACCACGACCCGGTGTGCGCCGAACGGGCCGCCACCCGGCTGACGGCGGACCAGCAGCACCGGGCCGGTTCCACGTACATCGCCGCCGCCGCGCGGCTGTTCCTCACGGGCGACGACCGGGTTCGGCCGCTGCTGGACGGCTCCGGCAGGCGGGCGCCGTCGGCGGACCCGGCGCGGGTGCTGAGCCACGCGGTGGGTGCCCGCCGGGGTGGCGGGTTCCTGCCGGACGGCGGGGTGTCGGTGACCGGCGGCAAGCTGTGCGCCGCGGTGGACCCGAGCCCGGCCAAGGCCTGTCTGGGCGAGGGGACCAAGGGCTCCTCGCCGCACTTCGCGTACTGGGAGACCGACCGGGAGGCCGGTCGGCAGGCGATCGCGCTGCGCTGGACGCGCGCCGGCACCCCGGCCCGGGTGACCGCCAGGACGCCGGTGTCGCTGTCCGGGTCCACCGCGCTGCGACTGCGGCTGTTCGTGCCGCCGAACTCCCGGGGCACGCAGCTGGACGTGGCTCTGACCGACGCCTCCGGCAAGAAGGCGAAGCTCGGCCGGGTCAAGCTCGACGGACTGCCGGGCAGTGAACGGACCGCCTCGTACTGGGCGCAGGAACTGCGCGTGCCGCTGACGGCGGCGACCGGCGCCGGGCTCGACCTGGGTTCGGTCAAGTCCCTGGAGCTGACACCGCGTTCGGCGTCGGGACGGGCCTGGCTCATGGACGCGTGGGGCTGGCGGCCCGGGACCCCCGCGGTGCGCACCGACGCGCTGCCGCGCGTGGACGTCGGGCGGACGACCGTCGACGAGGGTGACTCGGGCGTGCGGACCTACCGGGTCCCGGTGCGGGTGACGGGCCGGGGCGGCAGCGGCCAGGTCCGCTTGTACGTCACCGACCCGGCCACCGGCAAGGCCAAGGACCGGCTGGTGACGGTGCGTCCGGGTGCTCAGGACGTCGACGTACCGGTCGAGGTGAAGGGCAACAAGCGGTACGGCACCGATGTGTCGTACGACGTGCTGGTCAAGGCGGTCCACGGCGCGGTCGTGGGCTCCTACCGGGGCGGGATCACCGTCCACGACGACGACCCGGCGCCGACCATGACCGTCACGCCTGTCGCCGGCAAGGTGACCGAGGGGCAGTCGCTGAAGTGGCGGGTGTCGCTGTCCGAGGCTGTGGACGTGGACATGAGCGCCGCGTTCGAGGTCGTGCCGGCCACCGCGCCGGAGCTGTCCACCAAGGACGTCCCGGCCGCCTGGCTGCGCGACATGACCGGGGAGAAGCCCGACCCGGTGCGTCCGCTGTCCAAGGTGTACGGGCTCTACCTGTGGACGGACATCCCGGCGGGCCGCACCAGCGCGGACATCACCCTGCCCACGGTCAAGGACCGGGTCCGGGAGTCCACGGAGTCGGTGCGGTTCCGGCAGATCGACCCCCGGACCGGGGAGCCGCAGACCGGCGGCCTCGAGCTGTCGGGGTCGGTACTGAACGCGTCGTAGGACGCGCGGGGCGGGTGGCCCTCACTCCCCGAGGGTCACCCGGATGCCGACCGTGCCGTGCTGTCCGCGCCGGAGCCGGCTGCCCAGCAGGGTGAGGCGGCCCACGAGGCCGTACTTGCGGGCGATGAGGTTCCGGTAGCGGGCGGTGGTGGCCGGGTCGGTGATCTCGGCCCTGGCCGGCAGCTGGTCACCGGTGGGGTTGCCGCGCACGTCGCAGGGGCCGACGAGAACGCCGGGGCGGTGCCGGATCCTCTTGACCTTCCAGCTGTCGGCGACCGTCCACACGCCCAGGGCGTCGTCGTCCCGGACCACCCACACCGGGGTGGCCACGGGAGTGCCGTTCTTGCGGAAGCTGGTCAGCAGCAGGTACTTGCCGGAGCCGAGCCGGTCGAGCCGCGTGTCGTCCATGTCGGCAGTCTAGGAGGCGACCGGGCCGGTGAACGAGGGTCAGGCACCGGCCCGCGCACAGCCGGACGCCGCCCGCCGGACGGGCCGGCCGGTGGCGGCGCCCGCAGCGTCCAGCACAGAGCGGCCGCCATCCGCCGTACCTCCTCGGTGAGGATCCCGGGCGAGGCGGCAAGGCTGAGGCGTACGTGCCCCGCGCCGCCGGTGCCGAACGGACGTCGCAGCCGCTCCAGGCCGAGCGCGCGCAGCGGATCCGGCACGCCGGGTGTGTCGTGCGGGATGCCGGTCATGTGGGCTCAGGACAGGCGGCCGTGGGGTGAGCCGGACGGTAGCGGCGGGCCGTCCGAGCGCGGGCAGACGGTGGCAGGGGAATTCCCCGGCCGGGCAGCGGAGATCAACTAGGGCGTCTAGATTGCGTCCTGCACGGTGTATCTCTCGTCAGGCATCTCATCAGGCATCCAGGAGCTGACCCACGTGACCGACAACCCGGCAGCCACCAACGACGTGGCCGTGTCGCTGCGTGCCCGCATCAACACCGGCCAGCCGCACACCGCCCGGATCTGGAACTACTGGCTCGGCGGCAAGGACAACTACGAGGTCGACCGCGCGGCCGGCGACCAGATCCGCCAACTGCACCCGGGCATCGGCGAGTACGCGCGCGCCGACCGGCTCTTCCTCGGCCGTGCGGTACGCCATCTGGTGGGTGAGGTCGGCATCCGGCAGTTCCTGGACATCGGCACCGGGCTGCCCACCGCCGACAACACGCACGAGGTGGCGCAGCGGATCGCGCGGGAGTCCCGGATCGTGTACGTCGACAACGACCCGCTCGTCCTCGCGCATGCGCGTGCCCTGCTGACCAGCACGCCCGAGGGCCGTACCGACTACCTGGACGAGGACCTGCGCAACGTCGACGCCATCCTCGAACACGCCGCGCGCACGCTGGACTTCAGTCAGCCGGTGGCTCTGATGCTGCTCGGCGTGGCCATCTTCATCGGTGACGAGGAGGATCCGTTCGGCCTGGTACGGCAGTTGACGGACCGCTTGCCGTCGGGCAGCCATCTGGTGCTGTCGCACACCATCACCAGCCCGTCGATGCCAGACGTGGACGAGGCGGTGAAGTTCTGGAACGAGCACGGCACTCCGAAGCTCACACAGCGCACGCCCGAGGACGTGGCCCGGTTCTTCGACGGGCTGGAGCTGCTGGAGCCGGGCGTGGTGTCCTGCTCGCGCTGGCGCCCCGAGAACGACCACGGGGCCGAGCCGGAGGAGGTCGCCATGTTCGGCGGGGTGGCCCGCAAGAACTGAGCGCCCCCGTCGGTGAACGCGGCCGTCGCGGACGCCGTATCCAGAAGCGGGCCCTCGACGATCCGAGGGCTCCGCGGTGCCGGTTGGGGCACCGCGCGTCCGGCGGCTTCGGGAGCCATGCATGCGGCACGCACGACGACGGGTCGTCCGGCGAGTGACACGGCTGGCGGCGGTCGGCGGACTCCTCCTGGGGGGTGCGATGGTCACCCAGGCGGCCATGGCGAGCGAGACTCCGCCGGCGCCCGCCAGAACGCTCAGCTCCGCCTCGGGCCCCGGGAACACCGGCGCCGCGCTGGTCGCGCGGCTCGGCACCGCCCGGACGGCGGGCAGCTGGATCGGCGCCGACGGGCGTGCGGTCGTGGCGGTGACCGACGAGTCGGCGGCACGGGCGGTCCGGCGGGCCGGGGCCGAGGCGAAGGTCGTGACGCACAGCATGAACGAGCTGAGGTCGGCGACGGCCACGCTGCGTTCGGCGCCACGGGTGGCGGGTACGGCCTGGGCGGTGGACTACCGGACCAACCGGGTCGTGGTGCGGGCGGACCGCACGGTGTCCGCCGGTGACTGGTCGCGGCTGACCGGGGTCGCCGACAAGATCGGTGGTTTTGTGCACATGGAGCGCACGAAGGGTACGTTCACCACGCGGTTGAACGGTGCCCAGCCGATCCTGTCGACCGGCGGTCGCTGCTCGGCGGGGTTCAACGTCACCAACGGGCAGTCCGACTTCATCCTCACGGCCGGCCACTGCGGGCCCGCCGGGTCCACCTGGTTCGCCGACAACCGGGGCGACCGGCAGCTCGGCTCCACCGTGAACAGCGCCTTTCCGGGCAGCGACTTCTCACTCGTGCAATACGCCGCCGGGAAGGCCGGGGAGGGCGCCGACGTCGTCGCGATCGGCGGCGGCAAGGGCGTGCGGATCACCGGGGCCGCCGATGCGGCGGTCGGACAGCGGGTGTTCCGCAGCGGCAGCACCAGCGGGCTGCACGACGGCCGGGTCACCGCGCTGAACGCGACCGTCAACTATCCCGAGGGGACGGTCACCGGGCTCATCGAGACCGATGTGTGCGCCGAGCCCGGCGACAGCGGTGGCCCGATGTTCTCCGAGGGCATCGCGCTCGGTGTCACCTCGGGCGGCAACGGCGACTGCACGACCGGTGGGACGACGTTCTTCCAGCCGGTGACCAAGGCGCTGGCGACGCTCGGGGTCCGGCTGATCGTGTCGGCGCAGAACGCCGGCGGCGCCCAGGGCGGCTCACCCTCCGCCGCGCCGTCGGCCCCCGCGAACCAGGGCGCGATGGCCCCCAGCGCGGCCTCACCCGGCTCCTCGGCGCCGGTCACGGGCGGCTCCGAGGGCAACACCCTGCTGGCGCGGCTGACGGACACCCGGAACGTCGGTCCCGGCCTGCTGGTCATCGCGGGCAGTCTGATCGCGTTGGTCGCGACCCGGTACATCCGGGCGGAGCAGGACCGCAAGGCGTACCAGCGGTACTACTCGGCGACGTGGGGCTGAGCAGAGCGGCGGGGCCCCGGGCACGCCAGTAAGGGCACCCGTGCGATCACGGGTGCCCTCGGCGGTACGGCGCGGTGCGCGCGGGTCGGTCAGGCCGCCCGGTGCGACTGTGGGGCTGCGGCGGGCGCGGGGTCGGTCAGGCCGCCCGGTGCGGTTGCGGGGCCGCGGCGGCCCACTCCATCACGAGGCGCTGGTACTGCGCGCGCTGCTCGGTGGTCAGTGTCCCGCCCGCCCGGCGCCACAGCGCCCGGATCTCCTCGTTGACCTCCGCGGCCGATCGCTCGGAGACGGTTTCAACAGTGGTGGACATGCTGTGAAGCATATGCCGACCGAGGTGAAGGCATTGTGAGTAAGTAGCCGCGATATGGACATTTCGGACCGTGTTACTCATCACGTCAATGAGTCGACCGGAAGGGGGAGTTCACTGCCCGGTCAGGCCGAGCACCAGCACCTGGATCGCCAGAACGGCGGCCCCGCGCGCCCAGTCGTGGAAGTCGGACACCTTCGTCTCCAGGTCCACCGGGGCGGCCATCGGGTGCCGGTGGGCGCGGATGGTGTCGCGGACTGTGTTTCCGGCCACATCCATCAGGCCGACGCCCTCCCCGGCGAGCCGGATCTTCCGCGGCATCGCGAAGTCGGCGATCTGCGCGACCACGATGCCGAGGGCCCGAGCGGCCTCGCCGACGACCCGGGAGGCCATGGGCTCGCCCCTTGCGGCACCGGCGAGGATCTCCTCGTAATCGGCGTCCCGGCCCGTGGCGGCGCTGATCCGGTAGAGGATGCCGGGGATGGTGAGCAACGACACGGCGCCCCCCTTCCTCGTAGGCGTACCAGTACAGCGGCGGCGCGGACTGGAAGGCGACCGCCAGCTATCCCCCGCTGCTGTACCCGACGCACTCGGTGGGCGGGGTGCTCGGGGCCTGGCGGACGCCGCCCGCTACACCCTGCCGGGCATCATCGCGCACGAGTCGGCACGGCAGGGCGGGGTGCGGCTGAAGATCCCGGACCTCGGGGACGCCCCCGACGCGTGAGGGACCGAGGCGGGCTCAGGTGCCCGGCTTGCGGCCGTAGACGAAGACGTCGTCACCGTTCTTCAGCAGCGACCAGTACTTCTTGGCGTCCTTCGTGGTCATATTGACGCAGCCGTGCGAACCGGGCGGGTTCCACATGCTCAGGCCCACCGAGTGGAAGGCCTGACCACCGTTGAAGAACTGGCTGTAGGGCATCGGCACGTCGTAGATGTTCGAGACGTGGTCGATGTCCCGCCAGTAGATCTTCTTCAGGCCGGTGCGGGTCTCGTAGCCGTCGCGTCCGGTACGCACCGGCACCGGGCCGTAGACCAGCCGGTTGCCGTCCTGGATCCAGCTGAGCTGGAGCGTGAGGTTCACGCAGGCGATCCGGCCCTTGTTCGTCGGGCACTTGCCGTCCTTGTTCGGCTTGTTGCCGACGGCCTTCTGCTTGTTCATCAGGTCCATCACGCCCCAGGTGACGGGACCGGCGTAGCCGATGTCGGGCGTGATGCCGTGCTTGTCCTGGAAGGCCCGGATGGCCGTGCAGTCGGCGGCGGACTGCTTGCCGTCGACCGGCCGGCCGAGGAACTTCTCCACCTGCTTCTGGTACGGCCCCGTCGTCGTGGTGCAGCTCGCTGCCTGAGCCGGTGCCGCGGTGAAGGCGAGCGCGAGCGGCGCCACCAGTCCCGTGACGCCCAGCGCGACGACGCCTCGTCTGCCTATGCCCCCCATGGCGGCCTCTCCCTCTTCCCCTTGTCCGATTCTGCGGTTCGCCCGGGCCTTCGCCCGGGGTCCTCCCAGCGCGATTCCCGCGGTCTCGGACTACTAGACCCGGCAGGGCGGAGCATGGTTGTGTTTCCGGTCAGGCTGTGACGAAACGGTGAAGTTCAGACCGTACAACACGCCCTCAGCAGCCCGACGGCCCGGGTCAGGGTCTCCGGGGTCGCCGTGAACGGCAGGCGGAGGTGGTGCGCGAGGGTGGTCCGGTCGGCGCTGAAGTGGGGGCCGGGGGTGACCGCGAGGCCGCGTGAGGCGGCCCGGGCCGCGAGGTCCGTGGCGCGCGGGCCCGCGCCGCCCAGGTGCAGCCACAGGGTCAGCCCGCCCGCCGGGACCGTGCAAGTCCATCCGGTGCCGGCGAGCAGCGTGGCGAGGTGGTCGCGCTGGGCGCGCAGCCGGGCCCGCCGGTCCGCGAGCACCGACGGGAGCGGTTCGCCGAGCAGTTCGGCGGCGATGAGCTGTTCCAGGGGCGGCGGCGCGAGCTGGGCCTGGAGCGGACTGAGCCGCAGTTGTCGTACGAGGTCCGCGGTGGCCCGGATCCAGCCGACCCGGAGGCCGCTCCACAGGGTCTTGCTCGCGGAGCCGATCTGGATCACGCGCGCCCCGGCGAGGTGGGGTTCGGTGCCGGGCGGTGTTCTCAGGTCCAGGTCGCGCATGGTCTCGTCGGCGAGGACGGTCAGTCCATGGCGGTCGGCGAGCGCGGAGACCGCCCGGCGCGCGGTCGCGGTCATATGGGCACCGGTCGGGTTGTGGAAGTCGGGGACCAGGTAGGCCAGTCGGGGCCGGTGCCGGCGTACGGCGGCGGTGAGGTGTGCGATGTCCCAGCCGTCCGCGGCCGAGACGGGGACCGGCAGCAGGCGGGCCCGGCGGGCGCGCAGCACGGCGAGGGCACCGGGGTAGGCGGGGTTCTCCACCACCACCGGTGCCCTGCGGTCGGTGTGCAGGTGGTCCAGCAGCAGGGTCAGGGCGGCCTGGGCGCCGGCGGTGACCAGGATCTGTTCGGGGCGGGTGGCGAGGCCGGCGCTGCTGTAACGGTCCGCCAGGAGTTCGCGGAGCCGGGGCAGGCCGGCCGTGGCGACACCGGAGTCGACGAGCAGGGGTGCGCTCAGCTCCGCGGCACGGGCGAGGGCGGCGCGGTAGGCGTCGTGGGGCGCGGCGGTCACCGCGAGGGTGAGGTCCAGGTCGGCGTCGGGGGCGCCGCCCCGGTCGAGGGACCAGGGGGTGGTGCGCTCGGTGAGGCGGGCGGGCAGGCGCACGGCGCTGCCGCTGCCGTGCCGGGTGTGCAGCCAGCCGTCGGCGCGCAGCAGGCTGAGCGCGGCGACCACCGTGCCGCGGCTCAGGTGCAGCGTGCGGGCCAGTTGCCGTTCCGAGGGCAGGCGGGTGCCTACCGGCAGCCGGCCGTCGGCCACGGCGTCCCGGACCGCCGCGGCCAGGGTGCGCGCGAGGGGTCCGGGCCGGGCGCGCCAGTCGCCGAGCGCGGCGACGAATCCATAGTCCACCGGTCCAGTTTTCCTGGTCCAGTCGGTACGAGGTGGACCAGGCAGCGGCATCCGCCGCCGTCTACGCTGCGCCGCATGCACCGGACTCTCGCCGACGATCTCTCCCGGCTCCCCGAACTGCTCCAGGCCGCCCGTGACATCGCCGCCCGGGAGGCGGTGGGGCTGGCCGACCGGCCGGTGGCCGCGCCCGGCCGGAGTCCCGAGCGGGTCCCGCTCCCGGCCGAGGGCGCGGGGGGCGAGGGCGCCCTCGCGCGGTTCACCCAGCGGTGGGCGCCCGGCTTCTCCGGTTCCGCCGGCCCGCGCTACCTCGGGTTCGTCACCGGCGGTGCGACGCCCGCGTCCGTGGCCGGGGACTGGCTGACGTCCGCGTTCGACCAGAACCTGTCCGGGGCGGGCGGCTCCTGGGGGCAGGAACTGGAGCGGGAGACGGTGGCATGGCTGCGCGAGCTGTTCGGGCTGGGCGAGGCGCACAGCGGGGCGTTCGTGACGGGCGCCACCATGTCCACCACGGTCGGACTGGCCATCGGGCGGGAGTGGGCCGGGGAACGGCTGGGCGTGGACGTCTCCCGGGAGGGTGCCGCGGCACTGGGGCCGCTCGAGGTGCTCTCGGGCAGCCCGCACTCCAGTGTCGCGAAGGCGATGTCGGTGCTGGGACTGGGCCGGGACCGGTTGCGGCAGGTGCCGCTGCTGTCCGGCAACCGGGAGGCCGTCGACGTGGCCGCGCTGGAGGCGGCGCTGGCCGAGCGGGCGGGCCGGCCGGTGATCGTCGTCGCGAACGCGGGCACCGTGAACACCGTCGACTTCGACGACCTGCGGGCGATCACTGCGCTGAAGGAGCGGTACGACTTCTGGCTGCACGTGGACGGAGCGTTCGGCGCCTTCGCCGCGCTCTCCCCGGAGCACGCCGGACTGGTCGACGGGCTGGACGCGGCCGACTCGGTCTGCGTGGACCTGCACAAGTGGCTCAACGTCCCCTATGACGCGGCCGTCCAGTTCACCCGGCGCCGCGATCTGCAGGTGGCGGTGTTCCACAACACCTCGCCGTATCTCGGCCTGCCGGCGGGCGAGCCCGACTTCCTGCATCTGACACCGGAGAACTCGCGTCGGCTGCGGGCGCTGCCGGCCTGGTTCTCGATGGTGGCCTACGGGCGGGCCGGGCACCGGGAGATCGTGGAGCGCAACGTGGCCCTGGCCCGCCGGCTCGGCGCGGGTGTCGAGGCGCTGCCGGGCCTGCGGCTGCTGGCTCCGGTCCGGCTCAACGTGGTCTGCTTCACGCTCGCCGCGGACCCGTCGCAGGAGCGGGTGGCGCAGCTGGCCCGGGCGGTGGCCGCGTCCGGGGAGGCGTATGTGACGCCGACGGTGTACGGCGGGGTGCCCGGGCTGCGCGCGGCGTTCAGCAACTGGCGCACCACCGAGGCCGACACCGATCGGGTGCTTCAGGTGCTGGCGACGGCCTCGGGCTGACGGCCAGGACAGCGGCACGAAACCGGCACCCGGGCGGCCTTCGGCCGGCGGCCAGGACAACGGCACGGGAACCCCCCGCGGCCTGTGACCGGCGGCCAGGACAGCGGTACGGGAACCGGTGCCCCGGGCGGCCTGGGGCTGCGGGTCAGGAGGCGTCCCGTACGGCGGTGTGGAAGCCGGTGGGACCCGGCAAGCCGGCGGACACCGCGGGCGCCGGATCCTGCACCTCCGCCAGGTACCGGTCCAGGTGGTCGCCCGGTACGCCGATGCCCCGCCCGCCGGAAGCCGTGACGAGGTCGGCGGTGTCCTCGATGATCTCGGGGCGGTCGCACTCGGAGCGGTGGGCACGGGTGCATCCGTCAGTGCCCGCGCTCGATCCACTCCTTCAGGTGGGGCGCCTCCGCGGCGATGGTCGTGCTGTCCCCGTGCCCGGTGAGGACCTTGGTCTCCGGGGGGAGGGTGAGGAGCCGGTCGCGGATGGAGTCGATGATCGTCGGGAAGTGGGAGTAGGAGCGTCCCGTGGCGCCAGGGCCGCCCTGGAAGAGGGTGTCGCCCGTGAAGACGGTGCCGAGGCCGGGGTCGTACAGGCAGACGGCGCCAGGGGCGTGTCCCGGGGTGTGCAGGACGGTGAGGTCGGCGCCGGCCGCCTCGATGACCTGACCGTCCTGGAGGTGCCGGTCGGGGTCGCGATCCGGGTGGGTCTGCCGCCACAGCGTCAGGTCGTCGGGGTGCAGCCAGATGGTGGCGCCGGTACGGGCGGCGAGTTCCGGTGCCGCGTTGACGTGGTCGTTGTGGGCGTGCGTGCACACGATCGCGGTGAGCCGCCGGTCGTCGACGGCGCGGACGATGGCCTCGGCGTCGTGGGCGGCGTCGATGACGATCACCTCCCGCTCGTCGCCGACGATCCACACGTTGTTCTCGACGTCCCAGGTGCCGCCGTCGAGGGTGAACTGTCCGGAGGTGACGAGGCGTTCGATGCGTACGGTCATCACAGCACCACCACCGAACGCAGCACGTCGCCCTGGTGCATCCGCTCGAACGCCTTCTCCACCTCGTCGAGTCCGATGGTCTCGGTGACGAACGCGTCGAGCGGCAGGCGGCCTTGCAGGTGCAGGTCGATCAGCATGGGGAAGTCGCGGCTGGGCAGACAGTCGCCGTACCAGCTGGACTTCAGGGCGCCGCCGCGTCCGAAGACGTCCAGCAGGGGCAGTTCGAGCTTCATCTCGGGGGTGGGGACGCCGACGAGGACGACGGTGCCGGCGAGGTCGCGGGCGTAGAAAGCCTGCTTGTAGGTCTCGGGGCGGCCGACGGCCTCGATGACGACGTCGGCGCCGAAGCCGCCGGTCAGCTCGCGGATCGCCTCGACCGGGTCGGTCTCCTTGGAGTTGACGGTGTGGGTGGCGCCCAGGCCGCGGGCCTTGGCGAGCTTGCGGTCGTCGATGTCCACGGCGATGATCTTCGCCGCGCCGGCGAGGTTCGCTCCGGCGACCGCCGCGCCGCCGACACCGCCGCAGCCGATGACGGCGACCGAGTCGCCCCGGCCGACGTTCCCGGTGTTGATCGCCGCGCCGAGGCCGGCCATCACCCCGCAGCCGAGGAGACCCGCGACGGCCGGGGAGACGGCCGGGTCGACCTTGGTGCACTGCCCGGCCGCCACCAGCGTCTTCTCGGCGAAGGCGCCGATACCGAGGGCCGGGGAGAGCTCCTGCCCGGTGGCGGCGAGCGTCATCTTCTGCCGGGCGTTGTGGGTGTTGAAGCAGTACCAGGGCCGCCCGCGCAGGCAGGCCCGGCACTGGCCGCACACGGCACGCCAGTTGAGGACGACGAAGTCGCCGGGGGCGATGTCGGTGACGCCCTCACCGACTGACTCCACGACACCGGCGGCCTCGTGGCCGAGCAGGAAGGGGAAGTCGTCCGAGATGCCGCCCTGCTTGTAGTGCAGATCGGTGTGACAGACCCCGCATGCCTGGACGCGTACGACGGCTTCGCCGGGCCCGGGGTCCGGCACCACGATCGTCTCGACCCGTAGGGGCTCGTCCTTGCCCGGTGCGATCACGCCGCGTACTTCCTGCGCCATGGTCTGGTCCCTTCTTCGATTGCCTTCGCCGCCGACCCTACGCGCGACCGCTCGGTAGCGGGACGGACCACGACGGTGATCGTGGATCTTTCCGCCACCCGCGATCATGGATCCTTCCGCCGGCGTGCGGGAGTTGGGGACGAATACCGGGGTCGTCCGCGACGAGACCCGCTCACCCGCCTCCCCCTCCGCCCTGGCAGCGGTGAGGGCCGCCCCTGCCGGGACGGCCCTCGGGTCCGGCGGCGGGTCAGGCCTCGACGGCCGGCAGCAGGCCCGTCACGGGCGCCACCAGACCGGCGACCTGCCACAGCTCGTTGAGCCGGTTCAGCTCGTTCACCTGGTTCAGCGCCCCCGCCTGCTCGGAGACCCGCGGGACCCCGGCCTCGTACTCGGCCGGGATGTCGCTGACGGTGAGCGATTCGAGCACGGCCATGGGACTGATCTTCCCGGTGTCCGGTGCGCTCGCGTCGGCCGCGTTCGCCGGCGGCGCGGCAAGACCGGTGACCCCGGCGGCGAGACCGAGGGCGGCGACGTTGGCATCATGTCCTCGGCAATGGCTCCGGGCCCCGGCCGGACACGGGCGGCGGGACGCGCTCACCTGTGAGGCGGAGCGCAGCGGCTGCGCTTGCCGAGCCCGCCGGGGCGGAGGAGTCTCGAAGACGGGGACCCGCGCGGCCCGCCCCCGGACGGCCGCGGGCACCTGAAGGAGGTCACCATGGGTACCACGGCGGGATCCGCTTTCGACACCGAGACACTGCGCCGGGGCATAGAGGGGAACACCGGCAACACCCTGCTGTCCCTCTACACGGACGACGCGGAGATCCGCATCGTCGACCGCAACAACCAGCCGAGTCACCCCACGGTCCTGCACGGCCGCGGCCAGATCGCCGAGTTGCTGGACGACGTCTACAGCCGCGACATGACCCACAAGCTGGACAGGTGCGTGGTCCAGGGTGACCAAGTCGCCTACAGCGAGTCGTGCGAGTACGGGGACGGCACCCGGGTGCTCGCCGAGTCGATGCTCACCCTGCGGGACGGCAAGATCGCCGATCAGCTCATCATCCAGGCCTGGGACGAGTAGGACACCCGGCCCGGTACGGCGGCGCCGGGAGCGTGCCGCGGGTCCGGGCCACCTCACGGCCGGCCTGGACCTTTCCGGTGCCGGCCGTACTCGCCGGGCACGCCGGAGGCGTCCCTCACCGATGCGGGTCCGGGCGGGGGGTACGAGGGTCGTAGGAACGCTCGGCTACGCTGTACGCGGGCCGTGACTGGCGCTGAGGTGGAGCACCACCGGGGAGCGGTCCGTGGTGATTGCCGCGCGCCTGGGCGAGGAGAATCGATCCAGCTCAGGAGTGTGCAGCATGACTCAGGCCCGTCTGATGGACAGCACCGCGCTCGCCCGTCGCATCGTCGAGAACACCGCGCGGCAGGCCGCCGGTCTCACCGAGCGGACCGGGACGGCACCGTGTCTGGCGACCGTGCTGGTCGGCGAGGACCCGGCGTCCGTGACGTACGTCCGCATGAAGCAGAACCGCTGCCGCAAGGCCGGCATCGAGTCGCGTCACGTGGCTCTGCCCGCGGCCACGTCCACCGCCGAACTCGTCGGCACACTGCGCGACTTGTCGGCCGACCCGGGTGTGCACGGCATACTGCTGCAGCACCCGATGGGCGGCCACATCGACGAGCGGGCCGCGTTCGAGGCGATCGCGCCGGAGAAGGACGTGGACGGTGTCACCTTCGCCTCGTTCGCCACGATGAGCTTCGGACTGCCGGGCTTCGTCTCCTGCACGCCGGGCGGCATCCTGCGGCTGCTGGACGAGTACGGCGTCGACCCGGCCGGGAAGCGGGCCGTGGTGGTGGGCCGCAGCGCGATCCTCGGCAAGCCGGTGGGCATGCTGCTGCTGGCCCGGGACGCGACCGTCACGTACTGCCACTCGCGCACCCGGGACCTGTCGGCGGCGGTCCGCGAGGCCGACATCGTCGTCGCCGCGGTCGGCCGGCCGCGGCTGATCGGGGGGCAGGACATCAAGCCGGGCGCGGTCGTGATCGACGCGGGCTA
Organism: Streptomyces sp. NPDC053076; assembly: GCF_044546845.1. Classification (NCBI taxonomy): domain Bacteria; kingdom Bacillati; phylum Actinomycetota; class Actinomycetes; order Kitasatosporales; family Streptomycetaceae; genus Streptomyces; species Streptomyces sp. NPDC053076. The sequence goes on along the minus strand of NZ_JBITZL010000001.1, from coordinate 1,321,492 downwards.
CAACGCGGGGAACGTGGGCGACGTCGACTTCGACTCCGCCGTGGAACGGGCCGCGCTGATCACGCCGGTGCCGGGCGGGGTGGGTCCGATGACGATCGCCACGCTGCTGGAGCAGACCGTCGAGGCCGCCGCCCGGCAGCTCGGCGCACAACTGCTCAGCGCATAGCGGTTCGGCGCACAGCGTCTCAGCACGCGGCCGTTCAGCGCACAGCGGCTCAGCAGACAGCCGTTCAGCGCACAGCGGCCCGGCCCCCGGCGGCTCAGCGCATCCAGGCGGCGTACTGCATCACGTCCCCGGCCTTGAGGCCGTACTCGGGTTCGGCCTTGGCGGCGGTCATCTCCAGGCCCAGCACCGCTCCGGTGGACGGGGCCATGATCAGCATGCGCCGGACGCCGCTGGGCTCGCACGGCCGAGCGGGCGCAGGAACTGCGCACGGCGTACGAGTCCCGTTACCGGGCGCTGCGCCGACGTTTGCCGGCCTGCCGTGTGCTGGGATGCACGCTGCTGGCGGCGGCACTGGTGGTGTCGGTCGCCGCCCAGGGCCGTGAGGTCAACGGCCGCGTCCGGCGGCGTACGGAAAGGGCCGTCGAGGCGCATTGGAGCGCGAGGCCGTCATACTGGCCGTCGTGCGCGTTGCGATCATGACGGCGGGATCCCGGGGCGACGCCGCCCCCTACACCGGTCTCGGGCACCGGCTCGCCCTGGCCGGGCACGAGGTCACCCTGGTCACCCACGGCCGCTTCGAGCCGCTGGTGACGGGTTCGGCGGTGCGGTTCCACGCGCTGCCGGTGGATCCACTGGCGGAACTCCGGTCCCCGCGAGGCCGGGGACTGGGCCGCAGCACGAGCGGCGCCGGGAAGCTGCTGCGGCTGGGGGACCTGGCCCGGCGCACGGCCGGACAGCTGACCGAGGCCCTGCTCGCCGCGGCACACCGCAGCGACGTCCTGCTGCTGTCCGCCTCCCTGGCTCCGCTCGGGCATGCGATCGCCGAGGGGCTGCGGCTGCCGAGTCTCGGTGTCTATCTGCAACCCGTCGCCGCCACACGGGAGTTCGCCCCGCCGGTGCTCGGCGGCGGCGCCTGGGGCGGGCCGGTCAACCATCTGGCCGGGCAGGGGGTGAGCCTGGCCGTGGAGCAGGTCTTCGCCGGTACCGTACCCGCCGTGCGTGAGCGGCTCGGCCTTCCGCGGGTACGCACCGGTGCCGCGCGGCGGGCGCGGGAGCGGCGGCACTGGCCGGTGCACCACGGTTTCAGTCCCCTGGTGGTCCCCCGGCCCGGTGACTGGCGGGCGGGTCTGGAGGTGAGCGGCTACTGGTGGCCCTACGACACCGGGGCACGGCTTCCGGGGGTGGTGGAGGAGTTCCTCGACGCCGGCCCGCCGCCGGTCTTCGTCGGGCTGGGCAGCGCCACCGTGCCGGACGCCCGGCTGCTCAGCGCGCGGGTGGTGGCGGCGCTGCGCCGGGCCGGGCTGCGCGGGGTGATCCAGCGCGGCTGGGGCGGGCTCGCGGCCGACGGCGACGACATGCTGACCATCGGCGAGGTGCCGCACTCGGCGCTCTTCGGACGGATGGCCGCCGTGATCCACCACGCGGGAGCGGGCACCACGGCGGCAGGGCTGCGCGCCGGGGTGCCGGCCGTGCCGGTCCCGGTCCAGTTCGACGCGGGATTCTGGTCGGCCCGGCTGGTCGCCCTGGGCGTCGCCCCGGCCGTCGTACCGCTGCGCCGCCTGACCGTGGACGCGCTGGCCTCGGCCCTCGTGCGGGCCACGCGGGACGCGGGGTACCGGCGGCGCGCCCATGCCCTGGGGGCCCGCATCCGGGAGGAGGACGGCACCGCGCCGGTCCTCACCGCGCTCGACCGGCTGGCCGGCTGACCATGCCGGCCGGCAGGTCGCCGAACGGATTCTGACGTGGGGTCAGCCCGTGCTGAGCACCATCCGGAAACGGGCGCCGCCGGAGAGCATCTTCTGGTACGCGCCGTCCGCGTCGTCCAGCGGCACGATCTCGGTCATGGGGCGGATGCCGTGCAGGGCGCTGAAGGCCATGGTGTCCTCCACGTCCTGCGAGGTGCCGGAGGGGTGGCCGCGCACGACACGGCCGGTCATGAGCAACTGGGCCGGGCTGATGCCGAGCGGCGTGGTGTCCGCGCCGATGGCCACCAGTTCGCCGCGCGGGGCCAGACCGTCCACCGTGGCCGTGATGGCCTCGGAGTTCCCCGCGGTGGCCAGGACGACTCCGGCACCGCCGAGGGACTGGAGCGCCTCGGCGACCGGGGTGCCGGAGGTGCTGTCGATGTAGTGGTGGGCGCCCAGTTGCTTGGCGAAGTCGGCCTTCGCGGGGCCCCGGGCGATCCCCACGGTCTCGAAGCCCATCGCGACCGCGTACTGCACCCCGAGGTGTCCCAGACCGCCGAGACCGAGGACCGCGACCAGGTCGCCCGGCCGGGCGGAGCTGCGCCGTAGCCCGTTGAACGTGGTCACGCCCGCGCAGGCCATCGGCCCGGCATCGCTCGCCGCCAGCCCCTCGGGGATGCGGGCCAGCGCGTCGACGGGTGCGATCACCTTCTCGCCGAAGCCCCCGTCATAGGTCCAGCCGGGAACCTTGAGGTTCCGGCAGACGATGAAGTCGCCCTCGCGGCAGGGCTTGCAGTGGCCGCAGCTGCCGCCGAACCAGCCGACGGCCACCCGGTCGCCGGCCTGCCAGCCACGCTCCTGCACACCGTCGCCCAGCTCCTCGATGCGCCCGGCGATCTCGTGCCCGGGCACCTCCGGGAACGACACGCCCGGTAGCCCGCCGCTCACGAAGAGAGCGTCACTGTGGCAGACCCCGCACGCTTCCACGGCGATCCTGACGTGTCCGGGCCCCGGCTGCTGGACCTCACGCTCGACCAGCTTGAAGGTGCCGTTCGGAGCGGTCACCTGCGCGGCTCGATAGGTACTCATGACACTCTCCGAGAACGGTACGACAGCCCCCACACCCAGCACACCAGTTCCGGCCCTATCCCGCGCGCCGAGCGGCTCCCGTCCCCGCTGACCTGCGCGGCCCGGCAACCCGGCCCCTGGGGTCACTGGTCTCCCGGTCGCCAGCCCTCCGGCCGGAGCATCCCCAGCAGCAGCCTGACCAGCTCGTCCACCACCTCGTCCAGCGTGGCGTCCACCCAGCCGGCGGTCCAGTCGTGCAACAGGCCGTTGACGCTGCCGATGAAGGCCGTGGCCGCCAGGCGGTAGTCGCGTGGCGCCGCCTCCCCGCGGGCCACGGCCGCATCCGCCTCGGCGCGGATGAGGTCGACCCAGCGGGCCCGTCGGGCGAGGCGCTGCTCCTCCAGCCGGGCGCTGACGCCGATGATCTCCACGAAGGCGATGCGGCTGCGGCGTGGGTCGGAGGTGACGTCGTGGGCGTAGGCCGTGAAGAGCACGGCGACGCGGTCGGCCAGCGGCAGACCGTCCGCGCCGGCGAGCGCGGCCACGACGGCCCGTTCGGCCCAGCCGTTGACCTGGAGGTGGAGCGCGGCGAGGACGTCCTCCAGGGTGCGGAACTCCTCGTAGAACTGGCGGGTGGACAGGCCCGCCGCCTGGCTCAGCGCGGCGACCGTGGTGCCCCGGTAGCCGGGTGCGTCGCCGAACAGTTGCAGCGCCGCGTCCAGGAAGCGGCGGCGCCGCTCGGCCTGCCGTTCCGCCGCGGACCGGCCGCCGTAGCGTCCTGTCGGCGCTCTGAGCCTGCCCCCCACGCCTCCCCCTCCGTCTCCCCGCCGGTCGTCCAATCTTGGCGTGCACACATCTTGCCGAGAAGACCACCCCTTCCTTACTTTTCAGTAAGTCCACTGTGAATGCGCCCGTGTTCAGATTCTTCCGAGGAAAGAGAGCCGTCATGGCTGTCCCCAGAAGCAGGCACCTGTGCTCCGTGGCCGCCGCCCTCGTCCTGACCGTCGCCGGCCCGGCGACCGCCGCCTCCGCAGCGTCCGCCGCTCCCGCCGGCCTGCGCGAGGTGCTGTTCGTCGGCAACAACTGGGACGGCACCGCCGATGTCATCAGATCGTCCGGCGACTTCGCGAAGATCGGCCGCATCGACGTCGTCCCGGACAAGGACGCCCGGATGGCGGAGATCAACGCGGACCCGATCAAGTGGATCTACTTCCAGGCGATCCGCAACAGCGTCGGCGAGGGCCACGACCAGTTCGCCGACGACATGTACTCGACTCCGGACGGCAGGTCGGTGGTGGTGTCCCGGCCGAGCTTCGCGGATGTCGTCTCCATCGACCTGGCCAGCGGGAAGGTCAACTGGCGCTTCCCCGTGTCCGGTTACCGGGCCGACCACATGGCGGTCTCCCCGGACGGCACCCGGGTGGCGGTCTCCGCCTCGACCGCGAACACCGTGCACGTGCTGGACATCGACACCGGCACACAGCTGGGGTCGTTCGCGACCGGTGACAAGCCGCACGAGAACATCTTCACCAAGGACGGCAAGTACATCTGGAACATGTCCATCGGCGACGTCAACACCGCCCTGGACGATCCGGGCTGGGACTGGACCAAGGGCGATCGGCACATCACGGTCGTGGACGCGACGACGTACAAGCGCGTGAAGGTCGTCGACATGCGGCAGCGGCTGGACGCGTTCGGCCTGCGGGACTTCTCCGACGCGGTCCGTCCGGCCGTGTTCTCCGCCGACGAGTCCAAGCTGTACTTCCAGGTGTCGTTCTTCAACGGCTTCCTGGAGTACGACGTCGCCACCGACAAGATCGCCAGGATGAAGACCCTGCCGAAGAACCCGGCCACCAGCGAGGACCGCACCACCTGGGTCAACGACTCGCGCCACCACGGAATCTCGATGAACCCCGAGGGCACCAAGCTGTGCGTCGCGGGCACCATGGACGACTACGCCGCGGTGGTCGACCGTGCCTCGCTGGAGGAGGGGCCGCTGATCACGGCGTCCAAGCCGTACTGGGCGACGGTCAGCGGGGACGGCAAGGACTGCATCGTCTCCGAGAGCGGCGCCGACCAGGTGACGGCGATCGACTTCGCCACGGGCCGGAAGGTGACGTCGGTCCCGGTCGGTGACCACCCGCAGCGCGTGCGACTGGGGCACGTGCAGTCCGACTGGACAGGCCCGAAGGGCAGTTGAGTTCCGGCTGACCGGTCATCAGACGTGGCCTCCGGGGTGTCCCCACTCGCCCCGGAGGCCACTTTCGTCAGAACCGGGCCGCCGTCCACGCGGCCAGCTCGGTCCTCGCCGCGGTCAGCAGGTCCGCCGCGGGCGCCGTGGCTCCGGCGGTGACCAGCGCGTAGTGCGCCACACCGGAGTCGGAGTCGGTGAGCAGCAGCCGCCGGCTGCCGGTGCCGCCCGGTTCCGGGGCCACGGCGACCGGGGTGGCGGAGTCGTACGCGGGCGGGGCGTGCACGGTGCCCAGGTCGGAGACGACGGTGGTGGTGGCGGTGGGGAAGGACGCCGGCAGGTGCAGTTCGGTGGGGGCCGTGCCGTCGCCGGAGCGCCACACGAGCACGCCGTACTGGCCGGAGCCCACCAGTTTCGCCACGTTCGGCAGGGAAGCCGGCACCGGGTTCCAGGTGAGGACGGCGGAGCCGTCACGGGAGCGGTCCTCGTAGGTGAAGGCGAGGGCGGTGCCCGCGGTGGCGCCCGGGTAGAGGCGGTCCAGGAGACGGGCGTCCTGACGCAGCACGGCGTTCCCGGAGTCGTCGAGCCGTACCGCCGACAGATCCTCGTCGTTCCAGGCGTCCTTGGCGGTGAGCACCTTGTCGGGGTTGCCGTTCATCGGCTCGTGGTGCCGGCCGCTGTAGAGGTCCCACTGCCACTGGGAACCGGAGAGCACCGGACCGGAGGCGGCCGGGCCGGACCACCAGCTCCTGCCGGGCAGGCGGGAGTCGAGAGCCTGGTACATGGCCTTCAGGACGGTCGGTGCCTTGTCGGACACCGTGCCGGACAGGGGGTGGCCGAACTCGCTGACCACAGCGGCGGTACCGGCGGCCGACGCGCGGTCGCGGACGGTGGCGAAGTCGGTGGCGTACTGGCCGTCGGCCGCCTTGCCCCACATCAGGATGCCGGAGATGGCCTTCTGGTCGTAGAAGTGGGTGTTGAAGACGTACGCGGGGCCGAGCGTGCCGGTGTCCAGCAGGCCGCCCTCCTGTTTCTGGGTGGGGATGCCGGCGTTCCAGAAGAGGTTCGGCTCGACGAGCGCGGGCTTGTCCCGCCAGCCGGCGGCGTCCATGCGGGCACGGAACCTGACGTAGAACGGCCAGAGCAGATCACGCTCCCAGGTCCGGGAGCCCTGCCCGGAGTCGTAGCTTCCCGCGTAGGGCTCGTTGTACGGGTCGAAGCCGGTGATGCCCGCGAACTCCTCGCTGGACAGGTGCTGTCGCAGGTGCTCCATGGTGGCCTGGGCGGTGGTCAGGAAGGCGTCCTGGAGACCGTGGGCGTTGTGCCAGAAGTCGTACTGAGCCTTCCGCACGGCCGCGTTCTGGGTGATGTTCTGGCCCCAGAAGAGGCATATCCCGCAGGATTCCTTCGGGTAGCCTCCTTCGTCCACGGCCCACTTGGGGGCGCCGTCGCCGGTGTACCAGCTGCCCGTGCCGAAGAGGTACCGGGAGTACAGGTCCTGGTGGAAGTCGGGGTAGACGCGGATGCCCGCGTCCAGGAACGCGCGTATCTGTTCGGTGGCCGCGGCCAGGTAGGCGGAGTCCACCTGGCCGCGCACGGGCTCGGCGTGCGCCCAGGAGAGCAGGAAGCGGACCGCGTTGCCGCCGCCGAGGGCGCGCAGCGCGGTCGCGGACTTCCGGGCGTCGGCGAGCGAGGCGTAGGGCAGGCCGCCGTTCTCCTCCAGTTTGGTCTCGCCGGAGACGTTGTAGCCGCGCAGGACGATCTCCCGGCCCTGGCCGTCGGTGAACCGGCCGCCCCGCACGGTCAGCGCAGCGCCGTCGAACCACAGGGAGTCGGAAGGGGTGGCGGCGGTGGCGGGCGGGGCCCCCGCCACCGTCAGGGATCCGCAGAGGACGACCAGGACAGCCAGCAGACGCACCCGGATGTTCGGCATGCCCACCACGGTCCGGCGCTCCCCCGGCGGCGTCAATAGATCCTGACCCAGCAGTAAGTTGACTATCGGTCAGTTCTACTGGTTCACGCCGCGCCGCCCGAAGTGGTGTTCGTGCCACCGCTCGGGCGCGCCGGGCGCGCCGTCGAGCCGGATGCCGCCGCGGCGGCACACCTTGACGAGCCGGGCCGCCCCGCGCTGATCGTCCGGGGAGGTCGGCGAGCACGCCGCCGTCCCGGTCCGCCGGCCTCCGGACATGCCTGCAGCGCGCACCCGAGGGCCTCCTGCGGGACGGCGGGCCGGAGCGGTGCGGCGGGAGGCTGACACCACAGCAATGGATCAACATTCAACAGATCCCCGCCGTAGCACTCGCCGCCACCAAGGGGCGGACTTAGAGTGACGTACATCACGCCAGCCTGGCTGGTTCCCCACTCCTGCCCGCACGGCTTGGAGGGCGCATGACCCACATCAAGGTGAACGTGGACGGCACGACGTACGAGGACGATGTGGAACCCCGTCTCCTCCTCGCCCACTACCTGCGCGACCGCCTCGGCCTGACCGGCACCCCGATCGGCTGCGACACCTCGAACTGCGGAGCGTGCACCGTCGACCTGGACGGGGCGACCGTCAAGAGCTGCTCGGTGCTGGCCGTGCAGGCGGACGACAGCGAGGTGACGACGATCCAGGGGCTCGCGCGCGACGGCGAGTGGACACCGCTGCAACGCGCCTTCCACGAACAGCACGGCCTGCAATGCGGCTACTGCACCCCCGGCATGATCATGGCGGCACGCGATCTGCTGCGCGAGAACGCGCGCCCCACCGCGGAGGAGGTGCGGCAGGCCCTGGAGGGCAACCTCTGCCGGTGCACCGGCTACCAGAACATCGTCCGCGCGGTGCTCGCCGCGTCCGGGCAGGAGACCGGTTCCGGGCAACAGGTCACCGAGGAGGCCACGGCATGACCGATCAGGCCGTTGCACACGAGGTCGGCCGCTCCAGGCTGCGCAAGGAGGACGCGCGGCTGATCACCGGCCAGACCAACTGGACCGACAACATCCAGGTCGCGGGCCTGTTGCACCTGGCCGTCCTGCGCAGCCCGATGGCCCACGCCCGCATCACCCGCGTCGACGTCTCCCCCGCCCGGGAACGGCCCGGGGTCGTCGCCGCCTTCAGCGGCGCCGACCTCGCCGAAGGGCTCGGCTCGCTGCCCTGCGCCTGGCCGGTGACCGAGGACATCGTGCTGCCCGACCACCCGCCGATCGCCGTGGACGAGGTCCGCCACGCCGGTGACCCGGTCGCGGTCGTGGTCGCCCGCGACCGGTACGCGGCCGCCGACGCGCTGGAGGCGGTCGAGGTCGACTACGATCCGCTGCCGCCGGTCCTGGACCTGGAGGCCGCACTCGCCGAGGGCGCCCCGCTGGTCCACGCCGACAAGGGCACCAACCGCTGCTACACCTGGCCCCTTGCCACCGGCGAGAGCTTCGAGTCGGTCCGGGCACGCGCCGAGGTGACCCTGAAGCGCCGTTACCATCAGCAGCGGCTGATCCCCAACGCCATGGAACCCCGGGCGGTGGTCGTCACCCCGATCGCCGCCTCCGGCGAGTACACGGTCTACTCGGCGACCCAGATCCCGCACATCCTGCGGATCATGCTGGCGACCGTCACCGGCGTCCCCGAGCACAAGCTCCGGGTGATCGCCCCGGACGTGGGCGGCGGATTCGGCTCCAAACTCCAGGTGTACGGCGAGGAGGCCATCGCGCTCGCGGTGGCCCGCAAGCTCGGCCGCCCGGTGAAGTGGACGGAGTCCCGCTCCGAGGGCTACCTCGCCACCCACCACGGCCGCGGCGTGATCCAGGACATCGAGATCGCCGCCACCCGCGAGGGCAGACTGCTCGGCCTGAAGGTGGACCTCCTCGCCGACATGGGCGCCTACCTGATGCTCGTCACGCCGGGCATCCCGATCCTCGGCGCCTTCATGTACCCGGCGATCTACAAGATGGACGCCTACGAGTTCACCTGCACCGGCGTCTTCACCACCCGCACCCCGACCGACGCCTACCGCGGTGCCGGCCGCCCCGAGGCCACGTACGCCATCGAACGGATCATGGACGAGCTGGCCGTCGAGCTCGGCCTCGACCCGGTCGAGGTGCGGCGCCGGAACTGGATCCGGCACGAGGAGTTCCCGTACACCACCATCGCCGGGCTCACCTACGACAGCGGCAACTACGAGGCCGCGACCGACAAGGCGCTGGCCCTGTTCGGCTACGACGACCTGCGGGCCGAACAGCGGGAGCGCAACGAGCGCGGCGACACCGTACGCCTCGGCATCGGCGTGTCGACCTTCACGGAGATGTGCGGTCTCGCGCCGAGCCGGGTGCTGCGCGACCTCAGGTACGCGGCCGGCGGCTGGGAGGCGGCGAGCATCCGCATGCTGCCGACCGGCAAGGTCGAGGTCGTCACCGGCACCAGCCCGCACGGGCAGGGCCACGAGACCTGCTGGAGCCAGATCGCCGCGGACGTGCTGGGCGTGCCGTTCGACGACGTCGAGGTGGTGCACGGCGACACCAAGGCATCCCCGCAGGGCATGGACACCTACGGCTCGCGGTCGCTGGCCGTCGGGGGCGAGGCCGTGCACCGGGCGGCGGTGAAGGTGGTGGAGAAGGCGCGCAAGGTCGCCGCGCACCTGCTGGAGGCCAGCGAGCAGGACCTGGAGTTCAGCGGCGGGGTGTTCTCGGTGAAGGGCTCCCCGGAGGCACGCAGGACCATCCAGGAGGTCGCCTTCGAGACGTTCACCTCGCACGACCTGCCGGACGGGGTCGAGCCCTCCATCAACGCCGAGACGGTGCTCGACCCGGAGAACTTCTCCTTCCCGCACGGCACCCACCTGTGCGCGGTCGAGGTCGACACGGAGACCGGCAAGATCCGCATCCGCACGTACGTGTGCGTGGACGACGTCGGCACGGTCGTCAACCCCATGATCGTCGAGGGCCAGGTGCACGGCGGGCTCGCCCAGGGCATCGCCCAGGCGCTGTTCGAGGAGGCCGTCTACGACGACCAGGGCAACCTCGTCTCCGGCACCATGGCCGACTACCTGGTGCCGTCGGCGGCGGACCTGCCGGACTTCGTCACCGACCGGACGGAGACCCCGGCGGTCGACAACACCATGGGAGTCAAGGGAGTCGGCGAGGCGGGAACGATCGCCTCGACACCCGCCGTCGTGAACGCCGTGGTGGACGCGCTGCGGCCCCTGGGCGTGCGGGACGTGCGGATGCCGTGCTCGCCGCACCGGGTGTGGCAGGCCGTCCAGGCGGCGCGCTCCGGTGACGCCGGCGCGGCGGACGGCACCGGGGGGACGGGGCCCGCCCAGTCCGGCCAGTCCGGACAGACGGCGCAGTCGGGGGACACCGGCCAGTACGGCCCGTCCGGGAAAGAGGGTCCGCGATGATTCCTCCCGCGTTCGACTACGCCCGTCCGAGCAGCGTCGACGAAGCGGTGCGCACGCTCGCCGACGCAGGCGAGGAGGGCAAGGTCCTGGCCGGCGGGCAGAGCCTGCTGCCACTGCTGCGGATGCGGCTGGCCTTCCCCGAACTCGTCGTGGACGTCGGCCGGGTCCCGGAGCTGCGCGGCGTCCGCGAGGACGGCGACACGCTCGTCATCGGCGCCATGACCACGCACCACGAGGTGGTCCACGACCCACTGGTGCGCCGCCACGCCGGTCTGCTCGCCGAGGCGACGGCCACGGTGGCCGATCCCGCCGTACGGCACCGGGGCACCCTCGGCGGCTCCCTGGCGCACGCCGACCCGGCCGGTGACCTGCCCGCCGTGGCCCTCGCCCTGGACGCGGAGCTCGTCGTCGCGGGGCCGGGCGGCCGGCGCACGGTCCCGGTGCGGGACTTCTTCGTCGACTACCTCCAGCCGGCCCTCGCACCGGACGAACTGCTGGTGGAGGTGCGGATCCCGAAGACGGACGGCTGGAGCTTCCACTACGAGAAGTTCCATCCGGTCGCCCAGTCCTGGGCCATCGTCGGTGTCGCCGCGCTGGTGCGACGCGACGACGGGCGCATCGCCGAGGCGCGCATCGGTCTGACCAACATGGGCCCGACCCCGCTGCGGGCCCCGGCGGCCGAGGAGGCACTGTCCGGCGCCGACGGCCCCGAGGCCGTCGCGCGGGCGGCAGCGGCGGCGGCCGAGGGCACCCGGCCGGCGCAGGACCTGTCCGCCTCGCCCGAGTACCGGCAGCACCTCGCCCGCGTGCTGACCCGGCGGGCGGTGCTGACCGCCACGGGCTGGGGGTGAGCGCCGATCACCTGCATGGACGACCCGGAGCAGGTGCGGGCCCGCCTGGAGGAGACGGGGTATCTCGTCGACGAGGGGCTGGCGATCACCTGCTTCCTGGCCCTGAGACTGCACCGGCCGCTGTTCTGCGAGGGCGACGCGGGCGTCGGGAAGACCGCGCTCGCGACCGCCCTCGCCGGGGCGCTCGGCGCGCCGCTGATCCGTCTGCAGTGCCACGAGGGCATCGACGCCTCCCAGGCCCTGTACGACTGGGACTTCCCACGCCAGCTGCTGCACCTGCGGGCCGCCGAGGCGGCCGGGGTGACGGACGCCGACCGCCTGGAGAGCGAGCTGTACGACCGGCGGTTCCTCATCGCCCGGCCGCTCCTGCGAGCCCTCCAGACGCAGCCGTCGGTCCTGCTGGTCGACGAGATCGACCGGGCCGACGACGAGTTCGAGGCGTTCCTGCTGGAACTGCTGTCCGAGTACTCCGTCACCATCCCGGAACTCGGGACGCTGCGGGCCGAGGCGCCGCCGGTGGTGGTGCTCACCTCGAACCGGACCCGGGAGGTGCACGACGCGCTGAAACGCCGGTGCCTCTACCACTGGTTCGACCACCCCTCCTTCGCCCGCGAACTGGCCATCGTGCGGCGCCGGCTCCCCAGGGTCTCGGCGCGGCTGGCCGAACAGGTCACCGCGCTCGTGCAGGCGCTGCGGGGCGCGGACCTGCTCAAACCGCCCGGTGTGGCCGAGACGATCGACTGGGCCGAGGCGCTGGACGCGCTCGGGGCGAGCGAGGTGGACGCGGAGCTGGCCACGGCGACGCTGGGATCGGTGCTGAAGTACCGGGAGGACGCCGACCGCGCCCGCGGCCTCGATCTCTCGGCAGTCCTGGCACGCCGGGGAGTGTGACGGCTTTGGGCACACCGAGAGGCGGGACGGACCGGGAGCCGGGAGCGGACGCCGTACGGCCCGGGCCGCCTGCCGTGCCGGGGGGCGTGCCGCTCGGGGCGGACGCCGTACTGCTCGGCTTCGTGCGGGCCTTGCGGACGGCCGGTCTCGACGCCAGCACCGAGCGGCTGCACGCGTTCCTGCGCGCCGTGCAGCTGCTGCGGCCCGGGATGCGCAGCGACGTGTACTGGGCGGGGCGGGCGACGCTGTGCGGGGGGCACGACGATCTGGAGCGGTACGAGCGGGTGTTCACCGCGTATTTCGGGGCGCCCGGTGAGCACGCCCGGCGCCCGGCGCGCCCCGCATCCCCGCCCCGGCTCCGGCTCGTCGCACGCGAGGCCGCCGCCGCTTCCCGCAGGCCCGGCGAGGACCGGCCGTCCGGCCCGCCCACGGCCACCCTCGCCAGTTCCGCCGAGGTGCTGCGGCACCGCGACGTCGCCGCGCTGGACGCCGTCGAGCGCGCCCAGGTGCGCCGCCTGCTCGCCGCGTTCACGCTGCACGGGCAGACCCGCCGCTCGGCGCGACGGCGGCCCGCCCGGCGCGGGGAGGTCGACCCGCGCCGCACCGTACGCGAGTTGCTGCGGCGCGGCGGGGAACCGGCCCGGCTGCGGCGGCACGCGCGCGTGGAACGGTCCCGCCGGGTCGTGCTGCTGGTCGACGTGAGCGGTTCGATGGCGCCGTACGCCGACGCGCTGCTGCGGTTCGCGCACGCGGCGGTGCGCGGGGGCCGCACGGAGGTGTTCACCATCGGGACCCGGCTGACGCGGGCCACGCGCGAGCTCTCGCACCGCGATCCCGACCTCGCCATGGCCGCCCTCGCGGCCGCCGTACCGGACTGGCGCGGCGGCACCCGGCTCGGCGAACTGCTGCGCGAGTTCCTGAACCGCTGGGGGCAGCGCGGCATGGCGCGCGGCGCGGTGGTCGTGCTGCTCTCGGACGGCTGGGAGCGCGGCGATCCGGAGCTGCTGGGCGCCCAGATGCGCCGGCTGCACGGCCTGGCCCATCAGGTGATCTGGGCCAACCCGCGCAAGGCCCGCCCCGGTTACGCGCCGCTGGCCGCCGGGATGGCGGCGGCCCTGCCCAGCGTCGACGCCTTCGTCGAGGGGCACAGCCTCGCGGCGCTGGAGCGGCTCGCGGCGGTGGTGCGCGGGGCGTCGGCCGGAGAGAGAGTGGGGAGAGGAGCCGAAAGTGCGTGAGATCCTGCCGGCGCTGGAGCGCTGGTACGCGGCCCGGATCCCGTTCGGGCTCGCCACGGTCGTCGCGGTCAGCCGCAGTGCGCCACGCGGGCCCGGCGCCGCCATGGCGGTGGGGCCCGACAACGAGGTCGTGGGCAGCGTCTCCGGGGGCTGTGTGGAAGGGGCGGTGTTCGAGCTCGCGCAGGAGGTCGTGGCGAGCGGAACGGCACAGCTCGCGACCTTCGGCTACAGCGACGAGGACGCCTTCGCCGTCGGGCTGACCTGCGGTGGCGAGATCACCGTGCTGGTCCGGCCGGTGACGTCCGGGACGGACCCGGCGTTCGGGGCGGTCGCCGCGTCGGTCGCCGCGGGCGAGCCGGTGACCGTGGCGACGGTGGTCGACGGGCCCGCCCCGCGCGGGGCGGCCCTCGCGGTCTGGCCGGACACCGTCGCGGGCACGCTCGGCACGAACGGGCTGGATGCCGCCGTCACCGCCGACGCGCGTGGCGAACTCGCCCTGGGTGCCTCGCTCCTCAGGCACTACGGCCCGCACGGGGAGCGCCGCGAGGACACGGTCACGCTGTTCCTCCAGTCGTTCGCTCCCCCGCCGCGGATGCTGGTCTTCGGCGCGATCGACTACGCGGCCTCGGTGGCCCGCATCGGTGACTTCCTCGGCTACCGGGTCACCGTCTGCGACGCCCGCCCGGTCTTCGCGACGCCCAAGCGCTTCCCGGGCGCGGTCGAGGTGGTCGTGGACTGGCCGCACCGCTATCTCCGGAGCACCGGCACCGACGAACGCACGGTGATCTGCGTCCTCACCCACGACCCGAAGTTCGACGTGCCGCTGCTTCAGGAGGCGTTGCGCCGGCCGGCCGCCTACATCGGGGCGATGGGCAGCCGCCGTACCCACGACGAACGACGCGCGCGGCTGACCGAGGCCGGTCTCACCGACGCGGAGCTGTCCCGGCTGCGTTCACCGCTCGGGCTCGACCTGGGGGCCCGTACGCCCGAGGAGGTCGCCGTGTCGGTCGCCGCCGAGATCGTCGCCCTTCGCTGGGGCGGCAGCGGGGCACCGCTCACCGCGACCGCGGGGGCCATCCACCCGCCCGCGGCCATGTGAGTGCGAGGAGGAAGTCATGGAACTGGAACACGAGTTCACCGTCCCCGTCCCGGTCGACGACGCCTGGCGGGCGTTCGTGGACATCGACCGGGTCGCCCCGTGCCTGCCGGGCGCGACGGTGGAGGAGTTCGACGGCAGGACGGTGACCGGTTCGGTGAAGGTCAAGGTGGGCCCGGTCAGCGTGACCTACCGGGGCACCGCGGTCTTCGAGGAGCAGGACGAGGCGGCGCACCGGATGGTGCTCGTGGCGAGCGGCCGGGAGACCCGGGGGCAGGGCACGGCCAGGGCGACCGTCACCGGCACGCTCACCGAGGCCGACGGCGGTACGGCGGTGACGGTGCGGACCGATCTGGCGGTGACGGGACGCCCAGCGCAGTTCGGGCGCGGGGTGCTGGCGGAGGTGGGCGACCGGCTCGTGGGACAGTTCGCGGCCTGTCTGGCCGAACGGCTGGGCGAACAGCCGCGGCCCTCCGACGAGGAGCCGGCACCGCCCACCGGGCAGGAGCCGGTGCCGCGCGACCGGCAGCCGGAGCCGCTGGACCTGCTGCGTACGGCGGGACTTCCGGTGGCCAAGCGAGCCGCCGGCGCGGCGGCGGGGGTCGCGGTACTCGCGCTGCTGGCCGCGGGCGTGCGGCACCGCGTGCGGGCCCGGCCGGCCCGGGCCCGCGCCCGCCACCGGGCCGGCCGGACGGCCCGCCGACGCTAGTGCTGGGACCGGAAAGGTTCACCGGCTCGCGGCGCCCGGCACGGCACCTCGCCGCGTTGTCGCATCACCCGAGTACATCCAGTACGCGGGTGATGCTCCGCCTTGCGATGCACCGCACCGGACGCCGCGAGCCTTCCGGCAAACCTTTCCGGCCACAGCACTAGGGGTGCCGCCCGGCCGGCTTGGCGCGGCCCGCCCGGTCCGCCTCCCGCTCACCGCCGCCGGAGCGACAGCGTTCCCGGGAGCAGCGTCAGCCTGGCAGCAGCGTCAACGGCAATCCCACGCCGACGCTATTCGGGGTCTCCGGCGACACGCGCGTGGACGTGCTGGTCGTGCCAGCCGTCGGCGTGCAGCAGGGCGCTGCGCTGGGTGCCCTCGACGGTGTATCCGGCCTTCTCGGCCACCCGGCAGGAGGCGGGGTTGGCCGTCGAGTGGCAGAGGACCAGCCGGTGCAGGCCCAGGTCGTCCAGGGCCCAGCGGCTGAGCCGCCGGGTCGCCGCGACCGCGATGCCGCCGCCGCGCGCCGCGGGCAGCACCCAGTAGACGACCTCGGCGGTGCCACCCGCCAGGTCGACGTCGTTGAGACCGGCGAGCCCCACGGCCGCGCCGCCGACCGGGGCGAGGGCCCAGACCGCCCCCGTCTCGGCGTGTCGGCGCGCGTGCAGGCGCTCGATCCGGGTCCGGGCCTCGTCGCGGCTGCCGACGGAGAAGAGGTTCCAGTGGCTGATCGCCGGGTCCTGCCCGGCCGTGTACAGGGCGTCGGCGTCGGTGTCGTCGAGGTGCCAGGGCCGCAGTTCCAGGCCGCCGGGCAGCGGCAGCGTGGGCTGTGCGCCGGCGGCGAGACGGCCGGCGGGCACGACGGCGGGTATGCCGGAGCTGTTGATCATCCGGGGATGATGTCACGGCCCGCTACCGCTGCGGCAGACGGTGCAGAGTGACGTCGCTCAGCGCTCGGTCGGCCACCGTCGCCGTGAGGTAGGTGCAGTGGGGCTGCCGGCGCCGGTCGGTCGGGGATCCGGGGTTGAGCAGGCGCAGGCCACCGGGAGCGGTGGTGTCCCAGGGGATGTGGCTGTGCCCGAAGACCAGGACGTCGAGGTCGGGGAAGCGGGCCGCGCAACGGGCCTCGCGGCCCTGGGCGGGGCCGGTCTCATGGACGACGCCGAAGCGCAGGCCGCCCAGTTCGGCACGGGCCACCTCGGGGAGCCGGGCGCGCAGCTGCGGGCCGTCGTTGTTGCCGTGGACCCCGATCAGCCTTCGGCTGCGGCTCTCCAGCAGGTCGAGGGTGGCGGTGTCGACCCAGTCCCCGGCGTGGATCACGACGTCCGCGTGCGGGAGTTCGGCGAGCAGCTGCTCCGGGAGCCGCTTGGCGCGCTTGGGCAGGTGCGTGTCGGACATGAGCAGGAGGCGCACCCTGCCAGCCTAAGCGCGCCGGTCGGCCAGCCGGCGCAGCCCGCGCACGACGCCGTATGCCGCGCCGCCCGTGCCGAGGGCGGTGGCGACGGGGTGCCGGACCAGGGTCTCCTGCCAGGACCGGGAGTGGGCGCTGTCGTCGAAGGAGCCGTGGGCGCCCTGGTCCTCGGCCACGGTCCGGTCCACCGGTTCGAAGAGGTTGTCCAGGCCGGCCGGTGGGATGCGGTCGGTCTGCTGGGAGTCGAAGCCGGTCCGGGCGAGATAGCGGTCGAGCAGTGCGGGGACGAGCCGGTTGGCCCAGACGGTGGCCACGGTGGTGGCGCCGACGTAGTACTGCTTGCGGCGTGGGTGGTCGGCCGCGTACACCACGCCCCGCGCGGCGACCTCCGGCTGGTAGATCGGAGGCACCGGCATCGGGTGCTGGGACAACCGGGAACGCACCCATTCGAACTGGGGTGTGTTGACCGCGGGCATCTGGGCCACGGTGATGTGCACGTTGCTGCCCCGGTGCAGCAGCTCCGTGCGCACGGAGGAGGTGAAGCCGTTGATGGCGTGCTTGGCTCCGCAGTACGCCGACTGCAGTGGGATGGACCGCTCCCCCAGCGCGGAGCCGACCTGCACGATGGTGCCGCGGTCGCGGGGCAGCATGCGTGTGAGGGCCGCGCGGGTGCCGTTGACGAAGCCGAGGTAGGTCACCTCGGTGACCCGCTGGAACTCTTCCGCGGTGATCTCCTCGAACGGCGCGAACACGGTGGAGAACGCGCAGTTGATCCACACGTCGATCGGGCCGAACTCCTTCTCCGCGGCTTCGGCGACGGCGTCCACCCGGGCCGCGTCGGCCATGTCGGCCGCCTGGGTGAGCGGGCGTCCGCCGAGGGCCGCGACCTCGTCGGCCACCGCCTCCAGTCCGCCCTCGCCGCGCGCGATCAGGACGACGTTCGCGCCGCGCCGGGCGTACAGGCGGGCGGTGGCGCGGCCGATGCCGGCGCTGGCTCCGGTGATGACGACGGTGAGGGGCATGGTCCTCTCTCCTCTTGAACCTCTCGCGCTCCCTGCGCTTTCTGCGCTCCTCGCGCTTCTTGCGCATCTTGCGCTTCCTGGGCTTCCCGCGCTTCCTGGGGTTCCTGCGCTTCCCGCGTTTCCCACGTTTCCCGCGCTTCCTGACGGCACGGTCCGTCTCACTCCACCCGGTACGGTGCCGCCCGTTCCTGCACCACAGTCAGCCCCAGGCCCGGTGCCCCGTCGGCGCCCGGCGTGATGCTGCCGCCACCGGGGTCGAGGACACCGTCGAACAGGAGCCGTTCGATACGGGCGTGGTCGTGGAACCACTCCAGATGGCGCAGGTTGGGCACGGCGGCGGCCACATGCGCGTGGGCGTGGGGCGCGCAGTGCCCGGAGACGTCGATTCCGCGCGCGTGGGCGAGCGCGGCGGCGCGCAGCCAGACGGTGATGCCGCCGCAGCGGGTGACGTCGGCCTGGAGGCAGTCGACGGCCCCGGCGGCCAGCATGTGCGCGAAGTACCCGAGGGTGTAGCCGTACTCGCCGGCGGTGACGTCGATCGGGGTCCGGCCGCGGATGTCCGCCAGGGTGGTGAGGTGGTCGGAGGAGACGGGTTCCTCGAACCAGGTGACGCCGTGGTCGGCGAGGCGGGCCGCGACGCGTACCGCCTCGCCGCCGGTGTAGGCGCCGTTGGCGTCCACGTACAGCTCGGCCGTGTCGCCGATGGCGGCCCGCGCGCGGGCGACGCGTTCCAGGTCGCGGTCCTGCCGGCCGCCCCACGACTCCCCGATCTTGATCTTGACGCGGGGGATGCCCTGTTCCTCGGTCCAGCCGCGCAGCTGGCGTTCCTGCTGGGCGCTGTCGTAGGTGGTGAAGCCCCCGCTGCCGTAGACGGGCACGTCGTCGCGGGCGGCGCCCAGCAGCTGGACGAGGGGCAGGCCGAGCAGGCGTGCCTTCAGGTCCCACAGGGCGATGTCGACGGCGGCGATCGCCTGGGCGGCCACGCCGGGCAGTCCGGCGTTGCGCACGGCCCGGCACATGTGTTCGTTGGCGCGCGGCACGTCGTAGGCGCGGAGGCCGGTGACGGTGCCGGCGAGCAGTTCGCGGACGACGTGGGCGGTGGCGGCGGGGGCGTAGGTGTAGCCCAGCCCGGTCGTGGTGCCGGAGCGGACGGTGACCAGGACGAGGGTGGTCTTGTCCCAGGCGAGGGTGCCGTCCGCCTCGGGGGCGTCGGTGGGCACGGTGTAGACGGCGGTGTCGATCGCGTCGACACCCGGCCGGTCGCTCATGGTCGCCTCCTCAGCTGCCGCAGCCCGCCCACGGCACCCACGGCGAGGGCGGCGACGGCGGCGGCCGCCACCCAGCGGGTGGTACGGGAGGGCTCGTCGGGGCGGTCGGCCAGGCGTTCCGGGTGGTCGCCGGGCAGGTTGCCGTCGAGGGCGAGCGCCAGGACCTCGGCGAGGTGCAGTGCGCGGCGGCCGGTGCCGCCCTGTTCGATCTGGGTACGGCAGCTGAAGCCGTCGGCGAGGACGAGGCTGTCCGGGGCGGCCCCGCGGACCGCCGGCAGGACGCCCTGTTCGGCGACGGCCATGGAGACCTCGTGGTGGCCCCGTTCGAAGCCGAAATTGCCGGCCAGGCCGCAGCAGCCCTCGTCCAGCACCTCGGCGTCGAGGTGGGCGCGGCGCATCAGTTCACGGTCGGCGTCGAACTTCATGATGGCGTGCTGGTGGCAGTGGGTCTGGACGGTGGCCCGCCGGGCGAGCCGCGGTGGCCGCCAGTCGTCGGGGGCGTGGTGGACGAGCTGTTCGGCGAAGGTGCGCGTCTGCGCGGCGAGCCGCGCCACGTCCAGGTCACCGGGCATGAGTTCCGGGGCGTCGGAGCGGAAGACGGCCGTGCAGGAGGGTTCCAGTCCGATGACCGGCGTGCCGGCCTCCAGGTAGGGCCGCAGCACTCCGAGGGTGCGGGTCAGTACCTTCTTGGCGGTGGGGAGTTGACCGGTGGAGATCCAGGTCAGTCCGCAGCACACCGGCTCGGTGGGCACGGCGACCCGGAAACCGGCGTCCTCGAGGACGCGTACGGCCGACTTCGCGATGGCGGGGTGGAAGTAGGTGCTGAAGGTGTCCGGCCACAGGACGACCGTGCGCGGGTCGGCCGGGTCCGTTTCCTCCCGGTCGCGGGCCCGCCACCACTGGACGAAGGACTCCTCGGCGAACAAGGGTGCCGAGCGGGCTTCGTCGATGCCGGCGAGCCGCTTGCCGAGGCGGGCCAGGCCGGGCGCGTGGAGCGCGGAGTTGACCAGGGCGGGAGCGGTGCGCGACAGCCGGGCCCACAGCGGGAGCCAGCCCATGGAGTAGTGGGCCATGGGACGCATCCGGCCCGCGTAGTGGTGGGACATGAACTCCGCTTTGAGGGTGGCCATGTCGACGCCGGTCGGGCAGTCGGACTTGCAGCCCTTGCAGGCCAGGCAGAGGTCGAGGGCGTCGCGTACCTCGGCGGAGCGCCAGCCGTCCTGGACCGCCGAGTCGGCGTGCCCGTCGAGCATCTCGAACAGCAGCCGGGCCCGGCCGCGGGTGGAGTGTTCCTCCTCCATCGTGGCCCGGTACGAGGGGCACATGACGCCGCCGGAGTGGCTGCGGCAGTTGCCGATGCCGACGCAGCGCATCACCGCGCGGTCGAAGGCGTGGTCGTCCTCGGGGAAGCCGAAGTGGGTGGTGGGGGTGGCGGGCCGCCAGGCGGGGCCGAGGCGCAGCTGCCCGTCGACGGGGTTCGGGTGGACGACCTTGCCGGGGTTCATCCGGTTGCCGGGATCCAGGAGCGCCTTCAGCTCGCCGAACGCGGTCACGAGCCGTTCTCCGAACATCCGGGTGAGCAGCTCGCCCCGGGCCTGGCCGTCCCCGTGCTCGCCGGACAGGGAGCCGCCGTAGGAGGCGACGAGGTCGGCCGCGCGCTCCAGGAAGCGCCGGAAGTCGGCCACACCCTCGGCGGCCGTCAGGCCGAAGGGGATCCGGGTGTGGACGCAGCCCTGACCGAAGTGGCCGTACAGGGACGGGTGGTCGTAGCCGAACTCCTCGAACAGCCGCTTGAGGTCGCGCAGGTAGTCGCCCAGCCGTTCGGGCGGTACGGCGGAGTCCTCCCAGCCCTCCCAGGTCTCCCGGCCGTCGGGCGGGCGCGCGGTCACGCCGAGTCCGGCCTCGCGGGCCTTGAGCATCTTCTGCTCGCGCTCGGGGTCGTCGGAGAAGGCGACGTCGGCGTCCTTCTCCTCGCGGCCGACGGCCCGCAGCAGGGCGTGCGCCTGTTCGTCGACGTCCTCCTGGCTGTCGCCGCTGTACTGCACCATCAGCCAGCTGTCGCCTTCGGGAAGGACGGCGAGCGATTCCAGGTAGGCGCCCTCCTCACGCATCAGCTGGGCCATCCGCCCGTCCAGGGCCTCCAGCTGGGTGGGCGTGCAGTGCTCCAGCAGGCGGGGCACGTCGTC
This sequence comes from Streptomyces sp. NPDC053076, assembly GCF_044546845.1. Classification (NCBI taxonomy): domain Bacteria; kingdom Bacillati; phylum Actinomycetota; class Actinomycetes; order Kitasatosporales; family Streptomycetaceae; genus Streptomyces; species Streptomyces sp. NPDC053076. The sequence goes on along the minus strand of NZ_JBITZL010000001.1, from coordinate 1,300,344 downwards.
GGCGGCGGCGCAGATGTCGTCGTAGCCGAGGACGAGCAGGGACTGGTACGCCGGCACGGGTACGAGGTCGAGTTCGGCGCGCAGGACGGTCACGAGGGTGCCCTCGCTGCCGACGAGGGCCTTTGCCACGTCGAAGCCGTTCTCGGGGAGCAGGGAGTCGAGGTTGTAGCCGGAGACGCGGCGCGGGATCTTGGGGTAGCCGCGGCGGATGTCGGCCAGGTACTCGGTGGCGATGCGTTCGAGACCGGCGTAGATCTCGGCGAGCCGGCCGCCGCCCGCGACGATCCGGGCCCGCTCGTCGGGCGGGGTGGGGCCCACCCAGGCGCGCTGCCCGTCGTAGGTGAGGATCTCCAGGCGCCGGACGTTGTCGACGGTCTTGCCGTACGCCTGGGCGGAGGCGCCGCAGGAGTTGTTGCCGATCATGCCGCCGAGCGCGCAGTGGCTGTGGGTGGAGGGCTTCGGGCCGAACTGGAGCTTGTGGCGGGAGAGCCGGCGGTTGAGTTCGTCCAGCACGATGCCGGGCTCCACCACGCAGGTGCGCCGCTCGGGGTCGACGGAGAGCACGCCGGTGCAGTACTTGCTCCAGTCGATCACCACGGCGGTGTTGGTCGTCTGTCCGGCCAGGCTGGTGCCGCCGCCACGGGAGAGGACAGGGGCGTCGAAGCGTGCGCAGACCGACACCGCCCGGGCGCCCGCCTCCACGGTGCGGGGCACGACGACGCCGATCGGGACCTGCCGGTAATTGGAACCGTCCGTGGCGTAGGCGCCGCGGCTGCCCGCGTCGAAGCGGACTTCGCCATCGACCTCGGCCCGCAGGGCCGCCTCCAGGCCGGACCTGTCCGGAGGGGTCATTCTGGGCTCCCTTGATCTTCACCGACGAGCTGCCCTGTCCGAGGCGGGCGAGTACCCGACAAAAAGACAGGTAAAACTGAACAGTCTCAACTGGACAGACACGTCTGTCGGTCATAGTCTTGCGCCATGACCGACATCTCCGACTCCGCCGGCCGCGCCGCGCGCGAGCTGCGCGTGGTCTTCAGCAGGCTGCGACGGCGCATCCGGGAGGTGGCGCAGGACGCCGACCTCAGCCCCTCCCAGGAGTCGGCGCTCACCCTGGTCGGCAAGCACGGCGCGGCCACGGCCAGCGCGCTCGCCGCCGCCGAGGGGGTGCGCCCGCAGTCCATGGCCACCACACTGGCCGCCCTGGAGCAGCACGAGCTGATCCGCCGCACCCCCGACCCCGACGACGGCCGCCGCCAGCTGGTCACGCTGACCGACACCGGCCGGGCCCGCATCGAGGGGAACAAGCAGGTGCGGGAGGAATGGCTGGCCCGCGCCTTCCAGGACCGCTACACCGAGGAGGAGCGGCAGACGGTCCTCGCGGCGCTGGAGCTGCTGGACCGGCTCTCCCGGCCGTGACACCGAGGCGCTCGCAACGCGCGGGGACCACCGGCGTCTCCCCTGCCCCTCATCACCCCCGAACCACCCGAAAGGTCTGACCGACCCATGCCGCTCACCACGCTCGACCCCCGCACCGCCCTCGTCGCGATCGACCTGCAGCACGGCATCGTGGCCATGCCCACCCAGCCGTACCCGGGGGCCGAGGTCGTCTCCCGTACGGCCGAGCTCACCGACGCCTTCCGCTCCCACGGGCTGCCCGTGGTCCTCGTCCGGGTCTCCTTCGCGGCCGACGGGGCGGACGCCGTGCCCGGCCGCACCGAGCGTCAGCCGCGCGGGCTCGCCTTCCCGGAGGGCTGGGACGTCATCGTCGGCGAACTGTCCGGACACCCCGGCGACATCCATGTCACCAAGCACAACTGGAGCGCCTTCCACGGCACCGACCTGGACGTCCAGCTGCGCCGCCGGGGCATCACGCAGATCGTGCTGGCCGGGATCGCCACCAGCATCGGCGTGGAGTCGACCGCCCGCGACGCCTACGCGCACGGCTACCACGTCACCCTCGCCACGGACGCCATGGCCGACGCCGACGCCGAGGCGCACACCAACAGTGTCGAGCGGATCTTCCCGCGGCTCGGCGAGAGCGGCACGACCGAGGAGATCCTGAAGCTGCTGGCCAGCACGCACGCCTGACCGGCCCCTCCCCCGGCGACGGGGCGGGCCGGCCACGCACCGCGGTCGGCCGCGTCACCTATTGGGCGGGAGAGCGGATCGCCGCGTCACCTACCGGGCGGGAGAGCGGATCGCTGCTCGCCTGCCGGCCGCCGGCCCTGCGGTCAGACCGGTCAGTCCTCACCCCGCACTATGGTGTCGTCGGCCGAGGCGCCCTGCTGCCCGGTGGCCGCCCGGTCCAGGACGGCGGGGAGGCAGGTGCGCACCCCCCGCCCCCGCCGGCGGCGGGCCTTCGCCCATCCGGTCTCGGCGTAGGGCAGGGCGGGCTTCTCACTGCTGTGCGCGGTCACGTCGTTCAACTTCCTTCTGCGCTGTGTGTGCCCGCCCGGGTCCCCCGCGCCGGACAACCGCAAACCCGGGCAGGCGGCGGACCGTCAGGTCCGACCGCCGCCACCGCCGCCGAAGGACCCGCTGGAACCCTGCGACCAGCGCATGCGGCGCTGGTCCTCGGCGGGCTTGGAGGCGACGTTGCCGGTCTGGTACGGGGTGAGTCGCTCGCCGTCACCGGCCTGGGGCACCTCGTCGGGCTCGCGCATCTCCACCGTCTCGCGGACCGGCCCGGACGCCGGCATCCGCGGCTGCTCCTCGGGCCTGGGCGGACCGGGCTCGCGCCGGCGCACCTTCATCCCGAGCCGGACGGCCCAGATCAGGCCGGCGACGCAGAGCACCCCGACGACGAGGACGACTATGTATCCGAAGACCTGCGCACCGGCGGCTGCTTCGTACATGGCAGTGTTCATGAACGCCGGGTACCCGGAGGGCCGCCGGGAATGCCCGGCGCGATGACCGTCAGCCGATCGGCGCAACCGGCCGGGCGCGCCCCCCTGGGCAGGACGGGCGTGGCGTGAGCGGGCCCGCGGCCACCCGGAGTAGCGTCAGCCGCGATGACCGAATCGCCGCAGATGCCAGAAATCACGGAGATCACCGCCCGGTACTCGGCGCCCGCGCCGCGACCCGGCCGGGCCCTGCTGCGCTGGGTCTCCACGACCGACCACAAGGTGATCGGCCGCCTCTACATGGTCACGGCATTCTGCTTCTTCCTGCTGGCCGGACTGCTCGCGCTCGGTATGCGCGCCGAGCTGGCTCACCCGGGCCTGCAGTTCCTGAGCAAGCAGGGTTACAACCAGTTCTTCACGATCCACGGCACGATCATGATGCTGCTGTTCGCGACGCCGATGTTCGCTGGATTCGCCAACGCCGTCATGCCCCTCCAGATCGGCGCCCCCGACCTGGCCTTCCCACGGCTGAACGCGCTGTCCTACTGGATGTACCTGTTCGGCGGCCTGATCGTGGTGTCCGGCTTCCTGGTGCCGGGCGGAGCGGCGGCGTTCGGCTGGTTCGCCTACGCGCCGCTCAACAGCTCCTACTTCACCCCCGGCCCGGGCGGTGACCTGTGGGCCATGGGACTGGTGGTGTCGGGTGTGTCGACGACGCTGACCGCGGTGAACTTCATCGCCACGATCATGTCCCTGCGCGCGCCGGGCATGACCATGTTCCGGATGCCCATGTTCACCTGGAACGTGCTGTTCACCTCGATCCTGATCCTGCCCTCCTTCCCCGTGCTGACGGCGGCCCTGCTGGCGCTGGAGGCCGACCGGAAGTTCGGTGCACACGTCTTCGACGCGGCGAACGGCGGCGCGCTGCTGTGGCAGCACCTGTTCTGGTTCTTCGGGCATCCCGAGGTGTACATCGTGGCGCTGCCGTTCTTCGGGATCGTCTCGGAGATCATCCCGGTCTTCTCCCGTAAACCGCTGTTCGCCTATGTGCCGATGATCGGGGCGACCACCTCGATCACCATGCTGTCGGCGGTGGTCTGGGCGCATCACATGTTCGCCACCGGCGCGGTGCTGCTGCCGTTCTTCTCGGTCATGTCGTTCCTGATCGCGGTGCCCACGGGCATCAAGTTCTTCGCCTGGATCGGGACGATGGTCCACGGGTCGGTCTCGTTCGAGACGCCGATGCTGTGGTCGCTGGGGTTCCTGGTGTCGTTCCTGCTCGGCGGGCTGAGCGGAGTGCTGATCGCCTCGCCGCCGCTCGACTTCCACCTCACCGACTCGTACTTCATCGTGGCGCACCTGCACTACGTCCTGTTCGGCACGGTGGTGTTCGCGATGTTCGCCGGCTTCTACTTCTGGTGGCCGAAGTTCACCGGGAAGATGCTGGACGAACGGCTCGGCAAGGTGCACTTCTGGCTGCTGTTCCCGGGGTTCCAGCTGACCTTCCTGGTGCAGCACTGGCTCGGCGAGCAGGGGATGCCCCGCCGGTACGCGGACTATCTGCCCGGGGACGGCTTCACGCTGCTCAACATGCTGTCGTCGGCGGGCGCGTTCCTGCTGGGCGTGTCCACGCTGCCGTTCCTCTACAACGTCTGGCGCACCGCGACCAGGGGCGAGAAGGTGTCCCTGGACGACCCCTGGGGGTGGGGCCGTGGCCTGGAATGGGCGACATCCTGCCCGCCGCCCCGGCACAACTTCGTCGCGCTGCCCCGCATCCGGTCGGAGTCACCCGCCTTCGACCTGCACCATCCGGAGGTCGAGAACCCGGCCGGGGAGGAGAGGGTGCGATGAAGGCGGAGGCGATGCTGTTCGGCGGCGTGGCGCTGTTCTTCGGCGGCTCCGCCGCCCTGTACGGCGTGTGGTCGCGAGACGTGACGGGCACGACCGCGCTGGTCGTCGCGTGCGGAATGGCGGCGCTGGTCGCCTTCTTCTGTCTCATCCAGTACCGGCGCCGGGGCGCACGTCCGCAGGACCGCACCGCCGCCGAGGTGGCGGACGGGGCCGGGCCGGTGGAGTTCTTCCCGGACGAGAGCCTCTGGCCGGTCGTCACCGCGCTCGGATTCGCGGTGACGGCCACCGGTGTCGTCTACGGCCTGTGGCTGTTCCTCATCGGTCTCGGTGTTCTGGCGCGCGGCGTGTGCGGGATGGTGTTCCAGTACGCGCGCCGGTGAGCGGCCTGCGGGGAGCGCCGGGCCGGAACACCTCGACGGGCTCGTGGTCGCTCTCGTAGCCGCCGGTGACGGTCTGCCGGATGTCGCCGGTGGGCACGCCCTCGGTGAGGCGTTCCCGCTCGGCCGCCGTGACGGCCCGGCACAGCCACCGGGTGACCAGGAACGCGAGCACGGGCGCCACGACGAGGGCGGCGCGCAGCACCCAGGTCAGGACGTCGACGGAGATGCGGAAGCTGAAGGCGATGATGTCGTTGCCGCCGGCCAGCAGCAGCACGCCGTAGAAGACGGTGCCCGCGACGCCGAGGGCGGTGCGGACGGGACGCTCGCGCGGCCGGTCGCACAGGTGCTGCTCGTGGTGCCACTCCCCCGTCAGCCGCTGCTCCACGAACGGATAGGCGTAGAGCACGGCGAACAGCAGGCCGGGCAGGACGACGGCCGGCAGCAGGACGTTCCACATGAACGTGTGCCCGGCCACGTTCGTCTCCCACGGCGGTACGAGCCGCAGCGCGCCCTCCAGGAACCCGACGTACCAGTCGGGCTGGGAGCCGGTGGAGACCAGGTCCGGGCGGTAGGGACCGTATTTCCAGACCGGGTTGACCTGGGCGAGGCCGGAGAGCAGCACGAGAACGCCGAAGACGGTCAGGGACAGGCCGGCGGAGGTGGCGGTGAACTGCGGGTAGAGGGGTTTGCCGAGGACGTTGCGGTTGGCGCGGCCGGGGCCCCGCCACTGGGTGTGCTTGAGGTGGAAGACCAGGACCAGATGCACCGTCACCAGGGCGATCAGGGCGCCGGGGAGCAGCAGGATGTGCAACGGGTACAGGCGGGTGATGATGTCGTGGCCGGGGAACTCGCCGCCGAAGGCGAAGAAGGCCACGTACGTCCCCACCACCGGGATCGACCCCATGATGCCCTGCGCGATGCGCAGCCCGGTCCCGGAGAGCAGGTCGTCGGGGAGTGAGTAGCCGGCGAAGCCCTCGGCCAGCGAGACCACGAACAGGGTCAGCCCGATGACCCAGTTCAGCTCCCGGGGCCGGCGGAAGGCGCCGGTGAAGAAGATCCGCAGCATGTGCAGACCGATCGCGGCGACGAAGACGAGCGCGGCCCAATGGTGGACCTGCCGCATCAGCAGGCCGCCGCGCACATCGAAGCTGATGCGCAGGGTGGAGTCGAACGCGGCCGACATGCGCACGCCGCGCAGCGGCGGATAGGAGCCCGCGTAGACGACCTCACGCATCTCCGGCTGGAAGAAGAACGTCAGCCACACGCCGGTCAGGATCAGCACGATCAGGCTGTAGAGGGCGAGTTCGCCGAGGAAGAAGGACCAGTGTTCCGGGAACGCCTTGCGCAGCAGCGCGCCGCCCTCCAGGACGGGCAGCCGCGCGTCGGCGGCGTCCACCAGCCGCTCGGCGCGTCGGCCTGCTCGGCTCATGTGCTCTCCGTCGCGGCGGCCCGCTCCACCTCGGTCTCCACCTCGGCCCGTGCCCGGCCCGTCTCCTTGGCGTACTCGCTGACCGCCGTCTGCACATCGCGGGCCAGGTCCCGCCAGGCCCGCAGGGCGGTCTCGTAAGTGCCCGACTGGGCGCCCGTCATGCCCCGCTCGGCCGGCGGACCGTAGGTCTCCCGCAGGTCCTCGACCGTGGCGCGGGCAGCTTCGGCCGCGCGCTGCTTCTGCACCAGTTCCTCGAAGTCGTGTGCCACATCAACCGACCCTAGGCACGGGTGCCCGAGCGCGCCTCCCCAACCCGTCTGAACGGCTCTCTCCCACACCCGTGTGGCGGGTCAGCCGTCGGCCACGAGGTCCGCCCACACCTGTTTGCCGCCGCTGACCGGGACCGTCCCCCAGGCCGCCGACACGGCCTCCACCAGCAGGATGCCCCGGCCGCCGGTGGCCTCCCAGCCGATGCTGGTGGGCTGCACGGGGCTGCGCGGTGAGGAGTCGGCGACGGCCAGCCGCAACCGGTCATTGACCAGGCTCATGTCGAGCCGGACCGGGCCGCCGGTGTGCACGAGGGCGTTGGTGACGAGTTCGGACACCACCAGCAGGGCCGCGTCGACCAGGTGCTGGGGCACGTCCCAGGCGCGCAGGGTGCGCCGGGTGAAGCGACGGGCGTGCCGGACCGCCTCCGGCACCCGCCACACCGTCCAGCTCTCCCGCAACGGCCGTACCGCCAGACCGTCGTAGCGCATCAGCAGCAGGGCCACGTCGTCGCCGCGGTGGGCGCCGGTGAGCAGGGCGTCGGCGACCAGACCGAGGTGGGCGGGGTCGGCGGCGGCCAGGTCGCGGGCGAGCCGGTCCATGCCGGCGTCGAGGTCGGAGTCGGGGGACTCCACCAGGCCGTCGGTGGTCAGCGCGACCACGGTGCCGGGCTGCAGCCGCAGCGGGGTCATCGGGAACTCGGCCTGGGTCAGCACGCCGAGCGGCGGGCCGCCCTCGGTGGCCAGGATCTCGACGGTGCCGTCCGGGTGGCGCAGTACCGGCTGCACATGCCCGGCGCGGACGCACCAGGCGGTGCCCCGCTCCATGTCGACGTCGACGTAGGCGCAGGTGGCGAAGAGGTCGGTCTCCATGTCCAGCAGCAGCCGGTTGGCATGCGCGACGACCACGTCCGGGGCGTGGCCCTCGGCGGCGTAGGCGCGCAACGCGGTGCGCATCTGACCCATCAGGGTGGCGGCGCCCGCGTTGTGGCCCTGGACGTCGCCGATCACGAGGGCGACATGGTTGTCGGCGAGCGGGATCACGTCGTACCAGTCGCCGCCGACCTCCAGACCGGCCGTGGTGGGCAGATAGCGGGCGACGGCCACCCCGCCGGGCAGCCGGGGCAGCCGGCGGGGCAGCAGGGTGCGCTGGAGCATGCCGACGAGTTCGTGCTCGGCGTCGAAGGCATGGGCGCGCAGCAGGGCCTGTCCGGTCAGGGCGGCGCAGGCGGTGAGCAGGGCGCGTTCGTCGGGGGCGAAGTCGTGCGGGCGGTCCCAGCCGATCAGGCAGGCGCCCGCCATGCGGCCGGCGGCGGGCAGCGGCAGCACGGCGAGGCCGCCGGGGCCGACCTCGCCGAGGGCGGGCTCCAGCACCGAGCCGGCGGGCCAGATCCGGGCGCGGCCCACGCGCAGCGCGGCGGCCAGGGTGGGCATGGCGCGCACCGGCGCGTCGGGCCACTCGGTGCGCCACTCGCTGCGCCACACCTCGGGCCACGCTTCGGGCTCGGGCGGGTCCAGGACGGTGACCACCAGCCGGTCGTTCTCCAGTTCGGCCAGGGCGATCCGGTCGGCGTGCAGCGGTGTGCGCAGGGCGGCGACGACGGCCCGGCCGACGTCCTTGACCGTGCCGGCGGTGGCGAGAGCGGCGGCCAGGCGCTGCACGCGGGCGACGTCGGTGACGTCGGAGCGCAGGGTGGAGGCGTCGGCCACGGTGCCGACGAGTCTGGCGGCCCGGCCCTCGCCGCCGGGCAGCAGCCGGCCGCGCAGCCGCAGCCATTTGGGTGGCCCGGCGGCCTGCAGGACGCGGAACTCCAGCTCGCGGTCGCCGATGGACATGTGGTCGGCCTCGACCACGGACATCAGCGCGGGCAGGTCCTCGGGCACCGCGCGGCCCAGCAGGGTCTCGACGCGGCCGTCGAAGCTGTCGCGGTCGATGCCGAGCAGCCGCAGGATCACCGCGCCGACCTCGATCCGGCCGGTGTCCATGGACAGGTCGAAGGCGTCCTCGGGCAGCTCGCCGGTGTCGTGGGCGGCGGCCGGGACGGGTACGGCGATCGCGCGGGCGATCAGCTCCAGACAGGACCGGTCGTCGGTGCCGAAGCCGCCGGGATGCTCGCCGACGGCCAGCAGACAGCCGGCGCCGGCCGGGCCGAGCGGCAGGACGGCCACGGAGAAATCGGGGGACGGGGTGCGGCGCGCGTCCGGGCCGCCGGCCAGCTCGGCGGGGCCGAGCCACAGCGGCCGTCCGGCGCGGTGCGCCTCGGCGACCGGGGAGGCACCGGTGGCCGGGTAGCAGTCCCGCAGGCCGTACAGGGTGCGGGGCAGACCGGCCGACTCGGCGAGGCGGAACAGTGCGGGGTCGTCGCCGGGCGTGTACACCCCGGCGAAGGTCGCCCCGGCGAACACGAGCGCATGTTCCAGGACCCGGCGGAGCCGGTCGGGGCCGACCGGTGCCGCCATCAGCGAAGCGAGGGCGACTTCGGCACGCTCCGCCCTCGTTCTGCTGATCGCAGCGCCCTCACTGACCACGTCGCCATTACAGCGCGTGCGAGCCACCTGCGCAGCCCCTGTGCACGTGGACCAGACGGACACCGCCCGGATGCCCTTGCCGAAGGTGGCCGTCACCGCGGCGGCGACGACCAGCACCGGGAACACCAGCATGGCCGCCCCCGGACACCGGCGAGCCAGCAGAGCGCCGACCCAGGGCAGGGGGCCGGCGCGCCTGAACCACCCGCACAGCCCCCGTACACCCGA